>NZ_JBNMQT010000018.1:0-98703 GCF_050205645.1 Mycobacterium heidelbergense
GTCGTGTGGGGTGGGGGGGTCGATGGTGTCGAGGATGAGTCGGGGTAGGTCGGTGTCGGGCAGCGTTGGGACGGTGGCGGTGTCGGTGATCAGTAGTTGGGGGGCGGCGTCGGTGAGCATGTATGCGGTGCGTTGGCTGGGGTAGTTCGGGTCGATGGGTAGGTAGGCGGCGCCGGTTTTGGCGATGGCCAGCAGTGCGGTGACCAATCGGGTGGAGCGGGGCAGTGCGACCGCGACGATGGTTTCGGGTCGGGCTCCATAGGTGGTCAGTTGGGCGGCGAGATGGTTTGCCCGAGCGTCGAGTTGGTGATAGGTGAGGGTTTCGTCGTCGTCTTCGACCGCGAGCGCGTGGGGTGTGCGGGCGGCTTGGGCGGCGAACAGTTCTGGCACGCTGCCTTGCGGTATGGGGGTGGCGGTGTCGTTCCACCGGTTCACGACCTGGTCGCGTTCGACCGCATCGATGATCTCGATCTGATCGATCCGCCGCTCCGGATCAACCGACACCGCATGCAAAAAAGACGTCAGCTGAGCTGTCAAACGGAACAGATCCTGCTTCGCATACAGCAGCCCGTTTGCATCAAGTTGGACATAAACATCACCGGGCTGGCCCGTGTCGTCTTCACGCGTGTCGTAATATGCCGAGATCAGGAGATCATCACAGGCTCCGAAAGAGGCGCCCCGAAAAACTCCACGGCTTTCGCCAAATTCGATGTTCCCGAAGAATGGCAGAACATTGACGACGGGTCCAAATCGGTTTTTTTGTCCGTTCGACAGGCCGACATCGCGCTGAATGGCTGAGATCTGATATCGGGCATGGGCAACCAGCGTGCTGATCTCTCGATCCAGTGATTTCGCAAAATCAGCGAATCGGATTCCTGGCGCCATGTTGATCCGCACCGGAACAACGTTTGAGAGCATGCACGGCGTGCTCCACGCGACGCCGAACCTGTTGGCGACCGCTAGTCGAATCGAAAACTCCGATGGCGAAGACGCCCGGCTAAAGAAACCGGTCAGACACCCGGTCAAAAAACGCGGCAGGGACTGGCCAACGCGACCCGCAGCCGTTCTGAGGCGAGTCGCATCGTGTCCGGTCAGGGCCAAGCTTTGATGCAACGTCGGCGGTTGCGGGAAATTTGGGCGTGCGGAGATTGCCAGCGGCTCGGGCCAAGCGGCCGTGTAATTGACCCAGAATTCTTTATCTGAAACAAAGCGCTTGGAGTATCTATATTCCAAATCGTCGCTGGCGATCACTTCGGGACTGCAAAACTTGGATCGGGAAGGGCTGACGCCCGACGTCGCGGCCGTGTACACCTCCGCTATGCGCCGGACGGCAACGAGTAGCCCAAATCCGTCACACACGATGTGGTGGACTACCACGAATAGCGTATGGCGCGTCTCATCTAGCTTGATCAGCCCGGCGCGGTACAAGATATCGTGACTTAGGTCGAACGCGCGATGAGTCATCGCCGATATGATTATGCGTCCAGCGGATTCCGGGTTATCCGTATGGCTGACATCGAAGTAATCCGGTTCCCAGGCGTCCGGGTCGCGCTGCGTTTGGCGCAGTCCGGCTTCGTCTTGAGCAAAGGTGACACGCAAAGTCGTTGCTTCGCAGCAGAAGTCACGCAAAGCTTTCGCCATGACGCGGTGATCAAGTGGGCCCACGATTTCAAGGTGGCAGGAGATATTATTTGGCGGATCGGGGACTAATCTCTGGGCAAACCATAAAGCCTCTTGCGCAGATGATGCTGCGATGCGACCGTCCGACACGACTACCTCCCAAACCGCTGATGCCGTCAATCCGGCTATGAAGTTTTCGGGTTTACCCGGTGAAGGCGACTACCGCGGTCCGTGCCCTCGTCTTCGCCTTTGGGCACAACGAGATTGGCGAGCTCGCCGATCGTGAGCTCGACAAACACCACCACTTCTCCAATATCCAAGGCGACGTCGAGAGCGCGTTCGACTTCTAACAGGAGCTCCACCCGGGACGCCGACTCGAGGCCCAAGTCCAGCGACAGGTTTGTCTGATCATTTAGTTCCCGCTCAGAAAAGGACGGGCGCATGGCGCGTGCGGCACGGATGATCTCGGCGATCACGCGCTCACGGGTTAGCGGCGTGCTGCTTGCCGGCGCCGTTTTTCCCGCAGCGTGAATCTCGGGTTGGTCATTGTGTGACGCGTTGACAGAGCCGGTCATTGCCCGCCTCCATGAGATCTGCGGCAATGCGGCGCCGGCGCAGCTTGCCGCTGGTTGTCTTGCTTAGCCAGTTCCGCGGTACGAATCTGACTCCTGTTAGCGGCAGACCGGCCGCTCTGGCGGCTCCCAGCAGCTCGCGACGGCAGGCCATTGCCGCCTCATCGCTGATGTCGGATCCGCTTTCGATCACTGCAACCATTTGGGTCGCTGCGTCGTGGTCGACTCCGACTACCGCAACGCGCCCCGTTTTGCCGAAGCCCGTCCGGACCAGGAAGTCTTCCACCTCGGTTGGCAGAAAATCCTGACCGGCGACCCGCACCACTTCGGCCGCCCTACCGGTAAAGACCAGTTCACCGTCAGCGATGAAGCCGAGGTCGCCGGTGTGCACCGGAACCGAAGCGGGGATGATTTCGCCTCCGAAGGGGCCCGAGCAGCGAGACGCTGATCGCACGACTACATCGCCGATGATGCGCTCGCCGACCGGATGCCCCCCGACCTCGATCCATACGTCGGTGTTGGGCGCGGGTGGGCCAACAGACACGAGTCGGGTATATCGCTCGCTGCGATCGGCGGTTTCGGGCGCATCCACCGTCCGCCAGTGCCGATCCCCGGGAGCGCAGGTCACCATCAGCGTCGCATCGGCTAGGCCGTAGCACGGCCGCACGACATTTTCGCCGCATCCGGCCGTTGATTCGAACGCCGTTAAGACATTGGGGCGTATGACGTCGGCGCCGACGAGCACGGCCCGCAGCGCGCCGAGGCGGCGGCCTCGCGATGCCAATGCCTTGGTCGCGATATGCATCCCCGCGGGAATGACCGGCCAAAAGCCCACTCGGTGAGTCGCCATTTGCTCGATCCACTGGGCCGGCGCGGTCAGGAACTCTTCGGGGCTCCACAACAACAACGGGCGCCCAAGCCATAGGGCGAGCAACGTGGCGACGAGTCCCATGTCATGCGACAGCGGCAGCCATGTTCCCGCCACGTCGTCCGATCCGGCCGCGGTGGCATCCGCCAATATCTCCAATTGAGCGCTGATGGCGCGATGTGATATCCGCAGCGGCCGAGGGCTGCCGACACTGCCCGAGCTGAACTGTAAAAAGGCCGTTTCCTCGTGAGCGACGTCGGGCTGTGAGTGCTTTGATACCTGTTGCCACGTTCCGTGCAGGTAGACGAATCGAGCATTGACCTTTTCGGCGATCTCGTTAATGCGTCTTTGCACCGACGCAGCGGGCTCATAGCTTCGTGAACCGGACAGCACAAGTGGCACTCCGCCGGAAAGCGCCACGGCGAAAAGCCCGGCTAACACGTCCTGCGGCTCCTGCATGACGATCGGTACGACCGTGCCCGCCACATCTGGGGCCATTGCCGATTCGGCGCGACCTGCGGCGGCGATCTCACGCGCGTCGAGCGTCGAACGAGCCCGAATGACCGGTATGGCTGCCGATTTGCCTTCGATTGACTCACAGAGATCGACAAGTACCGAACGTTGGGAAACGAATGTGTCCGGCAAAAGATTTGAACTCGGGGATATCATCATCGCACCTCTCATAACCGGATAGAATTTTTGGGCGCTGGTTATGCGGTGGCGTACGTAATTCGCGCTCGCAAAATCATCCCGAGGTCTGTCCACCCCGGGACGGCGTCATGGAACAATAAATGAGCCCGATGAGTTTAAATATAGTTTGCCAGATACCGGTATGGAGATCGGCATTCCCACGCTTTTCCGGCGGCGTAATGAGCTGGCTTCCTGTGGTCGTAGCACAGGATTTCGGGCCACACGTTGGAGGGTGGGTGGGGCCCGACGGGGCGAATGGTGCAAATCCGGAAATGCGCTTATGGGCGCTGAGCACCCGGACAAATGCCGACCCGGTAGGCGGGCCATCGGCATTGCGATTGCCTTCGGCGGCGGTGGACGCGAGCAACACTGTCTCCGGATGGGCCGCAAACTCGTCCATCGCATCCTCCAACCGGTGCAGCACCCGCGTGTCGTAGGAGGGGCGAGCGTGGTAACCGCCGCCGAATCGTCTCTGTAACTTCCTCTCTCTCCCAGCTCATCATGGCTCACATCGCTCTCGCTGCACAAGGCCTAACCGTGTCCGTCTTTGGCTCGGGCCGGAATTGGGCGCGCGCGACTGAGCGCGCCCGTGGCAAGCGGAAGACAGCGCTTCGAGTGGCACACAGCAACTTAGAATGCGTCAGTCGCGACATGACATGGCGTCGATTCCGACGCGCTGCTCGGGGAATGGGTTGCGTCCTGATGCACGATGGTCCGACAGAAACCAGCGACAGCGGCTCGCGCGTTTTCGGTCGGTGATCGTGGTCGCCTTCGTCGTGTCGGTCTCATACGGTGCCACCAAACTCGCCAGTCGACCTCTTCGGCCCTTTGGCGTAGGCTCCAACATGGTTATCAAGTTTGCTAACTCGGGTCCATAATTGCTCGCGAGTCTAATAAGCCGGACGAATTTACCGTCAGTCTAATAAGGAGCACGAATTGATCGTACGCCTAATAACAATCGCGAATTATCGGTGCGTCAAATTAACGCTTTCGAAGAAAACTTAATTAACGCACTCGAAGAAGTTAGGTGAGCGATTTGACCACCGCTTTGCCTTTGGCGTTACGCAGGGCGCTGGAACTGCTCGCCGAACCTCCCGTCGAGCCGGAGGTCACAAACGGCTACCTCGATCTGCTGGCCGCTGAATCGGCGGGAGAACGCTCCGTGTCGCCGAACAAAACCGGGCCAATCCAGGCGTTATGGGCCTCGCCGGTTGCGGCGATGGTCTACGACAACGCCCAGGCAGTGCTGCGCAAGCTGGTCCGCGCTTTCGAGCCGCCAGTCGAGTGGCTCGACATGCCGCCGGGCGGGATCATCCTGGACGTCGGCTGCGGACCCGCGAGCGTCACCGCGTCCCTGGCCCGCGCCGCGGGCCCGGGCGCACTGGTGCTGGGCGTTGATCGCTCCGCTGCGATGTTGGCACGCGCGGTCCGCGCGCAATCGTTGCCAGAGGTCGGCTTCCTACGCGCGGACGCACAGCAGCTTCCGCTGCGCGATGAGACGGTCGATGGGGTCGTCTCGATCGGCGTGCTGCAATTCATGCCGGACCCGGCTGCCGCGCTGGCCGAGATGGCGCGGGTGCTGCGACCGGGCGGACAGTTGGCCGTCGTGGTTCCCGTCGTTCGCCATGCCGCCCGATTCTGGCGCAGGTTACCGAGCCTCGATCCTTACGTGTTCACCCAAGACGAGGTCGGAGACATTCTGATGGACCACGGCTTCGCCAGCGTGCGGACCAAGAATGTCGGGCCCGTTCAGTGGGTTCACGGCCGGCGTTCCGAAGATTCAGCCAAAAACCGTGCAGCGCAAGGGCATACGAGCCGGTGGCCCTGACGGTGAGCTGACCCTCTACGTCGGCGCGTTGGCGGGCTGGAACATCCCAGAGCCGTCGGATTCCTCTTCGGCGCGGATCACGTGCACCACCGCGTTGATCAACGCCAGGTGGGTGAACGCCTGCGGGAAGTTGCCCAGGTGCCGGCCGGTGCGTGGCTCGATCTCCTCGGCGTAGAGGTGCAGCGGGCTCGCGTAGGACAACAACCGCTCGCAGAGCCGCTTGGCACGCGCCACCTCGCCGATCTCGACCAGCGCCGACACCAGCCAGAACGAGCAAATCGTGAAAGTGCCCTCCTCGCCGGACAGCCCGTCGTCGGTCTCCTCGACCCGGTAGCGCAGCACCAGGCCTTCCTCGGTGAGCTCGTTGGCGATCGCGAGCACCGTGTTGCGCACCCGCGGATCGTCGGGCGGCAGGAATCGGGTCAGCACCACCAGCAGCAGCGAGGCGTCCAGCGCGTCGCTGCCGTAGCGCTGGGTGAACACGCCGCGGGAGTCCACGCCGTGCTTCAGTATGTCGGCCTTGATCTCCTCGGCGATGTCCCGCCATTGCTGGGCATAGCTCTTCTCACCCTGTCGCTTGGCCAGCTTGGACCCGCGGTCCAGGGCCACCCAACACATCACCTTCGACGACGTGAAATGTTGCGGCTCCCCGCGCACCTCCCAGATTCCGCGGTCGGGCTCGCGCCAATGCGCGATCGCCTCCTCGACCTGTTTCTTCAACACCGGCCACAGGGTTTCGGGAACCTGCTCGCGTGACTTGGCGTGCAGGTAGAACGAATCCAGGATCGAGCCCCAGATGTCGTGCTGCACTTGGTCGTAGGCGCCGTTGCCGATCCGCACCGGCCGGGCGTGGTCGTAGCCGGTCAGGTGGTGCAGCTCGTCTTCGACGAGGCTGCGTTCGCCTCCCACCCCGTACATCACCTGCAGCGGATGGCGCTCGTTGCTGTTGGCGCCGGACACGTCGGCGATGAAGGCGAAGAAATCGTCGGCCTCGCGGTCCAGTCCCAGCGTGTAGAGGCCCCACAACGCGAACGTCGAGTCGCGAACCCAGGCGTAGCGATAGTCCCAATTGCGTTGCCCCTGGGGCGTTTCCGGAAGCGACGTGGTACTGGCCGCCAGCAGCGCGCCGGTGGGGGAATAGGTCAGGCCCTTCAGCGTCAGCGCGCTGCGCTGCAGGTAGGCCCGCCACGGATGGTCGGGGAAGTTGCCGATGTTGATCCATTGCCGCCAGCACTCGGTGGTCTGCCACATCTTTTCCGCGGCCTCGGCGTAGGTCTGCGGTGCCGGGTGCTTGGTCCAGCTGAGCGCGACGAAGACGTCGTCGCCCTCCGTCATCCGGGTGCGCGCCCGGGCCTCCCGGCCCTCGATACCGATGCGCAGGTTCGTGGTCAGCCGCAGCGTCGGGTGGGTGTCGGGTTGGCGGCCCGCTCGCGCGACGGCCTCGCCGTACGCGTTGGCCGAGTAGTCCCAGACCGCGGTGTCGCGGTGGTAGTCGAACGCCGGCTCGCAGCTCATCATCAGTTCGACGGTGCCGCTGACGCAGCGCACCGTGCGCAGCAGGATGTGCTCGGCGTCCCAGTCCATCGGGGTGCGACGGTGCGTGTGCGAGCGACGTTCGAGGTCGTGCCAGGGCCCCATCACCAGCGCGTCGCGCACGATCAGCCAGCCGGTGTGGGTCTGCCAGGTGGTCTCCATGATGAGGCTGCCGGGAAGGTACCGGCGCGCCGACGGCACCGAGACGCCGTAGGGGCCCAGCCGGAAATGCCCGGCGCTGCGGTCCAGGATCGCGCCGAACACGCTGGGCGAGTCCGGCCTGGGTACGCACAGCCACTCCACCGAACCGGCCGGCGAGATCAGGCAGGTCGTCTCCCAGTCGGACAGAAACGCGTAATCGGCGATCGGCGGAAACGGGTTGCGCAGCGCTCCCGTGGACGCAAAGGGTGCGGGCGCGCTGAAATCGAGCGGCGACGCCAAAGCCGATTCGCGGCTGCTCTCCGGCGCCGTTTCGAGGGCTTCCTCGGGGACGGCGTCGGCCGGCTGGTCGGCGGGTTGAGCGTGCAACACCATTTCGACATCATCGACTGTCGACCTGCTCGCCGTCCATGATTTTGCTGATAAGCGTCGCGCCCGCCCTTCCCGCACCTGGCATCGGCGTGCTTGGTGGGACGACACGAGCTGTGACTTTGAGGTGTGGCCTTTGTATTGCAGGCCATAGTGGTGATGCCCGCTGTGCTAGTGGTGGCCCACGCCACGAGGCTTTGCTGGACTGCCTCATCGGCAGGGGCATCGCGTTGATGCGCCGCGCCCGCCACGTCGGCGGGTTCGTGGCTCACAAGCATGCCGGCGCGCAATTCGTGATCGCCGGTTAGCTATTGATACACCAGTCGGACCGGCTGCGCCTCAACGATTCTCGTCGCATCGTTAGTGGACATACGGGTCAATCAACAGCAACGAGGCGACGATGCGCAGCTGGCCGTTTCTGCGTATTGCGTTCTGCGCCAGAATAATACGAGCCCAGTAAGGGCTCGAGCGTTGTACGCCAGTCCAATACGGACTGACGTTGCAAAGGTGCGCCACCGCGCATAGCGTCATCGCGGGGGTGGCTCTCCCCGGCGTCTAGTCGGGGAGGACACCAGATGGGTGGAGAGTCTGCCCGGGGGGATCAAGCCGGATATCCCCATTCAGCAACGAATGGAGAGAGCGATGGAAACAATTCATAACCTCCGCAGATGGATCCTTGCCGCGGCCATGGCCGGCGCGCTCGGTGCTTTCGGATTGGGCGCCGGGACGGCCAGCGCTGATCCGGACAACGGCGGCAGCGTCGGCGGTGGTGCCGGTGGCGGCGTTAACGTGGGTCCGGTGCAGGGCGGTGTCGGCGGCAACACGGGTGGCGGCGTCAACGCCGGTCCCGGCGGCGTCAGCGGTGGTGCCGGCACCGGCACCGGCGGCGACCTTAACTTGGGTCCGGTGCAGGGCGGCGTGGGCGGCAACACGGGTGGCGGCGTCAACGCCGGTCCCGGCGGCGTCAGCGGTGGTGCCGGTAGCGGCACCGGCGGCGGCGTGAACCTGGGTCCGGTGCAGGGCGGTCTGGGCGGCAACACGGGTGGCGGCGTCAACGTCGGTCCCGGAGCCGGCAGGTAATCCCCGGACAGGGCAGTGCCGGTGCTGTCGCGAATGCGGCGGCGCCGGCACTGTGCGTCCGCGCATGGCCACCGCGCGATCGGCGTCCGGATCTTCGACGCGGTCGCGTACCTCCGTCAATGTGGACGTGGAACGGTAGTCAACGCGGAAAGTCGGCGTGCTTTTCCATCACGGTGACTTTTACGCCGGCGCGAGCCAGCAGCAGGCCGGCCGGTCCGCCGCCGACGATCAGTCGTCGCCCCGGACTCGGACGATGCGGCAGCACCCGCCGATCTCGGCACATTGGTTTCCGCTGCCGGGGCGAATAGTGTGAGCCCGGTGAACGCGTTCCTGAATTGGTGGGACGGCAACGAGCTGTGGCTTTCGGGTCTGGCCTTCGTGTTACAGGCCATGGTGGTGATGCCCATCGTGCTGGTGGTGGCCTACGTCACGGCGACCTTGCTGGACGGCCTCCTCGGCAAGGGCATCGGGTTGATGCGCCGCGCCCGCCACGCCGACGGGGCGGCCGGTTAATCCGCATGCCCCGCTCACACGTGACGTTGATTCTCGTCGCGCTCGTGGTACTGGTGATCGTCGCGTGGCTGCTAACGCACTGACTCCGGGGGCGGATGCGGCGTCCGGTGGCGGCCCCGCCAATTCCTGTTAGGCTTCGCGCCATGCACGTAGCAACCGGTGGTTTGGACTGCTATGTATTCGTGCACTGTTGTCGCTGACTCCCAAACCCGTGCGCGGTCTGGTCTGAGTTCGTAGCTCCTACTGAAATTCTCGGCGCCTTTCCGCAGTTACGGATCGATATCAATAATCCCGCACTGGAAGGCCACCAATGTTCGACGACATCGCAGGCGCGCTGCGCCGGCGGCGGGTTCGCTATGCCGCGGCGCTCGGGCTGGTCGCCGCTGTCGTCGCGGCGTGTCAGGGCGGCCCCAGCGACGTCGTCGGTGGCGGCGGCCTGGCGAACGCCCATACGAGCCTTACCCTGGTCGCCTACTCCGCCCCAGAACCCGGCTGGAGCAAGGTGATTCCCGCGTTCAACGCCTCCGACGAGGGCAAGGGTGTGCAGGTGATCACCTCGTACGGCGCCTCCGGCGATCAGTCGCGTGGTGTCGTCGACGGTAAGCCGGCCGACGTCGTGAACTTCTCGGTCGAACCGGACATCAGTCGTTTGGTCAAGGCCGGCAAGGTTTCCAAAGACTGGAATACCGACGCCACCAAGGGCATACCGTTCGGCTCGGTGGTGACTCTGGTGGTGCGCGCGGGCAATCCCAAGAACATCAAGGATTGGGATGATCTGCTGCGTCCCGGTGTCGAGGTCATCACGCCCAGTCCGCTCAGTTCGGGTTCGGCCAAATGGAATCTGCTCGCGCCGTATGCCGTGAAGAGCAGCGGCGGCCAAAACGCCGATGCCGGAGTCGATTTCGTGCGGCAACTGGTGAGCGGGCACGTCAAACTGCGCCCCGGATCGGGACGGGAAGCCACCGACGTCTTCGTCCAGGGCAGCGGTGACGTGTTGATCAGTTACGAGAATGAGGCCATCGCCACCGAGCGACAAGGCAAGCCGGTCCAGCATGTCACCCCGCCGCAGACGTTCAAGATCGAGAATCCGCTGGCGGTGGTGAGCACCAGCCCGCACCTGGATGCCGCGAGGGCCTTCAAGAACTTCCAGTACACCGCGGCGGCGCAGAAGGTGTGGGCGCAGGCGGGGTTCCGGCCGGTCGACCCGGCGGTCGCCGCCGATTTCCGCGACCAGTATCCGGTGCCGTCGAAGCTGTGGACAATCGCCGAACTCGGCGGCTGGGGCACGGCGGATCCGCAGCTGTTCGACAAGAACACCGGCAGGATCACCAAGATCTACATGCAGGCCACCGGATGACGGCGGCCATTACACCGGACCCCCAGGCGACCCGGCCGGATCTCGACGGCGCCGCCGGGCGATGGGCCCCACACGGATGGCCCTCCCGCGGGTCGGGCACCACGTCCTTTCGGATGGGTGTGGCCCTGGTGTGGCTTTCGGTGATCGTGTTGTTGCCGCTGGCCGCCATCGCGTGGCAGGCCGCCGGCGGCGGTTGGCGCGCGTTCTGGCTGGCGGTGACGTCAAACGCCGCGGTCGAGTCGTTTCGGGTGACGCTCACCATTTCCGCCGGAGTCACCGTCGTCAACCTGGTCTTCGGCTTGTTGATCGCCTGGGTGCTGGTCCGCGACGACTTCGTCGGCAAGAGGCTCGTCGACGCGATCATCGATCTGCCGTTCGCGTTGCCGACCATCGTCGCCAGCCTGGTGATGCTGGCCCTGTACGGCAACAACAGCCCGGTGGGGCTTCACCTGCAGCACACCGCGTGGGGTGTGGCGGTGGCGCTGGCGTTCGTCACGCTGCCGTTCGTGGTCCGCGCCGTTCAGCCGGTGCTGCTGGAAATCGATCGCGAGACCGAGGAGGCGGCGGCATCGCTGGGCGCGTCGGGGCCGAAGGTCTTCACCTCGGTGGTGCTGCCGTCGCTGACCCCCGCGTTGTTATCCGGTGCGGGGCTGGCATTCTCGCGTGCGATCGGCGAATTCGGTTCGGTCGTGCTGATCGGTGGTGCCGTTCCGGGGAAGACCGAAGTGTCGTCGCAGTGGATCCGTACCTTGATCGAGAACGACGACCGCACCGGCGCGGCGGCGATATCCATTGTGCTGCTAGCGCTCTCGTTTGTGGTGCTGCTCCTGTTGCGTGTCGTCGGCGCGCGCGCGGCCAAACGCCAGGAGCTGTCCGCATGAGATCTTCGTCGCGGGTTCGCTATGCCATCCGGTACGTCGCGCTGGCGTACATCTTCGTGCTGCTCATCGTTCCGGTGGCGGTGATCCTGTGGCGCACCTTCCAGCCCGGGTTCGGCCGGTTCGTCGAGTGGATCAGTACCCCGGCGGCGATATCGGCGCTGAACCTATCGCTGCTGGTGGTGGCCATCGTGGTGCCGCTGAACGTGGTCTTCGGTATTCCGACGGCATTGATGCTCGCGCGCAACCGGTTTCGCGGCAAGGGCGTGGTGCAGGCGATCATCGATCTGCCGTTCGCGGTCTCGCCCGTCATCGTCGGCGTGGCGTTGATCCTGTTGTGGGGATCGGCCGGTGCGCTGGGCTTCGTCGAAAGGGACCTCGGGTTCAAGATCATCTTCGGTCTGCCCGGTATCGTGCTCGCGAGCGTCTTTGTCACCCTGCCCTTCGTGGTGCGCGAGGTCGAACCGGTGTTGCACGAGTTGGGAACCGACCAGGAGGAAGCCGCCGCAACGCTGGGTTCCACGTGGTGGCAAACGTTTTGGCGCATCACCCTGCCGTCCATCCGGTGGGGCCTGACTTACGGCATCGTGCTGACCGTCGCGCGTACCCTCGGGGAATACGGCGCGGTCATCATCGTGTCGTCCAACCTGCCGGGGAAGTCGCAGACGCTGACGTTGCTGGTCTCGGACCGCTACAACCGTGGGGCCGAATACGGCGCCTACGCGCTGTCGACGCTGCTGATGACCGTTTCCGTGGTGGTGCTGGTCTTCCAGGTGATTGTCGACGCCCGCCGGGCCCGGGCAACCAGAGAGGCGTGAACGAGGGGACTTTATGACATCCGCCCAGACCGACCAGCGCGAAAATGCCATCGTCGTGCGCGACGCCAACAAGCGCTATGGCGATTTCGTCGCGCTCGACGACGTGGATTTCGTCGTACCCGCCGGTTCGCTGACGGCGTTGTTGGGCCCCAGCGGGTCGGGAAAATCAACCCTGCTGCGCACCATCGCCGGCCTCGATCAACCCGACACCGGAACAGTCACGATCAACGGTCGTGACGTGACGCGGGTGCCGCCGCAGCGCCGCGGCATCGGATTCGTATTCCAGCACTATGCGGCGTTCAAGCACATGACCGTTCGCGACAACGTGGCGTACGGGCTCAGGATTCGCAAGCGGCCGAAGGCCGAGGTCAAGGAGAAGGTCGACAACCTGCTGGAAGTGGTGGGGCTGAGCGGATTTCAGACCCGCTACCCCAACCAACTGTCCGGTGGTCAACGACAGCGGATGGCGCTGGCCCGGGCACTGGCGGTCGATCCTGAAGTGTTGTTGCTCGACGAGCCGTTCGGCGCCCTGGACGCCAAGGTCCGCGAGGACCTACGGGCCTGGTTGCGGCGCCTGCATGACGAAGTCCACGTCACCACCGTGCTGGTCACCCACGACCAGCACGAGGCGCTGGACGTCGCCGATCGGATCGCCGTGCTCAACAAGGGCCGCATCGAGCAAGTCGGTTCTCCCACTGAGGTTTACGACTCCCCGGCGAACGCGTTCGTGATGTCCTTCCTGGGCGCGGTTTCCGCATTGAACGGCGCGTTGGTCCGGCCGCACGACATCCGGGTCGGGCGCAAACCGGACATGGCGATCGCCGGCGGCGACGGCACCGCCGAGTCCATCGGCGTCGTGCGCGCCGTCGTCGACCGGGTGGTGGCACTGGGTTTCGAGGTTCGCGTGGAGTTGACCAGCGCGGCCACCGGCGGGGCATTCACCGCCCAGATCACCCGGGGTGACGCCGAGGCGCTGGCGTTGCGGGACGGCGACACGGTGTACGTGCGCGCCACCCGCGTGCCCCCGATAGTCGGCAGCGACACCGTCGGCGACGCCGACGAAGACCAGACGACACTCACGACGGCGTAGCGGGCGGCGGCCGCTATCCGTTGTCGCCCATGACCAAACCATCGCGGCGCGGGTCGGCGCCGCCGGTCCACTTCGACGAATTGCGGGTGATCGCCGAGAGGCCGCTGGACTGGTCGGCCAGGTTGACCTGATGTCCCAGTGCCCGCAGTCCTTGCACCAGCGGGTCGTGGTCGCCGTTATCCGTGGCGTTGATTTCGGGATCCTCGCCGCCGACATTGATAAGCGGGGAGTTCTCGGCGCCGAAATCGACCAGGGACACAGCCTGTTGCGGGTTGAGTCCCCAATCCAGCATCGCCACAAGTGTTTTCACAACGTACTGAATGATCGTGGAACCGCCGGGCGAGCCCGTCACCGCGTACAGCGGGCCCCGGCCGCCCGGCCCGGGATCGAACACCAGCGTCGGCGCCATCGAGCTGCGCGGCCGCTTTCCGGGCTGGACGCGGTTGGCCACCAGCGCCCCGTCGGGCGTGCGGGGCTCGGCGGCGAAATCGGTGAGCTGGTTGTTGAGGACGAATCCGTCGACCATGTGGAAGGAGCCGAACGAAGCCTCGATGGTCGTGGTGAACGCGGCCGCATTGCCGTAGGAATCGATGATGCTGACATGGCTGGTGCCGTGCTCCGGCGCGGGTGGGGCGACACCGGTGGGCGCGCCGAAGTCGCCCGGCCTGGCGATCCCCATCGAGCGCTGCAGTGAGATCAGCGCGGCGCGACCGGCCAGATAGCCGGGGTCGATCAGCGCGTTGAGTGAGCCGCCGGGCGGTCCGACGAAATCGGAGTCGGCGACGTATTTGTCGCGGTCCGCGTAGGCCAGCCGCTCGGCTTCGGAAACCAGATGCACGCCCATGACACTCGGGCGGCCGCCGTTGAGATCGACACGGCTGGGCGGGTAGTCGCCCATCGGAAGATGCTCGAGGACTCCTAGCGTGGCCGCCACCGCGACGCCGCCCGATGACGGCGCGGGCATGCCGCAGACCTGCCGGGTGCGATACGTCGTGCACAGCGGTTCGCGTTTCTTCGCGACATAGCCCGCCAAATCCTCGCTCGTCATCAGGCTCGGCGTGCGGCCCTCCGACGTGTCGGCCGCCGCCGCGACGATGTCGCGGGCGATGGCGCCGGTGTAGAACGCGCCGATGCCCCCGGAGGCTATGGCGAACAACGTTTTTGAGTACGCGGGGTTCGTCAGGCGCGTTCCCGCGGCCCTGGGCCCACCGTCGGGAGTGAGAAAATACCCGCGCGCCTGCGCGTCACCACGCAGCTGCGCGGCCGAGTCGGCGATGGCGGCGGCCAACCGGGGGCTGATGTCGAAACCGCCGTCGGCCAACGCCATTGCGGAGTTGAAGAGGTCAGGCCACGGCGTGTGCCCGTGGTCGTTGTGCACGAGCTCGAGCATCCGCAGGATACCCGGGACTCCGATCGAGCGCCCCGAGGCGCGCGCGTTGGGCTTGGGTGCGGCCTGATCGCTGTCGCTGATCCAGCGCAGGTAGTTCTCGCCCGCCGCCGCGGGGGCGACTTCGCGGCCGTCGTAGGCCTGCACCGCGCCGGTGTGGGCGTCGTAGTACAGCACGAATCCGCCGCCGCCGAGGCCCGAGGACTGCGGTTCGACCAGCCCCAACACCGCCTGGGCAACCACCAAGGCGTCGGCGGCCGTCGCCCCGTCCCGCAACACCCGGCACGCCGCCTGGGTCGCCAATGGGTTGGCCGTGGCCACCGCGTAGTGAGCGGTCTGCACGACGGTCATGTCGCTGCGGTAGCCGCTCGCGATCTCGGGATTCTTCGCGGTATTACGCGACGACGGCGATGAAACCGCGGGCGCCGACGGCGTCTTGGGCGCGGGCGTGCCATTGGCCACGATCTCGCACGGGCCCGCCGCGTTGGGCGCGGCCGCGTGGTTTCCGCCGCTACACCCAGCCAGCGACAGCACCAGCGCAGCCAGCGCGGCTCCAATTGGCAAGGGCGTGTTCAACACCCGAAGTGTACTGAACGGGAATCAGGCCGCGATGCCCTGGATTCGAGAATTGAGGGCCTCATCAAAGCGGTCCAGCACCGTCTCGGCCACCAGCCGGTGCGCGCCTAGCGGTTCCGCCAGCTCGATGCCGGCGTAGTCCGCGAAACTTCGCACGCGGTCCGGCAGGCGCCCCGGCGCCAGGAACCACGGCGCGATGATGACCCGTCGGGCGCCCTGCCGCCGCAACCGGCCGGCGGCCTCGGCCAGCGACGGTTCCGGACGGGTCACGAACGCCGTCGTCGCACCCGCCCAGCTCGTCCCCGCCAGCAGTTGGGGTGCCATCTGCCGAGTGCGCGCGTTGGCCATAGCGTCGGACGACCCGATCGCCGCCACGAGCACGCCAACCCGGTCATCGTGCCGGGAAACACTCAAGTCGATAACCCGCTGCCGCAGCACCGAGATCAGGCGTGGATCTTCGCCCAGCACATCGGCCTGGGCTACATCGACACCCGACTGGGCGATCTGGCCCGGGATGTCGATGCGGGCGTGGTAGGCGTTCGCCAACAGCAACGGGGTGACCACCGCCTCGCGCACGCCGGTCAGGCCGGTGAGCACGTCGACCAGGCTGGGGGAGTTCAGCTCGCAGAACGCCAGCCGCACATCGAGGCCGGGCCGCAGGCGCGCAACCCGGTCCGCGACGGCGCGCGCATTGGCCGCCGATCGTGGATCCCTACTTCCGTGTGCCGTCAGCACGAGGGTGGTCACGAGGCGTGCAACCCACATTCGGTCTTGGACAGCCCCTGCCAGCGGCCACTGCGCGGGTCGGCGCCCTCGGCGGGTTTGGCGGTGCAGGGAGCGCAGCCGATCGACGGATAGCCCTCGTAGACAAGGGGATTGACCAACACATCGTGTTCGTCGATGTAGTTCTGCATGTCTTGATCGCTCCACGCCGCCAGCGGGTTGATCTTCACCAGCTTGAACGCTTCGTCGAAGCTGATCAATGGCGCATTGGCGCGCGTCGGCGCCTCGACGCGGCGAAGTCCGGTCACCCAGGCGGAGTAACCGCGCAACGCCTTGCCCAGCGGGGCGACCTTGCGCAGCCGGCAGCATTCACCGGGGTTGCGGGCGAACAGGTCTTTGCCCAGCAGTTCATCCTGTTCGGCGACGCTGTGTTCCGGCGTGACGTTGAGAACCCGGACGTCGTATACGGATTCGATCGCGTCGCGGGTGCCGATGGTTTCGACGAAGTGATAGCCGGTGTCCAGGAAGAGCACCGGCACACCCGGGCGCACCTTGGCGGCCAGATCGACCAGCACGGCGTCCTGCATGTTTGAGGCCACCACGTAGTTGCACGTGGCCCAGCCGCGGGGTCCGTTGATGCCACCGAAGTTCTCGTCGGTCCAGCGCAGGAGGTCGGATGCGCTAGCGCCTTCGAGTTCCGCGGCGCCCCGCTCCGCCAGCTCACGCAATGCGGCCTCGCTCGGCATCGTTGCTTGATCGCTCATCGCAGGTCGGCCTCCTCCGCGCGAATCGCCCACTGCGCGAACCGTTCTCCCTCGTTGCGGTGTTTGATGAAGTTGCGCACCACCCGGTCGATGTAGTCGCTCACCTCGTCGCTGGTGACCTTGTGCTGACGCAGCTTTCGTCCGAATCCGCTGTCCAGGCCGAGGCTGCCGCCCAGGTGAACCTGGAAGCCCTCGACCGAGCCGCCATGGCCGTCGTCGACCATCTGACCCTTGAGCCCGATATCGGCGACTTGGATTCGCGCGCACGAGTTCGGGCAACCGTTGATGTTGACCGTGATCGGCACGTCCAGCTGGGAGTTGATGTCCTCGAGACGACGCTCCAGCTCGGGCACCAGACCCTGTGCCTTGCCCCGGGTTTCGGCGAACGACAACTTGCAGAATTCGATCCCGGTGCACGCCATCAGGTTTCGGCGCCAATGCGAGGGCTTGGACTGCAGACCCAGCGCCTCGACGCCCGCGATCAGATCGTCGAGCTTGTCGTCGGGGACGTCGAGCACCACCAGCTTCTGGTAGGGGGTGAACCGGATCCGGTCGGAACCGGCGCGCTCGGCCAGCTCGGCGACCGTCGAGAGGATAGTGCCGGACACCCGGCCGGCGATCGGAGCGAACCCGACGGCGTTGAGCCCGTTCTTAAGCCGCTGCACCCCGACGTGATCGATCGGATGCTTGACCGGCTCGGGCGCCGGGCCGTCGATCAGCGGGCGCTTGAGGTATTCGGTTTCGAGAACTTCGCGGAACTTTTCGATGCCCCAGTCCTTGATCAAGAACTTCAGGCGTGCCTTCGACCGCAGCCGCCGGTAGCCGTAGTCGCGGAATATCGACGTCACCGCCGCCCACACCTCGGGCACCTCGTCCAGCGGGACCCAGGCCCCTACGCGCTGGGCCAGCATCGGGTTGGTGGACAGGCCGCCGCCGACCCACAGGTCCAGCCCCGGGCCGTGCTCGGGATGGTTGACGCCGACGAACGCGATGTCGTTGATTTCGTGCGCGACGTCCTGCAGACCGGATACGGCGGTCTTGTACTTGCGCGGCAGGTCGGCGAAGTCGGGCTGGCCGATGTAGCGGCGCACGATCTCCTCGATCGCCCAGGTGGGATCGAGCACCTCGTCGAGTGACTCACCAGCCAGCGGCGAGCCCAGAATCACGCGCGGGCAATCACCGCACGCCTCGGCGGTCTGCAAGCCGACATCGTCGAGCCGGCGCCAGATTTCCGGGACGTTTTCCACCTCGACCCAGTGGATCTGCACGTTCTGACGGTCCGAGATGTCGGCGGTGTCCCTGCCGAACTCGGTCGAGATCTGGCCCACCGTGCGCAGCGCGGCGCTCGACAGCGCGCCGCCGTCGCAGCGCACCCGCATCATGAAGTACTGGGCTTCGAGCAACTCGGCATTGTCGTCGCCGGTGAACGTGCCGTCGTAACCCTGCTCGCGCTGCGTGTACAGGCCCCACCAGCGGAAACGACCGCGCAGGTCGCTTTTGTCGATGCTGTCGAATCCGCCCTTGGCATAGATGTTCTCGATGCGCTCGCGGACCTCGAGGGGGGCGCCGGCCTGCTTCATCTGTTCGTTGGGGTTCAGCGGCTCGCGATCACCCAGCGCCCACTGGCCCTCACTTCGGGGCTTTGCGGGACGTGCTGTGGTCATTCGGGGGGTTCTCCTTCGCGAACGTTGTCAGCCATCAGCGCGCAGGAAACCGGTATCTCCGGGCTGCGCAGATCCGGGGGCCAGCTGGAGGTACAGGTGGGCTGGGTCTACGACGTCAAGGCAGACAGCAACAGCTACAGACGCGCTTGAGGTCGATATGCCGCCGCGCCACGAGGGCGATACGCAGGCTGCGGTTGGCGACGGTCACGCGCCCATTCTGCCATGAATACCGACGAGCTTCGCAACCAGGTGAAATTTCTCCTCACGGTGATTAAAACTAGCGATCCACCCTGGGCGAACGGCCTGCGAAAGCCGAGTATTCCCTGGGAAGCATCGGGCACCCGGCCCATCACGCCGGCCGTGGGAAGATTTGGCATGGCCCTTCCCGACGCACCGGCAGACCTGCCCGACATGCAGGCGACGCATGGGCGGCCGTTCGGGCTGTATGTGCATGTCCCGTTCTGCATCACTCGGTGCGGCTACTGCGACTTCAACACCTACACGCCGGCGGAGTTGGGTGGCGTCAACCCCGACGCCTGGCTGGAGGCGCTGCGCGCGGAGCTCGAACTCGCGGCGGCACGGCTGGACGCCCCGACGGTGAACACGGTTTTCGTCGGCGGCGGAACGCCGTCACTGCTGGGCGGCGAACGCCTGGCCGCGCTGCTGGGCATGGTGCGCGACCAGTTCGTGCTGGCCCCGGATGCCGAGGTGACCACCGAGGCCAATCCCGAATCGACCTGGCCGGAATTCTTCGATGCCATCCGCGCGGCCGGATACACGCGCGTGTCGCTCGGCATGCAGTCGGTGGCCCCACGCGTGTTGGCGACCCTCGATCGGGTGCACTCGCCCGGGCGAGCGGGCGCCGCGGCCGGCGAGGCGATGGCCGCGGGCTTCGATCACGTCAACCTCGACCTGATCTATGGAACTCCGGGGGAAACCGACGACGACCTGATGCGTTCCGTCGACGCGGCCCTCGAGGCGGGCGTCGATCACGTGTCGGCGTATGCCCTGCTGGTCGAGGAGGGCACCGCGCTCGCCCGGCGGGTCCGGCGCGGTGAGCTCGACGCCCCCGACGACGACGTGCTGGCGCATCGCTACGAGCTGGTCGACGCGAAGCTGTCGGCGGCCGGGATGCACTGGTATGAGGTGTCCAACTGGTCCCGGCCGGGCGGGGAGTGCCGGCATAACCTCGGCTACTGGGACGGCGGCCAATGGTGGGGGGCGGGCCCCGGCGCGCACGGATACGTCGGCGCGACACGATGGTGGAATGTCAAGCACCCCAACACTTACGCGGAGATGCTGGCGCGTGCCACGCTGCCGGTCGCGGGGTTCGAGCAGCTCGGGCCCGATGCCTTGCATACCGAAGACGTGCTATTGAAAACCCGTCTGCGCCAAGGGCTTCCGCTGGACCAGCTGGACTCCGCCGAACGCGAACGTGCGCAAGCCGTCGTCGCCGACGGATTATTGGAGCCCGAGGGCGAGCGTCTGGTCCTCACGCCGCGCGGGCGACTGCTTGCCGACGCGGTCGTGCGAACGCTGCTCGGGTAGTTCTCAGGTGGCCGGGAACCAGTGCCCGACAACGCGAACCATCTCGATGTAGAGCGGAATCCCGACGGTGACGGTGTAGGAAAACGTCAAACCCAACGAGGCGGCCAGCGGCAAGGTAGGGCTGGCCTCGGGGATGCCCAGGCGCTGCACCGCCGGGAGCGTGATGTAGGACGCGCTGCCGCACAGCACCGCGAACAGCACATAGGTGCCCGGCTGGAAGTGGGTGTCGGTGAGGTAGGAGTAGGCGTGGGCGGCCAGGATGCCAAGCGCGGCAAACAAGTTCGGCGCCAGCAAGGCGAAGAAGATGAACCCGCCGCCGGCGAGCCTGAGATCGCGCAACTTGCGCGACGCCGACATGCCCATCTCGAGCAGGAACAGGCAGAGCACTCCCTGGAACGCCGCGACGAAGAGCTCGTTCTGGTCGTGAACGACCTTCTGCCCCTGCAGCGCACTGATGAAGCCGATCGCGATCCCGCCGACGAGCAGAATCAGGCCGGGATTGAGGAACACCTCCCGCAGGATTTCGCGCGAGAACAACGGTGCCTTCAAGCGCCCCGGTGTCTGTGCGTACCACTCGGGGTGCGCCCCCTTTTCCAGGGAGAACTCCAGCTCCTCCTCGATCCCGCGCTCGGTGTCGTCGTCGGTGAGGCCGCCGACTCGCTGGGTAGCCGCGCCCGGCCCGACCCTTGCGGGGGCCGTGTATCCAACCTCGTCCGGCATGAACCCGGCCTCGTCCATCCCCCGATGCCGCATCCGGGCTACCAGGTACAGCGCCACCAGGCAGCCGGGAATCTCCATGAAGGCCAACATGACCGGCATGTAGGCGTCGAAGGCGATACCGACGCCCGTCAGTACGGCCACGCACGTGGCAAACGTTCCCGCCGAATCGGATCCGTAGTAACCGGCGACCGTCGCCCGGTCGATCCGCCGCAACCGGGTCAGGTACCTCAACAGGAAATAGGTCAGGGCACCGATCACCAAATTCGACGCGACGCCCGCCGCCACGAAGCCCGCGATGTTGTCGATGTCGGCCGGTTTGACTTTGGCGAGTTCTTCACCGCCCTGCCACCCGATGGCCACCAGGAGGTACATGGTGAGGCCCTGATAGATCGCGTACGGGAACTCGAAGCGCACCTTCAGGATCGGGATCAGGAAGCCGAAGTAGAAGAACAGCAACAGCGGCTTGAAGAGATTGTGGGTGAAGTTCAGCCACAACTCCTGAAGCATCGCGCCTCCTGGTGAGCTAGCCCGGCCGAGTCGGGAGCGGCAAACTGACGCGCGGCGTCCGAGGACTCACTAGAACCATGAGGATTCACTGCAGCGCAGTCAACTTGGTGAAGCGGTCTTTACGAACAATTAACACGCCCGCATCGCGGAGGAAGCGCACGGCATTCCGTCGTCGGCACCGCGGCCATCGCGACGGCCGAATACCGCTGTGGCCGCGCCGATTTTGTCGCCGCTAGGTGCCCGGGAACCAGTGCCCGACGATTCGGACGATCTCGATGTAGAGCGGGATGCCGATGGTGACGTTGTAGGAGAACGTCAGACCCAGCGACGCGGCCAGCGGCAACGTCGGGCTCGCTTCGGGGATCGCCAGGCGCTGGACCGCCGGCACGGCGATGTAGGACGCCGCACCGCACAGCACCGCGAACAGCACGTAGGTTCCGGTCTTGAAGTCGGTGTGGGTCAGGTAGGCGTAGGTGTAGGCGACGAAAATCCCCAGCGTCGCAAAGAGATTCGGCGCCACCAGCCCGTAGAAGATGAAACCGAGGCCCGCGGTTCGCAGGTCCTTCAGCTTGCGCGACGCCGTCATGCCCATCTCCAGCAGGAACAGACACAGCACGCCCTGGAACGCCAACACGAAGAACTTGTCGTCGTCCGCAACAACCTTCTGCCCTTGCAACCCACTGATGAGGCCGATGACGATGCCGCCGAACAGGAGGACCAGCCCAGGGTTGAGGAATACCTCCTGGAAGAGCTCGCGGGAGAACAGGGGCGCCTTGGCCTGCACCGTCGCAGGGCTCCGCTCGGGCTCCCACTCGGGATGCTCCATCTTCTCCAGCGAGAGCTCCAGCTCCTGCTCCAGCGCGCGCTCGTCCTCGGACTCGAGGCTCGCGCCCTGCGGCGGCCGCGCCGGCGTGCCGGGACCGACTCCGACCTTGACGGGCGGCGTGTACCCGGCCTCGTTGGGCATGTACCCCGCCGAGTCCAGCCCACGGTGTCGTAGGCGCGCCACCAAATACAGCGCCACCAGGCAACCGGGAACCTCCATGACGGCCAACATGACGGGCATGTAGGCGTTGAAGGCGATGCCGACCGCGGTTAGGACGGCCACGCACGTGGCAAACGTTCCCGCGGAGTCCGACCCGTAGTAGCCGGCCACCGTTGCGCGGTCGACGCTTTTCAGGGAGGTCAGCAGGTTGAGCAGCAGGTAGGCGATGCCGCCGATCACGAAGTTCAGCACGAAGCCCAGCACCATGAATCCCACGATGACCCCGACGCTGGAGGCGTTGACGTTGGCGAGCTCCTCGCCCCCGTGCCAGCCGATGGCCAGCAGCAGATACATCGTCAGGCCCTGGTAGATCACGTACGGGAACTCGAACCGCACCTTGAGGATCGGAATCAGGAATCCGAAGTAGAAGAACAGCAGGAGCGGCTTGAACAGGTTGTGCGTGAAGTTGTGCCAGAACTCTTGCAGCATTGGTGCCTCTCTTGTTGAAGCGACGATCAGGGGAAGCACCGTCCGCGACCGGGCAACCAAGAACTCCCAAGACCGTGCAAGAATTTAACCCCGCCGGTAGGCGTCCGCCAGTCGGACACAGCGCGAAGCGGCCCTGTTTTACACAGGGGAATCCGAATGGCTGATTTTGCCAAAGATCGTGGTCACAGCGCCGCTGGTCGGCCGGTGTAAGCGACGCTAGACGTGAATCCACTGTGACTTTTCTGGGGATTCGCTGTGTGGCATTGGTGTCGCCCGGACACGCCGGGGGAGTGCCGACTGTGACGTCACGCGGCGGGGCTTGCGAACCGTTACATAGGTTAGGCTACATTTACTAACCGTGACCGACGTCAGCGTTTCGCCGAGTTCCGCCGGCACCACGTCACCGCCGATTCCGCTCCCCGCCCATATCGACCCCGCCGACCTCGCAGCCGAGCTGGCCGCGGTGCTGCCCGAGCGGTTCGGCGAGGAGTACTTGCTCTACGAGCACGGTGGTCAATGGGTGCTGGCCAGCGGTGTGCAAGCCATGGTCGAACTGGACAGCGACGAACTGCGCGTCATCCGCGACGGCGTGATTCAGCGGCAACAGTGGTCCGGTCGACCGGGCCCGGTCCTGGGTGAAACCGTCGACCGGCTATTGCTGGAAACCGATCAAGTGTTCGGCTGGATCGCGTTTGAATTCGGCGTCTACCGCTACGGGCTGCAGCAGCGGCTGTCGCCGCGAACCCCGCTGGCCCGACTGTTTTGGCCACGCACCCGCATCGTGGTGACCGCCGAGACGGTTCAGCTATTCAACGCGGCAGCTTCTCACCGCGAGGCGGTGCTCGGCCTACTCGAAGCCGGTGTCCCGGGTGTGGGCGACGCCCGCGAAGTCGAGGTCACCGCCGACCCGTCCGGCTACCGCGATCGCGTAGCGACGGCCGTGGGCGAGATCGGCGCGGGCAACTACCACAAGGTGATCCTGTCTCGTTGTGTTGACGTGCCTTTCGCGGTGGACTTCCCGGCCACGTATCGGCTCGGCCGTCGGCATAACACCCCGGTGCGGTCGTTTTTGTTGCGCCTGGGCGGAATTCGCGCCGTCGGCTACAGCCCCGAACTTGTCGCCGCGGTCCGTAATGGTGGCGAAGTGGTGACCGAGCCGCTGGCCGGAACCCGTGCGCTGGGTCGTGGTCCCGCGCGCGACCGCGAGGCTCGTGATGATCTCGAATCGAATTCGAAAGAGATTGTCGAGCACGCGATCTCGGTCCGCAGCTCGCTGCACGAGATCACCGAGGTCGCCGTGCCGGGCACGCCGGTGGTCACCGATTTCATGACTGTGCGGGAGCGCGGCAGTGTGCAGCACCTCGGCTCGACGATCAGCGCGCGCCTGGACCCCTCACGCGACCGGATGGACGCGCTCGAAGCGCTCTTTCCGGCGGTCACCGCGTCGGGCATCCCGAAGGCGGCGGGTGTGGAGGCCATCCTGCGCCTCGACGATCACCCGCGCGGCCTGTATTCCGGTGCGGTGGTGATGATTTCAGCGGACGGTGGCCTGGACGCCGCGCTGACGCTGCGGGCGGCCTACGAGCGCGACGGTGCGACGTGGCTGAGGGCCGGCGCGGGCATCATCGCGGCGTCGGACCCCGAGCGCGAGTTCGAGGAGACCTGCGAGAAGCTCTCCACGCTGGCGCCGTATTTGGTTGCGCGTCGCTAGCAGTCCAGCCGGGTAACGGTTGGGGCACGTTTGTGTCACCCCGCGTCACGTCGCGCGGCCCCGCGTTTTCCGTGGTCGAGAATGCGGAACATGACGCAATCGCGGGAGCCCGACGATGGCGCGTGAAATCTCGCGGCAGGCTTTCCTGCGCGGCGCCGCCGGGGCACTGGCCGCGGGCGCGGTGTTCGGATCGGGCCGCGTCGGCTGGGTGCGGGCCAACGCCGCTCCGAATGCCACCGGCTGGGACGGCTTGTCGAACGCCCTCGGCGGCGAGGTATTGCTACCGAATAGTCCCCAATTCGGCTCTGCCAAGCAGGTTTTCAACACCAACTACAACGGCTATACGCCGGCGGCGATCGTCACCCCGAAATCGGCGGCGGACGTGCAAAAGGCGATGGCCTTCGCCGCCGCCAACAACCTCAAGGTCGCTCCGCGCAGTGGTGGGCACTCCTATATCGGGGCGTCCACCGCGAATGGCGCCATGGTGCTCGACCTGCGACAGCTGCCCGGGGACGCCAACTACGACGCCTTCACCGGGCAGGTCACCGTGACGCCGGCGACCAGTCTGTACACGATGCACCGCACCCTGGCCGCGGCCGGTCGCGGCGTCCCGACGGGTACCTGCCCCTCGGTCGGGGCCGCGGGGCACGCCCTGGGCGGCGGAATGGGCGCCCAGTCCCGGCACGCGGGCCTGCTGTGCGATCAGTTGACGTCGGCGTCCGTGGTGCTGCCCAGCGGCCAGGCGGTCACCGCGTCCGCCGGCAGCAATCCCGACCTGTTCTGGGCGCTGCGCGGTGGCGGTGGCGGCAACTTCGGCGTGACGACCGCGCTGACCTTCGCGACATTCCCCACCAAGGATGTCGACGCCGTGAACCTCAACTTCCCGCCACAGTCGTTCGCCCAGGTGCTCGTCGGTTGGCAGAATTGGCTGCGCACCGCAGACCGGAACAGCTGGGCACTGGCCGACGCCACCGTCGACCCGATGGGCACGCATTGCCGGATTCTGGCGACCTGCCCGGCCGGATCGGGTAACGGCACCGCGGCCGCGATCACCCGGGCGGTGGGAATGCAACCGTCCGGCACCGAGAGTCACACGTTCAACTACATGGACCTGGTGAACTATCTGGCCGTGGGAAACCTCAACCCGTCGCCGCTGGGATATGTCGGCGGATCCGATGTGTTTCCGACCGTCAACGCCGCGGTCGCCCAGGGGATCGCCTCGGCCGTCAATGCCTTCCCGCGCGGTGCGGGCCGCATGTTGGCCATCATGCACGCGCTCGACGGTGCGCTCGCGAGCGTGGCACCGGGAGCAACGGCGTATCCGTGGCGCCAGCAGTCCGCCCTGGTGCAGTGGTACGTCGAAACCGGTGACCCGGCGGCCGCGACCAGCTGGCTGAACACGGCACACCAAGCGGTGCAACAGTATTCGGTGGGCGGGTACGTGAATTACATCGAGGCCAACCAGCCGCCGTCGCGGTACTTCGGCCCGAACCTGTCCCGGCTGACCGCCGTACGGCAGAAGTACGACCCCGGCCGGATCATGTTCTCCGGGCTGAACTTCTAGCCCGCTCGCTGGGGTAACGGACGCGACCGCACCAGGGTGGGCCACCAGAACCATGGCCCGAGGATTCGCAGGATGCACGGCACGACGAACGAACGCACGATCAGCGTGTCGAGCAGCAGGCCGATGCACACGGTCGAACCCACCTGGCCGACGGTGCGCAGCTCGCTGGTGAGCATTGCCAGCATGGTGAACGCGAACACCAAACCGGCGGAAGTCACTACGCCGCCGGTGCTTCCGAGCGCGCGGATCAGGCCGGTGTGGATTCCGGCGTGCAGCTCCTCTTTGACGCGAAGGATCAGCAGCAGGTTGTAGTCCGAACCCACCGCCACCAGGATGATGAACGTCAGCGGCAATACCAACCAGTGCAGCGGCAGGCCGATCAGGTGCTGCCAGACGAGGATGGAGAGCCCGAACGCCCCGGCGTAGGAGAAGGCCACCGTGCCGGGGATGACAATCGCTGCCATCAGACTTCTGGTGAGGAACAACATGATCAAGAAGATCAGCACGAAGGCGGCGATCGCCACGATGAGCAGATCGGACGCGGCGTATTGCTTGATGTCCTTGTTGGTTGATCCCGAGCCGCCGATATAAACCTTCGAGCCGGCCAGCGAGGTCTCTTTGAGCGCCACGGTTATCGCGGTGGGGAACTGTTCTACATGCTGCACGCCTTCGGGGCCGTTGGCATCGCCCTCATGGGTGATGATCAGCCGGGCCGCCTTGCCGTCGGGCGACATCAGTAGCTGCATACCGGTTTTGACGTCGTCGTTGTCGAAACCCTCGTGCGGGATGTAAAAGAAGTCATCGCTGCGGGACTGGTCGAA
Source organism: Mycobacterium heidelbergense (assembly GCF_050205645.1). GTDB lineage: Bacteria > Actinomycetota > Actinomycetes > Mycobacteriales > Mycobacteriaceae > Mycobacterium > Mycobacterium heidelbergense_A. Next base: position 26,835 of record NZ_JBNMQT010000018.1, read on the forward strand.
GTCGAGCCCCACGTTGATCTGGTCTTCGAATGTCTGGTCGGTCTGGGTGGACTGCAGAGAAGACTGGCCGTAGGTGCTGACCAATAGAGAGGCTAACGCCTCCGAGTCGTCGGCCGTGAGTTTCAGCTGCGTGATGATTTGCGGCAAGGTCTTGTCGATGACCTCGAGAGAATTTACGGCGTCCTTGATGTCGTCGGCCATTTTGTCGAGGCCGTCGACCGACTCGAACAGCGACCTGAATGCGTAGCAGATGGGAATGTCGAAACAGTGCTTCTCCCAATAGAAATAGCTGCGCATCGGCCGGAAGAAGTCCTCGAGGTTGGCAAGGTTCGACCTCAACTCGTCGGTGACCTTTTGCATGTCCTCCATGGTGATGACCGTCTTGTGCATCTCATCCGACATCGTTTGGAAGAAGCCGATCTCTTTGCGCAAGACCGCGACCGTGTGCTGCGTAATCTGTGCCTGCTCGTTGGTATTGGCGTTTTGCTGCTTGGTGAACGGGAGCTGTTGACCGCTCCCGCTGCCTTGTGTGGTGAACAAGTAGGGAATGGTGGCATGTTCCAAAGCCCGGCCCATGGGCCTGGTGATGCTTTGCACCATCGCGACGCCGGGAAGGCGTTCGAGGGCCTTGGCCGCGCGGTCTAGTGAGATGAAGTCGCCCGAGTTTCGCATGTCGTGATCTGACTCGATCATCAGCATCTCGGAGAACAGCTTGCTCTTCGGGAAGTGCCGGTCGGCAGCCTGGAAACCGAGGTTGGCCGGGGAGTTGTGCGGCTGGTACTGGCGGTCGTCGTAGTTCTGCCGGTACGTCGGCACGAAGATCGCCCCGAGCAGAACGGCGGCGGCGCTGGCGAAGAGGATCGGCACCGGCCACCGGACCACGCTCGTCCCGAACCGCCGATACAGATGCGCCTTGGCCTTGCTCCTTGGGTCGAAGAGCCCAAAAAGGCTGCCCAAGGTCAAGAAGGCCGGGCCCAGCGTCAGCGCTGCCGCGATGGTAAACAGCATGCTGATCGCGACGGCCGGCCCCATGGTGTGGAAATAGTTGAGTCGCGCGAAGGTCAGGCAGTAACACGCCCCGGCGATCGTCAGCCCCGAGCCGAGGATGACGGGTGTGACGCTCTTGTACGCGGTGTAAAACGCCTCCTCCCTGCTTTCGCCGTCGTGTCGGGCCTCGTGATAGCGGCCCATCAAGAAGATGCCGTAGTCCGTCCCCGCTCCCAGCGTGAGCGCAACGACGATGTTCACTGCGAATGACGAGAGCTCGATGTACCCGAGATGCCCAAGGGTGGCAATAACCCCCTTCGCGACCAGCATCTCGAACAGAACTCCGGCCAACGGTACAAACAGGTTGACGATGGAGCGGTACACCAGCAGCAACATCGCAATGATGAGGAAGATCGTCACGATCGTGATGTTGTTCAGGCTCGAATTGGCAATAGCCACAGTGTCTTTGGCGAGCGGGGCCGCGCCGCTGACATAGACCCTGAGCCCGGGCGGCGGCGCGTCCTTGGCGACGATATCCCGAACGGCGGCCACGGACTCATTCGCTTGCATCTGGCCGATATCGCCCGCGAGACGCAACAGCACGTATGCGCACTTGCCGTCGAGGCTCTGGGCCCCCGCCGCGGTGATCGGCTTCCCCCACAGATCCATGGCGTACTGCACATGCTTGGGGTCTTGCTTGAACCGGCGCATCAGATCGTCGTAGTACCGATGATCCGCGTCGCCCAGCGGCCGGTTGGCTTCGAGCACGATCATGGCCAGGCTGGTCGAATTCGACTCGTGGAATTTCGCGCCGATGCTCAGCAGCGCGCGCTGTGACGGCGCGTAGTGCGGGACCAGTGGCCCCGCGAGTTCTTCCGCAACCCTCTCGACCTGCGGCATGAAGGTGTTGGTCGACACGGCGAGCAGGCCCCAGAAGGCGATGATCGGTATCGCGAAGATGCGGACCATTCTGGGGACGAAGGGGCGCTTCGCCCGAGGCTGCGCCTGGTGTTCGCTCATGCGGATTTCACCAGGCAAAAGACGTGTGCGTCCTGATGAGCATCGGATTGTTCAGCGCGGACAACGCCATTCACCCGCAACCGGCAGCCGACTTGACCACCATGAACCTGCGCCGAGATGCTGCCGGACACCACGGTGAGTGTCGTCGCCTCCGTATGCGACCACGGCAAGGTCGTGAGATCAACCTGGTGTGGATGCCCGTTGATGTCCACCCAGACCAGCATCCCGCCATCGCCGATGGAGCCGAACAACTCGTACGTGAGCCGTTTGATACTGAACTCCGGAGGCGCCGCCGGCTCATTGACGGTGATGACGGGCGGGGGATTAGAGAACTGGTGCACCTTCACCATGGCCACCGCGCCCACGCCGATAGCAATGACCGCGACCAATGGCATCCAGACGCGTGCCAAGACCGTCCTGCCGACCGAACGAGGGCTCACTCGATCACCTCTCCGAACTTCGGTTCCGGATCTCGTCTGCGCATCCCGCCCCCGCCTTCATGCCCATGCAGATAGTAGACGGTCATGTGCCTAACGGGAAATGGGACCGGGCCCAGACGATCGGCACGGCGCCGGAACGCCTCAGTACGCCTTGCGCAGGCGCCTTTTCAGCCTTGCGCTTCTGAGAATCTGAACAGTGAGGTTCATCCCGGCCAGCATGGGGAAAACCCCGAGAAATGTCCGCTCGGAGGGCGTCGCCCCATGCAGGTGGTAAAGGCTGCCGAACACATAAAAGCAGCCCAACATGAATAGAGCGCCGGGGATGGACAACGCCATCAACGAGCTGCGGGCGGCGATGATTTGCTGCGCATAGTCCAACTCATCCCGTGACAGCGGTTCGCGTTTGCGCACTTTTTGCGTGACCGCCCTGGCGCTGCCTATTTCTTCGTCTATCGCGGTAGGCGTTCGGTTGCGCAACTGCATTGTGAAGACGAAAGCAACCGCCGCGAACACCAGCGCCAGCATGAGGGCGAGTACTGTCAGAAAACCCCATAAAGCTTCACCCATTGTTCGGCTCCTTCGCCCAGACGTCGAACCTAGCACCACGGGCTCGGCTGGCGCGCGGTGTCAGCCCACGCCGCCGACCTGGCGGGCGATCTCCTTTTTGTCGACCTTGCCGATGGGTGTGGTGGGCAGCGAGGGCATCGCGACTAACATGTCGGGCCGGGCATGCGCGGCCACACCGCGCCGGTCAAGGTAGGCATTCAATTGCGCCAGGCTGACCGGTTCGCCGGTGAAAACGACGGCGACGCAAATCTTTTCGCCTAGGTAGGGGTCGGGCAGTGCGACCGCCGCGGCCGAGAAGATGGCGGGGTGGCTTAGCAGCTGCTCTTCGATGTCCGCGGCGGCAATGGTCTCACCGCCGCGACAGATCACGTCTTTGACCCGCCCGGTGACCACCAGGTAGCCGTCCTTCCTGCGGCGGACCAGGTCGCCGCTGCGGAAAAACCCGTCGGGATCGAAGCAGCGCTTGTTGTCGCGTTCGGCACGGAAGTAACCGTTGAAGGTATACGGGCCGCGCACCAGCAGCTCACCCTCTTCGCCGGGCGCCACCGGCTCGCCCGCGCCGTCGACGATGCGCAGTTCGTCACCCGCGCACAAGGGCCGGCCCTGGGTCCCGTCGAGCAATTCCGTCGGATCGCCGGGACGGGTGAAATTGAGCAACCCCTCCGCCATGCCGAACACCTGCTGCAGGCCCGGGGTCAGCGCCGCGCGCACCCGTCGGGCATCCTCGGGCTCCAGTTTGGCACCGCCAACCTGCAAGAGCCGCAACGACTTCGGTGTCACCGTTTCCCAGTCGCAGGCCTGGGCCCACAGTTTGGCCAGCGCCGGCACCAGGGCGGTGACGGTGACGCCGTGCCGGTCGATGGCGGCGAAGGCCGCCTCTGGGCTGGGATCGTTGCCGAACACGGTGGTGGCGCCCACCGTCATCGCACCGAGTAGCCCCGGACAGGCCAGGGGGAAGTTGTGGCCCGCGGACAGCGCCACAAGATAGACGTCCTCGGTGGTGAGCCCGCAGACGGCGGCGCTCGCGGTCGCGTTGAACACGTAGTCGTTGTGCGTGCGGGGGATGAGCTTGGGCAGGCCGGTGGTTCCGCCGGAAACCAGTAGCAAGGCAGGCGATTCCGGATCGACGGGCGATACGGTGTCTACAGCCGCCGCGGACTCGCACAGCCGCCGCCATGAGACGAACGGGCCGGGGTCGCCGTCGACGATGACGTGCTGGAGCGCGGGGTGATCCTCGGCGAGCTGGCGTGCCATCGCCCGATAGTCGAAACCGTTTGCGGCGTCGGCGATTAACAGCGCGCTGGCTTGACCCACGGCGGCAAAGTGTCCCAACTCGGCGGCCCGATGACCGGGCAGACACATCACCGGGATCGCCCGCGCGCGCAACAGCCCGAACAACGCGACCGCGAATTGGCAGCCGTTCGGCAGCTGCAGCAACACCCGGTCGCCCGGTCCGATGCCCAAATCGCGCAGCCCCGCGGCCGCACGGTCGGCCCGCTCGTCGAGTTCGGCGTAGCTGAGTCGCTCGCCCGGCACTGCGTCGAGCACGGCGATCCGTTCGGGCCAGCGCCGGGCCGCGTCGGCGAGGATCGCGTCCACGGTCCGGCCCGTCCAATACCCGGCCGCCCGGTACGCGGCGGCCCGATCGGCCGGGAACGGCACGAATCCCTCGAGGCCTTCGGCCGTCGGCTGCGCGGTCTCTGCGGGCATCGGACTCCTCAATGGGGGGCTAGTGGCGGCGACCCGGTGATCGAGGATAGGGTACCCAAAGAAATTAGGGCAGCCTTTGCTAATTCCGAGGAGGGTTCGTGGTACGTGCCCCGGCGTGCTCGGAGGACATCCGCGCGGAGGTGGCCGAGCTGCTCGGCGTCCCCGCCGACACCGTTCACCCAGGTAGCAACCTTATCGGCCAGGGCCTCGACTCGATCCGGATGATGACGCTGGCCGGTCGCTGGCGCCGCCACGGCATCGGAATCGATTTCGCCACGCTGGCCGCGACACCGACCATCGAGGCGTGGTCGGAGTTGGTGACGGCAGGCGCGCCGGCGACCACCGACGACGCGCAAGCCGATGCGGCCACGCCCCACGACGGCGCTTCTGACGAGCCGTTTCCGCTCGCCCCGATGCAGCACGCGATGTGGGTCGGCCGCCAGGACAACCAGCAGTTCGGCGGCGTGTCCGGGCACCTCTATGTCGAGTTCGACGGCGGCGCGACCGACCTGGACCGGCTGCGCGCGGCGGCCACCCGGCTGGCCCGTCGTCACCCGATGCTGCGGGTGCGATTCGGATCCGACGGCACGCAGACCATCGCCCCGATCTCGGAGTGCCCCGAGTTCCCCGTCACCGTCGAGGACCTGCGCCACGTCGACGGTGATCTCGTCGAGCGGCGCCTGGCCGAGATCCGCGACGCCAAATCGCACCAGCAGCTCGACGGCGCGGTGTTCGAACTTGCATTGACGCTGCTGCCCGGCGAGCGTTCGCGCCTGCACGTCGACCTGGACATGCAGGCCGCCGACGCGATGAGCTACCGCACCCTGATGTCGGACCTCGCCGCCCTCTATCTCGGCCGCGACCTACCCGAATTGGGTTACAGCTACCGGGAATATCGCCAGGCCGTCGCGCGGGAGGAGACGCGCCCGCAACCCGCCCGCGACGCCGACCGCGAGTGGTGGGCGCAGCGCATCCCGCAGCTGCCCGACCCGCCGGCGCTGCCGTCGCGCGGAGGCCGCGAGTCGCGCCGGAGCACCCGTCGTTGGCACTGGCTGGACCCGACAACCCGCGACGCGCTGTTCGCCCGCGCCCGGTCACGCGGCATCACCCCGGCGATGGCGCTGGCCGCGACGTTCGCCAATGCGCTGGCGCGGTGGTCCGCCTCGTCGCGATTCCTGCTGAACGTCCCCTTGTTCGCCCGCCAGGCCCTGCACCCCGACGTCGACCTGCTGGTCGGCGACTTCACCTCGTCCCTGCTGCTCGACGTCGACCTGACCGGCGCGGGCACCGCCGCGGCGCGGGCACGCGTGGTGCAGGACGCGATGCGGATGGCCGCCGCCCATTCCGACTACCCGGGGCTGTCGGTGTTGCGCGACCTGAGCCGCCACCGCGGCACGCAGGTGTTGGCGCCGGTGGTGTTCACCAGCGCGCTGGGGCTCGGCGAATTGTTCAGCGCCGATGTCACGGGGCAATTCGGCCGCCCGGGGTGGATCATTTCGCAGGGCCCGCAGGTGCTGCTGGACGCGCAGGTCACCGAGTTCGACGGCGGGGTGTTGGTGAACTGGGACGTGCGCGACGGCGTTTTTGCGCCCGGCGTGATCGACGCCATGTTCACCCATCACGTCGACGAACTGCTCCGGCTGGCCGCGGCCGACGATCCGTGGGATGCGCCCGGCCCGTCGACGCTGCCGGCCGCGCAGCGCGCGGTGCGTGACGCGGTGAACGGCCGCACCGCCGCGCCCAGTGGTGAGGCGTTGCACCACGGGTTTTTTCGGCAGGCCGGGCTGCGGCCGGACGCGCCCGCGGTGTTCGCCAGCTCCGGCGACCTCAGCTACGCGCGGTTGCGCGATCAGGCGCTGGCGGTAGCGGCGGCGTTGCGCGCGAGCGGGATCGGCGCCGGCGACACGGTCGCGGTCATGGGTCCCAAGACCGCCGAGCAGGTGCCGGCGCTGCTGGGGATCCTGGCCGCCGGCGGCGTGTATCTGCCGATCGGGGTCGACCAACCCCGCGACCGCGCGCAGCGCATCCTGGAAACCGGGGGAGTGCGTCTGGCCCTGGTGTGCGGCGGGAAGCCGCTGGGATTGCCGGTGCCGGAGTTGACGATCGCCGACGCGCTGCGTGATACACCCGCCGCGCCGCCGGACATCGTGCCCGCGGGCGGCGATCCGGCCGACCTCGCTTACGTGCTGTTCACCTCGGGTTCGACCGGGCAGCCCAAGGGCGTCGAGATGACGCACGACGGCGCGATGAACACCGTGGAATTCATCACCCGCCACTTCGATATCGGCGCCGCCGATCGGTGCCTGGCCCTGTCGACGCTGGAATGCGACATGTCGGTGTTGGACGTCTTCGCGACCTTGCGCGCGGGCGGCGCGATCGTGGTGGTCGACGAGGCGCAGCGGCGCGACCCCGACGCGTGGGCCCGGCTCATCGACACCCACGGCGTCACCGTGCTGAACTTCCTGCCGGGCTGGCTGGAGATGCTCGTCGAGGTCGGCCAGGAGAGACTGTCGTCGCTGCGGGTGGTGCCCACCGGTGGTGACTGGGTGCGTCCCGGCCTGGCCCGCCGATTGCGGGCAATGGCACCGAACGTGCGCTTCGCCGGGCTGGGCGGCGCGACCGAAACCGCCGTCCACGCAACCATTTTCGAGGTCGGCGACGAGCTGCCGGCCGATTGGACCGCCGTGCCCTACGGCGTCCCGTTCCCGAATATCGCATGCCGCGTCGTCGACGACGCCGGCGCCGACTGCCCCGACTGGGTTGCGGGGGAACTGTGGATATCCGGACGCGGCATCGCCCGGGGTTACCGCGGCCGCGGCGAACTGACGGCGGAACGTTTCGTTCTCCGTGACGGCCGGATCTGGTACCGCACGGGTGATTTGGCCCGCTACTGGCCGGACGGCACCCTCGAATTCGTCGGCCGGGCCGATTACCGGATCAAGATAAGCGGCTATCGTGTGGAGCTCGGCGAGATCGAGGCGTCGCTGCGCCGGGTGCCCGGAGTGCACGCGGCCGTGGCCGCCGTGGTGGCCGCGCCCGGCGGCGCCGAGGTGTTGGCCGCCCAAGTCCGCCTCGACGACCCCGCGTTGGACGCCCGGCGGATTCGCGAGGTTCTCGTCGATCTCGTTCCCGCACACATGATTCCGGCACACATCTCGGTGGTCGGGCGCATCCCGTTCACCGACGGCGGCAAGATCGACCGGCGCGCCGTCGGCGGCGAGCTGGCCGCGGCAGTGGCCGAGCAGTCGCGGGACACGTCGGCGCGCTACGAGGCACCGCGAACGCAGCTGGAACGGGCGCTGTGCCACATCGTCGCGGGTCTGCTGAACCGCGACGCCGTGGGCGTGCACGACGACTTCTTCTCCCTCGGCGGCGATTCCGTGCTTGCGACGCAGGCCGTCGCGGCGATCCGCCAGTGGCTCGATTCGCCGAGCATGATGGTCGCCGATGTCTTCGCCGCGAGGACCGCCGCCACGCTGGCGCAGCTGCTCATCGACCGAGACGCCAACGCCGAACGACTCGAGCTCGTCGCCGAGGTCTATCTGGAGATCGCCGACATGTCGCGCGTCGACGTGTTGTCCGCACTCGACGTGCCGACCGAGCAACCCGCTCGCCGAGAGTTCCAGCCCTGGGTGAAGCGGTTTACCGGCGCCACGGCGAGCGGCTCGGTGGTCGTGTTTCCCCACGCCGGCGGTGCCGCCGCCGCATACCGCTCGCTGGCTAAAGCGTTGTCGGCCAACGACGTCGACGCCTATGTGGTGCAGTACCCGCAGCGGGCGGACCGCCGGCATCATCCCGCGGCGGAAAGCATCGGTGCGCTCGCAGTCGAGCTGTTCGAGGCGGGCGACTGGGCCGCGGCGGCTCCGCTGAGCCTGTTCGGCCATTGCATGGGCGCCGTGGTGGCCTTCGAATTCGCCCGCGTGGCCGAACGCAACGGGGTGCCGGTGCGCGTGCTGTGGGCCTCGGCCGGGCAGGCCCCGTCGACGGTCACCGCGTATGGACCGCTGCCGACCAGCGCCAGCGGCGTGCTGGCGGACATGGTGGACCTCGGTGGCACCGATCCCGCGCTGCTGGAGGACGAGGAATTCGTCGAACTCCTGGTGCGGGCGGTGCAGGCCGACTACACCGCCCTCAACGCCTATTCGTGCCCGCCGGACGTACGCATCCGCGCCGACATCCACGCGGTCGGTGGCACCCGCGATCACCGGATCAGCCGGGAAACGTTGGCCACATGGCAAACTCACACATCCGGCCGGTTCACGCTGACGGATTTCGCGGGCGGCCACTTCTACCTCAACGACCATCTCGACGCAGTGGCCCGGATGGTGAGCGCCGATGTCCGATAACGACCCGGTCGTGATCGTCGGGCTCGCACTCGAAGCGCCTGGCGGGATCGAAAACGCCGACGATTTCTGGGCGTTGCTGTCCGAGCAGCGCGAAGGGCTCGGCCCGTTCCCCGCCGACCGGGGCTGGGCCCTTCGCGAGCTGTTCGCAGGTTCGCGGCGGGACGGGTTCAAACCCATCCACAACCTTGGTGGATTCCTGTCCAGCGCACCGGCATTCGATCCCGAGTTCTTTGGCATCTCCCCGCGGGAAGCGACGGCCATGGACCCGCAGCAGCGGGTCGCGCTGCGGGTCGCGTGGCGCAGCCTGGAGAACAGCGGGATCAATCCCGATGACCTGGCCGGTCACGATGTGGGCTGTTATGTCGGCGCCTCGGCGCTCGAATACGGGCCCGGTCTTTCCGAGTTCTCGCATCACACCGGGCATCTGATGACCGGGACGTCGCTGGGTGTCATCTCGGGGCGCATCGCCTACACCCTGGATCTGGCGGGGCCCGCGCTGACGGTCGACACCGCGTGCTCCTCCGCGCTGGCGGCGTTTCACACCGCCGTGCAAGCGATCCGGGCCGGCGACTGCGACCTCGCGCTCGCCGGCGCCGTATGCGTGATGGGCACACCGGGCTATTTCGTCGAATTCTCCAAGAAGCACGCGCTGTCCGATGATGGCCATTGCCGGCCCTACAGCGCGCATGCCAGCGGAACCGTCTGGGCGGAAGGCGCCGCCATGTTCGTCCTGCAGCGCCGGTCCAGGGCGGTGGCCGACGGGCGCCGCATCCTCGCCGAGGTGCGCGCCAGCTGCGTGAACTCCGATGGGCGCAGCAACGGACTGATGGCGCCCAGCGGCGACGCGCAGCTGCGATTGTTCCGGCGCGCCATCGCCCAGGCCGGGGTCGATCCCGTCGAGGTCGGGATGATCGAAGGGCACGCCACCGGAACCCGGGTCGGCGACCGGACGGAGCTGCTGTCGATGGCGGCCAGTTACGGCACCGCACCGCCCGGGCGCGGACCGCTGCTGGGATCGGTCAAGTCAAACATCGGGCACGCGCAGGCCGCGGCGGGCGCGTTGGGTCTCGCCAAGGTCATCCTGTCCGCCGAACACGCCGCGGTGCCTCCCACCCTGCACGTCGACGAGCCCAGCCGCGAAATAGACTGGGACAACCAAGGTTTGCGGCTAGCGGACAAGCTCACGCCGTGGCGGGCGATCGACGGATGGCGAACCGCGGCGGTATCTGCGTTCGGGATGAGCGGCACCAACACCCACCTGATCGTCTCGATGCCCGACACCAGCAATGGTCGCAGGGTCGCCTGATGGGCCCATTGCCCGACGGGCGCATCCCCGTCCTGCTCAGCGCGCACGCCGACGAACTCGTCGCCGCGGATGCCCGGGTGATCGCCGATTACCTCGACCGGTTTCCGGAAACGACTGTGCCGCAGGTGGCCCGGCAGCTGCACCAGACCCGACGGGTGCGCAGGCACCGTGCGGTGCTCCGCGCCGCCGACCGCCTCGAGCTCATCGACGGGTTGCGTGCGCTGGCCGCGGGGCGCGAGCATCCACTGGTCGCCGGCTCGGCGCTGGATTCGGGCCCCCGGCAGGCGTTCGTGTTTCCCGGTCAGGGCGGACACTGGCCGGGCATGGGCAGCGTCGCCTACCGGGCGCTCCCGCGCTATCGCGCGGCGGCCGACGGCTGCGTCGCCGCGTTCGACGCCGCCGGCATCGAGTCGCCGCTGCGCTACCTGACGGCCACGGACGATGCGCGGACGTTCTCCGAAACCGAGGTCCAGGGCGCCCAATTCGTCCACGCCGTCGCCCTGGCGGAAGTGTGGCGCTCGTGCGGTGTGGTCCCCGACCTCACCATTGGCCAGAGTCTCGGCGAGGTCGCCGCCGCCGTCGTCGCCGGCGCCATCACGCTGCCCGATGCCGTCGCCGTGGTCGCGGCCCGTGCCGGCGTCGTCGACCGGCTTCCGGGCCGCTACGCAATGGCGACGCTGGGCATCGGCGCCCGGGAGGCCGCGGCGCTGATCGCGGCCACCGACGGCTGGGCGGAGGTGTCGGTGGTCTACTCCGCATCGACCGTCGCGGTGTCGGGTGACCGCGACGCCGTGCTCGCGATGGCCGACGCGGTTCGCGCCAACGGCCAGTTCGCCCGCGAGATCAGCGCCGGCTTCCCGGGGCACACCAGCCTGCTCGAGTCGCTCCGCGACGAATTGAGAACGCGCCTGCCCTCCTCGGAATTCGCCGAAGCCCCAGTGCAATTCATCGGCGGCACCACCGGCGACGTCGTGGCGCCGAACACGCCCTTCGGCGACTACTGGTATACGAACCTGCGCAACACGGTGCGGTTGGACCGCGCGTTCGAATCGGCAATCCGTCGCGGCGCCGGGTCGTTCATCGAGCTGTCAGCGCATCCCGCGCTGCTGTTCTCGATCGGCCAGATCTTCGAGGCGGACCTACGCGAAGACCCGGCGGTTCTGGTCGGATCAGGTCGCCGGGATGAGCCCTTGGTCGACACCCTGTCGGCCAACATCGTCACCGCGGCCGTGGCCGACCCCGGCTACGCCTGGGGCGACCACCTGAATGTCGAGGGCGGCGCCGGCTTGCGGGGATTTCCGAACGCGCCGATGCGCGCAATCCCGATGTGGGCGCACCCGGAGTCGCTGTCCGCCGTGCCCGGCTCAACCGACGATCCCAGCATCTCCGTCGAGCGCTGGGAGCGCACGTCGCCGCCGACAACCGACCGGCCCGTGCGGATCGCGGTGATCGACGTCGGCGGCGATGGTGTGCTGGCGGGAGCGCTGCGCGCGGCGATCGACTCCCACCCGGTAGCGCAGCTCGGTCAACCGCGGGACGCGGAGATCGTCGTGGCGATCGCGCCCACCCTCGAATGCGCCGGGGCCTACCAGGCCGCCGATGCGCTGCCGGAGGTGATCGGGGCCGGCGTGCTCGACTATGCGAGCTCGCCGGGTCCTCGATGCCACACCGTCTGCCTGATCACCGTGGCGGCCGAGCGGGTAGGCCAGCACGATGCGCCGCCGTCGGCGGGCCACGCGGCGCTGGCTGCGATGCACCGCAGCACCGGATTCGATTACCCCGAACGGGCTTTCACCCACCTCGACCTGCCGTCGTGGGAATTGGCGCCAGCCGCCGGTCTCGCCGCCGTGGACGCAGTGATCGCCGGTGTCGGTGAGACCGCCCTGCGCGGCGTCGCCGACGGGTACGCGTTGTTCGAGCGCAGGTTCGGCGATGCACCCCCCGCCCCGCAGTGGCCGTTGGACTCTCGCCTGCTCGACGACGTCGTGATCACCGGCGGCGCCGGCGCCATCGGCCTGCACTACGCCCGCTACCTCGCCGAGCGCGGCGCGCGGCGCATCGTGCTGCTGAGCCGCCACCGCGCGGATCCGCAACTGCTGAAGACCTTGGCGGCCGAGTACGGAACCCAGGTGCTGTCACCGCCGTGCGACATCACCGACCCGGCCCAATTGGCGCTTGTCGCAGCCGAATACGGCGGACAAGGCGCCTCGCTGATCGTGCACGCGGCGGGCACCGCCACGTTCGGTACCGCCGCCGCACTCACGCCGGGCGCCGTGGCCGACACCCTCGCCGCCAAGGTCGCCGGCCTCGCCCATCTGGCCGAGCTGTGGCCCAGCCGGCCGGACGCGCGAATGGTGTTGTGTTCGTCGGTATCCGGAATGTGGGGCGGACGCGGGCACGCGGCGTACTCGGCAGCCAACCGCCTCCTGGACGTGATGGCCGCCGAGCTCCGTGCGGGGGGCAGGCACTGTGTCGCGATTAAATGGGGGCTGTGGCGGGGCTCGGGCATCCTGGATTCGACCGAGCGCGCAGGCATCGAGCGGTCCGGTCTGCGCCCGATGGCACCCCGGGACGCGATCGGGGCGAGCCTTTGCGACTGGCACGACGACCCCCTGGTGTTCTCCGCCGACGCGGCCCGGCTGCGGATCTTCCTGGGCACCAAGCGATCCGAGGAACCCGACCGGCCTTCCGAGATGGACTCGGTCGACGCCGCGGTGCCGATCGTCGACGCGGTGCGCAGCCAATTGGCGGCGGTGCTCGGCATCGCGGCCGCCGGCCAATTGGACCTCACCGAATCGCTCTTCGATCTGGGCATCGACTCGATGCTGGCGGTCGAACTACGCAAACGCCTCAAAAAGACGACCGGCCGGGCGGTGTCGCTGGCCACGCTGATGGGCGAGATCACCGGCGACGAACTTGTCGAACAACTCGAGCGTGCAGACGAGCGCTCCGAAGCAGCACAGAAAGTGGACCTGAAAAATGGACAAAGCGCGTGACTGACATCGCCGACACCGCCCGGCTCGACGCGGCCCGACTGGAGCTGCTTCGTCGCAGGCTCGCCGAACGCGGTCTCTCGTCCGACACCGAAGACACCGACAGCGGTGCCGACGACCAACTCTCGGACGGCCAGGCCCGGATGTGGTTCGTGCAGATGGCCGACCCCAGTGGCGCGCTGCTGAATGTCTGCGTCTCCTATCGGATCACCGGCGACATCGATCTCGCCCGGCTGCACGACGCCGTGGATGCCGTGTCGCGCCGCCACCGGATCCTGCGCACCACCTACGCGCTCAGCGACGACGGCGATCCCCGGCCGACGGTGCACGACGATCTCCGTCCGGCGTGGGCGCACCACGACTTGACCGACCTGTCGGAGCAGGCACGCCGGCTTCGCCTCGAAGTGCTGGCTCAACGCGAATTCGCCGCGCCCTTCGACCTTTCCGCTGACGCACCGTTACGGATCACCGTCGTGCGCACCGCCGCCGAAGAACACATCCTGCTGTTCGTGGCCCACCACATCGCCTGGGACGACGGCTCGTGGCGCGTCTTCTTCGCCGACCTCACCAAGGCCTACGGCGGCGCCGACCTCGGACCGCAACGCTCCCTGCCGGCCGCATCCGGGCCGGACACCACCGAGGCCGATCTCGACTACTGGCGCGCCGTCATGGCCGATCCGCCGGAGCCACTGGAACTCCCGGGTTCGGCCGGCACGACCATGCCGACCAACTGGCGCGCCGCCCGTTGCGGGATGCGGCTGTCAAGCGACACCGCCCAGCGAGTGACGGCGATGGCCCGCGACGCGGGCTGCACTCCGTACATGGTCCTGCTGGCCGCTTTCGGTGCACTGGTCCACCGCTACACCCACAGCGACGACTTTCTCGTGGCCGCACCGGTGCTCAACCGCGGCGCCGGAACCGACGACACCATCGGCTATTTCGGCAACACGGTGGCGATGCGGCTGCGGCCGCACCCGGCGATGAGCTTCCGCGAGTTGCTCAAATCGACGCGCGACATCGCCACGGGCGCGTTCGCACACCAACGCGTCGGCCTCGACCGCGCGGTGCGCGAACTGAACCCCGATCGCCGGCACGGCGCCGAACGGATGACCCGGATCAGCTTCGGATTCCGCGAGCCCGACGGCGGCGGATTCCGGCCGCCCGGCGTCGACTGCGTGCGTTACGACCTGCGCAGCAATCTCACCCAGCTGCCGCTGGGCTTCATGGTCGAATTCGACGGCACCGGCGTGTTGGTCGAGGCCGAACACCAGCTGGACATCCTTGAACCCGCCCTGGCGCGGCAGCTGTTGGAGCACTTCGTGGTGCTGCTCGACGACGCCCTCGCCCGCCCGGAGCAGCCGCTGGCCGCGCTGGCGCTGATGGGTGAGGCCGACGCCGAATGGCTGCGCGAGGTGTCGCGCGGCGAGGCGTTCGATACCCCATCCAGAACGCTCGCCGACCTGGTGTCCGAGCAGGCCGCGCGCACTCCAGAGGCGATCGCCGTCAGCTACGAGGGCCACCGGCTCACCTACCGCGACATCAACGAGCAGGCAAACCGGTTGGCGCACTGGCTGATCGGGCGGGGGATCGGCAGCGAGGACCGCGTCGCCGTCCTGCTCGACAAGTCACCGGATCTGGTCGTCACCGCGTTGGGGATCGCCAAGTCCGGCGCGGTGTATGTGCCCGTCGACCCCACCTATCCGAGGGACAGGCTGGAATTCATCCTCGGCGACTGCGACGCGAAGCTGGTGCTGCGCGAGCCAGTGACCGACCTGGCGGCCCACCCCGCACACGACCCGACGGACGACGACCGGCTCCGGCCGCTGCGCCCGGACAACACCGCGTATCTGATTTACACCTCTGGGACCACCGGAGTGCCCAAGGGCGTCGCGGTGCCGCACCGCCCCGTCGCGGAGTACTTCGTATGGTTCAAGGCTGACTACGGGGTCGACCACACCGACCGCCTGCTGCAGGTCGCGTCGCCGAGCTTCGACGTGTCGATTGCCGAGATCTTCGGCACGCTGGCCTGCGGTGCGCGAATGGTGATCCCGCGCCCCGGCGGACTCAACGACATCGGTTACCTCACCGCCCTGCTGCGCGACGAGGGAATCACGGCCATGCATTTCGTGCCGTCCCTACTCGGCCTGTTCCTGTCGCTGCCGGGCGTCAACCAGTGGCGAACGCTGCAGCGGGTGCCCATCGGCGGCGAGCCGCTGCCCGGGGAGGTGGCCGACAAGTTCCACGCCACATTCGACGCGCTGCTACACAACTTCTACGGTCCGACCGAAACCGTGATCAACGCCAGCCGCTACAAGGTGGAAGGCCCGCAAGGCACTCGCATCGTGCCCATCGGCCGGCCCAAGATCAACACCACGATGCACCTGCTCGATGACTCGCTGCGACCCGTGCCCGTCGGCGTGATCGGCGAGATCTACTTAGGCGGAACGCATCTCGCGCACGGATACCATCGCCGGACGCGGCTGACCGCCGAACGGTTCGTCGCCGACCCGTTCAATCCCGGCGCCCGGATGTACCGATCGGGAGACCTCGCACGCCGCAACGCCGACGGCGACGTCGAGTATGTGGGTCGCGCCGACGAGCAGGTGAAGATCCGCGGTTTCCGGATCGAGCTGGGTGACGTCGCCGCGGCCATCTCGGTCGATCCCACGGTCGGACAGGCGGTGGTGGTCGTCAGCGACCTGCCACGACTGGGCAAGAGCCTGGTCGGCTACGTGACACCCGCGGCAGGAACGCCCGAGGTGGATCTCGACCGCATCCGCGCGCGGGTGGCGGCAGCCCTGCCCGAGTACATGGTCCCGGCGGCATACGTTGTGCTCGAGGAGATTCCGATCACAGCGCACGGCAAGATCGACCGCGCGGCGCTGCCCGATCCCGAGGTCGGCTCAGGCGTCGAGTTCCGCGAGCCGGAGACCGCCACCGAGCGGCGCGTCGCCGAACTGTTCGTCCAGCTGCTCGGCAGCGACCGGGTCGGCGCCGACGACTCGTTCTTCGACCTCGGCGGCCACTCGCTGCTCGCGACGAAATTCGTTGCGGCGGTGCGTAATGCGTTCGGCGTCGAGGTCGGTGTGCGAGAAATCTTCGAACTGGCGACGGTAGCGCGCATCGCCGCGCACCTCGACGCAACAGAGACGCCGGATTCGGCGAGGCCGCGACTGATGCCGGCCGAGCACGACGGACCGGTGCGGTTGTCGTCGTCGCAGCTGCGAAGCTGGTTCACCTATCGCTTCGACGGACCCAACGCCGTCAACAACATCCCGTTCGCCGCCGCGCTTCGTGGCCCCTGCGACACCGAGGCCCTGGCGGCGGCCATCACCGACGTGGTCTCTCGGCACGAGATCTTGCGGACCACCTACCGCGAAATCGACGGCGTGCCACACCAGATCATCCACTCACCCGCCGAGGTGCCGGTCCGGCGCGCCGCGGGACCCGACCAGGACTGGCTGCAAGCCGAACTGGACGACGAGCGGCGCCACGTCTTCGATCTCGAGAACGAATTGCCCATTCGGGCGGCGTTGCTGAGCCTGCCGGACCAGAACGTCTTGTCCCTGGTGGCGCACCACATCGCCGGCGACCACTGGTCCGCCGGGGTGCTGTTCACCGATCTGCTGACCGCCTACCGGGCACGCAGCGGCGGGCAGCCGCCATCCTGGGAACCGCTTCCGGTGCAGTACGCGGACTTCGGTGTATGGCAGGCGGCGCTGTTGGACGACAGCGCGGGCATCGCGGGCCCGCAACGCGACTACTGGATCCGCCAACTCGAGGGGTTGGCAGGCGAAAGCGGTCTGCGCCCGGACTTTCCGCGCCCTGCCCTGTTCAGCGGTTCCGGGGACGCCGTCGAGTTCAGTCTCGCGTCGGCGACCCGCGCGAAGGTGAAGGACCTAACGCGCGATCTCGGCATTACCGAGTTCATGCTCCTGCAAGCCGCCGTCGCGGTGGTCCTGCACAAGGCCGGCGGCAGCCCGGACATCCCTATCGGCACCCCGGTCGCCGGTCGCAACGAAGCCGAACTCGACCGGCTGATCGGGTTCTTCATCAACATCCTGGTGTTGCGCAACGACCTGAGCGGAAACCCGACGCTGCGCGAGGTGCTGCGGCGGACCAGGGACATGGCGTTGGCGGCCTACGCGCACCAGGACCTGCCGTTCGACCAGGTGGTGGATGCGGTCAGCCCGGCGCGGTCGCTGTCGCGCAATCCGCTGTTCGACGTCGTGGTGCACGTGCGGGACCAACTGCCACAAGACACCGTCATCGATAGCGGTCCCGGCGGCGACACGACGTTCAGCGCTCTGGAGCCGACGTTCGACGTCGCGCACGCCGACATGTCCGTCAACTTCTTCGCATCCGACGACGGCTACCGCGGCCACGTCATCTACCGCCCCGAGCTGTACAAGCGCAGCACCGCGCAACGATTCGCCGACTGGCTGATCCGCGTCGTCGAGGCGTTCGCGGACCGACCCGATCAACCGCTGCGCGAGGTGGAGATCGCCAGTGCGCAAGAGCGGCAGCGCATTCTGGGCCGGTCTAAGGCGCGCGACGTATACCTCCTGGATGCCGCGCTGAATCCCGTCCCGACCGGCGTGGTGGGCGATGTTTACTACGGCGGCGGCCCGGCCGTCTGCGCCCGGCTGGCGGGACCCTCGCCGACCGCAGCCCGTTTCATCGCCGATCCCTTTGCCGCGCAACCAGGTTCGAGGCTCTACCGCACCGGCGAGCGCGGCGTGTGGGACGACGACGGACAACTGGAACTATTGGGCGGCCCCGAACTGGCGGCACAGCCCGCGCCGGCGGCGGACACACAACCCACCGAACCGCCCACTACCGCCACCGAGCGCGCGCTGGCGGCCATCCTCACCGACGTTCTCGACGCCGGATCGGTCGGGCGGCACGACGCGTTTTTCAACCTCGGCGGGGACAGCATTTCCGCGGTGCGCGTGTCCGCACGGGCGCGGGATGCCGGAATGCCGCTCACCCCGCGGATGGTCTTCGAACATCCCGTGCTGCGTGAGCTCGCCGCAGCCCTCGACGCCAAGGCCGAAAGCGAGCCCGAGGACCGGCATTACGCGCCGATGACCGCGTCGGGACTTTCCCCCGACGAGCTGTCGGCCCTGACGTCGTCATGGGACCACCAGCCGTGACGCGAGCCGACGAGCGACCGGCCATCGAAGACGTGATGGCGCTCAGCCCCCTGCAGCAGGGGCTGTTCTCGATGGCGGCGCTGACGGACGATTCCGGTGCTGCCGACCCATACGTCATCGCGATGGCCGCCGACGTAACGGGCCCGCTCGACGTCCCCCTGCTGCGCGAGTGCGCCGCGGCGATGCTGACCAGGCATCCCAATCTGCGGGCAAGCTTTGTCCACGGCGATCTGAGCCGGCCCGTGCAGGTGATTCCGAGCATCTTCGAACTGCCATGGCGGTGTGTGCGTGCCGACCCCGCCGAGGTGGCGGCCCTGGAAGCCGAGGAGCGCCGGCGCCGATTCGACCTGGGCCGCGGCCCGCTGATCCGCTTTCTGCTCATCGAATTGCCGGACCAGCATTGGCATCTCGCCGTCGTCGCGCACCACATCGTCATCGACGGCTGGTCGTTGCCGCTCTTCGTCTCCGAGCTGCTAGCCCTGTATAGGGCCTCCGGCGACATCGCCGCGCTGCCGCCGCCGCCGCGCCCGTACCGCGACTACATCGGCTGGCTGGCGGGGCGCGATCAGACCTACAGCCGCGCGGTGTGGGCCGAGCACCTCAAGGACCTGGACGGCCCTACCCTGCTGTCGCCGGCGCTGACCGACACCCCGGCGCAGGCCGGCATCCCGAGTCGCACCGCGTTGCGGCTGGACCGCGATGCCACGACCGCTCTCGCCGACGCCGCCCGCGGCCGCGGGGTCACGCTGAACACCCTTGTTCAAATGTCCTGGGCGATAACGCTTTCGGTGGTGACCGGCCGCAGCGACGTGGCGTTCGGGGTGACCGTGTCCGGCAGGCCCGGCGAACTGCCCGGCGTCGAGACGATGGTCGGCCTGTTCATCAACAGCGTCCCGTTGCGGGTACGACTGGATCCGCGCGAGACGGTCGGCACGCAATGCGTTGCCCTGCAACGTGTGTCCGCCGCATTGCGGGACCACGGCTACCTGGGGCACGCCGAATTGCGTTCGATCGCCGGTGTCGGAGAGATGTTCGACACACTGCTGGTATACGAGAACTTCCCTCCCGGCGAAGTGGTGGGGGCCAGCGAGTTCGCCGCGAACGGCGTGACCTTCCGCCCGGTGGCGCTGGAGAGTGTGTCGCATTTCCCGGTGACCATCGCCGCGCAGCTGAGCGGTGGCGAACTCACCGTCTTGGTCGAGGTGCTCGACGGCGCGCTGGGCGCGCTGACACCCGCGGACCTCGGCGGGCGGCTGCTGGCCGTGGTACGGCGTTTGGTGGACGAGTGGGACCGGCCACTGCGTGAGGTCGACGTCCTGAATGACGGCGAGCGCGACTCGACGGGCCCGCCGGCCGTGGGCACTACGCCCGTCGCGGTGCATACCCGATTCGCCGAAATCGCTGCGGCCCAGCCCGATTCGCTCGCAGTCAGCTGGGCCGACGGCCGGCTGACATACCGCGAGCTCGACGCGCTCGCCGACCGGCTCGCCGCCGCCCTGATCCGTGCGGGCGTGCGCGGCGAGACTCCCGTGGCCATCATGCTGCCGCGGGGCCCGAACTACGTCGCCGCGATGCTGGCAATCCTCAAAGCGGGCGGCATGCTCGTGCCGCTGGACCCGGGGATGCCCGACGAGCGGGTGGCCGAGATCCTGCGGCAGACGTCCGCCGCGATCGTCGTCGACGACGAGTTGTTCACGGCTTCGGTCGACGGGCCCGCCGACTACCGGGCGGCCGCGGTGGCACCCGACCATGCGGCCTACGCCGTCTTCACCTCGGGCACGACCGGCACGCCGAAGGGCGTCGTCGGCACGCACCGAGCGCTTTCGGTGTACGCGGACGACCACATCGAGCGCGTTCTTCGGCCCGCGGCCAGGCGAATCGGGCGACCGCTGCGCGTCGCGCATGCCTGGTCCTTCACCTTCGACGCGGCATGGCAGCCGCTGGCGGCGCTGCTCGACGGCCACTCGGTCCACGTCGTCGACGACGACGTGCAACGCGACGCCGAGGCGTTGGTCGAAACCATCGACCGGTTCGGGCTGGACATGATCGACACCACACCGTCGATGTTCGCCCAGCTGTATAACGCGGGGCTGTTGCGACGGGTGCCGCTGGCGGTCCTCGCGCTCGGCGGCGAAGCCCTGCGCATCGCCGAATGGCAAGCGATCCAAGCGGAATCGGCACGCAGCGGCATGAGCGCCTTTAACTGCTACGGGCCCACCGAAACCACGGTCGAGGCGGTCGTCGCCGCCATCGACGAACACGCCCGGCCGGCCATCGGGCGTCCCACCCGGACCACCCGGGCCTACCTCATGGACCCCTGGCTGCGCCCGGTGCCCGACGGCGTCGCGGGCGAGTTGTATCTCGCGGGCGATCAGCTGGCCCGCGGCTACCTCGGACGCGCCGCCGAGACCGCCGCGCGCTTCGTAGCCGACCCCAACGGCCGCGGCGGGCGGATGTATCGCACCGGAGATGTGGTGCGCCGCATGCCCGACGGTGGTCTCGAATTCCTCGGGCGGAGCGACGACCAACTCAAGATTCGCGGTTTCCGCGTCGAGCCGGGCGAGATCGCCGCGGTGCTCAACGACCACGACGGGGTGCGCGGCGCGCACGTGACGGCCCGCAACCACGCCCAGGGGCCGCGCCTCACCGCGTATGTCGCGGGCGGTCCCAACCCGCCGGCGGTGGCCGAGCTGCGTTCGATGCTGCTCGATCGGCTGCCGCGCTACCTGATCCCGCACCACATCATCGTCCTCGACGAGCTGCCGCTGACGCCGCACGGCAAGATCGACGAAAACGCCCTGGCGGCAAACGATTCCGTCGACGGACCGGTCGTCCCGCCGGAGACGCCGACCGAGAAGGCGCTGTCCGATGCGTTCACCGACGTGTTGGGGACCGCCGAGATCGACGTCACGGCCGGCTTTCTGCAACTGGGGCTGGACAGCATCGTGGCCCTGTCGGTCGTCCAGGCGGCCCGCCGCCGCGGCATCGCGCTGCGGGCCAGGTTGATGATGGAGTGCGAGACCGTCCGCGAACTCGCCGCGGCCATCGACTCCGACGCCGCACGGCGCACGGCCGTCGACGCGACCGGCGAACCCATCCCGGTGCTGGCCGGCGTTCATTGGCTCTACGAGTACGGCGAACCGCGCCGGCTCGCGCAGACCGAGGTCATCCGGCTACCCGACACGATCACCCGCGAACGCCTGGATGCGCTGCTGTCCGCCGTCATCGACGGGCACGAAATGTTGCGATGCCGGCTCGACCGCGACGCGATGACGCTTGTCGCACAACCGAAATCGGACATCCTCACCGAAGCGCGGGTTACCGGCGATCCCGCCGACGAGGTCGCCAAGCAGACACTCGACGCGTTGGAGAGTCTCGACCCGCAGGCCGGTCGGTTGCTGTCGGCCGTGTGGCTGCGCGGGCCCGCCGGCCCCGGGGTGCTCGCGTTGACCGCCCACGTGCTGGCGATGGACCCGGCCTCGTGGCGCATCGTGCTCGGCGAACTCGACGCCGGCCTGCACGCCCTGGCCGCCGGACGCCAACCCGCGCCGGCGCGCGAGCACACCAGCTACCGGCGATGGTCACGCCTGCTGCACGAGCGGGCCGCGGCCCTGGACACCGCAGGCTTCTGGGCCGCCGAACTCGAGGGCGCCGACCCGCCATTGGGCGCCCGCAGGCTGCGGCCGCAGACCGACAGGGCCGGTGACGTGGCGATCAGCATCTCGGCCTGCGGGGCCGACCTCACCGCCCGGCTCTTGGCCAAAGCCTCAGCGGGTCAGCCGATGGGCGAACTGCTGATCACCGCGACAGCGCGCACGGTGACCGCGTGGCGGCGCCGACGCGGCCAGGACACACCGGCGCCACTGCTGGCGCTCGAGACGCATGGCCGCGCGGACGTCGACGTCGACGAGACGGCAGACACCAGCGACACGGTCGGACTGCTCAGCGCGATCTACCCGCTGCGAATCCACGCCGACGGCCCCACCGACCTGGCCCGAATTCCCGGCAGCGGAATCGACTACGGCCTGCTGCGATATTTGCGGCCCGACACGCGCTTGCGCGAACTCCCCGGACCCCAGCTGTTGCTGAACTACCTCGGCAGCGTCCACGTCGGCGTCGGCGACCTGGACCTCGCCCGCGAACTGATGTCAGGCCTGGGGCACGTCCCGGAACCGGAACAGGCGGTGCGCCACGAGCTGACCGTGGCGGCGGGCATCGTCGGCACCGGCGACGCGCGCGCCCTGGTTGCGCAGTGGCGTGCGCTGCCCGACATCCTCGATGAGGCGGATATTGCTGTGCTGCAACAACTTTGGACCGAATCACTGAGGGAGTTGGCGACATGAGCACGCTTGCGGTCCTGGGCGCCGGGGCAAAGGCGGTGGCCGTCGCCGCAAAGGCGTACGTGCTGCGCGAAATGGGCGTCGACGTTCCCGACGTGATCGCGGTCGAACGCACCGGGGTCGGGGCCAACTGGCAGGCCAGCGGCGGCTGGACCGACGGGGCGCACCGGCTGGGGACCAGCCCGGAAAAAGATGTCGGCTTTCCCTACCGATCGGCGCTGGCGCCGCGCCGCAACGCCGAACTCGACGAGCGGATGACGCGCTACAGCTGGCAGTCCTATCTGATCGCCACCGCGTCGTTCGCCGAATGGATCGATCGGGGCCGGCCGGCACCCACCCATCGCCGGTGGAGCCAGTACCTGGGGTGGGTCGCCCAGCACGTGGGCCTGGACGTCGTGCACGGCGAGGTCGACGGGCTGGCCGTCAGCGGTGACCGCTGGGCGCTGCACACCCACGAGACCACCGTGCACGCGGATGCCCTGATGATCACCGGACCCGGCCAGGCCGAAAAGTCGCTGCTGCCCGGCAATCCGCGGATGCTCTCGATCGCCCAGTTCTGGGACCGCGCCGCCGGCCACGACCGGATCAACGCCGAACGGGTGGCGGTGATCGGCGGCGGTGAGACGGCCGCGTCGATGCTCAATGAGCTGTTCCGGCACCGGGTTTCGACCATTACCGTCATCTCGCCACAGGTGACGCTGTTTACCCGCGGCGAGGGATTCTTCGAGAACTCGCTGTTCTCCGATCCCACCGACTGGACCGCGCTGACGCTGGACGAACGCCGCGACGCGCTGGCGCGCACCGACCGCGGAGTGTTCTCGGCGAACGTTCAGGAAGCGCTGTTGGCCGATGACCGCATTCACCACCTGCGCGGCCGGGTCGCGCACGCGGTCGGGTGGGACGGCCAGATCCGGCTGACGCTGTCGACCAACCGGGGCAGCGAAAACCTGGAGACCGTCCACGGTTTCGATCTGGTCATCGACGGCTCCGGCGCCGACCCGCTCTGGTTCAGCTCGCTGTTCAGCCAGGACGCGCTCGACCTGCTCGAGCTGGGTCTGGGTGGGCCGCTGACCGCTGACCGCCTCCAGGAGGCGATCGGCTACGACCTCGCCGTCGCCGACGTCGCCCCGAAGCTGTTCCTGCCGAACCTCGCCGGACTCACCCAGGGGCCCGGATTTCCCAACCTGAGCTGCCTGGGACTGCTGTCGGACCGGGTGCTGGGATCCACGACGAGTCCGTCCAGACCCGCCCCGATGAGACGCGAGCTTGGTCGTAACGTGACCGAGCCGAGACACAAATAGCGGTCGCAGGGGGCACAATTACACCACCTAACACAAGACGAACGGTATGAGGCCGTCCGCCACGTTCCATGTGCGACTCAGGGGGAGGACCTGACCATGACAACGACTTTGACAATGACCTTGAAGACTTTGAAATCCGCCGCGACAGGCGTTGCGGCCGTGGCCGCCATCGGCGCCGCCGGCATCGGCGTGACGTCGGCCGCATTCGTCCCGGCTGGCGCCGATCACGTGCAGCTGGCCGCGGTCGGCGCGCCGCTGCCGCAAGACCCGCCGCCCCCGCCGCCCTTGCCGGGCCAACTGCCCACCCCGGAGCAGCTATCCACGCTGTGCACCCAAGTAACCGACCCCGGCGTCAACTACAGGGACAAGGTCAACTTCGTTGAAAACGGCATCCCTCAGAACGAGGGTATGGTCGCCGATCACGACCTGAGGAAGGCCTACCGGAACGGGAACTTTCCGGAGACGTTCGCCGTGACCAACATTGCGCCGGCCGGCCCGAACATGGCCCAGGCCGATGTGGCCATCTCGGGTCCGAAGTTCGCCGGGCCGGTCACCAAGCACCTCGTGTTCATCAATCAAGGTGGCAACTGGGTCCTGCAGCACGACGCGGCGCTCGCTCTGATTCAGGCATCGACCGCGACGGGCTAACGGCACCGGAATTCTGGGCGTCTACACAGCGAGCGCATAGATTGGACACACATGCGCTGGCCTAGAGTAAGCGTGCCCATGGAAGGGGGACGATGAAAACCGTCAAGTTCTTTGCCACCGGCGTGGCAACCGTGGCCGCCATCGGGGGAGCGGCAACCGCCATCGCTTTCGCCGCGGCGCCAAGCGATCTGGCCTCGGTCCAGCTGGCCGCGGTCGGTGCGCCGCTGCCGCAGGATCCGCTGCCGCCCGCGCCACCGGTTCCGGGTGCCAACGTCCCGACCGCCGACCAGTTGACCAGCGTGCTGACCAGCCTGGCCGATCCCAACGTGTCGTTCTCCAGCAAGAGCAATCTGATTGAAGGCGGCATCAGCGGGATCGAAGCGCACGTCGCCGACAAGAGGCTGCAGAAGGCGGCGAAGAATGGCGACCTGCCGCTGTCGTTCGACGTCACCAACATCCAGCCGACGGCGTCCGGTTCGTCCACCGCGGATGTCGCGGTCTCCGGCCCCAAGCTGACGTCGCCGGTGACGCAGAACGTCACGTTCATCAGTCAGGGCGGCGGCTGGGTGCTGTCGCGGGCGTCGGCGATGCAGTTGCTGCAGGCCGCCGGTCAGTGATCGTCGCGCAGCGCGCCTAGGTCCAGTTTGGCGATGCGCGCCGGGTCGGCCAGCACATCGATGGCCGCGATAAGCCCGTCGCGCACGACGAATCCCATGATCGCCGTGGCGTGTCCGCCGACGAAGATGACCGCGCCCGCGGCGCCGTTGACGGTCGCGGCCCGCGCCTCGCGCTCGGGGCCCGCGTAGCTGCGGGCCAGCTTGGCCACCGAGGCCGCGCCGTCGGCCCGGAAGCGGGCCGTCCCGGCGCCGAAGTCGCCGCGCAGCACCACGTCGGGATGCAGCACCGATACCAGCCGGTCGAAGTCGCCGCTGCGTCCCGCGGCGAAGAAGGCGTCGACGGCTTCGCGTTGCGCGGTGAGGTTGCCGTCGGGAACCGGGTCCGCCTGCTCGATGCGGCGGCGTGCCCGGCTGGCCAGCTTGCGGGTCGCCTCCGGCGTCCGGTCGACGATGGGTGCGATCTGGTCGAACGGGACGGTGAAGACGTCGTGCAGCACGAACGCCAGCCGCTCCGCCGGCGGCAGCGTGTCCAGCACCACGAACAGCGCCAGGCCCACCGCGTCGGCCAGCATCGCGCGGTGTTCGGGATCGGACTCGCCGACCGGATCGACGATCGGATCCGGCAGATGGGCGACCAATTCCTCCCGGCCGCGGGCGTGGCGGTCGCGCAACATGTTCAGGCAGATGCGGGCCACCACGGTGGTCAACCAGGCGTCGAGGTTGGCGATGCCGTCCGCGCCGCTGCGACGCAGCCGCAGCCACGCTTCCTGCACGGCGTCCTGAGCATCGTCGATCGAGCCCAGCATCCGATATGCGATGGCGCCCAGCTGTGGTCGGGCCGCCTCGAAACGCTGCGTCAGTGACGCATCGACGGTCACGCGCGGCCGGCCCCACGGTTCGGCTCGGGCAGGGCGCAGACCCGGTTGCCGGAAAAGCCGGACGACCCGATGCCGAGCGCGATGTTGAACCGGGCGCGAAAGTTGCCCAGGTTGATGACGTGGGTGAGCGCGACGAGTTGGGGCGTGTCGAAATGGGCGCGCAGCGCGTCGAAAAGCTCATCGGTCACTTCGACGGGGGTGCGGCTGATCGCGGTGGCGTACTCCAAGATCAGCTTGTCGACGTCGGAGAAGCACGAGGCGTTCTGGTAGTCGGCCATCGCCAACAGCTCCTCGTCGGTGATTCCCCATTGGCGGGCGATCTGCGATCCCAGGTCGATGCAGTACTCGCAGCGCACCGTCGTCGCCGCCTTCAGCTCGGCCAGCGCGCGCTCGCGCGGGCTGAGGACGTCCAGCTTGGACTCGGCCATCTCGAGCTTGCCGATGGCGCTGAGCAATCGGGGGATGTGCGCATAAATCCGCAGCGGTTCCAGCATCCCGGCCGTTTCCAGGCCGGTCATCTGCGCCAGCTTGCGTCGGGTGAAGAAGAAGGCAATCTTGGCGCCCAGGCCGGCGTCGCGATCCGACACTCCCTTGAGTCGGGGCATGGCGGTCCTCCTTGAATGTCGTCCTTACTAGGTCGACACCTGGCGACGCTCAAACGTGACCGGGTCCCCTTCAACGGCTAGGTCTGCTGGCTCAGCGGCAAATCCATGTCGAACACCCGGGCATGCAGCACGGTGCGATTCCGCAGCGCGGCGCGCACCGCGCGATGCAGGCCGTCCTCGAGATAGGTGATGCCTTTCCACCGCACCGCGTGCGGAAAAAGGTCGCCGTAAAAGGTGGAGTCCTCGGACAGCAGCCGGTCCAGTGCGAGCACCGTGGTCGTGGTGACCAATTCGTCGAGCCTGATCTGCTGCGGCGGAATCTGGGACCACTCCCGGTACGAAAGTCCGTGCTCGGGATAGGGCTTACCGTCGCGCACGCCCTTGAAAATCATTGGTGGATCTTCCGCGACGCGTCGCCCGGGCCCGACGAATGCATGTGGGACAGGCTAGCCGGAAAATCGTCGGCGGCTGGCGCCGAGGCCCGCTCTTGGCAGTTCGCGCCTCTTGAGACCGTAAAATGGACGCGATCAAGGAGGTGGACGTCGATGGGAAGCGCGGACGAGCGTCGCTTCGAGGTGTTGCGTGCCATCGTCGCCGACTTCGTCGCGACCAAGGAACCGATCGGCTCCAAATCACTGGTGGAACGCCACAACTTGGGCGTGTCCAGCGCCACGGTCCGCAACGACATGGCGGTGCTGGAAGCCGAGGGCTACATCGCCCAGCCCCACACCAGCTCCGGACGGGTGCCCACCGAGAAGGGATACCGCGAGTTCGTCGACCGGCTCGACGACGTCAAGCCGCTGTCGTCGGCCGAGCGGCGCGCGATCCAAAGCTTCCTCGAGTCCGGCGTTGACCTCGATGACGTCCTGCGCCGTGCGGTGCGCCTGCTGGCTCAGCTGACCCGTCAGGTGGCCGTGGTCCAATACCCGATGCTGTCGACTTCGACCGTGCGCCACCTGGAGGTGATCGCCCTGACGCCCGCGCGGCTGCTGATGGTGGTCATCACCGACTCCGGCCGGGTCGACCAGCGCATCGTCGAACTCGGCGACGTGATCGACGATCACCAGCTTTCGCAACTGCGTGAGATGCTCGGCCAGGCCTTGGAAGGCAAACGGCTGGCGGCGGCCTCGACCGCGGTGGCCGATCTCGCCAGCCATCTCGAGGGTTCCGGAGGCTTGGGCGACGCGGTTGGTCGTTCGGCGACGGTGTTGCTCGAGTCCCTGGTGGAACACACCGAGGAACGCCTGGTGATGGGCGGCACCGCCAACCTGACCCGCAACGCCGCGGACTTCGGCGGTTCGCTGCGGTCGATCCTGGAGGCCCTCGAGGAGCAGGTGGTGGTGCTGCGGTTGCTGGCGGCACAGCAAGAAGCCGGCAAGGTGACGGTGCGCATCGGTCACGAGACGGCGGCCGAGCAGATGGCGGGCACCTCGATGGTGTCCACCGCCTACGGCACCATCGACACGGTGTACGGCGGCATGGGTGTGCTGGGGCCCACCAGGATGGACTATCCGGGAACTATCGCCAGCGTGGCCGCGGTTGCTCTCTATATCGGTGAGGTCCTGGGTGCTCGATGACTGCGCACCGCGACAATTTGTGGATAGCCGCGTAGGCGCGGCGTAAGAAAGGTCAGGCGTGGCACGCGACTACTACGGGCTGCTCGGCGTGAGCAGAAACGCCAGCGATGCGGACATTAAGCGCGCGTATCGCAAGCTGGCGCGCGAACTGCATCCCGACGTCAACCCCGATGAGGCCGCGCAGGCGAAATTCAAGGAGATCAGCGTCGCCTACGAAGTGCTCAGCGATCCGGAGAAACGCCGGATCGTCGACCTGGGTGGGGATCCGCTGGAAAACGCCGCCGCCTCGGCCGGAGGGTTCGGCGGTTTCGGCGGTTTGGGCGATGTCTTCGAGGCCTTCTTCGGCGGCGGCTTCAGCGGAGGGGCCACATCACGCGGTCCCATCGGCCGGGTGCGGCCCGGCTCCGACTCGCTGCTGCGGATGCGGCTGGACCTCGAGGAGTGCGCGACCGGCGTGACCAAGCAGGTCACCGTCGACACCGCGGTGTTGTGCGACCGCTGTCAGGGCAAGGGCACCAACGGCGATTCCGCGCCGATTCCCTGCGACACCTGCGGTGGCCGCGGAGAAGTGCAGACGGTGCAGCGTTCGCTGCTGGGCCAGATGGTGACGTCGCGGCCGTGTCCGACCTGCCGCGGCGTCGGGGTGGTCATCCCCGACCCGTGCCACCAGTGCATGGGCGACGGCCGGGTGCGGGCGCGTCGGGAAATCAGCGTCAAGATCCCCGCCGGCGTCGGCGACGGCATGCGCGTCCGGCTCGCCTCCCAGGGGGAGGTTGGGCCCGGGGGAGGGCCCGCCGGCGACCTGTATGTCGAGGTGCACGAGCAGGCCCATGACATCTTCGTTCGCGACGGCGACGACCTGCACTGCACGATTTCGGTGCCGATGGTCGACGCGGCGCTGGGCACCACGGTCACCGTTGACGCCATCCTCGACGGCATGAGCGAGATCACCATTCCCCCTGGCACGCAACCGGGTTCGGTCATCACGCTGCGTGGCCACGGAATGCCGCACCTACGCTCCAGCGCCCGGGGCAATCTGCACGTTCACATCGAGGTCGTGGTTCCGACAAGGCTGGACCACCAGGACAGCGAACTGCTGCGCGAGCTGAAGAACCGCCGCAGCCGCGAGGTGGCCGAGGTCCGCTCGACGCACAGCGGCGGTGGGCTGTTCAGCCGGCTGCGCGAGACCTTCACCGGGCGCTAGCCACAGTCGAACGGACCGCGCACATGGTGGCGACGCTGTTCTACATCGACGCACTGCCCGACGCCGGGGCGCTGGCCGTCGTCGACGGCGAGGAAGGATTTCACGCCGCCACCGTGCGCCGGATCCGTGCCGGCGAGCAGTTGGTGCTCGGCGACGGATCCGGTGGCCTGGCCCGCTGCGTGGTCGAGCACGCCGGGCGCGACGGGCTGCGTGCCCGGGTGCTGGAGCGCTGGTGCGTCGCGCCCGCACGGCCCTCCGTGACGGTGGTGCAGGCGCTGCCCAAGTCCGAACGCTCGGAGTTGGCGATCGAACTCGCCACCGAGGCCGGCGCCGACGCGTTCCTGGCCTGGCAGGCGGCCCGGTGTGTGGCCAATTGGCAAGGCGCCCGCGTCGACAAGGGGCTGCGGCGCTGGCGTGCCGTCGCACGGTCCGCGGCCCGCCAATCCCGTCGGCCGCGCATCCCGGCGGTCGACGGCGTGCTATCCACTACCGCGCTGACGCAGCGGATCCGCGACGAGGCGGCGGCCGGCGCAAAAGTTTTGGTGTTGCATGAGTCGGCGACCGATGGACTCACCGATGTCGCTGTGGGACAGGCGGATTCGGTGTTACTCGTAGTCGGCCCGGAGGGCGGTATCGCGCCCGACGAGCTTGCGGCGTTGACGGACGCGGGCGCGGTGGCGGTCCGGCTCGGCCCGCAGGTGCTGCGGACGTCGAGCGCGGCCGCCGTGGCGCTGGGCGCGCTGGGCGTCCTGACCGGCCGATGGGACGATCCGGCGAGCCTGTAATTTTGCAGGCCCCTACTCGCACTTTCCCTGCGAAATTACAGCCTCGCGATAGCGGGCCGCCGCGACACGGACCGATCGCGTCAGAACACGCTCAGCTGCCTCGCGAGTTCCAGGTTGGATTTGCTCCCTTCGGCGTGCACGCCGAGGGCTTCCCAGGTGCCGCGTTGGGTGACCCACTGCACGAATGCGTCGGAGTCCGAAGTGATCTGGGCCGTCACGTCGCCATCGCCGAGGCGAAGCGTGCGGTTGCACACGCCGGTGAGGCGGATCTCCATCGCGTCATCGATGCGCTCGAGTAGGTCAGCGTTCTGTTGGGGCAACGATGCCTCGATCCAGTCCAGCGTTGGTTCAAGCCGCAATCCGTCGGAGGCGGGGGGTGGGGCGTGCAGCGGGCCGTGCGGCTCGAAGAGGTCGTATCTGATGTGCACGTAGTGCTCGAAGGCGAAAGCCGTTGGAATGACCGACGCGGGATAGGTCCCGACATCGCCAAGGGGTACCTCGAAGTCCTGGCCCTCGGCCGCGGCGAGGAACTCAAGGCCCTTCGAGCTGACCGATTCGTAGTCGGCCACGATTTCTTGGGTAGTCATGGACCGACGTGACTCGACATATAAATCGGCAGCGCGCTCCGCGGGTAGGCCTGCGGGATCGGGCAACTGCGACGGGTCCACCGCCAGCCAGAAACTGCACGCCATGTGGGACACCACGTCCTGCACCGACCATCCCGGACAGCCGCTGGGCTGGGCCCAGGCCGAGTCCGCTAGCAGCGGGAAAGTTGCCAGCAGCGCCGTGCGGTCCGCCTCGACGGCTTTTATCGCAGAGCTCATCTCACCGTGTTCCTTCCCTTGACTCGATCTCGCGCATCCAACTGCTATCTTTGGGGCCAAGATTCATACGGTATGTACGAACCTACATACGGTATGTATGAAAGGCAAGATGAATTGAACGAAGACCGCCGGACTCAAGCTGCGCGTTCCGCGGAAACACGTGAGGCGCTGGTTGCCGCCGCGCGGCCGTTGTTCGCCACGCAGGGTTTCGCTGAGGTGGCTTTGGAGGCGATCGTCCGCGCCGCGGGCGTTACGCGCGGCGCCTTGTACCACCATTTCGCCGACAAGACCGAGCTGTTCGCGACCGTGTTTGAGCAAGTCGAGGGCGAAGTGGCCGCCCACATGGGTGAAGCGATCGCCGCGGCCGGAGAGACCGACCCGGTAGAGGTCCTGCGCCTTGGCGCCGCATTCTGGTTGGACGCCTGCTCCGATCCCGAAATCCAGCGCATCGTGCTGGTGGACGCCCCGGTGGTGCTCGGCTGGACGCGGTGGACCGAGATCGGCAATCGCTACAACGCCGGGATGGTGCGCGCGCTTCTGGCTAACGCCGTCGAGATCGGCCGCATCCCGCCGCAACCCGTCGAGGCGACCGCGCTGACGATGCTTGGCGCCATGCGCGAGGCGACCCTCTTCGTGGCGCGCGCAGATGATCCCGCACAAGCGCGCCGGGATGCCGGCGCCGTCATAGACCGGTTGATCCGGGCCCTTGCCGCAAGCGACGGTGGCTAGGGGCAGAACGCCGAGACTTTGTTGTGTCGCCAGCCTCGAATACGCTGCTGAGAGCTGACCATCCGGGGCGCCGGGCGTAGACTGAGTCAGCTGAGCAAGCCCCTGATCAAGCCGAGGAAGTAGGCATCGGAAACCACGTGACGCCACGCGAGACCAGCGCCGCTGACGCATCGGCCTCTGCTCAGGTTCGCAGCAGCATCGATGTTCCGCCCGATCTCGTCGTGGGCTTGTTGGGTTCGGCCGACGAAAATCTGCGGGCACTGGAACGGATGCTCAACGCCGACCTGCACGTGCGCGGCAACACCATCACCCTGTCGGGTGAGCCGGCCGACGTCGCGCTCGCCGAGCGGGCGATCTCCGAGCTGGTCGCCATCGTGGCAAGCGGTCAGCCGTTGACACCCGAGGTGGTGCGCCACGGCGTCGCCATGCTCGTGGGCACCGGCAACGAGTCACCGGCCGAAGTGCTCACGCTGGACATCCTGTCGCGCCGCGGTAAAACGATCCGGCCCAAGACGCTGAACCAAAAGCGTTACGTCGACGCGATCGACGCCAACACCATCGTCTTCGGTGTCGGCCCGGCGGGCACGGGGAAGACGTACCTGGCCATGGCCAAGGCCGTGCACGCACTGCAGACCAAGCAGGTGACGCGCATCATCCTGACCCGGCCCGCCGTGGAAGCCGGTGAGCGCCTTGGCTTTTTGCCCGGCACGCTAAGCGAGAAGATCGATCCGTATCTGCGGCCGCTGTATGACGCGCTGTACGACATGATGGATCCCGAGCTGATCCCAAAGTTGATGTCCGCGGGGGTAATTGAAGTGGCGCCGCTCGGATACATGCGCGGCCGCACCCTCAATGACGCGTTCATAGTGCTCGACGAGGCGCAGAACACCACGGCCGAGCAGATGAAGATGTTCCTCACCCGGCTGGGCTTCGGGTCGAAGGTCGTCGTCACCGGGGACATGACACAAATCGACCTGCCAGGGGGCGCCAGGTCGGGCCTGCGATCGGCGGTCGACATCCTCGAAAGCGTCGACGACATCCACATCGCCGAGTTGACCAGCGCGGATGTGGTGCGCCACCGGCTGGTCTCCGAAATCGTCGACGCCTACGCCAGATACGAGGAGCCCGGCTCTGGGCTGAACCGGGCGGCTCGGCGGGCCTCCGGCGTCCGCAGTCGTCGATGATGGTGCCATGAGCATCGAGGTATCCAACGAGTCGGGCATCGACGTCTCCGAAGCGGAATTGGTCAGCGTCGCACGATTCGTCATCGCCAAGATGGACGTAAACCCCAGTGCCGAGCTGTCGATGGTGCTGTTGGACACCGCGGCGATGGCCGACCTGCACATGCGCTGGATGGACCTGCCCGGTCCGACCGACGTGATGAGCTTCCCGATGGACGAGCTCGAGCCTGGGGGCCGCCCCGACGCGCCCGAGCCGGGGCCGTCGATGCTGGGCGACATCGTGCTGTGCCCGGAATTCGCCGCCGAGCAGGCCGCCGCGGCGGGGCACAGCCTCGGACACGAGTTGGCGCTGCTGACCATCCATGGCGTGCTGCACCTGCTCGGCTACGACCACGCCGAACACGACGAAGAAAAAGAGATGTTCGCGTTGCAGGAGCGGCTGCTCGAAGAGTGGGTCGCCGAGCAGGTCGAGGCCTACCAGCAGGACCGCCAGGAGGAACGGGACCGCCGGTTGCTGGACAAGTCAAGGTATTTCGACAATTGACCGGTTTGTCTCAGCTGCTCGGCGCGATCGCGCTGATCGCGCTGGGGGGCCTTTTCGCCGCGATCGACGCCGCGATCAGCACGGTGTCGCTGGCCCGGGTGCAGGAGCTGGTGCGCGACGAGCGGCCCGGCGCGGTCGCGCTTTTCCGGGTGATGTCCGAGCGGCCGCGCTACATCAATCTGGTGGTGCTCCTGCGGATCATCTGTGAGATCACCGCGACCGTACTGCTGGTGGTGTTCCTCTACGACAACTTCGGCATCAAGTGGGCACTTTTCGGCGCCGCGACCACCATGGTGGTGACCAGCTTCGTCGTCATCGGGGTCGGCCCGCGCACCCTCGGCCGCCAGAACGCGTATTCCATTTCGTTGGCGACGGCCCTTCCGCTGCAAGCACTCTCGTGGCTGCTGATGCCGCTCAGCCGGCTGCTGGTGGTCCTGGGTAATGCGCTGACCCCGGGCCGCGGGCTGCGCAACGGGCCGTTCGCGTCCGAGATCGAACTGCGCGAGGTCGTCGACCTCGCCCAACAGCGCGGCGTGGTGGCCGCCGACGAACGCCGGATGATCCAGTCGGTCTTCGAACTCGGTGACACCCCGGCGCGCGAGGTGATGGTGCCGCGCACCGAGATGATCTGGATCGAAAGTGACAAGTTCGCCAGCCAAGCCACGAACCTGGCGGTCCGTAGCGGGCATTCCCGTATACCGGTGATCGGCGAGAACGTCGACGACATCGTCGGCGTCGTGTACCTGAAAGACCTTGTCCAACAGACGTTCTTGTCGGCTGACGGCGGGCGGGACACCAAAGTCTCGCAGGTGATGCGCCCGGCGGTGTTCGTGCCGGACTCCAAGCCGCTGGATGCGCTGCTGCGGGAAATGCAGCGCGACCGCAACCACATGGCGCTGCTCGTCGACGAGTACGGCGCCATCGCGGGCCTGGTCAGCATCGAAGACGTGCTGGAAGAAATCGTCGGCGAGATCGCCGACGAGTACGACCACGAAGAGACCGCGCCGATAGAAGACCTGGGCGACAAGCGGTTTCGGGTCTCCGCGCGGCTGCCGATCGAAGACGTCGGCGAACTTTACGACCTGGAATTCGACGACGACCTCGACGTCGATACCGTGGGCGGTCTGCTGGCACTGGAATTGGGCCGGGTTCCGCTGCCGGGCGCCGAAGTCGTCACACATGGCCTGCGGCTGCGGGCCGAGGGCGGACCCGATCATCGCGGACGGGTCCGGATTGGCACCGTTCTGCTGAGCCCGGCCGAACCCGTAGTGCAGGAAGGCGAACAGGATGGCTGAACGGCTGGACGACGAGGACGCGAAGCTGGTGGTGTTGGCGCGGGCCGCGATGGCCCGCGCCGAGGCCGACGGCGCCGCCGCCGTGCGCGACGTCGATGGCCGCACGTATGCGGCCGCGCCGGTGAGCTTGTCGACGTTGCGGCTGACGGGTCTGCAGGCCGCGGTGGCCGCCGCCGCATCCAGCGGGGCGACCGGCCTGGAGGCCGCGGTGCTGGTGGCCGCCTCCGCCGACGATCCCGGCATCGCCACGGTCCGCGAATTGTCCCCGACGGCGGTGGTCATCCTCACCGACCGTGACGGGAACGTGTTGTGACGGTGCGCGCGCTCGCCCATGACTGAATTCCATTCCGGCTTCGTGTGTTTGGTCGGCAGGCCGAACACCGGCAAGTCGACGCTGACGAACGCTCTGGTCGGCACCAAGGTGGCGATCACCTCGAAGCGGCCGCAGACCACCCGCCACACCATTCGCGGCATCGTGCACCGGGAGAACTTCCAGATCGTTCTCGTCGACACCCCCGGCTTGCACCGGCCGCGCACGCTGCTGGGCAAGCGGCTCAACGACCTGGTCCGCGACACCTACGCCGAGGTCGACGTCATCGGGTTGTGCATCCCGGCTGACGAGGGGATCGGCCCCGGAGACCGCTGGATCGTCGACCAGATTCGTTCGGTCGCGCCGAAGACCACGCTCGTCGTCGTCGTCACCAAGATCGACAAAGTGCCCAGGGACCGGGTGGCCGCGCAGCTGGTCGCGGTCAGCGAACTGGTCGACGACTCGGCCGAGATCGTCCCGGTGTCGGCGGTGACCGGCGCCCAGGTCGACGTGCTGACCGACGTGCTGGCCGCTGCGCTCCCGGTCGGCCCGGCCTACTACCCCGACGGGGAGTTGACCGACGAACCAGAAGAGGTTCTGATGGCCGAGCTGATCCGTGAGGCCGCCCTGGAGGGAGTTCGCGATGAGCTGCCGCATTCGTTGGCCGTGGTGATCGACGAGGTCAACCCCCGCGACGATCGTGACGACCTGATCGACGTGCACGCGTTGCTCTACGTCGAGCGGGACAGCCAGAAAGGCATCGTCATCGGCAAGGGCGGCGCCCGGTTGCGGGAGGTGGGCACCGCGGCGCGCGGTCAGATCGAGAAGCTGCTCGGGACGAAAATCTATCTCGACCTGCGGGTCAAGGTCGCCAAGAACTGGCAGAGTGACCCCAAACAGCTTGGCCGGCTTGGGTTTTAGCGCCGCTCAATCGCGTGACGGCGGCCCGTGCTGCCACCACACCACGGGTTGCTTGCTCACCCATCCGCAGACCGCCTCCAGCTCGGCGGCGAGCGAGATCAGCATGCCCTCGCTGTTGGCCGGGCCCATCAGCTGCACACCGATCGGCAGGCCGTCGGAGGTGAACCCCGCGGGCACGTTGATCGACGGCCAGCCCAGCACGTTCCACGGCCAGGTCAGCGGGCACGCCGCGATCATGGCGCGGTCGGTGCCCCAGCCGCTCAACCGGTCGAACGAGCGCGCCAACGGGGCCGGCTGCGCGGTCGTGGGGGCCAGCACCACGTCGACGATGTCGAAGATCGACCCCACCCGGCGCTGGGCCGCGGCCTCATGGAGGCGCGCGCTGCGCAGGATCGCCTGCCCCAGCACGTGGCCCATGCGCATGTTGGCCAGCGTGCGGGGGTCCCAGTTGACCCCGTCGCCCAGCCGTTCTTCCCAATCCCGAAGGCCCGCGGTGGACCGGGCGAGGAAGTCCCACGACAACCGCAGCCCGTAGTCCGGATTGCCGGTCTGGACGCTGTGGCCCAGCAGCTCGAGTTGCCTGGCCACACTCCGGGTCGCGGCCAGGATCTCGGGGTGCAACTTGGGCCGAAAAGCGGTGTAGGGGAATCGGGTTGACACCGCGATGTTCAGCGGACCGGGCGCGATCCCGACGTAGTCCGACGCCTTGATCGGGGGCGGCTTGTGCCGGTCGCCGTCGACGTTCCCGGACGCGGCGTCCAGCACCAGCGCGGCATCGGCCACGGTGCGTGCCAGCACGCCGTTGACCGTGATGCCGTTGAACGCCTCCGGCAACGGCCAGGTGGAGATCCGGCCGCGCTGCGGCTTGATGCCCACCAGGTGGGTCCACGCGGCGGGGATCCGGATGCTGCCGGCACCGTCGGAGCCGATAGCGGCGGTGACGAGCCCCGCGGCCACGGCGGCGGCGCTGCCGCCGGACGACCCGCCCGGGGTGTGCCGCCGCGACCAGGGGTTGCGGGTGTGTCCGAACCCGGGTCCGCTGGTGAACGGCCATTGGCCCAGTTCACAGGTGTTCGTCTTGCCGACGATCACCGCGCCGGCCGCCTTCAGGCGGCGCACCACCTCGGCGTCGTGGGTGGCCGGGGGGACATACCCCTCGGTGCCGAAGGCGGTCGGCACCCCGGCAACGTCGACGTCGTCCTTGACCGCGATCGGGATGCCCAGCAGTGGCGCGGTGTCGCCGGCGGCCCGCCGCCGGTCGGCCTCGGCGGCGTCGGCCAGCGCCGACTCGGTGAGCACCACGCGGAACGCGTTCAGGGTGGACTGACTGAGGTCGATGGCGTGCAGGGCGCGGCGGACCAATGTGACCGACGTCACCGAGCGGCTGGCAAGCTGATAGAGCAGGTCGGTCAGCGTGGGCAGGCGCTGGCTACGGGACCCGAAAGCGGACCCGGAAACGGACTCAGAAGCGCCAACCACGGGGTACGAGACTAACGGCGCGGATCCCCGCAATGTCGCGGCGGGGTGCAAAACTATGGTGATGCGGCTGTATCGAGACCGGGCTGTTGTGCTGCGCCAGCACAAGCTCGGCGAAGCCGACCGGATCGTGACCTTATTGACACGCGATCACGGGCTGGTTCGCGCGGTGGCCAAGGGTGTTCGCCGCACCCGCAGCAAATTCGGCGCACGGCTGGAGCCCTTCGCGCACATCGATGCGCAGCTGCACCCCGGGCGCAACCTCGACATCGTCACCCAGGTCGTTTCCATCGACGCGTTCGCCACCGACATCGTCAGCGACTACGGCCGATACACCTGCGGATGCGCGATGCTGGAAACCGCCGAGCGCCTCGCCGGTGAGGAGCGGGCACCCGCCCCGGCCCTGCACCGGCTTACCGTGAGCGCGCTGCGGGCGGTGGCCGACGGACACCGCCCTCGTGACCTGCTTTTGGACGCCTATCTGCTGCGTGCCATGGGCATCGCCGGGTGGGCACCGGCGCTGACCGAGTGCGCTCGGTGCGCTACGCCCGGTCCGCATCGGGCATTTCATATCGCCGCCGGGGGCAGCATTTGTCCGCAGTGCCGCCCGGCCGGTGCCACCACACCGCCGCTGGGCGTCCTGGACCTGATGTCCGCGCTGCACGACGGCGATTGGGAGGCCGCCGAGGCGGCGCCGCAATCCCACCGAAGCTATGCCAGCGGATTGGTCGCCGCGCACCTGCAATGGCATCTGGAGCGGCAGCTCAAAACGTTGCCGCTGGTGGAGCGCAACTATCAGATCGACAGGCAGATCGCCGAACGGCGCGCGGCGCTGATCGGGCAGGATGAGGCCTGTGGTTAAGTACCGGGTCACCGGGTCCCGGCGAACGGCCGAGCGCAAGCGCAAGTCCACCGACTTCCCGCAGCTACCCCCCGCGCCCGACGACTATCCGACCTTTCCCGACAAGTCGACATGGCCCGTTGTCTTCCCGGAGCTGCCGCCCGCTGCCGACGGCGGCCCCTGCCGGCCACCGCAGCACGTTTCGAAGGCGGCCGCGCCCAGGATCGAGGCCGACCGATTGCCCAATCACGTCGCCATCGTCATGGACGGCAACGGCCGCTGGGCCACCCAACGCGGGCTGAGCCGCACCGACGGCCATAAGGCGGGCGAGGCCGTCGTGATCGACATCGTCTGCGGTGCAATCGAACTCGGCATCAAATGGCTCAGCCTGTACGCCTTCTCCACCGAAAATTGGAAGCGGTCTCCCGAGGAAGTCCGCTTCCTGATGGGATTCAACCGCGACGTGGTGCGCATGCGCCGCGTGAACCTCAACACGATCGGGGTGCGGATCCGCTGGGTGGGTTCGCGGCCGCGGCTGTGGCGCAGCGTGATCAACGAATTGGAGATCGCGGAGGCGATGACGCGCAGCAATGACGTCATCACGGTCAACTACTGTGTGAACTACGGTGGTCGCGCCGAAATCGCCGATGCGACAAGGGAAATCGCGCGTCTCGTGCAGGCGGGCAGGCTGAACCCCGAGCGGATCAGCGAGGCGACGATCGCACGTCACATGCAGCGGCCCGACATTCCCGACGTGGATCTTTTCCTGCGGACTTCGGGGGAGCAGCGCTCCAGCAATTTCATGCTGTGGCAGGCGGCCTACGCCGAGTACATCTTTCAGGACAAACTGTGGCCGGACTACGACCGGCGCGACTTGTGGGCCGCCTGCGAGGAATACGCGGAACGCAATCGACGGTTCGGGAGCGCCTAGTGCCATCACTGCAGGAGCGCCTCGCCTCGATTCTCCGCGACGTGCTGCCCGTCGAGGACGAAGCCGACGGCGCGCTGACGGTTCACCACGACGGCACGTTCGCGTCGCTGCGGGTGGTGAACATCGCCGAGGGCCTCGACCTGGTGTCGCTGACCCAGATCCTGGTGTGGGACCTGCCGTTGACCAAGAAGGTCAGCGATCTGGTGGCCAAGCACGCGCGCGACAGCAACTTCGGCACCGTGACCCTCGTCGAGAAGGTCAGCGACAAGGCGGTGCAACGCAACTCGGGCAAGGGCGCGGCGAAGACCGCGGATGTGATGCTGCGGTACAACTTTCCCGGCGCGGGGTTGGCCGACGACGCCCTGCGCACCCTGATCTTGCTCGTATTGGATACCGGCGCCGAGATACGTCGGTCGCTGACGGCCTAGGACACCGCCGCTGCGGTGGGCGCGACATCTTCGAAAGCGCCGCTCCGC
The DNA here is from genome assembly GCF_050205645.1 of Mycobacterium heidelbergense. Lineage (GTDB taxonomy): Bacteria > Actinomycetota > Actinomycetes > Mycobacteriales > Mycobacteriaceae > Mycobacterium > Mycobacterium heidelbergense_A. Next base: position 66,843 of record NZ_JBNMQT010000018.1, read on the forward strand.
AGCAGTGTGCCAAGCAGTTCTTGGTCGTGGTACGCCGGCCGGGTCGTGTCGATGAACCGTTCGACAACCTCGACAAAGCGATCGGGATGGTCGTGATGCGGCTGGTGTCCGGACTTTTCGAAGATCTCCAGGCGCGAACCGGGCATCGCCGCGTGGGCCGTGTGGGCATGGTCCACCGGGATGATCAAGTCGTCTTCGCCCCAAATTATCTGCACCGGAACGGTTTGCATGAGGTAGCTGCGATCCAGCATGGTGACGAACTGGCCGCGGCTGTCCACCACCGATCGCAGGGTGCGTGCGAACGCCGCCAGCGCGGCGGGGTCCTGGAAGCCCTCGAGCAAGTTCACGGTATCGACGGCGTCGCGCCCGAATTTGGTGGAACCCAAAAGGGTTTGAATGGCGCGGCCAACGACTCGCATAACGGGCAGCGCGCCCGGCAAGCGCACCATGGCCAGCGCCTCGCTGCCCATCGGCCGCGCGGCCAACCGCAGTGCGAAGCTCACGTCCTGCGCGACGCCGCCGGCACTCACCAGCACGATGCGCTCCACCAGCTGGGGATACTGATAGGCGAATTGCGCCGCGACGCCGCCACCGAACGAATGCCCGACGACGGTCACACGGTCGATACCGAGCACGGCGAGCAGGTCGCGCATGCCGTTCGCGAAGGCCGCCAACGAGTAGTCGGCGCGCGGCTTGTCGGACTCGCCGTGGCCCAGCAGGTCAGGCGCGATGACCGTGAACCGTTGCGCAAGCTTGGCGTGCACGGGCCCCCACGACGCGGATTTGTCGCCGACGCCGTGGATCAGCAGCAGAGCCGGTCCGGACCCCGCAATCCGGAAGGCGCGGCGGTAGCCATGGATCGTCCGGAACTGCAGCGACGGCGTCTCGACGTCGCGCACCGGCCGCAAGTGGGGCGATAGCTGGGTCCGCATCGTGTGCTCACTTCCCTTGAGGTGATGTCTCGGCCCGTGGGCCACTCATGGGTAGGAGCACGCGGCGGACGCGTGGCGGACACTTTTTTGCCGAACTTTTTTAGGACCGGCAGTCCGAGCAGGTGCCGAAGATCTCGATGGTGTGGCTGACCTCGGAGAAGCCATGTTTGGCGGCCACCTGTGCCGCCCACTCCTCGACCTCGTGGTCGCCCACCTCGATGGTGGAGCCGCAGCTGCGGCACACCAGGTGGTGGTGATGGTGCTCCGAGCATCTGCGGTAGACCGATTCGCCGGTATCGGTGCGCAGCGTGTCGACCATCCCCGCCGCCGCCATCGACTGCAGCGTCCGGTACACGGTGGTCAGCCCGATGTTTTCCCCGCGGCGGCGCAGCTCGTCATGCAATTCCTGGGCCGAGCGGAATTCGTCGAGCGTCTCCAACAACGTCGAAATCGCCGCCCGCTGACGGGTGGACCGGACAGTCGCTCCTGTCACTGCGTGTCCTCGCTCGCGTGCGCGACCGCGTCGACAACGATGTGCGCGAGGTGGTGGTCGGCAAGGCGGTAGAGCACTTCGCGGCCCGATCGCTCCCCGGCGACCACGCCCGCGGCCTTGAGAATCTTCAGATGCTGGCTCACCAGCGGCTGCGGCACGCCCAGGGCATCGACCAGTTCGTGGACACAGCGCTGGGATTGGCGCAATTGCAGCACGATCGCGATCCGAACCGGTGCGGCCAGCGCACGCAGCAGCTCGCCGGCGGCGTCGAGGATCTCCCTCGGCGGCGGCACGGGGTAGTCGCCGAATTCGGTGTGCTCATGGGCAGCCCCGCCGAGATCCGCGGTCGACGGGCCGTCGGCCGCCGTCGGCGTTGAGGAGGACATCACCATGGGAGGGTCATCACCTCGAGAGGTCCCGGGTCGTAGGAGCGCCTGCCGGTGGAAGGGCGATAGGCTTCTTCCACTGTCACATGCATGATGACGCATGTCAAAGACCGCGGGCCTGGTCGATACCATGACTGATGTTTTGCGCGCGGCGGTCGATCGCCGCATGCGTCCGCCCGACCCGGAAAGGGAGTGCACCACCCCGTGGCGTCCGTCATCGACACCGTAGTCAACCTGGCCAAACGGCGCGGCTTCGTCTTCCCCTCGGGTGAGATCTACGGCGGCACGAAATCGGCGTGGGACTACGGGCCGCTGGGCGTGGAACTCAAAGAGAACATCAAACGGCAGTGGTGGCGGTCGGTGGTCACCGGCCGCGACGACGTCGTCGGGATCGATTCGTCGATCATCCTGCCGCGGCAGGTCTGGGTGGCCTCCGGCCACGTCGAGGTGTTCCACGACCCGCTGGTCGAGTGCCTGAACTGCCACCACCGGCACCGGCAGGACCACATGCAGGAGGCCTACGCGGCGAAGAAGGGGATCGACGACCCCGAATCGGTGCCGATGACCGAGATCGTCTGCCCGGACTGCGGCACCAAGGGCCAGTGGACCGAGCCCCGCGAATTCAACATGATGCTCAAGACGCATCTCGGGCCCATCGAGACCGAAGAGGGGCTGCACTATCTGCGCCCCGAGACCGCCCAGGGCATCTTCGTCAACTTTGCCAACGTGGTGACCACCGCCAGGCGCAAGCCGCCGTTCGGCATCGGTCAGATCGGCAAGAGCTTCCGCAACGAGATCACCCCGGGCAACTTCATCTTTCGCACCCGCGAGTTCGAGCAGATGGAGATGGAGTTCTTCGTCGAGCCGTCGACCGCGCGGGACTGGCATCAATACTGGATCGACACCCGCCTGCAGTGGTATGTCGACCTCGGCATAAATCCGGACAATCTGCGCCTATTCGAACACCCCAAGGACAAGTTGTCGCATTACTCCGATCGCACCGTCGACATCGAATACAAGTTCGGATTCGTCGGCAATCCGTGGGGCGAGCTGGAAGGCGTGGCCAACCGAACCGACTTCGACTTATCAACGCACGCAGAACATTCCGGCGCCGATCTGTCTTTCTACGACCAGGTCACCGATACCCGGTATACGCCGTATGTCATCGAACCGGCGGCCGGCCTGACCCGGTCGTTCATGGCGTTCCTGATCGACTCCTACACCGAGGACGAAGCCCCGAACGCCAAAGGCGGGATGGACAAGCGGACGGTGCTGCGCCTGGACCCGCGGCTGGCACCGACCAAGGCCGCGGTGCTGCCGCTGTCACGGCACGCCGACTTGAGCCCCAAGGCGCGTGACTTGGCCGCCGAATTGCGCAAATGCTGGAACATCGATTTCGACGACGCCGGCGCCATCGGGCGCCGTTACCGCCGCCAGGACGAGGTCGGCACGCCTTTCTGCGTGACGGTGGATTTCGACTCACTCGAGGACAACGCAGTCACCGTTCGTGCGCGCGACGACATGACACAGGAGCGCATTGCGATGGACGCCGTCGCCGATTACCTGGCCGCGCGGCTCAAAGGCAGCTAATCCGCATATTTCCCACGGTTTGGCGGCCGGACCGGTAACGCCAACTGCGTCGCAATTAATTGGCGAAAGTCCAGCCCTTTTGGCGGCGGAGTGCTTTACGATCACCTGTGGCGGGTTTCACATGTGTCTAGTTGCCACGGGTGGGTGTCGAGCTGTGTGCAAGGGCGTTGATGCGGTGCACGTGTTGAGGTTGTGATGTTCTTCCCCTGGTTGCCACCGGAGATCAACTCGGCGCTGATGTTTGCTGGCGCGGGTCCGGGGCCCCTGCTCGCGTCGGCGACCGCCTGGGACGCGTTGGCGGCGGACCTGGCGGCGTCGGCGTCGTCGTTCGATGCTGTCGTTTCGGGCCTGACCGGCGGACCGTGGACCGGTCCGGCGTCGCTGTCGATGGCGGCAGCGGCGGTGCCGTATGTGACGTGGCTGAATGCGGCCGCGGCGCAAGCCGAGGCGGCCTCCGCCCAGGCCTTTGCGGCCGCGGCGGCGTTCGAGACCGCGCAGGCGGGCACCGTGCCCCCGGCCGCGGTGGCGGCGAACCGGGCGCTGTTGCTGTTGCTGATCGCGACGAACTTTTTCGGTCAGAACAGCGCTGCGATTGCGGCGACCGAGCTCGAGTACCTGGAGATGTGGGCTCAGGATGTGGCCGCGATGACGGGGTACCACGCCGGGGCGATGTCGGTGGCGGCCACGTTGCCGTCGTTCAGCGCACCCCCGGTGGGCCTGGCGGGGCTGGGCGCCGGGTTGGGAAACATCCTGTCCTCGTTCTTGTCATCGTTCGTGTCCTGGTTGTCGGGCCTGCTGCCGGTCGGGGGTTTGGCGGGATTGGCCGGCCAGGTCCAGACCTTCATAGCGGGCATTCCCGCCGTGCTCATCAACGCCGTGACTCAGCTTCCGACGACGTTGTCGGTGGTGCCGCTGACGTCGTTGGCGTCGGTGGCGCAGGTGGCGCAGGTGGGGATGGTTCCGGCGAGCATGGTTGCGTCGCCGATGATGAGCCTGGCGCAGGTCGCAAACGGCGCGGGGTTCGCCAGTTCCGCGACCACCGGGATGGCTGCGGTTCCCCAGTTTGTCGGTTCGAGTGTTCCCCCAACGAATGTGCTGGGCGCCGCCACCGGCCTGGGGCCGGTTGGCGCCGGGTTGGGTAATGCGCGGTTGGTGGGGGCGATATCGGTGCCGTCGACATGGCCGGGGTCGATGCCGATGCGCATGGCCACCCCCGTGACGTCCGGGGTGGGTGCCGGGCTGCCGGGCGCCGCGGCGGCCGAGGCGGCCGAGGTCGCCCCTGCGGCCGGAACACCGATGTCGCCGATGCCCGTGGGCGTCAACGGTATGCCCGGCAAGACGGACCGGGCGAGTCCGCATGTGGTGCCGACGCGGCCCACGGTGGTGCCCCGGACCGGGGTCGGATAGGGATCGGTCAATTCCGGATATCGAGCTCGGGACTGGCCTACGATAAAAGTGCTTGTGCGAAAGGGGGCATCGTGCTATTGCCTCTTGGGTCCCCACTGCCGAACGACGCGGTGTTGGCGCAACGCGGCGAGTCGGGCCTGCTCGGTCGCTTGTCGGTTCCGATGAGTTGGGGCGTGGCCGTTCCGCCGGACGACTACGACCACTGGGCGCCGAAAGCTGAAGAGGGCGCCGATGCCGACCACAAGGTCAGCGACGGCAATGCCGAGCCGGCTACCGAAGAGGCCGAACCCCGCTTCAAGGTGGCGCGGCAAACGGGTGTGGTGCCGCATTCTCCCGCGGCCGGTTGACGGCCGACACGCCTAGAAACGGCCGCCGCCACCCATAAAGCCGCCCGATGAGTGCGAGCTGCCGCCGAACGACGTGGGCCTCCAGCCCCCGAATCCTCCCCTCATCGCGCCGCTGAGCAGGTCGCTGACGATGATTCCGCCCAGCAGCGCGCCGGTGTCGTCGCCCCTGCGGCGGGTGTAGGCGCGCTGCGCCGACTGCACATCGGCGTTCGCCAACGACTGCGCGGTGGCGGCCAGCGTCGACGCCGCATTGGCATGCGCGATCGCCTCGGCCGGACCGGCTGCGTCCTCGTGCGCGGCGGCCAGGTGCCGTCTGGCTTCGGCCAGCCGGGTCCGGGCCTCGGGCCCGACGCTGCCGCGCCGGTTGTCGATGTATTCGGAGACGCCGCGAACCCGCGACTCCGCGGTGAACAAGGCCTGCTCGAGTGACCGGTTGAGCCGCTCGGCGCTCGCCCGCTCCTCGGCCAGGACGGCCAATAGCCGGTCGAGCTCGGCGTCGGCCTTGCCCAGCCGGGCGAAGGTGCCGAGCGGATCGGTGTCGCCACCGCTGCGCGCGCCGTCGACGGCGCTGACGGCCGCGTCGCGCGCCGCACGCAGCTCGCTCTTGGTGTTCTGGCTTTGCAGTTGCTCGTTGGCGCGCTCGATGCCCGCTCGAATGTCGGCCATCACCGACGGCAGCTCGTCGACGGCATGCCGGATGTCGCCGGCCGCACTGTCGATCGCGTCGAGCAGCGATCGCGCCTGGCCGAGCGCCGACTCGGCGGCCCGGAAGGCGTCCACCAAGCCGCCCTGCTGTCCGTCCACGGGCCGGTCTGCGAGCGCGCGGGCCGCCCCGATGTTGCGGTCGGCGAACGCCAGCCGCTCCTTGGCGGTCGTCACATTCCCGGCAACCGAAGTCAGTGCGGCAGGGTCGAATTCGTTGTGCAGCTCGGCCAGCCGCAGTTCGGCCGGGCCGATGCGGGCGGTGAGCTCGACCACCTGTTGGGTCAGCGCGTCGAGCCGCGATGCGGCGTTGATCACCAAATCCCGCAGTTGTTCGAACGCCTCGGTCTGTGACTCCAGCTCACGGTCGGCGCGCGCGGCCGACACGATCACGCGAGTGAGCAGTTCGCGACGCTGCGCCGGCGTCTCCGGTGTGTCGTCATCCAACTGCTGGCGCACGGTGAAGCCTTGGGACAGGGCCGTTTTGGCGTTGTTCACCGCGTGCGTGAACGGTTCGGTGCGCTCATCGCCGAATTCGCCGACAGCAAGCGCGAGTTCGTTGCAGCTCGTGCGCAGCGCGTTGTCCACGTCCACCACCATGGCGCGGGATAGGTCGTCGAGAGTTTCCAGCGGCACGGCGGCCAACGCATTCACGTCGGTCGGGTCGACCTTGCGCGCCGCGGCCAGCGCGGCGGCGCGGCGCCGCCGAGTGCGATATCGCGTCACCAACACCAGCACCACTACCGCGACGGCGACGACGACCAGCGACAGCAGCAGGATCACCCGGCCCGACGATCGGGGCGTCGTGTCGAGCCCGTTGGCCGCGGCGACTGCCGCGCCGCTCCAGTCGCCGGCGTGCAGCGCGGGTTCGATCCGGTTGCGCCGCAGGTTATCCACCTGACCCGCGTTGACGCTCCTAATCGTGGATGGCACCAGGAAGGCGTATGCCCGGCCGGTTGTGGCCACCGCCAGCAGCGCGTCGTAGTCTCCAAGGTCGCTGGCGCTATAGGTCCGCTTCGCCCAGTCCTCCGCGCCCTGTCCGGAGAAGTCGTCGACGTAGACCACCCACAGCCGAATGTGGCGATCGGCGTAGAGCTTGTCGGCGGCCGACGTCACCGCGGCGCGACCGGAGTCGGACAGGACCGCGGCGTTGTCGGTGACATACCCCGGCAGCCGAAACGGCGGTTGCGCGCTGGCCGATGGGGCCAGCAGCAGCGCGGCCGCGAGGATCGCCACCATCACACAGAGCGGGCGAGCCGTGCGCATACTGGCAGACTGTGCCTCGGTGACCACGAATCAGCAAGACCCCTACGACGACTTCGACCGTCAGCGACGGGTACCCGAAGCGCCGAAGACCGCGGGTCTGCCGGGTACCGAAGGTCAGCACCGCACCGACTTTGCGCGGGACCGCGCCCGCGTGTTGCACAGCGCCGCGCTGCGCCGGCTGGCCGACAAGACACAGGTCGTCGGGCCCCGCGAAGGCGACACCCCGCGCACCCGGCTGACGCACTCGCTCGAAGTGGCCCAGATCGGCCGTGGCATGGCCGTCGGCCTGGGCTGCGACCCCGATCTCGTCGAACTCGCCGGTCTGGCCCACGACATCGGGCACCCGCCCTATGGGCACAACGGTGAGCACGCCCTCGACGAGGTCGCCGCCGAGTACGGCGGCTTCGAGGGCAACGCGCAAAACTTCCGGATCCTGACCAGCCTCGAACCCAAAGTGCTTGACGCACAAGGCCACAGCGTGGGTCTGAACCTCACTCGCGCGTCCCTGGACGCGGTCACCAAGTATCCATGGACGCGAAGCAAGGGCCGGGGCAAGTTCGGCTTCTACACCGAGGACCTCGAACCGGCGGACTGGGTCCGCCGGGAGGCGCCGGCGGATCGGACGTGCCTGGAAGCGCAGGTGATGGACTGGGCCGACGACATCGCCTATTCGGTGCACGACGTCGAGGACGGCGTGGTGTCGCAACGCATCGATTTGCGGGTGCTCGCCGACGACGACGAGGCCGCCACCCTGGCCAAGCTGGGGGAGAGCGAATTCTCGCGGGTGAGCGCCGACGACTTCATGGCCGCCGCGCGACGGCTGTCCGGGCTGCCCGTGGTTGCCGCGGTCGGCAAGTACGACGCCACGCTGGCTTCATCGGTCGCGCTCAAGCGGTTGACCAGTGAATTGGTGGGACGCTTCGCTTCGGCCGCGATCGCCACCACGCGTGCGGCGGCCGGGCCCGGGCCGCTGCTGCGTTACCAGGCCGACCTGCAGGTGCCCGATTTGGTGCGCGCCGAGGTGGCCTTGCTGAAAATCCTGGCGCTGCAGTTCATCATGTCCGATCCGCGGCACCTCGAGACGCAGACCCGGCAGCGCGAACGTATCCACCGGGTGGCGCAGTGGCTATACGCCGGCGCACCCGGAACGCTCGATCCGGTCTTCGCCTCGGCGTTCACCGCGGCCGCCGACGACGGCGCCAGGCTGCGGGCCGTCGTCGACCAGATCGCCTCCTACACCGAAGGCCGGCTGGAACGCGTCGACGCCCGGCAGGGGAGTCCGTAGCCACACCTTGGGGTCTAGGCTCCCGATATGACCAAACTCACCGCCGTTGCCGCCCTGCTATCGCTGCCCGTGATGGCCGTCAGCGCATGCAATTCGCCTCAGCATGCGAGCACGCAGCCGGGCACCACGCCGCCCGTCAAGAGCGGTGCACCGGATTCGTCGACGACGGCCAGCCCGTCGCCCGGCGGGTCGTCGCTCAGTGCCCAACTCAACGCACCCGACGGTCGCTCCGTGGCCACGGCGACGTTCGATTTCACCGGCGGCTACGTCACCGTCACCGTCAAGACCGTCACCGGCGGCATCCTGGCGCCCGGTTTCCACGGGCTGCACGTCCACGAGATCGGTAAGTGCGAGCCGAACTCGGTTGCCCCCAGCGGCGGGGCGCCCGGGAATTTCCTGTCCGCCGGCGGTCACTTCCAGGCACCCGGCCACACCGGGAAACCCGAAAGCGGTGATCTGACCTCCCTCGAGGTGCGCCAGGACGGCTCCGGCTACCTGGTCACCACCACCGATGGGTTCACCCGCGACCAGCTGCTGGCAGGCAACAAGACCGCGCTGATGGTGCACGGCCCCGACGGCACCGACATGGCCATGGACCGGGTCGCGTGCGGCGTCATCGGCCCCGCCAGCTGACCCGGCCGGGGATTTAGACTGGGCCGATGGCTGGCCGCATCTCCGATCGCGACATCGCCGCCATCCGCGAAAAGGTCCGCATCGAGGATGTCGTCGGTGACTACGTCCAGCTGAAGCGCGCCGGCGCCGACTCGCTGAAGGGCCTGTGCCCGTTCCATAACGAGAAGTCGCCGTCGTTCCATGTCCGCCCGAATCACGGCCACTTCCACTGCTTTGGCTGCGGCGAGGGCGGCGACGTGTACGCGTTCGTCCAGAAGATCGAACACGTCAGCTTCGTCGAGGCCGTCGAACTGCTCGCCGACCGGATCGGGCACACCATCACCTACACCGGCGCGGCGGCCACCAACGTGCAGCGCGATCGCGGCAGCCGCAGCAGGCTGATCGCGGCCAACGCCGCCGCGGCCGAGTTCTACGCCGCGGCGCTGGAGTCCGACGAGGCGGCACCGGCCCGCCAGTATCTGACCGAGCGAAACTTCGACGCCGAGGCGGCGCGCCGTTTCGGCTGTGGATTCGCGCCGTCGGGCTGGGAGACGCTGACAAAACACCTGCAGCGCAAGGGTTTTGAGTTCAAAGAGCTCGAGGCCGCCGGCCTGTCCCGCGAGGGACGTCGCGGGCCGATGGATCGTTTTCACCGCAGGCTGCTGTGGCCGATCCGCACGTCGGCCGGTGAGGTGATCGGGTTCGGCGCCCGGCGGCTGTTCGACGACGACCCGATGGAAGCCAAGTACATCAACACCCCCGAGACACAGCTGTACAAGAAGTCGTCGGTGATGTTCGGCATCGATCTGGCCAAGCGCGACATCGCCAAGGGTCACCAGGCGGTTGTCGTCGAGGGCTACACCGACGTCATGGCGATGCACCTGGCCGGGGTCACCACCGCGGTCGCGTCGTGCGGCACCGCGTTCGGCGACGAGCATCTGGCGATGCTGCGCCGACTGATGATGGACGACAGCTTCTTTCGCGGCGAACTGATCTACGTGTTCGACGGCGACGAGGCCGGAAAAGCCGCCGCGCTCAAGGCCTTCGACGGCGAGCAGAACCTGGCCGGCCAGTCCTTCGTCGCGGTCGCCCCGGACGGCATGGATCCCTGCGACCTGAGGCTGAAGTCGGGCGAGGGCGCCCTGCGCGACCTGGTCGCGCGGCGAACCCCGTTGTTCGAGTTCGCGATTCGCAGCGCCATCGCGGAGATGGACTTGGATAGCGCCGAGGGCCGTGTCGCCGCCCTACGCCGCTGCGTGCCCATGGTGGGCCGGATCAAGGACCCCACGTTGCGCGACGAGTACGCCCGCCAACTCGCCGGCTGGGTCGGCTGGGACGACGTCGCACAGGTCATCGACCGGGTGCGCGGCGAGGCGAAGAAGTCCAAGGCCCCCGTCCGGGGCGGCCCTGGACACGATGCCCCGCGCCGCGTCGCTCAGCAGCCTCGGGCCACGGCCGAACCCGCCGCCGCCCGGCCCGACCCGCGTGACCCGACGCTGTGGCCCCAGCGGGAGGCGCTCAAATCGGCGTTGCAGTACCCGGCGTTCGCCGGTCCGGTGTTCGACACGCTGACGGTCGAGAGCTTCACCCATCCCGGGTATGCCGCCGTGCGCGCGGCCATCGACGCGGCCGGCGGGACCTCGACGGGCGCCACCGGGGCGCAGTGGATCGAGGCGGTGCGCCAGCACACCACGTCGGAGCTGACCGCCGGCCTCATCAACGAGCTGGGGGTCGAGGCCATCGCCGTCGACGACGAGAAGCTGCCGCGCTATATCGGCGGGGTGATGGCTCGCCTGCAGGAGGTGTGGATGGGCCGGCAGATCGCCGAGGTGAAGTCGAAATTGCAGCGCATGTCGCCCATCGAGCAGGGCGACGAATATCACGCGCTGTTCGGCGACCTGGTCGCCATGGAGGCGTATCGGCGCAGCCTGTTGGAGCAGGCTAGCGGTGACGATCTGACGGTGTAAGGGCCTCGTCAGCCGGTCGCTCGGCGGGGCGTTCGACGATCGCCGTCTGGTTGTCGATCTCGGCCAGCGTCACAAACCCGGCGTCGGGCGATATCCGATTCGCGATCTTGCGGCGGCCGCCCTCGATCATCGACTTGGCCACGGGGCTGCTGGTCAGCGCTCGATAGGTGCCGGCGATCTGCTCGTATCGGCGGCGCCCGGCCTTCGAGCCCAGCACGTAACCCAGCGCAAGCACCACGACATACCGGATCAAAGCGTTCCTTCCCGACGATCGATGGCTCCATCCTGCCTCACGCGGCCGGGTGCCCGCGCGGTTGATCCCCCAGCTGCGCCGTCCTTCTAGTTGGGTGCGGCCGGGCCAGTACGCTAGAGTCGTCCCGCGATCTGCGCAGATTCGCGCGGACGGGTTAATCCCCTGTAGCTCAATTGGCAGAGCGTTCGGCTGTTAACCGAAGGGTTCCTGGTTCGAGTCCAGGCGGGGGAGCTGCGTGAAACTCTGATTCGGACTCTCAGCGTCGTCCAAAGCCGCCGCGTCGCGGGCGGCCTCGTCACATCCGCCACAAGGGTCTCGGCGCTGAGGCGACACACTTATTGCCCGCCTCAGAGCGACAACTCGTGTGTTTGTGAATTGGGTGTGGTTGGAGGGAGACCGCTGAGTTGTCGCTGTGAGGTGGGCAAACCTTGTGTCTGTCGGACGCCGGATGCTCCTGTGGTGAATGTGACGGCTCGGCATGACGGGCGCCTAGTCGTAAACCGGCCGCCACATCGCGTCGTGCACGGCTTGCCGAACGTCGTCGTGCTCTCGGGTAGCCACCCCGTCTTCGACGGCGGCGTGGTAGACGGCCTCCGCGACCGCCGCCGAGATGTCACGCAGGTTCTGCACATCCGGTAACAACGAAGCGCCGGGGTTCGTCGGACTGGCTTGCTGCACAATGGCTTTCGCCGCCGCCTGCAGCATGCCCGGGGTAAACAGCCGGGCCCGGGCGACGATGATGCCCAGGCCGATTCCGGGGAACACCAGCACGTTGTTGGCCTGGCCGATGGTGTAGGTGGTGCCGTCGTACTCGACTGGGGCGACGGGGGTGCCGGTGGTGATCAGCGCCCTGCCCTTGGACCACTGCAGCACATCGGCCGGCATGGCCTCCATTTGCGAGGTCGGGTTGGACAGCGGGAAGATCATCGGCCGTTCACAGGACGCGGTCATCGCCTCGACGACCTCCTGGTTGAACGCGCCGAACACGGTCGATGAGCCCAACAGAATGGTGGGTGACGCCAGCTTGATCGCGTCCACCAATCCCACCCGCGCCCCGGCGGCCACACCGAGCTGCTGGCGGTTCTTGGCGTAGGGCACCTGGAAAGCGCGCAGGTCGTCCATGTCATCGAAGAGCAGGCCCTGCTTGTCGATCGGCCAGATCTGCGACCTGGCCTGCTCGTCGGTGGCGCCGTCGGCGACCATCGCATCCCGGATCTGATCGGCGACACCGATTCCGGCGGTCCCGGCCCCGAATACGATCGCCTTCTGGTCGCGCAGCGGGACACCGGTGATGTGGCAGCCGCCGTACACGGCGGCCACGACCACCGCTCCGGTGCCCTGGATGTCGTCGTTGAACACGCAGTAGTCGTCGCCGTAGGTCTGCAGGATCTTGCGGGCATTGAGCGGCCCGAAGTCCTCGAAATGCAGGATGGCGTGCGGAAACATCTCGTGGGCGGTCTGGATGTAGCGCCTGATGAACTCGTCGTACTCCTCGCCGCGGCGCCGGGCGTGGCGGTTGCCCAAATAGAACGGGTCCTGCAGCAGCTGTTCGTTATCCGTGCCGACGTCGAGTGACACCGCGACGCAACGACGGGGATCGACGCCGCCGCCGGCGGTGTAGAGCGCCAATTTGCCGACGGCGATTTGGATTCCGCCCACACCCCAGTCGCCGATACCCAAAATGGCTTCGGCGTCGGTACAGACGATCAGGTCGACGTCGTCGGGTTGCAATCCGAAAGTTTCGAAGGCCTCACCGATCTCGTCGGGCTCGTCGATGGTCAGGAAAAGCCCGCGCTGCCCGCGGTATTCGTCGGAGAAGCGTTGTATGGCCTCGCCGACGGTCGGCGTGTAGACGACCGGCATCAGCTCGGTCAGGTGGTCTTCGAGCACCTTGTAGTACAGCAGTTCGTGCCGGTAGTGCAGCTGCTCGAGGAGCAGATTGCGACCCAGATCGGTTGCGAGGCTTTGTAATTGACGCCACACCCGGTCGGCTTGTTGGTCGAGCGTGAGCACGGCCGACGGAAGCCGGCCGGTGAGGCCCAAGCGTCGCCGCTGCTCGTGGGTGAAGCCGACCCCGCGATTGAGGCTCGGCGCGGCCAACGCGGCCGGGATGCGCGGCGTGCAGGGATCGCTCATCACAACCTCCAGGCCTGGTGTCAGATGGAGAAGTCCTCGCCGTGCCACACCCCGGCCTCGGGTGGCCGGATCACGCGGCCGTTCTGCGGGCCCTCACCCGAAGCCTCCAGCTTGGCCACCCTGGTGAGCAGGGATTGCAGGCTGACGCCGACGAGGTCGGGCATCATCGAGTCGTCCGGCGTGCCCCGGCCGGCGCGGCTGATGACCTGCCCGGGGACCCCGACGACCACCGAACTCGACGGCACCGGCTTTACCACCACGGCGTTGGCCCCGATCCGGCTGTCGTCGCCGATTTTGATCGCGCCGAGGATCTTGGCGCCGGCGCCGATGGTCACGCGGTCGCCGACGGTGGGATGACGTTTTCCGGTATCCGCGCCGCTGCCGCCGAGGGTGACGCCGTGGTACATGTGGACGTCCTCGCCCACCTCCGCGGTTTCGCCGATCACCACGCCGGTCGCGTGGTCGATGAACAGGCCCGGGCCGAGGGTCGCGGCGGGATGGATGTCGACTCCGGTGAAAATGCGGGTGAGCTCGGCGAACGTCCGCGCGGCCAATCTCGCCCCCCTGTTCCACAGCCAGTGGCTGATCCGGTGACCCCAGATGGCGTGCACGCCCGGGTAGGCGAAGATGACCTGCAGCGTGGTCGGCCTGGCGGGATCGCGCTCCCGGGCCGCCCGTATGTCCCGCCGCATCGCCGCGAACATGGCTAGTCCGCCACGTCGGCGAACAACGGCGTGCTCAGGTAGCGCTCGCCGAAGTCGGGGAGCACGACGACGACGAGCTTGCCGGCGTTCTCGGGTCGGCGCGCCACCTGCAGGGCCGCCACGGCGGCGGCCCCCGAGGAGATGCCGACCAGCAGTCCCTCTTCGGCGGCCAGCCGCCGCGCCAGGTTCAGCGAGTCTTCGTTGCCGACGGTGATGACCTCGTCGACCAGGTCCATATCGAGGACCGCCGGGATGAATCCGGCGCCGATGCCCTGGATCGGGTGGGGTCCCTTTTGTCCGCCGGACAGCACCGGCGACGCGGCCGGTTCGACGGCAACGAATTGCGCCGACGGCTTGCGTTCCTTGATGACCTGGGCGACGCCGGTGATGGTGCCCCCGGTGCCGATCCCGGACACGAAGATGTCGACCTTGCCGTCGGTGTCGCGCCATACCTCCTCGGCGGTGGTCGCGCGGTGGATCGCCGGGTTGGCCTGGTTCTCGAACTGCTGGGGCACGAAATAGCGTTGATCGGTCTTGGCCAGCTCCTCGGCCTTGGCGATGGCGCCCGGCATGCCGTCCGGCCCCGGCGTCAGGACGAGCTCGGCGCCGTAGGCGCGCAGCAGCATCCGCCGCTCGATGCTCATCGTCTCGGGCATGGTCAGCACGCATCGGTAGCCGCGGGCCGCGCACACCATTGCCAGCGCGATGCCGGTGTTTCCGCTCGTCGGCTCGAGGATGATCGTGTCGGGCTTGATCAGGCCGGCCTCTTCGGCCGCATCCAGCATGGCCACCCCGATGCGGTCCTTCACGCTGTTTGCCGGGTTGAAGGATTCCAGCTTGGCGACGACATCGGCGACGGCGCCCTCGGTGACCCGGCGCAGCCGCACCAGCGGCGTGTTTCCGATCAGCTGTGTGACATCCTCGGCGATGCTCATGAAACTTCCTTAGGCGACGTTGGTGCGGGACTGATCGGGTCTGCCAGTTGACGGTGCGCCCGGTGCCGGACGTTGTCCTTCAGTGACGCCGAGCGTCAAGGGGATTGGCACCTGTAATGGTCCTATGAGTTCGGATTCGGCGGTTGCTTCGGTTGTTCGATAGTTGGGGTTCGTCGCTGTCTCGAAAGACTTTGCTCGCCCACTGAGTAGGCAATTGTAGAGGTTGCGCGATCGGGTCAGGATTCCGGCTGTCGGCGGCCGGTCCGGCACCGGCCAGGGATAGATGCAGCGCAATTGCCTTCACCCTGAATCGAACACTTGCCTTCGGCCCGACTTCTCCGAACTGTGGGCGTTGACAGCGGCTGCCGAACGGTCGGCGGTCGCAATTGCGCGAGTAGGTTCCGAGATGGCGGAAAGAAATCCGCGCGGCCTTGCCGTGGTCGCCCGCGCGCCACCCGGTGTTGCGCAGGCCCCCATCTGAACGCGGCGGCCGGACGTTCGCCGCATTGATCAGATTTCTTCTGATTGATTGCAACCCTGACGGCGGGCATCGCTTTGCCCGTAGGTTGCGGCAATGTTCTATGCGCGCAACAGACGATGCCGTCCGCATGTAAACAACGCTTACCCGTTACCGCGCAACTGATTACGAGCGGGTGAACGGTATTACGGAATTGGGGGACGGATGAACGCCACCGCCGTGGCAAGGCCCATGAACGCGCTGGGCCAGTTCTTCGTGCTCAGCATCGAATCCCTGGTTGCCGTGGTGCGCGGGCCGTGGGCGTGGCGCGAACTCCTCGAACAGATCTGGTTTGTCGCCCGGGTCTCGATTTTTCCGACCATCATGTTGTCGATTCCGTACACGGTGCTCATCGTGTTCGTCCTGAACATCCTGCTCGTCGAGATCGGAGCCGGCGATCTTTCGGGTGCCGGTGCGGCGCTCGCATCGGTAACGCAGGTTGGGCCGGTCGTCACCGCGATGGCCGTTGCCGGCGCGGGCTCGACGGCGATGTGCGCCGACCTGGGCGCGCGCACCATCCGCGAGGAAATCGACGCGATGAAGGTGATCGGCGTCAATCCCGTTCAGGCCCTGGTGGTTCCGCGGATCATTGCCGCGACATTCGTGGCGTTGTTGCTGTACTCGGTGGTCGCCGTGACCGGCCTGACGGGCAGCTACATCTTTGTGGTCTTCGTTCAACACGTCACCCCGGGCGCGTTCATCGCCGGGATGACACTGGTCACCGGGCTTCCGCAGGTGGTGATTTCGCTCATCAAGGCCACGCTGTTCGGATTGTCCGCCGGCCTGATCGCCTGCTACAAGGGCCTATCCGTGGGCGGCGGTCCCACCGGCGTCGGGAACGCGGTGAACGAGACGGTGGTGTTTTCGTTCATGGCCTTGTTCTTCATCAACATCGTGGTCACCGCGCTCGGGGTAAAGGTGACCGCGAAATGAGTGACCTGGCAGGCGAACCGACGTGGGTCGCCAACCTCGGACCCCGGCTGGTCGCCGCCACCCGGAGGCTGGGCGAACAGACCGCGTTCTACGGCCAATCCTTGGCCTCCACCGGTGACGCGGTACGGCGTTACCCGGGGGAACTGCTGCGGCTGATCGCCGACATGGGTATGGGCACAGGCGCTCTCGCGGTGATCGGCGGCACCGTCGGCATCATCGGCTTCCTCACGCTGACCACCGGAGCCCTCGTCGCCGTACAGGGCTACGACACGCTTTCCAACATCGGAGTCGAGGCGCTGACGGGATTCCTGTCGGCGTTCTTCAATGTCCGAATGATCGCGCCGTGCACGGCGGGGGTGGCGCTGGCCGCCACCATCGGTGCCGGCACCACGGCGCAGCTGGGTGCGATGCGCATCAACGAGGAGATCGATGCGCTCGAAGTGATGGGGATCCGCTCGATCACCTATCTGGCGTCCACCCGGATCATCGCCGGGATCCTCGTCGTCATCCCCCTGTACGCGGTTGCCGTGCTGATGTCGTTCTTTGCGGCCAAGTTCGGCACGATCTACATCTACGGCCAGTCGCGCGGCGTGTACGAGCACTACTTCTCCACGTTCCTGCGTCCCACCGACCTGTTTTGGTCGTTCTTGGCGGCGCTGACGATGGCCGCGGGCGTGATGGTCGTGCACACCTATTACGGCTTCACCGCGACGGGGGGCCCCGCCGGGGTGGGGGAGGCGGTCGGACGGTCCGTGCGATCGTCGATGATCGTCACCGCCTTTGTGTGCCTGATGATTTCGCTGTCCATATACGGGCAATCCGGCAACTTCAACCTGTCGGGATGACGACGATGAGCACCGAACGCGGCAGGCACGGCAAGGGCAACCGCACCCGCCGGGGCAGGATCGACCCGATCTGGTGGGCGCCAACGTTGTTTCTTCTGGTGGCGGGGCTGATCGTGCTCACCGCCGCATCGTTCTCGGGCACGTTCCGCCCGTCGATCCCCCTAACGCTGGAGTCGGACCGGGCGGGACTGGTCATGGAACCCGGCGCGAAGGTGAAGCTGCGCGGTGTACAGGTCGGCCAGGTCGCGGCGATCGGCACCGACGTGAAAGCGGCTCAGCTGCAGCTGAAAATGGACCCGGGCCCCTTCAAATATCTGCCGGGCAACATTGAGGCCGAGATCAAATCGACCACGGCGTTCGGGTCGAAGTACGTCGATCTGATCGTGCCCGAGCACCCGAGCGCCGCGGCGCTGCGGCCCGGCGCGGTGCTGCACTCACGCAATGTCACCGTGGAAGTCAACACGGTGTTCGAGAACCTGCAGTCCGTGGTCCAAGCCCTCGACCCGGCGAAACTCAACGCGGTGTTGTCGGCCTTCGCGCACTCGGTGCGCGGCAAGGGCGATCGGATCGGGCAGGCGATCACCGACGCGAATAACCTGCTGCTTGCCGTCAACCCCAGGATGGGAACGATCCAGCGGGACTGGCGTCTGTTCGGCAAGACGTCGGCCGCCTATTCCGATGCGGCACAGGATATCTTGTCGATCCTCGACTCGGCGTCGACGACAAGCGCCGCGCTCACCGAAAACCAGCGGTCGCTGGACACGCTGCTGTTGTCGGCGGTGGGCTTCGGTCAGACCGGCATCAACGTGCTCGGCAACAACGAATCCAACATCGTGCGGTCCGTCAACCTGCTCGATCCGACGACGGCGCTGCTCAACAAGTACTCCCCGACCTACACCTGCCTGTTCCAGGGCGCGCAGTGGTACGTGGACCACGGCGGCCGAGATGCGTTGGGCGGCAATGGCTATTCGGTGATCTTGGACGCGGCCCTGCTTTTCGGTGACGACCCGTACCGATTCCCGAAACACCTGCCGAAGGTCAACGCGACGGGCGGTCCCGGGGGCAGGCCGAGCTGCGGTTCGCTGCCCGATCCAAGTGCGAACTTTCCGGTGCGTGCGCTGGTCACAGACACCGGCTGGGGGGCCGCGCCGAACGAGATCCGCACCAACGTGGCCGCCGGTAATCCATGGTGGGCCAACTACTTCCCGACCACCAAGAACCCTCCCGAGGCGCCGCGCTACTTCTGGCGAGGGGGACAGCCGCCGCCATGAGAAGAAGAAAGATGTCCGCCGTGATCGTCCGGGTGGCGCTGTTCACGGTGATCTGCCTGGTATTCACGTTCGCACTGATCGCCGTGTTCGGACAGTTGCGCTTCGAGGACCGCAGCGGTTATCAAGCGGTCTTCACCAACGTATCCGGCCTGAAGTCGGGCAATTTCGTCCGCATCGCCGGGGTCGAAGTCGGCAAGGTCGGCGACCTCACGCTGCATCACGACGGCACCGTGACCGTCGGTTTCGCGGTCGCCAGGGGCGTGCGGCTCACCGAGGGCACCAAAGCCGTTGTGCGGTATGAAAACCTGATCGGCGACCGGTATCTCGCCCTCGAAGAGGGCGCCAGCGCGCCACGCCGGCTGGCGCCGGGTGCGACGATTCCGTTGGCGCGGACGTCGCCGGCGCTGGACATCGACGCGCTGATCGGCGGCTTCCGGCCGTTGTTCCGCGCGCTGGATCCCGATCAGGTGAACGCGCTGTCCGGTGAGCTGCTGCGCATCTTCCAGGGGCAAGGCGGCACCCTCGCCTCGGTGCTGGCGCAGACCTCGATGCTGACGTCGACCCTGTCCGGGCGCAGCGAGCTGATCGGCGAGCTGATCACCAACTTGAACACCGTGCTGCACACCTTCGCCACCCGCGACCACGAGTTCTCCGACGGCCTGGACAAGCTGTCGGCGCTCGTGGAGGGCCTGGCGCAGCGCAAGGCCGACATCTCCACCGGGCTGGCGTACATCAACGCGGCCGCCGGCTCGGTCGCCGACCTGCTGGTGCAGTCACGCCAGCCGATCAAGGACGTGGTGCGCGAGACCGACCGGATGTCCAACCAGGTGCTCTCCGACCGCGACTATTTTGACAACCTGCTCAAGGAGCTCCCCGACATCTACCAGGTCCTGGCCCGTCAGGGCCTCAACGGCGACTACTTCGGCTTCTACTTCTGCGAAGTGTTGCTCAAGCTCAACGGCAAAGGCGGCAACCCGATCTTCGTCAAACTGATCGGTCAGCCGAGCGGGCGGTGCACGCCGCGATGAAGCGAATCAACATCAAACCGCTCAGCCAGCGCAACCCGGTCCTGGTCGGCCTTGTCGGAACGGTGATCGTGACGTGCGTGGTGGTCGCCGCCTTCGAATACAACAAGCTGCCCTTCATCAAGAACACCAATGACTACTCGGCCTACTTCTCCGAGGCCGGCGGCATCAAAACCGGTAGCACGGTTCGGGTTTCGGGCATGGGCGTCGGGAGGGTATCGGAGATCCGCTTGGACGGCACCAAGGTGCGGGTCGGGTTCACCGTCCGTAAGGACATTCAGCTGGGCGACCGCACGGAAGCGGCGATCAAGACCGAGACCATTCTGGGCAGCAAGATGCTCGAGCTCACGTCGCGCGGCGACGGGAGCCTGACGGGACCCATCCCGCTGGAGCGCACCCGCTCGCCGTACGACCTTCCCGACGCGCTGGGCGACCTGACGACCACCATCAGCGGTCTGGACACCGCCCAATTATCGTCCGCGCTAACGACATTAGCGAACACCTTCAAGGAAACGCCGCCGGATCTCAAACCCGCGCTGCAGGGTGTGGCGCGGTTCTCGGAGACCCTCAACAGCCGCGACGCGCAGCTGCGCAGCCTGCTGGGGAATGCCAACAAGGTCTCGGCGGTACTGGGCAAGCGCAGCCAACAGATCGCCTCCCTGGTCGCCAACTCCAACGCGCTGCTGGCGGCGCTGCTGGACGAACGGGATTCACTCGACGCCTTGATGAACAACCTCACCGCGGTGTCACATCAGATCTCGGGACTGGTCAACGACAACAGGGCTCAACTCAAGCCGGCCCTCGACAAGCTCAACGGGGTGCTCGAGGTCCTCGACAACCGTAAGGAAGACCTGCAACGAACCCTGCCCAAGTTCAAGCGGTACGCGATGTCGTTCGGCGAATGCTTGGGCTCCGGGCCATTTTTCAAGGCCTATGTGGCCAACCTGATTCCCGGCCAGCTCAGCGGCCCGGTCCTCGACGCCGACATGTACGACCGGCTTTTGGACCCGAACCAAAAGCTGCCCTCAGAGTCCGTTGACCCGCCGACCGGGACTCCGCCCGTGCCGCCGGAGAACGCTCCGGTCCCGTTGTGGTCCCAGCCGCCGTCACCTCCGCCGTCGACGCCGCCGGTCCGGATCGTCCCCCCGCCAGCCCACCAGCCCGACGGGCCGTGACCATGAGCCGGCGCACCCTACAGATCCTGGCCGCCATCAGCCTGGCGGCCACGCTGACGATTTCTTCGGTGATCGTCGGCGTGAAGCTATGGAGCACCGTCGAAAAGAACACATACTCGGCATATTTCGCCGAGACCAATGGCCTCTTCGTGGGCGACGAGATCCGCATCCTCGGCGTCGCGGTCGGCGTGGTGGACAAGATCGAGCCGCAGCCCACCAGATCCAAGGTGACGTTCTCCGTCGACAAGCAGTATGCGGTCCCCGCCGACGCCCGCGCCGCGATCCTGTCGCCGTCACTGGTGACCTCGCGGGCGATCCAACTCGTCCCGGCGTACTCCGCCGGGCCCAAACTGAGGCCCGGCGCTTCGATCCCGCTCCACCGCACCGCGGTACCCGTCGAATGGGACGACTTCCGCAAGCAGCTGGAAAAGCTGACCGACGCGCTCCAGCCCACGGCCCCGGGCGGTGTTAACTCGGTCGGCGAATTCATCAACTCCGCCGCCGACAACCTGCGCGGCGAGGGAGACACCGCCCGCGACACCGTACTCAAGCTCTCGGAGGCGATTTCCGCGCTCGGTGATCACGCCGACGACATCTTCAGCACCGTACGCAATCTGCAGCTGCTGGTGTCCGCGCTGTACTCCAGCGGCGACCTACTGGCCTCCTTCAACCAGAACCTCGCCGGCGTGACGACCGTCCTGTCGAACACACCCAACGAGGTCGCCAACGCGATGAAGGGACTCGACCAGGCCCTGGGCGATGTGCGCGACTTCCTCGCCGAAAACCGGGAGACAATGGGCGTCACGTTCGACCGGATGGGTTCCATCACGACCGCGCTGAACGACAGCCGTGGTGACATCAAGCAGATCCTGCACATCGCCCCAACGGTTTTCCAGAACTTCCTCAACATCTATCAGCCGGCCCAGAGCGCGATGACCGGCATCATCGCGCTGAACAACTTCGCCGACATCCCGCAGTGGATCTGCAGCTCCATCGAGGCGGCGTCGCGTGCGCGGCTGGCCCGGGTGTCAAAGCTGTGCCTGCAGTACGTCGAGCCGGTCATCAAGAACCGCATCTACAACTACATTCCGGCGGGGCTCAACCCGTTCGTCGGGACGCAGGCCCGGCCGAACGAGATCACCTACAGCGAGGACTGGCTGCGCCCCGGCTACACACCCCCCGCGGCACCCCCGCCGCCCGAGGCGCCCGCGCCACCGGACGCGACGCCGCCCGTCGAGGCGCCGCCCGTCGACGCGCCCCCGCCGAGCGGCACGATCAGCTCGACGCAGGTGCTGCAGAACCTGATGCTTCCGACGGGGTCGTCATGAGGCGCGCGATAGCCGCGGCGCTCGGAGCGGTTTGCGTTGCCGCGCTTGCGGGTTGCGGATGGCGGGGCTTGAACTCGTTCACCCTGCCCGGCACCGCCGGCGCCGGCCCGGGCTCCTACACGATCCAGGCGCAGATGCCCGACGTGGTCACCATCCAGGAGAACACTCGTGTTCGTGTCGACGACGTCAACGTCGGCAACGTCACCAAGATCGAGCTGCAGGACTGGCACGCGCTGGTCACCATGCGCATCAATGGCGACGTCCACCTGCCGGCCAATTCGACCGCCAAGCTCGGGCAGACCAGCCTGCTCGGGTCGATGCATATCGAGCTCGCGCCGCCCAAGGATGAGCCGCCGGCCGGCCAACTGACCAACGGAGCGGTCATCCCGCTGGCACGAGCGAGCCTGTATCCGAGCACCGAACAGACGCTGGCCTCGGTGTCAATCCTGCTCAACGGCGGGGGAATTGCGCAGTTGCAGGAGATCAACCAGGCGATCGCCAAGGCATTCGCCGGCCGGGAAAACGACATGCGCAGCCTGCTGGCCCAGCTGGACGAGTTCATCGCGCGGACCAACGATCAGACCGACGACATCATCGCCGCCGCCGAGAACCTGAACTCGCTGGCGGGTCAGGTGGCCGACAAGGATCCGGTCGTCGACAAGGCACTGACGACGGTGCCCAAAGCCCTCGCGGTGTTGGCCGACGAGCGCACCAAGATCGCCGATGCGATCGATCAGCTGGGCAAGTTCAGCGCGCTCGCGGCCGACACCATCCACCAAAGCCGGGAATCCCTGGTGAACAACCTGCGCAATATCGCACCGGTGCTGCGCTCGCTCGCCGATGCGGGGCCGGCGCTCACCAGGGGTCTCGATGGGTTGGCTGCCTACCCCTGGCCCGCGTCCACCGTGCGCAATTGGTTCCGCGGTGACTACGCCAATCTCACCCTGGTCGTCGATTTGACCTTGAGCCGCATCGACCAAGGATTGTTCACCGGCTCACGGTGGGAAGGCAATCTCACCCGACTCGAACTGCAGTGGGGTCGCACGATCGGCATGCAGCCCAGCCCGGCCACCGCCGGAAACCCGCTGACGTATCCCTACCACAGCGGGGGATACTGATGCTGCGCCTCAATCGCAGGACCTGGATCCAGTTGGCGGCCCTGTCGCTGGTGACGGTGTTGTCTTGTGGCGCAATGGCATTCAACTTCATGAAGTTACCCGCGACGGTGTTCGGGATCGGGGAATACACCGTCACGGTCGATCTGCCCCAGTCGGGCGGCCTGTATGAGACTTCTGTTGTCACCTACCGGGGCACCGATGTCGGTCAGGTCAAGTCGGTCGACGTCACCGCCGCCGGGGTGCGCGCGGTGCTCGCCCTGCGATCCGGGGTCAAGGTGCCATCCGACGTCCAGGCATCGGTGCATAGCCGCTCGGCGATCGGTGAGCAGTACATCGAACTGACCCCGCCGGCCGGCAAGGACGGCGAGCATTCCCGGTCGCTGCGCGCGGGCGACATCATTCCGGCCGGGCGGGTCGACGTGCCCGTCGACATCGGGCGCCTGCTGGACCTGACCAACCGTGCGCTGCAGGCGATTCCGCGCGACAACCTGCGCACCGTGATCGACGAGAGCAACCGGGCCGTCGCCGGGCTGGGGCCCGAGCTGTCGCGGATCGTCGACGGGTCGACCGCGCTGGCCATCGCGGGGGGACGGACCGTCGACCCGCTTGCCACCCTGATCGACCAGTCGCCGCCCGTGCTCAACTCGCAGGTCCAAACGTCGGGTGCCATCGCCAGGTGGGCCGATCGGACCGCCGCCATCATGGCGCAATTCAAGGCACAGGACGCCGCGGTGCGAGATCTGCTGACACAGGGCAGTTCCGGGCTCGAGGAGGGTCGCGCGCTGATCGACCGGGTGGCACCGGCGATCCCGGTGCTGTTCGCCAACCTCGCGAGCCTCGGTGACATCGCCGTCGTCTACCGCCACGACATCGAGCAACTCCTGGTGTTGTTGCCGCAGGGCATCGCGGCGATGGCGGCGATCGTCGTGCCGAGCTCCAACACCAAGCAGGAGTATCGGGGCGCCCAGTTGGACTTCAACCTCAACATGAACCTGCCCCCGCCCTGCACCACCGGGTATCTGCCGCCGACTCAGCGCCGCTCACCGGCCAGCGTCGACGCTCCGGACCGCCCGGCGGCGGACCTGTATTGCCGACTGCCGCAGGACTCGGAGCTCAATGTCCGTGGGGTACGGAACATTCCGTGTGAGGCCAAGCCGTGGAAACGGGCCCCTACGGTTGAGCTGTGTGAGAGCGACGAGGAGTACATGCCGCTCAACGATGGCTACAACTGGAAGGGCGACCCGAACGCCACCACGACCGGCCAGGGCGTACCGCAGTATCCGCCGGGCCAGGACCCGCGGCTGCCACCGCCGCGCGGCACCGCGCCTTCGGCTCCGCCGCTTGCCGTCGCGACGTATGACTCGGCGACCGGCGACTACGTGGGACCCGATGGACGCCGCTACACCGAATCCGACCTGGCGCACCCGCGTGCCAAGAACTGGCAGTCGCTGCTGGTGCCGCCACCGTGAGAATGAAGGAGCAAGATGACCGACGAACCTGATACCGACGAAACGCAATCCGAAGGGCGGCTTGCCCGTTGGCGGCACCGGGTCACCGGTCGGCGGCTTTCGGGTGCCGCATCGGTGTTGGTAGCGAGCTCGGTGATCCTGGCGACGCTGACCGGATTGGCCGGCTGGCTCGGATACCGCGCCTACGAAAAGCACGAGGCCCAGGCTCAGCGCGATCTGTTCGTCCAGATCGCTCGACAGGGCGCGGTGAACCTCACCTCGATCAACTACACCGAGGTCGACGCCGACGTGCAGCGGATCCTCGATCTGGCCACCGGAGCATTCCGCGACGACTTCGCGCAGCGCTCCAAGCCTTTCATCGAGGTCGTCAAGGCGGCGCAGTCGAAATCCGAAGGCACGGTTACCGATGCCGGGCTGGAATCACAGCGAGGCGACTCGGCCCAGGTGCTGGTGGCCGTCGCGGTGAAGTCGCGCACCGCCGGGGGCGAGGAGGCGCCGCGGGAATGGCGCATGCGAATCGAGGTCCAGGCGGTCGCCGACGACGCCAAGGTGTCCAACGTGGTGTTCGTGCCATGACGACTCTCAGCGAGACGATCGAAAACGAAACGGCGCACGAAGAACCGGAAGCCGCCGAGATCGACGAGGTATCCGGTGAGGGGCCCGACGCCGGGCGGGCGATTGCCTGGACGCGAGTGCTCACCTACGGTGTATTTCCCGGGCTGGCATTGCTGCTGGCGCTGGCGGCGGGCTACTCCAAGTGGGTGGACGGGTCGGCCGACGCGCTTGCGCTGGCCCGCACCGAATCGGCACGGGTCGCAAGCGAAGACGCGGTCGCCCTGTTGTCGTACAAGGCGGATTCGGCGGACAAGGAGCTCGGCGCGGCGCGGGATCGGTTGACCGGCGAGTTCAAGGACGCTTACACCACGCTGACCCGCGAGGTCGTCATCCCGGGTGCGAAGGAAAGGCACATCTCGGCGGTCGCCAAAGTCAGCGCGGCAGCACCGGTTTCGGCGACCGCCAACCACGCCGTCGTCCTGTTGTTCGTGAACCAAACCGTGACCATCGGCAACGGCGCACCCACCGACACCCAACCCGTCATTCGGGTGACGCTGGACAAGGTCAACGGGCGTTGGCTGGTTTCGCATTTCGACCCCGTGTGATGAGGCCTAGCACCCGAGCATTGCCGGCCGCCGTGATCCTCTGGGGGATCGCGGGTTTGGCGACGCCCACCGCACACGCCGACAACAAGCGCCTCAACAGCGCCGTCGTCT
Organism: Mycobacterium heidelbergense; assembly: GCF_050205645.1. Classification (GTDB taxonomy): domain Bacteria; phylum Actinomycetota; class Actinomycetes; order Mycobacteriales; family Mycobacteriaceae; genus Mycobacterium; species Mycobacterium heidelbergense_A. The sequence goes on from NZ_JBNMQT010000018.1 coordinate 92,810, forward strand.
CCGGTGTCTACACCCTGCAGCACCAGGCGGGCTGCACGAACGATGTTGTGCGGAACAACGCGCTGACGTTGGCCGCCGAATGGCACGCGGACGACATGCTCGCCAACCGAAACATCAACGACGACACCGGATCCGACGGATCGACGCCGCAGGACCGCGCCAACGCCGCCGGCTTTTCGGGCAAGGCCGCCGAGACCGTGGCGACCAACCCGGCGATGTCGATCACCAGCCTCGAGCTGATCAACCAGTGGTACTACAACCCCGATGCTATGGCGATCATCCGCGACTGCGCCAACACCGTCATCGGGGTGTGGTCGGCGAACAGCTTGGACCGCACCGTCGTGGTGGCGGTGTACGGGCAACCGGCGCCGCGTAACCGGTGACGCAGCAGGGCTGTTACGAGGTGACGTAGTCCTTCGCCGCGTCGAGGTCCTCCACAACCTCGGCGGTGGCGTCGCAGACGCACACCTGCTCGCCGCGGGGCAACCACCGGCGCAGCTGGGCTTGGCGCCTGCGCAGCAGGTGTTGTGCGTAGACCTTGTCGCATTGCGCCTGCGAAAACGCCAGGTCCAGGTTGGTCGGCAGACCCGCCCAGTCGACCCGGTCGCGGCTTACCGCGCCCTGCCGCTGTCCGCACTGCAACGGGCAGGCGGTCTTCTCGGCGTCTCTAGCTGCCACATCCGAAATCGTGCGACGGCGATGTTTCAGCCGAATGCGCCGCACGTTTCGGCCACATTACGGCTTTTGGCTAAGCTCGCGCTGTGCGTCGTCGGCTGATCGTGGTGCTGCTGATTCTGGCGACGTCGGCCTGCGGCTCGAACGCTCCGACGCCCCACGCGACATCGGCTCAGAACTGTAAGGACTCCGACGGCCCCACGGCCGACACGCTACGGCAGGCCATCGCCTCGGTTCCGATCATCGTCCCGGGCTCGACGTGGGTCGAAATCGCGCGCGGGCACACCCGCAAATGCCGCCTGTACTGGGTGCAGATCATCCCGACCATCGCCAGCGAAAACACGCCCCAGCAGCTGCTGTTCTTCGATCACAACACGCCCCTGGGCCCCGCTACGCCAAACCCGAAGCCGTACATCACGGTACTGCCGCCTTCCGATGACACGATCACGGTCCAGTACCAGTGGCAGAAGGGCAACGATCAGCCCTGCTGTCCCACCGGACGCGGCACGGCGCAATTCCAGATTGGGTCCGACGGGAGGCTACGGGCGCTGGGGAAGATCCCCAACGAATAGCGTTGCCGCCCAAGCCGACCTGGCGCCCTAGGAATCCGGCAGATTCTCGGGATGCAGCATCTCGGCGTATCGCAGCGGCTCGGGGATGCCGAACCCGTCGACGAGCGTCTCGGCGTGCGGGCGCAGCGCCCGGCAACGATCGTTGATACCCCGCGTGACCGCTTTGGCTCGCCCGGTGGACAGATACCCGTGCTCGACATACCAGGCCTTGTCGTCCTCGATCACCGACAACGCGTAGAGGTCGCACACGAGCTCGAGCAGTTCGCGGGCGTCGTCGTCTTCGCACGAGTCGATCCCGGCGACGAAAGCTTCCAGCACCACCCGGTCGATGTGTGCGCTCGCCGCGTGCAGCACATGATCCTGCACGGCGTTGAACGCGTCGAACGCCGACATGTCTTTCGATTTGTCCCGCAGCCGGCGCGCGACCGAAGACAGCAAGTAGTCCTCGCGCTCCTCGAACATGTTGACCTGGGTGCCGCGGTTGAAGAGGCTGCCCTCTTCCTCGCTGTCCTGCCGGGCATCGACGATTCTTTGCATGATCGCCTCGGCCGCAGTGCGTTTCAGCACCCGATCACCGACGGTGTTGGCGGCGAACCGCACCCATTCGACCGGGCTCATGCTGCGGATGTCGTCGGCGTAGGCGGTCAGCAGTTCCTTGGCCACCAGTTGGGTCAGCACATGGTTGTCGCCCTCGAACGTGGTGAACACGTCGGTGTCGCCGCGCAACCCGATCAGCCGGTTCTCGGCCATGTAGCCGGCGCCGCCGCAGGCCTCGCGGGCCTCCTGAATGGCCTGCGACGCGTGCCAGGTGTTGGCCGCCTTCAGCCCTGCGGCGCGCGCCTCCAATTCGCGCTGCTCGTCGGCGTCGGGGTCATCCGCGGTCTGGATGTCGTGGCATTTGCTGACAAGCTCGTTCTGCGCGAACTGCAGCGCGTATGACTTCGCGATCAACGGAAACAGCCGGCGCTGATGTACCAGGTAATCCATGATCAGCACCTCGGTGTCCTCGTCGGGGGCGCTGAATTGCCTGCGTTGCAACGCATATCGGGTGGCGATGTCCAGCGCGACGCGGGCCGCCGCGCCGGCGCTGCCGCCCACCGTGATGCGCCCGCGAACCAGTGTGCCGAGCATAGTGAAGAACCGCCGGTTGGGGTTGTCGATCGGGGAGCTGTACGTGCCGTCGGGGGCGACGTCACCGTACTTGTTCAGCAGGTTCACCCGCGGGACCCGGACGTGGTCGAACACGATGCGGCCGTTGTCGACACCGGGCAGCCCGCCCTTGTATTCGCAATCGGATGTCGTGATCCCGGGCAGGTCGTTGCCTTCGGCGTCGCGGATCGGGACCATCACGCAGTGCACGCCGTGGTTGACCGGCTTGCCGTCTTCGCTGGTGATCAACTGCGCGAAAACCGCTGCCATGGTGGCGGTTTGGGCGGCGCCGCCGATGTAGTCCTTCCGGGCCGTCGGGCTTGGGGAGTCGACGACGAACTCTTCGGTCTCGGGGTCGTAGGTGGCGGTGGTCTCCAGCGCCTGAACGTCGCTGCCGTGTCCGGTCTCGGTCATCGCGAAACAGCCGCGGAGTTCGAGGCTGATGATCTGTTTGACGTAGGCGTCGTGGTGGCGCTCGGTGCCCAGGTTTTCCACGGCGCTGCCGAACAGCCCCCACTGGACCCCGGCCTTGACCATCAGCGACAGGTCCGACATCGCGAGCATCTCGATCATCGTGATGGCCGCGCCGATGTCGCCCGTCCCGCCGTGCTCCTTGCGGAAGTTGTCGGCGGCGACACCGAATGCGGCCATGATCCGCATCTGCTCGGCAACCTTGGTGCGGGCGATCACCGTGTTCGGCGTGTAGTGCGGGCGGAACAGCTCCTCGGTCAGCGTCCCGCGCATGCGGTTCTTCACGTCACGCCAACGCCCGTCCAACGTGTTGCGCAGATGTTCGGCAGTGCTACTCATTTCTGGCGCCATAGTGCGACGGTAACCCGCTGCTCGGGCCTTCGAAACAAGTCGGGAGACGCGGGCTGCCTAGCGGTGCATCGGGGCCCGCCGCTTAGATGGCGTCATGGCCCAGCCGGACACCCCATCACAGCAACCCGACCCGGCATACGACGTCGGGCACACCCATCCCGACATCAGCGGAGGCTGGTTACGCGCCGCCACCTTTGGCGCGATGGACGGGCTGGTCAGCAACACCGGCCTGATCGCCGGCGTGGCCGCGGGCGAAAGCGCCCACGCCGTCACCGTCGCCGGCGTCGCCGGCCTGCTCGCGGGGGCGTTCTCCATGGCACTGGGCGAGTACACGTCGGTGACGACGGCCAACGAGCAAATCGACTCCGAGGTCCACGTCGAGCGGCACGCCCTGCGCTCCCGCCCGCAGGCCGAGCGGGCCGAACTGATCAGCATGCTCGTCGACATCGGCCTGACCGAGAAAACCGCACAGCTCGCTACCGACGAGATCCATCGGGACGAGAACCGCGCGGTCAACGTCCACCTGGTTCGGGAGATCGGCATCAATCCGGCCGAGAAGCCGTCGGCGTGGCTCGCCGCGAGCTCCTCGTTCGTCATGTTCGCCGTCGGTGCGCTAATTCCCCTGATCCCTTACCTTCTCGGGCACGGGACGTTGGCGACGGGCATGGCATGCGGCGCGGCCGGGCTGCTCGTCGCCGGGGGACTGACGGCCCGGTTCACCCGCAAGCCGGTGTGGTGGGCGGCGTCTCGGCAGCTGCTCTTCGGCGCGGTCGCCGTCGCCGCGACGTACCTGCTCGGGTTGCTCGTGGCCGCACTCTTATGAGGTGGGCGCCCGATCCACCGGGTTGGGCGAGCGCAGCCGGTACAGGAGGAACGCGATCCCGAGCGCGCCGAAGCCGGTGAGCATGATCATGTCGAAGACCCACCAGCCCGAATAGTGTGTCCACATCTCGTTGCTGGCGGCCAGCGCGTCGACCCTGCGCAGATCGGCGCTGGACGCCGAGGCGGCGAAGCCCCATTGCGCCGGCACAAACCACGAGATCTGCTGGAATCCCCACCTGCTCACCAGCTGCACCAGGCTTCCGTTGAACAGAACGGATGCCAGGAGCAGTGGCAGCAGCAACGGCACGACCTCCCGCAGGGAGTTACCCAGCGCCGACAGCGCGAGCGCGACGATGGCGGACACGATCGCGGTGACCGCGACGGTCGCATAGAGCTCGACCGTGGCGTTCTGCAGCGCGGCGGCGCCGTGCACGGTCGCGCCCTTGCCGGCCACGACGATCGAGAACGTGATGGCCGTGAGGATGGCCGCGGCCACGCTGACGAAGATGATCTTGCCGGCGACGTAGGCCGGCGTCGACAACCCGACAGCCTGCTCGCGCCGAAAGACGCGGCGCTCGCCGACCACCTCGCGGATGCCCAACGCGGTGCCGATGAGCACCGCGGAGATGTTGAGCGCGCCCAGGATCTCGATGGCCTCGTGCGGGTGGTGGCTGGCCGGGTTCGGCTTGCCCAGGCCGGAATTGCCGGGAATCAACAGTGTCAGCGCCGCCAGCACGAAGGGCAGCAGGAGCAGGAAGACGGAGTAGACGCGGCTCGCGAGTAGGAGGCGAAGCTGGCGGCCGATCACCAGCCGGATTTGCCGGCTCGCGCTGAGTTCGGCGGGCGGTGGCCATGGCGCGGCTACCGCCGGCGGAGGCGCCGCTGGCTGCCGGGCATGGGCCGCGTCGGGATCGGCGCTCACCTGCGCGAGGATCGTCGGCCAGTCGGTGCTGCCCGTCAAAGACTGGATCTGCAGCGGCGTGCCGGCGAAGGCCACGGTGCCGGCGGCCGTGAGCACCACGAGCTGGTCGCACATGGTGAGCCCCGCCAGCGAGGTCCGCGAATTCATCGCCACCACGACGACGCAACCGATGTCGGCCTGGCGTCGCAGCACCGCCATCACGTGACTTTCCTGCCCGGGGTCCAGCCCGGCGCCCGGCTCGTCGACGACGAGCAGCGTTGGCCTGGTGGTGAGTTCGATCGCCAGCGCGGTGCATCGGCGCGCTTCGGGCGGCAGCTTGCTGATCCGGGTCGAGCGGTACGGCGTCAGCTCGAGTTCTTCCAGAATCTGGTCGACCACGCGGCGGCGGTGTTCGGGCAAGGTGTCCGGCGGCAGCCGTAGTTTGGCCGCGTAGTCGACCGCTCGTTCGACGGTGAGCTGCCGATGAAGGCGGTCGTCGCGCGCCACTATTCCGATGCGGGTGCGCATCGACACGGGCTCGGCGTGCACGTCGTGGTCGTCGACGGTGATTCGGCCCGAGCTGAGTTTCCTTGTGCCGGCGAGCATTCCGAGCAGTGCGGAGTTGCGCGCGGCCGACGGCCCGAGCACCGCGGTCAATGTGCCCGGGCGCGCGGTGAACGAAACGTCCGCGAGCAACGTGCGCCCGTCGACGGCAAGGGCCAAATGGTGTGCGGCCACGCCGATCGTGCGAGCGCCGGCCTGCGTCGGCAGCCGAAACGTGGGCTCCGCCTGTTCGGTGCGAAGGGACGGACCCGCGGCCGGCAGCTTTCGAGTTCTCATCCGCTCGATCAGGCCCGGGGCTCGTGGCTCCTCGGCAGTGGCAGCGGGCGGATGCTCACCAGGCGGCGGCTCGGCGGGCGGCGCCGGTGGAGGCGGCGCGGGGGGCGGAAGGG
>NZ_JBNMQT010000019.1:0-96010 GCF_050205645.1 Mycobacterium heidelbergense
GAGCCACCTCCTCCGCCGCCTCCACCCCCGGAGCCGCCGCCGCCCGATCAACCTCCACCGGGCTGACACGCGGGATGTGGATCGGCTGGCTCGAGTTCGACGTCCTGCTGGGCGACGTGCGATCGCTCAAAGAAAAGCGATCGGTGATCCGTCCCGTCGTGGCCGAGCTGCGCCGCAAGTTCGGCGTGTCGGCGGCGGAGATTGGTTCTCAGGAGCTGTATCGACGAGCCGGCATTGGCGTGGCCGTCGTCTCCGGTGAGCGCGCGCATGCCGTCGAAGTCCTTGACGCGGCCGAACGCCTGGTGGCCGCGCACCCCGAATTCGAGCTCCTGGCGGTGCGGCGCTTGCTGCGTCGCAGCGACGACTTTTAATCGAACTAGCCGTCGCGCCCCTCACGCTTACGCCCCAACGGCGCCGGCGCGATTGTGCCGGGCGCCAGCCGGCGCGCCGCGATCAAGAAGGCGGTGTGCCCGCGCATCGAGTGCTGCGGCCGAACGGCCAGCCCGACCACATTCCAGCCCCGCTGCAGCGTTTCCCAAGCCCGCGGTTCGGTCCAGCATTGCTGGGCCCGCAGTGCCTCGACCGCCCGCGAGAGCTGGGTGACGGTGGCCACGTAGATGATCAGCACACCGCCGGCGACCGTCAGCCTCGACACCGAGTCGAGCACCTCCCAGGGCGCGAGCATGTCCAGGACGGCCCTGTCGAAAGATGCGTCGGGGAGCTCGGAGTCCGCGACATCGCTGACGATCAGCTGCCAGTTGTCGGGCGCCTGCCCGAAGAACACCGACACATTGCGGCGGGCATGCTCGGCGTGATCCGCGCGCTGCTCGTAGGAGACCACCCTCCCGTCGGGTCCGACGGCACGCAGCAGCGAGCAGGTCAGCGCGCCCGATCCGGCGCCGGCCTCCAGGACGCGGGCGCCGGGAAAGATGTCGCCCTCGTGCACGATCTGCGCGGCGTCCTTGGGGTAGATGACCTGCGGCCCGCGGGGCATCGACATCACGTAGTCGACCAGCAGCGGACGCAGCACCAGGAACGCGGCGCCGCTGCTGGATTTGACCACGCTGCCCTGCTCCAGCCCGATCACGTCATCGTGGGCGATGGCCCCGCGATGGGTGTGGAACTCACCGCCTTCGGTGAGCTCCATCGTGTAGTGACGGCCCTTGGCATCGGTGAGTTGGACGCGTTCGCCGACGGTAAACGGGCCGGTTGCGGACACGCCATCTAGCCTGCCAGCCGACTCGCCGTAGCCGGTGCTTGGGGGTTGTCGCCGCCCGGTCTTACGCTGCGGACATGAGGAGCCGATGACTGAGCCCGGGAGCGAGCAGCCGGAGGACGGCACGCGGCCGCCTTCCCGCCCGGCTCTGTCGCCGTCGCGCGCAGCGGACTTCAAGCAGTGCCCGCTGCTGTACCGGTTCCGGGCCATCGACCGCCTGCCCGAGGCGCCGTCGACGGCCCAGCTCCGTGGCTCTGTGGTGCACGCGGCGCTGGAGCAGCTCTACGGCCTGCCCGCCGCGTCGCGCGTCCCGGACACCGCGCGATCGTTGGTGGAACCCGCGTGGGAACGGGTGATTGCCGCCGCGCCCGACCTGGCCGCCGAGCTGGAGCCCGAGCAGCGGACCGAGCTACTCGAGGAAGCCCGCGCGTTGCTGTCCGGCTATTACCGGCTGGAAGACCCGACCCGGTTCGAGCCCGAATGCTGCGAGCAGCGGGTGGAGGTCGAGCTCGCCGACGGCACGCTGCTGCGTGGCTTCATCGATCGGATCGACGTCGCCGCCACCGGCGAGCTACGGGTGGTCGACTACAAAACCGGCAAGGCCCCGCCGGAAGCACGCGCCCTGGCCGAGTTCAAGGCGATGTTCCAGATGAAGTTCTATGCGGTGGCGTTGCTGCGGTCACGCGGGGTGCTGCCCGCCCGGCTGCGCCTCATCTACCTTGCCGACGGCCAGGTCTTGGACTACTCGCCGGATCACGACGAGCTGCTGCGCTTCGAGAAGACCTTGATGGCGATCTGGCGTGCCATCCAATCCGCCGCGCCGACGGGCGATTTCCGCCCCAGCCCGTCGCGGTTGTGCGACTGGTGTCCGCATCAGGCGCATTGTCCGACCTTCGGCGGGACGCCGCCGCCCTACCCCGGGTGGCCGCAAGACCCCGCCGAAGGCGGTGCGGACGCGGTGCTGCATTCGGGGCACCACCCGCTTGCCGGAGACGCCGAACCGGCGGCATGACCACCCGCTAATCGAGCGGCGACATCTCCTGCAGCATCGTGGGGACGAGCTCGCTCACCGTGGGATGGATGTGCATCGTGCGCGACAGCGTCGTGTACGGGGCTTTGGCCGACATGACGTCCAGGATGGCGTGGATCGCCTCGTCGCCGCCGACGCCGAGGATGGCCGCTCCCAGGATCTCGTGGGTTTCCGCGTCCACCACGACCTTCATAAAGCCTTGCGTCTCACCCTTTTCCACCGCCCTGCCGACCCGGGTCATGGGTCGCTTGCCGACCAGCGCCTTGCGGCCCGACTCGCGGACCTGGCTCACGGTCATGCCTGCCCGCCCCAGCGGCGGGTCGATGTAGAGCGCATAGGTGCTGACGCGGTCGCTCACCCGGCGCGGGTCGTCATCGAGCAGGTTGGCGGCGACGATCTCGAAATCGTTGTACGAGGTGTGGGTGAAGGCGCCCTTGCCGTTGCAATCGCCCATCGCCCAGATGTGGTCGACGCTGGTCTTGAGCTGGTCGTCCACCACGATGTAACCGCGGGCGTCGGTACGCACCCCGGCCGCTTCCAGGCCCAGGTCGTCGGTGTTGGGTTGCCGTCCTACGGCCAGCAACAGATGACTGCCCCGAATGGGCGCCGCGCCGGCGCAAGGTGTGAGTTCGAATCCGTTGTCGCTCTTGCTGATTCGCACGTCGTCGGCGCCAAGGATCACGTCGATGCCCTCGGCTTCCAGGATGTCCCTGACGGCGGTCGAGACGTCCTCGTCTTCGCGGGAGGCCAGCCGCGGGCCGCGTTCGACGACGGTTACGGGCGCCCCGAATCGCCGGTACATCTGCGCGAACTCCAGGGCGATGTAGCTACCCCCGACGATGACGAGATGGGATGGCAGCGTGTCGAGTTCGAGGATGGACACGTTGGTGAGGAACTCGACATCGGACAGCCCCGGGATCTCCGGCACCACCGCACGGCCACCGACGTTGAGGAAAATCCGGTCGGCCTGCAGCCGCTCTTCACCGTCCTGCGTGTCGACGCTGATGGTGTGCGGATCTTCGAAGCGGGCGTGGCCGCGAAAAACGGTGCAGCCGTCCATGCCGTCAAGCCAATCCTCGACGCCCTTGCGGTCGCTGAGCATGATGTCGTCTTTGCGCGCTTTGACTTTCGCCATGTCCACGGTGACAGGTCCGGTCCCGACGCCGTATTCCGCACCCCGCCGGGCCAGCTGCGCGGCGTGCGCGCTGGCCACCAGCGTCTTGGTCGGGATGCATCCCGTGTTGACGCAGGTGCCGCCGATCAGTTTGCGTTCGACTATCGCGACACGCTGCCCGGCGGCCGTCAACCGCCCGGCCAGGGGCGGGCCGGCTTGGCCGGCGCCGACGATGATCGCGTCGAAATGCTTTGTCATTGAACCGCTGTCACTTAGCCGCAGTCACTTAACCGCAGTCACTTAATCCCCGTCAGTATGTACTCCGTCAACACGTGACCCGTCCACGCGGCGATGGCGAAGCCGCCCGCGATCGCGACCGCATCTTCGAGCAGCGCGATCGGCAGGTCCTTGCCGCCGGTCGCCCCTGCCAGTCGCTTGCGCGCCTGATAACCGCCGAGGGTGCCGAGTACCGCGCCGATGACGCCGGCCCCCAGCGCGCTGAACGTCCAGTGCGGCCATGCGCCCAGCACCGCGCCGGCAAACGCGCCGGTGACGATCCGGGCGGCGAAGATCGGCGGCGCGGTGCGCGCCGGCGTCTTGGGCAGCTTGTCGTTGACCAGTTCGCCGACGGCGAGAACGGTCAGGGCGATGACGGTGATGAGGTTGGCCATCCACGACGCCCAGGTGCCGTGCAAGTCGATCCAGCCGATAAACGCCGCCCAGGCGACGACGGCCGGCGCCGTCAGCGAGCGCAACCCGGCGACCACGCCAATCAACAAAGCCATCAGCAGAATTAGTGCATGCGTCACGGAGACCCCTCCTGGAGGACGAACTGCCCGAGCACCGAAAAGGGGTGCCGACCCTCGAACTCGGCCGGCCTCCCCCAAAGGCGGACGCTAACACAGCGGGCGTCCCGCCGATAGGGCGATCAGAATCGGCAGAACCGGATATCGGAAGCCAGAATCGCTTTGGCACCGATGGCGGCGAGCTCGTCCATGATCTCGTTGACGCCGCGACGCGGGACCAGTGCGCGGATGGCGACCCAGTCCGGGTCGGCCAGCGGGGCGATGGTCGGAGACTCCAATCCCGGCGTGATCGAGGTGGCCTTGTCCAACACCGAGCGCGGGCAGTCGTAGTCGAGCATCAGGTATTGCTGACCGAACACCACACCTTGGACCCGGGCCACCAGTTGATCGCGGGCCGCTTCGGTTTCACCGCGACCCTCGTGATCGGTGCGCTCGATCAGCACGGCCTCCGAATCACACAACGGCTCACCAAAGGCCACCAGATCGTGCAGGCTCAAGGTGCGGCCGGACCCCACGACATCGGCAATGGCGTCGGCAACACCGAGCTGTACCGAGATCTCCACCGCCCCGTCGAGCCCGATCACCGTCGCGTCAATCCCGTTCTCGGCCAGGTCTTTTCGGACCAGATTCGGATAGGCGGTGGCGATACGCTTGCCGGCCAGATCTGCCGTCGCCCAGTTGCGTCCGGCCGGGGCGGCGTAGCGGAAGCTGGACGATCCGAAGCCCAGCGCCAGGCGCTCTCGCACCGGCGCACCGGAGTCGAGCACCAGGTCGCGCCCGGTGATGCCGAAGTCCAGCTCGCCCGAACCGACATAGATCGCAATGTCTTTGGGCCGCAAAAAGAAGAACTCGACCTGGTTGACAGGGTCGATGACCGTCAGATCCTTGGGGTCGGTGCGGCGCCGATAGCCGGCCTCCGACAGGATCTCGGTGGCCGGCTCGCTGAGCGCACCTTTGTTGGGAACCGCAACGCGCAACATGCCCACAGCCCTCACAACTTCCGGTAGACGTCGTCGAGGGTCAGGCCGCGCGCGATCATCAGCACCTGCGTCCAGTACAGCAACTGGCTGATCTCGCCGGCCAGCGCGTCGTCGGGTTCGTGTTCGGCCGCCAGCCACACCTCGCCGGCCTCCTCGAGGATCTTTTTGCCCAGCCCATGGATCCCACCGTCCAGCGCGGCGACGGTCGCACTGCCGGCCGGCCGGTTGCGGGCACGATCGCCCAGTTCGGCGAACAGATCCTCGAAGGTCTTCACGGCCAGCGATTGTTTCATGCGCCGGTCAGCAAAGTCACGGCGGTTTTGCGTGCGGCCCCGCCGCTCGCAAGGGTGCGCAAATTGCCAAGCTCAGCGGCGTGTTGGCGTACAAACACGCACGCTCGCGGAGAAAACGTCTCAGTCCTCCGGGTTGTAGCCGAGGTTGGAGCTGAGCCAACGCTCGGCTTCGGCCAGGGTCCAGCCTTTGCGCTTCGCGTAGTCGGCGACCTGGTCCTGCGCCAACCGGCCGACCACGAAGTACTGCGACTGCGGGTGCGAGAAATACCAGCCGCTGACGGCCGCACCTGGCCACATCGCCATCGACTCGGTCAGCTCGATGCCGGTCCGCTCCTTCACGTCCATCAGCTTCCAGAGCGTCATCTTCTCGGTGTGCTCCGGGCAGGCCGGGTAGCCGGGTGCCGGGCGGATTCCCTGGTACTTCTCATCGATGAGCGCCTCGTTGTCCAGCTGTTCGTCCGGCTGGAATCCCCAGAACTCCTTGCGGACCCGTTGGTGCATCCGCTCGGCGAACGCCTCCGCCAGCCGGTCGGCGACCGACTCCAGCAGGATCGCGCTGTAATCGTCTAGGGCAGCCTTGAATTCCGCGATCTTCTCCTGGCTGCCGAGCCCCGCGGTGACGGCGAAGGCGCCGACGTAGTCGGCCAGACCGGTGTCCTTGGGCGCGATGTAATCGCCCAGCGACCGGTTCGGGATGCCGTCGCGGTGCTCGCCCTGCTGGCGCAGGTTGTGCAACGTGGTCAGCACCTCGGTGCGGGTCTCGTCGGTGTAGACCTCAACATCGTCACCCACGGCGTTCGCCGGGAAGAAGCCGATCACCCCGTTGGCCCTCAGCCACTTCTCCTTGATCAGGGTGTCGAGCATCTCCTGCGCGTCGTCGTACAACTTGCGGGCGGCCTCGCCGGTGGCCGGGTTGTTGAGGATGTCGGGGAACCTGCCCTTCATCTCCCACGCGTTGAAGAACGGCTGCCAGTCGATGTACTCCCGCAGCTCTTGGAGGTCGTAGTCGAGAAACTCCCGCACGCCGAGGCCCTGGGCGGGCACAGGCGGCGTGTAGCCGTCCCAGTCGATCGGCGTCCGGTTCGCGCGGGCCTTCTCCAGCGTCAGCATCGGCCGCTCGTTCTTCTGGGAGTGCCGTTCGCGAAGCGATGCGTAATCCTTTTCGGTGGCCTCCAGGAGGGCGGGACGCTGCTTGTCGTCGAGGAGCGCGGCGGCAACCGGCACCGAGCGGGACGCGTCCTTGACCCAGACCACCGGACCGCTACGACGCGGCGCCACCTTCACGGCCGTGTGGGCGCGCGAGGTGGTCGCGCCGCCGATCAGCAGCGGGATCTCGAGTTCCTCGCGTTCCATCTCGACGGCGAAGTTGACCATCTCGTCCAGCGACGGGGTGATCAGGCCGGACAGCCCGATGATGTCGGCGTCGTGCTCCTTCGCCGCGGCCAGGATCTTCTCGGCGGGCACCATCACACCGAGGTCGATCACCTCAAAGTTGTTGCACTGCAACACGACCCCGACGATGTTCTTGCCGATGTCGTGGACGTCGCCCTTCACGGTCGCCATCACGATCGTGCCGTTGGTGTCCTTGGAATCCGCCGTGCCGTTTTCAGCCTTCTCCGCCTCGATGAACGGCAGCAGGTACGCAACGGCCTTCTTCATCACCCGGGCCGACTTCACGACCTGGGGCAGGAACATCTTGCCCGAGCCGAACAGGTCACCGACGACGTTCATGCCGTCCATCAGCGGACCCTCGATCACCTCGATCGGGCGACCGCCCGCGGCGGCGATCTCGGCCCGCAATTCCTCGGTGTCGTCGTCGACGTGGGCGTCGATGCCCTTGACGAGGGCGTGCGTAATCCGCTCGCGGACCGGAAGCCCGCGCCACTCGGCCGCCGCCGGGTCCTCGCCCTTCTCCGTGCTGTTGAACCGCTCCGCGATCTCCAGGAGCCGTTCGGCCGCATCCTCGCGACGGTTGAGGACAACGTCCTCGATGCGGTCCCGCAGCTCGGGGTCGATCGAGTCGTAGGGCACCAGCGCACCGGCGTTGACGATGCCCATGTCCAGGCCGGCCTTGATGGCGTGGAACAAGAACACGGAGTGGATCGCCTCGCGGACCGGGTTGTTGCCGCGGAACGAGAACGACACGTTCGAGATGCCGCCGGAGATGTGCACCCCCGGCAGGTTTTCCTTGATCCAAGCGCAGGCCTCGATGAAGTCGATCCCGTACGTCGCGTGCTCCTCGATACCGGTCGCCAGCGCGAAGCAGTTCGGGTCGAAGATGATGTCCTCGGGCGGGAAGCCAACCTCTTCGGTCAGGATGCGGTAGGCGCGCCCGCAGATCTCCTTGCGGCGCTCCAGGTTGTCGGCCTGGCCCTGCTCGTCGAAGGCCATCACGACGACGGCCGCGCCGTACTTGCGGCACAACCGGGCCTCGCGGATGAACTTCTCCTCGCCCTCCTTCATGGAGATCGAGTTGACGATCGGCTTGCCCTGCACGTTCTTCAGGCCCGCCTCGATGACCTCCCACTTGGAGGAGTCGATCATCACCGGGACGCGGCTGATGTCCGGCTCGGCCGCGATCAGTTTGGTGAACCGGTCCATCGCGGCGACACCGTCGATCATGCCCTCGTCCATGTTGATGTCGATGACCTGCGCACCGACCTCGACCTGCTGCAGGGCGACCGACAGCGCGGTGTCGTAGTCCTCGGCCTTGATCAGGTTGCGGAACCGCGCGGAGCCGGTGATGTTGGTGCGCTCACCGATGTTCACGAACAGGGAGTCGTCGGTGATGTTGAGCGGCTCCAGGCCCGAGAGACGGGTAGCCACCGGGATCTTCGGCAGCTCGCGCGGCGGCTTGCCCTCGACGACCTTGGCGATCTCGGCGATGTGCGGCGGCGCCGTCCCGCAGCAACCGCCGACCAGGTTGACCAGACCTGCCTCGGCGAAGTCGGCGATGTAGCTCGCCTGGCGCTCCGGGGTCTCGTCGTACTCGCCGAAGGCGTTAGGCAGGCCGGCGTTCGGGTAGCAGGAGACGAAAGTGTCTGCGATCCGCGACATCTCGGCGATGTAGGGCCGCATCTCCGGCGCGCCCAGGGCGCAGTTAAGGCCGACCGCGATCGGCTTCGCGTGCCTGATCGCGTTCCAGAATGCTTCGGTGACCTGACCGGACAACGTCCGCCCCGAAGCATCCGTGATGGTGCCCGAGATGATGACCGGCCAGCGGCGTCCGCGGTCCTCGAACAGCGTCTCGACGGCGAACACCGCCGCCTTGGCGTTCAACGAGTCGAAGATCGTCTCGATGATGAGCAGGTCGGCACCACCGTCGACCAGGCCGTTGGCGGATTCGAGATAGGCGGCGACCAGCTGGTCGTAGGAGACGTTGCGGGCCCCGGGGTCGTTGACGTCCGGCGAGATCGACGCGGTCCGCGTGGTCGGCCCGATCGCGCCGGCGACGTAGCGGGGCTTCACCGGGGTGCTGTATTCGTCGGCGGCCTTGCGGGCCAGCGCGGCGCCGGCGTAGTTCAACTCGTAGCTCAGGTCCGCCATGTCGTAATCGGAGAGCGAGATCGCGTTCGCGTTGAACGTGTTGGTCTCCAGAATGTCGGCGCCCGCCTCGAGGTACTCGCGGTGGATCCCCTCGATGATCTGTGGCTGCGTCAGGGTGAGCAGGTCGTTGTTGCCCTGAAGAGCGGTCGGCCACTCCGTGAACCGGTCGCCGCGGTAGCCAGCCTCGTCCGGCCGGTCGCGCTGGATCGCCGTGCCCATCGCGCCGTCGATCACCATGATCCGCTGGCGCAGAGCGGCCGTCAGCTCGTCGGTGCAGTCCGGGCGGATATTGGGCGCGAATGCGGTCACGTGCACTCCTTCCGTAACGGAAGGCGTCCTTGACTCTGCCGAGCGTGGCGGATACCGGGATGCACCCGTATCCGTTGCAACGCCTCTCGACCAGAAAAGTCTACGTCGTCACCCGATCGACGTCTGGACGCCCAACTCATCGCCGCGATCGCGGTGCCCGTAAAGGACAGTTCGCGGATCTTGTCGGCGACGTGGTAGTTACCAAGGTTAACCAGTTTGCAGCCGAATGTATTCGGCGGTCACGCCACAAGGATAGTCGAGCTATGCAAACGCCCTCCGGCTGACGGCAAGCCGTAGGCTGATTCTGTGACTCAGCCCGATGGCGGCCCGGATGGCGGCAAGCTGCCCGAACTGCACAACACGATCGTCGTGGCGGCTTTCGAGGGCTGGAACGACGCGGGCGACGCGGCAAGCGACGCGCTGGAGCACCTCGATGCCATCTGGGAAGCCGACCCGATCGTCGAGATCGACGACGAGGCGTACTACGACTACCAGGTAAATCGCCCGGTCATCCGCCAGGTCGACGGAGTCACCCGCGAGCTGGTGTGGCCTGCGATGCGGATCACACATTGCCGCCCGCCGGGCAGCGACCGCGACGTGGTCCTGATGCACGGGGTGGAGCCGAACATGCGCTGGCGCACGTTCTGTGCCGAATTGGTGGCCATCGCCGACAAGCTCAACGTCGACACCGTCGTGATCCTGGGCGCGTTGCTGGCCGACACACCCCACACCCGGCCGGTGCCCGTGTCGGGAGCGGCCTACTCCCCCGAGTCGGCGAAACGATTCGGCCTGGAGGAAACCCGCTACGAGGGACCGACCGGGATCGCGGGCGTGTTCCAGGACGCCTGCGTGGCCGCCGGGATTCCGGCAGTGACGTTCTGGGCTGCCGTGCCGCACTACGTGTCTCAGCCGCCGAACCCGAAGGCAACGGTGGCGCTGCTGCGCCGGGTCGAAGACGTGCTGGACATCGAGGTCCCCCTGGCCGACCTGCCGGCGCAAGCCGAGGAGTGGGAACAGGCGGTCACCGAGATGACCGCCGAGGACGAGGACCTCGCCGAATACGTGGTGTCGCTGGAGCAGCGCGGCGACGCCGAGGTGGACATGAACGAAGCGCTGGGCAAGATCGACGGCGACGCGCTGGCCGCCGAGTTCGAAAAGTATCTGCGCCGCCGCCGCCCGGGTTTCGGGCGCTAGATCCCCACAAACCCCGCGCCGAATGTCGACTGTGGGCGCGCAAAGCTACGGCCAGTAGTCGTTCATCGGTTGCGCGAACTTGTCGTTGTTTGTGAGCCGGGGCATTCCGAGGGAGTCCTCAATGGTGCGCAGCAGGCTGTAGTGGTTGTTGAAGTTGACGGCAACGAGGTGGCCTTGGCGCATACCGGAATTCGGCGATGGGATAACGATCATGGGGATGTGGTTGCCCTCGTTGCCGACGCCCAGCGAGATGTTGTTGTAGTCCTCGTCCCAGGTGATGAAGACGGCACTGCGCTGCGTTTGGAATGCGGGCGAGTTCAGGATCGTGGGCAGCGTGTCCGCGAGAAACTGGTCGCCGGCCTTGATGTTGTACTGATGATTCGTCAGCAGGCTGATGATGAACTCGAGGTTGACGGGGCCTTCCTGGTTGTGGTTTTCGTCCGCAGCCCACCAGACGAAGTTCGGGGTGGTGGACGTCGAAGCGAGATCCGTGGCCATCCGCTGCAGCGGCAGCACGTGCGCCTGGCAGCGAGCGTCGTTGGCGGCGATGTCGTGGAAGGCGAGGAACGGTAGTTCGCCGGGACCATAGGGACCCGCGGACTGCTTGAAGCATGGCTGTGGCATGGATTGCTCGTAGGCGGCCCATCCCCCGTGCGCCGCCTCGATGTTGTCGACGAGGTTGTGTTCGTCGAAGCAGTCCAGCTCGCAGTTGTAGTTGAAGCCGAAGTCGGAGCCGCCGAGGATCGGGTAGTAGTTCGGAAGGCTGGGATGGGTTTGGGCGTAGTAGTTCGAGCCGTATCCGTAGTTGTTGATGAGGCCGTTGGTGTACGGCGCGTTGGGGCTGCCGACAATGTCTTTCACGCCATGGTTCTCCAGATAGATCAGGAACACATGGTCGAGGGGGCCGACTTTCGACGCCGGTGGTGTAGGTGGCGGTGGGTTGGGCAACGGGGCGCCGATCGTGAACGAGATGTTGTCCGCGTAGGCGTTGTTGTAGGCGCCGAACAACGGATTTTTGTCTTTGAGAGTCACGACCACACGTGCACTGCGGGTGCCCGCGGGAACCGGCCCGGTGGTCTGGCGTTGCAGGAGTTTGGCATTCAACCCGCGATCGAGCAGACCGACCGGCCCGATCTTGCCGGGGGTGCCCAGCTGCGATCCGTTAGCGGCCAGGAAGGTGACGGTGACCGACGCTTCTGACGGGTCTTGTAGCCAGCCTCCGAGCCATCCGCTCAGTGTGTAGGGCACTGTGCTGGTGTCGATCTGTTGCGCCGCGCCGGACAGGTCGACGATCTGGGCGAGCGTGGATGTGGCGACAGGTCCGCCACCGAAGAACTGCACGCCGCCGTCCGGGGGCCCGTTCTGGGCGCGGGGATAGCCTGCGGCCGCCGGCAGCATCGGCCCCGGCGACCCGAGAGGCCATGGCAGGCGGCGCAGGGTGCCGTACTTGATCACCGTCGGTGTGCCGGTCACGGTCCAGCCCGGGATGGTCACCGAACTGTATCCCGACAGCGAAGGGTCGCCGAGCTCGGCGCCGGGATTCACGAGCAGGTTCGGGCTCTCCGTGGCCGCCGCCGATGCGTGCGCGGTGTCAAGCGCAAGGATTAGCATGCCGACGGCGCTGACCACGCCAGCCACACGGCGAAAACGACTGAGCATCAAGCAATCACCTTTGCGGTTGACGCGCGCTACGCGTTGCTCCGTCGATGGTGACCTATGACACGCCGTCCACCCAGATTGTTGTGCGGATCGAGACCCAGCAGTTGCCGTTTAGTGACTTACAGGGCCACTCTTGCAGGCCACTCCTACAGGGCCACTCCGAGGAGTGCATCGATCGCGGTGGCCACCAGCTTCGGCGCGCTCGCGTCGTGGCCGCCGTATTCCAGGGCGTCGGTGGCCCAACCATCAAGTGCGGCGATCGCTTTGGGAGTGTCCAGGTCGTCGGCAAGGTAGCGGCGCACCCGGGCGATGACGTCGGCGGCGTCCGGAGCGGCGGGCAGCGCAGTCGCGGTGCGCCAGCGATGTAGCCGTGCGATCGCATCGTCGAGCACCTGCTGGCTCCAGAACCGATCCGCGCGATAGTGCCCGGCCAGCAGACCAAGCCGAATCGCCGATGGCTCAACGCTTTGCGCCCGCAAGGCCGACACCAGTACCAGGTTGCCCCGGCTCTTGGACATCTTCTGCCCGTCCCAACCGATCATCCCGGCATGCACATAATGCCGGGCGAATCGCCTTTCGCCCCTTACACATTCGGCGTGGGCGGCGGTGAACTCGTGGTGCGGAAAGATCAGGTCGCTGCCGCCGCCCTGGATGTCCAGGCCGCTGCCGATGCGGCTCAGCGCGATGGCCGCGCATTCGACATGCCAGCCCGGCCGGCCCGCGCCGAACGGCGACGGCCAACTCGGTTCGCCCGGACGTGCTGCCCGCCACAGCAACGCATCGAGCTCGTCGGTCTTGCCCGGCCGGTCCGGGTCGCCACCGCGCTCGGCGAACAGCCGGAGCATGGTGTCGCGGTCATAGCCGGACTCGTAGCCGAACTGCGATGTGGCGTCGGCGCGGTAATAGATGTCGGGGTGCTCGTCGTCGACGATGTACGCCGCCCCGGAGGCGAGCATTTTCTCGACGAGTTCGACCACTTCGGGAATCGCCTCGGTCGCCCCGACGTATTCGCGTGGCGGCAAGATGCGCAGCGCCGCCATGTCCTCGCGGAAAAGGGCGACCTCGCGGTCGGCGAGCTCGCGCCAATCGACGCCATCACGCTCGGCCCGTTCGAACAACGGGTCGTCGACGTCGGTGACGTTCTGCACGTAGTGCACGTCATGACCGAGGTCCAGCCACACGCGATGGACCAGGTCGAATGCCAGATAGGTGGCCGCGTGGCCGAGGTGCGTTGCGTCGTACGGGGTGATCCCGCAGACGTACATCGACGCGGTCGAACCGGGCTGAGTGCCGGCCGCCACCGGGCGCACCTGCCGGTCGGAGGTGTCGTAGAGCCGCAGCTCCGGGCCGCGTCCCGGAACCACCGGGACCTGTGCGGAAGACCACGCCTGCATAACGTCGACTCTAAACGCGTGCGGAATCAGGGAAATTCCTGGCGGATGGCACCGAGCAGGATCGGTGCCACCTCGGCCCGGCACATCACGAAGTCGGGCAGGTACGGGTCGAGCTGGTTGTAGCGCAGCGGCGAGCCGTCGAGCCGCGACGCGTGCATCCCCGCTGCCATCAGCACTCCGGCCGGGGCCGCCGAGTCCCATTCCCACTGACCCCCCGCATGCACGTAGGCGTCGACGTCGCCGTCGATGACGGCCATCGCCTTCGCGCCCGCCGAACCGATTGCCACCGGCTGAATGTGCAGCGTCTGGCGCATGCGGTAGAGAACCGCGGGTGGTCGGGTGGCGCTTACCGCGATCCGGAAGGTGTGAGGAATGCCGGTGCGCGCGGCGCCGTCGGTCACGGTATCGCTGCGATAGACCGTATTGCCGCGCGCGGGCAAAGCCACTGCCGCGTCGGTGATTTCGCGGTGCTCGTCAGTGTGACCTCCGGTGGGGCGTTGCCACAGCGCGATGTGTACCGCCCAGTCGTCGCGCCCCGGCGTGGAGAACTCGCGGGTGCCGTCCAACGGGTCGATGATCCACACCCGGTCGTGATTCACCCGGGAGAGATCGTCGTAGGCTTCCTCGCTGAGCACCGCATCGCCGGGTCGTTCGGCCCGCAGCCGCCGCAGGATCAGCTCGTTGGCCAGGCTGTCGCCCGCGTCGCCCAGCGCCCAGGGTGAATCGAAACCGATCTCCTCGCGCACCTTCAGTAGCAGCTCCCCCGCGTCCGCGGCCAGATCGGCGGCCAGCGCGGCGTCCGTCGGGGTCACCGGTTCAGTATTGCCGACCGGATTGCCGACCGGTAAATCTGACTTAGAACGCCGGCCAGGGAATGGGGCGATGACGGTTCGGTTCCGGCATCACCGGGTTGTCCAGCAGCGCGTGCGCGCGCCTGCGCAGCGCCGCGATTTCGGCCCGGGTGATGTGTACCGCCAGCTCGTCGCCGAACGAGTCGCCGAGAGCGTCGGCAAGCGCGGCGACCGCGTCGAGGGTTTTGTCGTCGATCGGCTTGCCCGCCCAGCCCCACAACACCGTGCGCAGCTTGTTCTCGACGTGCAGACACACCCCGTGGTCGACGCCGAAGATGTGGCCCTCGATGTCGCGCAGCACGTGGCCGCCCTTGCGATCGGCGTTGTTGATCAGCACGTCGAAGACCGCCATCCGCCACAGCCGGATGTCGTCGGCGTGCATCAGGACGACCTCGTCGCCGGCGTAGTCGTAGGCCCGCAGGATGGGCAGGTAACCCCGCTGCGGTTCGCCGGCGGGAAACAGGTCGACCAGATCGGGTCCTGGCCCTACATCGGATTCGGCGGTGTCGCCCGGCTGCTCCACCCACAGCTGCAACATGCCGGGGCCCGCCGGCCCGTGACGAATCACGGTGTAGGGCACTATGTTCCAACCCAGCTGCGTCGACACCAGATATGCGCCGAGTTCACGGCCCGCCAGCGTTCCGTCGGGAAAATCCCATAGCGGCGCCTCACCGGCGATCGGCTTGTAGACGCAATGCACACTGTGCTCACCGAGCGTCGACTCGCACAGAAAGGTGGCGTTGCTGGCCGATCGGATGCGTCCGAGAACCGTCAGCTCGCCGTCCCGCAGCACCTCACGTTCGGCCACCGCGTCGTCATTGCTCGGGTTCATCGTCGGGCCCGAGCAGCGCGCTGCGCTTATAGCCGTTGGTGCGCGCGCAGATGTGGCCGTCCGGGTCCAACGGTTCGTCGCACAGCGGGCAAGGTGGGCGCCCCGCCGAGATCACCCGATTGGAGCGGGTCGCGAACTGCCGCGCCGACTCCGGCGTCAGGAACACCCGCACCGCGTCGGGTCCCTCTTCGGTGTCGTCGAGCACTACCGAGGCGTCGAATTCGGCGTCGGTGACGGCAAGCAATTCGACCACCACGGTCTGTGCCTCCGAATCCCAGCCCAGACCCATAGTCCCGACGCGGAACTCCGCGTCGACCGGAGTGATCAGCGGGTTGAGGTCGTCGACCTCGGCGGGCTCTGGTGGAACCGGCGTGCCGAACCGGCGATTCACCTCGAGCAGCAGCGCACCGATGCGCTCAGCGAGCACCGCGACCTGTTGCTTCTCCAACACCACCGAAACCACGCGCGAATCGCCGACCGCTTGGATGTAGAAGGTGCGGTTTCCCGGCTGGCCAACGGTGCCGGCCACGAAACGGTCGGGGGTGCGGAAGACATGAATTGCGCGGGACATGGCACTTCCAAAATACCGGCAGTTGCCCTGGCCGTGCGATCCGATTCGGTTGTCCGCGCCGAACTAGTCGGTGGAGCCGCCGACCACGGCGTCGCTCGGCGGCAGTTCGCTGACCGGCTCGTGTTTCTGGGGTTCGTCTTTTTGGGGTTCGTCTTTTTGGGGCTCGTCTTTTTTGGACTCTTCGTCCTTCGGCCGTTCGTCCTTCTGGGGCCCGGCGCGCAACGCCGCCGACAACCGCGCCCCAGTGTGGTTGACGTGCAACACGAACGGACGCAGCGGGGTGTAACTGACCACGCTCACCGACCCGGGGTCGGCGGTGACGCGCTGGAACCCGTCCAGATGAATCCCGTAGGCGTCGGCGATCACCGCCTTGATGACGTCGCCGTGGGTACACGCCACCCATAACGCGTCGCCGCCGTGTTCTCCCCCGTATTCCAAGGCGAGCCGCTTGTCGTGTTCGCGGACGGCGGCCACGGCACGCGCCTGCACCTGCGCCAAACCCTCACCGCCGGGAAACACCGCCGCGCTGGGGTGGGCCTGAACCACCCGCCACAACGCCTCTTTCGCCAGCTCGCCGATTTTGCGGCCCGTCCATTCGCCGTAGTCCACTTCGGCGATCCGCTCGTCGATGACCGGCTCGAGGCACAACAATTCTGCGAGGGGTTCGACGGTGCGTCGGCAACGCAGCAGCGGGGATGTCACGACCGCGCGGATCGGCAGGTCGCCGATCCGGTCGATCAACCCCGCGGCTTGCTCGCGTCCCTTGTCGTCGAGGTCGACACCCTCGGAACGGCCCGCCAGAATCCCGGCGGTGTTCGAGGTGGACCGGCCGTGGCGCAACAGGATGACGGTCATGTCACGACGACCGTACCCGCTGCGGGTGACTGCTACCGGATGTGACTAGTTGAGTGACTAGCTGACGTGCCTAGCGCGGGACGGGCACCGCGTGCGCGACGGAGTCGCGCACCGCCGCGGTCAGGCTGCGCACGTCGGTGACATCGATGTCGAACAGGCTGCGAACCGCCCTCGCGACCACCTCTTCAGCCTGCGGAACCGGCCCGGAAAGCCGCGGCCGGTAAACTTCGACGACGAGCGACCGATGCTCAATGTGGAAGGAAAAACTGCGTCCATCACCGACTTGTCCATACCCGCTGGCAAAAATGCCTGTCGAGATGTCTTCGATAGCAAACTCTTTGTCTGCGGTATGCCGGTCAACGATGACGGTCATATCGCGACCATACCTCTCCAGAACGACCGCATGTGGGCGACGTGGCAGATTGGATGCGATATTGGATGCGAAACCGTTCCTTAAAATGTGAACTCCATGCCCCCCATTCGAAGGTCGATTGTTGCTGTCACGGCATAGCTGCGTAAAGAGCTGCCGCTTTGTCGGTTTATTGCTTTTGCTGGCGCTGCTCGCCGGTTGTTCGTCGAATCCGCTCACGTCACCGACGCCGCCCACGATCGAGCCGGCGCGTGCCGCCGAATCGCCGCCGGTGTCGGCGACTCCAGCCGGCGCGGTGCGACCGCTGCCCGGTCAGGCTCAGGCCGCGATCTTCGACGGCAACACTCACCAGCTGGCGGTGCTGGTCCCCGGCGCCGATCTCGCGGCGCCGGCGAGTGTCGCGGTGTTCGGTGCCGCGCAGTCCGCGGCGCGTGCGATCGTGCTGCCTGGTCCGGCCACCGCCTTGACCGGCGACGGCCATGGCACGGTCTACCTGGCGACCCGCGGCGGATATTTCGCGGTCGATCTGGCCGCCGGGCGCACGTCGCAGGTCAATGTCGGCGGTGCCGAACAGGTCGACTTCACCGCGATCGCGCGGCGCGCCGACGGCAAGCTCGTGTTGGGCAGCGCCGACGGCGCCGTCTACGTGCTCGCCGCGCCGGGCAGCGGTGGCGGTGCCGCTAGCACCGCGAAGGTTGAAAACCGGAATAAGATCTTCGCGCGCGTCGATTCCCTTGTAACACAAGGAAATACGACGGTAGTTCTGGATCGGGGACAAACCTCGGTGACCACCATCGGCGCCGACGGTCGTCCCGAGCTTGCGCTGCGGGCCGGCCAAGGCGCAACGACCCTTGCCGCGGACCCGCTGGGCCGGGTCCTGGTCGCCGACACTCGCGGCGGCGAGCTCCTGGTCTACGGCGTGGACCCCCTGATCCTGCGTCAGGCCTATCCGGTGCGCCAGGCCCCCTACGGCCTAGCCGGCTCGCGCGCGTTGGCCTGGGTGTCCCAAACCGCGTCGAACACGGTCATTGGTTACGATCTGTCAACCGGAATTCCCGTCGAAAGGGTGCGATACCCAACCGTGCAGCAGCCCAACTCGCTGAGCTTTGACGAAGCGTCGGACACCTTGTACGTGGTGTCGGGGTCGGGAGCGGGCGTTCAGATCATCGAGCGCGCGGCGGGCGCCCCATGACGAGTCGGGCCGCGCCGCGGTGGAGTCGGCTGCCAGCGGGCTGGGTCGCCGAGATGTCCGACGAGTACGAGTGGATACCGTTGCGCCTCCCGCCCGAAGTGACCCGACTGAGCGCGTCCACCCGGCTGTCCATCGAGGCCGAATACCGCGGCTGGGAACTCACCCGGGTGCGGCTGTATACCGACGGCAGTAGGCGGGTTTTGTTGCGCCGCAAGAAATCTCGTCTGGACGGTGCGGGCTCCCCGGGTCGGCGGCCCGACCAGCCCGAGCTGTGATGTATCGCCTTGCACGCCGGCTGTTTTTCGTGGTGCCGCCGGAGCGCATCCACACGCTGGTTTTTGCCGTGCTGCGCGCCGGCACTGCCCTCGCGTTGACACGGCGATTGCTGCACCGGCTGCTGGGGCCGCGAGACCCGGTGCTGGCCAGCACGGTGTTCGGCGTGCGCTTCCCCGGACCGCTGGGCCTGGCCGCCGGTTTCGACAAGGACGGCATGGGGCTGTTGACGTGGGGTGCGATGGGTTTCGGCTACGCCGAAGTGGGGACGGTGACCGCCCACCCGCAACCCGGCAACCCGGCCCCGCGGCTGTTCCGGCTGCCGGCCGACCGGGCCCTGCTGAACCGGATGGGGTTCAACAACCGCGGTGCCGGCGAGCTGGCGATCCGGCTGGCCCGTCACCGGCCCGAGGTGCCGATCGGGGTGAACATCGGTAAGACGAAGGCGACCCCGGCCGTCGACGCCGTCGACGACTATCGGGCAAGCGCGCGGCTGGTCGGCCCGCTGGCGTCGTATCTGGTGGTCAATGTCAGCTCGCCGAACACTCCGGGGCTGCGCGATCTGCAGGCGGTCGAGTCGCTGCGGCCCATCCTGTCGGGCGTACTCGCCGAGACGTCTGTCCCGGTGCTGGTGAAGATCGCGCCCGATGTCTCCGACTCCGACATCGACGACATCGCCGACCTTGCAGCCGAATTGGGCCTGGCCGGCATTGTGGCCACCAATACGACGGTGTCGCGTGACGGCCTGATCACAGCCGGGGTCGACGAGCTGGGCAGCGGCGGCATTTCGGGGCCGCCGGTCGCGGCCCGCGCCGCCGAGGTGCTGCGCCGACTCTATGCGCGGGTCGGCGACCGCATGGTGCTGATCAGCGTCGGGGGCATCGAGACGGCCGACGACGCCTGGGAGCGGATCACCGCGGGCGCGTCGTTGCTGCAGGGCTACACCGGCTTCATCTATGGCGGGGGCTTGTGGCCCAAGCACATTCACGACGGCATCGCCCGGCGGTTGCGCGACGGTGGGTTCACCTCGCTCGCCGACGCGGTCGGCTCGGCGGCGAGGAATCCGGAGCGGCCGCCGGGCTAGATCTCAGGCCGCCCCGTCTTCGTCGTCTTCGTCCTCTTCCGCGCCGGCTTCCTCGTAGAGCGCCTTCTCCGGGTGGTGGAAGGTGTTGGTGCGGGGTTGGCCGTAGTCGAGGTGGGGCGGTGGGATCCAGTCGGTGTCACCATTTTTGCGTTTTCGGGTGGTCCAGCCGCCCGGTTGGACGAGCTTGTGGTCGGGGCCACAGGCCAGGGTGAGCCCGTTGATGTCGGTGCGGTGGGTGGTCGCCCAGTCTTCGACGTGGTGCACCTCGCACATGTAGCCGGGCACATCGCAGCCGGGCCGCGTGCAACCACGGTCCTTGGCGTAGAGCACAATTCGCTGACCGGGCGAGGCCAGGCGTTTGGTGTGATACAGGGCCAGGGCTTCGCCCTTGTCGAAGATCGCAAGGTATTGATGCGCATGGCGGGCCAGGCGAATGACGTCGGACATGGGCAGCAGGGTGCCGCCGCCGGTGAGCCCCCGACCGGATGCCGACTCAAGGTCTTTCAACGTGGTCGTCACGATGATAGAGGCCGGTAAACCGTTGTGCTGGCCCAGTTTTCCCGATGCCAGCAGCGCGCGCAGCGCGGCGTTCAGGCCGTCATGGTTGCGTTGCGCGGTGCTGCGCGTGTCGCGCCGTGCCGCTTCCTCGGCGGGTGGCCCGTCGACGGTCGGTGTGTCGTCGTCGGGGTTAGCCATGCCGGGGGCGGCGAGTTTCGCCAGCACCGCCTCGAAGGTGGCGCGGGCCTCGGGGGTCAACCAGCCGCAGAGCCGCGACATCCCGTCGAGGTCCTGATTGCCCAGGGTCAGGCCCCGGCGTCGCGCGCGGTCCTCGTCGCTGAAGTTCCCGTCCGGATTGAGGTAGGCGGCGAGCCGTTCGGCGAGTTTGGCGAGTTCATCCGGCCGGTACTCGGTGGCCAGGTCGGCCAGATGGACTTCAGCGGTTTGGCGGGTGTCCAGATCGACACCGCAGGGTAGCCCATGGACGAAATCCCGCAGCACTCGCACGTGGCCAGAACCGATGCGCCCACTGCGCTGGGCGGCCGACGCCCGGGCCAAGAGTGGGGGCAGCGGTTCGCCAGTTAGCGCCCGTCGCGGACCCAGATCGGCCGCCTCGGCCACCCGCCGGGTCGCCTCGGCG
Source organism: Mycobacterium heidelbergense (assembly GCF_050205645.1). Taxonomy (GTDB): domain Bacteria; phylum Actinomycetota; class Actinomycetes; order Mycobacteriales; family Mycobacteriaceae; genus Mycobacterium; species Mycobacterium heidelbergense_A. The sequence continues at coordinate 20,708 of NZ_JBNMQT010000019.1, forward strand.
CGGGTAATGTGCAGCCGGTCGGCGAGCACATGGGACAGCTTGCCCCCGAGTTCTTCTGGGCCGGCTTGCTCGGCGATCTGATTGATCAACTCATGTCCCGGCACAGGCAGCCGCCGCGCCTCGAGCTCGAGCTTCGCCAGGTAGGTCAACCGCTCCGGCGTGGTGAGCGCGTCGTAGCGGTGGGCGACAATCCGCGATATCACCTCGCGCAGCGCGGCGTAATCCGCCTCGATCTCCTCGCGACTACTCGAACGCATGTTCGAATGCTATCGCCGCCCACCGACACCTTCACCGCTGCAGGTAGTCGGCGACGAAATCGACGGTTCGGCGATGCCATTCGGCCCACCGCCGGACCATGTAATGGCCCGCACCCTCGACGCCCACCCACTGAGCGGCCAGCCCGCGCTGACCAGCCCGCACCGTCTGCGCGCGCGATGCGCCCGGATCGGTCCAGGTATCCGCAGTGCCGTGCAGCACCAGCAGTCGAGTGGGCGGCGGAATCAGCTCGCCGTCGCCGCCCACCCACCACGGCGCGAGCGCCACCACCGCGCCCACCTCAGCCCCGCCGGCCAGGTGCGCCGCGACCCGGCCGCCCATCGAATGACCCACCAACACAACGCTTTTCGGCTCAAACCGGTTGCGGACTCCGTCGAGCACATGCTTGGCGTCGCGCAGCGCGTCCAAGCGAGGCCCATTCCAGCCGCGATACCGATACTGGACGCGACGCACCTCGACATCGGGCCCGAGCCGGCGCCGCAATGCCTTGGCGACCAACATCATCCGGACGTTGGCCAGTTGCCACCACCGCGAGGCCTCTTCGCTTCGCGCCTTGCCGCCCGGCAGGACCAATACACACCCGCGCGGTTCCACAATATTTATTCGGAGCCGACGTCGACGCGGACACGATTCCCGACTGCAGAATCCTTAAGTCTGTTCGTACGTCCCGTAGATGTAGGCCCGCGCGATCGCGTGCTGGAACAGATTGAACCCGAGGAAGGCGGGGCTGGCGTCCTCGGGAAGGTCGAGCTTGTCGACGTCGACGGCATGCACCGCAACGTAGTAGCGATGCGCGCCATGACCGGGGGGCGGCGCCGCACCGACGTAGCGGCGCATCCCCGCATCGTTGACCAATTGCAGGGCGCCGCCGGGCAACTCGCCGCCGTTACCGGCATCGTCGGGCAATTCGGTGACGTCGGCGGGCAGGTTGGCCACCGCCCAGTGCCAGAACCCGGACAGCGTCGGGGCGTCGGGGTCGTAGACGGTGACCGCGAAGCTACGCGTCTCGTCGGGGAATCCCGACCAGCTCAACTGCGGACTGACGTCTTCGCCCCCGGCACCCAGGATCCCGCTGATCTGCGGTGTGGCGAGCGGCTGGCCATTGGTAATCGAATCCGAGCTCAGGCTGAAAAACGGCAGCTTGGGCAGCGCGTCGTACGGGTCGGTCGGCAAGCTCATGGCGATCCTCTCTCCTAGCAATGTGTCCTAGCAACGTGTCCTAGCAACGTGTCCTAGCAATGTGTCCTAGCAATGTGTCAGGAAGTGGGTCAGCACGTCGGTGCCGAACCGCAACGCGTCGATGGGTACCCGTTCGTCGACGCCGTGGAACAACGAAGAGAAGTCCAAATCCGGCGGGAGTCGCAACGGGCTGAACCCGAAACAACGAATACCCAAGCGCGCGAAGGATTTCGCGTCGGTGCCACCGGAAAGCATGTAGGGAACCGTCCGGCCGTCCGGGTCAACCGCGAGCACGGCGGCGTTCATCGCGTCGACCAGGTCCCCGTCGAAGCTGGTCTGATACGCCGGCAAATCCCTGATCCACTCTCGAGTCACGTCGGGGCCGAGCAACTCGTCGATTTCGGCCTCGAACGCCGCCTGCCGGCCGGGCAGCACGCGGCAGTCCACTACCGCTTCCGCAGTCGCCGGGACGACGTTGGCCTTGTACCCGGCCTTGAGCATCGTCGGGTTTGCGGTGTCGCGCAGCACCGCATTCAGCATGCGGGCCATCGACCCCAACTTTTCGATCGTCCCCTCCAGGTCGGCCGAGTCGGTGTCGAATGTCAGGCCGGTCTCCTCGCTGATGGCGGCCAGGAACTCGACGACGGTGTCGGTGAGGACGAGCGGAAACTGATGGCGGCCCACCCGCGCGACGGCCTCGGCAAGGGCGGTCACCGCGTTCTGATCATTCACCATCGAGCCGTGCCCAGCCTTGCCCCGGGCGGTCAGGCGCATCCATTGGATGCCCTTCTCGGCGGTCTCGATCAGGTACAGGCGGCGATCACCGCCGTCGGCGCGCGGCACCGTGAGGGAAAACCCGCCCACTTCACCGATGGCCTCGGTGATGCCGTCGAACAGATCGGGCCGATTGTTGACCAACCACTGCGCGCCGTAGTGACCGCCATGCTCCTCGTCGGCGACGAACGCGAACACGAGGTCTCGCGGCGGCACGATGCCGTCGCGCTTCAGCTTGCGAGCGACCACGATCATCATGCCGACCATGTCCTTCATGTCGACCGCCCCGCGGCCCCAGACATAGCCGTCCTCGACCGCTCCGGAGAACGGGTGCACGCTCCACTCGGCCGGTTCGGCCGGGACCACGTCGAGATGCCCGTGGATGAGCAGCGCGCCGCGCGAGCGGTCCGCGCCCTCGAGTCGGGCGAACACATTTCCCCGTCCCGGCGCACCGGATTCGAGGTATTCGGGCCGATAGCCGGCATCCGCGAGCTGCTCGGCCACCCAGTGAGCGCACTCCGCCTCACCTTGCGTGGTCTCGGGATCGCCGGTATTGGTGGTGTCGAACCGGATCAACCTGCTCACAACTTCGACCACGTCATCGGTGGCCTCGTCTGGGGCGGCGCGGGGAACGTCGGTCTCACCGGTCACAACCCCCTTTCCTACCACTGCCTCCCACAATTGACCGGGCCGGTGGGCGCGACGCAGAGCCACGAGCTGGGTTGGGAGCGCGCGGGCCGATCCGATAGCCTTAGCTGCCAACTCTCGTTGGTCGGTCCGAGTGGCGGAATGGCAGACGCGCTAGCTTGAGGTGCTAGTGCCCTACTAATGGGCGTGGGGGTTCAAGTCCCCCCTCGGACACACGACTGAGGCGAGCGAAATGGACGCTCGCGTTCATTTCCGAGCCGATGGAGTGTGTTGAGCGGCGAAGCCGCGATCACACCGTTTCACGACTGGATGCGTCGCTTCGGCGGTGGGTAAACGGCTCGGGCGATCGTCGCCGATAGCCACCCGATGACCCATCCGCCGAACACCATGACGATCTTGTGCGTGGTGACGCTGTCGGCCGTCGCGGAAACGCCGGCCAGGATGAGGACCCATACCATCGCACAACCAACGCTGTATGCCGTGTAGGTGTGGAAACGCCGTTTCATCGCGCAAATCCTCTCGATCTTGTTCAGGTACAACGCTATCCGGTTTCCGATTATCGTTCGGGCCGAAAGACGCTTCGCCGAGCTTGCGGGCACACGTAGGCTGGAAAGAGCCCAATGGCCGGGAGTGCTGACCCTGGAGTGCAACCGATGAACCCACCTAGTGGCTTTCTTCGGCGAACGGCGACGCGGACGTTCCGCGACCGCCGCGAGGCCGGCCGCGCGCTCGCCGAGGAGCTGACGTCCTACCGCGACAAGGACCGCAACGACGGCAACGTACTGGTCCTCGGGCTGGCGCGGGGCGGCGTGCCAGTCGCCTTCGAAATCGCTTCGGCCCTGCACGCTGAGCTTGACGTGTTCCTGGTTCGCAAGCTCGGGGTGCCGCGCTGGTCCGAGCTGGCGATGGGCGCGTTGGCCAGCGGCGGCGGCGTGGTGATGAACGACAACGTGATTTCCAGCCTGCACATCACCGACGATCAGGTGCGCGAGGTGATCGACAGCGAGACGGCCGAGCTCGCGCGGCGCGAACGTGCATACCGGGGCGGGCGCCCGCTCTCCGATCCGGCAGGCAAGATCGTGATCCTGGTCGACGACGGCATCGCCACCGGCGCCAGCATGATGGCGGCGGTCCGGGCGATACGTGCCGCCAAACCGCAATCGATCGTCGTCGCGGTTCCGGTCGGGCCGGAGTCAGTCTGCCAGGAGCTCGCCCGCGAGGCGGACGACGTGGTGTGCGCGACCATGCCGCCCGCGTTCGAGGCCGTCGGACAGGTCTACGACGATTTTCATCAGGTCAGTGACGACGAGGTGCGCGAGCTGCTCGCCAGACCAACCAGCTGACTACTGGGTAGATTCCCCATCCGCCTTGGTGCCGGCGTCCTTCGCCGACTCCTCGGGGACTTCCTCCGGGTAGTCGACGGCGGCATCCTCGCCATCCCCGGTCTCTTCTTCGGCAACGGCTTGTTCGCCCATGTCACGCCGCTGGCGCTCCCGCAACGCGTCGACGATCAGCAGCACCACGCCAAGGACGCTGGCGCCGATGCACACCCAGGCCACCAGCTCGTTGCTGGTCACGACCGCGAACACCAGCGCAACGAGCCCGATCAGGGCCAATACGAGCGCAATGATCAGCATCGGTCATCCTCCAGCAACGGGCGGGACTGCCTAGTGCGGGTCCAGTGTGCCAACCCTGCAGTCCGGCACGGATGGCGGGCTAGTTGTTACCCCGATTGAATTGGTCGAACCCGCCGGCATCCGCGCTGGAGTCGACGGGCGCCGCCGATCCGCGCTGGCCGAGTTCCTCGAGCTGAGATTCCAGGTAGGTCTTGAGTCGGGTGCGGTACTCGCGTTCGAAAGTGCGCAGCTGCTCGAGCCGGCCTTCCAGCACCGTGCGCTGCTGGTTGATGGTTCCCATGATCTCGGAGTGCTTGCGTTCCGCGTCGGCCTGCAGGGCGTCGGCCTTCTCCTGGGCCTGCCGCAACTGCGTCTCGGAGCGGGTTTGGGCGTCGGCCAGCATCGCGTCGGCGCGCTGCCGGGCCTCGGCGACAGTGCTGTCGGCGGTGCTGCGGGCCTCGCTCAGGATCTGGTCGGCGTTGGCGCGGGCATCGGCCAGCATCTTGTCCGACTCGGCCTTGGCGGTGCTGGTCAGCCGGTCGGCGGTGTCCTGAGCGAGGCTCAGCACCCGAGCGGCCTTCATGGCCTGCTCCTCGGTGGTTCCCGCGAACGCCGCCGGTTCGGGCGCCGCCACAGGCGCCGGCTTGACGGGCTCGGGTTCGGGTTCGCGGACAGGAATCGCCTGAGTCGGCTGAGCCGCAACGGAGGGGCCAGCACCGGCGCCGCCGCCGGCGGCCAGCTCCCGGTCGAGCTCCTCGATCCGCTGTCGCAGATCGGAGTTCTCTTCTATGAGCCGCGTCAGCTCGTTCTCCACCAAGTCGAGGAAGGCGTCGACCTCGTCCTCGTTGTAACCGCGCTTGCCGATTGGTGGCTTACTGAACGCCACATTGTGGACGTCGGCTGGTGTAAGCGGCATTGTTCGTTCCCCTCAAGTTCCTGTCAAACGTTCTGGAAAGTGTAGAACGGAGTGGTAGCCGTTGTGCAACTGCCGCCCATCCTGTCACACCAGACTCGGCGGTTGCCGATTAGGCCGATAAATAAGAACCAATTTCACAGACTAAGAGCAATAAAATCCCAATCCTTAAAATTTTAAAATTGCGCGCATCAAACCGACGTCGAACCGTGGCCGAACCGTCGCCCGGTCGCATGCGGGTGGGTCATGCCGCGGCGCCGAACGCCAGTTGCATGCCGATGAACGCGACCAGCAGCAGCACCATGATGGACAGGTCGAAGCGCACGGCTCCGATGGTGAGTTGGGGGATCAGCCGACGTAGCAGCTTCACCGGTGGATCGGTGATCGACATGATGATCTCCAGGATCACCACGGTGATGCCGGTGGGACGCCAGTCACGGCTGAACGAGCGGATGAACTCGACGACGACCCGAGCGATGAGCAGCAGCCAGAAGATGAACAGCGCAAACCCAAGGATCTGAAAGAACAGCACCAACGAGAGCCCGACCTTACCGATAATGAAGACTGACGAAGACTGACGGTGTCAGTCGCCTGATGTCAGTCGCCGCACGCTAGCGCGGCAATGGCCAGCGTACCGACTGCATACAGCGTCACACATCAAGTGTGGGCGGCATCGCAGCTCAAGCGGGTGACCTGGCTGTTGGTCTACGGGTTATTGGTAAGCGTAGAAGCCGGTTTCGGCGATCCGGCGACGCTCCTCCGGTGTGACGTCGACGTCGGCGGGCGACAGCAGGAAGACCTTGGTCGCGACCTTGTCGAACGAGCCGCGCAGCGCGAAGGCCAGGCCGGCCGCGAAGTCGACCAGTCGCTTCGCGTCGGCGTTGTCCATCGACACCAGGTCCATGATGACGGGGGTGCCATCCCGGAACCGCTCGCCGATGGTGCGGGCCTCGCTGTAGTCCTTGGGCCGCAGCGTGGTGATCTTCGACAGCGGGTGGCCTTCTTCGAACATCATCGCCATGCGGCGTGGGTCCATCGCCAGTGCGCCGCGGGTGGAATTGCGCAACCACGACCCGACGCGCGGCCTGCTCATGTCGGACCGGTCGAAGTCGCGGGGATGGACGGGGCTGTAGCGCGGTTCGTCGCCGTAGCCACCGCGATAGCCACCGGGCGGTGGGTAGTCCGGCTCGCCGCGTGGGTCGTCGTAGTCCCGTCCCTCGTAGCGGCCGTACCCGTCGTCGAAGCGAGGGCGCGGGAAGCCGCGAGACGGGGCGTGGTCGTCGTAGTACTCGTCGTCGTAGTCGTCCATCGGGGCCATACCGAAGTAGGCCTTGACCTTATGCAGTGTGCTCATTGCGTTGACCCCTTCTAGCCCCTGGGATTATTGGTGTCCGTGATGAAGATGTGACTACAGTGACTACTCACGGTGACGGTAACTGCCGCGGACCCAATAGCGCGGTACCGACACGCACACACGTCGAACCATGTTTGACGGCAATTTCCAGATCGTCGGACATGCCGGCGGACAGGCCCACCGCGTTCGGGTGCGATTCGAGGACTCGACGGTGCTCCAATTGCAGGCGGTCAAAGGCCTCGTCCGGGTCCCAGTCCAGCGGCGGGATGCCCATCAATCCGACCAGCTCCAGGCATTTCGACTGCTGAACCTGCCGACAGACGTCGTCGACGGCCCCCGGCGCCCGAATGTCGACGCCGCCGCGCGACGCGTCGCCGTCGAGGCTCACCTGCACGTAGACCCGCAGCGGGTTGTCGCGACTCCCCTCGGCCAGGGCCGCCGCGACGGCTCGGTCCAGCGCGGTCACCAGCTGCGCGCTGTCGACCGAGTGGGCGGTGTGGGCCCAGCGAGCCAGGGAACGGGCTTTCTTCCGCTGAATCCGCCCAACCATGTGCCAGTGCAGTTCCAGCCAATCCGCGCGCCCGGTATCCGTTCGACCCCGAGCTTCCGACAATCGAGTGAGTTCGGCCACCTTTGCCGCGGCTTCCTGCTCCCGCGATTCGCCAACGCATCGACAACCCAATCGAGACAAAATCGCAACATCGGTTGCTGGAAAGAATTTGGTAATGGGGAGAAGTTCAATTTCGCCGACATTGCGACCCACCGCTTCCGCGGCCATCGCGAGTCGCGAACGGACCGCTGCCAACGCATGAGTCAATTCCGATTCCCGGTTTCCTTGACTCGACCCCGCCGCCCCCATGTCCACCGCCACGGCGGTCACTCCATCCAGACCAGCGATGCCAGCCGCCCGGTCGGCGCACCCCGGCGATGGCTGAACAGTGTCGGGTCGGCCACCGTGCAGCGCGGATCGATGTCGATCGAAGTGACGCCCAAATCCCTTAGCTGACAAGCGATTCCGGCACGAAGGTCGAGTCCGGGCGTCCCGGCCGCCGTCGTGGTGCGGCTGCCCGGCAGTGCCGCCTCGACCTCGTCGGCCATGGCCGCGGGCACCTCGTAGTGACGGCCGCTGACCGCCGGGCCGAGCAGGGCCGAAATGTCGCCCGCGTGGGCGCCCAGCCGCAGCATTGCCTCCACCGCGCGCGCGACCACGCCCCGCTGAGCCCCGACGCGGCCGGCATGCACCGCCGCGGCCACACCGGCGCGCGCGTCGGCCAGCAGCACCGGTACGCAGTCGGCGGTCACCACCGCCAGCGCCAGGCGGGGCGTGGTGGTCACCAACGCGTCGGTCTCGTCGACGGCGGCATCCCGCGGCTCGTCGACCACCTCGACTCGATCGCCATGCACCTGGTTCATCCACACCACCCGGTCGGCGCCCCCCTGAACACTCAGGCCGATGGCGGCGGCCAGCCGGGCGCGGTTGGCGGCGACGGCCTTCGGGTCGTCGCCGACGTGGTCGCCGAGGTTGAAGGAGTCGAACGGCGCCACCGAGACGCCGCCCGCGCGGGTGGTGGTCACCCGCCGGATGCGAACGCTCACATGCCCAGTATCCGGACGCCCTTGCCGTTCAGGTGTCAGCGACGTTCCGCCGCGGCCGGTTTGTCGCGGACTGGCAAGCAAAATGAGACCCTCAGCGGCGCATGAACGGCGGCACGTCGACGTCGTCGTCGTCGCCGCCAATGCTCAGCGTCGAACCGTTGGTGTGCACCGGCACACTGACGGCGTCGACAGGCTCGAACAACGTCGAGGTGAGCTTGCCGGCCTTTGCCGACTCGATGCGGTGCGCGCCGGTCTTCTCCCCCTTGTCGGCACTCCCGCCGAGCAGGGGTTTGCGACCCGGGCCGGACGCGTCGAAGCCCGCCGCGATGACGGTGACCCGCACCTCGTCGCCCAGCGAGTCGTCGATGACGGTGCCGAAGATGATGTTGGCGTCCTGGTGGGCGGCGTCCTGCACCAGCGATGCCGCCTCGTTGATCTCGAACAGGCCCAGGTCGCTGCCGCCGGCGATCGACATCAGCACGCCCTGCGCGCCCTCCATCGATGCCTCCAGCAGTGGCGAGTTGATCGCGATCTCGGCGGCCTTGAGCGAGCGGCCCTCGCCTCGCGCCGAGCCGATGCCCATCAGCGCCGTACCCGCGCCCGACATGATGCCCTTGACGTCGGCGAAGTCGACGTTGATCAACCCCGGCGTGGTGATCAGGTCGGTGATGCCCTGCACGCCGTTGAGCAGCACCTCGTCGGCGCTGCGGAACGCGTCCATCAGCGACACCGCGGCATCGCCCATCTGCAACAGCCGGTCGTTGGGGATCACGATCAGGGTGTCGCAGCTCTCGCGCAGCGAATTGATGCCGGTTTCGGCCTGGTTGCTGCGCCGCTTGCCCTCGAACGAGAACGGCCGAGTGACGACGCCGACGGTCAACGCCCCGAGTTTGCGGGCGATGCTGGCGACGACGGGTGCCCCGCCGGTGCCGGTGCCGCCGCCTTCGCCGGCGGTGACGAACACCATGTCCGCCCCGCGCAGCAGCTCCTCGATCTCGTCCTTGGCGTCGTCGGCGGCCCTGCGGCCCACCTCGGGGTCCGCGCCGGCGCCCAATCCGCGGGTGGAGTCGCGGCCGACGTCGAGCTTGACGTCGGCATCGCTCATCAACAACGCCTGCGCGTCCGTGTTGATCGCGATGAACTCCACGCCCTTGAGGCCCTGCTCGATCATCCGGTTGACGGCGTTGACGCCGCCGCCACCGATACCCACGACCTTGATGACGGCCAAGTAGTTGTGCGGGGGGGTCATCATTTCTCTTCCTCCCTGGTGGGACTCGGTGTCTCCGCCTGGCAAACTCTCAACCTCAACCATAGATTTAGAGTTATGTCAAGTAGTTCCGCAACCAGAACGGTATGGGCATCACGCGCGCGAATCTCGCAGGCGCGCCGACGCGGCACGCGCAAATTTTGTGACGTCGAACGTGCGGCTGGCCGCACATTCGGCGCCGGGCGTGCGGCTGGCCGCACATTCGGGCCGTCGCCGCTATTTCACGGTCGGCAGATCGGGACTGGACACGTCGTAGGTCTTGCCGGGCTGCGTCAACAACGCCACCAGCTTTTCGGCCTTCTCCTCGGTGCGGTCGGTGGTCCCCCAGATCACCACCCGCCCATCGGCCAGGGTCAGGGTGATCGACGCCACCGAGGGCGCCGCGACCCGACCGACCTGACTCGCGACCTCGGGCCGCAGCGCCAACAAAACCTGCAGCGCGGCCTTGGTCACCGGGTCGGTCGGCCCCGGATTGGCCACATCGAGGTACGGCAACGCCGGCGGTGGCGGAGCCGTCGCGAAGTCAACGCCGTCGCGATCGAACAGGTGTGGGCCGTCGGCAAAATCCTTCACTGCCACTGGGACTCGCTCGACGATGGTGATCCGCAGCGCCGACGGGTACTGACGCTGCACCCGCGCGCTGGCCACCCGGCGAATCGTCGCCACCCGGTCGGCGACCTGGTTGGTGTTGATCTGCAAGAGCGGTGTGCCGGGCCGCACCCGCGCGGCGTCGAGGACCTCCTCGCGGGTCACCACCGAAAGCCCGGTGACAACGATGTTGCGGGCCGACATCGCGGGCGTGAAGTACAGAATCAGCCCGAGCCCCACCCCGACGACGGCGATCACCACCGACACCAACAACATTTTCAGGCCTCGAACAACGCCCCGCGCAACGGGTTTGGGCTGGTTGACGATGCGGCCACTGACACGGCGCTTGGCCTCGCGGCGCGCTTCCTCGATCGCGCGGGCGCGCTCCTGGGCGGCACGGCGCTCGGCCCGTTCGCGGCGGGCGCGCCGCCGCGGCCCCTCGAATTCGGGTTCCTCCGCTTGGGTTTCACTGTTTTGCGCTCCGAGGGGTTCGGTCACCGCGCTGTCAGCATCCGAGGCAGAGCCGGCCGCCAGGTCGGTCGGCGGGGCGTCGTCGGGTTCGCTCATTGCGGCACCCCGGGCTGACCGGGCGCCTCGCGGTTGGCCCGCACCCGCAGCGCGGTCACGATCTCCGGCCCCAGCATGGTCACGTCGCCGGCACCCATCGTCACGATGACATCGCCCGGCCCGGCGGCCGCGGCCACCTCCTGGGCAACCGCCGAGAAGTGCGGGAGGTAGCGCACCGGCACGCTGACGTGCTCGGCAACGCTTGCCCCGCTGACACCCGCAAGGGGTTGTTCGCGTGCCCCGTAGACGTCGAGCACGAACACCTCGTCGGCGGCGTCCAGCGCATGTCCGAAATCCGCCGCGAAAGCCTTTGTCCGCGAATACAAATGGGGCTGGAACACCACCAGCGCGCGGCCCTCACCGCTCTGCTCGAGCACCGTGCGCACCGCCGCCAGAGTCGCGCTGATCTCCGTCGGATGGTGGGCGTAGTCGTCGAATACCCGCACCGACCCCTTGCCGACGCTTGCCGACCCGACGAGTTCGAATCGGCGCCGCACCCCTTCGAAGCCGGCGAGCCCGTCGAGCACGGCGTCGGCCGGGGCGCCGACCTCGACCGCCGCCAGCAGCGCGCCCAGCGCGTTGAGCGCCATGTGTCTCCCGGGCACCGAAAGCCGCATAACGCGCGGGTGCGATTCGCCGGCCAACTGGATGTCCGCAACGGCCCCGGTGCCCTGCTGCTCCCACGACAGCAGCGCGCCGGCCAGGTCCTGGTCCGACTGCCCTTGCGGCCCGGACCCGTAGCGCAGCACCCGAATTCCCAACTCCGCGCTGCGTTGGGCCAGCGCCGCCGCGCCGGGGTCGTCGGTGCACACCACCAGCGCTCCCCCCGGGGCGAGCCGCTCCACGAAGGTGTCGAACACCCCGACGTAGGCGTCGGCGCTGCCATAGAAGTCGAGGTGGTCGGTCTCGATGTTGGTGACCACCGCGACGTTGGGCGTGTACTCGAGTAGCGAGCCGTCGCTTTCGTCGGCCTCGGCAACGAAACAGGTGCCGCTGCCATGGTGGGCGTTCGTGCCGGCCTCGCCGAGCTCCCCGCCGACCGCGAACGACGGGTCCAGCCCGCAGTGCTGCAGGACGACGATCAGCATCGAGGTCGTCGTGGTCTTGCCATGCGTGCCGGTGACCATCAGCGTGGTGCGCCCAGCCATCAGCTTGGCCAGCACCACCGGTCGCAGCACCACGGGAATGCCGCGGCGCCGGGCCTCGACGAGCTCCGGGTTGGTCTTCGGGATCGCGGCGTGGGTGGTGATGACCGCGGTGGCGCCGCCGGGCAGCAGATCCAGCGACGACGCGTCGTGTCCGATCCGGATCAGCGCCCCGCGGGCCCGCAACGCGTGGATGCCGCGCGATTCCTTGGCGTCCGAGCCGGATACCTGGCCGCCGCGGTCCAGCAGGATGCGGGCGATGCCGGACATGCCGGCACCCCCGATACCCACCATGTGCACCCTCTGCAGCTCGGGAGGCAGCTCGGGGCGTGGCTCGGGGGGCAACGGCTCGGTGCCGCTCACCGCCGGCCCCCGGCCGCCAACCGCGCGACGTCTAGCGCCGCCTGGGCCACCCGCCGCGCCGCGTCCGGATGCCCCACCCGGGCGGCCGCCGCGGTCATCGCAGCGAGCCGCCGCGGATCGGTGAGCAGGCCGATCACCCGCCGGGCGACCAGGCTCGGCGTCAGATCCGCGTCGGCGACGAGCACGCCGCCGCCGGCGTCGACCACCGGCAGGGCGTTGAGCCGCTGCTCGCCGTTGCCGATCGGCAACGGCACGTAGATGGCCGGCAGGCCTACCGCCGACACTTCGGCGACCGTCATCGCGCCGGAGCGGCAGATCACCAGGTCGGCGGCGGAGTAGGCCAGGTCCATCCGGTCCAGATACGGCACCGCCACGTAGGGCGGATCGCCGGGCTCGGGTGTGCGCAGTTCGAGGGTGTTCTTGGGGCCGTGCGCATGCAGCACGGACACGCCCGCGGCGGCCAGCTCGGCGGCGGCGCCCGAGACCGCGCGGTTGAGCGAGACCGCGCCCTGGGAACCCCCGAAAACCAGCAGCACCCGAGCGTCGGGAGCGAAGCCGAAGTGCCGGCGCGCTTCGGCGCGCAGTGCCGCGCGGTCCAGCGCGGTGATGGCCGCGCGGACCGGGACGCCGACGACCTCGGCGCGGCGCAGCCCGGAATCCGGCACCGCGGACAGCACCCGGTCCGCGCCGCGCACGCCGACGCGATTGGCCAGCCCGGCGCGGGCGTTGGCCTCGTGGATCACCACCGGAATGCGGCGCCTGCGACGTAGCGGCCCGGGAATGCCGCGCGCGGCGAGGTAGGCGGGCAGGGCCACGTAACCGCCGAACCCGATGACCACGTCGGCGTCGACGGCGTCGAGCACCGCGCGGGTCTCTCGAACGGCGCGCCACACCCGCGTCGGCAGCCGCGCCAGGTCGCCCGTGGGCTTACGCGGCAGCGGGACCGGCGTGATCAGCTCGAGGTGGTAGCCGCGCTCGGGCACCAGCCTGGTCTCGAGCCCGCGCGCGGTGCCCAGCGCGGTGATCCGGACCTGCGGATCCAGGGCGGACAGCGCGTCGGCGACTGCCATCGCGGGCTCGACGTGCCCCGCGGTGCCGCCCCCGGCCAGTACGACCGACAAAGCGGCACCGGCGGGCGAGGAATTTTTCCCCCGCCCGCCGGTCGCCTTCCTGACCGTGTTGTTCACCCGTAACGCTGACCTTCCAATGCACGAGCGCGCCGTGGTTGACGCTGGCCGGCGGCCTGACTGGCGCGGCGCTGGCCAGATCCATGATGCCCTGAGCGACGGGCCGGGCGGCCAGCCGTACGGGGGAAAGCCGGCCGCAGCGGCGGGTCGGGGTTCCGGGCAGCCTTCCGCGCGGGCCCCTGGGCGGCCTTTCGGCCCCCGGCGGCGGGACGGGTCCGCTTGCGATCGCGGAACGCCTCGATGCGGGTCGGCACATACGGCTGGGGCAGCGGCAACCGCAGCAGCCGGTTCATCTTGTCGTCGCGGCCGGCTCGCAGCGCGGCGACCGCCTCGGGTTCATGGCGCGCCGCGTTGGCGACGATTCCAATCATGAAAAGTGTTGCGGCCGTTGATGTTCCGCCGGCAGATATGAGCGGCAGCTGCAAACCGGTGACCGGCAGCACGCCGATCACGTAGCCGATGTTGATGAACGCCTGGCCCAGCACCCACATCGTGGTGGTGGCGGTCAGCAGCCGCAGGAACGGGTCGGCGGAGCGGCGCGCGATCCGCATGCCGGTGTACGCGAACAACCCGAACAGCACCAGCAGCGCGAACGCCCCGACGAAGCCGAGTTCCTCGCCGATGATCGCGAAGATGAAGTCGTTGTGCGCGTTGGGCAGGTAATTCCACTTGGCCACACCCTGGCCCAGACCGTCGCCGAAGATGCCGCCGTGGGCCAGCGCGAATTTCGCCTGCCGCGCCTGGTAACCGGTGTCCTGGGGGTCGGTTTCCGGGTTCATCCAGGAGCGCACCCGGTCCGAGCGGTAACCGGCGGACATCGCCAGGATCGCGCCGGCGATGAACACCGCGAACAGCGACGTGACGAAGACCCGCAGCGGCAACCCGGCATACCACAGCAGGGCCAACAGGATGATGCCCAGCGAGACCGTCTGCCCGAGGTCGGGCTGGGCCACGATCAGCGCCAGCGCGATGACCGCCGCCGGCACCAACGGGATCAGCATCTCGCGCAGCGAGGCCCGCTCCATTCGTCGCGCCGCCAGCAGATGCGCACCCCAGATGGCGAACGCGATTTTCGCCAGCTCGGAGGGCTGCATGGAAAAGCCGGCGATCACGAACCACTTGCGAGAGCCGTTGGCCAGGTTGCCGATTCCCGGCACCAGCACCAGCACCAGCAGGATGATGGTGACCACGTATCCGGGGAACGCGACGCGGCGGATGAACCGCACCGGCATCCGCATCGCGAAGTAGGCGCCGATGACCCCGATGACCGTCCACAGGACCTGCTTGCCGAAGATGATCCAGGCGGAGCCGTCGTCGCCGTAGGACCGCACGCCGGAGGCCGACAGCACCATGATCAGCCCGAGCGTGGTCAGCAAACCGGCGACGGCGATGATCAGGTGGAACGAGGTCAGCGGCCGGCCGAGCCAGGCGCCGAACCGGTTGCGGAACCGGTTGCGCGGGCCGCCATCTTCGCTCCCCGAAGCCTTAGCCTGCGGCGTTGCTACTTCCGCCTTGGTTTCGGGCTCGGCCGGGGCCTCAAAGGCCGCGTCGTCGGAACCGGCGTCGTCGGGGCCTGCGTCGTAGGGTTCCTCGTCGAGCATGGC
Source organism: Mycobacterium heidelbergense (assembly GCF_050205645.1). Classification (GTDB taxonomy): domain Bacteria; phylum Actinomycetota; class Actinomycetes; order Mycobacteriales; family Mycobacteriaceae; genus Mycobacterium; species Mycobacterium heidelbergense_A. The sequence goes on from NZ_JBNMQT010000019.1 coordinate 35,785, forward strand.
GTCTGGTTCGGCCGCGTCCGTCGCGGCGGCCGGTTCTTCGGCCTCGGCCCGCTTGGCCGGGGTTGCGTTCGTTCCCTTGTCCCGGCCCTTGTCCCGACCCTTGTCCCGGCGTAAGAACCGGTTCAGCGCGTGACCCATACCCGCCTACCGGATCGCCGCGCGCACGGCGGCGGCGAAAGCGTCGCCACGGTCGGCGTATCCGGTGAACTGGTCAAACGACGCGCCGGCCGGTGCCAGCAGCACCGTGTCGCCGGGCTTTGCCATGTCGCGGGCCGCCCCCACGGCCGCGGTCATGACGCGAATGCCGAGATCGTCGCTCGAATGTTTCACTTCTGTCACATAGGTACCAGAGACCACAGCAGTCGCATGCATATCAGCATCCTCGCCTGTCACAACGTGGACGACGGGGACATCCGGCGCGTGTCGCGATAACGCCTCTGCAACCTCTCCGCGATCTCGGCCGATTAGCACCGCTCCGACCAGCCGAGATGCGATCCTGGCGACCTCGGCGTCGATGGATGCGCCCTTCAGCAAACCACCAGCCACCCAGACCACCCGCGGGTAGGCCAACACCGACGCTTCGGCGGCGTGCGGGTTGGTGGCCTTGGAGTCGTCGACGTAGGTGATCCCGTCGGCGACGGCCACCACCTCAGCCCGATGCCGGCCCACCCGGAACGAGGCGATCGCGGCGGCGATCGCCTCGGCGGGCACACCGACGCTACGGGCCAGCGCCGCGGCGGCCAGGGCATCGAGAACCCCGACCGGGCCGGGCACCGGTATCGACTCGGCCGGCAACAGCGTCAGGTCGTCGGAGAAGGCGCGGTCGACCAGCTGGCCGTCGCGCACGCCGAGTTCGCCCGCGGCCGGTTCACCGAGCCGAAAGCCCACCCGCACCGGCGCAGCCGCGGCATCCAGCAGGGCGGCGGCCCGGGCGTCGTCCAGACCAACGACCGCCACCGTGCCGTTCAGCACCCGGGCCTTGGCCGCGGCGTAGTCGGCCAGAGTGCCATGCCAGTCCAGGTGGTCTTCGGCGATGTTGAGCACCACGCCCGCCTCGGGCCGCAGCGACGGCGCCCAGTGCAGCTGGAAACTCGACAGCTCGACGGCCAGCAGCTCGGCGGGCTCGGCCGAGTCTTCCTCCAGGAGGTCCAGCACCGGGGTGCCGATGTTGCCGCACAGCAGGCTGCGCCGGCCCGCCGCCATCAACATGGCCTGCAGCATCGACGTCGTCGTGGTCTTGCCGTTCGTGCCGGTGACGACCAGCCAGCGGCGCGGCGGCCCGTAGTAGCCCGCCGCCTCCAGCCGCCAGGCGAGCTCCACGTCGCCCCAAACGGGCACGCCGGCCGCCGCGGCGGCCGCCAGTAGCGGCGTGGTCGGTGCAAAGCCGGGGCTGGTGACGACCAAGGGGAAGTCCGAGATCCGTTGCGTGGCAGCCGATGTGGCCATGCTGGCTACCCCGCTCTCGGCGTAGTCGCGCAGCGTGGCGGGATCGTCGTCACACAGGGTCGCGGCCGCACCAAAACGCTTCAGGGCCGCCAGGGCCGCCCGGCCCGTGACGCCGCCGCCGGCCACCAGCACCGGCGCGCCCGGCGCCAGCGGCTCGAGCCCGGACATGTCAGGCACCGATCGCGGCGAGCCACTCACCGTAGAAAAGGGCCACGCCCAGACCGCAGGTGATCGCGGTGAGCAGCCAGAAGCGGATGATCACCGTGGTTTCGGCCCAGCCGACCAACTCGAAATGGTGATGGAAGGGCGCCATCCGGAACACCCGGCGCCCGGTGGTGCGAAAAGCCAGGATTTGCAGGACAACCGAGGTGACCTCGGCGACGAACAGCGAACCCAGCACGACGGCGAGGATCTCGGTGCGGCTGGTGACCGACAGCCCCGCGATGATGCCGCCCAGCGCCAGCGACCCGGTGTCCCCCATGAAGATCTTGGCCGGCGCAGCGTTCCACCACAGAAAGCCGATGCACGCGCCCGCGGTCGCGGCCGCGATGATCGCCAGGTCCAACGGATCCCGCACGTTGTAGCAGCCCAGCCCCGGCGCGGTGACGCAGGCGTTGCGGTACTGCCAGAAGGTGATCAAAACGTAGGCCCCGGTGACCATCGCCATGGTTCCGGCGGCCAGCCCGTCCAGGCCGTCGGTGAAATTGACCGCGTTGGACCAGGCGCTGACGACGACCACGCAGAACAGCACGAACAGTCCGGGAGCCAGTGTGACGGTGGCGATTTCGCGGACGTAGGACAAATCCGCGCTGGCCGGTGTCAAGCCGTTGGCGTTGCGGAACTGCAACACCAGCACGCCGAACAACACCGCGGCGGTGATCTGCCCGACCGTCTTGGCCGTCTTGTTCAGCCCAAGGTTGCGCGACCTGCGGATTTTGATCAGGTCATCGACCAATCCGACGCCTCCGAGCACGGTGGCCAGGCCCAGCACCAGCAGCCCAGACGCGGAGATCCCCCCGCCGTCGAATGCCAGCCCGACGAGGTGCGCGCCCAGATAGCCGGCCCAGATGCCGGCCACGATCGCCACCCCGCCCATCGACGGCGTGCCGCGCTTGGTGTGGTGGCTGGGGGGCCCGTCCTCGCGGGTGTGGTGGCCGAAGCCCTGCTTGGTGAACAGCCGAATCAGCGCTGGAGTCAACAGGATTGAGACGGCCACCGCGACGGCGACGGCGATGAGGATCTGTCTCATGGGCGCGCCCCGCCGGCGGCGTTATCGGCGGCCAGAGCGTCGGCCAGGCCGCCGAGTCCGGCCGCGTTCGACGCCTTGACCAGCACCACGTCGCCGGGTTGCACTTCGGCCCGCAGCAAGGCCAGGGCGGCGTCGCCGTCGGCGACGTTCACGGCCCCTCTATCGGCCCCCGGACCGGTCTCCGAGCCCCACGAGCCCTCCATGACCGCTCCGTGGTGCATGGCGCTCATCGACCTCCCCATTCCCACCACAACGAGTCGAGACACATCTAAGCGCACCGCCAGCCGGCCGATGCGATCGTGCTCGGTTATCGCGTCGTCGCCGAGCTCGGCCATTTCGCCCAGCACGGCCCAGCTGCGCCGGGGCCGGGCCCGCTCTTCGCCGCCATGGGCGATCCACGCCAGCGCCTGCAGCCCGGCCCGCATCGAGTCGGGGTTGGCGTTGTAGGCGTCGTCGATCACCGTCACCCCGTCGGCGCGGGTGGTCACCTGCATCCGGTGCCTCGACACGGGCCCGGCTTCGGCGAGCGCGGCGGCCACCTGCCCGACGCTGGCGCCGCATTGCAGCGCGACGGCGGAGGCGCACAGCGCGTTGGTGACCTGGTGATCGCCATACACGCCGAGCTGCACCTCCGCCTCAACAGCGCCTCGCGGGTCCATCGCGTGCAGGGTAAAACGCGGCCTGGCCAATTCGTCCAACGACACGTTTTCCGCCCAGACGTCGCTGGGCCCGGAGTCGGTCTGGCTGGCCCGGCTCACCCGGACCACCCAGGCCGCGGTGACATGGGCCATCGCGGCCACCGTCGGGTCGTCGACGTTGAGGATGACCACGCCGGATTCCGGAACAGCTTGTGGCAGTTCGGCTTTGGTGCGGGCAATAGCCTCATGCGAGCCGAACTCACCCAGGTGGGCGGTGCCGACGTTGAGGACTACCCCGATGGCGGGCGGGGCGATGCGCGCCAGCTCGGCGATGTTGCCGGGGTGCCGGGCCGACATCTCCAGGATCAAGAAGTCGGTGCCCCGCGTCGCGCGCAACACCGTCCACGGATGGCCCAGTTCGTTGTTGAACGATCCGGGTGGGGCCACCACCTCGCCCAGCGGCCGGAGGACGGCCGCCACCAAGTCTTTGGTGGAGGTCTTTCCCGACGAGCCGGTTATCCCGATGATGGTCAGCCCGCCGGCGACCAGCTCCGCGGCCACCGCCGTGGCCAGCTTGGCCAGCGCGGCCAGGACCGCGGCGCCCGACCCGTCGGCGTCATGCTCGAGCACGCTGGCGCGCGAATCCGCGGGGCCCGCCGGGGGCACGACGATGGCGGGGACCCCGACGGGCCGGGCGCCCAGCACGGCGACCGCGCCGGCGGCGACCGCCGAGCCGGCATGGTCGTGCCCGTCCGAGCGGGCCCCGGGCAGAGCCAGGAACAGCCCCCCGGGACCGATTGCGCGCGAGTCGAATTCGACGCTCCCGGTGATGCGGAGTTCGGCGGCGGCCTCGGGCGAGATGTCCGCGAGCGTGCCGCCGACGATCTCGGCGATCTGGGCGACAGTCAGGTCGATCATCGCGCGGCCCCGCGGGCCCGTATCGCGTCGGCGAGCTCCACCCGATCGTCGAAGGGCCGAGTATGGCCCGCGCTGCGCTGCCCGGTCTCGTGGCCCTTGCCGGCGATCACGATCACATCACCAGGGCCGGCCCAGGCGACGGCGTGGTCGATCGCCGCGCGACGGTCGCCGATCTCAACGACCTTGGCCCTGCCCTCGGCCGCTCCCGCGAGGATTTCGCGGCGGATTGCCGCGGGGTCCTCGTCGCGCGGGTTGTCGTCGGTTACGACGACCAAATCGGCCAGCTCGGCGGCGATTTCGCCCATCGGCCGCCGCTTGCCCGGGTCGCGGTCGCCGCCGGCGCCGAACACCACGGCCAGCCGTCGACCCGGCCGCAGCAGCGTGGTCAGCACGGCCCGCAGCGCGCCCGGCTTGTGGGCGTAGTCGACCAGCGCGAGGAAATCCTGGCCGCAGTCGATCTCTTCCAGCCGCCCGGGGACCCGGGTTTCGAGTAGTCCCGGCGACGCCTGTTCGACGGAGACCCCGACGGCGTTGAGAATGGCCAGCGCGACAAGGCAATTGGCGACGTTGTAGCGCCCGGGCAGCCGGATGCCGACCCGGTGCCGGCCGCCGCCGGGGTCGACGACGGTGAACTCCTGTCCCCCGGCTCCCATCGGCGCGACGTCGACGGCTCGCCAATCGGCGGGCTGGTCTTCGGCGCTGACCGTGATCGCCGCGCCCGCCCGAGCGGCCATCGCGCGCCCGGCGTCGTCGTCGATGCACACCACCGCCGTCCGGGCGCGCAGCGCGGAGTCGGGGTCGAACAGCAACGCCTTGGCCTCGAAGTAGTCGGCCATGGTGGGGTGAAAGTCGAGGTGGTCACGGGAGAGGTTGGTGAAAGCGCCCACCGCGAATCCGGTGCCGTCCACCCGGCCCAGCGTCAGGGCGTGGCTGGACACCTCCATGACCACGGTGTCGACCCCGCGTTCGGCCATGGCGGCCAGCATCGCCTGCAGCGTGGGCGCTTCCGGGGTCGTCAGCGTGCTGGGAACGTCGATGCCGTCGATGCGGATGCCGACGGTGCCGATGAGCCCCGGGGTGCGCCCGCCCGACCGCAGACCGGACTCGACCAGATAAGTCGTGGTGGTCTTGCCCGACGTTCCGGTGATGCCGACGATGGTCATCTTCTCGGAGGGGTTTCCATACACCGTGGCGGCCAGGCCACCGAGCACGCTGCGGGGCGCGGGGTGCACCAGGGTGGGCACGCTGCCGCCCTGGGCGCCCATCTCCGCGAGCCCGGCGGCGTCGGTGAGCACCGCGACGGCGCCGCGTTCGATCGCCTCGCCGGCAAATCGCGCGCCGTGGGTGGACGAGCCGGGCAGGGCGGCGAACAGGTCACCGGGCTGAACATCCTGGGCACGCAGCGTCACACCGGTGATCGCCACGTCCGGCACGGCCGCGGCCTGGCCCGCCAGAACGGCGCCCACCTGGGCGGCCAGCGCGGGCAACCGCACGCCCGCAGCATCGCGGGGACGCAACCCAGTGGCCACCACCTGTGTCACCTCCCTGACGACGCGGCCTGATCCCCATGATCAGCCATGACACCCTACCTAGGCGCACGGCCCAACGAGGTTGGCTCGTCCGTCGAGTGTGCGTTGAGGGCTCTCAGTGCGCGCTGGTGGCGCCCTCACCGCACACTCAACGGCTAGGGGGTGGTCGGCCCCTAGGTGGCTTGCAGCGTCAGTGGCGGACCCGGGTCGGGTGACAGCGGGACGTTCTCCCGCTGCATCAGCCAGCCGGCGATGTTGTGGAACAGCGGGGCCGCCGAGTGTCCCGGAGTGCCGTCGGCGTTGCGCTGCGGGTTGTCCATCATGATGCCGATGACGTAACGGGGGTTGTCGGCGGGCGCCATTCCGGCGAAGGTGATCCAGTAGACGTCGTCGAAGTAGCAACCGCAGCCGGGGTTGATCTGCTGGGCGGTACCCGTCTTGCCGGCAATTTGATAGCCAGGTACACCGGCCGCCGGCGCGGTGCCCTGCTGGTACCCCATCGGGTCGCGCTGCACGACGGCGCGCAGCATGCCCCGCACGGTCTGCGCCGTCTGCTGCGACACCACCCGAATCCCCTCCGGGCGGGGTTCTTCGGTGCGAGTGCCGTCGGGCGCGATGGTGGCCTTGATGATCCGCGGCGGTACCCGCACCCCGTCGTTGGCGATGGTCTGGTACATGTCTGTCATCTGCAGCAGGGTCATCGAAAGGCCTTGGCCGATAGGCAGGTTCGAGAAGGTGCTGCCCGACCACTGGTCGATGGGCGGCACCACGCCGGCGCTCTCACCGGGCAGCCCGACGCCGGTGCGCTGACCCAGCCCGAACTTGCGGAGCATGTCGTAGAAGCGTTCCGGGCCAACACGCTGCGCCAGCATCAGGGTGCCGATGTTCGACGACTTTCCGAATATGCCGGTGGTGGTGTAGGGCATCACGCCGTGTTCCCAGGCGTCATGCACGGTGACCCCGCCCATCTGGATCGAGTTGGGTACCTGCAGCACCTCGTCGGGGTTGGACAGGCCGTATTCGATGACCGAGGACGCGGTGATCACCTTGTTCACCGAGCCCGGCTCGAACGGCGAGGACACCACCAGGTTGCCCAGCTGCTTGTCACCCTGACGCCCGATGTCTTGCGACGGGTCGAAGGTGTTGTCGTTGGCCATCGCCAGCACGTCGCCGTTCTTGGAGTCCAGCACGACGGCCGAAACGTTGTGCGCCCCAGAGGCGTCCTTGGCCAGTTGGACTTGCTGCTGAACGTAGAACTGGATGTCGTCGTCGATGGTGAGCTGGACGGTCGAACCGTTGACCGCCCGATGCCGGTTGCGGTAACTGCCGGGGATGACCACGCCGTCCGAGCCGCGGTCGTAGGTGACCGAGCCGTCGGTTCCCGACAGCACGGCGTCCAGCGAGTCCTCCAGCCCCAGCAGCCCGTGCCCGTCCCAGTCGATGCCGCCGACGATGTTGGCAGCCAGCGATCCGCCTGGGTACTGGCGCAGATCCTGCCGCTCCGAACCGACTTCGGGATACTTGTCGGAGATCGCGCCGGCGACGGCTGGGTCGACGGCGCGAGCCAGGTAGACGAAGTTGTCGTTGCTTTGCAACTTCTTGAGGACGGTCTGGTAGTCCGGCTTGTTGTTCAGCCGGGCCGCGACCTCCTTGGCGATGTCCCGCGTCCGCTGCTGCGGATCGGGTGCGGCCGAGTTCTTGTTCTTGGCCTCTTCCAGTTGCTTGCGAATCCGCTTCGGCTGGAACGTCAACGCCCGCGACTCGATGGTGAACGCCAGGCGTTCGCTGTTGCGGTCGACGATGCTGCCGCGGACGGCCTTTTCGACGTCGGTGACCTTGAGCTGGCCGGCCGCCTGGGCCCGCAGCGTCGGGGCGTTCGTCACCTGCAGGACGAACAGCTGGACCACCGCCACCAGCATCAGCGCCAAGATGGCCGCATTGCCGGCTCGATGCCGGAAAACAAACGACGCGCCGCGTGTGCCGGCGTCCACCAGCTGACGGGTCCGCCGCTCCCGTGTGGAGCGACCCGGCGCATCGGACCGTCCGGCCGCGCGGGACTTGTTGGCCTCCTTGGCCTTCGGGGCTTTCTGGGCTTTCGCGGCTTTCTCCGGCTTGCGGGCTCGCCTCGTCTTCCCAACCTCCTTGGCTCCCCGCGCACTACCGGGACCGCGGGTCGTCGGCGACCGGCGGGCGCGCCGGGACTCGCCCCGGCTCACCGGGGCGCACCCGTCACCGGCGCCGGCGCCACAGCCTGGGGCGCTTGCGCCCCCGGTTGCACCGGAACCGGCACCTCGGCGGGCAGCGGCGCGGGCACCCGGGGCGCGGCCGGGATCGGCAGCCCGCCCAACGGAACTGACACTTCGGCAGGCAGCGGCCCAGTCGCAGGGCTTCCTGTCGCCGGACCCACGGGCGGCGGACTCGCGGGCGCCGGCAGGCCCGGCAGCGGTAGCACACCGGGGAACTGCCCGATGGCCGGCCCGCCGGGCATGCCCGGCAGCGGCGAAGTGGGCTGCGTCAGGTGCTGGCCGCCGACCGTCGTCGAGCCATCAGGCGCGCGCAGCAACGCCTCCGGCCCAGACCTGGCCGGCGCCGGCGGAACACCAGGACCGGCGGGGACGGCCTGTACCCGAACCGGGACCTCCGGGGGAAGCGCCGCCGGCTTCGGGGGTGGCGGCGGGCCCGGCTCGGGAAGCTTGGTGTTCAGGGGCGGCGGCGGAACGCCGTCGGCCGGCTTGGGCGTGCCCACGACGACCCAGTTGCCGGCCGGATCCTGGACCAGGTGGGCCGTGTCCCGCGTCGGGATCATGCCCTGCTTGCGGGCCGCCTCGGCGAGAGCGGGCGCCGACTCCGCCTCGCGCACATCGCGTTCCAGTGACTCCTTCTGCTGCTGCAGCAGCCGGTTCTTCTCCCGGGCGTGGCTCAATTGGTAGGAGCGCTCCGCGGAATCGGTGGACAACCACAGCGTCAGGCCCAGCCCGAGACCGAGGGCCCCGATCACCAGCACGACGAACGGCACCTTGCGTGCCAACGTCCGGGGCCGCAGGTCGATCGATGCCAGCCGGGTGGCCAAACGTTCACTCAGGCGAGGCCGGACAACCTTGGGCGCCTTGGCTTTTCGCGCCTTGGCCCGGGCCTTGGCCTGACTCGTGTTCTTGGGGCGGACCGGCCGCTCGACCGGCCGGGCGATCGGGCTGGTCTGCGGACCCGACTTGGGCACCCGGGCGTCGCGGGTGGGCGCGGCGCTCCTGCCCGGCCGGGTCCGCCGCGACGATGCCGACTCTGCGGCGGCGCGCCGACTTTTGCGGGCGGCGCCGTCGCGTCGATCCCGGCGGTCACCGACAGCGCGGCGTTTCTGGGTGTCGCGCTTTGCCTTCATGCGTCGCCCTTCCCGGTTGTCTGCGCTTCGGCATTCGGTTCCACCCCGTGTTGCACCCGTTGCAAGGCCCGTAATCGCACCGCGGCGCTGCGCGGGTTGCGCTCGATCTCGGCGGCGTCGGCGCGTTCGGCACCGCGCGTCAACGACCTGAATCGCGGTGCGTGCCCCGGTAACTCGACCGGCAGGTCCACCGGCGAGCGCGAGGCGATCGCGTCGGCGAACACGCGCTTGACGATGCGGTCTTCCAGGGACTGGTAGGCCAGCACCACGATGCGGCCCGCGGCGGTCAGGGCGTCCAGCGCGGCGGGAATGGCGCCCCGCAACGAATCCAGCTCCTCGTTGACCGCGATCCGCAGCGCCTGAAACGTGCGCTTCGCCGGATGCCCGCCGGTACGCCGGGCCGGGGCCGGAATCGCTTGGTAGATCAGGGCAACCAGCTCGGACGTCGACGTCAACGGGGTACGGGCACGCTGCCGGACGATGTGGGCGGCGATGCGGCGCGCGAAGCGCTCCTCACCGTAGCGGCGCAGGATGTCCGTCAGGGCGCGCTCGTCGTAGGTGTTGACGATGTCGGCCGCCGTGAGCGGCGAGCGCGGGTCCATCCGCATGTCCAGCGGCGCGTCCTGGGCATACGCAAAGCCCCGCTCCGCGCGGTCGAGCTGCATCGACGAGACGCCGAGATCGAACAGCACACCGTCCACCGATTCGACTGGGGCGTAACCTGATTCGGCCAGCGCCGCGGCAAGCCCGTCATAGCGCGTGTGCACCAACGTGATTCGGTCTTCGAACTGCCTCAGCCGACTGCGGGCGATGTCCAGCGCGCTGGGGTCGCGGTCGAGCCCGATCAGCCGCAGGCCCGGCAATTCGGTGAGGAACCGCTCCGCGTGCCCGCCTGCACCTATGGTGGCGTCGACGAGGACCGCTCCCGAGCCGCCCGGGTGGTAGCGGGTCAATGCTGGGGTGAGCAGGTCGACACAACGTTGCGCCAGGACGGGCACATGCCCGAATTTCCGTGGGCCCAAATCTTCTGGATCGTCAACCACCGCAACACCTCCCCGGATCGGGCGAGACGCCCAGGCACCGAGGTCCCTGTCCGAAGGCACGAACCTGGCGTTGGGGAAGTACGCCAGGGTCGGTTCGGGCAGAGGCCACGATGCACGGGCATGCGCCTCAGATGATGTCGCCGAGTGCTTCATCGCTGGCCGCGGAGAAGTTCTCTTCGTGGGTTTGCTGGTAGTCGTGCCAGGCCTGCGCATCCCAGATCTCCAGGTAGTCGACCGCCCCGATCACCACGCAGTCCTTGGAAAGGTTGGCGTAGCGGCGATGGTCGGACGACAGGGTGATGCGTCCCTGCGCGTCGGGATGCTGCTCGTCGGTGCCGGCCGCGAGATTGCGCAGGAATGCCCTGGCTTCCGGATTGCTTCGCGAAGTCTTGCTCGCCCGCCGGGCCAGCTGCTCGAATTCCGTCCGCGGGTACACAGCCAGGCTGTGATCTTGGCTCTTGGTGACCATCAACCCCCCTGCCAGTGCATCGCGGAATTTGGCGGGCAACGTCAGCCGCCCTTTGTCGTCGAGCTTGGGCGTGTAGGTGCCGAGAAACACCAGCTCACCTCCCATGGAGACCCGGCTTTCGCCTCACCCAAACGCTCGCCCAAACGCTTCAGCCACCATACCCCACAATCCCCCACTTCGCCCCATTACCGCCGTGTCGTCGCCGGGTTTTCCGAGTCATCCGCCACGTTGGGCCGCCGGACCGCGGCCTGGGGTCGCGCGGGGACCCAACCACGGCGTCGGAAACACGCATTTCAAGGCGCCAAAGTCGGTCGGTGGGGCCAAGTGGGGCGCGCGCGTGGGGCTAAGTGGGGCTCGGTTTGGGATCGTTTCGGGCTCGAATTGGGCTCGAACACGAAAACGGGGTAGCCATCGGCTACCCCGCTGTGTCAGGTGATGCTATTTCAGGCGATCCGGCTAATCGTCGAAGCGACGGCGGAACCGGTCCTCCATACGACTGGTGAACGAGCCCCCACCGCCCTTGCCGCGACGCTGCTGCCTTCCCGGCACCGAACCCGAGTGGCCCGACCTGCCGGCCAACCGCGGGCCGGTGATCGCGAACACCACGCCGCCGAACATCACGATGAAGCCAAAAACGCTGAGAATTGGGAAATTCCCGATCATCGTCGCCTTGAATGCCACGCCGGACACCAGCATCGCCAAACCGATGATGAACAGCGCCGCGCCCTGCAACCGCCGCCGTGCCGTCGGCGCCCGGAACCCTCCGCCACGTACGCTCGAGGCGAACTTGGGGTCCTCGGCATAGAGAGCGCTCTCGATCTGATCGAGCATCCGCTGCTCATGATCGGAGAGTGGCATTCGTCCCTCCTTGCCGACCGCTTGGCACGTAACTATCGATATCACGCGGATGCCCGTTGTGGGGGCAACTAACTCAGATGATACGAGGTCTATCTGCGGCGTACCACTGGTTCGTCGGCGATTCTATCCCCCGCGCCGCCCGGCGATCATTCCGGCAATCATGTGGGCCGCAACGGCGATGGCCCGTTAGCGCGACCGCTCGACCGCCGTCCATCGCCGAGTCCGATAATGGCGATAGGCGCGCACGGCCGAGGCACCATGAGGCCTCAGCACGGCGTGACACCGAATCACTGGACGGCTGAGGAGGACACCGCGAGTTGGCGATATTCCTCATCGATCTGCCGCCGGACGATATGGAGCGCCGCCTCGGTGATGCCCTCGGCGTCTACGTCGACGCGATGCGCTACCCAAGGGGCACCGGGAACCAGCGCGCCGCCATGTGGCTGGAGCACATTCGGCGACAAGGGTGGCAGGGAGCCGCCGTTGTTGAAGCCGACGTCGAAGCCGACGCAACCGGCGCGGCGCCGTCGACGGCGGAGTTGACCGACGCGCCGCTGCTCGGCGTGGCCTACGGATACCCCGGGGCGCCCGGTCAGTGGTGGCAGCAACAGGTCGTCCTGGGCTTGCAGCGGGGCGGCCTGCCGTCTCAGGAGATCACCCGGCTGATGACCAGCTACTTCGAGCTGACCGAATTGCACATCCACCCCCGCGCGCAGGGCCGCGGCCTGGGCGAGGCACTGGCCCGGCGGCTGCTGACCGGCCGCGGTGAACGCAACGTCCTGCTCTCCACGCCCGAAACCAACGGTGAGCCCAACCGCGCCTGGCGGTTGTACCGGCGGCTGGGATTCACCGACGTCATCCGCCGCTACCACTTCGCCGGTGACCCACGGGCATTCGCGATCCTGGGCCGCGCCCTGCCCCTATAGCAGACGTGCCGGATCTGGCACGATGACCTCGTGCCCGCCAGCTCTGCACGACTGAGAGTCAAAGGATTCACCGCCCGCCGGCGCCGCGTGCTGGTCATCGCGATGCTGCTGCTGCTTGTCCCGCTGGCCACGGGATGCCTGCGGGTCCGAGCGTCGCTGACCATCTCACCCGACGACCTGGTGTCCGGGGAGATCATCGCGGCGGCCAAACCGAAGAGCCCCAAGGACCCCGGGCCGCAGCTCGGCGGCGATCTGCCGTTCAGCCAGAAGGTGGCGGTGTCGAACTACGACAGCGACGGCTACGTGGGCTCGCAGGCGGTGTTCTCCGATCTGACGTTCGCCGAGGTGCCGCAGCTGGCCCACATGAACGCCGACGCCCAGGGCGTGAATCTGTCGCTGCGCCGAAGCGGCAACTTGGTGATCATGGACGGCCGGGCGGATCTGACGTCGGTCACCGACAACGATGCCGACGTCGAGTTGACCGTCGCCTTCCCCGGTGTGGTGACCTCGACGAACGGCGATCACATCGAACCCACCGTCGTGTCATGGAAGCTCAAGCCGGGCGTGGTGAGCACGATGACCGCCCAGGCCCGCTACACCGATCCCAATACCCGATCCTTCACCGGGGCGGGCGTCTGGCTGGGTATCGCGTCGTTTGCGGCCGCCGCCGTGGTGGGGGTGCTGGCTTGGGTCGGCCGCGACCGCTCCGAGCGGTTCACCGCGCCCCGGGATCAACCGCCGAGCTAGACCCGCCGATCGGGTGACCGGTCGGGTGACCAGTACGCAAGCATCTCCGCGAAAGTCGCGAACGCGGGACCCGAGACGCCGTAGGTGGCCTCCAGATGAATGCTCAGCGGGAAGCCCAGGTCGCCGACCCCGTCGATCACCCGCTTGTACAGATCCACCATGAGCTGACGCTTCTGCGCGGGCTCGCTGGCGGCCAGGCGTTTGACGAATGACTGCTCGTCGGCCACCGCGGCGTTGCCCGGATCCTGGATGAGCCAGTTGATCAGCCCCACACGGCTTTCCACCTTCGGCACGAAGCCGAACGACAGCAGGATCTCCGGTCGGTGATCGGTGTTCTTGGCGAATTCGGTCAGAAACCCCACGATCGCGTCGGAATACAACAACTGCGTCATGCCGTAGGTCGCACCCTGGTTGCACTTGAAGTTGAAGCGGCCCTCTTCGCCGTCGCGCGTCGGAATCAGGATCACCCCACGATTCGGGATCAGGTCGCGGTAGATCGATAGCGCGTCCGTCGGCGCAACCCCGGAGCCCTCACCGTCGTTCATCGTGCGCGGTACGCCGACGAACACCACGCCCTGCATACCCGCGTCGGATAGCAGCGTGAGCCGTTTGCGCAGGGACTGCTCGTCGGAGAACGCGGTGACCTGGGTGCACAGGCCGTCGAGCCCGGGCAGCCCGGGTTTGATGATCGACCAGAAGTCCAGCACGTCCAGCTTCGGCTTCATCGCGACGGGACGGTCGTCCTCCTCGGCGATCATGCCCGGAATCATCACGTGCCCGATCCGGCCGTCGAGACCCGATTCGGTCGAGTACCGCACCACTTTTCGCGCGTCTTCTTCTGCCCGCTCCCGACCGTCTTCCACGTTGGGGGGCACCAGCTCGAGCGCGATGGTGTTGAGGGTCACGCGGCTCCTCTTCATCAGACGAGTGCCCAGGGCGAGGCACCCCGCCAGCATAGGGGCGCAGCAACTGGGGGCATTCAGCCCGCGCCGAATACACTGGTCGGGCCCGTGGAGCACCGAGCCATCGAGAAGAAAGGGGCGCCGCGCTGAGCCTAGATGCAGCGGCAGCAGCGGCAACCGTCGAGTTGACCGGCGCCGTGACCGACCGGCTTCGGCGGTACCTGCGCGACCGCCGCACCGAGACCGCCTACATCGGTGACGACTACCGCGATCTGATTGCCGCCCTCGAAGATTTCGTCGTCGGCGGGGGCAAAAGGCTGCGACCGGCGTTCGCGTACTGGGGCTGGCGCGCGGTGGCCACCGCGGAACCCGATCCCGAAGTGCTGCTGCTGTTTTCCGCGTTGGAGCTGCTGCACGCGTGCGCGCTGGTGCACGACGACGTGATCGACGACTCCTCCACCCGCCGCGGCAGGCCGACGGCCCACGTCCACTTCGCGGCGCTGCACCGCGACCGCGGCTGGCGTGGCTCGGCCGAGAAGTTCGGGGTATCGGCGGCCATCCTGCTCGGCGACCTGGCGTTGGCCTGGGCCGACGACATCGTGTTGGGGGCGGACATATCACCCGAGGCGCAGCGGCGCGTGCACCGCGTGTGGGCCGAGATCCGTACCGAGGTGCTGGGTGGGCAATACCTCGACATCGTCGCCGAGGCGAGCGCCGCGGAGTCGATCGCGTCGGCGATGAACGTCGACACCTTCAAGACCGCGTGTTACACCGTGACCCGACCGCTGCAGCTCGGCGTGGCCGCCGCGGCCGACCGACCCGATGTGCAAGCCGTCTTCGACCGGTTCGGGACCGACCTCGGGGTGGCGTTCCAGCTCCGTGACGACGTGCTGGGCGTGTTCGGGGATCCCGCCGTGACCGGCAAGCCGTCCGGTGACGACCTGAGATCGGGCAAGCGCACTGTGCTGCTAGCCGAGGCAGTGGAGTTGGCGGATAAGTCAGATCCCTTGGCGGCCAACGTGTTACGCGGCTCGATCGGCGAGCACCTGACCGACACGCAAGTGGGTAACCTGCGCGACATCATCGAGTCGGTGGGTGCCCTGGCCGCGGCCGAGGAACGCATCGCGGCGCTGACCCAACGAGCCCTCGCCACGCTGGAGGCCGCGCCGATCAACGCCGCGGCCAAGGTGGGGCTGGCCGAACTGGCCAAGCTGGCCACGGACCGGGCCGCCTGAATCGATGACGACCCCGACGGACACCCCGGCCGATCGCCCGTCGGCGACGAAACATTCACTCGTCCAATATTTTTCACGGTTGCGCGCCTTCGTTGCCACTCCGGACGCCGGGCCGGCGCGGCTGGGCTTCGTGGGCTCGGTGCTGATCACGCTGGGCGGGCTGGGCGCCGGCAGCACCAAGCCGCACGACCCCGTGCTCGAATCGATTCACATGTCCTGGCTGCGCTTCGGGCACGGACTGGTGCTGTCGTCGATTCTGTTGTGGGCGGGTGTCGGTGTGCTGCTGATCGCGTGGCTGGCGCTGGGCCGCCGCGTGGTGGCCGGCGCCGCAACCGAGTTCACGATGCGAGCCACCACCGCCTTCTGGTTGGCGCCGTTGCTCGTCTCGGTGCCCGTCTTCAGTCGCGACACCTACTCGTACCTGGCCCAGGGCGCGCTCCTGCGCGATGGCTTCGACCCCTACGCCGTCGGCCCGGTCGCCAACCCGAATGCGTTGCTGGACAACGTAAGCCCCATCTGGAGCATCACCACGGCCCCCTACGGCCCGGTCTTCATTCTGGTTGCCAAAGTGGTCACGATGGCGGTCGGCAATCACGTCATCGCCGGCACCATGCTGCTGCGCCTGTGCATGCTGCCCGGGCTTGCGCTGCTGATCTGGGCCGCCCCGCGGCTGGCCCACCACCTAGGCACCAGCGGCGCCGCCGCGCTGTGGATTTGCGTGCTCAACCCGTTGGTGCTGATCCATCTGATGGGCGGGGTGCACAACGAGATGCTGATGGTGGGCCTGATGGCCGCCGGCATCGCTCTGACCTTCCAGGGCCGGCACGTGCTGGGCGTCACGCTGATCACCGTTGCGATCGCGGTCAAGGCCACCGCCGGTATCGCATTGCCGTTTCTGGTGTGGGTGTGGATGCGGCATCTGCGCGAGGAACGGGGATACCGGCCCGCGCGGGCGTTCGTCGCGGCGAGCGCGTTGTCGTTGCTGATCTTCACCGTGGTTTTCGCGATCTTGTCCGCCGTGGCGGGCGTCGGGCTGGGGTGGCTGACCGCGCTGGCCGGGTCGGTGAAGATCATCAACTGGCTTACGGTTCCGACCGCGATGGCGAACCTGATCCACGCCCTGGGCAGCGGGTTTTTCCCGGTCAATTTCTACGCCACGCTGCGAATCACCCGCTACATCGGGATCGCGATCATCGCCGTCTCGCTGCCCGTGTTGTGGTGGCGATTCCGGCGCGACGACCGGGCCGCGCTCGCCGGCATCGCGTGGTCGATGCTGATCGTGGTGCTGTTCGTCCCCGCGGCCCTGCCGTGGTACTACTCCTGGCCGCTGGCGGTGCTGGCCCCACTGACCCAGTCACGACGAGCGCTGGCGGCCATCGCCGGGTTCTCCACTTGGGTGATGGTGATCTTCAAACCCGATGGATCGCACGGGATGTACTCCTGGCCGCACGTTTTCCTGGCGCTCGCCGCCGCGCTGATCGCGTGGCGCACGCTGTACCGGGCGCCCGAACCCGCCCCAGCTAGCAGCGCTCAGTAGGCCATCGCCTGTGCCCGGCGCACCACTTCGCGGGCCTGATGGGCGTGCAGCGCGTCGACGGGGCGCGCGTTGTTCATGGCGTCGCGGCTGCCGTCGCGCGTGACCGTCAGCGACGGGTCGGGGGTGAACAGCCAGCGCACGATCTCCGTCTCGTGATATCCGCCGTCGTGCAGGATCGTCAGCAGCCCCGGCAGGCTCTTGACCACCTCACCGGAATTGGTGAAGAAGACCTGCGGCACCACCACGCCCCCGCCGCGCCGCACCGCGACCAGGTGGCCCTCCCGCAGTTGCTGTTGCACCTTGCTTACCGGCACCCCGAGCAACTCGGCGACCCGTGGCAGGTCGTAGGTTGGCTCGTCGGGCTCTAGAACATCGTCGCCGGCCGGAAAACTGCCCACCGCGCAAGTGTAGGCCTTGGTGCGCGACCGAGTGGGCGCGTTGAAGCTAATGTTTCGCCGCCAATCGGACCGCCACCCCTACGATGGCCCCGTGAGCCGAGCCGGCACGGGCGACCCGTTGGAGAACACGTTGCTGGATGGCCGCTACCTGGTGCAGGCCAAGATCGCCAGCGGGGGTACTTCGACGGTCTATCGGGGTCTCGACACCCGGCTCGACCGCCCGGTGGCGTTGAAGGTGATGGATTCTCGCTACGCCGGCGACGCGCAATTCCTGACCCGCTTCCAGCTCGAGGCCCGCACGGTGGCG
The DNA here is from genome assembly GCF_050205645.1 of Mycobacterium heidelbergense. Taxonomy (GTDB): domain Bacteria; phylum Actinomycetota; class Actinomycetes; order Mycobacteriales; family Mycobacteriaceae; genus Mycobacterium; species Mycobacterium heidelbergense_A. Next base: position 53,363 of record NZ_JBNMQT010000019.1, read on the forward strand.
CGCCTGAAGAATCCCGGACTCGTCGCGGTCTACGACCAGGGCACCGACGCCCGGCACCCGTTTTTGGTGATGGAGCTCATCGAGGGCGGCACGCTGCGCGAGCTGCTTTCTGAACGCGGCCCGATGCCGCCGCACGCGGTGGTGGCGGTGCTGCGGCCGGTGCTCGGTGGGCTGGCGGCCGCGCACCTGGCCGGCCTGGTGCACCGCGACGTCAAGCCCGAGAACGTCCTCATCTCCGACGACGGCGACGTCAAAATCGCCGACTTCGGGCTGGTGCGTGCCGTCGCCGCCGCCGGTATCACCTCCGCCAGCGTCATTCTGGGCACGGCGGCCTACCTGTCTCCCGAGCAGGTGCGCAACGGCAGCAGCAGTCCACGCAGCGACGTCTACTCAGTCGGGATCCTCACCTATGAGTTGCTTACGGGGCGCACGCCGTTCACCGGCGACTCGCCGTTGTCGATCGCTTACCAGCGCCTGGATGCCGACGTGCCGCGGGCCGGCGCCGCGATCGACGGTGTGCCACCACAATTCGACGCACTGGTGGCGCGCGCGACCGCCCGCGACCCGGCCGGCCGCTACGCCGACGCGATCGAGATGGCCGCCGACATCGACGCTATCGCCGACGAATTGGGCTTGCCCGACTTCCGGGTGCCGGCCCCGCGTAACTCCGCACAACACCGCTCGGCGGCGGCGCAGCAGAGCCGGATGAGCGAGCGCGGAGCGACCGGTCAGGAACCCCAGCCCGCCAAGGCCGCCGTTCGCCACCCCACCCGCCAGTTGACCCGCGGGCCCGAAGGCTGGCCCGAACCGAAGCCCAGCCCCGGCCCCGAACTCGACTCCGGCCTCAACGATGACGACTTCGAATACGAGCCCGTTGCAGGCGAATTCGCCGGCATCGCGATGAGCGACTTCGTCTGGGCGCGTCAACACGCCCGGCGCATGGTGCTGGTCTGGGTAGCGCTGGTGCTGGCGCTCACCGGGCTGGTCGCGACCGCGGCGTGGACGATCGGCGGCAACCTAACCGGCCTGCTATAGGCGCGAGCTACCCTGGGCCCGCGAACGGCACCTAGTCGCGCAGCATTTCCGCGACGAGGAACGCCAGCTCCAGCGACTGCTGGGTGTTCAGCCGCGGGTCGCACGCCGTCTCGTAGCGGCCGGCCAGGTCGGTGTCCGAGATGTCTTGCGCGCCACCCAAACATTCGGTGACGTCCTCGCCGGTGATCTCGACGTGGATGCCGCCCGGATGGGTGCCCAGCGCCCGATGCACCTCGAAGAACCCCTGCACCTCGTCGACGATGCGGTCGAAGTGCCGGGTCTTGTACCCGTTGGACGACTCGTGGGTGTTGCCGTGCATCGGGTCGCACTGCCAGATCACCTGATGACCGGTGGCCTGCACCTTCTCGACGATCGGCGGCAGCAGATCGCGCACCTTGTTGTTGCCCAGCCTGCTCACCAAAGTCAGCCGCCCGGGCCTGTTGTGCGGGTCTAACCGCTCGACGTACTCGACGGCCAATTCCGGGGTCATCGTCGGGCCCAGCTTCACGCCGATCGGGTTGGCGATCACCTCGGCGAACGCGACGTGCGCGCCGTCGAGCTGGCGGGTCCGCTCGCCGATCCACACCGTGTGTGCCGACAGGTCATACAGTTGCGGCGTCCCCTCGACATCCGACAGCCGCAGCATGGCGCGCTCGTAGTCGAGCACCAAAGCCTCGTGGCTGGAATAGATTTCGGCGGTTTGCAGGTTGCGGTCGGCCACCCCGCAGGCACTCATGAACCGCAACCCGCGGTCGATCTCGGTGGCCAGCGCCTCGTAGCGCGCGCCGGCCGGCGAGGTCCGGACGAATTCGCGGTTCCAGTCGTGCACCAGGTGCAGCGACGCCAGCCCCGACGAGGTCAGCGCCCGCACCAGGTTCATCGCCGCGCTGGCGTTGGCGTACGCCCGCACCAGCCGCGAGGGATCGTGTTCGCGCGCCGCGGCATCCGGGGCGAAGCCGTTGATCATGTCGCCGCGGTAGGACCGCAGGCCCAGCGCGTCGATGTCGGCGGAGCGGGGCTTGGCGTACTGGCCCGCGATGCGCGCCACCTTCACCACCGGCAGGCTGGCGCCGTAGGTCAGCACCACGGCCATCTGCAGCAGGGCGCGGACATTGCCCCGGATGTGGGGTTCGGTGTTGTCGACGAACGTCTCGGCGCAGTCGCCGCCCTGCAGCAGGAACGCCTCGCCCCGCGCGACCTGGGCCAGCTGCTCGTGCAGGCGGACGATCTCGGACGGCACCGTCACGGGCGGCACGCTCTCCAGAACCGTGCGCATCGCCTCGGCCCGGTCGGCGGGCCAGCTGGGCTGCTGAGCGGCCGGCTTGGCCAACGCCGCGTCCAGGCGGGCGCGCAGGTCAGGCGGCAGCGGCGGCAGCGGCGGCAGCTGCTCGATCGGGATGTCGACGGTCCAGTTCATCGGTCCATGGTAACTGGGGACGGCGCGGCGCTGATCTCGACTGATCAGGGCGAACGCTCATCCGCCGCCATGATCAGCCGGAATCGGCGTAGCTGGTCGCGGGCATCGACCAGGGCGTCGTGGACCTCGCGCGGGCGCGGTGGCATCCGGGGCGACCCGCGATCCTCCCACAGTTGCCGCAGTTCCCGGGTGAAGCGGGGCAATGCCTTCGGCAGGCCCGGCATCGTGCCCCATAACTGGCAGAGGGCGACGTGATCGTAGGCGCCCACCCACGCCCAGAGCTCGATCGGCTCGGTGGCCCCGAAGACGTCGAAGAACTCCTCCAGGTCCAGGCGAATCTGCTTACGCGAGCGCCATAACGGGGAGGCCGGCGGCGGCAACTTGGGCAACACGTGGGTGCGCACCCAGCTTCCGGCCCGCTCGGGATCGAATTCGGTGGACACGGCGTAGTACTCGCGGCCATCCTCGGCGACCACCCCGATCGAGATCAGCTCGATGGTGCGGCCGTCCTCGATGAATTCCGTGTCGTAGAAGTACCGCACCCAGAAAGCCTATGGGAAAACCTATGGCCTACCGACCGATCAGGATGGGCACCGTCGGCGCCGATGCCGCATGGACGTCATGGTCGAGCTGGGCGTCGACCATGCGGTCGTCGGGCAGGCGCGGGGTGCCCGCGATCGCGCACTGCACCCACAGCTTGGCCCGCACGACGGGGCGGCGCAGCGTGCGTTCCCGTTGCAGCGCCCGGCGCATCTTGTCCGGCTGGGTGGTGTAGCGCCAGCGGGCCCAGGGCGCGTGCGGGCGCGACAACCGGATCGCGCCGATGACCAGCAGTACGACGATGAACATGCCGAGCAGACCGGTCCACACCTTGCCCTTGAGCACCACCACGACGGCCAGCGGAAAGGTCACCACCAGCGCGCCGCCCACCCCGGCGCGCAGCGCCACCGAATCGGCGGCATGCCAGAACGGGAAGAAGAACATCAGCGGGTGCAGACCCAATATCAACAGCCCGGCCACCGCCACCGCGGCGAACACCGCGTCCACCGAGGTGCGGCCGTCTTCCTCCCAGTAGACGTCGGACAGGTGCAGGATCAACGCGTACTCGTCGAGGACCAATGCCGCACCGATCCCGAAAAGTATTGCGGCCAAGGTGAATTCGGGCTCCTGACCGCTGACGGACAGGGTCACCAACGTCAATCCGGAGAGCATCACCAGCACGACGCCGAACGTCACGTGGTGGATGTGTATGCCCCCGATGTGGACGTTGCGCGGTTGCCACCATCGGGCCGGACGACCGGTTTCGGCGCGGTGGCGGATAACCCGCACGAACGTCCGCGTGACGAAGAAGGTCAGGATGAACGCGACCAGGCAGCACAGCAGCGGCAACCGGCCGCGGTCGACGATGTCGTCGGCGAACCAGCGGCCCACCCCGAGCACAAACCAGTGGAGCACCCTAGAAACGTACGCCCGCATGCGCCCGCGGAGTTGGAGCCGCGCTGCGACGCGTCGCGTCGTGCGCACCGATTACGCTGTTCTGCGACATGAGTAGATGGCGGGCGCCCGGCGTGGGCTTGACAAGCGAACGGGGCCCCGGGCGGGTGTTGCTGTGGTGCCTGCTCTGGCTGCTGGCCGCCGCGGCGCTGTATTACGTGGGCCTGCGCCTGTTCGGGCACACGCCGTATCGCATCGACATCGACATCTATCAGATGGGCGGTCAGGCCTGGCTGGACGGGCGTCCGCTGTACCGCGGCGATGTGTTGTTTCACACACCGATCGGGCTGAACCTGCCGTTTACCTATCCCCCGCTGGCGGCCATCGTCTTCTGCCCGTTCTCCTGGCTGCACATGCCGGCCGCCAGCGTCGCGATCACGGTCCTGACATCCGCGCTGCTGATCGCCTCCACGGCGATCCTGCTGAGCAGCCTCGACGTGTGGAGCCGCTCGACCGTGCTGGGCGGGCCGGCCTGGCTGCGCCGGTTGTGGCTAGCGGTGGTCATCGCGGCCGCGGCGACGCTGTGGCTGGAACCGATCACCTCGAACTTCGACTTCGGCCAAATCAACGTCGTGCTGATGACGTTGGTGATCGCCGACTGCCTGCCGCGCCGCACACCCTGGCCCCGGGGGCTGCTGCTCGGACTCGGGATGGCGCTGAAGCTCACCCCCGCGGTCTTTCTGCTCTATTTCGTGCTGCGTCGCGACAACCGCGCCGCCTGGACGGCGGTGGCGTCCTTCGCGGGCGCGACGCTGCTCGGTTTCGTCTTGGCGTGGAGCGACTCGTGGGAGTACTGGACCCGCACCGTGCACCACACCGACCGGATCGGCGAGACGGCGTTGAACACCGACCAGAACATCGCGGGTGCGCTCGCCCGGCTGGGACTCGGTGAGCACGAACGCTTTCCGCTGTGGGTGGCCGCCTGCCTGGTGGTGCTGGGGCTGACCATCTGGGCGATGCGGCGGGTGCTGCGGGCCGGGGAGCCGACGCTGGCGCTGATTTGCGTCGCCCTGTTCGGCTTGGTGGTTTCGCCGGTTTCCTGGTCACACCATTGGGTGTGGGTGCTGCCGGCGGTGTTGGTGACCGGGATATTGGGCTGGCGGCGCCGCAACATCGCACTGGCGGCGGTGAGCCTCGCCGGCGTCGCGTTGATGCGGTGGACGCCGATCGATCTGCTGCCCAAGCATCACGAGACGACCGCGAACTGGTGGCGCCAGCTGGTCGGGACGTCCTATGTGTGGTGGGCGCTGGCGGTCATCGTCACCGCCGGCTTCGCCATCAGTGCCCGGGTGCCTTCGCGGGACGCCGCGGCAACGACGCTCACGCCGGCCACGGCCGCCGGCTGAGCAAGGGGGCGCTAGCCGACGGCGGTCTCGGGGATCCGAGCGGCCTCGGAGTTCGACTCCGGATCGGTCGAGTCATCCGAGTCATCGGTCGAGCCATCGCCGCGTTCCTTGATGCTGGCCGCGTAGATGTCGACGTACTCCTGGCCGGAGAGCCCCATCAGCTCGTAGATCACCTCGTCGGTGACGGCCCGCTCGATAAAGCGATTGCCGGCCAGGCCTTCGAATCGGGAGAAGTCCATGGGTTTGCCGAAACGGACGGTGACCTTGCCGAATCGCAGCATCGTGGTGCCGGGTGGGTTGACGACGTTGGTGCCGATCATCGCCACCGGGATCACCGGGACGCCGGTTTGCAACGCCAGCCGGGCGAGGCCGGTCTTGCCCTTGTACAACCGGCCGTCGGGCGACCGGGTGCCCTCGGGGTACATGCCCAGGAGCTTGCCCTGGGACAGTACGTGTTCGGCGGTATTGAGCGCGGCCTGCGCGGCGTCGGCGCTGGAACGGTCGATGGGCACCTGGCCGACGGCGGTGAAGAACCACCGGCTGAGCCAGCCCTTCAGGCCGGTGCCGGTGAAATATTCGGACTTCGCCAGGAACGTGATGCGGCGGCGCACCACGAGCGGCAGGAAGAAGCTGTCCATCACCGCCAGGTGGTTACTGGCCAGTATCACCGGACCCGAACTCGGAACATGTTCCAGGCCTTCGATTTTCGGCCGCCCCAACAGTGACAGCAACGGGCCTAGGAGGACGTACTTGAACAGCCAGTACCACATGGCCCTCCCTCTCGCCCGACTCGGTGATGGTGATGGTGATGGTGTTGGCGCCAACTGTACCGACCCGCAGCCGAAGGAACCACCTTCGGCTTCGAGCGGATCACTCCTCGACGGTGACCGGGATCGGCTGGTAACGCGTCTTCGCGGCGGCTTGCTCCGCGTCCGGCTCGGTCGCGACGCCGCCCCCGGGCGGTCCGTCCGGCGGCGGTGGCGGTGTTGGTTGGGAAGTCCGGTCGATGTCGTCGACGATGGCGCGGATGACCTCGAGCAACGCGATGCTGTGGTCGGCGATGACGGTGAGCAGCGGATGCTGATCGCCGGTGGCCAGCGCGGCCAGGGCACACACCGGGCACCACACCTGCTGGCACTTGCCGGTCACCCCACCATTCGAGCCGGCGCCGGCCGTCAATGCGGCCGCCGTGCGCACCGCGGGGTCGATCCCGTCCAGGATCGCCTGGGCGAGCTTGCGCAGCTCGGGACCGAGTTCGGGATGAGCGCCATTCACTTAGGCCACACCTCCGGATCGGGTCGAAAGCGAACGGTCAGCTCACTGCCCCGCAGATGCGCGTCCAGCACCGTGCACCGCCGCAGTACCGACGCCAACCGAACCCTGCGCCGTAGCCCGCCGGCGCTGATGATGAGGTCGTCGTCGACTCGCCCCAACGACAGCGCGCCGGGATCGAGCTGGGGTAACGCTAGCCGCATTCGGTAGATGGACCCAAGTCCCGACCCGGATTCCAGGTCAACGATAGGACGCAGGGGCCCGGGCGGCGGCGCCCCACGCCGGCGTCGCGCGCTGTCCAGCAGTCCGCCCAGCGCCTTCGGGCCGATCGGCTCGCCGGACAGGTGTGGCGTCAGCACCAGGGCCACATCTCCGATGGTGGCATCGAGTTCGTCGAGCACGGAATGTTGTTCGGAGATGCGTTCGGCATACCAGTAGAACGCCGGGTGGTCGGGCAGGTTGTGGTACTCGTAGGACTCGTCTTCGGTCAGCACCTGATTGACGATCAGCTCCTCGACGCGGACGCCCATCAGCGCGAGCGAGCCCAGCGTCCGCACCGCCTCGGCCGCGACCACCCGCTCAGGGGTCAGCACCAGGTGCGCGCTGACCTGTCCGCCGTCCGTCAGCAGCGCGCCCAGCGCGTCCACGCTGGCGCTGATGCGTTCCAGCAGCTCCACCGCCGCCGCGGACCGGGTGTCGTCGGAGGTCACGGACAGCCGGCGATGGCGCGGCCATGCGCGCTCCACGTATAGCCCGAAGGTGGCGGGCAACGTCAGCATTCGGAGCGCGTCCGCCGTCGAGGCGCAGTCGACGACGATGCGGTCCCATCGTCCGGACGCCGCGAGCTCGCCGACCGCGTGCAGACCGAGCACCTCCTGGATGCCCGGCAGCGCCGAGAGTTCTTCGGGGGCAATGCTGCTCAGCTCGGAATCGGGGAACCGCCGATCCAGCGCCCCGACCACGTCGTGCCACCGGGATTCGAGCAGCGCCAGCGTGTCCAATGCCAGCGCGTCGAGGAAGCCGCCGCCGGCCGCGCCGTCCCCGGTATCGAGGTCGGCGAGCACCCGAACGGGATCCTCGCGACCGCTCGGAGGCACCGGGACACCGAGCACATCACCCAGCGAATGCGCCTGATCGGTGGACACCACCAGCACCCGGCGACCCTCGCTCGCGTCACCGACCGCGGTGGCACATGCCAGGGTGGATTTTCCTACCCCGCCCTTCCCGACGAAGAGACTGATCCGGGCGGGCTCAGCAGACTCACTCAGCCTCGACTCGTTTCTTCAGATCCTTTAAAGCGGTGTCGGTCAGCCTGCGCTCGGCCTTGCGCTTGAGCATGCCGATCATCGGCAGGGCCAGGTCCACCGAGAGCTCGTAAGTGACGTCGGTACCAGATCCCTTGGGCGCCAAGCGATATGAGCCCTCTAGGGAGCGCAGCAGCGAGCTGGAGACCAGGGTCCAGCTCAGCGACTTGCGATCGGCGGGCCACTGGTAGGACATGACCATGGTGTCCTTGATGATGCCGGCGTCCATCACGAATCGCACCACCTTCGGGTAGCCGTCGGCGCCTCTTTCCTGCACCTCGGCTTCTTTGTACTCCGAGATCCAGTCCGGGTAGGAATCGATGTCGGCGATCACCTCGAGCACCTTGCCCGGGTCGGCGTCGATGTGAATGGTTTGCGTCGTTTTCTCCGCCACCTGGCTGCTGCCCTCTCTGCCGTAAGCGGTCCGAAACGGTACTCCCCGTGCGAAACGTTGACCGCAGTTAAACTACCGGAGAACCGACCGCGCGTGACCGTTCCAGCGTCGTCTTGATCTCAAAGGCCATTTTCTTACCCGCCACCCGACGGCGGTGTGTCATTTTCGGCAAGTTCAGCTTGGCCAGCTGCCAGGCGGCGACGCCGGTCGGCTCGGCATGCAGGAAGTAATGCAGCACGACTCCATCCAACGACGGTTCCAGCCAGATCTCCATTGTGCCGGTCAATGCGCCGGTCACCGTCCAGCGGATGCCCTTTTCGGCGCGATCCTCGACGACCTGCAGCCGCAGATCGGGCCACCACCGACGCCATTTCGACCGATCGGCTACCGCGGCGCCCACCCGTGCGCCGTCGGCGGCGACGAACGTCTGGTCGGCGATCTGGATGCTGTGCACCGCCACAGCTTCACACACCCGTCGGTGGTGCCCGTCAACGACCTCGCGGCAATGGTTCGCCAATGGTGCGGCAATGGCTCGGCAATGGTGACGCCGCCCCAACCGACCGCCGCCGTGCTGGGCGAACACTCGGATTAGGCTGGGCGACAGCAAGCCGTCCCCCGGCAACGTCACCAGGTCAAATGAGGTCAGTCCAGTGCGTGAGTACAGCGTCCCCGCCCGTTTCTCCGTCGGCGAGCGCGACAACGTCGCGGCCGTGGTCTTCGAGCATGAGCGCGACGACCCGGGCTTTGTCATCTACCAACGCCAGATCGACGGCGTCTGGACGGATGTCACGTGCGCCGAGGCCGCCGATCAGATCCGTTCTGCGGCATTGGGTTTGATCTCGCAAGGCGTGCAGGCCGGCGACCGGGTATCGATCTTTTCCGCCACCTGCTACGAGTGGGCGATCCTCGACCTGGCGATCCTGGCGGTGGGGGCCGTCACGGTGCCTATCTACGAGACGTCGTCGGCCGAGCAGGTGCGCTGGGTGCTGCAGAATTCCGAGGCTGTGCTGGCGTTCGCCGAAACCGACGAACACGCTGCGATCGTCACCGAGCTGACCGGCGAGCTGCCGGCGCTGCGCCGGGTGCTGCACATCAACGGTTCCGGTCCCAAGGCGCTCGACCAGCTCGTCGAGGCCGGGGCGTCGGTCGACCCCGGCGAGCTGACCGCCCGGCTCGACGCGTTGCGGGCCGAGGACCCGGCCACGCTCATCTACACGTCGGGCACCACGGGACGGCCCAAAGGCTGCCAGCTCACCCATTCCAACCTGCTGCATGAGATCCGGGGCACCCAGGAGTGCCTGCCGACGTTGCTGCAGGAGGGGCAGCGGCTGCTGGTTTTCCTGCCGCTCGCCCACGTGCTGGCCAGGGCGCTGACCCTGTCCGCGTTCGCCAGCAAGGTCACCGTCGGATTCACCAGCGACATCAAGAACCTGGTGCCGATGTTCGGCGTGTTCAAACCGACCGTTGTGGTGTCGGTTCCGCGGGTGTTCGAGAAGGTGTACAACACCGCCGAGCAGAACGCCGTCAACGACGGCAAGGGCTGGATCTTCAAGCGGGCGGCGCAGACCGCCGTCGACTGGAGCCAGGCCTTCGACGACGGGCGGCCGGGGCCGCTGCTGCGCGCCAAGCACGCCGTGTTCGACCGGCTGGTCTACCACAAGCTGCGCGCCGCGCTGGGCGGCGACTGCCACGCCGCCGTCTCCGGTGGCGCGCCGCTGGGCGCGCGGCTGGGCCACTTCTACCGCGGCGTGGGCCTGACCGTCTACGAGGGCTACGGCCTGACCGAGACCAGCGCGGCCATCACGGTCAACCAGATCGACGGGCTGAAGATCGGAACCGTCGGAAAGCTGGTGCCCGGCAACAGCCTGCGCATCGCCGAGGACAAGGAACTGTTGGTCCGCGGCGGCGTGGTCTTCAGCGGCTACTGGCGCAACGAGCAGGCCACCGAGGAGGCGTTCAGCAACGGCTGGTTCAAGACGGGCGATCTCGGTGCGGTCGACGACGACGGTTTCTTGACGATCACCGGCCGCAAGAAGGAAATCATCGTCACCGCGGGCGGGAAGAACGTCGCCCCCGCGGTGCTCGAAGACCAGCTGCGGGCGCACCCGCTGATCAGCCAGGCGATGGTCGTCGGGGATGCCAAGCCGTTCATCGGCGCCCTGATCACCATCGACCCCGAGGCGTTCGACGGCTGGAAGCAGCGCAACAGCAAGGCGGACGGCGCCTCGGTGGGCGACCTGGCCACCGATCCCGACCTGGTCGCCGAGGTGGACGCGGCCGTGAAGAAGGCCAACCTGTCGGTGTCGCATGCCGAGTCGATCCGCAAATTCCGCATCCTGCCGGTCGATTTCACCGAGGACACCGGTGAACTGACGCCGACGATGAAGGTCAAGCGCAACGTGGTGGCCGAGAAGTTCGCCTCCGACATCGAGGCGATCTACGACAAGGATTAGCTACGAGAAGGGATTAGCGCCAAAGATTAGCCGCGCAGCAGGTCGGCCAGCCGCGCAGCCAGCGTGTCCCAGCGCCACTGCGACATCACCCATTCGCGACCGGCGGCACCCATCGCGGCGGCCCGGTCGCGATCGGTCAGCAACTCGGCGACGGCGTCGGCCACCTTGTCCGCCGAACGGCCGTCGACGACTAGCCCAGTCTTGTTGTGCTGCACCGCTTCTGGGGCTCCACCCGATTGCCCGGCGATAACCGGCACGCCGGTGGCCGAAGCCTCCAGGAAGACGATGCCCAAGCCCTCGACGTCCATTCCCGCGCCGCGAGTGCGGCACGGCATCGCGAACACGTCGGCCAGCGCGTGGTGGGCGGCCAGCTCGGCGGCCGGCACGCCGCCGGTAAATGTCACGTCGTCGGCCACCCCGCACTCCCGGGCCAGCTTCTGCAGCTCCTGCAGGTACGGGCCACCGCCGACGATCACGAGGGCCGCGCCCTCAACGCGTCGCCGGATCGACGACAGCGCCCTGATCAACACGTCTTGGCCTTTGCGCGGGACCAGCCGGGACAGGCACACCACGGTGGGCCGCTCGCCCAGCCGGTAACGCCTGCGCAGCTCGGCGCGGGCGGCCGGATCGGGACGGAACCGGTCGGTGTCCACCCCCGACGGCAGGTATTCCAGCGACGCCGCGGGACCGAAGGCCGTCGCGAATCGAGACCGGGTGTAGCGGCTGACGAAGGTCACGACGTCGGTGCCGTCGCCGATGCGGCGCAACACCGATCGGGCCACCGGAAGCATCGACCAGCCCACTTCGTGGCCGTGCGTGCTGGCCAGCACCCGGGTCGCACCCGCCTGCCGGGCGCGCGGCGCCAGCAGGGCCAGCGGTGCGGCCGCGCCGAACCACACGGTCTCGATGCCGTGCTCGGCGATCAGCCGGCGCATGCGCGCATCGACGGCCGGGCCGGGCAGCATCAGCGTGCCTGGATGGCGTACGACTCGATACCCGTTGGTCCGAGCCCTCTCGTCGAAGGTGTCGGCGCCCTTCCATTGCGGCGCATACACCGTCACCGAATGCGAGCCGGTATCCACAATCCGCCCGACGAACTCCCCCAGGTAGGACTGGATGCCGCCGCGTCGGGGCGGAAAGTCGTTGGTTACCAGCAGGACCCGACTCACCTGCGTCAGGCTATAGGACCAGCCAATGCTTCCAGCGGGCGAGCAGTGCGGCCGGGTCGGTGCCGAGGACGTCGCGCGCGGCCGTGGGCAGGTCCGCATGCCCGGCGCCGCACGCCCCTAGGTAGAAGGCCCGAAGCTTCGCGCCGCCATAGGTATCGGCGACGAAGCGGGCGAACCACCATGCGCGGTCATATCCTGACGAGCGCTGCGGGCCGGGAGTGTCCAGATCGGCGTCCGATGGCAGGGCCACCACGGCCTCGGCCGCTTCGGCGGGCACCGGGGCGGGTGGCCGGGCGACGAAATCCGCGACCCCTTCGCTCAGCCATCGCGGCGCGTCCAGGGCGGTGTCGATGCGTGCCGCGTAGTGAAAAAGCTCGTGGGTCAACACTATTCGCAGTGCGGCTTCGGACATGTTGGCTGCGCCCGGCGCGAACACGATCCGTTGGCCGACCGCCACCCGGTGCGCGGGATCGACGCGGTCGACGACCGTCACCGCCGCGATGTCGGCCCACTGTGCGGCCGGCCCGCCGCCGGCGGCAGAACGAAACTGGTCGTCGGAGCCGGTGGCGACCACCGAAATATCGCGCGGCCAACCGATCCCCCAGAAGGCCTCGACGGCGTCGACCGCGGCGCCGATGTTCGCCGCGATGCGGGACCGCAGGCGATCGGTGGCCGGACCGCCGCCACCGAGCAGACGGACCGCCCGGTCGCGGACGAGCAGCGGCGCCGGCGTGAGGCTCGGGTGGCTCACGGGAGCGGGCGCGGGTTTTGCCGAAGTATCGGGCGCCGCATTCAGTGCCGCGCCCGCAATCAGTTCACCGGCAAAGATCCAGGCCAGCAGGACTTTCAAGCCGCGCCGGGAGCGGCGATCAGTAACGACGGGCGTCGTGGACCGGGCCAGCGGAATTCATCGGCACCACCCGCACGGGCTGGCCGTAGGTGGAGGAATGAATCACCATGCCGTCGCCGACGTAGAGGCCGCTGTGTGACGCGTCGTTATAGAAGGTCACCACGTCGCCAGGCTGCAGATCCGACAGCGCCACCGGCTGACCGCCTTGGGCCTGCGCCTGGCTGGAGTGGGGCAGCGAGATGCCGGCCTGCTGGAAAGCCCACATCACCAGTCCCGAGCAGTCGAACCCGCCGGGCGCCGCACCACCCCACACATAGGGCGATCCGACCTGCGTCAGCGCCGCCTGCACGACCGTCGCGCGGTCACCGCCGCCGACGCCGCCGCCGGGCTGTGGTCCGAACAGTCCGCCGGGGGGTGGAGCCTCGCCCGGCGCAGGGCCGCCGGGCTGTGGCGCACCGGGCGGTAACGCGTCCGGTGCCGGCGCGCCGGGTGCCGGAGCGGCCGCAGGGACGGCCCCGGGGTCGGCGAGCGCGGTCTTCTGGTCTGGCGACAAGGACATGTACTGCGATTTGACGACCGCGATCTGCACCTGCAGCTGGCTCTGCTTGGACTGCAGGCTGGCCCGCACCGCGGCCGCCTGCTCGGCCGCGCTCTTGGCGTCGGCGGCGGACTTGGCGGATGCCTGCTCGGCCTTAGCGGCCTGCTCGCCGGCCATCCGGAAACCCGCCATCTGCTCGCGCATTTGGGTCGCCATCAGCCGCTGCACGGCCAGCTTGTCGATCAGGCCCTGCGGTGATGCCGCGGTCAGCATCGCCTCCATGCCGTCGACGCGGCCGCCCATGTAGGTCGCGGCGGCGAGCTTGTTGACCGCGGTCTGGAAGGTGGCCAGCTTGGCCTTGGCCCCGTCCACCGCGGCCTGGTCGTCGGCGTGCTTCTTCTCCGCCGCCCGCTGCGCCCCCAACTTCGCGTTCAGGTCGAGCTGCGCGCTGTGCATCGCCTCGGTGGTCTGCTCAGCCTGGCGCGATAGCTCGTTGAGTTTCGCCATTGCGTCGTCGGCCGGATCGGCCGCCGCGCTCGCGGCAAGGGCGCCCGCTAAAACCGTCGAGCCCGCCAGTATCCCGACCACCAAACGTGTGAGGGCACGCGCAATCGGATACTCGGAGCCGAAACTCAAGATATTTGCTTCCTTAAACGGCCATCGACGCATCGCGGTCGAGCTGGTTTAGGTCTCAAACAGGTTACGAAACGATATAGGTGTTTGTCTAAACCAGATCGTTAAGAAATTAGAAAGAATTCTGTCATTTCTTTGTGAACGACCGCCGGTGTGCCGCTACCATCCAGGAGTTTTGGCGCACAGGGCAATTACGCCACCCCGGAGCCGCGATCGCGGTGGATCGGCACCAGCCGCAATCGCGGCGCCAGCCCGACTTCGGCGAGCACTTCCAGCGCGGCGCGCTCATCCGCTAACAAAGTTTCCGGTACCCCGAGTAGCACGCTGACCACACAGTCGCGGCATCCCGGTCCGCGCACGGCGCAGTCGTCGCAGTCGATTACCACCGGTTCGCCGCGCGCGGGCGGCGCATTGCCGTTGCTATAGGGGCCGGGGCTATAGGGGCCGTGGTTGTAGGGGCCGCTGCTGTGAGCCATCGGATCGGTCCTCTCGCTTGCGCTCCGGTCGGGCTGTCCACACGCTAACCGCGGGCACCGACAGCTTTCGGCGCCCGACTCCCCCGGGTCTGCCCGGCGTGGGAACACGGCGGGTGTCGGTGCGGGTGCTTAACGTCACCCGCATGGGTGTGACTGGTGGGACTCAGCTGAGTTTCGCCGGCCCGGACTGGACACCCACCGACGAAATCCCGTTGCGTGAAACCACCTTTGTCGTGGTGGATCTGGAGACCACCGGCGGGCGCACCCAGGGCAGCGACGGAACACCGCCCGACGCCATCACCGAAATCGGGGCGGTGAAGGTCCGCGGCGGCGTCGTGCTCGGCGAGTTCGCCACCCTGGTCGACCCCCAGCGCAGCATCCCGCCCCAAATCATGCGGCTCACCGGGATCACCACCGCCATGGTGTGCGACGCCCCGACCATTGACGCCGTGCTGCCGATGTTTCTGGAGTTCGCCGGCGGCTCGGTGTTGGTCGCCCACAACGCCGGGTTCGACATCGGATTCCTGCGCGCCGCCGCGCAGCGCTGCGAAATCCCTTGGCCCCGACCGCAAGTGCTGTGCACGGTCCGGCTGGCCCGTCGGGTGCTGAGCCGCGAGGAAGCCCCCAGCGTGCGGCTGGCCGCGCTGGCACGGCTGTTCGCCGTCGCCGCACAGCCCACGCACCGCGCCCTCGACGACGCCCGCGCCACCGTCGACGTGTTGCATGCCCTGATCGAGCGGGTGGGCAATCAGGGTGTGCACACCTTTGCCGACCTGCGCTCGTATCTGCCTGACGTGACACCGGCCCAGCGCCGCAAAAAGGTGCTCGCCGACGGCCTACCGCATCGGCCCGGCGTCTACCTGTTCCGCGGGCCGGCCGGCGAGGTGCTCTACGTCGGGACCGCCGTCGATCTGCGCCGCCGGGTGAGCCAGTACTTCACCGGGGCCGACCCGCGCGGCCGGATGAAGGAGATGGTCACGCTCGCCACCGCGGTCGACCATGTCGAGTGCGCGCACCCGCTAGAGGCCGGTGTGCGCGAACTGCGGATGCTGGCCGCGCACGCCCCGCCCTACAACCGCCGGTCGAGGTTCCCGCACCGGTGGTGGTGGGTGGCGCTGACCGACGAGGCGTTTCCGCGTTTGTCGGTGCTGCGCTCACCGCGCCACGACCGCGCGGTCGGCCCGTTTCGTTCGCGCACCGATGCCGCCGACACCGCCGGCCTGCTCGCGCGGTTCAGCGGAATCCGAACCTGCACTGCGCGACTGGCCCGCGGCGCGCTACACGGGCCGGCCTGCCCCGAGGCCGAGGTGTCGCCGTGTCCCGCCGCCCGCGACGTCACGGCCACTGAATACGCGGCGTCCGTGGCTCGCGCCGCGGCCCTGATCGACGGCCTCGACAACGGCGCGCTGGACGGGGCGGTGCGTCAGGTCGGAGCGCTCGCCGAGCGTCGTCACTACGAGAGCGCCGCGCGATTGCGCGACCGCACCGCGACCGCCGTCGAGATCCTGTGGCGCGGGCAGCGGCTGCGGGCCCTGGCCGCGGTGGGCGAGCTGATCGCCGCCGCACCGGACGGCAGCGGTGGCTACCACCTGGCCGTCATCCGCTGCGGCCAGCTCGCCGCGGCGGGCAACGCCCGACGAGGGGTGCCGCCGATGCCGGTCGTCGACGCCATTGTGGCTGGCGCGCAATCGATTCTGCGGGCACAAGCCCCGCTGGGCGGCGCGCTGGTCGAGGAGACCGCCCTCATCGCGCGCTGGCTGGCGAACCCGGGGGTGCGCATCGTGCGGGTGGCCGGCGACGACGGCTGGGCCTCACCGCTGCGGTCGGCCGGACCCTGGGCGGCCTGGGCGGCCGCGGCGCGCTCGGCGCGGCTGGCGTGCGAGCAGGCCCTCCGGGATTGGGACTCAGAGCTGCTGCCCGAACCGCACCCAACGCGCGAGCAGCTGTTCGGCCGCGCCGGTGTCGATGGCGGCGCGGGCCCGGGACAACCCGTCCTCCCACGCCGGCAACCATTCGGCGCGGCTGGATAGCCCGGCATGGGCGACCATTGCGCCGGCGGCATTCAGGACGACGGCATCGCGGACCGGTCCCGCGGCACCGGCCAGCACCGCACGCACCTCCGCCGCGTTGGCTTGAGCGTCGCCGCCCAGCAGCTCACCGAGTTCGGCGCGGGCGAACCCGAATCCGGCGGGATCGAAGGTCAGCTTGTCCACCGTGCCCGCCTGCACTCGCCAGATGGTGCTCGTGGTGGTCGTCGTCAGCTCATCGAGACCGTCGTCGCCATGCACAACCAGCACGCTGGAGCCGCGCGCGGCGAACACCCCGGCCATCACCTCGGCCAGCTCGGCGAACGCGCAGCCGATCAACCCGGCCCGCGGCCACGCCGGATTGGTAAGGGGCCCAAGGAGATTGAATACCGTGGGCACACCGATCTCGCGACGCACCGCGGACGCGTGCCGATACGACGGATGGAACACCGGCGCAAAGCAGAACCCGATTCCGACTTCGGCGAGACTGCGCGCGACCTGCTCGGGCCCGAGGTCGATGCGCACCCCGAGCGCCTCCAGTGTGTCGGCGCCGCCCGACAGCGACGACGCCGCGCGGTTGCCGTGCTTGACCACCGGCACGCCCGCGGCCGCGACCACGATCGCCGCCATGGTGGACAGGTTGACGGTGTTCACGCCGTCCCCGCCGGTGCCCACGATGTCGACGGTGTCGTCGCGGATCGCTTCGGCGGGCATCCGCAGTGCGTGGCTCAGCATGACATCGGCCAGCTCGCTGACCTCCGCCGAGGTCGGGCCCTTCATCTTCATCGCCACCGCGAACGCAGCGATCTGAGCCGGCGTCGCGTTTCCCGTCATGACCTGGTCCATCGCCCAGGCGGCCTGACCCCGAGCGAGCTCCCGCCCGTCCGTCAGACGAGCCAGGACCTGCGGCCACGACGATGCCGAGCCGGCGGGGCCCGGTGCGGACCCCCCGCGCGACGAAGTCTCGGATGACAGAGCCACGCGCTGATGGTCCCACGAGTACCAACCGCCCCCCAACCGCCGCCGGAGGCACACCGACAGCGGCACAGGCACGACGCGCGAAACGCCAATTTCAGACCCGGGTAGAGTTCGACAACTACAAAGCGTCATACTTGCGGATGTGACCAGCGCTGTGGGGACCTCGGGTACTGCGATCACGTCACGGGTGCATTCGCTCAATCGCCCAAACATGGTCAGTGTCGGCACCATAGTGTGGCTTTCCAGCGAGCTGATGTTCTTTGCTGGACTGTTCGCGTTCTACTTCACGGCCCGCGCGCAGGCCGGTGGGAACTGGCCGCCGCCGCCGACCGAGTTGAATCTGTACCAGGCCGTCCCGGTGACGCTGGTGCTGATCGCCTCGTCTTTCACCTGCCAGATGGGGGTTTTCGCGGCCGAACGCGGCGACGTCTTCGGGCTGCGCCGGTGGTACGTGATCACCTTCCTAATGGGCCTGTTCTTCATCCTGGGTCAGGCATACGAGTACTTCCACCTGACCACGCACGGCACGACGATCCCCAGCAGCGCCTACGGCAGCGTGTTCTACCTGGCCACCGGCTTCCACGGGTTACACGTCACCGGCGGGCTGATCGCGTTCATCTTCCTGCTGGCGCGCACCGCGATGACCAAGTTCACCCCGGCGCAGGCGACGGCCAGCATCGTCGTCTCCTACTACTGGCATTTCGTGGACATCGTGTGGATCGCGCTGTTCACCGTGATCTATTTCATCCGATGAAGGCCGGGGCTTTCGAAGAGGAATGAACAGGAGTGCTCGGTTGAAGAGACTGAGGTCTATCCGGTCCGGTGGCAGCGAGCCCCGGGGTCAGCGCAGTGATCGCGCGCGGCGGCGTCTGCGCCGCCGATTGTCGGGCGGCCTGCTGCTGCTGATCGCGCTGACCGTGGCCGGCGGGCTGGCGGCGGTGCTGACCCCCCGGCCGCAGGTGGCCGTCGCCGACGAGTCGTCCTCGGCGCTATTGCGTACCGGCAAACAGCTTTTCGACACTTCCTGTGTGTCCTGCCACGGCGCCAACCTGCAGGGCGTGCCCGACCACGGTCCCAGCCTCATCGGGGTCGGCGAGGCGGCCGTCTACTTCCAGGTGTCCACCGGCCGGATGCCCGCTATGCGCGGTGAGGCCCAGGCCCCGCGCAAGGACCCGGTCTTCGACGAGGCGCAGATCGATGCCATCGGCGCCTACGTGCAGGCCAACGGCGGCGGTCCGACCGTGACTCGCAACCCCGACGGCAGCGTCTCGATGCAGTCGCTGCGCGGGACCGACCTGGGTCGCGGCGGCGACCTGTTCCGGCTCAACTGCGCCTCTTGCCACAACTTCACCGGGAAGGGCGGGGCGCTGTCGTCCGGCAAGTTCGCACCCGACCTTGGGCCCGCCAATGAGCAGCAGATCCTCGACGCGATGCTGACCGGACCGCAGAACATGCCGAAGTTCTCCGACCGCCAGCTTTCCTTCGAGGCCAAGCGAGACATCATCGGCTATGTGCGGACCGTCGCCGAAGAGCGCCAGCCGGGCGGCTACGGCCTCGGTGGATTCGGACCCGCTCCCGAGGGCATGGCGATGTGGATCATCGGGATGGTCGCCGCGATCGGGCTGGCACTGTGGATTGGGGCGAGATCATGAGCGACGGCTCGAACATCCCCACCGGCTCCGACACCGACAAGAGCGCCGGGGCGGCCCGGGAGCCCAACGAGGCTGCGCTGGCCGAGATGTCCAATGACGAACTGGTGGCGCTGGGCGGCAAGATCGACGGCGTCGAGACCGTCTACAAGGAGCCTCGCTGGCCGGCCTCAGAAACCAAGGCCGAGAAGCGCGCGGAGCGCGGGGTGGCCCTGTGGCTGTTGCTGGGCGGTTTCTTCGGGCTGGCGCTGCTGCTGATCTTCTTGTTCTGGCCGTGGGAGTACAAGCCCAGGGAAGCCGCGGGAAGCTTGTGGTACTCGCTGACCACGCCGCTGTACGGGCTGACCTTCGGGCTGTCCATCCTGGCGATCGCCGTCGGGGCGCTCCTGTTCCAGAAAAGGTTTATCCCAGAAGAGATTTCGATTCAGGAACGCCACGACGGCGCCTCCCGCGAAATCGACCGCAAGACCGTGGTGGCGAACCTCACCGACGCCTACCAGGGTTCGACGATCGGGCGCCGCAAGCTCGTCGGACTGTCGCTGGGCATGGGCCTGGGCGCATTCGGCCTCGGCACGCTGGTCGCGTTCGCGGGTGGCCTGATCAAAAACCCGTGGAAACCGGTGGTGCCCACCGCGGATGGCAAGAAGGCGGTTTTGTGGACGTCCGGCTGGACCCCGCGCTACCACGGCGAGACCATCTATCTGGCGCGGGCCACCGGCTCGCACGACAGCGCGCCATTCGTCAAAATGCGCCCGGGAGACATGGACGCGGGCGCAATGGAGACGGTGTTCCCGTGGCGGGAGTCCGACGGCGACGGCACCACCGCGGAGTCACACGAAAAGCTCACCGCGATCAAGCTCGGTGTGCGAAATCCGGTGATGCTCATCCGGATCCGGCCCACCGACATGTCCCGCGTGGTCAAACGGCAGGGTCAGGAAAGCTTCAACTTCGGCGAGTTCTTCGCCTTCACCAAGGTCTGCTCGCATCTGGGTTGCCCGTCGTCGCTCTACGAACAGCAGTCCTACCGGATCTTGTGCCCGTGTCACCAATCGCAGTTCGACGCATTGCATTTCGCCAAGCCGATCTTCGGGCCGGCGGCGCGTGCGTTGGCGCAACTGCCGATCACCATCGACACCAACGGGTATCTGGTCGCCAACGGTGACTTCATCGAGCCTGTCGGACCGGCATTTTGGGAGAGGACGACGACATGAGTCCCAAATTGAGTCCACCGAAGATCGGCGATGTCCTGGCCAAACAGGGCGAGGATATCGACACGCGCTATCACCCGTCGGCGGCCGTGCGCAGACAGCTCAACAAGGTCTTCCCGACGCACTGGTCGTTCCTGCTCGGCGAGATCGCGCTCTACAGCTTCATCGTGCTGCTGCTGACGGGCGTGTACCTGACGCTGTTCTTCGACCCGTCCATGACCGAGGTCACGTACAACGGTGTCTACCAACCACTTCGCGGTGTCGAGATGTCGCGCGCCTACGAAACAGCGCTGAACATCTCGTTCGAAGTCCGGGGTGGCCTCTTCGTCCGACAGGTCCATCACTGGGCCGCGTTGATGTTCTCCGCGGCGATCATGGTGCACCTGGCCCGCATCTTCTTCACCGGAGCGTTCCGCCGGCCACGCGAGGCCAACTGGATCATCGGTTCGCTGCTGCTGATCCTGTCCATGTTCGAGGGCTACTTCGGTTACTCGCTGCCCGACGACCTGCTGTCGGGCATCGGGCTGCGGGCCGCGCTCTCGTCGATCACCCTCGGCATGCCGGTGATCGGAACCTGGCTGCACTGGGCGCTTTTCGGCGGCGACTTCCCGGGTGACATCCTGATCCCGCGGCTCTATGCGATCCACATCCTGCTGATACCGGGAATCATCCTGGCGCTCATCGGATTACATCTGGGGTTGGTGTGGTTCCAGAAGCACACCCAGTTCCCCGGCCCAGGCCGCACCGAGCACAACGTCGTCGGCGTGCGCGTGATGCCGGTGTTCGCCGTCAAGTCCGGCGCGTTTTTCGCCGCCATCGTCGGTGTGCTGGGCCTGATGGGTGGGCTGCTGCAGATCAACCCGATCTGGAACCTGGGTCCCTACAAGCCATCTCAGGTGTCGGCCGGCTCACAGCCCGACTTCTACATGATGTGGACCGAGGGCTTGGCCCGCATCTGGCCGCCGTGGGAGTTCTACTTCTGGCATCACACCATCCCCGCCCCGGTGTGGGTGGCGCTGATCATGGGCCTGGTTTTCGTCCTGCTGACCATCTATCCGTTCCTCGAGAAGCGATTCACCGGTGACTACGCGCACCACAACCTGCTGCAACGGCCGCGGGACGTGCCGGTACGCACCGCGATCGGTGCGATGGCGATCTCCTTCTACATGGTGCTGACCCTGGCGGCGATGAACGACATCATCGCCTTCAAGTTCCACATCTCGCTGAACGCGACGACGTGGATCGGGCGCATCGGCATGGTGATCCTGCCGCCGTTCATCTTCTTCATCACCTATCGGTGGTGCATCGGGCTGCAGCGCAGCGACCGCGCGGTGCTCGAGCACGGCGTCGAAACCGGCATCATCAAGCGGCTGCCGCACGGTGCCTACATCGAGCTGCATCAGCCGCTCGGCCCGGTCGACGCGCACGGCCACCCGATACCGCTGGAGTACCAGGGGGCGCCCGTGCCGAACAAGATGAACCGGCTGGGCTCGGGCGGAACGCCGGGTCACGGCAGCTTCTTGTTCGCCGATCCGCCGTCCGAGGACGCGGCGCTGCGCGAGGCGACTCACGCCGCCGAACAACGTGCCCTGACCGCCCTACGGGAGCACCAGGACAGCATCGTCGGTTCCAACGGCGAGCACGGCGAGCACTAGCCGAGCGCCGGCCGACGCTGCCGCAGTGTGCGGGGGTGGCGCCCTGCGCGCACACTCAACGCCCTCATCGCACACTGGCCGGCCGCTAAGCCGCTAAGCCGCTAAGACGGTCAGCGCTCGGCGGCCAGGCCGCGCAGTTGCCTGACATGGAACCACTCGACCGCCGGCATCGCCGCGGTGACGAGCCCGGCCAGCACGTAGCCGACCCACGACGCGCCGTCGTGGCCGACGGCCATCAGGTAGGTCGCGGCCGCGACCGCGATCAGCGCGGCACCCATCGTGCCCGCCAGGATCACCGTGCCGCGCAACCAGACCCGGTCCACCGCCGCGCCGGACCACTCGGCCGCCGGGTCCCCGGACTGCACGGTGTGCGCGCGTGCGCGTTCCGTCGCGGTGCGTGCGCCGGGCCCGCCCGGCCGCAGCGCGGTTCTCACCGGCGCGCGCGCCGGAGCGGTCGCCGACCGGACGGCCGGATCGGCCTGAGCCACGCGCCGGGCCCGCAACAGCACCGGGATCGCGCCGGCGATGATCAGCGCGGAAACGACGATGACGACGTACAACACCCACGTGGTGTGCGAGCCTCCCCCGGTCGTTTTGTGGAAGCCGCTGCCGAGATCGGACAGCGCGACGGCGGCGGCCACGCTGACGCCCAGCAACACCAGCCAGATGGCTGCGCACGCCCCGACCAGGATGCGGTCGACGACCTCCGGCGGAATGGTGTCCGACCCGCGCCGGTAGGCGGAGTATCTGCTCACCATCAGCAGCTCGTCTGCGGTGAGTCATTGTTGTTCGACGACAGCACCGCCCCGTCGCTGGTGGTGATCGAGCAATTGAGCCTGCTGAGCCGGAACAGGCTGGACGCCTGCACCGATCCGACGTCGGACGTCGAGATCGGTGTCACGGTCATCGACCAGGGGATGTACACGTTGTGCTGGGTGCGGGACCGTCCGGACGCGTCGACGTAAGTCACCGAAATGATGTCGCCCGGCGCTTTCGTGCCGGTCACCGAGTAGGTGACTTGCCGCGGCCCGGCCGGTGTCGGCGGAGGCGGCGGAGGTGGCGGCGTGGTGGTCGTGAACTCGTCCTGCACCGGCGGC
Organism: Mycobacterium heidelbergense; assembly: GCF_050205645.1. GTDB lineage: Bacteria > Actinomycetota > Actinomycetes > Mycobacteriales > Mycobacteriaceae > Mycobacterium > Mycobacterium heidelbergense_A. Next base: position 76,358 of record NZ_JBNMQT010000019.1, read on the forward strand.
GTGGACGGCGTGGTGGTGGCGGGGTTGGCGAGCTTGTTGGTGTCGGTGCGCGTAACCAGCAACGACACCGAGACCACCAGCGCGATCGCCGCGACGATCGCCGCAACGCCCACGATCCACGGCCAGCGCGGGGCGGCGTGTTCGTCGCCGTGGTCGGCTGACGCGTCGTAGCCGTCGTAGTCGTAGAGCGCCATGTCGGCCGGGACGTAGGGACCGGTCATGAAATGCTCGGACTCCGGCGCGGAGTAGGCCCGCGAATACGCGTCCGTCTGGCCCGTGTCATCTGCGGCCGCCAGTTCGGCGCTGTCGTCGAACCGTCGCTCTTCGGGTTCAGCGAGAGGTTCCGCCTCTTCGCCGGGCGCTCCGCCGGAATCGGGTTCGTGGCTGAGCTCACTGGCGGATTCGGGTTCCTCAGGTTCCCGTCCCGGGGGTTTCGGCCCGTTCATGTCTGTCTGCCCTGTCCAACTGCCTCACCAGCGCGCGGGGCTCTACGGTCGAGCCGTTGTGCGCGCGCTCGGGAAATTGTCATTGTGCCTGGGCAAACCCTACCGAACCGAGTGGGGCAATTGACTTTAGCGGCGGGGCCGCCGGTCAACTGATGCCCGGATTGTGACCTTCGAGTCGCAAATCAGTGCTTCTCCGGACCCAGGTAGTACTCGAACACCAGACCCGCTGCCGTCGCAAGGACGAACACCACGCCGGCGACGATCAACCACGGCAGCCACAGCGCGATACCGACGGCGGCCACCGAGCCGGACAACGCGACCAGTATCGGCCACCAACTGTGCGGCGCGAAGAACCCCAATTCGCCTGCGCCGTCGCTGATCTCGGCGCCCTCGTAGTCCTCGGGCCGGGTGTCGAGCCGGCGGGCGACGAAGCGGAAGAACGTCGCCACGATCAGCGCCAGACCGCCCGTCAGTGCCAGCGCGGTGGTCCCCGCCCACTCCTCGCCGCCGGTGGCGAACATCGCGGTCAGCACCCCGTACAGCACCGCCGTGACCAAGAAGAACGCGGCGACGAACTCGAACAGCCTCGCTTCGATGTGCATTGAGTGTCCTAACCTACTGGCTTGCCGTCATTTCGCCGCGGCGGGTTTCGAACGGGTGTGTGGTCACGGCGACCGGGGATTGATTGATCGCCTGCAACGCCTGGGCGTTGGTCTTTCCGTCGATCCGTTGCTGCAGGTAGGCCTTGAAATCGTTGGGTTGGACCACGCGAACCTCGAAGTTCATCATCGAGTGATACGTGCCGCACATCTCGGCGCAGTGCCCGACGAATGCCCCGGTCTTGGTGATCTCTTCGACCTGGAAGACGTTGACGGAGTTGTTCGCGACGGGGTTGGGCATCACGTCGCGCTTGAACAGGAATTCGGGCACCCAGAACGCGTGCACGACGTCGGCCGACGCCATCTGGAATTCGATGCGCTTGCCGGCCGGCAACACCAGAACCGGAATTTCGGTGCTGGTTCCCAGGGTCTCGACCTTGTCGAAGTTGAGGTAGGTCCGGTCTTCGGTGTTGAGGCCTCGCACGGGGCCGACGAGCTCCTCGCCGTGCTTGTCCTTGCCCTCGGGCTTGGACACCATGGCCTTCTTGCGGGCCTCGTCGGCGCCCTCGTAGGTCAGGGTGCCGTCTTTGAAGTTGACGCGCTGATAGCCGAACTTCCAGTTCCACTGGAACGAGGTGATGTCGATCACGACCTCGGGGTCCTTGGCCAGGTGCAGCATCTTCTCCTGAACCACGACCGTGAAGTAGAACAGCACCGAGATGATGAGGAACGGCGTGACGGTGAGCACCAGCTCCAGTGGCATGTTGTAGCCGAACTGGCGGGGCAGCTCGGTGTCGGTCGCCTTCTTGCGGTGGAAGGCGGCGGACCAGAAGATCAGGCCCCACACGATGACGCCGACGACCAGCGAGGCGATCACCGCGCCGATCCACAGCTCGCGGTTGAGGTGTCCCTCCGGGGTGATGCCCTCCGGCCAGCCCATGGCCAGCGCCTCCGACCAGCTGCATCCGCTCAGGCTTATCGCCAGTACGCCCAGCATTAGGGCCAGCGCCAGCGGCCGAAGTCCCTTGAACCTGCGCTGCGACAGACGTTGCGAACGGGCCTGCTCGCGAGGTGTCACGTTGGCGCCTCCTGCTTGGAAAATCGAATACTACGCAGCGTAGACCACGCCACTCAGCGCGGCGACGAAACCCCGGCCGGTCGCGGCCGCGCGGCGTCGCGCCCCGCAAAAGTGCGGCATACTGGGGCGCCGTGTGTGGTCTGCTGGCGTTCGTCGCGGCCCCGGAGGGCGCCGACGCCACCCGAGCCGACAGCGCAATCGCGCGCGCCTTGCACCTGATGCGGCATCGCGGGCCCGACGAGCCGGGCGGATTGTTCGACCCTGGTGGCGATGGGGCCGTCGTGTTCGGTTTCAACCGGCTGTCCTTCATCGACATCGCCCATTCCCATCAGCCGCTGCATTGGGGACCCCCGGGGGCGCCCGACCGCTACGTGCTGGTGTTCAACGGGGAGATCTACAACTACCTGGAGCTGCGCGAGGAGCTGGCCACTGCGCATGGCGCCGTTTTCGCCACCGAGGGTGACGGCGAGGCGATCGTCGCGGGATTTCACTACTGGGGCATCGAGGTCCTGACTCGGCTGCGCGGCATGTTCGCCTTCGCGTTGTGGGACACGGTCAACCGCGAATTATTTTGCGCGCGTGACCCTTTCGGCATCAAACCGCTTTTCATGGCCACCGGCCCCGGCGGTACCGCCGTGGCCAGCGAGAAGAAATGCCTACTGGATCTGGCCGAATTGATCGGCTTCGACATGGCCATCGACGAGCGGGCGGTGCAGCACTACACGGTGCTGCAGTACGTGCCGGAGCCCGAGACGCTGCATCGCGGGGTGCGGCGACTGGAATCGGGCTGCTACGCCATGATCCGGCCGGGGCAGCTCGAGCCCGACGTGACCCGCTACTTCGTACCGCGGTTTGCCGCCACGCCGATCACCCGCGATACCGAACAGGCCCGCTTCGACGAGATCACCGCGGTGCTCGAGGATTCGGTGGCCAAGCACATGCGCGCCGACGTGACCGTCGGTGCATTCCTGTCGGGCGGGATCGACTCCACCGCGATCGCGGCGCTGGCCATCCGGCACAATCCCCGGCTGATCACGTTCACCACCGGTTTCGAGCGCGAGGGGTTCTCCGAGATCGACGTCGCCGTGGCCTCGGCCGAGGCGATCGGTGCCCGCCACATCGCCAAGGTCGTGAGTCCGGACGAGTTCGTCGCCGCCCTGCCTGAGATCGTGTGGTACCTCGACGAGCCCGTCGCCGACCCGGCGCTGGTGCCGCTGTTCTTCGTCGCCCGCGAGGCCCGCAAGCACGTCAAGGTGGTGCTGTCGGGTGAAGGGGCCGACGAGTTGTTCGGCGGCTACACGATCTATCGGGAACCGCTGTCGCTCAAGCCTTTCGAGTATCTGCCGCGGCCGCTGCGGCGTTCGATGGGCAAGGTGTCCAAGCCGCTGCCGGAGGGCATGCGCGGCAAGAGCCTGCTGCACCGCGGATCGCTGACGCTCGAGGAGCGCTACTACGGCAACGCCCGCAGTTTCTCCGATGCGCAGCTGCGCGACGTGCTGCCGGGATTCCGCGACGAGTGGACGCATACGGATGTGACCGCGTCGATCTACGCCGAATCGCGCGGCTGGGACCCGGTGGCCCGCATGCAGCACATCGACCTGTTCACCTGGCTGCGCGGCGACATCCTGGTCAAGGCGGACAAGATGACGATGGCCAACTCGCTGGAGCTCCGGGTGCCGTTCCTGGATCCCGAGGTGTTCGCGGTGGCCTCGCGGCTGCCGGTAGAGGCGAAGATCACACGAACGACGACCAAGTACGCGCTGCGGCGCGCCCTGGCGCCCATTGTCCCGGCGCACGTGCTGCACCGGCCCAAGCTCGGGTTCCCGGTCCCGATCCGGCACTGGCTGCGCGCGGGTGAGCTGGTGGAGTGGGCCTACGCGATGGTGGACTCGTCGCAGGCCGATCACCTTGTCGACACCGCCGCCGTGCGCCGGATGCTCGACGAACACCGAAGCGGCAGCAGCGATCACAGCCGCCGGCTATGGACGGTGCTGATCTTCATGCTTTGGCACGCGATCTTCGTCGAGCACAGCGTGGTACCCGAGATCCGCGAGCCGGTCTACCCCGTGCAGCTCTAGCGGCGAGCAAGCGAACTAGGCGAGTACGGCCGCGATCTCGTTGGCCGCGTCGTCGCCGTACGCGCCGGCCAGCCGGCTCTGCGCGACCTCGTGGTCCCAGGTCCACTCCTGGGTTCCGGTCGACTCCAGCACCAGTACGGCGACCAGCGAGCCCAGCTGCGCCGAACGCTCCACGGTCAGGCCCGCGCTGCGCCCGGTAAGGAACCCGGCCCGGAAGGCGTCGCCGACGCCGGTGGGGTCGACCTGGCTGGTTTCGGGCACCACGTCGACGTGGACGGTGTTGCCGTCGCGGTCGACCACGTCCACGCCCTTGGCGCCCAGCGTGGTCACCCGCAGGTCGACCTGCGCCATCACGTCTTCCTCCGACCAGCCGGTCTTGGACCGCATCAGGTCCCACTCGTAGTCGTTGGTGAACAGGTAGGTGGCGCCGTCGATGAGCTTGCTGATCTCGGCGCCGGACAGCCGGGCCAGCTGCTGGGACGGGTCGGCGGCGAAGGGCAGCCCGAGCTCGCGGCACTCCTCGGTGTGCACCACCATCGCGTCCGGGTCGTTGGCCCCGATGATCACTAAGTCCGGGGTGCCGATCCCCGAGACGACGTCGGCGAGCTTGATGTTGCGGGCCTCCGACATCGCGCCCGGATAGAACGACGCGATCTGGGCCATGTCGATGTCGGTCGTGCACACGAAACGTGCCGTGTGCGCGGTCTCGGAGATCAGCACGTGGTCGCAGTTGACGCCGTGGCCCCGCAGCCAGTCGCGGTAGTCGCCGAAGTCGTCGCCCGCGGCGCCGATCAGTGCGACGTCACCACCCAGCACACCGATGGCGTAGGCGATGTTCCCGGCCACTCCGCCGCGGTGGATCACCAGGTCGTCGACGAGAAAGCTGAGCGATACCTTCTGCAGGTGTTCAGGCAGCAGCTGTTCGGAAAATCGGCCGGGAAACCGCATCAAGTTGTCGGTCGCAATCGAACCAGTCACCGCGATCGTCACGAAATCTCCATCCTTCGTTAGTAAGGTTATCTAGCTTACTCAGGCGTATCCACTGTCGTTGCGTCCGCGGTCGGCGCGCGCGGCCGTGCGCTAGCCTGCCAAGGGAACTCACTCAAGTCGCCGGGACCCGAATACTCGGGCGGTATCGGTTCGTGTCCCGTCTACCACCGTAGGAGAACCACATGGGCGGTCCGCACCCGCCGAACCACGCTGTCGGCGCCGACGGACCCGCGCCCTACTCGCAGCCGGTCGAGTTCCCGCAGGAGCCCATCGCCGGCGACCCCACGTTCGCGCCGCCGCCATCCCCACCCCCGGGATATCCGAAGCGGCGGTCCAAGCGGCGCTTGATCATCGGCGTTTTGCTGGCCGTCTTGCTGGTCGCCGCGACGACGGTGGCGATCGTGTTCGGGGTTCGCACGAACGGGGCCAGTACCGGCGCCGCGTTCTCCGAGGCGTCGGCCAAATCGGCGATTCAGGGGTATCTCGACGCGCTCGAGCGCCGCGACACCGACAACATCGTCCGCAACGCGCTGTGTGGCCTGTACGACGCCGTGCGCGACAAGCGGTCCGACCAGGCCCTGGCCAAGCTGAGCAGCGACGCGTTCCGCAAGCAGTTCTCCGAGGTCGAGGTGACCTCGGTCGACAAGATCGTGTACCTGTCGCAGTATCAGGCCCAGGCGCTGTTCACGATGCGGGTCTCGCCCGCGGCCGGCGGCCCGATGCGCGGCGACGTGCAGGGCGTCGCGCAGCTGCTATTCCAGCGCGGCGAGACGCTGGTGTGCTCGTACGTGCTACGTACCGGGGGTTCGTACTAGCCCGGCCGGACCGTCAGTTGAACGAGTCCCCGCAGGCGCATGAACCGGTGGCGTTGGGGTTGTCGATGGTGAAGCCCTGCTTCTCGATGGTGTCCACGAAGTCGATGGAGGCGCCTTGCACGTACGGCGCGCTCATCCGGTCCACGGTCAAGGTCACGCCACCGAAGTCGGCGGTCAGATCGCCGTCCAGGGTGCGGTCGTCAAAGAAGAGGTTGTAGCGCAGCCCCGCGCATCCGCCCGGCTGAACCGCGATTCGCAGCGCCAGGTCGTCGCGTCCCTCCTGGTCGAGCAGGGACTTCGCCTTGGTGGCGGCGGCCTCGGTCAGGATCACGCCGTGGGTCTTGGCGCTCGACTCGTTCTGCACCGTCATTGCTTCTCCTACATGCCTCATTGTTTGGGGTGGGTCACCCGCGGTCGGAGCACCACTCGGGGAAACTCACTCCCTCAACGGTACCTTGCGGGACCGCTATTCCCGAGTCGCTCGGCCACCTCGGACGCCAACCCCATGAGCTGATTGGCGGCGTCGGCCAGCGCCAGCCGCACCGATCCAGCGTGGTCGGCGATCGACAGGGCGGCCATGATGCCCGCCGATCGCACCGTCGATTTTTCCAAATCGACCTGACCGGCGAGCACGATCACCGGAATACCCAGCGGGCGGGCCCTACCGGCGAGCCAGCCGACCACCTTTCCGTGCAGGGATTGCTCGTCGAACCGGCCTTCACCGGTGACGATCAGCTCGGCGGTCTCGAGGTCGTCGGCCAGGTTGGTGTGCTCGGCGATGATGTCCGCGCCGGACTCGCTGCGGCCGCCGAGCGCCAACAGCGCGGCGCCGATGCCGCCGGCGGCGCCCGCGCCCGGTTCGGAGCTCACATCGCGCCCGGCCACCGCTTCGAGTTCCAGCGCCCACGCCTCGAGGCGGACTTCGAGCGCCGCGACGGTCGCGGTGTCCGCGCCCTTCTGCGGCCCGAACATTCTGGCGGCTCCCCACGGCCCCAACAGCGGGTATTCGGTGTCGGAGGCGGCGATCAGGTCCACGTCAGCCAGTTGCTGCCGCGCGACTTCCAGGCCGCCCAGCTCGGCGACCAGGCCCTGCCCGCCGTCGGTCGAGGCGCTGCCCCCCAGCCCCACTACGATCCGCTTGGGCGCGGCGCCCAGCGCCTCGGCGATGAGCTGTCCGACTCCCCTGCTGTGGGCCGCCATCGCGGTCTCCGGGGAGGGATGGGCGCCCAGCAACGCCAGACCGCACGCCTGCGCGCACTCCAGATACGCGGTTGCCGAGCCCCGATCGAACACCCACTCGGCATCGACCGGGGCGTTCAGCGGCCCGGATACCCGCGCTCGCCGCTTCTCGCCGAGCCGACTGGCCAGCACGTCGATGAAGCCCGGTCCGCCGTCGGACTGCGGGGCGACGATGAACCGGTCCCCCGGACGTGACCGGGTCCAGCCCGTGGCGATGGCGGCCGCCGCCTCGACGGCCGTGAGGCTGTCGCCGTAGCAATCCGGGGCCACCAGGACCTGCATGGCCGGCAGCTGGAGTCGACCGGGCGCGAGGCCAGCGGCAGCATCATCCGAGGCCATCGAGCCGTCGTCCATCACAGGCAGCCATTCATCAGAGGTAAGCGTAGGTGCATCGGCGTGCTGGAGCATGACTAATCTCGACGCCGTCCGGGGCCATTTCGGCGCGGACGGCCCGCGAAGTAACCTGGCGACTGTGAAGTTGCTGGGCCGCAAGAAAACCCATGAAGACGACCTCGACGGGGGTTCGACGGCGCTGGTCGCGCCCGAGCCGGCCGATCCCGCCGAAACGGCGGCCCGCTCGCGCAAGACCGATCCCAAGGGTCGGCCGACGCCCAAGCGCACCGATGCCCGGCGCAGCACCCGCAAGGGTCCGGTCGCGCCGGCGCCGATGACGGCCGCCGAGGCGCGGGCCCGGCGCAAATCGCTGCGAGGCCCGAAACTGTCCCGCGACGCGCGACGGGCCGAACGAGCCGTGAGCCGGGCACGGATGTCGGATCGCCGGGAGCGCATGATGGCCGGCGAAGAGGCCTACCTGCTGCCACGCGATCAGGGCCCGGTGCGCCGGTACGTGCGCGATGTGGTGGATTCCCGGCGCAACTTCCTGGGGCTGTTCATGCCGTCCACGCTGGCGTTGCTGTTCATCATGTTCGGTGTTCCGCAGCTGCAGCTCTACATCTCTCCGGCGATGCTGGTCCTGATGGCCGTGATGAGCGTCGACGGGCTCATTCTCGGCCGCAAAGTCAACAAGCTTGTCGACGTGAAGTTCCCGAACAACACCGAAAGCCGTTGGAAGCTAGGGCTTTACGCCGCCAGCCGGGCCTCCCAAATGCGCCGGATGCGGACGCCCCGGCCTCAAGTCAAGCACGGCAGCAGTGTCGATTGACCCTCGCCTGAAAGCCGTCTGACCCCGGTGCGCACCCTGGTGCTCGGCGGGATCAGGTCGGGCAAATCCCGGTGGGCGGAGGAAGCCATCGCCTCGTCGCTGGCGCCCGGTCAGCCGGTCCGCTACCTGGCCCCCGGGCCGGCAGGGCACTCCGACGAGGCATGGGCAGACCGCGTGACGCAGCACCGCGACCGTCGGCCCGCGCATTGGTCGACGGTCGAAACCGACGACATCACAACCCAATTGCGGCGGTCGCCCGATACTCCGACGCTCGTCGACGACCTCGGCGGCTGGCTGACCGGCACGCTGGACCGCCACCAGGCGTGGGAGAACGGGTCGGCGGCAACCGCGGTCGCGGAGACGATCGAGGACATGATCGCCGCGGTCGGCGCGTTCGGATCCACGCTGGTGCTGGTCAGCCCGGAAGTCGGGCTGACCGTGGTGCCGGCCACCGCGTCGGGCCGACGGTTCGCCGACGAACTGGGCACCGTCAACCAACGCGTCGCCGCGTTGTGCGACCGCGTCGTGCTGGTGATCGCCGGCCAGGCGGTACCTATCAAACCGCCGGGAACGTGATGGAATTCACTCCGATTTCGTCGCCCGACGCCGCCGCCGCGGCCGCCGCCCGTGCGCGGCAGGACACGCTGACCAAGCCGCGGGGGGCGCTGGGCCGGCTCGAAGACCTGTCGGTCTGGGTCTGCTCGTGCCAGGGGCAATGCCCGCCGCGCCAGTTCGAGCGCGCGCGGGTGGTGGTGTTCGCCGGCGACCACGGCGTCGCCCGCTCCGGGGTGTCGGCCTACCCGCCGGAAGTGACCGCGCAGATGGTCGCCAACATCGACGCGGGCGGGGCGGCGATCAACGTGCTGGCCGATGTCGCCGGGGCCACCGTGCGCGTCGCCGACCTGGCGGTGGACGCCGACCCGCTCTCGGAACGCATCGGCTCCCACAAAGTGCGGCGCGGCAGCGGCGATATCGCCGTCGAGGACGCGCTGACGGACGAGGAGACCGCCCGGGCGATCGCGGCCGGACGGTCTATCGCCGACGAGGAGGTCGACGCCGGGGCCGACTTGCTGATCGCCGGTGACATGGGTATCGGAAACACCACTGCCGCAACGGTTTTGGTGGCGGCGCTGACGAACGCCGAGCCGGTTGCGGTGGTCGGCTTCGGGACCGGGGTCGACGACGCCGGCTGGTCACGCAAGACCGCCGCGGTCCGCGACGCCCTGTTTCGGACTCAAAAGGTGCTGCCCGACCCGGTCGGACTGCTGCGCTGCTGCGGCGGCGCGGACCTGGCCGCGATGGCGGGCTTTTGCGCGCAGGCCGCGGTGCGGCGCACACCGCTGCTGCTGGACGGGATGGCGGTGACGGCCGCCGCGTTGGTCGCCGAGCGCCTGGCGCCGGGCGCCAGGCAGTGGTGGCAGGCCGGTCACCGGTCCACCGAGCCGGGGCACGCGCTGGCCTTGGCGGCTCTCGAGCTGGAGCCGCTTCTGGATCTGCGCATGCGGCTCGGCGAGGGCACCGGCGCTACCGCGGCGCTGCCGCTGCTGCGCGCCGCGGTGGCCGCGCTGTCATCAATGGCGACGTTCACCGACGCCGGTGTGTCCACGCGCTCCGACGGTGCTCCCCCACCGTGATGCGTTCACTGGCAACGGCTTTCGCGTTCGGCACGGTGGCGCCGCGTGTCGGAACCGCGCCGATGGGTCGCGGCGCCATGACCGCGCTGCCGGTGGTCGGCGTGGCGCTGGGGATGCTGGCCGCGGCGGTCACATGGGGCGGCGCGCGCGCCTTCGGCGCGTCCAGCCCGCTGCCGGGGCTACTCGCGGTCGCGGCGCTGCTGCTCGCCACCCGCGGCCTGCACATCGACGGCGTGGCCGATACGGCCGACGGGCTGGGCTGCTACGGGCCGGCGCCGCGCGCACTGGCGGTGATGCGCGACGGCTCGACCGGACCGTTCGGCGTGGTCGCCGTCGTACTCGTGATCACGTTGCAAGGGTTGGCCTTTTCGTCCCTTGGTCCCGCCGCGATCGTCGTAGCCGTCGCCGCGGGCCGCGTCACCGCGGTGCTGGCCTGCCGGCGAGCCGTGGCCGCGGCCGAAGGCAGCGCGCTGGGGGCGCGGGTTGCGGGAACGCAGCCCGCGCCGGTGGTGGCCGGGTGGCTCGCGGTGCTGCTCGCCGCTTCGCTGGCGGCGGGCCCGCGGCCGTGGCAGGGCCCGGTCGCGGTGCTGCTGGCGGTGTGCTGCGGCGCGGCGCTGGTGGCGCATTGCGTGCGCCGCTTCGGCGGCATCACCGGCGACGTGTTGGGGGCGGCCATCGAATTGACGACGACGGTCAGCGCCGTGGCGCTGGCGGCGTTGGTGCGGTTTTAGCGGCCCTTCTAGGCGGCCGAACGTGACGCTGCAGTCACGTTCGGCGACCAGCGTGACTGCAGCGTCACGCTCGCCGGTGAACCGCTAGTCCGAGCCGGCTAGCCCAGCCGCGACATCCAGCCGTGGGTGTCGGCGAAGGTCCCGCGCTGTATCCCGGTCAGCGTGTCGCGCAGCGCCATCGTCACTTCCCCGGGCTGGCCGTCGGCGATGCTGAACTCGGCATCGCCGTACTTCACCTGCGAGACCGGGGTGATGACGGCCGCGGTGCCGCAGGCGAACACCTCCGTGATCTCCCCCGCGGCGGCCTTCTTCTGCCACTCGTCGATATCGATCTTGCGTTCTTCGACCGCGAATCCGGCGTCAATGGCCAACTGCAGCAACGAATCCCGCGTGATCCCGGGCAATAGCGACCCGGACAGCTCGGGGGTGACCAGCCGCGCCGATCCGCCGCTGCCGAGCACGAAGAACAGGTTCATGCCGCCCATCTCTTCGACGAACCGGCGCTCCACGGCGTCCAGCCAGACGACTTGGTCGCAGGCGTTCTCCGCCGCCTGGGCCTGAGCCAGCAGCGACGCGGCATAGTTGCCGCCGAACTTGGCCGCTCCGGTGCCGCCGGGGCAGGCCCGCACGTATTCCGTCGACACCCAGACGCTGACCGGGCTGATGCCACCCTTGAAGTAGGCGCCGGCCGGCGACGCGATCAGCAGGTAGCGGTACAGCTTGGCCGGCCGCACCCCCAGCCCCGACTCCGTCGCGAAGATGAACGGCCGCAGATACAGCGCCTCTTCGCCGCCGGCCCGGGGCACCCATGCATTGTCGACGGCGACGAGTTGGCGCAGGGATTCGAGGAACAGCTCGTCGGGGAGCTCGGGAATCGCGAGCCGCCGCGCCGACGAGCGCATCCTGGCCGCGTTGGCGTCGGGGCGAAACGAGACGATCGAACCGTCCGCCCAGCGATAGGCCTTGAGCCCCTCGAACACCTCTTGCGCGTAGTGCAGCACGATCGCGGACGGGTCCAGCTGGATCGGGCCGTAAGGGATGACCCGCGCGTTGTGCCAACCTTGGTCCTCGGCGTAGTCGATCGAGACCATGTGGTCGGTGAAGTATTTGCCGAAACCCGGGTCGGCCAGAATCGCTGCGCGTTCGGCGTCGCTCGCCGGATTCGACGTGCGCATCACCGTGAACTCACGCGAGCCGCTGGTCATGGCGCCGATTGTATCCCTGCGCGCGAACGGGTTTTTGCCACGGGAACGCCTGCCGGCTAACGAGTTTTGACTGCGACGAAGGGCGGACGCACGACTTCACACTCGGCGGCGCGGCCGCGGATGTCGACGGTGATTTGCTGGCCGTCTTCGATTCCCGCGTCGGTGTCGATCAGCGCGAGCGCGATGCCGGCCTGCAGCGTCGGGGAGAACGTGCCCGACGTGGTGATCCCGACCGGCGCGTCGTGAGCGAGCACCGTCAGCCCGGCACGCAACACCCCGCGACCCACCATCCGTAGCCCGCGCAGCAGCCGTCGCGGCCCGGCTTCTTTTTCGGCCAGCAGCGCGTCGCGGCCGAAGAACGCGTCCTTCTTCCATCCGATCGCCCAGCCGCAGCGGGCCTGCAGCGGTGAGATGTCGAGCGAAAGTTCGTGCCCGTGCAGCGGGTAGCCCATCTCGGTGCGAAGCGTGTCGCGGGCGCCCAGCCCCGCGGGCTCGCCGCCGGCGGACTTGACCGCCGCCACCAGCGCGTCGAACACGACGCCCGCGGACTCCCAGGCCGGCAGCAGTTCGTAGCCGTGCTCACCGGTGTATCCCGTGCGGCAGACGCGCACCGGCACACCGGAGAAGGCGGCGTCGGCGTAGCCCATGTAGTCCATCTCGGTCGGCAGCCCCAGCTCGCCGAGCACGTCCGCCGACCGCGGGCCCTGCACCGCCAGCACCGCATACGAGCGATGCTCGTTGCTGATCGTCAGGCCGGCGGGTGCGGCCGCCCGCAGCGCCTCGACCACCGCGGCGGTGTTGGCGGCGTTGGGCACCAGAAAGATCTCGTCGTCGTCGACGTAGTAGGCGATCAGGTCGTCGATGACGCCGCCGGATTCGGTGCAGCACAACGTGTATTGCGCCTTGCCCGGGCCGATGCGGCCCAGGTCGTTGGTGAGCGCGGAGTTGACGAACTTCGCGGCGCCCGGCCCGCGCACCAGCGCCTTGCCGAGGTGACTGACGTCGAACAGGCCGACGGAGTTTCGGGTGGCGTTGTGTTCGCTGACGGTGCCGGCGAACGAGACCGGCATGAGCCAGCCGCTGAACTCGGCGAAGCTGGCACCCAATTCGCGATGGCGGTCTTCCAGCGGTCCGTGCTGCGGGTCGTCGGTCACGGCGTCTCACCCTAGCCATCATCGTGGCGACCCGCCGCGCCCGGCTCCGCCGCGCTTGCGATCGCCACCGATCGAGCGGCATTGCTGGCACACTTGGGTAGGTGCCCGATCACCTGGACTTCGACGCGCTCGAGGCCGCCGGAATCGCGAACCCACGCGAGCGAACCGACCTGATCAAGTACCTCGACGGGCTCGGCTTCAGCGTCGACGAGATGGTCGAGGCCGAGCGCCGCGGCCGGCTGTTCGGGCTTGCCGGTGACGCCCTGTCGTGGTCTGGACGCCCCATCTACACCGTGCAGGCCGCGGCCGACAAGCTCGGGTTGTCGGCCGACGACGTGGCGCAGGCGTGGGGTTTGCTCGGTTTGACCATCGCCGGTCCCGACGTTCCGGTGCTCAGCCAGGCCGATGTCGAGGCTCTGTCGACGTGGGTCGCGCTCAAGGCGGTGGTGGGCGAGGACGGCGCGTTTGGCCTGCTGCGGGTGCTCGGCGCCGCGATGGCCCGCCTCGCGGAGGCCGAGGGGACGATGATCCGCGCCGGGACGCCGGACATCCAGATGAACTACACCCACGACGAGCTCGCCACGGCGCAGGCCTACCGCGCGGTCGCCGAGTTCATCCCTCGCATCGGGGCGCTGATCGACGTCGTGCACCGTCACCACTTGATCAGTGCCCGAACCTATTTCGAAGGCGTCCTGCTCGGCACCTCGGCGAGCGTGATCTGCGGCATCGGTTTCGCGGATCTGTCCGGTTTCACCGCGTTGACCCAAGCGCTCACCCCGGCGCAATTGTCGCTGCTACTCACCGAATTCGGCGGCACCGTCGCCGACGTGGTGCACGCCGACGGCGGGCGGCTGGTGAAGTTCATCGGCGACGAGGTGATGTGGGTGAGCGCGTCGCCCGAGCAGCTGGTCACGACGGCGGTCGATCTTGTCGAGCATCCGCGGGCGCGGGAGGAGGGTCTGCACGTCCGCGCCGGTCTTGCCTACGGCAGCGTGCTCGCCACCAACGGGGACTACTTCGGCAACCCGGTCAACCTGGCCGCGCGATTGGTCGCCGCCGCGGCACCGAGGCAGATACTCGCCGATTCGGCGCTGCACGACGAGCTGCCGGATTGGCCCGCGGTCGCGCACGGTCCGCTGACGCTCAAGGGTTTTGACGAGCCGGTCAGCGCCTTCGAGTTGCGCGGTAAGGGCGGTGGCGGCCCCAGGCCCGGCCCCGGTGACTAGGGTGATTGCCCGTGACCACCGAACCGAGTTACCAATCCCCGTCCGTCCAGGTCGCCACATCGCTGCCGAAACGTGGCGCGGGTTCGTCGGTATTGGTCGTGCCGGTCGTTTCGACCGGCGACGAAGACCGGCCCGGCGCCGTCGTCACCGCGGCCGACCCGTTCCTGTCCAGCGCCGCCGTCGCCGAGATCGAGGCCGGCCTGCGGGCGCTGGAGGCCACCGGCGGCAGTGATCAGGTGCACCGGTTGGTGGTGCCGTCGCTGCCGGTGGCCAGCGTGCTCACGGTCGGCCTGGGCAAGCCGCGAGCCGAGTGGCCCGCGGACACGATCCGCCGCGCGGCGGGTACGGCAGCCCGCGCGCTGAACAGCGCCGAGGCCGCAATCACCACGCTGACCGAACTGGATCTGGAGGCAGCCATCGAGGGGCTGATCCTGGGCAGCTACCGATTCACCGCTTTCCGCAGCGACAAGACAGCACCGAAGGATCAAGGTCTGCGCAACATCACGGTGCTGTCCAGTGCCAAGGGCGCCAAGTCCCAGGCGGCCCATGCCACGGCCGTCGCGACCGCGGTCGCCACCGCCCGCGACCTGGTCAACACCCCGCCGAGCCACCTCTTCCCCGCCGAATTCGCCAAGCGCGCAAGGGCTTTGGGCGAGTCCGCGGGTCTGGAGGTCGAGGTGCTCGACGACAAGGCGCTGCAGAAGGGCGGCTACGGCGGAGTGATCGGCGTCGGCCAGGGCTCGTCGCGCCCGCCGCGGCTGGTGCGGCTGATCCACCGGGGTTCGCGGCTGGCCAAAACCAAGAAGGGCAAGCAGGCCAAGAAGGTGGCGCTGGTGGGCAAGGGTGTCACCTTCGACACCGGCGGGATTTCGATCAAGCCTGCCGCGTCGATGCACCACATGACCTCGGATATGGGTGGGGCGGCCGCGGTCATCGCGACCGTCACGCTGGCCGCGCAGCTCGAATTGCCGATCGACGTGATCGCGACGGTGCCGATGGCCGAGAACATGCCGTCGGCGACCGCGCAGCGTCCCGGCGACGTGTTGACGCAATACGGCGGCACAACGGTCGAGGTCCTCAACACCGACGCCGAGGGCCGGCTCATCCTGGCCGACGCCATCGTCCGCGCGTGCGAGGACAATCCCGACTATCTGATCGAAACCTCGACGCTCACCGGCGCCCAGACCGTGGCGCTGGGCGCGCGCATACCCGGAGTGATGGGCAGCGACGAGTTCCGCGACCGGGTCGCCGAGATCTCGCAGCGGGTCGGTGAGAACGGCTGGCCCATGCCGCTGCCCGACGAACTCAAAGACGACTTGAAGTCCACCGTGGCCGACCTTGCCAACATCAGCGGGCAGCGCTTCGCCGGCATGCTGGTGGCCGGCGTGTTCCTTCGCGAATTCGTCGCGGATGGGGTCGCCTGGGCGCACATCGACGTGGCCGGCCCCGCCTACAACACCGGCAGCCCATGGGGTTACACGCCCAAGGGGGCTACCGGCGTTCCCACCCGGACGATGTTCGCGGTGCTGGCCGACATAGCGGAAAAGGGCTAGCAGAAAACGGCTAGCGGAAAACGGCTAGCCGGCAGGTCAAGTCACATCCGCCACAGTGGTCTCTGCCAAGAAGCGACACACTTTTTGCCCACCTCATAGCGACAACCGGCCGGCAAGATTTGTCGCTACGAGACGGGCAAAATCCCGCCCGCGTCCGCTGGGTAGTCAAGTGACAGATGAGGCGCCAGCGGCGAAGTTCCGCGGCAAATGCGTGTAGGCCCAAATACTTTCGGTGACCATCGACTATCACCATGGAATCCGGCCATCTCCTGTGCCGTCGAATCGGGCCGGCCGCAACAGCATCCGAGGGCAGATTTCTGTTTAGCCGTGCGGCGCAGCGGATAACCCTCCCACGGGTCGGTGTTCGACAGGAGGCAAACTGTGACTGCGCGACGGTTGATCATGGCGCTGGGCGCCGTGCTTTTGCTGGCCGGTGTCATTGGGCTGCTCGTGCCGGTGTCGGTATCGGACAGCGGCGGCACATCGATTTCATGCGGGAACGGGATTGCCCCGGATTCCTCCGCGGCGCGCAACGCCAACGACAAGAACGGCGCGAACATCCCGATCCTCAATCAGGTCATTCCGCACACCGACTTTGTGGCGCAATGCAATTCGGCGGTGCACGGTCGGCAAATGTGGGCCATCCCGCTGGCGGTTATCGGGATCCTCGGGATCGGCGGCGCGCTGCTGGTATCACGCGGTCCTCGAGCGGCCACCGGCCCGTGAGCGCGGGCTAGATCACCCGCATCCGGGCGGTGCTGCGCAGCGCCTGCGGCAGCACCCGCGAAATGCCGTAGAGCGCATAGGCTTCCGGCGCGACGGGGCGGATCGGTTTGTTCTTCTTGACCGACGACAAGATTGCGTTGGCGACCTTGTCGGGCCCGTAGTGGCGCAGCGCGAACATCTTGCCCAGCTGACCCCGCCGGCCGTCGACATCGTCCTCTTGCTTTCCGGCGGGCGCGTCGAAGCGGGTGGTGTTGATGATGTTGGTGTCGATCACCCCGGGGCAGATCGTGGTCAACCCGACGCCCGCGGCGTCGAGTTCGGCCCGCAGGCAGTCGGAGAACATGTAACTCGCGGCCTTGGACGTGCAATAGGCGCTGAGCGACTGCAGCGGGGCGTAGGCGGCCATCGACGACACGTTCACGATGTGCCCGCCGGTGCCGCGCTCGACAAGGCGCCGCCCGAACGACCGGCAGCCGTTCACCACGCCGCCGAGGTTGACGTCCAGCACCCTGTCGAACTGTTCGGCCGGGGTGTCCAGGAAGTTGCCCGCCTGCCCGATCCCGGCGTTGTTGACCACGATGTCGGGCACGCCGTGGTCGGCGCTGACCCGCGCGGCGAAGGCCTCGACCGCCTCGGTGTCGGACACGTCGAGCACGTAGGGGTGGGCGACACCGCCCCGCGAGGCGATCTGGGCCGCGGTTTCCTTGACGGCGGCCTCGTCGATGTCGCTGACGACCACCTCGGCGCCCTCGCGCGCGAAGGCGAAAGCGGTCTCGCGCCCGATGCCGCTGCCCGCGCCGGTGACCGCGACCAGCATGTCGCCGAAGTACTCGCGCGGACGCCCGACTTGGGCGCGCAGCAGCGCGCGGCTGGGCTGCTTGCCCTCGGCCAGGTCGGCGAAGTCATGCACCGCGGCGGCCATCACCCGTGGGTGCGACATCGGTGAAAAGTGACCGGCCTTGATGTCGCGCCGCCACAGCCGTGGCACCCAGCGCGCGGTCTCGTCGTAGGAGTAGGGCCGCACATACTTGTCCTGGGTGTTGACGATCAGCTGCACCGGCACGTCGACGATGTGGATGGCCTCGCGGCGCTTGGAAAACGAGCGAAAGTAGTTGGCCGGATAGGTTTTCACCGACTGGGCGGCGTCGCGGGCCAGGTTCTCGGAATGGTGGATCAGCTCGTCGGGGATGTTGTCGACCACGTTGCGCCGCAGCGCGGGGACCGACATCGTCAGCCGCATGAACAACGGCGCCAGCACCGGGATCGACAGAAACACCATGTAGCTGAACCGCAATGTCTGGCTGATCGCGCGCGCGAACCGTCGCGGCCGCCACGGCCGCCGCAGGCCGCCGAAGATGTAGTCGACCAATTGCTCATGGCTCGGACCCGACACCGAGGTGAACGACGCGATCCGATCACCGGCGCCGGGCCGCTTCAAGTACTCCCACACCCCGACCGAACCCCAGTCGTGGGCCAGCACGTGGACCGGGCTGCCGGGGCTCAGCTCGGCGGTTACCGCGGCCAAGTCGTCGGCGAACCGGTCCATGGTGTACGCCGAAACCGGCTTGGGCACCGACGACAGCCCGACGCCGCGGTTGTCGTAGCGGATGACCCGGAAGCGCTCGGCGAGGTGCGGGACGACGCCGTCCCACAGCACATGCGAGTCGGGAAAGCCGTGCACCAGCACGACGGGCGGGCCCTCGGGGTTGCCTTCTTCGTAGACCGCGATGCGTGCGCCGTCCGCGCTGTCGACGAACCGCTGGGGTACCTGTTGGATTGCCGGCATCGGACCTCCCCGCTCTTACTGGCAGTGGCCACACCGTAGCAAGCGGGTTGGGGCTGACCTGGCACCGAGCGCGGTCCGCCCTGGATGTGTGCCGGTGCGGACGCAATGACAGGATAGTTTCGAAACTTGGCCTCCATGCCGCCTACACCGCGGTGTGGTAAGCCAGATGTCGACCTGCGCCGACCCACGAGCGATCGAGGAGTCAATAGAGATGGCCTTCTCCGTGCAGATGCCGGCCCTCGGTGAGAGCGTCACCGAGGGAACGGTCACGCGCTGGCTCAAGCAGGAAGGCGATACGGTCGAGCTCGACGAGCCGCTGGTCGAGGTGTCGACCGACAAGGTCGACACCGAAATCCCGTCGCCCGCCGCGGGTGTGCTGACCAAGATCATCGCCCAGGAGGACGACACCGTCGAGGTTGGCGGTGACCTGGCGGTGATCGGCGACGCGGGCGAGCAACCCCAGGGCCAGCCCCAAGCCCAACCCGAGGCCCAAGCGGAACCCGAAGCGCCGAGCCAACCCGAACCGCAGGCCCAGCCGGAACCCCAAGCCGAACCCGAGGCCGAGCCCGAGCCGGAACCCGCGGCGGCGGCTCCCCGAGCGCCGAGCGGTGACTCGGGTGACGGGCAGCCGGTGCTGATGCCCGAGCTCGGCGAGTCGGTGACCGAGGGCACCGTGACTCGGTGGCTGAAGAAGGTTGGCGATTCCGTCCAGGTGGACGAGCCGCTGGTGGAAGTGTCCACCGACAAGGTGGACACCGAGATCCCGTCGCCCGTGGCCGGCGTGTTGGTCAGCATCACCGCCGACGAGGACGCCACGGTTCCGGTGGGCGGCGAGTTGGCGCGGATCGGCGTCGGGACCGACGACCGCGCCCCTGCCGCGCCCGCTCCCGCTCCCCAACCCGAAGCCAAGCCCGAGCCGAAACCAGAACCCAAGCCCGAACCCGCCGCCAAGCCGGCACCCGCACCGGAACCGAAGCCGGAGCCCCAGCCACAAGCCGCGCCGCCGCCGAAGGCCGAGCCCGCCGCGCCCCAGCGGCCGGCGGCGGAGACCCAAACCGACGGTGCGCCGTACGTGACGCCGCTGGTGCGAAAACTGGCCAACGAGAACAACATCGACCTCGCCGAGGTGACGGGCACCGGCGTGGGCGGGCGCATCCGCAAGCAGGACGTGCTGGCCGCCGCCGAGAAGAAAGAAGAGGCACAGAAGCCGCCCGCCCACGCCGGTGCCCGT
>NZ_JBNMQT010000020.1:0-85336 GCF_050205645.1 Mycobacterium heidelbergense
GTCTTTAGGTTGAGTTGCCCCTCCTGGACGGGCCTGGTGATTTCGGCGGATGGCGCCGGGTCCGGGCCCGAACGCAAACCAGAACCCGCCGCCATCCGCCGAAATCACCAGGCCCGTCCAGGAGGGGCAACTCAACCTAAAGACGAACCGACCCGATAGCGGGCCGGTCGATGAGGCGGCGAACCCGCGCGGCTCCGACCCGGCGCAGCCGGCCCTCGGCCCCGGGGCGCTACGCCTCACAAACGCCGCGGCCGCCAACCCAGATCGGTTGCGGCCCAACATGGCTCACGATCCACCGACGCCCGTCGACGACGTCGGCCCCGCCGCGGGCCCCCACCCCCAAGGTGATGCCGAACCAGAGGGCCATCCCGAGGACCCCGACGCGGAGCGGGTTAACCGGTATGTGTTGGCGCTTGAACCCGACATCGTGGCGGCCGACAAACAGCGGTGGCTGGCCGATCACGACGAGGCGAATCGTCTGGTGTTGAAGAAGGCTCACGACAAAGCGGATGCGCTGCGAGCCAACCTCAGGGCCGGCCACCATCTGACCCCTGGAGAACGCCAGTTTGTGAAGCGGGTGGAGTTGATTGAGGCGGGGTGGCGTGAGCTGAACGCGGTCGCCAAGCAATCCGGCTTGCCCCCTGCGCGTTGGCTGGTGTTTGATCCCTTGGCGTATCGCGGTGACGGACGTGCCGTGATCGTTTTCGGCGACGACCCCTATCAGCCGGGAACTGCCGTGTCAGGCTATATCGTCAGGCAGCCGATCCGTCGGCTGGGCTACGCCCAGATAGACCGTGTGCTCGACCAATTGCGATTGGAGCGACAAGAAGGGCCGGCGGCTGCCATGGTCTGGATCGACAAAAATGCGCGCCTCCCGGAAGGCGCTTCTCGCGCCGCTTTCTACGACGCCCATGGAGCATTCCGCGTTATCCGTGAGGTCATCGAAGAAACCGGCAAGGCGCCACTCACCGTCAATCGACGGTGCCCGTTGCCCTCCCCGCCGGCCATCGAACGGCTGGCGCATACCACAGCCCTGTTGTTGCAATCAACTGCCATCCTCGGAAATCACAGGACATGGGAATACAATCTCGATCTGACCAGCGATATTCTGCTCCGAGTCGGTGATGGTCACGTAAGCGCGGGAAAGATTGTTACTGTTGCCGACGTCTGGCGCGAGCTAAAGCGTTGCTTCAACGACAATTTTCCAATACATGGTGCGCCTGCAACACTTCCCAATGTCGGCGATCAGCTTCCTCTCGAATTCAGATTTTTCGGCCAGCAGCTTATGAAATTCCCGGTTGAGGTGACGCAATCCGCGAAACTGGGAGAAGAAATCAACATCGCATTCGCCGCGTTACCGGGACATATAGACGGTCTAGACAGCGCCATTCACTTCAGATTTTACCGGAAAGACGGCGAGTTACACTTGGGCATTCGCGGATACATCACCGAAGGACCTGGAGCCCAACCGGCTCCTATTGGACCTCCATTGCGAGAGGGTTACAGGCTGGTCGCACGGTTTGTGTGGCAGCCTTACATCGACAGACTGGCGGTGAACATAGCGAAGGGCAAAGGGTTCGCCCCCCTTGGCTCGATCGACCAGGGAGCCCCTAGTTCTAGGCTCCCTTTTAGCCCTTATAGCCCGCACGACGGTCCCTCGACCGACTACCGCAAGGCGGTCCGGGCGAGGGCTGCGTCAATGCCACCCAACGAGCGTGAGAACACTCATTCTTGGACGGGTGGTGCCGCCGAACCAGGCCGTCTTGCGACACCGCCTGACGGTGCCCCACCACTAGGCTGCGGGCCCAGGCCGCAATACCAAGATCCCAATGAAACCGGGGCAGCCCCGGATGCCGACCGCGACCCCGCCACGCCGCCCCTGGGCGAAGACGCCCACACCGGTTCAAAGCCTGCCGAAGCCGCCCGCACGATCGTCCCGCGCCCAGCGACAAGACTCGAAGCGCCCAAGGCCCAGGCCGCACAGCCCACGAGCGTCAAAAATACACGCGTGCAGCAGCTTCGGGCTGCGCTCGGATCTGCGATGGCCGAGCACGAAGAGCCGGTACTGCAGGCGCACGAAAATCCTGCCGATGCCCGCGGTCCCCACGACGAGCGTGTGCCCGCCGGGCGTGGGCATGCCGTCGAGCCCTCACCGCCGGAGATCAATTGCGTTTTCGACGTCTGCGACCAGATGTCGGCGTTGCATGGGCGTGAATACATTATCGAGGGGGCCAAGGCCACTGACCGTGTTGTGGATCCGGTGCTGTTGTTCAAGGCGATGCGTTCGGATTCGGAGCCGGTGGAGGATCTCGCTGACGTGTTTTACCGGGTCAAAGAACGGGGAGACGGCGCATCGGCGATTGTGGGTTTTCGGTGGACCAAGGACAAGTCGCAGGAAGCCGAGTCCCACTTTATTGCCAGTAAGAACATGGGTGGGGTGGTCTGGGTCTACGACAGGCTCGCCGGTGGGTGGTACAAGTGGCCGGTCTTCGAGGAGACCGTGCAGCGGGTCGATGAGCGGACCGGGCAGCTGGTCGAGGAGACTAGGGAGCGGCCGGCGCCGGTGAGGTTTATGGACACCGACCCGCGGACCGGGGAGCCGTCCCTCAACCCGAACACCGGCACGCCGTACCGGCTGCCGGCGTGGGCCGAAGACCTCACCAAGGTCGACGAGGAGGATCTGGCCAAGGCGGCCGCTTACTTTGGCCCCGAGAAAGAACCCGAAAACCCACTGCTCGACACCGCCGGCACGCAAAACGCCGCCAAAAGCCTGGGCCTTGCTGCGGGACAGGGCGATGACGGAGGCAGCGGGCCCGCGGATCTCAGCGATGTAGAGTCCGCTCTCGCACAGACGGCACTAAACGCTCGCGACGAAGCTCCGTTCGAAGAAGCTGAGAGGCTAGTCGGCGAGGCGAAAAGCGAGCTTCACGAGGTGATCATGGGCATCGTTGCTCGCGGCGATGATGGGATTGCCGAAATTTATCGCGAGTGCTGGAGCCAACTAAACGAGGCCGAGACGTCTCTGCTCGACGGAAAGAACATGCTCAAACACGCAGCGGGGATAGTTGATGAAGCAACGGGTGATGTCAGTGCCCTTATTGGCCATGTTGGTCAGAAAGGCGAGAGTGGCGCGTCCGTAGAGGCTCTGCAATCGTCCGCCGGCGGCATCACTCAGGCGCTCGGCCACGCGCGAGACGCAACGCGCCAAGCAGAGCACGACCTCGGTCAATCCAACAATTACCTAAGCATTGCCAAAGATTCCTTGGACAGACTATCGAGCAATATTCAAACGCAATTGGCAACCGTTAGAGAGCACCTTGAACAGGCGCGGGACGGATTGGCGAACATGCGGGATGGCGTCATTGCCAAAGCGGTCGATTCGATCGAAATCGAGGCACGAATCCGCGATACCCGTGCATTGATATCTCAAAAAGAGGCCAAGTTGGAGCATGCGAGGAACGTATGGAATGAGAACGAAAAAGCGGAAGACGAAATTCACGACAAATTAGCGGCGAACGAAGAGGCGATCGAGGCTGCCGAACAGGGAATCCAATCCAGCGGGCGAGACAAGAACCTTCGGAACTATCATGAAAGACGTAAAGACCATTTTCTGGCAAAAGAGGAAACACTCCGGCAGGCGCTTGCCGAGCGCCAGGAGATTTTTTACAACACCGCCGCTGTGGTTCATAAGACGACAGAAGAACTGCACCGTTTGAAGCAATTACTGGAACGACTTGAAAACAGGATGGATCAAATTAGGAACGAACAACAACAGCTAGCAGAATGGGAGAGTAAATATGAGGAAAGGGTCAGACGGCACGAGACGAACATACCGAAAATAGAAGAGCTAGCTCGTCAAATTGATCAGATAAGGACAAAGGCTGAGCTAGCACGTGCCCCCGCAGGACGCACGTTAGAGAAAGCCACGGAGACATTGAAATCGATTTGCACGGCAATTGACGCTATCCCAAAGGTGGCCGCGAGGTGGTGATCCCGAGGCGGCCGCCGACCGCGCCGTCGGCGTGAACCAGTCACGCGGCTGCCATCCTGGGATGCACATACCTGGCGCCGGCAACCTACGCCGAACTGTCGGCGATACTGCGGCGCACAGTCAAAATGACTGCAGGTTTCAGTTCGGCGAGAGGTCAAAACTCGTTGCCGCCATGCAGACGTGAGGCCGGCGGGGGTGGAAACTTAGGAGGGGGCAAGCCAGGCGGCCCCTTGCTGCAGGACTGATACAGTGTGTATCGTCAGTGCGACTGTGATTGCACAGCTTGGACGATTTCCTGAATTTTCGGGAGCCATGGATACTGCCGCTGACCTAAGCCCGGCAAATGCGAGGCCGCGCGCCACGATGGATCACCCGGGCGCGGAAGACGGGCCAGCACGGCCATCCACGCGACGTGGGACGGCGGCGAAGCTCTTGGAGTTCAGCGAGCGGACGGCACAGTCAGAATCCCCCGGGACGTCGCATGCGATCGCTCGACAACGATCACGGGGCAAGCAGACGGCCAGGGAACGTCTCGCGTTGCTCCTCGATCCCGGCTCCTTCATCGAACTCGATGCGTTGGCGCGGAATACAACCGCCGAACTGGGCGCGGAGCCGCATCCGTATGGTGACGGCGTCGTGACCGGCCACGGAACGGTGGACGGCAGGCCGCTGGCGGTGTTCGCGCAGGACTTCACAGTCCGCGGCGGCACGCTCGGCAAGGTACACGGTGAGAAGATCTGCAAGGTTCTGGATCTGGCGGCCGAGGTGGGCTGTCCGGTGGTCGGCATCAACGATGGAGCCGGCGGACGTGTCCAGGAGGGCGTCGTTGCGCAGGCGCTCTACGGCGAGATCTTCTTCCGAAACGTGCGCATGTCCGGCGCGGTCCCGCAGATTTCGCTGATTATGGGCCCGTGCGCTGGCGGCGCAGCGTATTCCCCGGCTCTCACCGACTTCGTTGTGATGGTGGACAAGACATCACACATGTTCATCACAGGCCCGGACGTGCTCGCTGCTGCCATGGGCGAGCGAATGGGCATCGATGAACTGGGCAGCGCTCGGATGCACAACTCCCGCTCCGGCAACGCGCACTACCTCGCCAGCGACGAGGAAGACGCAATCGACTTCGCCCGACATCTGTTGTCCTACTTGCCAAGTAACTGCCTCGACCTGCCGCCCTCCTATGTCCCCGGAAAGTGTCCGCAGGGGACCTTGTTGGACTCGCTGGTTCCCGACTCGGTGAAGCAGCCATACGACATGTATGCCGTGGTGACGGCCATCGTCGACGACGGCGAGTTCCTAGAAGTGCAAGAACTTTTCGCCCCAAACGTGATCTGCGGTTTCGGCAGGATAAATGGAAAATCGGTCGGCATCGTGGCAAATCAGCCACTGCAGTCTGCTGGGTGTCTCGACATCGACGCGTCGGAGAAAGCCGCCAGATTTGTGCGCACCTGCGATGCATTCAATATTCCAATCGTGACATTAGTCGACGCCCCTGGATTTCTTCCCGGCTCCGAACAAGAATGGAACGGCATCATCAGGCGTGGCGCCAAACTGCTGTACGCCTACGCCGAAGCGACCGTACCTAAGATCACGACCGTAATTCGTAAGGCGTACGGCGGAGCATACGTCGTCATGGGTTCGAAGCACCTGCGAGCAGATTTCTGTTTCGCCTGGCCCACAGCGGAAATAGCGGTAATGGGCGCCGAGGCCGCCAGCGACATGCTGTACCGTGACAAACTTGCTTCCGCCCAAAATCCAACCGTTCTTCGCGATCAATTGATCGATGAATATGAGAAAATTCATTGCACGCCATATCGAGCGGTCGAACACGGATATATCGACGCGGTGATCACCCCTTCGGAAACGCGTCTACGTATTGCCGCTGCCCTACACCTAATGAAAAACAAGCAAATGACATCAATTAAGCGACACGGCAATATCCCACTGTAGGAACGCCAAAATTTTGTGACAATATCGACCCGACTGCGCGGAAGGGGGACCCGATGGTCATAGGAGACATTTCCGGCGTGCTTATGGACGCAGGATGTCCATCGGACGACTGGATCGCGGTCATTGGGATGGCCTGCCGGATGCCGGGGGAGGTCAACTCGGCGGATGACCTCTGGCAACTCCTTCTCGCGAAGACTGACCCCGTCCGCGAAGGTCCGTTCGACCGGTGGGATGTGGATGCCTTCTATGACCCGGATCGCGAGGCACCAGGTCGTTGCAATACCCGTTGGGCCGCCACGCTGGACGACATCACCGGCTTCGACGCCGCATTCTTTGGCATATCGCCCGCAGAGGCCGCGTCGATGGACCCACAACACCGGCTTCTCCTCGAGGTCTCGTGGGAGGCTTTAGAGCACGCCGGCGTCCCGCCACGGGACGTCATGGGAACACAGGGCGGCGTCTTCGTGGGAATCTGGAGCCAAGACAACTCCGTTCGCCTTGGCACCCGGTACCAGAACATCGACGCCTACGCGGCAACCATCGGGAACGTTCACAGCACAGCGGCGGGGCGCGTGTCCTACTTTCTCGGCTTGCACGGACCCTGTGTCGCGGTCGACACAGCGTGCTCGTCGTCACTCGTTGCCACCCACCTTGCCGTCCAGAGCCTGCGGACCGGGGAATCCCACTTCGCGCTGGCCGGCGGTGTCAACATCATGCTGAGCCCGGAGTTCATGCTCTCGGGAACCCGATGGGGGATGTTCTCGCCGACTGGACGGTGCCACGCCTTCGATGCCCGTGCCGACGGGCTGGTCCGAAGCGAAGGTGCTGGAATCGTTGTGCTCAAACGGTTTTCGGATGCGCAGCGCGATGGCGACCGGATTCTTGCGGTCATCCGGGGCTCCGCGATCAACCAGGACGGCCGGTCGCAGGGACTCGTTCACCCGTCGGAAGACGCCCAGCGCATGGTCTACTCCGCGGCGGTGACACAGGCGGGCATCAATCCCGGCCTGGTGGGATTGGTCGAAACCCACGGCCCAGGCACGGCGGTCGGCGATCCCATTGAGTTTCGCGCGCTATCCCCGGTCTACGGCAACGGCGCGGGACGATGCGCGCTCGGTTCAGTGAAGTCCAACATTGGCCACCTGGAATCCGCGTCAGGAATCGCGGGCTTCATCAAAGCCGTGCTCGCCGTCCGACACGGCGTCGTCCCGCCGAATCTGCACTTCCAGCAATGGAACCCGAACATCTCGCCGGACGGCACTCGCTTCTTCGTGCCCACAGAACCGACTGCGTGGCCGGTTCAATCGCCGACCCGGCTAGCCGCGGTGTCGTCATTCGGTTTCAGCGGCACCAACGCCCACGTGATCCTGGAGCAGTACACGGATCACCACACCGTCCCATGCTCACGGACCGACGCCCCCCCTCGCCCAGTCTTGGTACCGCTGTCGGCGACGGCGCCGGAAACGCTCGGTACAGTAGCCACTCGGCTGCGCGAGTGGCTGGCCGGCACCGACGGCCAGGTGGAGCTCGACGACATCGTGCACACCCTTGCGGTGCGGCGCTCGCACCATCGTGCGCGGATGGCCGTGGTCGCCCCGTCGCTGGAAGAGCTCGTCCACCGGTTGGATCTGTCAGCGGCGGGCGATGAGGCAGACGATTTACCCACTGGCATCGTGCGTGATGCCGCTGGAGCAGGTGTCGTCTGGGTGTTCTCTGGCCAAGGTTCGCAATGGGCCGGAATGGGGCGGTCGCTACTCGAAGAGGAGCCGGTGTTCGCCGCGGCGATCGCCGAGTTGGAGACGCTGATCGCCGCCGAGGCAGGATTTTCGGTAACGGACACGCTCCGCGCGCCCACAGTCGTGACAGACATTGCGCAAGTACAGGTCACGTTGTTTGCCACCCAGGTAGCGCTCGCGGCAGTCTGGCGGTCCCTCGGCCTTCGGCCTGCGGCGGTCCTAGGGCATTCGATGGGGGAGGTGTCCGCCGCAGTGGTTTGCGGTGGCTTGTCGCTGCACGACGGTGTCCGGGTGAGCTGTCGCCGTGCCGCTCAACTCATCCCGTTGGCCGGCACCGGAGCGATGGCCTCCGTGGACCTTCCCCACCGCGAGGTTGAAGAAGAAATACGTCAGATCGAGGACGTCACGGTGGCCGTGATCTCGTCGCCCCGGGCCACGGTGGTGTCGGGAGGTCCTGAACCGGTCCGAAACCTCGTCGAGCAATGGCAGGAACGGGGACTGATGGCCCGCTTCGTCGCCTCCGACGTCGCTGCGCACGGGCCGCATCTGGACCCGCACGCCCCACTGCTGATCGATGCGCTGTCCGGTATCCGGCCCAGACGGCCCACCGTGCCGTTTTACTCCACCGTCACTGACGACCCGCGGGACACCGTGGCCTTCGACGGCGCTTACTGGGCGGAGAACCTCCGCAAACCGGTCCGGTTCGCCGAGGCGGTAAAGGCCGCCGCAGAGGACGGCTATGCCGTCTTCCTCGAGGTCTCGGTCCATCCCATCGTCGGCCATGCGATGCGCGAAACCCTTCAGGAGATTGATCGGCACGCGGTCGTCACGCACACGATCCGGCGTGAGAACGACGATCTGCGCACGATCCTCGGACAGCTGGCGCACCTGTACTGCGCGGGTGTTCCCATCGATTTCGGCCGACGCCATCCGAGTGGCGCGCTCCTGGATGCCCCGGGCACCACCTGGAATCGGACCCGTCATTGGGTCGATCTACCCCTGCCGCACCCGGCACGACAGGTCATCGCCGAGATCCGGCCCGCACTGCTGGGCGCGCACACGGCCGTTCCCGAGCCCGGACGCAGACATATCTGGCAGGTCGAGGTGGGCACCGCGACGCATGCGTGGCTCGCCGATCATCAGGTGGAAGGCGTCACGGTGCTTCCGGGAGCGGCTTACTGCGAGACCGCGCTTGCCGCGGGGATCGAATTCTTCAACTGCGCTGCGGAACACATCCAGGTTTCCGGCATCCGTTTCGCCAAGGTGCTGCCGCTGGACGCGCACACAACGCTGCATACCTCGCTAAGCCCACGCGGCGATGATGCGGCCGTCGTCGAAATGCTTGTTCGAGGAGATGGCGACGACGAGTGGGTTACCCACGCGACCGCTGAATTGCGGTACCTACCCCGCAGCGCGCGTCCCGAGCGGGTCGACCTGACCACTGTTGACACAATCTATGACGAGCAGATCGATATCGAAGACCGCTATGTGAGCCTGCGCGCCGACGGATATCAGCACGGACCTGCCTTCGCTGGCATCGAGAGCCTCCGACAGGCGACCGACGGAGGGATGCTCGCGCGGGTCGCCGTGCCGCCGACGGCACGCGCGCTCGCTGGATCGGTGAGTTTGCATCCGGTCCTGCTCGACACGGGACTGCAGACGCTGCTCATCGCATCGGTCGCCGCGATCGGCGAGGCCGGGAAGAGGCTGCTTCTTCCCGTCGGAATCGGGTCGTTGCGGGTCTTTGCGGAAGGTTCGACGGTGGCGTATTGCCAGGCCGCACTGTCCTCGACGTCGGCGGCCGGAACCACCGGCACGCTGCGATTGCTGGCAGAGGACGGCTCGGTCGTTGCCGAAGCCGTTGACGTGCGGTTCACGCCGATGGAACGACAGAACCGGGAGTCCCGCCACGAGAGACTGTTCCATCGGGTTCGATGGACGCCTCAGCCGCTGGAACAGCCCGCCACGACTCGCGGAAAGTGGCTCGTACTCGGCGATAACCGCGATCCCTTGCCCGGCGCTTTGCACGCGGAATTGGTCTCGACGGGGGCGAGCGCCACATTGCTGAGTGCCGAAGGCACTCATGAGTTTTGGCCCCGGGCTGCCGTAACGGAGGTGTCGGCAACGGATGTCGTCTTCCTTCCGGCTCCATCGAATCAGGGCAAGCCGGATGTTGCCGACCACTGCCGCCACGAGGTGATGCGACTTGTCGATCTGGCCAGGCTGCTGTCGGAGTCCAAGACAAGCGAGCCTCGGCTGTGGATCGTTACCCAGCGAGCCCAGACCGTCCCGGGCGACGAAGTGCCCGCCCTTGCACAGGCTGGATTGCGTGGCATCGCTCGTGTGGCGATGTGCGAATTTCCCCGCCTGCGTACGACTCTCGTCGACGTGTCGCACGACACCGACGAGGTGCGCCATCTTGCGGCCGAGCTCTTCGTCGATAGTGCCGAGGATGAGATTGCCTGGCGAGGCGATCAACGCTGGGTGGCGCGACTGGTGAACGAACCCATCAATGACGGAACCTGGCAAACCCGGCCCCAGCGGACTCGACGGTACGGCCAAGACCGCATCTCCCTCGAAATCGCCCGTCCCGGCGACCTGGACACAATCGGCGCAATCGCCCGGCCGCGCCGCGAACCCGCGCACGGCGAGATCGAGATTAGGACAACGGCGATTGGGCTGAACTTCGCCGACGTCATGCACATGCTCGACATGTTCCCCGATCTGCACGGAACCTCCGGTCGCCTCGGTCTGGAATGCTCCGGCGTCATCACCAATGTTGGTCCCGGCGTTGACGATCTGCGCGTCGGCGATCGGGTGATGGCGTTTCACGACGGCACGGCCGACACCTTCATCACCCTGCCCGCCCACGGGGTAGCGCCGGTGCCCGGCGGGATGACTGAGGTCGAGGCCGCCGGCGTGCCCGCCGCGCACCTGACCGCCTGGTATGCGCTCACCAAGGTCGGCCGCCTCAGCGCCGGCGAGCGAATCCTGATCCATGCGGGCACCGGGGGCGTCGGCCTGGCCGCCATCGACATCGCCCGATCGCTGGGAGCAGAGGTTCTTGCCACGGCGGGCAGCGATCGCAAGCGCTCCTACCTCCGTCGGCTCGGTGTGCAGCACGTGATGGATTCCCGCTCAGCCGATTTCGTCACCGACACCCTCGCCGCGACCGATGGAGAGGGCGTGGACGTGGTATTGAATTGCCTATCGGGTCCGTTGCTCTTCGCCGGCCTGGACGTTCTGAACATCGGCGGGCGGTTCATCGAGATCGGCAAACGCGACATCTACGCCAACGCCAAACTGGGTCTATTGGCACTGCGCCGCAACATCACGGTGTCCGCCGTCGATCTGGCACTGCTCGGACGCGAACGTCGCGCTCTGATCCGTGAGTTGCTGAATGAACTCCGCGAGGAATTCGGCGCCGGAAGGCTCGCCCCCCCAATCTGCACCGCGTTCCCGTTCACCGAGGCAACCGCGGCGTTGCGGACCATGGCCGCCGCCAAACACATCGGCAAGCTGATCCTGAGCGTGCCGCAACAAGGCGAGATAGAGGCTGCGCTCCCGCGTGACGCTAGGCCGGTTGTTCGGCGTGGCGCTAGCTACATCATCACCGGCGGGCTCGGCGGGCTCGGCCTGGAAATGGCCCGCTGGCTAGCCGACCAGGGTGCCGAAAGGATCGTCCTCAACGGAAGGTCGGCACCCTCGGAAGCGGCCGCTGCCGCGCTGGCCGAAATGCGCGCGCACGGTGCGCAAATCGACGTGGTCCAAGGCGACGTTGCCGTGCCCGGCGTGGCCCAGCAGCTAGTGGTGGCCGCGACCACCGGTGGACAGACCCTCCGTGGCGTTTTGCACGCCGCGGCCGTCCTCGATGATTGCGCCCTCAACCATCTCAACGCTCAACGCCTGGAACATGTCTGGCGACCAAAGGTCAACGGCGCCTGGCGATTACACGAGGAGACGGCAGACCTCCCGCTCGACTGGTTCGTTCTATTCTCCTCTGTGGCGTCCTTGCTCGGCAGCCCAGGACAGGGTAATTACGCCGCAGCCAATGACTGGCTGGACTCCTTCGCCCGATGGCGACGCGCGCGCGGACTACCCACCCAGGCGATCAACTGGGGGGTCTGGGGCGAGGCCGGTAGGGCCGTCGAACTGGGGCACCGCGGATACGCTGCGTTCGCCACCGACGAGGGCCTGCGCTGCATGACAGAATTGATCGATCACGAGCAGGCCAACGCCGGCGTGTTTATCTACGACCCCGAACACTGGTTCCGCACCGCACCCGCCGCCGCCAAGTCGAAGTTCTTCGAGGACATGCCGATTCGATCAGAGGCCGAATTCGCTGTCATCGGCACCGACGACATGAACGTCCGACTGCGGGCCGCAGCACCCGACGAGCGCGGGAAGGTCGGCCTGACATATCTCGGTGGGTGCATGCAGGCGGTGCTCGGTCTAGGCAGCGCAACGATCGACTCAACGACTGAACTATCCGAGCTGGGGTTCGACTCGCTCACCGCTCTGCAGTTGCGTAATCGACTCGAAACAGACCTAAAGACAAAGATTCCCGCCACCATCGTGTGGACTCACCGGACAGCGGGCGAACTGGTTGACCATCTCCTGAAACGGCTCGATCTGGAAATCGGGACCACCAACAGCAAGCTAGCGCGAACCGTCCCCGTCGACGACGGTGCTCTGGTCGGGCGCTGGTTCAGGACGTTCGCGCCGCGGCCCAACGCATCGACACGGCTCTACTGCTTCGCGCACGCCGGCGGTTCGGCATCCACCTACCTGCCCTGGAGTGACCTGCTTCCAGGACACGTCGAGTTGCGCGCCCTGCAGCTACCCGGACGCGAAGACCGCGCCGAGGAGAAGCCACGGACCGATCTGTTGGCGCTAGCAGACGAGTTGTCTTCGATGATCGCGGCAGATCCAGACCCGCGTCCGTTCGTATTCTTCGGGCACAGCGGGGGCAGCCTACTGGCATTCGAGACCGCACGCGCTCTTTGGCGCGGCCACGGCATTGCCCCAGTGACGCTTGGGCTCTCGGCGGTGCCGGCACCCGAAGGCCCGGGAATGACAGAGCTAACGCAACGCGTCTTCGACAGCCCCAGCCCCGAGGCTCTGGAGGCTCTCGCCTTCCTCCCCCCGGAGATCCGGCGCGAACCCGCCCTCCTCGAACGCGCCCGAGATGCGCTCGCGTACGACTACGCCATGTACCACGGCTATCGCTACAAGCCGGCATCAAATCCGATCGACTGCGACATCGCCTTGTTCGCAGGAGACAATGACCCTCTGTGCCGGCCAGAACATTTGGAGGGATGGAGTCGGCAAGTCACCGGCTCTGCGACTACACGCGTCTTCCACGGGGACCACTTCTACCTCTGGAATCACCTGCCCGAATTGATCGACGGGCTCATGAAACCAGCCGATGCATTGCCCAAGATCCCCCGCATCGAGCAGACTCTGGCGGCGGCGCAACGAACCTAGGCCGTCAGCCTGCGTGATTCGTTGATGTACAGGATCGCTAGCCCGGCCGGGTGGCCGGCGCAGCAATACCGACCGGCTCACTGTCCTCAGCGAGGACGGTGAGCATTTGGGAAGCTCGCTTCGGGGTATCCCTGTCCAGCAAGGGAATTGCTCGTTAGACGCTCTCCGAGCAGCGATCTGTTGGACTCGGACGCTAATTCCGGTGGGTCTTTGGGGCGTGCGCTCGCCCTAAAGAGCCGAGCGGTGGTCCATGCGACGAGCGCGGCGACTCCGACGGCATAACAAAGGCCAGTGGTGCGCAGCCCAACATGTTCTGCGGCAACGCCCGCTATCAGTACGGGGACGCTGAATGCGAGGTAGGAGACGATGTAGATCATCGAGATAAAGCCCGCTCGGCTACCCGGTTTTCCCAGCGCGGTCAACGCGCCGAACACCCCCACGAACGCCGGTCCGAAGCCAAGACCCGCGAGGCCGGAGCCGATCAAAAACAGTGGGCCATTGGTTGTCGCGATGCCCCATGCGCTCAAGCCGACACCGATCAGGATCGCCGGACAGCCCAGCATTGTCTTGGCGGCCGGTCCAATTCGGCGCAGGGCGACCGAGGGACCCACGCCGATGCCGGTAATCAGGCAGATCACCAGCCCACCCCAGACGGGGTTGGGCGATCGCAACAGTTGTCCGATCAGCGAGGGCGCCAACGACAAATACAGCCCGCTTAACGCCCACAGCGCGATCAGGCAGGGGAGCATGGTTGCGGTCACCGCCCGCGCACCGGGTGGTACCGCGACGGCAGGACTCGACGATCCCGATGCCCCAGCGCGTCGCAAGCCCGGTTCGGGCATTAGCAAAACTCCGACCGCGGCGATGGCAGACGTTGCGATGATGACCCAGTACACCGTATACGTTGGCGCCGGACCGTATTGCGCCAGGGCGCCGACACCGAGCCCGCCGAGGGCGACCCCGCCGGATTGGGCGACGGTATTGACCAGAGCAGCCGACGTTGCATCGCGGAAACGCTGGGTCTCGATCAGCCCCGCTGACAGCGCGCCGCTGGCAAGGCCAATCGCCACACCCTGAAGAGCGCGAGCCGCGATCAGCGGCCAGACACCGTCGGCGGCCAAGAATAGCGCGGCGGCAACGGCATTCGCGGCGAGCGCGGCAACGACGACCGGTCGTCTGCCTAGACGATCAGACGACGAGCCCGCGAGGAACAACGTCGCCAACACCGTCGCCGCATACACCGCAAATATCATGGTCAGCATCGACGCCGAAAAATGCCAATTGCTTTGATACACGGCATACAACGACGACGGCGCCGTCGAACTAGACAGGAAAAATCCCACCAGCACTGCCTGAAACCAGAACGATCTCGCTCTCGACATAGGGTGCCTACCAACCGTATTCGCGACACGAGGCTTCCGAAGGCTCACGGGTTCGCCTTGGCGGAAACGACATGGATACGCGCCTTGTCGTCTAGTCCCTGTATGCGGTGCCCAGCCTCTCGTAGCTCCAGTACGGCTGAGATGGCGCGCGGCAGCACGGTTTCGCCAGGTGCAATGAGAAGCGTGCCCGGCGGGTAGCAGCACACGGTTGCGGCCGCAATCCGACCGGTGGCATCGGGCAGGTCGACGGTTTCGGTTGACGCCAGATAGGCGCAGCGCGGCGTTACTGCCACCCGACCAGGGACGGGCACCATGGGGTCTGCCGGGCGCACGCTCAACCGCCGTGGCAGGCCGGTCAAGCGTGTCGCGAGTTCTTCGCCGAGCCTGAGCAGGGGCTCCTCTGGCTCCTGTAACCCGAGAACCGCCACGAGGTGTCGCCGGGTGGCGAGCGCCACGTGCAGATCGCACTCATGGCGAAGTTGTGCGGCTAGCCGCAGTCCATGGCAGTCGATCCCGCCGAGATCGACAACGACTCGCAGCGGATCCCACGTCGTTGATCCGCCCGCGCCCAGCACCGTGCAGCCGGGCACCGCCCCAAGTTTCCGCCGGACCTGCTCGGCGAGATGCAGGGTGCGCTCGAGCAGCGTCGCCCCCTCGGTTGCGGCGCGGCGCCGTGCGATATCCAACGAGGCGCGCAGTAACGCACTCGGTGACGTGGAGCTGACCAGGGTCAGGGCGCGCTGGATCGCTTCAGCCGGCACCGGCGATTCATGGCCGAGGTGCAGCATGGCTGACTGAGTCAGCGAACCGAGACTTTTATGCGTCGAGGTCACCACGATGTCTGCGCCGAGTTGAAGCGCTGACGGCGGCAGCCGTTCATGGAATCCAAAATGGGCGCCCCAGGATTGGTCGACTATCACGACAACGCCGGCCATCCGAGCGACGTCAACGCATTCGGCGATTCGGCCGACGCCACCGAAATAGGATGGCGCAGTGAGGATCACAGCTGTCACGTTGGGGTTAGCGGCGAGTTGCGCGCGCAGACGCTCTGGCGACACACCGATTGCCAGCCCGGACCGGGGATCGAATTCGGGCTGCAGATATGACGGCCGGGCACCGCTGAGCACGAGCCCGCTGATCACCGACACGTGACTATCGCGCTGCACAAGCACGCTCTGCCCAGGGTGTGTCCCCGCGAGGCAGGCCGCGTGGATGCCCTGGCTGGCCCCGTTGGTCAGAAACCACGTTCGTTTGGCCGCGTAGGCTGCGGCGGCAAGTTCCTCGGCTTGATCGAGCGGAGTGTGGCCCGTCCCTCCGTCGATTCCTGCGACGCCGGCACGGACGTCGAGGGTGAGAGGCGCCTCGGGCAGCAGGGCGACCAGCGCCGGGTCGGCGCCGGCGCCGCCCTTATGTGCCGGCGCGTGGAAGCGCGCCGGCTGGCGTTGAGCGAAGCGACGTAACGCCGCCAGATACGGTGTGGCGTCTTGTGGCGTGCCTACGCTGTCCAGGTATCTCGCGGCAGAAGGTTCGGCGGCCCACCACGGTGAGGTTTCGACCTGCTCGGTCATGTCGGGCCCCCTTGATCGGCGAGAAACCGGCGTCGCGCGCCCACATACTCCAGCGGTACATAGCCTGTGATCAGGTGTCGTTCGCGTTGTCCGGTGAACGCGCGGCGGCCATGCAGAACACGCGAATTCGCCACGGCGACAGCGCAACCGGAGGGAATCCTCAGCGCCAACGCGTATTTCGGGCTCTGCACCATCTCGAGCAGACGGCAGTAGGCACGGTAATAGGCGCCGGTCACATCGAACGGAAGGTGCCAGTCGTAGGCATGGGAATGCCCGAAGTAAAACCCGAGGATCTCATCGCTTGGACCGCACTCGATAACGGTGCGGCGCCGAACGAATCGGTATTGCCAGTCGTTGTAACGTTGGCGGAACTCGACCGGGCATGTGGCCAGCAGCTCGAAGTCCTCGCGATGTTGCTCGCGCAGGTCCATGGCCACTCGGATTCCGTCGACCAGCAAGCTTTCACCGGCGTCGGTCTCGTTGCGGGCAAAATACATGACCTGCAACAGCGGCCACACCGGCATATAGGTCGAGTAGTCAGTATGGGGCGTCAGGCCGTAGCCGGTCTCGGCCAAGTCGTTGGCCCCGTCCACGTTGCGGATATGGGCCCATCGCCCGTACTCGGTGTAATGGAGCGGGCCGATTGTCTCCATGAAGCGGTCCAGACGGTGCAGCTCGACGTTCTTGAACAGCGCGAACCCCAGGCGGTCAAGATCATCGAGCCAGCCGTTCGCGTCGTCTTCGAGGCCGTGCCAGTGCAGAGCATCGGGATGCAGCTCGGCGACCGTCCAATACTGCGCGCGCCCGCTCGGTGGCAGATCTTCAATGTTCGGCCCGCCGATCGCATGGCGGGCGAGCCAGTCCCGCGGATAAAAGCTGCTGTGCCTTGGTGATTCGGCCCACTCGATCAGCAAGCCATTCTGTCGTCGTTCCACGTGTTCCGGTTTCCATGAGACACCGTCGCGGGTGAGATCGAGCAATTTCTGTCCAGAGCTCGGGTGGCGGCACAGTGGGCAGGTACAATGGTCGCGCAACCACACCGTGTGCAACTCACGTCCCGCAAAGTCGATCGTGGTGTCCCACTGGTTCATTCGCCAACACTCAGTTCCCGCGCCGTAGCGCGACCATTACGAGTCTTTCGGATCCGAAGATCGTCAGCTCCCGGCGCGCCACCTCCGACCACTCATGGTGCTCAAGCTCTCGGCGGAACACATCGTCTGCTTCGAGAAACTCCGGCCGATAGGAGATCACCGCCACACCTGCGTCGGCGAGCAGCGACCGCACCGCCGCGAGCCCGTTGCCGCCGACGTGACCGAATGTGAAGATGCCGACGGCGACAATCGCGGCGAAGCCGCCATCAAATGGCGGCGGGTCGGCTGCAACGTCCCAACGGTGCAGCCCGGTGTAGACGCCCCGCCGTGCGGCGATTTCCAGCATTCCGGACGATATGTCCGCACCCACCACATCACTGAACCCGCGAGAGCTCAGCGCCGCACCGCACAGCCCCGTGCCGCACCCGACGTCGAGCACCCGCTGCTGCGTGGTCCCGCGCGTGTCGCGCAACAGCGCGGCCACCTCGCCCGCTACGTGATCCCACCCGGCCCCAAGGTCCGATTCGTAGGTTTTCGCCCATGCGTCGTATCTCGCCGACAGCGGGCGGGGATGGTCGTCGCGGTAGATCCATTCGAGCCGGTCGACGACTCGCTCGCAGACATAGGATGTCCACTCGACATCGCCGGCGTCGATCGCTTCTACGACGTGTCCGTACGCTTTGGCCAGAGCGGGGTGCACACTGGCGGCTCGATCCCGCAACAGCAGATAACTGCGCCGCAAATGCGTAGTGAGATCACACATTTCGTGGACTACGAAGCCGGCCGAGGACAGCTCATCGAGGTACTGCGTGCGCGAGAATCCTCGCTCGAACATCAGGCGCTCATAGACGTACCGCTGCCCGATCGTCGACACTTCGCCCGGCGGGGTAGTCAGATCATCGAAGACGAATGTGGCGCCATTCGACAACACCCGGGCGATCTCCCGCAAAGCCGTCCTGCGATCGGCGACGTGGTACAGGCACGCCTGACTCCAGCCGACATCGAATTGTGCGTCGGCGAAAGGTAGATCGGTCGCTGACGCCTGCACGAATTCGACGCGCAGGCGTGGTGACGCAACCCCTGCGCGCCGCGCGGCCTCGATCCGGACACCGCTCACATCGATGCCGGTCACCGAGCACCCAGTCGACTCGGCCAGCCATAGTGCGGTGGTGCCGTTGCCACATCCGATGTCAAGGACTTTCGACGACGGTGACAGATCGGCCCTCGAACGCATGATGACGTTCCAGTCCTGGCACGCAGAAACGAAGTCCTTGTCGCGCGAGTCGTCGAATACGCCCCAGTGCAGACTGCCGTCGCTGTCCCAAAAAGAGCGGTATACCGCGTCGTGCTCGTCGTAGAAACGAGCGACCTCTGATTCGGGGGCCGTCGCCGTCACGGCTGGACTGGTTTCGTTGATCCGGCTCTCGTCCGCCACCGCGATCAGTTCCGGAGTTGTCACAACTATCTCCAATCTCAGGTTCGAGCAGTTCCTAATGTCACTGCGTGCCGCGAACGATGCGTACGTCTCTTCGATAGCTGCCTGCTCACCGCTCCATCGCTTCTCTGGCCCAGAGGGCGGCCGAGCGCATCAACACATCGCGTTCCATCGCCAGCTCGGCGAGCTGCTTGCGCAGGTCGTTGATCTCCTCGCGCAGGCCCTCCCTTGACGGCCCCGCGCCTTGTTGAGCGCTCTGGTCTGGACACGGCTCGCGGCTGTGTGTGCCGTCATTCCAGCTCGCCGCGCGGGCCACCGGTGATATCACCATGGGCGGCGGGCCATACGAGCTAGACGTCCGACCTCCGTGCTGGGCGGCCCCTCCGGCGCGCTGCGCGGCCGCGCCTGCTCGTTTAGCAGCCCACCCGCCCCCTGCTGCGCCGCCGCCGCCTGCCGCCGCGGCCATGAGACTGCCCGGCAGCATCCCGCCGTACCCGTAGCCCAATCCATCTACCCCGGCTTCCGATAATCCGGCGAGGGTAGGTGCCGGCAACCCGGTCGCCGCACGCGCGATCGCCGGCGCCGCCGCGGCCCACGTCGGCGGCACAGACAACCCGCTGATCGACGCCGCCTGGCCAAAGCTCGCCAACACGTCGGTACGGCCAAGACCCGCCGCCATTGCGGTACTACCCAGGCCGGGTGCGCCAAGCCCGGGGCCATAGCAACCCCCGGGCGAGGCCAGCGGCACCGTCGTCGCCCCAATCGTTGAACCCCCGAGCAGCGGGTCAAGGAGATACAAGATCCCGCTGGCCACAAACGCCCCGCCACTTCCGAGATTCAGCAGATCCGCGGTTGTCGCGATCGAATTGCCGGATCCAACGTTTTGCAGCACATTGGGCACCGCTGAGATGAGTTGCGGCAACAAAGAGGAGGAGCTCTGACCCGCCACGGCCGTGCCGCTTGCCTGAGAAACAGCGGCGAGCTGAGCGCCCGCCCCGGCAGGGTTGGTGTTCTGCGCCGGTGCGGTGAACGGCGTCAACTGCGACGCGACCGCTGACGCACTCGCGTAGGCATACATCGCCGTGGCGTCTTGTGCCCACATCTGGGCGTACTGGGCCTCGGTCTCCGCGATCGCGACGCTGTTCTGACCGAAGATGTCGGTCGCCACCAACAGCAGCAACAACGCTCGATTCTCGGCGATAACCGCGGGCGGCACGTGAGCGGCGAACGCCGCCTCGTAGGCCGCCGCCGCTGACCTGGCCTGGCTCGCGGTCTGCGCGGCGTGTTCGGCGGTGATGTTCATCCACGCCACGTAAGGGGCGGCAGCAGCGGACATCGACACTGATGCTGGTCCCAGCCACAATCCACCGGCCAAGCCGGACACCACCGCCTCGTAGGAGGTCGCTACGGAACTCAATTCCGCCGCCAACCCCTCCCAGGCCGCTGCGCTCGCCAGCATTGGCCCCGACCCCGCTCCGGCATGCATCCGGCCCGAGTTGATCTCCGGCGGTAGCGCTGCAAAATCCATATCCCCTCGCCCCCAATGGCTTAACTCACGAGGGCTGGTTGCCTCGTCTGGCCGCGCAGCAACCTGGGCGACGAGAAAAGCTGGCTCGTATGACTGTTGGAGGCGCTCGATGGTTTCGAGGGCGTGTCTCGCGGGTGGCCGGTGCGCCGTCGCGACGAAGCCGTGCAGGGGTCCGCAGCCGGCGGTTCGACGGTGTCCACCATCGTCGACCTCCCGGTGTCAGATCCCCGCCGTTTGGAGATCCCTCAGCACACGCGATACACTCTGTATCAAACAGAACGATACAGCTAGTATCATCGAAGCGCTAGGGGTCGATTTGGGCCGCGCCGGCCGTGTCGGTGCACTTCGGTGATACACCGAATATCTGTGGACGACAGGAGAACATAGTGCTGTCAATGATGTGCGAGTTGATCGCCGCACCGTTCCGTGGCCTGGCGGCGATACGGGCTGCGAGCGCGTTCGGTTGGGATGCTTGGGAACTGCCCGACGACGATGAGTTGCTCGATTAAGTGATCGACACCGTGCTAATAGTGGGCTGCACGGTTCTCCTTGGCCTGGCGGTAGTTCGCCGCGTTCTTACGGAGTTGCAGGAACGGCCCGAGGATGTGGAGCTGCTCGACGAATAAGTCCACGGCGCTGCCGCATGTGGCGCGCACGTCCAGGCAGCGGTGGTCGGTAGTCGCTCAAGCACCCGATCGCGGCAAGGCTCAGGGACAGGCCAGCGTCTTGGAGTCGTTTGTTAGATGCTTGACCGATGGAGCGCTGCTACCGCGATGACCTGATCTTCGATGTCCGCGATGCCGGCCCGCCAGACGGCCCCGTTGTGGTGTTGCTGCACGGTTTCCCGCAGCGCAACGACAGCTGGAACGCCGTCATCGACCGGCTCACCTCCGAGGGCTACCGCTGCCTAGCACCTAATCAGCGAGGCTACTCACCGTGCGCCCGCCCGTCGCGCCGCCGCGACTACCGCATGTCCGAACTCGTCGCCGATGTCGGCGCACTAATCGACGCCAGCGGTGCGCAGCGGGTACACCTCGTCGGACACGACTGGGGCGCCGTGGTCGCATGGGCTTTCGCGGCCGAGATGCCCGAACGCCTGGCAACCGTGTCGCCGATATCAGTGCCTCATCCCGCCGCGTTCTTCAAATCGATCGCCACGAGCCGTCAGTGCCTGGCGTCCTGGTACATGTACGTCTTTCAGCTACCACGGATACCCGAATGGCTGCTCTTGCGCCACAACGGCGAGGTGGCCGCCGAAATGCTGCGGCGGAGCGGGCAGACACCGGCCGCGGCCAAGCGTGATGCAGACGCTATGAGGCAACCTGGCGCGCTGACGGCAGCGATCCACTGGTACCGCGCACTACCACTGTCCAATCCGCGCGCCAGCACCCAAAAGATATCTGTGCCAACGATGTATGTATGGAGCGACCGTGACATCGCCCTGCTCCCCAAAGCAGCTTATGACACGGCTCGGTACGTTACCGGAGAATACCGATTCGAGATTTTGCCTGGTGTTTCGCACTGGATACCCGAGGAACAACCCGACAAGCTAGCCGAACTGCTAGTCGGCTGGTTCGTCGCTCATCAAGCCGGCTGACCAGCTGCCATCGGCCCGGATGGCCCAGCTCACGTCTGTGACGGTGAGTCTGCTGTGCGAATCGATCGCCGTGCCGTTCCGCGCTCCCTGGCGCCGATATGGGCTGCGAGTGTGTTCGGTTGGGGCGCTTGGGAACTGCCCGACAACTGCAGATTGATCGACTAGGTGAGCGACGCCGTGCTGATACTTGCCTAGGTGGCCCCAGCGGTGACGGGGACTGTCCAACCGCGGTGTCACAAAGCGGATTGACCGTAGGTTCCTACGGAAAGTTCTGCTGAAAGTCCTTGGGTCAGCGCGAACCCGTGCAGTGATCAACCGCTTCTCACGAACGCTCGGCTAGCTCGCTGGAGCGTTCCTAAGCGGCCTGGCAGCTGGCGCCGAGCATCGCTGCGCTGAGTCCGCGTGCGTCCGGGCCTCGGCCACGGCCTCGGCCAATTCCACCTGGCTCTGGGCAACAGCGCCTAGGGCATCGCCGATGCATCGCAACCGACTGGCATCGGCCTCCGGCGAAGCAAAATAGCCGCCGCGTCAACGAGTCGAGCCACCGCTTGGCGGCTTCGGCGGCGTTTTGGAGCTGTTCGCTGGGTTCGGGGCACGTCCATCACCGCTATAAGTACTCGTAGAACTTAGTGCGGAGCGCGCTGGCCGGGTCGGCCGGCACCAATGTCGAGATCGTCTCGGCCCATTGCGCCGATGACGTCGCGGACTGCGTGCTCGATGACCTGGTCGGCTGCACCGTGCTTATGGGGAATTTGTCGCTGAGCTGCTGTGTTGTGTTTTTTGTGTTTATAGGGAAGGATTAGTCCCCATGGAGACCATGCTGAAGACAGGTGAGGTTGCACAGCTGCTCGGCGTTTCGCGCCAGCATGTCGCCAACCTGTGCGACCGCGGCGAGATCGAGCACATCCGCGTAGGCACGCATCGACGTGTCCCTCGCCGCGAGGTTGACCGGCTTATGGGTGACGGGTTCACGCGCGAAGAAGAAAAGTCGTTGCGGTTGCACCAGGCGTTGCTGCAACCGATGCTCGCTGAACCAGATGTGGTCATATCGAGTGAAAGATCAGGTGGTGGGCATCGTCGGTTTTGCCGACGGCTGGATCCAGATTCGCTATGCGGGCTGGGCAGTTACGTCGTTAACATGTTCGCGATGATGACCGTTCGGGTTGGTCAACGTATACAAAGTGAGCCATCGACCACGGGTCTGACGGTGTGATGATACGCTGCGTATCGTCACCGGTTTGTGGAGGGTCGGCGGACGTACCCGTTTGTGGGGTTCTCTCGAGGCGGTCATATGGCGATGGGCTGGGTCCCGTTGGGCGACAACGTTCTTGACGGTCTGCATGAGATCGCGACCAGGGGGTGGGACGAGGCTGACCTAGGTCCTGAGAGTGTCGGATCGGCTTTTGGTACCGTCCTGTCCACGGGCGTCGGCGATCTGTTCATCGAAACATTCGACGACTACGGTGTGGATCCCTCGGAACGAATCGGCTATGCCCAGAGCGGCGTGTATGGGCATATGGCATTCTTCAGCGCGTCCGCTGAGGACCGCCCGGACGCGGCCTTCCGGGACGCACGGCAGGATTTCGCTGGTTTCCTCACACTTGACGACGCCTGGTCGCCACTCACCGATGTCCTTCCGGTGCTACCGGAATGGCATCCCTGCGGTGAGGGCGCGCGCTCGCGCGCAGACCTCGCGCGGGAACTGCGGTTGCGGTACGACCCGAGTCCCGGCCGTGATGAATTCCGCGCGATCTGGCGGTACGCCTGTACCGCGATGGTCGGTCGTTTGGGGCAGCCGGCCGATGCCGGTGCCCTGGACACCGCGGGGGATTTTCGGTGCGCGGTGTGGCGTTTCGGTCCACGTGTTGTGACCCTGGTCGAGGAAATCGACAGCTGCGACGAAAGCTACGACTGCGTCACCTTCTACCTGCACAACTGCCCGAACGACCGCCCGACCCCGACTGCAGCGGATCTCGGGCACTTGTATTTGCATTACCCCCGAGATGATGCAGACGAACGCGTCGTCGGTAGCCGGTCGGCAGTGGCTAACTATGTCGATTATGAGCCGAAGAGCGCCGATACAGATGTCAGACAATGGGCTCGACGTGATGGGCATCCGGTCCGCGTCAGTCCGCGGGTTTCCTCGGATATCTCTGACATGGTGAGGAAACAGTTCGGCACGACATACGGCCTGCAACCCTAAGGGGAAGCCACAGCCATACGAGCGTCGCGTCCCCGGTCCGCCGAGTCGCCGGATTAATGTCGCGATCCCACGGGAAACCGGGTATCAAAGCCGACGTACCAATCCTGGGCACGACCCCACAGCCATTCATCGATCGTTGAGTGCGTTCCGCGTTGAATCATCTGCTGTACCAGGAACATAGGAACATCATTCGGCTCAGTGGTTGACCCGTATCCGATCGGATGACGCCGCACTGTCCACGCGTTCGAGCCCGATCCTTGGGGCTGTCACCAGGCGCAGCCCGCTACCGCAGTCGTGAAGTCCTCGCAGGACGGGTCCAGCCGAATCAGGTTCAGCCACAGTGTTGTTGCGATTCAGGCCAGCCCAACCGGGGCTGTAACCGGCATCCTGCAGATCGCTAAGTCCGGAGATAATTCTGGAGAACGGCCCGATTGGTAATCGGTACCGCACTCCGTCACGCACCAGGCGTTGCGCCAGCCAGAAGTAAGTCTCCTTTCCCTGGTATTGCTGATACATCAGCGACACCAGTTTGAGGAGGCGCTGATAGGAACGGCGGTATTGGCGTTCGAAGAACTGTAGCGCCTCGGCCTCGCCGACCACCT
The DNA here is from genome assembly GCF_050205645.1 of Mycobacterium heidelbergense. Taxonomy (GTDB): domain Bacteria; phylum Actinomycetota; class Actinomycetes; order Mycobacteriales; family Mycobacteriaceae; genus Mycobacterium; species Mycobacterium heidelbergense_A. Next base: position 24,571 of record NZ_JBNMQT010000020.1, read on the forward strand.
CGTCGAGCGTGGCGGTGACGGCGGCCGCGCCGATCAGGGCGCTGAACATCGCCAGATGCGTGCCGGTCGATAACAGTGGATCCAGGAAGCAGGCCGCGTCTCCGATCATGATGTGGCCGGGGCCGGCGAAGCGCCCGGTCGTGTAGGACCAGTCTTGGTCACAGCGAACCGGAGGAAGCAGTCGGCCCTGTTCGACGAGTCCGCACACCGTGTCGGATTCCTGGACGAGGTCGACGAGCATGTGCTCCAGCGTCTTGTACCCTGGCCGGCGCGCACGGAAATTGTCTCGGTGCGTGACGTATCCAACGCTGAACCTGTTGTCGGCCAAGGGAATCACCCAGTACCAGCCGTCGGGGGCCGAGACTGCGTCGAGTCCGCCCTCAGGGGTGCCTGGCAGCGTCGTTGCGCCCTCCCAGTAACCCCAGAGCGCGACGTTGCGGAATACCTCGTGAGCCTGCCGGTCTCGGTAATGCCGGGTGGCCAGCAGAGCGGTGCGACCTGATGCGTCGACCACAAAATCCCCTGATGTCACGGTCGAGGTGGACGCGTCATGGTGTGTCCATTCGATGCCGGTGGCTCGATCACCGTCGAACCGCACACTTTTGACGGCGGCTCCCTCGATGACCTCCACGCCTTGGTCGCGGGCATGCTCCAGCAGCAGTTGATCGAACTGCGACCGTTCGACCTGCCAGGAGTAGACGTGCGGACCAAGGTTGGCTTCCCAATCGACAGCCCAGTCCTCGGCCCCCCACCGGAACAAGCCACCCCGTTTGAGCTGGAAGCCGTGGGCGGCGACCTTCGTTTCGGCGCCAGACAGTTCCAGTATCGCCCGACAAGACGGTGCCAGCGATTCCCCGATGTGGTATCGCGGGAATGTCGCACGCTCGAATAGACGCACTCTTAGGCCGGCGCGGGCCAGCAGAGCCGCCGTGGTGCTGCCCGCTGGTCCGCCCCCGACCACCAGGACCGTTTTGTCGTTACTCACCATGCGTGACCTCCCGTGAAATGTGTCGGACCGACTCCGAATGTGTCGGAGGGTGAGCCAGCAGGTCCTCGAGCAGCGCATGCCGGTCGACCTTCCCGGTAGGCGTCAACGGCAGCTCGTCGTAGAACACGAACCATTCGGGACGCATGTACCGGGGCAATCGGTCTGAGCAGACTCGGGCCAGCCGCCCCGGATCGAGTGGGCTGCAGGTGGCGACGCACGCGGCGAGCCGGTTGGTGATGTCGGGATCGGGGATGGCAACCGCGACTGCGGAAATCACCTCGGGATCGGCGTGCAACGCAGTCTCGATTTCACCGAGTTCAATCCGATAGCCTCGGGTCTTGATCTGGTGATCGCGCCGGGCCAGCAGGTGGTAGTGGCCGTCCGGGGAGCGTCGGACTAGGTCCCCGGTCCGGTAGGCGAGCATGCCCGGCGCGCCGAATGGGACCAGGACGGCCCGGGTCTGTTCTGGGTCATCCCAGTAGCCATGCATGACCGTCGGACCCTGCACGTAGAGCTCGCCGATCTCGCCAGCAGCGGCGAGTGTGCCGTTGTCGGTGACCGCGTACGTTTCCACGCCGGGGATTGGCCGTCCGATCGGGATCGGTTCGGTCTGATGATCGGGCAGCGGGGGAACGTCATACCAGGTGCACACGTTGGTCTCAGTGGGGCCGTATAGATTCGCGAACCGGGCATGCGGGATCAGGCTCATCAGCAGGCGCAGTCGTGGAGTCGGGAAGACCTCGCCGGCGAACAGCACCGTTCGCAGCGCGCGTATGTCCCGCTCGGCTAGGCCGCCGCGCAATGCCAGCGCATTGAGAGCCGAGGGCACCCAGTAGCACACGGTGATGCGTGAGGCCTCCAGGAATGTACCCAGCTGCCATGGGAATACGGTGGTCGATCGCGGCACCAGCACTGTGGTCGCTGTGGCATCCGCGGCGGCGAAAAGGTCGAAGGTCGACAAGTCGAAGTGCAATGGCGCGTGAGCGGCCACGCGATCACCTGGGTGAAGGTCGAATTCCCGTGCGGCCCAGTGAGTGAAAGCTACGGCGCTGCCGTGGGTGAGAGCGACTCCTTTGGGTTCGCCGGTGGATCCGGAGGTATAGAAGATGTAGGCCAGGTCGTCGCGATGCGGCCGGCAAGGTGGGCCAATTGGTTGTGTTTGCAGCGCCGCGCGACCGTAGATGCGCGATGACCGAGCATCGATTCCATCGATGTGATCGGCATCGGATACCACCACAGCCGGTATAGCGAGTTCTATGGATCGCGAACCGGCCCAACGCGATAGCGTGGACGTGACCGCCATCGCTGCGCTGGGCGCACAGTTGCGGACGATCTGCTCGATCCGTTGCCCGGGTGCGTGTGGGTCAAGCGGGACATAGCACGCGCCGGCAGCGAGGATGCCGTAGATGCCGACGACGGCATCGACGGACTTGGGAACGTCCAGGACAACACGGTCGCCCGGCCGGACGCCCACCGCGGTGAGCAAGTGGGCGAGCTGGAATGAGCGTGCCGCCAGCTCCGCGTAGCTCACCGAATCGGTCCCGTGGCAAAGCGCGATCTGGTTGGGGTTGCGCTCGGCGCTCCGTTGCAGCGCCTCAAGGAGTGTGCGGCACTGAATTCCCGTGGCGCTCACCGCGATCCGATATCCGCGCGGCTGGCGATCTTGCGTCGCACGTAGTCGGTGATCGCCGCGATGGTGTGAAAGTTGTCGTAGACGACGTCGATGTCATTGACCTCAAACTCGTACTCGGCCTGCAGGAAACCGGCGAGTTCGATCACCCGCAGCGAGTCCAGGAGCCCGCTGTCGATGAGCTCGGTGTCGTCGGCGAGCTCGTCCGGCCGCGTCGGGTCACCTTCCCAGGCCAATTGAGCGCCTATGAAATCGCGCACCCTGTCCTCGATTCGCATGTGCCGCAGTTCCTTTCGTGCCTACAGCCCTAGCAGGCGGGCCGCGAGGTTGTGTTGGATATCCGAGGTCCCCGAGTAGATCCGGCTACCGATGGCATCGCGCAGATCACGCTCGATCTCGGAGTCGGTGGTGTAGCCGTAGCCGCCGTGGACGGTGATCGCATCCAGACCCGACTGAACGAACGATTCGCTGATGTGCAGCTTCGCCAGGCACGATTGCAGGGGAGCCGGCGCCCCCCGCTCGATTGACCAGCCGAGTTGATAGAGCAGCAGCCGCGCGGTTTCCAGCCGCAACCGCATCTGAACCACGCGGTGCGCTACGGCCTGGAACTTACCGATCGGCTGTCCATACTGCCGTCGGCTGCGGGCATATGCAACGCAGCGTTCCAGATCGCGACGCATCGTGCCCACCGCCGCGGCCTGGATGAAGGCTCGTTCGGTGCGCATGATGGCGTCGAAGATGGCCATGCCGGCGCCTTCACGGCCCAGCAGGCCGTCGGCCGGCACGACGCAGTCCTCAAAGAACACCTCAGCAATCGGTACCGTTCGCAAGCCCATCGTGTTGATTGGCCGGCCCACTCGCAGGCCCGGGTTGTCGGCGTCGACGAGAAACGCGCACACGCCGGCGAAGCCGGTCGCGCGGTCGGTGGTCGCGAAGACCACGAATGCTCCGGCAACCGGGGCATTGGTGACAAACGTCTTGGTGCCGTTGAGAATCCACTGCTCGCCTGTGGGAGTGGCGGTGGTGGCCAGGGAGAAAACGTCCGACCCTGCTTCGGGTTCGGTGGCGGCATGGGCGAGGATCAACGACCCGTCACAGCACCGCGGCAGATACCGTCGTCTCTGCTCCAGGCTGCCGTAGCGGATGATCGGCGTCACGCCAGCCCACAGGTGTGCGTTGAGGGCGAAGATTAGTCCATTGTCTCGGCAGGCGTAGCCCAGGGCCTCCAGCGCCGCGATGGCGGTGATCGCGTCCGCGCCGCCGCCGCCGTAGGCCTCGGGCACGATCAGGCCGGTCAGGCCGAGCTGCGCGCAGATCCGCCAGGCATCGGCCGAGAAGACACCCGCGGCGTCTCGATCGGCGAGATCGTCGTTGAGCGCTTGGGCGGCGACAGTCTCCACCGTCTGGGCGAACAAGCGCTGCTCGTCGCTAAGCGCGAAATCCATTGCCGCCGCATGTGGCTGAGCCGACCGGCGCGCCGAGCAAGCGGCCGGGGCGGAACAGGTGATTGGGGGTGGCATGCACCCGATCGCGGGATGCGCGCAGCACGTCGATCAGGCTGCGTGCCCGATCAAGAGAGTCGGGGGCGTAGGGGTTGCCCTGCAGCACACCAACGACCCGCTTTCGAGTTGCCGGGTTGACCGCGTAGAAGGTGAACAAGTTCCGCAGCTCATAGAAAAGCGCAATCAGGTCGTACCACACGTCGATGCCGCCCGTCACCCGATGCTCGTATGCCGGCAGCAACGTGGCTTCGTCGCCACCACGAAGGCAGGCATCGACAGCCTCGAAGGCATACAGCGCGGAGAACACCGCGACATCGACGCCGGTGGAGAAGATGGGATCCACGAAACGCAGGGCATCGCCGAGCAGCAGCCAGCCAGGACCCGTCAGCTTGTTGATCTTATAGGAGTAGTCGGCCTGGATCCGGTAGGGGCGGATTGACTGGGCATCGCGCAGATTGTGCCGCAGGCTGTTGTTTCGGGCCATCATGCTGACGAAGAACTGTTGCCGATCCTGCCCGGCCCCGGCGAAGTCGACCTTGTCTGTCACCACACCCACCGAGGTGATGCCATTACGCAGCGGAATCTGCCATACCCACGACCGTTCCAGATCCAGGAAATGCAATAGGATCATGCCCTCGGTTCCCGGTGGGTGAGGCGCGACACCGGTGAACCATGAATAGACAGCGAACTGGTTGAACGCGGGATCCTTACGCTTGAGACCCAATTGACTTGCCAGCACACAGCGCCGGCCCGACGCGTCCACCACGAACCGGGCACGCAGATCCCGCTGCCAACCGTCGGCCACCGTCGCCCGGACGCCCACCGCCCGGCCGTTCTCGAAGTGCACGCGAGTTACTCGCACCCCCTGCAAGACGGTGGCACCCTGCTCGTGTGCGTGACGCAAAAGCAGTGCGTCGAAGGCGTCGCGTTCGACGTTGTAGGTGTAGTGCGGGGGCGGACAGTCCGGGCAGGGCGCCTCATTCAGGCGGATCGCGAGATGTCTGCCGATCGGGGCCCGGGGTGCGGTCCAGGCCGCGCCCGGCTTGTGGATGAAACCGGCCTCCTCGATCTTGTTCCGGAATCCGATCCGCTGCCACACGATATTGGCTGCCGGGGTCAGTGACTCACCGACGTGCTCTCGCGGATGAATATCGCGTTCGAAAACCATGACGCGCCAGCCCGACCCGGCCAGAAGGCAGGCCAGGACGGACCCGGCGGGTCCGCCACCGATAACAATGATGTCGTAGTCAAACGCCGGACTGTCCATGTGAGGCGCTCCTTCCGGATTGAGAAGCTCATTCAGTTCCCGGCGCCTCAGCAGCGAGCCGTCGACCCGCTTCGGGCATACCGGTGAACTCGAGTCGACGGCGGGTTCGGGTCAGAGCGTGTGGCTACACACATGGCGCGGCAGGATCACCTGGCGTTTTGCCACTTGCGCTGGCCGCAGCCAACGCTCGCGGCCTGTCGAACCCAGACCCCAATCGGTTCAAACCGTTTCGCATCCGTAGTGCCACCGCCAATACGCCTCACAGCCGATACGCGGTGTATCCTATACGGCTAGGGTTCGGCGCGGAAGGCCCAGTGATCCCGCGCCGTCGGCTTTTGCTCGACCCGCCCGGTGATCAGGTGCGGTGGCGATGCGGCTGGTGAGGAGGTCTCGTGTGGCGCATTGGGCCCAAGGCGTGTCGGATGGCGCCGCGTGCGGATGCGCGGGACGCCAAGATTGCACCGGGACGACTTCGGTCGCAAATGACCCGGGCGCGATGGTTCTCGATGCCGATCCGCACGAGGGTCCTAGCGATCAGACCTGTTGTTGCCATGACGATTTCGCGCCAGGCCGGTCTTGATGCGAGACTTCGCGCGGATCCGTTCACAGACAAGACCGGCCGGCGGCGTTTCATACCAACACAAGCTGGCCTTCTGGTTTGGGGTGACGATAACGACCATCGGTGTGTCGCTTCAGCTGCCCGACTTCTATGCGAGCCGCGATATGCACTATCGAATGGCAGGAATGCCAGTGAGCGTCAGTATGGGTGTTGGAATGGCGCTGCTGTTCATCGGCGTAGGTGTTACCGCCTATGGCCTTGTTCCGGGGGGTCGGTCGAAACGACCGCCATTGCCGGCTTTCAGCATTGGCTCGCTCGATAGCGCTCGCTTACGGCCAGCGCATGTCGCGCTGCTGCTAGCGCTTGGGGCCGCCGTCACGATCGACGTTATGAAGCCAGTTTCATTGGCATTTGTGGCGCCGGGCGCCGCCGCCGAGTACGGGCTTCGTGGGCCGCTGAATCCGACGTCTGATGCGTTGTCGATCGCGCTGTATCCGTTGTCAGGGATCACGGGCACGATGATCGGTTCTCTCATTTGGGGATGGATGGGTGACCGGATAGGCCGGCGCGCATCGATTTTGCTGGCCGCCATCATCTTCATCGCCACATCGACTTGCGCGACGATGCCGGAATATTGGATGAATCTCGTCACCTGCTTTGTCATGGGTCTCGGTGCGGGCGGCATGCTTCCGATCGCGTTCGCATTGTTGTGCGAGACCATGCCCAGAAAGCATCGGGGATGGATGCTGGTACTCGTCGGCAGCGACATAGCCGGTGCGTACATCATCGTGAGTTGGTTGGCATCCACTTGGGCGTCGCCGGACAAATTCGGTTGGCGGTTCCTTTGGCTGATAAGCCTGCCAACGGGCCTGCTCCTTTTGGTCCTCAACCGATGGATCCCGGAGTCGCCACGATTTCTGTTACATCAGGGCCGAGAGTCCGAGGCCCGTGGGGTCATGGCTCGATATGGTGCGGTTGTTGAATCCGGTCCCGTCGACCAGATGCGGGAAGTCGTTCCGGCTGGCGCGAGCGAGTTTCTCGCCGCACCTTTACTGGGTCTGTCTGCAGCGATAGTTCTGCTCGGCCTGAGTATCGGCATGACTCAATACGGGTTTCAGCAGTGGATGCCATCGAATCTGCAACGCCTCGGTTTATCTGCGGTAAATGCAAGTTCGACACTGAGGGATGCTGCGATCATCGGATTTCCGTTCAGCCTACCGGTCGGCCTGATGTATGGCCTGTGGAGCAGTAAGAAGACCGTGCTGTTGCTGGTTGCTCTGATGGGCGCGTCGTTGGCAGTCTTCGCGATGTTTGGTGATCAGGTTGCGAGCAACCGCGTGCTGTTGCATATCTTGCTCGTTGTACCCGTATGGGGCATCAATGTTTTCAACGCAGTCCTTGCCGCCTACACGGCCGAGGTGTATCCGACGGCAATACGCGCCCGCGGTAGCGGGATCTCTGCAGGTGCAACCAAAGCGGGCGGGGTAGTTGTTTTGGCGCTGGCCGCTGCGGCCGTTGCCGCACCATCGATCCGCGCGACCGCCGCCCTCAGTGTCGTGCCGATGATGCTTGCCGTTGTCGTGCTCATGAAGTTTGGGCCGGAGACCAAGAACACGCGTCTCGAATGGACCACCGAGAGCGCAATCGGCGTCCGAGGCCCGGTGCCGTCGAGCGCAGTATCACCGGCGAGCACCTGATCTCCGAGCTCGACCGTCTGGCCAGCCAACGCGGCACGTATCCAGCGGTGGCCGACGGACAGGTCGGCCTGCACTTCATCCCGCCCGGCGAAACGGCTACGTCGAATCGTTCAACTCACGCATCCGCGACCAATGCCTCAACATCAACAGCTTCTGCTCACTGGCCCAGGCCCGTGCGGTCACCAGCGACTGGAAACACGAATACAACCACCGCCGGCACTCGTCACTGGGCTACCAGCCCCCAGGCCCTACGCTGCCACCGGTACCCACCAATGAACGACTCTCGTTCGCCGTGGACCAGTTCACCGGGGCCGGTCACTCTGGTCTCATGACCGGCCCCTCCTATGGCAGGGCAGGACTGGATGGGTACCTGGGGGTATCGTCTGTAGCCGTGCCTAGGGCGGAACCCGCCGCCTTGTCGCCTATTCCGGAAGGGTTTGTCGGTCGTCGGCGGGAGTTGGATCGGGTTGGCGCGTTGCTGATGGGGCCGGCCCGGTTGGTGACGTTGATCGGGCCCGGGGGGATCGGAAAGACCCGACTAGCCGAGGAGGCCGCGCGTCGGTTGCATAGGGCGCGGCACACACCGGTGTTTGCGGTGCGGCTGGCGCAGCTGGCCAGGGGCTCGGATGCGGCGGCGGTGCGGGAGGCGGTCGCCGCCGATGTGCTCGTTGGGGGGTTTGTTGGTGCCTCGGCGTGGGATGGTGCGGTGCAGACGTTGTCCCAAGTGGATGGGGCTGGTCGTGCCGTGGACACGGTGCTGGTGGTGGATAACTGTGAGCACGTGCTGGCCGGCGCGGGGCAGGTGATCGCCGATCTGCTGGATGCGGTGGCGGGGTTGACGATTTTGGCGACCAGCCGCGAACCAGTGGGGTGGGTCGACGAGCAGTTGGTCACGGTGCCGCCGTTGTCTGGCGACCAGTCGGTGGAGTTGTTTCGGCAGCGCGCTGCGCTGGTGGGCCATGCGATTACCGAGCCCGATCAGGTCGGATTGGCCCAGCAGATCTGTCGACGCATGCATGGGCATCCGTTGTGTATCCGGCTGGCGGCAGCGCGGATGCTTTATGAGCCGTTGTCGACGATCCTCAAGCAGCTCAGTGGTGAATCCGACGATGCGCGGATGCGGTGGCGGCACGGGCCGCGGGCAGGGGCGGAGGGTCGTCATCGCAGCATCACCGATGTGATCGCGTGGTCGTATGAGTTGTGCAGCGACAAGCAGCGGTTGCTGTTTGACCGGTTGTCGGTATTCGCCCCGGGGCATGATACTAACCCCGAAGACCTCGACACGGTTGTAGCCGATGTGGGCGCCGAATTGGAAGCCATCGAGGCCGTGTGTGCCGATGACGTGTCGATCCCGGGTTGCGATGCTGCGGCGCGCGATGCGGAGGGAGATCAAGCCGCTTTTCGTCTGGCCCGCGCGGAAATTCGTGAGCTGCTGGAGCGACTGGTGGAACAGTCGTTGGTGTCGATCCATATCAGCGCCTACGCGGTGCGCTACTCGTTGTTGGAAAGTCTTCGCCTTTTCGCTTCCGAGCGGCTGGCCGAGCGCTCCACCGAGGCGGTCGACGAGCCGGCTCGGTTGGCGCGCCGGCATTACTACCACTACCGCGACAAGGCTCTGCATGCTCAAGCCGAATGGTTCGGTACGGCCGAACAGGAGCTGCTGACCTGGGCAATGGGGGCGTGGCCGAATATTCGGCGCGCCATCGACGCCAGCTTGGCGGCTAGGGAGCCGGTCGTGGCGCTGCAAATCTGTGTTGGCCTGCTATCGCTTCGCGCTCCGTTCTACATCGGTTCCCTAGCGGAGATCCGCGGCCGAATTGAGCAGGCCCTGGCAACCACGCAAGCTTCGCAAAAAGAGCCGGCTGAATTTCAGCTTGCTGCGCTGGCCCTGACGGCTTGGCTGGCCCTGGTTCAGGGGTGTCCTCAGGACGCCGAAGAGCTTTTGGACCGCTGTGTTGCGTCGTGCAATACCAAGTCCCCCCTCGGGGAGCGCTGGCGCGACGAGCCAGAAACCGATGTCGGGTTGCCCGCTGTGGTCGACTACGCCTGGGGTGCCGAGCTGTTGCTGGCGCGCCGGGATCCGCGTGCAATCGCTGTGTTTGCTCGTGCCCGCGAGAAGTTTCACGAGCAAGCAGACCGTGGCGGCGAGGCGATGAGTGAGATGTTCGAGGCGATGGCAGCCGGATTTTTCGGGCCAGCGAAGGAGGCGATGGCCATCAGTCAGCGTCATCTCGAGCGGACAACCGCGGCCGGCGCAAAGTGGGCTGCCACGTGGGCCCAGATGATGTTGGCGCTCGCGCTGATCAAAAGCGGCGATGCAGAAGCGGCGTTGGAGTTGGTTCGCGCCGCGCTGACCTATCAGGTGCCCATGGGAGATCAATGGGGCACGACTTGGTCGATTCACGTTCGCATATGGGCGTTAGCCCGATTGGTCGCCGACCAGATGGCGGCCGGAAACGCCGGTCGCAGCATGCTGGTCAAGTCGGCGATCGAGATTGCTTACGTCGCCGGAGGCCTGAAGAGTCAGCGGGCCCGGGTGGGCGTGCTCATTGAGAATATGGGTCCGTTCGCCGACGAAACGAGCGCTGCTGAGAAGGTCGCGCGTGAGGTACTCGGACGTGAAACCTACGCCGATCTCGAAAAGCGGGGATCGCGATTGTCTCCCGGCTGGGTGGAGTTACAGCGAGTTGCGCTGGGCGCGTTGGCGATAGACGTATCGTCTGGCAACCATCGCGCCGCCGAGGGCAGATCGAGTTGGGCAACCTTGTCGAAGGCCGAGCACGAAGTCGCCGTCCTCGCAGCGGCGGGCTGGCCCAACAGCGCCATCGGAGTGCGCCGAGGGACCTCGACCAAGACCGTCGATGCGCAAATGTCGTCAATATTTCAAAAACTGACGATCAACTCACGCGAGGATATCGTCCGTTTTGTTCCACGGGAGCTCCGCCGCCGCATTTCACAGGAACGCTCCCATCTTCCGCGCCACGGCCGGGACAAACCATGATCCGTTCCGACGTAGGCTCAGTATCCTTGCCTCTTAACGGGTTGGGTAGTCGGGCTGATGGTCTGCTCCTCAGTGTTGACATGCTCGTAGTTGATGGGCTCGAGCTCAATACGCGATGTTCGCGACAAACGCATCTGGGCCTGGCGACCAAATCAGCGCGTTTGCTTCTACAACATTTCTTGCTGGTGTCGGGTCGGGGGCGCCGTTGATCAGGATGTTTGGTCGTCCTTGACAACCACCGGGTATCGCCAGCACCGCCTGGGTCGGCGGTTAGCAAGACTACGAAAACTGTTGGTACTGGCGGGCCCTCGGTACCCCGGTGAGGACCGTCGATATCTGTGTCAGACGTGATGGCCTGACCCCGTAACGTCATCGTCGCAGCCGGGTACGACAAGTTTCGGCTGTCGATCCGCGCCGGGGATGGGTCGTCATCTGCTCACCGGCACAGCCTGATTGGCCGTCTTCGCGATGAGCACCTTGGCCACCCGAGCAGCCCGGGCACCCGGGTTTCTCTGGACGCAAGCTCAGGCGTGGCCAACACCCGCACAGGATCTGCTATCCGCTACGAAACTGGCGGAGGGCCTTGACATCTTCGGATATCAGCCGATCGATTCGTTCAGCCAAAGCCGATGGAGTCACCGGTCTCGCCACACTGAAATCAGGCGTGTAGAGGTATTCGCCATCATCCTTGATCCGTACCCAGACACCGTAGTTCTTAGCGCGATCGAGTCCCCACCGGCGGGTCGGACGCCAATGGGATTGCACCGTCGCGAAAGCCGTCACCTGCGCACGCGGCACGCTGGCGGCGCTCGGTTCACCCTCAAGCGTTTCCTGCAGGGTGACGTCTTCGGACGCGGCAGAATTGTCGCAGCTACCAGCGTACTCGGGGATGACGATTCCCGAGTGGCGCCCGGGTTTGTCCAACTCCGCCGCGCCGGCGACCGCCGGCCCCAGCAGGTAGGGGGAGAGCTCGTAGACGTCGATGACGTCGTCGTCGGGTTTTTGCTTAGCCAGGAATCCCGTCTGGTCGAGCCGGCAGGCAACGACGCGGACGTTGGGGGTGTCCGCGGGAATGTACTGGACCTGGCATTCGACGCGGATGTCGGCGTAGGCATAAGCTCCGGCGCACTGCTGAAACATCGCCAGGTCTCCGTGATTAAAGCGCTCCGGCACCGATTGTGCATACTCTACATATTCGTGCTCCCACGTGAACCTTGTCGGCTGCGTGAACATAAACGGATAAGGCAGGAAGTCGCGGCCGTAAGACTTGCTGATGATGTCGAGGTCGAGCAGGCTGATGCTGCCCACCATCTGAAGCTCTGCGGTGTTCACGCTGCGGTTCTGACAACGCCGTCGGCGGACACGACGGGTGGGCGGATGATGCGCAGCACCACCGCTGTGGCGCTGAGTTGATATTCGGCCGCAAGCAGTAAAACGATCGAATCCGCTTGCAATTCGCCGGATTCGGCAAGTTGGACCAGGCCGGCCACCTGGGTGCTCACGCCGAGGTAGCCATGGTCGAGGTTGCTCTGGTGCAGCGATTCTTCCCAAGGCAGGCCGACGGCCTTGGCAACGGATCGGTATGGTTCGCCGCTGGTCGAATCATGCGGTACGAAGTGGGTCACATATTGGGGGCTGAGGTTGGCCGCGGTGAGCGCGGTGATTACTGCGCGGGCCAGCATGTGGAACGAATCGCGGTTCGCATCCGGCGTCCGGGAACCGACGGCACGTGAATAGGCAGCCCGAAAGTCATCGCGACCGGCGTGCTCCCAGTAGGCTTCGCGGGTACGCCACAGACTCGACTGGTCGGGGCAGCTTGCGGTGGCCGTAGCCAGTATCTTTGCGAACCCGGCGCGCGGCGAGATGACCGTGGCATGAGCGACATCGGAAAATGGTTCGCCACCAACGGATCTGGAGGTGGCGAAGCGATCGTCCCAGGACCAGTTGTCGCCGCCGGTGCAGATCACCGTGCTGCCTGAGGCCGCCATCAGGTCCGCGATCGCCCATGAGGTGAGTCCGCCGGCGCAGTACTGCCGAAGCTCAAACGCGGTGCCGTGGCCTCCGACAATCCCGTCTTGGATGTGGTGATGCACCGGCCAGCCCGCGGTGCCCTGGTAGCCGGATCCGCAATGGATGACCCACCCGATGTCGGATGGTTCTGCGGTGCCGGCAGCTAGTGTTGCCCTGCCGACGTGTATCGCCATTTCTGCGGGGGAGTCGTTGGGGCGCTCGCAGACCGCGCGCCAGCCCGGTGCGGACGCTACCTCGTCCGGTCTGGTCGGCCGGGACGCGGGTAGTAACAGACCGACGGACTCGACGAAGGCCACTGGCTAGGTTGCCTCTTGCTTGGCAGGTTCTGTGCGGGCCGGCTCGCCGAGGACGGGTACCACTGCCTCGGCCTCACCGATGAGTAGCTCGCCATTCTTTTTGCGCCGCAAGGCTTTGCTGGGCTGGTGTGCGCCGCCGGGGCCGCCTTGGTGACCCGCCCCGGGCGCGCCGGCGCCGGGCGCACCCATGGCGCCGGCGCCCGCTGCCCCGCTGAGTCCCGCGCGCGAGCCGGCCGCCATGACAGGGGCGGACTTGTTGACCGCCGCGGTTGACGGTGCTCCCGCGGATTTGCTGGGTGGCACACCGCGCAGTCCAGCGCCGCCGCCCCCTGCGCCACCTCCAGGCTTGAGACCCTTGAGCGCGCCCTCTGCCGGCAATTTGGGCAAGGCGCCGAGTGCGCCGCCGGGGTTGCCCCGCTGTGCCATGTTCGCGAGCTGACCGAGTGACTGTAGCGGGGAGGCGAGGTTCTGCGCCGGGCCGGCAAGAGCATTGAGGCCATCCAGGCCCGACTGGGCCGAAGTCGGCGTAGCCGTTGCACCGGAAAGATCCGTCGGCAGCTGTGAAGAGGCCAGACTTTCTTGTGGGGTCGAAAAGTTGGCCAGGTCAGCAAGCTTGGATGTCCCAAACGACCCCGCCGCGCCACCTCCAGCGCCAAAGCCCGTCGGGGTGGCGCCAAAGTTCGTTGGGGTGCCGTCAAAGCCCGTCCGGTTGCCGCCGAAGTCCGTGGTGCTGTTAACCGTGGGTTGGGACCCGAAATTGAAGTCGGGATTGTTCTTGGCAATATCGCTGATCTTGGGTTGATAAACTGTCGTCATCACCTTTTGTGCAAAACTGTCATATTGGCGCTTATAGTCGCTCCATCGTTCGGAGTTTTTTGACGACTCATAGCCGGCCGCGTTTGAGACAATCTCATTTTTGGTGGTACCGATAATCCTGGAGAAACTGCCGGCCAGCGTGCCGAGATTGGCTGCGGTCGACGACATCTTGTCGAGTATGTCAAATGATGCGGAAATGTTTTTCCATACGGCGTCGTGGGTTTTGCCTATCCACGCATCTGCACCTGAATCCGCCGAGGCCCATTGCGTCTGGAAATCGTCTTTGGCCGAGGCGATCCCTTGTGCTACCTCATTCCAGCCCCCGGGTATATCGCCCGCCGGGTCGTCGGCTGCCCAGGCAAGGTTGTTATAGGCTACCGCAAACGTAACCTGACTCAAGGGCTCAAATGCTAGATCTTTGGGCTTTTTGCCATCGGTGGACTTTGTCAGAAGATCGAGTTCCGGTGTATTCGCCGGGGCAGGATCCGTAACGGTCATCGGGTCATCGGAGGGAAACCAGTCAGCGGAAGGATTCGGCTGGAAATTCGGAGAGACGTCGTTTCGCGGCGTCGGCGTGGGGTATTCGCTGATATTTGCATCACCGCACACAACTAATCCTCTTCTGGCTGGCTCAATGGCTCTGGTCTTGGGCGATCTGTCGCTTGCAGGCAGCATTGACCGCGTTCTCGGCCTCGTGCAGGTGGGAAATGCAGTCGTCCATGTGCGCGACCCAGGTCGCGGTGTTGTCTTTCTGGTGAGCCATCGTGTTCTGTGCCGAGACGAAGCCCCCAACGGCCTGGTAGTGGACGAGCCCGGCCGCTTTGTCGCGTAGGTCGCTTAGGTGTTGGCGGTACGTCCTTATTGCGTCGGTGTAGGTTTTGCGCGCGCCCTCCGATATCTGCAGGTCTTTGCCCGCGCCGAACTGGGTGAGCTGCTGCATTTGGGTAGTCAAATTTCCGGCCGACAGGTCGGTGTTCGACGGCGTAGTCATGGCATTTCCTTTCGATGTAGCCCGCTGATGCCGTGGGTCCGGGCTCGCCAAAACGGCGAGCCCGGACCCGGGCGATGCTCAGAAGCCGCCGGCCAGGCGGGCGTCGAGCGCTGCGGTGTCGATCTGCTGCTGGACGCCTTGGCCCTGGACGCTCACCATGTCCAGGATGAGCTGGTCCAGCTGCTGCGAGATCTGCTGGTGGGCAGCATGCAGCGCGGCCGCAGCGTCACCGGTGTAGACGTCGTCCAGGCTGGCGAACACCTTGGCGACGTCCCCGCGCAATTGCTCCGCATCGTTGAGGGCCCGCTTTATCTGATCGAGTCCGTCGTAGATTGCGCCGTACTGGTGGCGGATGGTGTCAGTCACTTTTGTTTTCCTTTCTACTAAGCGTCGTGGTTGACGAGGGTAAGCATGTTTTGCTTGCCGGTTTCGGCGACATGAGTCAGTCGATTGACGATGGCGTTGAATTCGTCGGTGTATTGCCCCATTTTCTGTCCGAACTGGGTGGCCTGGTTGCCCAGCCACGCGCCCGACGTCATTTGGGTAGTAATGTCCTGCATGTCCCTTGCAAGCGTGTGAGCGTTATTCATCGCGTCATCGACTTGCTGGATTTTCACCTGCGCTTGCGCGAAAGTCAGACTGGTAACACCACTCATTTTGGTCTGTTCTCCTTTGTTTTGGTTAACACCGGGAAATGGTCGAAACCTTGTCGGTCTCGTAGTCAGTTAGCCGTACTCGAGGGATCTATGCCTCCTCCCATCGTTCGGTCGATAGCTCGATGAGCTGGCCGATGGCCTGAGCAATCGTGTGGTCGGATCCCGCCTTGAGGGTGGTCCACAGCTCCCCGCTGGGAGAGGCGGTCGGGCCCGCGACGATGCGCCCCCGTTTGGTGTAGAACACCGCGACCGCAGCAGGACACCGCGAAATGCGGTCCTCGTCACGGGCCAGCGCGTTGTACACGACTTCGGCGAACGCCAGGCGCGACGATAACGCCGAGCCCAGCAGCATCGCCGCACGTCGCTCGGTGCCCAGGGCATGGATTCGGCCCGCCAGCTGCGGACCTTCGCCACCATCGTCGAGGCATTCGGTCATCGCGTCTAACGGGGCACCGACGGGTTCGATGGGCGCCGGCGGCATCGGGGGCAGCTCACCCAAAAGGGCTTGTATCGCGTCACTTAACTCGGCGCCATGCACACGCATCGAGAACTTGTTGCCGTCTCGGCGGGCGAGCAGCCCCTTGGAGTTTTGCCGCACCACCGAGACTCGTGTGAGGCCCACGGGTGCGACCACGCGCATCGCCAGTTCACGATCGGGGCGATGCAACGCGCGGACCTGGGAAGCCAAATCGGGGTCCACCACGCCATCGGTGATCAAACCACGCGCTGTTAGGGCCCGGGTGGCTTGATCGATCGCGACGCCCAGCGAATCGGTGCGGCTGTGGCGTGGCCGCACATCGAGCACGGTAGGGAATTCTCCGACACCGGTTCGCGACGCGACGACTTGCAACTCGTCGTCGGAGAGCACACGTTGCGAGGTCAATGCGGCGCTCATCGGCGGGCCTCTGCGTCGGCGCCAATCACCGGTGGCGACACCCAGCCATCGGAGACTTGCTCGAGCGTGCGCGCCGGTTCCTCGGCGAACGCGGCTGGCTCGGGTTCGGGGGGAGTGGCTAGCTCGTCAAAGATGGCTGAGTTTGGGCCCCAGCTGACGCTGGACACGCTGAACTGGGAATCGTGGTGGGTGGTGGGCAACCAGGACTGTGTCACGTCTGATAGCCCGGCGCCCTGTTCACCGCCACCTTCTAGGGTCCCGGCCGGCCGCGTCGACTCGTACTCGCGGCTGTCGTCGCCGCGGCCATATGCGCCCATCGGCGCGTAGCCCCCGGCGCCCATGCCGCCCACGCCGCCCACGCCGCCGCCCGCCTGGCCCCGGGCAAAAGCGATGCGTTGCACGGCTTTTGCGTCGGCGCCGGATTTGACGTCGGGAGCGGTCCAGGCCGAGAGCGGCATCGGGGGCGGGGTCGCGGGCAAAGATGCCGCGCCGGCTCCCCCCTGGCCGGCGTCGGCGGCCGCGTCTGTGCCCGCCGCTGATGCACCCTTGGTCGCGGCATCGGCCACGGGCTGATCCCATGGCTGGGCCAGTGCGCTCACCGCTTCTTCGTATTGGCGCATCACCGTTGCCGCGTTGGCGTGATGGGTTCGGGCTGCCTCATCGAATTCGGCGAAGTTGCCGTTGAGGATTGCGCCGTTGTAGGCGGCCAGGGAGGCCATCATGTCTTGGGCGTCCTTGGCGGCCACCGCCTCGGAGACGCTTGGCATGGCAAGTACCGCTTCGGTATTGGCCACCGCGGCTTCCTCGGCGCGCTGGCCGTTGGTCGCCGCGGCGAGGCTCATGTCTTGCAGCCACTTGCGGAATCCTTCGAGTTTGCGCATTGCCGCATCGGAAGTTGCGCTCTTCCAACCGGTTTGGAGCTTGTCGACCAACTTGTCGTAGTCGGCGGCCACGGCGGCGAACTCGTTGGCAACCCGCACCCAGGCGGCGCCTGCCCCGCCCACCGAAGCGGGACCAGGGCCCTCGGTGAGGTCGCGCGCCAGCTGGGCAGTGCTGCGTGACTCCCACACAACATTAGTGAAACCCATGCCCAGCCTTTCGTCCCATCGCCGCAGTCTGGCCCGATGGGGCTAGACCGCTTGCCCTTCGTCGGCGGCGACGAGCTTGCCGATGTTGGCCTGCAGGGTCGTGGAGAGCTCCCGGAGTTGCTGCTGTCCCTGATCCGATGACTTACCGAACGCCTCGTGCACCTGGTTCAATGTCGCGGCGACTCGCTGGGAGACCTCGTCGCGGCCGGGCGCGTCTACCGTGAGGTTGAGCGCCTCGGCGTCCATTACTTGTTTGACGCGGTCGGCAAGGACGGCCAGTTGGCCGTTCGCATCGCTGACCTCGCCGGGCCTGATTGACAGTTCGCCGTGGTCCATGTCTTGCTCCTTTTCTCAGATTCGCAATTCGATATCGGGTGTGTCGTTGGGATCGATCTCACCGATTACCGGCGGGGGTACGGTGCTACTGCCCCCGACGAGCTTTCCGCCTTGGTCACTTGTGTGCAGATACGACGCCGCCGTATGTGCGCCGCCGTTGTTGGCGCCCTGGCCGGCACCGGCGAAGGGTGCGCCCATCATCCCGCCCCCGCCGGCGGCCATGGCGCCCATTGGGGCGCGGGCCGAGCCGGCTGCCATCGCCGTGGTCGTCGCCTCTGGAGCCGTCGGCGCCGTGGGTGCTGTGAAGCGCGACACGAGTGTGCCGGAAGCAGCGGGCCCGCCGCCCCCGCCGGGGGAGACCGGGCCGGCACCCCCGCCGGCCTTGCCCGGCACCGCGGCGCCGCCGGCTGGCGACTTGTGGTCCTTCTCGGTGTCGTCGACAAGGGCCGCGGACTGGGCGCCTGCCGATGCGGAGTTTCCGGCCATGCTGGCAGCGCTCATGGCAGGCGAGATGCCTGCGCTGGCGAGACTCATCAGTGGGGAAAGCGCGCTCATCCCGCTCGTCGATCCGAGCATCGAGGACAATGGGCTCGCCGCCCCGGCCATCGATGAACCCAGCGTGGGGGCGGAAGTGAGCGCGACGGGAGCACCGATCGCCGTGACGGCGCCGGCATGGCCGGCCAGGGACGTTTGCAGCTCGGTCATGACCCGGCCCCCCTGCGTGACCGCCTGAGATGCGGCCGCGAAGAGCTTGGCCAATGCCCACGGCATAGTAAAAGGATTGATGAGGCTGGGCAGCAGCGCCATGAATGTCGCCCAGTACTCGTTAATGATCGCGATCAGTTGCGCTTGCCCCTGCGCGACGTCGGCCACCGCGGTCGACAAGGTACTACTGAGACCGCTCGCTTGTGTTGCCACGTCGGCGCCATTAGCCAGTGCAGCACCCGTTTTGGCGATCGCCGCCGCGCCGGATACACCCTGCCAGCCCGGTTGCACGGCACTCAAAGCTTGCTGCACCGGGCCGGCGATGCCGTTGAAGGCGTGGGAGATCCCATCGAGCGCGCTCGTGGGATTCATACCGGAAAATTGGCCGTTTCCGAGGGTGCCGAGAGCATTGACGACGGGGCTGATCAGTGCTGCGGGATCAAACGGGTGGCCGGCCCCGCCGGGGTTTGTCGCCGCGGCCGGGTTTGCCAGTGCTGCCGGGGACGACGATGCGTTCGTTGCCGCACTGGGCGGGTGGTGCAATCCCAATTTCTCGAGAATTTGCTGTGTGGGCATAGCCAGGTAGTCGCCCAGCCTGGTGTCGCCCGCGGTGATGGTTGCTGTCGCGTCAAACCCGGGACTCGATGCCGCCACGTGGGCTGCCGCGTCTGCCTGGATGGGCACCGGAGAAACTGTCATCTGCGGCGTCCGTTGTTTGCTGCGGCGGCCGGCAACGAGGTGAGCGTGCCCTTAAAACTCGCCGCACCGGGACCCGCAGCTGCGGCCGTGTTGCCGTCCGAAACTGCCTGCGTGGCTCTAAGAACCGCTAAGCAGACTGCGCTCAACTGTGGCACCTCCCCTGGACAAACTCTTCGTGGTTGCGACGATACGCACTGTATCACGATGATACGCAGTGTATCCGTGGATGCCTTCTCTCGCTAGTGCTACAGGCCGCAGAATTTAGCGCTTGTACAACAGGGCGTGGTTCGCATGCAAACTGACCGGGTCGTCACCGTGGATCCAGTCGACCAGTCCCTGGCGCATCTGACGACGATCGACCGCTCACCGAACATCGTGAGTGGCCAATGCCATCTCACGTTGACATCGCGATCTCGCTGTGACGAGCATGGATCTGTGGGTATCGAATCCCGGCGGCCGCAACTGCTGGAGGAGTAACGCAGGTGGCTCATCGAGCACAATGGTGAACCTCTGAATTCAGTCGTCAAGAGTCAGATAGTTGCCGTCAGTGGAAGGCAACCTGGACCCGTGGTGGGCTGGGGCGTCGAAGGACTGAACATCTGAGCTCACCGATGACGCTGTCGACTGGATCGAGACGACGGCATACGACCGAGTAGCCCGCGATCTGATCGAGCACATAAAAGCAGAACTCAGGCAGCCGATTCCACACCTCGAGGTCGAGATAATGGCGCCCAGCCTTGGGTCAGTGAACGTTTTCGTCCGGTCAAGTGGATTCGTTGGAATCGATTGCGACGCTTGCGTTTTCCTCCCCATTGGTCAATGCCTCGGAGATAGGCTTGACACCGCGCTTGGCCAGTTCCACCTCAAACTGGCCAAGCTCTTGTCGCAAGAGTCCGGTGCGGCGACGGTCGAAACCGCTTCGTGGTTGCTAGGCGTTACCGGCAGGCGAGGAACCCGTTTCTAGGAAGGATATCCAGATTGCCGAGGTTGGCTTCGAACTCTGGCTGCAGAAGTGAAGCTTCAGAATAGCCCGAACTTTCTCGCGAGGTTGGGGCGGTCCCTGGTGCCGGACATCCCCTACCGATTGTGCGAGCCGTTTCCTACTTCCGCTACTGGCGCCACCAAACCGCGCCCGAGGTAGCGGCGGCGCGAGCGCAAGGATTACTCCTGGACGCGCCAGGCTGAAACTCGCTCAACCCATGGCAGGTCCCCGCGAGCCCCTCTTCTCTAAGAGGTGATACTCCCTGTATCGTGAGACGCGAATGTATCCATGGGAGCGTCCTCTGGCAAGTTTCACTTGCTGGGCCAGGATGTCGCGCCGTACAACGTGTGGGGTGGTCCGGCTTGCGAGCAGAATTGCCGCTAACGACTTGTGGTTGTGGTGCCGTCCCCACCGGTCGACGGTTTCTCATCCAGCGCGCTCATTCGGCGGTTGAACTCCGCGACCAGGAAATTCTGGCGATCGGCGCATACGCGGGCCGCCGCCTCGGCGGTGTCGATGATCAACTTCGCAAGCACCTTCGGCCCCAGCTTGAGCGCTGTCGGGCGCAACCGCAGTCCCGTCATTGCGCCCAGACCGTCGGCTTCGACGCTGACCGACCCGTCGCGGCTCGTCACCACGGCGGAAATGGAATGGCAGTGCTCATCCAACGCCTGCAGCAGGTCGCGCTCCTTGAGCATGCGGGCGATTACCGAGTCGGCCAAACCGCTCATCGCGATGACATCCACGTGTCGGGTGGCCTCTCGTCGTCTCCTCGGGCTGCAGTCTCGGCCTCGGCCAGTTCTTCCTCGGTGGCCAAGTTCAGCCCACGAATCACCGCTGGGCTGAAACCGCGCTCCTTCAGGTCGCGCCGATGCGCGACCTGGAGGCGCAACGCGGACAACTGGCACAGGGACAGGATTTCGCGCGCGAGATCGTCGGGCGCGCGTGACATCTCCGTGGCGCCGATCTTCAGCTGCATCGGCAGGCCACGCTCGGTGGTTATCACCGAGATGTCAGCTCTGCGGGAGACAACCGGTTGCGGCGTGACCGGTTCTGTCGCAGGCGTGGGTCGTTGGCTCACGTGGTTCTCCTCAGCCGATGTCGGGTCCTACTTTACTTTCCACGGCCGCGCGCAGGGGTACGTCGATGGTCCTGTTGGCGGTCGGCGACTGCCGTTGTGTGCAGGTTATCCGTTGTACTCGGCTTCAGTCCGAGCTGCTAATCATAGATGGAGAACACGCCGATGACTGGCACTAGGGATGCACAGCGCTTCTTCGATGCGGGTGTGCTTTCGCTTGGGATACCGCTGGACGGGATAGAGACGAATCGCGACGTGCAGTATGCGGCGCAGGCGTTTCGGCATGCCACCGAGTGCGACCCAAACATGTGTGATGCCTGGCTGGGGCGCGCCGCTGCGGGGGAGACCACCAGCGAAGTGATTTACCATCTCTACCGGACGAGCGATTCGCTGTTCCGCGAGCAGCGCCGGCTGGGGTTGCCCGCGCGCGCTCTCGCTGGCCGGTTCCAGACGGGTCTCTACCTGGATTACGCCCTTGCCGACATGACCGAGATTTGGCTCGCGTACGCGGCGAGCATGATTGAGGGGCAAGATTACGACGAGGCCGAACGAGTTCTGGACGAACTGGGTAAGAGGCGTGCGGCCATGCCGGGTCGTGATGTGCACTCCTCGGAAATCTGCGCATATATCCGGGGCGTGTTGCACTTCACCACGCAGCGTTGGCCCGATGTGTTGACCGCACTGGCGAATTCGGCGTCGTTCGCCGACGAGTACATCACGGCGGGGGCGAATCTCATGGTGGGGTCGGCTTGCGCGCAGATGGGCTTGTTCACTGAAGGCCTGCGCCGGCTCGACCAGGCAATTGAGGGTCCGATCCCCGCCGCACGTCATGCTGCGGAGTTCTGCAAGGGGCTCACGTTGCGTGAGATGGGCAACGAAGCGGAGGCGCGGGCCATCTTCGAGCGGATCTACAGCGAGGAGCCGGCGTTCGAGGCCAACGCCGCTGCCCTGCATGACCCGAAGTACCGGTTGATTGTCACCACCAAAGAGATGATCGATTCGCGCACCGACAAGTGGGACCCGGCCACCGCGCACGGCGACGCGGAGACCGAAGACGAGGTCCTCACCGATCGCGGCAACGAGTACCTGCGTAAAGCGCAGCAGGAGTTGGATCGCCAAATTGGCCTGGCCGATGTCAAGTTGCAGGTGAGCAAGCTTCGGTCCACGGCAACGTTGGCCAAGGTGCGCAGCGGCAAGGGGCTTAGCACTGCGGCGCGCAGCCTGCATTTGGCATTCACCGGACCACCGGGGACGGGCAAGACCACCATCGCGCGGGTCGTGGCTCAGATCTATTGTGGGTTGGGGCTTTTGAAGACACCAGCGGTCGTTGAGGCCAAACGCCAGGACTTTGTCGGACAGCATCTGGGTAGTACAGCCATCAAAACCACAGCACTGATCGATCAGGCAATGGATGGGGTGCTGTTCATCGATGAGGCCTACACACTGATCCAGACCGGCCTGTCCGGTGGCGACGCGTTCGGCCGGGAAGCGGTAGACACACTGCTGGCCCGGATGGAAAGTGACCGCGATCGGCTGGTGGTGATCATTGCGGGATATGACGCGGAAATCGACCGGTTTCTGGCCTCCAACGAGGGCCTGGCCTCCCGGTTCACCAGGCGTATCCGGTTCGCTTCCTATACACCCGCCGAACTAGGTGACATTGGCCGACTCATTGCCAGAACACGGGATTCGGAGCTGACCCAGGCCGCCTACGACGAACTCGTTTCGACGTGCACCGCTCTGTACGAGGCCGAATCCATCGGGCCGGGCGGCAAGGCTCGCAGAAGTATCGATCTGGCTGGCAACGGCCGCTTTGTGCGTAACGTGATCGAGGCGGCCGAGGAGGAACGCGAATACCGATTAAGCCAAAGTTACGGCACTGACTTGGAAGGACTCGACGAGCAGCAACTAATGCAGATCGACCTGGCCGACATGAAAGCGGCCCTGGACGGTGTCGCGGGAGCGCTGAGTTTGAGCACATGACAACCATCCCAACTCCGCTATATCAATCCATCGCAACACTTTTGAGCCAGGGGGTGCCGTAGATGCCCGAACGGCAGACCGGTGGGCCGCTGCCCACCAACGATGAACTCGGCTTGATCCGTCACCGACCAGCACCGCAGCAGGGCTGGCGAAGGCTGATTTACCGCGCGAGTGGGGGAATGGTCAACCCGAGAGAATCGCAACGAGAAATCTTTGAGAAGGCCCTAATCGAGCGGATCAACCAGCCCGTTTATGGCGATTACAGTATCGCGGTGTTGTCGATGAAGGGCGGCGTCGGCAAGACCACTGTCACCGTGGGCCTGGGGGTTACGTTCGCTGCGCTGCGTGGAGATCGGGTGATCGCGTTCGATGCCAATCCCGATTTCGGTACCCTCTCGCAGCGGGGGCCCAACGAAACCCGCTCGACTGTCCGAGATCTGCTATCGGACAACAACATCTCACGCTACTCAGACATTCGTCGGCATACGTCCCAGGGTTCGAGCCGACTCGAGATTCTGGCTTCTGAACGCGATCCGGCTGTATCAGAAGGGTTTTCAGAAGCCGAGTACCGCACGGCGCTGTACATGCTGCAGCGCTTCTACAACATCATCTTGACCGATTGTGGTACCGGGCTGGTGCATTCGACGATGGAGGGCATCCTGGATGAGGCCGATGCGCTGGTCGTCGTGGCGGCGCCCGCGGCCGACGCGGCGCGCAGCGGTCTGGCGACCTTGGACTGGCTGAAACACCACGGCTACTCCCACCTGGTATCCGACGCGGTCATCGTGGTCAATTCCGCGCGGCCCGGGCCTATGCCCGTCGATATCGATAAGTTCGCGGGCATTTTTCTTTCCCATGTACGTGCGGTTCATTGCATCCCCTTCGACCGTCACCTGGCCGAAGGTGCCGAAGTCTCGCTGGACTTGATGAACCGCAAAACCCGCCACGCTTTTATGGGGTTAGCTTCGACGATCACGGACGGATTCGGACAGCGGGCGCCCCGCCCCATCGGACAGCCCGATCGTCGTCGCCTGCGATAGCCCACATCGTCGGGCGCCGCCGCTGCCAGCCTAAGCCGCCAACCGAAACGGGCTTACGCCCGACCCATCACAAAGGGGGCACATTGAAAACCGTCGAGTCATCTACTGTCATCTATGCAGACGATCTGCAGGTCGGACAGATTTTCTCGCTGGGATCATGGACGTTCTCCACCGAGGAGATCATGGCCTTTGGTCGACTGTGGGATCCGCTGCCTATCCACGTCGATACTCGAGCGGCGGCTGCGTCGCGATTCGGCGAGTTGGTTGCCAGCGGGATTCACGTGGTGGCGGTTATGCAGCGGTTGACGACCGATGCCGTGTACAGACGGTCATCGCTTGTGGCAGGGCGCGGCATTCAAAAGGCATGGCTTACAAGTCCGGTACGCGCTGGGGTGACGTTGCACGGCGAGGTCGGCGTGCAAGACGTGCGTCTGCGCGTTCATAAGAACGCGGTGGTGTCGCTGCTGGGCACGTTTCGGGACGCGGAGGGAAACAAGGTATTCGAAATGGTTGTGGAGTCGGTTTGGCGGACTCGACCAAGTTAGTTCCCTCGAAAGAGCAGTCCACGACGCTGCTATTCGGGAAACGCGTTGCTGGCTGCCCCGTCGCGGCTATCAAGCTACGCGCTGGCTTCGTCCTCCACGGATGTCGTCGCGTAGCGGATGAACGCGGTGATCTCATCGACTGCCCGCCGGGCGTCGGGGTTCACGTCGAAGGTGAGCTGGAAGGTATGCATCGCCTTGTGCCACACCTGCACCCACACTGGCACACCGTGTAGGCATAGGCGCTGCGCCAACGCAAAGGTGTCGTTGAGCAGCATCTCGTGGGTGCCCACTTGAAATAAGAACGGACCAAGACCGCGCAAATCGGCTTCGGGTGGCATGAGCGGGAGCGGGCGTGTCCCGTTCGCGGTGGCGAACACTTCGTAAATGAACTTTACTGTAATGAACGGAAATAACGCGTCACGGTGTGCTTTGAGCGCGCGGTACTTCAAGCTCATGTCTGATGACGTCAACGGGGACATCAGGACCTGTGCTGCCGGCACGGGCAGCCCAGCGTCGCGTGCAGCTAGCGCGGTCTGCGTGGCGATCAAACCGCCTGCCGAATCCCCAGCAAGCACAATGCGATCCGATGAGAACCCGAGCGAGAGGACGTGGCGGTAGGCGTCGATCCCGTCGGACACCGCTCCCTCGATAGGGACCTGCGGAGCAAGCCGGTAGGCCACGTTGAACACCTGTGCGCCGCTAAGTCGCGACAGTTTGCTGACGAATCGTCGATGCGAATTGAGGCCTAGGGTCACCAGCGCCGAGCCGTGGAAGTATATGACCACTCGATCAGAGTTACGAGCAAGCGGAGCAACCACCCACTCCGCGAGACAATGCGGCAGGGCGACGGAGGTCACCTCGGTTCCAGCCAGCGCGGGCACTACTGATAGCGGCTTGTCGATGACGTCGAGGCGGGCTCGTTGCAGGGCGTCAGGGCGCAAACGGTTGACGATCAGGCCCATGATCGTCAAGGCGAGCAGCACCGGGCGTACGAAAATGGCTGCCAACAACGCCAATAGGCGGGACTGCCAGGACGCAGGGCCGAAATGGGCAACGTGAGGTTTGTGACTGCAATCGGCCAGATTCACGCCACGATGATACATCGTGTATCGCTCGCTCGGAGTCTGAGCCCGCCGTGCTGCCACGTTGTGCCGCGGCTGGCAAATTCGAAGGGCAGGTCATCGAGGATGCTGTGCGCAAGGTCGCGCAGCGCCGAGAGATCCGCTGCCGGGAGTCCCAACAGATCGTAGTTGACCTCGAGATCGATAACGTTGAGGGTGCCCACAGGATAGGTCGGGTTGGGGTATCCGATCGTGCAGGGGACAACCAAGGCCAGCGCTACCTGCAGGGCGCCAGCGGGTCGGGGCGTTAATGAACGCCCGTTTTGGCCGGACGAACGGCTGCTGGATCGGTATGTCACCTACCGCCTACGGATGTGGCCGATATCGCAGCCGACTGAGAATGGCTGCTGTGTCACTGGGTAGGCGTTGTCGGGTTGGCCGTGCGCCGCGGAATGCGCGCCGCGCGGCCATTCCGCCTGGCCTTCACCGCTGGTGCACGGGGTGTCCCAGGAACTGGGGCGGGGGGCAAGGGCGGCGGCTTGCGCCGCAACCTTCCGATCATCGAATCCGGCGTCCAGCGGCAGTCTATCCATTGCCCGTGCGCCGATCGCAGCGTCGACCATGGCGACGACGTGTTGGCTCAGATCAGGGTGGCAACCCAATGAGTACTTCGTTTCATACTTTGGGCTTTGTTCGGCTTGACATCCAACTGGGCGAAATGACGAGCGTACATCGCGTCGGCGCCGACGTTCGGATCGACTGGGCGGCCGACGCAGGGCGTGGCGCGCATTCGCACCCCGACATCGGCGAGGCAGAGCCGCTCGCGCCACTGGAGATGCTGGGGAAGGCGTTGTGCGTCAACGCAACGGGGGCAGCGGCATGAGTGGAACGCCGACCTGCCGTCAGTTGCCAGACGAGACGGCCGATGCGCCATTTTGCACGATCTGTGACGCCGTTGGCCTGGACTGTCGCAACCGCGCTCGGCGTGGCCGCTCAATGGTTTGCCCCGATTGCGTTGTCGCGGGTCGCGATTGGCCCGAAGAACACGCCGACGGACGCTGTGCCGGCGGTGGCGAGCGCCATGCCGCATTCGATCGCTGGCACGTCGCTATCCCTAGCGGCCACACCGTCACGGTGGGGTTGCCGGGGCACTACGAAGGGAGTATCGGCGCATGAGATCACTGTTGTTCACCCTTGCAGCAGTCGCTGGCGGCTATGCAATCGTGGCGTGGATCGTCGGTTTCGTCGCCGACGCGGGGTTGGCCGGCGCCATCGCCACGACAGCCTGGCTGATCGCCTACATAATCGGTCAGTGGCAGCACGAACAGATGCGCCACGATTGCGAACAGACAACGGCCACACGGTCGCACGGGCCTGTCGGTGAAGCGTAGGCAGGTTCATTGTTTGCGACATATGCAGGACTTGTCCCACTGGAAAGCGCGTCAGCCGGCTGGATTTCGGGAGCGAAACGGCCGAATAGGGGCACAGCACTTCGAATTCCGCGTCGTGGAGGAGGCCGACGCACGCCGGTAGGTGCGCGGCGCCGACTCTTGCTCGGTGTCTGCAAGACGATGAGCAACCATGCTGCCTCGATGTCCAATGGGGCGGTGCCCCCAGATAAACCCACTCCCAACAACCGACGACATCGATCGGAGCACATGTTGCACTCAGAAAGTAGGAGGCGATGAGCAGTTCGGCACTGGTGGACGAAAACGGTCTTGACACAGTGCAAGTCGCACACCTTCGGCATTGGCGCAACCTTTCGCGCCAGCCGGTGAATGATTGGTCCCTGATGGGAGGTCGGGCCCCCGGTCAAGATGATTTTTCCAGCTACCGATATCAGCTGGCCTACATGATCTACGGTGCGGCACTTGTGCATCGCCACCGATTGCCTGCTGCCCCGGGGCTGTTCCAACCAATGATTCAGAGCTTGATGACCAAGTTACTCGCGCCTGAGACGTGGCTGTTTTGGAAGGACACTAGCCGTGGGGGGGCGATATTCAACGAACACCTCTCGGAGGGCTACGTCGAGCAATGGGATCCGGTCCTGCGTGACAACATCATGTTCAGCGCCTACGTCCAGTCGGGTGCCCTATTGCATGACTACCTGTTCGGTAGCGACATGTATTCGCAGGCCGGATCGCTCACCTTCAAATTCTGGACGCCATTGTGGGGCGGCAGCGAGAAGTCTTTCGAATACGACAGAAATTCGCTCAATGACCACATCTATTGGCAGATGGTGCGCAACGGCTACCTCGGCGTGGCGTGCGAGCCGAACTGCATCTTCCAGATCTGCAACCAGCCGGCCATCTTCGGGTTTCGGCTTCATGATCTCATCACGGGGGGTTCGCGCGCCGCGGAGGTGACGCAGAACTATGAGCGGGCTTGGGCGGAGTTTGGCCGCCTCGACGAGACCGGGCATTACAACATGATGATCTTCGAAGACTCCTATGAGATCGTTCCGAATACTGGCGCATGGGTTGATGCTTGGTGCGGAACCCTCATGAACATGTGGAATCGAGAGTTCGTGCATGCCAACTACACTCGGCAGATCACGGATCTGGTTCAGCCGCAAGATGACGGCACTCTGTTTGTGCGCCCGTCACCCAAGACAATGATGGGCAAGCCAGTTGACCTCGGTGTCGCCGACCATGGCTGGGTCGCAGCTTGGGCGTCCGAGATGGGTGATGCGAACACGCGCGACGGTGTATTGGCATACGCCGACGCGTATTTGAACCCGACATATCGCGACGGCGGCTTGTACTACCCCCGTAACGACACCCTCTACGACGACGTCGGCCGTTACATCGAAGTGGATCCGATGGCCGGCAACGTGCTATTCGCATACGCGAGACTCAATGTTGCCGACGGGCTTTGGAAATTGTATAACCAGCCGTGGAACCGCGAGCGCTTCAGCGAGCCAGCTATCACCGCGGTCGATGACGACATCGATATCAGCCGGGCCTACGTAAACGATGGCGTGCTCACCGCATCGCTGCGTTCGCATGCCAGCGGCGTGGGACAGCGCCGCATCACCGTGGGCCGCGTGCTGGGCCGTGGCAACTGGCGAGTGGCGATGGACGGCGTTGATGTCGCTCGAATTGTTGACTGGACAGTCACGCCGCTCGACAGGGCTGGCCCAGCCCTGGCCTGCGCACAGGACGGCGAGGTCGCGCTGAGCTGCCCGGGCTACGAGCCGCACACGTTTGTTCTCACACCGGAGGTCTAAATGTCGCCTATCGAAGGAACTTTCAACCTCGTCGACCACGATGGAAACCCGGTCACCGAGCAGACCTATCGCGGTAGCTGGATGATGGTGTTTTTCGGATTCACCCATTGCGAAGTGGTGTGCCCGCGTGCACTTTCGCGCCTAAGTAGCGTCTTGGCCGAGATCGGCCACGAGCGGGCACAGTGCATTCGGCCCCTATACATCACTGTCGACCCTGACCGTGACACCCCGCCGGTCATGAAACAGTTCGTCGAAAGCAGATACCCGCGGTTCACCGGGCTAACCGGCACGACCGAACAAATCGAGAACGCCAAGAACGCGTTTAACGTCTTCGCGCGGCCAAAAGCCGACGCGGCGGCACCGGATGGCTACGTCGTGCCACATACCGCGATCACTTATCTGCTCGACCCCACCGGGACATACCGGACACATTGGACCGATACACGCGATGTGGTTGAGATCGTGCCAATGCTCACGGCCGAGATCGACGGGCTCAACCGAGCGCGGGACGTGCTCGGGGGGCCGCGGCCACACTCGAGCGCACAGTATGAGGCCTGCGGTGATACGTGCGGAACGCCCTCGAGCCCGTGATGAGTTGGATTCGCTGTAGCCGGTTGGTCTTTCGGTCGACAGACATTCGAAGTCACACGCCCCGTGCCGGGGCCGAGGGCCCACGAATTGGCTGGCGAAATTTCGGCGACCGAATCCGTTGGCTGTCCCAGTGAATCACCGCCAGCTTACCAATTAGTCGACCACAACAGTCCGCCGCGGCGGAAGAAATGAGGGGAAGCGATGTTAGCAGCCGTGGGTCCAGTACTACTTGTGCTTCTGCTCGTGGTGTCTCCGGTGCTGGTTCCGACTGCGAGCACGGTCATTCATTTCATCGCTGAGCGCCGGCGCAGGCTCTGAGTTCGACGCGCCCACGCTCACGCATAGACGTGGGCGGGCGGTTCGAATCGTCTGCGCAGGCTGATTTGTCCACTGGTCGCCACTGGGCCGACCAGCCCGGCTCAGTGAGGTTATGATCCCGTCGCGGCGAGTGCGCAGACCGGTTGTGCTCAATTACAACGCTTTTGGTGGGGCATGCCTGTGACCGCCGTGGAGCTTCTCGATGGCATCGGGGGTGACGGCGTCGAGGTATTGGTGGCAGCGTTCGGTGTTCGACCAGAGCCGCCGCGCTAAGGTCAGTCTGCGTCTGAGCCATCGTGGGCTGAAGGCTCTACGGCGCGAACGACTCGGCCGGTTGGGGTAAAGAATGTCCATCAGC
The DNA here is from genome assembly GCF_050205645.1 of Mycobacterium heidelbergense. Taxonomy (GTDB): domain Bacteria; phylum Actinomycetota; class Actinomycetes; order Mycobacteriales; family Mycobacteriaceae; genus Mycobacterium; species Mycobacterium heidelbergense_A. The sequence goes on from NZ_JBNMQT010000020.1 coordinate 54,913, forward strand.
GGGCCTGTCATGGCTGTTGTCACGAGCGCCATGAGTACCATCATGGAGAACATCTCATCATCGAGAATGCCTAATTCTTTGCCCACCGTTAATATCACCAACTCGGTTAACCCGCGGGTATTGATCAACACTGCGATGATCAAGCTATGCCGTCGCGGTAGACGCGACAATCGTGCAGCGCCGTAGGCGCCGAGGAATTTGCCGCCGATAGCGACACCCACGATCGCCGATAATTGCACCCAGTCCGACGCCGACAACCCGCGAATATTTACGCTGAGTCCGGTCACAACGAAGAATAGGGGCAGTAGGAGTATGACGCTGACCTGTTGAAGCCGGCCGAGGATATCTCGCACAAACCTATCGCTGTGCGGCAAGATCCTGCCGAAGATGAATGCGCCAAAGATCGGATGGATGCCGATCTTGTCAGTAATCCACGCCGAAATCACGGCACCGACCAGGACCACTGCCAGCATGTCGGGGGTGAGCTTTCCCGCTCGGTGATACCAGTCGTCCAAGCGTAGTGCCTGGCGCCGCCCAACCGAGTACATGGTGACCGCGAAGACGGCGGTCAGTGCGACGATTCGCAGCACCCCCAGCAGACTGCTACCCCTGATTACAGCGACGACAAGCGCCAACAGCGTCCAGGCGATGACATCCCCAATCGCCGCTGAGGCAAGCGCGAACGCGCCAATTTGAGTCCCTTGGATTTGGCGATCGGACAATATGCGCGCCAGCACCGGAAACGCGGTGATCGACATGGCGATACCCAGGAATAGCACCATGTCCAGTTCCGACACCGCGTGTCCCGCCACGCTTTGATGGCGCGGATACAAGAGCAATGCGAGCAGAGCACCGAGGCCAAAGGGAACGATAGTTGAGGCAAACGAGATCGCTCCCACGACGGACTCGCGTCCGCGCACGACCGCCATATTCATCTCGAGCCCGACGATGAACATGAACAGGACCAGGCCAAGTTGAGCGAGAATGTTCAGCTGTAATAGCACATCGGCCGGGAATAAGACCTTATCTAAGTGGCCGGGCAGCAGTCCTAGCAGGCTCGGACCTAGCGCGACTCCGGCGACAATCTCACCCACCACGGGCGGCTGGCGCAGCTTCAGCGCTAGGTGTCCGAGAATTCGGGCGGATATAAGAACGATGCAAACATCGAGTAATACCCGCGAGAGGACTGCAGCGACATTGTGGTTCATGGGCCGATGTTCATGCTCTGCCGCGCCAGGGGCTGTGTCCTGTAGTCGATTGGGATGCAGCGGCGCGGGCATCAATGTGGCGTGGGCCCTGAGATGGGTTAGGCCTGTCGGGCGCGTGGGGCAGCGCGTGGCCAACCAAACGTTTCGGTGGGTCAGCGCGCGGGCTAGTCAGCGGAGACTCGGATTGATACACTGCGTATCACGTTACAGGATGTATCAGTTATGTACTATAGCTCATCCGGGGGCTTATCGATGGATGGCCACACAGAAGTCCTGGTTATCGGTGGGGGGCCGGCGGGGTCGACCGCAGCGGCATTGTTAGCTCGGGCCGGTTCACAGGTGAGGTTGTTGGAACGGGAGAAGTTCCCGCGCTACCACATCGGCGAGTCCCTACTTGCGTCGTGTCTGCCTGTGCTTCGGTTGTCGGGCGCTTATGAGAAGGTCCGCGACTACGGGTTCCAAGTCAAGCGGGGTGCCCACTTCCTGTGGCGGGACGATTCGTGGAATTTGGATTGGTCCAAATTGGTGGATGCCGAGGCTTGGTCGTGGGAGGTCGAGCGGGCGGCGTTCGACGACATCCTGTTGCGCAATGCCGAGGAGCAGGGTGCAAAGGTTGATGAAGAAGCCACGGTCACCCGCGTGGTCTTCGACGGGGACCGTCCAGCGGCGGTGGAATGGAAATCCCGCGATGGCCGCCAGCACACCTTGACCTTCGACTTTCTTGTGGACGCTTCCGGTCGGGCTGGTGTGTTGTCGCAGCAGCATTTCCACATCCGCCGTCGCCATGAGGTGTTCCGCAATACTGCGGTGTGGGCGTACTGGGAGGGTGCTCACTTGCACCCCGATAGCCCGGAGGGCGCCATCAATGTCGTTTCCACCCCGGAGGGGGGGTGGTTCTGGGACATTCCGTTGGGACACGAACGTTTCAGCGTCGGTTACGTTGTTCCTCAACGGCTTTTCACCGCTCATCGTCGCCAGCATGCCTCGCTCACCGACTGCTACATGGCCTTCATCGACGACAATGACGCGATGCGTGGCTTACTCGATGGGGCGCGCAGGGTCAGTGCGGTACGAGCCGAACAGGACTATTCGTATGTCTCGGAGCGATTTTGCGGTCCGGGTTATGTCATGGTGGGCGATGCTGCGTGTTTTCTGGATCCGTTGCTTTCGACTGGGGTGCATCTGGCCACATACGGCGCGTTGGCCGCATCGGCGGCAATCGCCACAATTCTGCGGGGACAGATGAGCGAGAACGAGGCGCTGGGCTTTTTCGACTACACCTACCGGCGGTCGTACGCCAGGTTCCTGTCGCTGGTTTCGCGGATGTACACCCAGTACGTCGGTGCTGACGAATACTTCTCTCATGCCCACGAACTGAGCCGCGCATCGGGTCGAGACAGTGACACTGCGGAGCAGTCGTTCACTCGAGTCATGACTGGGCTCACGGATGTGCGCGAGGGGCACGAAACCGAGGTCCGTACCAGTACCGACGTGTTGATTGCCGAAGCCAGCCAGCTCAAGGACCATCTGGCCGAATCGAATCTGAGGTACATGGGTGGTTTAGACATGTCGGTGGTGTGGAATTTGTGGCGCGATCCTTTGGGGCCGGACACGGCGATGGGTGACGTCCATATCGTCACCGAGCCCCTGCTTGGTTTGACCAAAGTGCATTGACCGATGTCCCGAGTTGAGGTTGTGCGGCCGCAGGCGCAGGTGAGCGAGTTCGCCAGCCCGCTGACGAGAATGTTGCTGGCCGGCAACGGACTGACCACTCCTGTCTTGGAAGCCGCGCTTGGTACTGCGCTGCGAGTGCGGGTGCTGCGTCAGGACGACGTCGCGGTCGAGCAGATTCCTGCTGGAATCGCTGGGCAGCTGCGGTTGGTTGGTCAGGAGCGGGTGGTGGTGCGTCGCTCCTGCCTGGTCGATCCGGTGTTGAATCTGGTGTCTGTCAATTTGGTTATCGCGGCCGCGGGGCCGGCCACTGCCTCGGGAATCGATCGGTTGGATAAGCCGATTGGGTACAGCCTGATCGCTCCGGGCATCTCCCAACAGCGCCATAACCTGCGCGTCGGGTTGGCCCGTTGGCCGGACGGTCGCGAGTGCGCGGTCAAGGCTTACCTTGTCCTTCTCGATGATCAGCCGTTGTGCTACATCCGCGAATGCTTTAACCCGTCGTTGATCTCTGCGGATCTTTTCGAGGGCAGCCATCGAGACAGTTTGGCCCGCGCCTGGGACGACGAACCGATGACGGTGCCGCCCGTCGAGTGTGGTGTGCATCCCGCGTCGGGCCTACCGGTGTGTCCGGCCCTGCATCAGCCGGTCTGGCCGGACGTGGACGCGGCGCATGAGTGTGGTGATCGACTGCGCGCACTTCCCCCATTGGTCAGCATGGCCGAGTGCGAGCGACTGACCTACGATCTGGCTGCCGCATGCGCGGGGCGATCGTTCGTTCTGCATTTGGGCGACTGCGCCGAAACGTTCGATTCGTGTACTACCCCCGCGCTGGTGGGCCGTCAGGCGCTGGCGGCCGCTGCGGCGAGCGTGTTGGCCTACGGCAGTGGTCTTAGGGTCGTAACGATCGGACGGATCGCCGGTCAGTACGCAAAACCACGCTCACAGCCGATCGAGGCGTCGACTGGCTTGCTCTCCTATTTCGGCGATATGGTCAACTCTGCCAAACCCGACCGGGCCGCACGAGTCCCCGATCCTCATCGCATGCTAGCGGCGTACTTTCACTCCGCAGTCACCCTCAATCACTTGCGCGCTCACCCTGTCCCGCCGAGCGCCGCGGTGGCAAGGCTCATTCGTCGCGCGGTAAGTATGTGTCCGACGCGCGCCATCGCGGACATGCTCGGTGATGTGGCAAATATGGTGGATTTGGCGTTCGTTGCCCCGCCCGGTTCGCATGTGTTGCACAGTCTCGTACCGGAATTGCGCATCTCACACGAAGCGCTGGTGCTCGGCTATGAGCATGCTCTGACCCGGTGCGGCGCTCACGATCGCCTGTGGGACTCCTCGGCGCACCTGTTATGGATCGGCGAGCGAACCCGTCAACTCGACCATGCTCATATCGAGTTGGCCCGGCGGATCGCTAATCCGGTCGCGGTGAAACTGGGGCCTACCACCAGCCCCGGCGATGTCATCGATCTTTGCCAGCGACTCAACCCCCGCAAACTTGCAGGTCGGCTCATGCTGATTCCCCGCCTCGGTGTCGGGCACACTGAGCGGCTGCTGCCGAAATTAATGGATGCGGCCGCAGCGAGCACAACGCCGGTCTGCTGGGTCTGCGACCCGATGCATGGCAATACCCGCTTGTCCGGCGACCGACGCAAGACTCGACACCTTGAGGACATCATTGCCGAAATCCGGGCGTTCTTCTGCGCTTGCCGGGACACCGGCACAGCGCCCGCGGGCCTTCACCTCGAGACTTCCCCCGACGAGGTGACCGAGTGCCTGGGCGGCTGGCAACAACTCGACGAAAGCCATCTGGCTAGCAACTATCGAACCCGCTGTGATCCGCGGCTCAACGACATTCAGACAATCAGCTGCGTCACGGTCGCCGTGCAAGAGCTCGCCGTAGGAAAAGGTTGGGCTGCGGCGAGCGCGAAACAGCTTGCGCCGCAGTGCTCGACGCAACCTCGCCATACCGGAGAAGACGAACTTGCCCACCTTGATTGCTAGATCGCGTGAGCGTTGTCTTGCGCTGTTGGCCGGCATTTCCACAAAACCAGTGCGCTGATGTGGATGTCGATGGTCAACGACTCTTACCTAGATCAGTTCCCCTCAAGTCTCGATGGCCTTGGGGGATTCCGAGGGTCGTGTGCGCGGGTGAGCGCAGATGTCGTGCCCTAGTTGATTTGAGGCCGAAAGGTGAAGCCGTGGAACTGATCGTTGCGATGACAGGCGCTACCGGCGCGCCGTTAGGCGTGCGCCTTCTCGAACACTTGCATGAGCTCGACGACGTGCGCACCCACCTCGTGATGAGTCGCTGGGCGCGCAGCACGGTCGAACTGGAAACCCCTTATAGTGTAAGGGAAGTCGCCAAGCTCGCCGACATTGCCTACAAACCCGGCGATCTGGGGGCCCCGATCTCCTCCGGCTCTTATCGTACCGATGGCATGGTCATCGTGCCGTGCAGCATGAAAACACTCGCCAGCATCCGACTCGGCTATGCCGATGGGCTGATTTCTCGAACGGCCGACGTCTGTCTCAAGGAGAGACGCCCTCTAGTGCTCGTCGCGCGAGAGACCCCCCTGAACGAGATTCATTTAGAAAACATGCTGGCTTTGCGCAAGATGGGTGCAGTGATTTTTCCGCCTGTGCTCGGGTTTTATCATCGTCCAGACTCGCTCACCGATGTCGTCGACCACCTCATCGTCCGTATCCTCGACCAGTTTGGGATCCCAACACCATCCAAGGCGCGATGGACCGGCGCGCCGCACCACGCTCCTGCCGGGCAAAAATGAAGACCCCGGCAAGCATCAGGCGCGTTCGTCGGCAGGGCCCGACAGGCATCAGTGTTGCGTGTCGGTGGGGCGGTGTGCGGTCTGCCGAATCGCCAGAGACCTAAGGGAGTTCACCATGGCCTATGACGATCTGCGCAGCTTCCTACGGGCACTCGACGAGGCGGGGCAGCTGCTGCACATCGCCGACGAGGTGATGCCGGAACCAGACATTGCTGCTGCCGCCAACGCTGTTTGCCGTTTGGGTGATGCCGCTCCTGGCTTGTATTTCGACAATGTTGCCGGGTTCGCCGATGCCCGCATCGCGATGAACGTGCACGGTTCCTGGGCCAACCACGCCCTCGCTCTGGGTATGGACAAGAGCAGTGCCATCAAGGATCAGGTTGGCGAGTTCATGCGTCGCTGGACCAAGTTTCCCGTCAAGCCCGAATGGCGCGCAGATCCGCTATGGGCGCAGAACCAACTCCAAGGCGCAGAAGCCAACGTTTTCGATGTCCTTCCTCTGTTCCGCCTCAACGACGGCGACGGTGGCTTCTACATCGATAAGGCGGCGGTTGTTTCAGAAGACCCCGACGACCCGGAGAACTCCGCCAAGCAAAACGTCGGTATCTACCGAATCCAGGTCAAGGGCCCCCGCACCCTGGCTTTGCAGGCGGCGCCGATGCACGACATCGCTCAGCACCTGCGTAAGGCCGAGGAGCGAGGTGAAGACCTGCCCGTCGCTATCGCCATCGGCAACGATCCAGTGATCTCTATTGTCGCCTCCACCCCAATGGCTTACGACGAAAACGAGTTTGAGTTGGCTGGGGCCCTGCGCGAGGCTCCCGCGCCGATCGCCAAGGCCCCAGTAACCGGCCTGCCCGCTCCGTGGGGTTCTGAGGTAGTCATCGACGGCGTTATTCAGTGCCGCAAACGCGAGATCGAAGGCCCGTTTGGGGAGTTCACTGGTCACTACACTGGTGGGCGCAAGACGCCCGTCATCCGCGTCGAGGCGATCTCGTATCGCACGAACCCGATCTTCGAACAGCTCTACCTGGGGATGCCCTGGACCGAACTTGACTACTTGCTGGCCGCCAATACCTGCGTGCCGCTCTATAAGCAGCTCAAGCGCGAGTTCCCTGAGGTGCAGGCGGTCAACGCCATGTATACACATGGCCTGGTCGCGATCGTCTCTACCCACAAGCGCTATGGAGGCTTCGCCAAAGCCGTCGGTGTTCGTGTCCTGACCACTGCGCATGGTCTGGGATACGCGGCTACTGTCATCGTCGTTGATGGAGACGTCGATCCGTTCAACCTGCCGCAGGTGATGTGGTCGCTGTCGACCAAGATGATTCCATCTCGCGACTTGATCGTGATCCCGAACCTCTCGGTGATGGGCCTTGCTCCTCAAGCTGATCCTGCCGGCATCGTCGACAAACTCATCATCGACGCCACCACCCCCACTGAACCCGAATGTCGCGGCAACTACAGCAATCAGGTCAACGACTTGCCCGAGGTTGACGCGTGGCTCACGACGCTTCAGGCCCTCGCCGGGCGTAACCCGCCGCCCACATCTGCACGCGAGATGACGGGGCGAGCACGACGCGAGTGCAATCCATCAACGGGGGTCGGCCAGGTGATCCGAGATTGGCCGGGTATCGCGAACGCTGGGCGCATGGGTGAGGGCGGGTTCGAATCGGTAGAGGCCATCATGTGCCCGCGCTGTGCGGACGAGGCTATCGAAAAGCTCTCGACGTCACCACTTCCCGGCCGCTGGGATGTCCTTCAGTGCGCGCGGTGCCTGTACAGCTGGCGCACCACCGAGCCCGCCCGCCGCAGCCGGCGCGAGGCCTATCCTGCCACCTTCAAGATGACGATCGAGGATATCCGCGACGCGCCCGAGGTCCCTAACATCCCCCCGTTGCGCGCGCAGTACTGAGCGAATCGGTGCGGACGAATCCCGGCAGTGGCGCGGCGGTGGGGAACTTCAGAAAGCGGCTTGTGTTGACGACCCAGTGGGGGAGTCGGTTTCTGGTCGAATGCTTTCGGCCGAGCGGCTTGTCGGAACGTTGGTGCCCGCTGCCGGTTGGGTGGTCTGCGCGCGTTGGCCCGACTGTGGAGAGGAGGCAGACGCATGCGGGCCGGATTGCTGCGCGTTTAAATATTCCGTGTAGAGCGCATAGCGTGCAGCGGCAGACTGTTGCGCTTGTGCGCTAGCCGCGGATTGGGCCTGCGCCGTGCCTTGCGCCTGAACCGGTCGCTGATCGTGTGCCGCGTAATACCGTTGGGCAGCCTGGGCATCGGAGGCGTAAACCTCGTCGTATGAAGGGGTTCCCTCGTCGACCGCGCCGAGTGTTCTGAGTTGGATCAGCAAGACTGCGATCGCCGTCAACGCTTGCAGCGCAGTGAGAACGACGATAACGATTGTGGCCCAGTTGGGGCTCTGGTCGCCGGTGACCAATTGTGCCAGCGCCTCAACGAAGCCCATTACCGCCAAGGCCGACATCGATTTGGTGTGAGCGCTCTGTCGTGGAAGCAGACCCAAAGCCGCAGCGAGCGCCGCCAACATGCTGAACCGTGTCGCCCATGAAATGCCGGCGAAGGGCGCGGCCGCACTGTAGCTGAGGACATAGGTTGCTAGGCCGAGCACGAAAATCAGCCAGATCGCTCGATTTGCCGCATTGGTGCGCTGGTTGGCGGCACGGGAGACTTGCGGCGGGTAAGCGCCGTAGGCAGCTGGAGATTGCGTCGAATACCAGCCCGGGCCCCCGTATTGGTATGTCATGATTTTCCCTTCTGTCTGCTGTGCTGGCGATGCGCGATCGCTTGACGCCGCGCCGCGAGCGGCGTCAGCGTTGGCCGCCTACGGAGGTTTTCACGAAGCGCAACTCTTCGTCTGTGGCCACAATGGTCACGACCGCCGATCCTGAGCTCGTACTGACCTTGACGGTGTCGGTGGTGCCGTCGAGCAGTTCCAGGACCACATCGCAATGCTCCGAGGGCTCGGTGTGCGGGGCCTGCAGCACCATCACGGTCACTCCGACGCGTACTGACTGAGCCGCGAGCCCGTCGAACATCTCCACTGAATAGTTGCGATCCGAGCCGGCCTGGATGGATCCGCGCCCGGAGTCGGCCACCCACAACAGCCCTCGATCGCCGACCTTTTCAACCATGTGCCACCAAGCGGCGGGCCGGCTGGTGTGGACTCGCACCCGTGCGCCCAGAGCCAGCGAGCGTAGCAGTACCTGTTGGGCCAAGTGCAGTTCGCCGCAAATCTCCACGCGGCGGATCTGTGGACCGAAGAGCGGCAGTGCCACCGCACGGCCTTGTGCGTCGGCTCCGATCACCTGCCCGCAACCCGAGGCCGGTAGAGCCAGGTTGTCGAAGGCCTTCTCGCCCCTGCCGAACGCCCACCGGCCGACCGACCGTTTGGGCTGCGACACCGGCAAAGTGGCAGCCAACGCCGAAAATTGTTGGCCTGGAAATTCTTCCAAGCCGTCTAGATAGACCTGGCTGCGCCCGTGAGTATCGAAGCGCGTCAGACCGCGGATCTTGACCAAGTCATGCTTCTTGTCCCGTCGAAGCGAGACGCACACCGTTGTGGAGTAGCTTGGAATGGTCCAGAGCAGACCGACTCCGGCGGTGGTCAGCATGGTGGACTTCACCGAAAAGCTTTGCAGCTGAAAGTTTCCCTGCTTACATCTGTGCCACGTCTCGTCGACGTTGCGTAAGTTCACGCCGTTCGACAACTGGTTGGTGGCGTAGGCGATTTCACTGGACGTCATCACCCGGGGGCGCAGTCCGGCTTCGATGAGTCGATTGGCAACGCGCCGCGTGGCTGTGGTGGCGGTTCTGAGGACTCCCTCACGTCCACCGCCGCGGCGCCGGACTGCTTCGGCGCACACCGAGGGATCAAAGCGCAACGCGACCCACACGGTGCGCTGAGCGATCGCGGGAAGCGGGCCAAGCACGGCGTCATAGATCGCGGCGATCGGGCTGTGACCGTGCGAGCGGGCTCCTTGGCTGATCACATCGATCGAGTCGAGCTCGATGTCGAACTGGCGCAGACAGCCGGCGACCAGCTGGATCGACAGCATTTCCCCGGAGACCGTCGTGCCTGGTTCCAGCACGGTCATGGCTTGGGGGTTTTCTTCGATCTTCAATAGCGAAAGAAGTGTCTTTCCGTCCCATCGAAAGCCGATCTGGGATCCGTCACCGATCTCGGTATCGAAAGGCTCAGCGAGAAGTGGCACTCTGCGCGATTTGTTTCGGCGTCCCGAAAGATAGCGCAGCCGCAGGGTTGCCCATTGCGGCAAGGTGAGCCTATGAAAGCGGACTAGAAATATCGATGCGACGGCCGCGCCGAATGCGGCCCCATGCCAGCCTGGGAACCTCAGCAGCCGGGCGGCGATGATCCCGATCACGATGGATACTTGCAAAAGTAGGAGATCGGCGCGCGGCAACAACCGCTCCGGGACGATGTCGACACTGTCGAGCAGCCGACCAGATGTGGACGATTTGTCGCCCGGGCGCGGCGTACGGCGGTCGGGCACGGTCTGCTTACCTCGATTCCGCCAGGCGTGATGTCGTTGGTTTTCCATGCGCACCGTCCGTGCGATACACTGTGTATCTAGTCTAGCAGCTGTTGGGAAAATGACGAGGCTTCCATGCCAGCGCAAGTGACGACGCGTGCACAGGTCAATGGGTACCGGTTCTTGATCCGGCGCCTCGAGCACGCGCTGATCCGGGCAGATTCTCGGATGATTCATGACCCAATGCGGGGCCAGATGCGGTCGTTGGTGGTCGGTTTGGTTGTCGGCGTGCTCATTGCCGGCGCCGCGGGCATACTGGCATTCTTCAAACCCACCCCGAATCTCGGCGACGCACAGATACTGCTCAGCAAGTCAAATGGTGCGCTGTTTGTCCGGATCGGGGACCGCGTCCATCCGATCTTGAACCTGGCCTCAGCCCGGTTAATCGTTGGGAAGAGCGACACGCCGAAAGAAGTCGACGATAAGTTTCTCAACCAGCTGGCCCGGGGCCCCATGGTCGGAATCGTCGGTGCACCAACGAGCATCCATGCCGGTGACGAGCCGGCTGCCTCATCGTGGACGGTATGCGACAGCACGCAAACACCGACAGCGGAGTCCTCGGGGACGTCGGGCGTCGAGACGACGGTGCTGGCCAATAATCCGGTGCTCGATGCCGGCATCCGGGCAGCAAGCCTCGCGGAGATGATCCTGACCCGATCAGGTCCCGCCGCTTTCTTGATCTACCAGGGCATGCGTGCTGCGGTCGATGCCACGGATGGGGTCTTAATGAGCGCGCTACACCTCGATGGCGGCAATGTGCGCGACATTTCGCCGGGACTGCTCAACTCGATCCCGCTGGTGAATCCGATAGTGCGGGTGAGTATTCCGGGCGCGGGGGAGGACGTCGGCTATCTCGGTTCGGGGTATCGCGTTGGTTCGATTCTGAAAACGTCCGACTCACGCGGGCAACAGTTATATGTGGTCTTGCGGGAAGGTATTCAGCCGATCTCGGAAGCTACCGCCGACATCATCCGTTATAGCGGCGGCGCGTCGGTCGCTGCCCAGGGTTGGCGGGATGTGTCGCCGGCGATGGTGAGCCAAGCACCGGTGGTGCACAGCTTGCCTGTCGACCATTACCCGGTCGTCTCGCCGCGGCTCGTTGGTGTGGAATCAGATCCGGTCGTGTGCATGGCATGGCAGCGCGCTAACAGCGCCGCCCAAGCCACCACCCGGTTGCTGGTCGGACACCGGCTGCCGCTGCCGCGTCAGGCGCAGCCGGTGCGGCTGGCTACCGCCGACGGCGGTGGGCCCGGGCTGGACAGCGCATATCTGACGCCGGGAACCGGCGAGTTCATCCAAGCCACCGGCGTGGAGCCGGATAGCAGGTCCTTGGGTCGCTTGTACTACGTTTCCGATGTCGGGGTCCGCTTTGAAATCAAGGATCCGCAGTCGGCCGCGGCGTTGGGGCTCACCGGTGTCAAGGCTGACAACGCCAAGGACGAGACTCCGCAACGCGGACCGTGGCCGGTCATTTCACTGTTACCGCCGGGACCGGAGTTGTCTGCACAGGCCGCGTTGATCGCCCACGACGGCATGCCGGCAGACCCGTACGGAACGACGGTCCAACAACCCAAAGGCTGAGCACTGCATCAGAAAGCTACGGCTCGCGGAAGACTGCATGGTGCCCACATTCGCGAGGGCGGCCGGCACGTCCGGCACGTCAAGTGGACGCGCATGTTTAGCTGCGGTTGAAATCTGCGCTGTGGTAACTGGTGCTGGTGAGTGGGTCCGACCGATTCGGGTTCAGCTTGGCGGCTGCGCTGGGGGTCTATAGACGCCGCGCAAAATCCGGGCCCACCAGCTGTTAGCGAATTCAACTCCATCGCTCGCGCCATCATCTGGGCTGGGCGCGAGCGGAACGTTGTTCGTGCGGAAGCCCAAAGGTTGTGGGTCCGTTCCACTTTGGAGCTGCACAGCTGGCGGTATCAACTGATCCGTTGTCGATGACATTGCGGTCGACACACCAACGATCGCGTGCTCAGCTTCGAGGCTCCGCTGACATTGCCGCGGCCGTCAGACGCCCTTTGAGATCTCAGACAAGGGCCTCAAACCCTCCGGGGTGGTGGTTCTTGCCGCCGGATGCTTTGGCAATGTGCTCAACGCAATACCAGGAACCACAACTACACTTTTGGCGCGGTATTCGTTCGTCGCCACGTACATCGTAGAGCACTGGCCCGGTGGGGCGATGTCTGGTCGTGGTTGTGCCGTTCATATCTTGATCCTCCAATTCGTGACCGGTACTGAGTAACTCGCTCAGCGCCCGGCTGCGGCGCCATCTCAGAACACGATCGTGCTGTTGCCGTGTCGTATCACGCGGTCTTCGCAGTGCCATTGCACGGCGCGCGACAACACGCTGCGCTCGACTTCCGCGCCAAGTCGCACGACATCATCCAGCGACGCGCGGTGGGTCACCCTGGCGACGTCTTGTTCGATGATGGGGCCTTCGTCTAGGTCTTTGGTGACGTAGTGTGCTGTTGCCCCAACTAGTTTGACGCCTCGATCTTTTGCCCGCCGATATGGGTCTGCACCGATGAACGCCGGCAAGAACGAGTGGTGGATGTTGATGATTGGGCATCCCACCGCATCGACGAACTCGGCCGACAGGATCTGCATGTACCTGGCGAGCACCACTAAGTCGAAATGTTCGCGGTGTAGCTGCTCGAGCTGCCGGGCTTCGGCCTCCGCCTTGCGATCTCGCGCCACCGGGATGTGCACGAACGGAAAGCCGAACGAACGTACCTGCTCTTCGAGGTCGGGGTGGTTGGAGATGACCATACCGACGCTAAACGGCGATTCCTTGCGTCGCGCGCGCCAGAGCAGATCGACCAGACAGTGGTCGCGTTTTGACGCCATGATGGCGATTCGCTTGGGGGTTGTGGCTGACGCCAGGCTCCACGTCATCTGCCACGTGGCCGCCACGTTGCGTTGAAAGTCTTCTTCGAACCGTTCCCGCCGAGCGCTGAACTCGGGCAAGTGAAACTCTGTGCGCTGGAAGAGTTCTCCGGTCCGGCAGTCGGTTGTATGCTGATCCAGCGAGATGGTTTCTGCTCCCCACTGCGACAAGAACGTGCCGATCGCTGCGACCGCGCCGCGCTGGTCAGGGCAGCGAACGAGAAGTCGAGCGACCTCGCCGCTGCGCGGTACCTGCAGCGGCGGGCGCTCCAGGGTTAGCGTTGGCGCTGAAGTTGTGATTGTCATAGTGGACTCCTTAAGCTTTCGTGGTTTTTAAGTTTCATGGTCTGTTGGTTTGTGGCCTTGTTTGCTGGCCGTCGCGCCCCGGTCGGTAGTCGTTGTTAGGCGCCAATCAGCTGTCATCCTTGTCGAAATTTTGGTGGTGCATTCGGCATCTGCTGCGCGCGCAACGGAATCGACGTGAGGGTTCTCGCGACGACATATTTTCCGTGGACCTCCTCCGCAACGCAGGCGGTGTGGCTATCCCCGCTCAGCCGCGTTGGGTGCGTCGCTCCGACTGGTTGAGACCGTGGGACACCGCGCATTTCGCCAGCGCCGTGCTCAGCGCGGTCGACGCATAACCCGACAGCTACCCTGCTAAGGGACATAGCAGGATTCTCCTTGCGGTGTGATGCTAGGCACATCGGGAGGTGATAGGTGACACACCTATCCACCCCCGCATTGCGGCGAGACTGTAGACACGAGCCGATCCCCGCGGATCAAAAACGCGCGGCGGATTTGGGCGATCCGGGCACATGCTCGTACGGTGTGGCAGGAGTTGGGCGCAGATCATGCGCTGTGATGTGATCGCGAGGCTCGTCGGCGCCATCCCCGGCTACCGCAGCGTGAAAATCGAATCCGGAGTGACAGGACCCCTTACCGCCGTCGACCCGCTACGCTGCACAAGTCGCGCTGATCGCCTACGACGTCATGTCGGCAGACCCGTAGCAAGCGATGGTCGAACCATGGTAGAGCTCAGAGCCGCAGTTCCCGGAAGACTGCATACACTCGGATGATCCAGAAGCACAACGGGAAGAGCATTGTGATCGCAAGGTATTCGAGGATCTCGACCTGACGTTTCATCACTGGCGAGAATTCCAGTCGCGGTGCGATCAGACCGCATGCAACGATCAGCGCCATCACGATGGCCAGAGCCAGGGCCGCGTTGATTTGCCAGCCGTCGAGGTGGGTCGCGGTCTTCACGATGAGCGCAAACGCGGTGAGCAGGCCGCCGCCGATCAGCGTGGCCGACTGGACGAGGTCGTAGTGGCTGCGGCCCCGCAAGCATAGGACGGTCGCGACCGTGATCGCGAAAGCCGTTCCCTGCCAGAAGAATCCGTTGCTCACGTCGACCGCCAGGTAGCTGCCGACGGCGGCGGCGATCGTGGCTGCTGCCACGATACCGGTCAGGTATTGGTTGGAAGGCCGGATCCGCTTAATCATGCCTTCCTCGCTGGGGACTACCTGTTTGCCGACGGCATTGACGCCTTCCACAGTGGTCCCGCCCTGTGTCTCGATGTCATCGAGCGGCTCCCCGGCGGTGGGCACCGGAGGTACCGGCAGTTGCGACAACAGGATTGTCACCCTGGGGGCGAGGTAGACGACGATGACCGACGCGGTGGCCAGAATGGCGCCCGTGGTGCGCAGCGGGGGGGACCACAGCAAGTTCGCGACGGTGGTGGCGGTGCCCAAAATCGAGAGCCCAACCAGCACGGTGTACAACGAGCGGCCGAGGTCGGAGGTCAGCAGTGCCACGAGCGCGACAAGTCCGGTGAGCCCGAAGGCGATTGGCAGCGAGCTCGCCTGCGAAGCGTCGGGAACGATGTGCAGCGAGCCGGTGAAGATCAGCGGGATCGCCACCGCGCTAAGCCACGGCGACGCCCGAGTGTTCGCAGCAAGGAGCCCCAAGATCCAGCCGGCGAGTGCCCCCGCCGAGCCTACGGCCAGCGCGGTTGCGATCACCGGCATTGCGGGGGGGTGACGAATCAGCAGCAGCCCGGTGGTAAGTGAGGCGATCATGCTAACGGCAAAACACCCGATCATCGGCGTGTCATGCGCTAACCCGCGTAGCCGTTGCTGGTCGGCTACCGCAGTGTCCACGTCGTCAACGTCGATATCGTCGAAGAGCAACGGGGCGCAAGGGGTTCCGATCTCACGGATCACCAACACGTCGCCGTCGTAGACGTTGACGTCCGCCAAGGAGCGGTGCGGGTCGAACGCTTCGGCGCCTGGGCGAGCCAGCGTCCATTTGCCTTCGGTGGTATCGAATTCGACGTCGGGTGGTTCGGGCTGAGTAGACAGATGAGAATTTGCAAGCTCGATGACGTCGTCGGCCAGGGCCCCGATACTCGCATCGGTCGGAAGCCCGACGTCCAGCGGTAGTTCGCCGACGATCACCGTGACGCGACTGAGTTCCGGCTCCGAGTCCGGCTCGGCATCCGGTTGTGGTAGCGACGACGGCAGCGGCAGCGAAATAGCGCAATCCCTTTGCTGTGCATTTTCCGGTGGCGGTTATGGCACCTCGGTGGGTTACGATGATACACCGAGTCTCAGATGGGGAGATACCGTGGCTACCGAAGGGTTCGTACGACGTCTGCGAGTGGCGCCGCCGCGCATGCCCGGCGGTGAGGTCAATCTGCAGCCGCCGCCGGATGTCCCGCGGGTCATTCCGGGCAAGCTACTGATGAAGCTGATGCCGTTCGTGATGATCGTTGCGGTGGTCGGGATGATCGCCCTGATGGTCACAGTCGGCGGACGTGATCTGACACGCAACCCAATGTTTCTGATGTATCCGATGATGATGGTTATGGCCATGGTCGGCATGTTTACCGGCGGCATGGGAGGGCGCTCAGGGAAGGCCGCGGCCGAACTTAACGAGGAACGCAAAGACTACTTCAGTTATCTCGCGGCGCTGCGCGATGAGGCGGACAAGACGGCCGACGAACAGCGCGCCGCGCTGGAGTGGAGCCACCCCGACCCACGCACGCTGGCCGACTTGGCGGGAACCCGACGGATGTGGGAGCGCCGTCCTTCCGATCAGGACTTCTGCCATGTTCGCGTGGGGATCGGGACCCATCGGTTGGCAACCCGATTCCTGGCGCCCGAGACCGGGCCACCAGAAGATCTCGAACCGGTTTCCACGGTTGCGTTGCGCCGGTTCGTCAAGACTCGTTCGGTGGTGCACGGGCTTCCGACTGCGGTTTCGTTGCGCGCCTTTCCCAGCGTCACCTTCGAGGGCGATGGCAAGCTGTGCAGGCAGCTCGTGCGGTCGATGTTGTTGGAACTTTGCACCTTCCACGGCCCCGATCACATTCAGGTTGCTGTAGTGACCGCAAACCCTGACGGTGAGAACTGGAGTTGGGTTAAGTGGCTGCCGCAGGCACAGCATCCGACGCTGCGCGACGGGATGGGGCCGATGAGGCTGCTGTTTCCGTCGCTCGAGCTGCTGGAGCAGGCGTTGTCGGCCGACCTAGAAGAGCGCGGCCGGTTCACCCGAAATGCCCCGCCCACCCAGGGGCTGCGGCAGCTGGTGGTGGTCATCGATGATGGCTATCTCACCGGTGACGAACGCCTGGTCACCGATTCCGGCCTGGACAGTGTGACGGTGCTCGACCTGACCGGCCCCCCCGACGGGCACAGCAATAGCCGGGCGCTACAACTGGTGCTCGAGCCCGACAACGTGGGCGCGCGTACCAGGGCAGGTGTGGAACGGTTCGCGACGCCGGACCGGTTGGGGTTTACCGAGGCTCAGGCCGCGGCTCGCCAGCTCGGCCGTTATCGCTTGGCCAATGCCGCGCATATTGTCAGTGTGGAGTTGGATTCCCGGGCCACCGACCCCGGCCTGATGACTTTGCTCAAGATTCCCGATGCCGCCGAAATCGTCGCGGAGGAAGTATGGCGGCAACGCTCACCACGCGAGCGGCTGCGGGTGCCCATCGGTTTCACCCCGAACGGACAGCCGCTCGAGCTGGATATCAAGGAGTCCGCCGAGGGGGGGATGGGCCCACACGGGTTGTGCATCGGCGCCACCGGCTCGGGTAAATCCGAATTTCTGCGCACCCTGGTGCTGGCAATGATCACCTCACATTCGCCGGAGGTCCTGAACTTGGTGCTGGTCGACTTTAAGGGCGGTGCGACGTTCTTGGGGTTGGATGACGTGCCGCACATTTCGGCGATCATCACCAACCTCGAAGACGAATTGATACTCGTCGACCGCATGCGCGACGCGCTTGCCGGGGAAATGAACCGGCGCCAGGAGATGCTGCGCGCGGCCGGATTTGCCAACGTTCTCGAGTACGAACGTGCGCGCGCCAACGGCGCCGAGCTGGACCCGTTGCCCGCGCTGTTCATCATCGTCGATGAATTCTCCGAATTGCTCGCTCAGAAACCGGATTTCGCGGAGCTGTTCGTTATGATCGGCCGGCTGGGC
Source organism: Mycobacterium heidelbergense (assembly GCF_050205645.1). Classification (GTDB taxonomy): domain Bacteria; phylum Actinomycetota; class Actinomycetes; order Mycobacteriales; family Mycobacteriaceae; genus Mycobacterium; species Mycobacterium heidelbergense_A. The sequence goes on from NZ_JBNMQT010000020.1 coordinate 72,536, forward strand.
CGATCGCTGCACATTCACCTGCTGCTGGCTTCGCAGCGTCTAGAACAAGGCAAGCTGCGCGGGTTGGATTCGCATCTGTCCTATCGGATCGGACTCAAGACGTTCTCGGCCGGCGAGTCGCGCAGTGTGCTCGGCGTCCCCGATGCCTATCACCTGCCTAGCATCCCAGGTTCGGCGTTTCTCAAATGCGACGCCGATGAACCTGTCCGGTTCAACACCTGCTACGTGTCGGGTGAGTACGTCAAGCCGGGTGCGGTGCGGCGTCGCGGGCGCGTGCTTTCGCCTGGCTCCTTGGCTCCGAAGTTGTTCACCGCGACTCCGGTGAAAAAGGATTCGCCTCCACCCGGGCTAGAGGCGACGGCACTGCCGGCGGCCGAGCCTGCGCCCGACACGTCGGCACGCCCGGCCAAGACCATCTTGCTTGATGTCGTCGTGAGCCGCCTGCGTGGCCATGGGCGTCCGGCCCACGAGGTGTGGCTTCCGCCGCTGGATGAGAGCCCACCCATCAACGAATTGCTGCCCGACTCCGCATGGAGTGATCCCCGAAATATCAACGGGCGCTTGCGGATGCCGGTGGGCTTGGTGGACCGGCCATACGATCAGCGCCGGGACTTGCTCATGGTGGACCTCTCAGGTGCTTTGGGGAACGTCGCGGTAGTTGGGGGGCCACAGTCGGGCAAATCCACAGCGCTCCGCACCCTGATCATGTCGGCCGCAGCCACCCACACGCCCGAACAGATTCAGTTCTACTGTCTCGACTTCGGCGGTGGCACCCTGGGGAGCTTGGCCAACTTGCCACACGTCGGCGGGGTCGCGGGCCGCATGGATGCCGACCGCATACGGCGCACCATCGCCGAAGTGTCGGGGCTGTTACGCGAACGGGAACAGCGCTTCCGTGATCTAGGTATCGAATCGATGCACGATTTCCGCCAGCGCAAAGCCCAGCTTGCGACCCTAACGCCTGAGGTGGCTGCCCAAGATCCGCTGAGCCAAGATAGATTCGGCGATGTTGTCCTGGTGGTGGATGGCTGGGCGTCGATCAAGAGCGATTTCGACTACCTGGAACCGATTCTGCAGGCGCTGGCGATCCAGGGCTTGTCCTATGGAATCCACGTGGCGATTTCGGCGACTCGATGGATGGAGATCCGCCCCGCGGTCAAAGACATGCTCGGTTCCCGCATCGAGTTGCGGATGGGCGATCCGATCGACAGCGAGGTGGGCCGCAAGTTCGCCGAGCTCGTCCCGATCGGTCGACCTGGCCGCGGCATGACCGGCGAGCGGCTGCATATGCTGATCGCGCTGCCAAGGCTTGACTCCAGTTCTGCCATCGAGGATCTGCCGGCCGGCGTGGCGAAGTCAGTGGATGCGGTTGGCACCGTCTATGGTAGGCGCACCGCACCGGGCGTGCGGATGCTGCCACACAACGTCGACAGGAACGCGGTCGTGGAGGCCGCGCGCAAAGGCGGGTTGCTCGACAAGTCGCGCATCGCCATCGGAATCGACGAAGCCGAGCTGGCGCCTGTCGTACTGCGTTTCGACGCCCAGCCGCATCTGGTCGTGTTCGGCGACAGCGAATGCGGCAAAACCGAGCTGCTGCGCAACATCGCGCAAGGAATCATGGAAAACGCGACGCCCGAGGAGTGCAAGGTCATCCTGATCGACTTCCAGCGCTCCATGCTCGGGATGGTCGACGCCGATTACATCGGCGGGTACGCCACGGCGACCCAATCCTGTACGGAACTGATGACCGCGCTGGCCGAGTCGTTGAAGGAGCGATTACCACCCAGCGACATCACTCCGCAAGAGCTCAAGGACCGTTCGTGGTGGAACGGACCGGATGTGTATGTCCTGATTGATGATTACGACCTGATCGGGAGCGGTTCACTGAACCACCCGCTGGGCCCGTTGGTCGAATACTTTCCGCTAGCCCGTGATATCGGGCTGCGGACCGTGGTCACCCGGCGCATCGGCGGAGCCGCCAGGGCGATGATGGACCCGATCATCGGGCGGCTAAAAGACCTGTCGTGTAATGGCCTGGTGATGAGCGGCTCCAAGGACGAGGGCGGCCTCTTCGGCGGATACAAAGCGACCGAAATGCCGCCGGGAAGGGGAATGCTGGTGTCCCGCACCGTGAAAAGCGGCGTGATCCAGCTATCCCGGATGCCTGACCCGTGACCGGGATCCGCGAAGTTGGGCATGCGACGGGGATCTCCGCCGCCCCCCAGCATGTCCGAGTGTCGGTGGTGGGGGGCCGCACCCAATTGGATGTGGCACTGCCGCTTGATATTCCGGTGGCAACCCTGCTGCCGGGGTTGGTCAAGCTGGTGCGCTCCCGTGACGTCGAGGCCTCGACCGACGCGTCGTGGGCGGCGATGCGCGACGCCTTCTGGGTGCTCAGCCGGCTCGACCCGGTTGTTCCACTGGAGCCGAACGAGACCCTGCGCGCGGCCGGCGTGGTCGACGGTGAGCTGTTACGGCTGACGGACGAGAGCACCCGGTCCGCGCCGACGCTCTACGACGACGTGGTGGATGCCGCGGCGCGGCTGAACAAGGCGGCATATGCAGGTTGGGATGGCGGGGCCGCTCGCTGGATGTCGTTCGCGGCGCTCGCGGTGGTCTCGCTGGTCTGGGTGTACTTCCTGGCGGGTGTCAAAATGGGCGCGCAGCACGCGCTCGTTGTGGGATTGGCGGTGGTTGTTGCCGCGACAACGGTCGGCGCCGCGACGCTGGCCCACCGGTCGTACGGACGAGCCGATGTCGGGGCCGCGGCAGGCTGGTCCACCATCCCGATTGATGCCGCGATTGTGTGGACGCTGGTGCGGGGGTTCGGCGACTACGGCGTGGCCGCCGGTTGCGCGCTGATGGTGGTGCTGAATATCGCGTGTTATCGGGCGATTGGGACGGGGCGGTGGGGTTACCTGGCCAGCGGCATCCTCTTCGCTGGAGGCTGCTTGATGATGCTCGGCCACGCCCTCGGGGGGTCCGCGCAGGCGGTCGGTGCGGTGTTGGCGGTGGCTGCCGCGCTAGCCTGCCTGAGGGTCTCAAGGCTGACTGGGAGGCTGGCGCCGGTTGAGCCCTCCGCCGAAGGGCCCGACGCCGAGCCGGAGGCGGCAATGTTCGCTACCCCGTTCACGCCGCATGGGTCCTCGACCGACTCCCCCTCCAAGGCGCCCTCGACTCCTTCGCTCGGGGCAATGCCGACGGCAGAAGCGGTATGGGCGACCGTGCGGGCGGCCGCGGTTACCCGGTCCGCCCTCTATACGGGTCTGTCGGCCAGCGTGTTCTGCGGTGTCGCGGCGGTGCTCCGGTCCCAGGCGGAAGGAGACTGGGCCGCACTGGTTTTCGCCGGAGTCTGTGCCGGCGCACTCGGTTTGCATGCCCGGCTGCCGGACGGTGGGAGCGAGCGGGTGCCGCTTGCTGTTGCCGCCGCGGCCCTGGTCGTCGTGGGAGCACTCAGCGCTCAGGGCGGTACCACTGCGATGGCATGGACCGGTATCGGCGCGCTGATGGCCGCTGCGGTGATGGCCTCCGTGGTCGGTTTGAGGGTGGCCGGAGGATATCGGCCGCAGCGCTGGGCAACTGTGTGGGCATATCTGCAGTACGCGGCATACGCGGCGCTGATCCCGGCGGCGCTGTGGGCCGTCGACGCTTACGCATGGCTGGGGATCCGGTGAGGCGCAGCGTCCAGCGATGGGTCGCGTGTGGGGCGGCCGCGCTGTGGGCGGCGCCTGTCGTCGCTGCGCCGGCGTTGGCGGTGCCCCCGCCGATCGTGCCCCCCGGACCGCCACCCGGCGGACCGGTCGCTCCCCCCGATCCGACGGAACAGAAGTCCACCTGCGGGACGGGCGGGGTCTTACCAGGGACGGATTTCCGGCAGCGGCCGAGCGCTGAGACGCAGCTCGACTTGGCCAGCGCGTGGCGGTTCTCCCGCGGGGCCGGGCAGAAAGTGGCAGTCATCGATACCGGTGTCAACAGGCACCCGCGGCTACCGGCCCTTGAGGCCGGCGGTGACTACGTGTCAGCGACCGACGGTCTGCAGGATTGCGATGCGCACGGCACCCTGGTGGCCGGGATTATCGCGGCTACCCCGAGTCCCGACGATGCGTTTGCCGGGGTGGCGCCGGAAGCGACGATCCTGTCGATCCGGCAAAACAGCGGCGTGTACTCCGAAAAAGGCTCTGCCTCAACGAAGGACGACCCCAACACGGTGTCGCCTGGCTACGGCACCATCCATACGCTGGCCCTGGCCATTTCCCGGGCCGTCGATCTGGGTGCAACAGTGATTAACCTGTCGGAGGTGGCCTGCGCGCCGGTGGGCTCAGGTTTGAACGACGCGGAACTTGGCTCGGCGCTTCGTTACGCCTACGAGCGCAACGTTGTGGTGGTGGCTGCCGCCGGAAACATCCAAACGCAGGGACAGGGGATGTGTTCTGCCCAGAACGTAGTTCGTGATCCGAACTTGCCACTGTGGCGGCAATGGGACACGGTTCAAACGATCGCCAGCCCTGCGTGGTTTTCCGACTATGTGCTCACCGTCGCCGCGTTGGCTCCGACAGGGGGCCCGTCGGAATTCAGTCTTCAAGGCCCGTGGGTCGGTGTCGCCGCTCCGGGGGAGCGGATCGTTTCGCTGGATCCCAACGGTCCGGGGTTGATCAACGCCTGGCAAGACCAGCGCGGTTTGGTGCCGGTCAACGGCACCAGCTTCGCGGCGCCATTCGTAGCGGGCGTAGTGGCACTGGTGCGTTCACGTTTTCCAGCACTCAATGCCGGCCAGGTCATCGAACTCATTAAACGCACAGCGCACACCGGGGGAGCAGGCCCCAACACGGCGACTGGCTATGGCGTCGTCGATCCGGTTGCGGCGCTGACATATCAATTGCCGCCGTTGAAGAACATGCCCAATCCGGACATGGGCACATCGGTCGCACGGCCGCGGCACTCAGACCGCAACAACCGGGTACGCAACATCGTGTTGTCGGGTGTGTTCGCATGTGTGGCGCTGTCGATGATCGCGCTCGCAGTGCTGGCGCCCAAGCAGATTCGCAAGATGCGCCCCGGAGGTGCAGACCGCTATGGTGCCGAGTCGCTCACTGGCGCTGATGCCGGCGGTAGCGGTCAAGACCGCTGACAATATACCCGCGGTTGGGACGTCACGGGCGTGCGCGGTTTCTCTTTGCAGGAGAACGGCTTTCGATGTGGTAAACGCGGTGTCAACCGATAGTTATCGCAATATCACGACCGATCGACGCTTTGGCGAAGCGAATTGACTTCAATCTAGCGGGCAACCGAACTCTTTGCGAACAAGGATGTTTCGGGTGACCGAACCGCCGAGTCACGACATAGCATGAGCTGCCGGGCTTCATCGAGGGTCAGTACGGAAAGCCCCCGAGCGGTCAATCGTCAGATTCAACAAGGTGCAGGGAAAGTTTATTGACAAACGATGCGTTTCGTCACGAACTCGCTGAAATATTGGCACTCGTAGAGGAGCAGGCGGCTGATCTGGCCGAGCTGCAGAAGAAGCGGGCGACGCTTACGGCCAAAGCGGCGGTCGCCGATGGCACCGTGCGAGTGACGGTCAACGCTCAAGGCACCGTGATCGATACGGCGATCGACGAGTCGTACTTGGACGATTTCGATTTCGTTGACCTCGGTGTGCATATCACCGCGGCCGCCCAATCCGCTGTCGGGCAAGTCGCGCGGCGCTCGGCTGAGTTACTGGCACCGCTGAGCGAGCGACGCAGAGGCTTGCCGTCGCTGCCTGGCATCGTCGAGGACATCCCCGACCTCAGCGACTCGATACCGAACCTTGCTCGTTTCACCGACGCCGGCCCGACGTCTGATGATAGCCAAGGACATTGGGACGAGCCGGTTGCGTACTTCACGGTGGAGAGCAAATAACTAATGCGGCTCGCTGTCAGCTCTGCCCACTCGTGTGCCACCGCCCGACGAGGACTCGATCGGCCATCAGTTCGCGGGTGGCGAAAAGCTACCTCGTCCAAATGCACTGGCTCGACAACTCGATCAACGCCAAGCTCGCTGTGCTCGACGACTACTGGCCAGGGCTGCACACGGCTCCCGATACCCCCGAGCAGCAAATCCGAGTGGGGCGTCGCGCGAATTTTGTTGAGCGCGTTGCGAGTTTCATGTGAGTATTGAGATTCCCGGCTACCTGCAATGGGTTTCGTACCTGGCCGGATCGGAGTGGCCGGACGCCGACGAGGACGGCATGTGGCGCATCGCACAACACTGGAGTAACTGGTCGAGCGAATTGATGGCCCTGGCCGACGGCGTGAATAAGGTTCACGCCAAGACGATTTCGGTGCTCGTCGGAGAAACCGCGGCCGCCGCAGACGAGCAGTTCAAGATGGTGTTGCACGGCGAGTACTCTGTCGACAGGCTCGCCGAGGCGATGTCTGCTGTCGGGGAGCTTTGCGACAAAACCGGCACGTCCATCGAATACGCCAAGATTTCGATCCTTGCCAGCCTGGGGAAAGCCGCAGTGGAAATCCTGTATGCGTACGCGACGGCCTCCGAGACCTGGGGTGCGTCCTTGGAAATGATTCCGATCACCGAGGCGTTCACCAGGTACTCGATTCGTCAGGCCGTCATGAATCTGCTCAAGCAGATCTTCGGCCAGCTCGACCACGCACTCCAGAAAACGCTTGTCAAGGAGCTGCTGCGGGAGGGCATCGAGAAGCTCGAATGGGCCGTGGTAAAAGAGTCGGCCGCCCAGAGCATTCAGATGGCCAACGGCCACCGCGACGGCGTGGACTGGTCGAAACTGGCGAAGTCCGCGGGCGTCGGGTTCCTCGGCGGTGCGGTTAACCAGGGCACCAAAGATTTCCTCAAGGATGTCCTGAAGTGGACGACCCAGCGAGTCGTCACCGAGGAGGGCACGCTTGCGTTTCGTGAGGTGGACAACCCTGGCGAGGGAGTCATCAAGGGTGTCCTAACCGGTTATGTCGGCGGTACTGCGGCAAGCGCTGCGGGCACCCTTGTCAGCGGCGGGAATATTGATCCGGCGACAGTGTTCACCAGTGGCATCGCCAGCGCGGTTAAGGGTGGGGTTCAAGGTGGCGTTAAAGCGAATAATGTCGAGCGGTACGAGCGGGGCTGGTACCCGCTGGGTAAGCAAGGATCGAATCCCTTCACCAAATCCATAGGTTGGAATGACTCGTTAATGACTGGCGGTTTGGTGGCCAGCAGTTCGGCGGCAGGTCGGGCGGCGTGGGTTTCGGGACACGCATCGAGCGGTCACTCCGATACGAGTTCGCCCCCGCCGGCCATACCCCACCCCACGCCGGTGGCAATTCCGATACAGCGGGTACCGGGGGACGACAGCTTCGCCGAAGCTGACTCGACCACGCCTAGGACTTCCGCGGACGGCGGCGATGGTCCGTTGAGCGCGACTACCTCCCATGCGGCATCGGGTTCGCTGGGCACCAGTAGTTAGGCGAGAACGCTCGAATGAGTTCGCGAGCGTACGACAGCATGGGAGTTAGCACCGGTCGCCATCTGGTTGACCCCAGGTGCCCGGCCATCAAACACGTCCGCGCCGAGGCGCTCCGGACTTTAAGGGCGTTGGTGCCCGCACGGTGTACGACGTCCAACCGATAGCAAGTCACTGGCCTGACCCGATCGGTTGATCCATGGCTTATGAGAGTCTTGCGGCCCGCGACGTGGGCAGGAAGGCTCAACAAGGTAATTGCGACGAGGAAGCGGCATAGCCCCGAGCAGGTTGTGCGCAAGCTGATGGCGGCCGATCGGCTGCTGGCCGAGGGGAAAGACACCGCGGCGGTGTGCCGGGAGCTGGGTGTCTCCGAAGCGACCTATCGCCGGTGTTGCGCCCATCACGCGAGGCCGGCTATTCGCGCTCGATCTTTTGCAGCCCGCGCACCGGGGTCCACCACTCGACTACGAGCATCGTGGCCTCCTTGTTGAGGCGCGTATGCACAACCTCAGCGATGTCCGCGTGGAAGGAATCGCCGTCCGGTTCGTCACCGATCCGGCCGGAAACGATCGCCCGCCCGGAGATCTTCGCTTCGCCCGGCCATTCCGCCTCGGAGCCCTCGACCGGGTCGACCGTGGCACTGTGCAATGCGAACCGTGGATCCCGGCGCAGATCCGCACCTTTGCGCGCATTCGACATCGAACCGAACACCAGGACGCCGTCGTCGAACACCGTCTCGATTCCAGAGATCCGTGGCGCCCCATCGGCTCGCAGCGTGGCAATGGTCTTGTGCCTGTGCGCATCAAATAGTGCTTGCACCCGTTGGGCAAACTTCGGCGCTGCCTCTTGGACTTCCCGCCACATCACCATGCTGTCATGATCGCATCCGACCCCACTCCACCCCGGGCCACCATCCCTAATCGGATAGGCTGCCACCCGTAACCCTCAACGAACGACTCTCGTTCATCGTGGACCAATTAATGGGGTCCGGTCATCACCCTTCCGAAACGTGTTGCGCACCAAATGGATGACAAGTCGCGTCAATCGCGAGGTCCCACACCGCAGCCCGATCGGAAACGCAGCCGATGCCGGGATCAGATCCACCGGGAATCAGACAATCCCGTGGGACCGGCCGGGCCTCCTTTGCCCAGGTGAAGACGCTGATGTCTGACTCATTCTGGCGCGACAGGGAGTATCGTTTTGAGACGTGCGCAGGAAGGATCCAGGTGATCTGGCCGGTTTGCCGCCTGTTCGAGGCGGGTTAATCGGTCGTCAGCTGGAGCTGGATCGTGTTAGCGCGCTGTTGATGGGCCCGGCCCGGTTGGTGACCTTGATCGGGCCGGGAGGAATCGGTAAGACCCGGCTGGCCGAGGAGGCCGCGCGTCGGTTGCATAGGGCACGGCACACACCCGTGTGGAGTGTGCGCCTAGCGCAGTTGCCCAAGGGCGGCGATGCGGCGTCGGTCAAGGAGGCAGTCACGGCGGCTGTGTTGGTGGAAGGGTTCGTCGGTGCCTCGGCGTGGGATGGCGCGGTCCAGACGCTGTCGCCAGTTGATGTAGCCGGAAAGGTCGTGCACACGCTGCTGATCATGGATAACTGTGAGCATGTGCTGGCAGGGGTTGCAGCCGTGATCGCCGATTTGCTCGATACGGTCCCGGGACTGACGATTCTGGCGACGAGCCGAGAACCGGTGGGCTGGGTCGATGAGCAGTTGGTCACGGTGTCGCCGTTGTCGGGCGCCCAATCGTTGGAGTTGTTTCGGCAACGCGCCGAGCTGGCCGGCCATTCGATCACCGAGCCCAGCCAGATCGGATTGGCCGAACGGGTGTGTGGGCATATGCATGGCCATCCGCTGTGCATCCGGCTAGCGGCTGCGCGGATGTTTTATGAACCGTTGCCCATGATTCTTGAGCAGCTCAGTGGCGAATCCGACGATATGCGGATGCGGTGGCGCCATGGCCCACGGATCGGGTCGGAGCGCCGTCATCGCACCATCGGCGATGTGATCGCGTGGTCGTATGAGCTGTGTGGGGATAAGCAGCGATTGCTGTTTGATCGGTTGTCGGTGTTTGCGCCGGGCTATGACATCAATCCGGATGCCGGTGGCGGTGGGGTCGATGTGGGTGCGGAGTTGGAGGCCATCGAGGCTGTGTGTGCCGATGACGTGCCGATGGGCGGTTGCGACGCTGGGTTGGGTGCTCGGCGCGGGGATCAAGCCGGTGTTTGGTTGGCTCGCAGCGAGATTCGCGGGCTGTTGGAGCGGTTGGTGGAGCAATCGCTGGTATCGGTGCATATGACCGCTGATGCGGTGCGCTACTTTCTGCTGGAAAGCCTTCGGCTGTTTGCCGAGGATCGGTTGGCCGAGCGCTCTTCTGAGGAGGTTGACGAGCCGGCTCGGTTGGCGGCGCGCCATTACAACTACTACCGCGACAAGGTCCTCTATACGCAAGCTGAGTGGTTTGGTCCAGCCGAACAGGAGTTGCTGACGTGGGCGTCGGGGGCGTGGGGCAACATCCGGCGTGCTATCGACAACAGTTTGCAAGCGGGGCAAGCCGTTGTGGGGCTGCAGATCTGTGTTGGGCTGCTGTCGCTTCGCTCGGCACCCCTGATCGGTTCGGTGCCAGAGATCCGCAGTCGCATCGAGCAGACATTGGCGGCCAGCCTTTCATCGAATCGCGAGCTGACCGAGCTGCAGCTTGCCGCGTTGGCCCAGACCGCGCGGTTGGCGATTTACCAGCGGCGTCCTCAGGACGCCGCTGAGCTTCTGGACCGTTGTGTCGCTGCGTGCAATGCAGATGCGGCCCGCGGCGGGCACTGGCGTGATCAGCCAGAGACCGATATTGGGTTGCCTGCCGTGGTCGACTATGCCTGGGGTGTCGAGCTGTTGCTGGCCCGGCGCGATCCGCGGGCCATTGCGGTGTTCGCTCGTGCCCGCGAGAAGTTTCGCAGCCAAGCAGATCGTGGCGGTGAGGCGATGAGCGAGATGTTCGAGGCGATGGCTGCTGGTTTCTTCGGATCGGCTGAGCAGGCGCTAACAATCGCTAATCGCCACCTGGAGCGGACCACCGCGGCCGGTGCGGGATGGGCAAAGGCTTGGGCTCAGATGGCGTTGGCCATTGCGCTGACCAAACACGGTGACGCGCGAGAGGCGTTGCCGCTGGGCCGGTCCGCACTGGCCTACCACGTACCCCTCGGCGACCATTGGAGCACAACCTGGGCGGTTCACATTCGAATATGGTCGTTGGCGCGATTGATCACCGACTGCATGGCGGCCGGAGACGCCAGTCGCCGCGACCTGGTCGAGCTGGCGCGTGAGATCGCGTACCTGGCAGGCGGGGTCACGTCACAGCGAGCCCGGCTAGGCGCGATGGCCGAGAATCAGGGTCCGTTCAGCGATGAGACCGCCAAGGCCAAGAAGATCGCCAGCGATGTACTCGGGCCAGACGCCTATGCCGCCGCAGAGAAGCGTGGGTCCCAGCTGTCTCTCGAGCGCTTCGAACTGGAGCGAGTCGCGCTGGGCACATTGTCGATCGGCGCATCGTCTCGCGACGATCTCACTGCAAAGGTCCCCTCGAACTGGGAGAGCTTGTCGAAGGCCGAACAAGAAGTAGCGATCCTCGCCGCGGCGGGCTGGCCCAATAGCGGCATCGGAGTGCGCCGGGGAACTTCGACCAAGACCACCGATGCGCAAATGTCGTCGATATTTCAGAAGCTGGTGATCAAGTCACGCGAGGATATAGTTCGTTTCGTTCCACAAGATCTCCGCCACCGCATTTCGCAGGAACGCTCCCATCTTCTACGCAACAGCTCGGAGAAACCACGATCTTCCGTTCAGCGCCGGCCACCGGGCTGAGCGTGCCACAAACGGGCCGCCAGGGACTATCGCCGAGTGACGATTCCGGCTATGTGAATGTTCGTATCCGTACCGTCGCCGCAAGATGACCGCCTACCTGTGCCGCCTGGGCCAACGGTGGCGGCGTGCCTGGAGATCCGCTGATGCGCCACGAGCACCTGTCCGGGTTCGCCGGCTCCGCACCAGAATCCCGGCGAGGATGCACGACTAGCACTCGACCTGGCGGACTCGAGCTTCAACGCCGAGACGGCTGAATCGCAAATGGGTTACCGACTCGACGGGCCTGGCCGTGACAACGGTTACGCTATTCGAACCGAATCCGTCGGACCGGCGAGCCCGCTTGGACGGGTCATTCCAACGGTGTAAGTCCGGGGTGTGGGCTTTCTGCTGAAGTCGTGGAGGCGTCCTGGCTGCGGCCTCGGGTTGGATGGCTGCGATCTCTACGAGAACCATTTGTAGTGGCTGGGCAGCCGATGCCCTGGTGAGCCTGAGATGTCTGAGCCATTCTCGCGTGAGATCTTGGGAGTATCTTTTGAGACGTGCGCGCAGGGGACCCAGGTGACCTGGCTGGGTTGCCGCCTGTTCGGGGTCGGTTTGTCGGTCGTCAGCGGGAGTTAGGTCGGGTTGGCGCCTTGGTGATGGGTCCGGCTCGGTTGGTGACGTTGATCGGCCCGGGCGGTATCGGCAAGACTCGGTTGGCTGAAGAAGCCGCGCGCCGGTTGCACAAAGCGCGGCACACGCCGGTGTTCGCGGTCCGGCTGGCGCACTTGCCCAAGGGCGCCGATGCGACGGCGGTGCGGGAGGCGGTCACCGCGGCGGTGCTAGTGGACGGGTTCATGGGTGTCTCGGCGTGGGACGGTGCAGTGCAGAGGCTCTCGCCAGTGGATGCGGCCGGGCGGGTCATCGACACGCTGTTGCTTGTAGATAACTGTGAGCATGTGCTCGCCGGTGCCGGACAGGTAATCGCCGATTTGCTCGATGCGGTGCCGGGGTTGACGATCTTAGCGACCAGCCGCGAGCCGGTCGGCTGGGTCGATGAGCAGTTGGTCACGGTGCCGCCGTTGTCGGGCGCCCAGTCGCTGGAGTTGTTTCAACATCGCGCCGAACTGGCTGGTCATTCGATCACCGAGCCGGATCAGGTGAAGTTGGCTCAGCAAATCTGCCGGCACATGCATGGACATCCACTGTACGTGCGGCTGGCAGCCGCGCGGATGTTCTATGAACCGTTGTCGATGATCCTCAAGCAGCTCAGCGGTGAATCCGACGACATGCGGATGCGCTGGCGCCACGGGCCGCGCACCGGGTCGGAAAGCCGGCACCGCACCATCACCGATGTGATCGCGTGGTCCTATGAGCTGTGCACCGACAAACAACGGTTGCTATTCGACCGGTTGTCGGCGTTTGCCCCCGGCTATGACGTCAACCCCGAGGACCTCGGCACCACGACAGTCGATGTGGGCGCGGAGTTGGAGGCCATCAAGATGGTCTGCGCCGACGA
>NZ_JBNMQT010000021.1:0-83658 GCF_050205645.1 Mycobacterium heidelbergense
CCCCTGCCGCAAGCACTCCCCCGCCGTGGCCCGGATTCCCGCCCCCGCAGGGCAATGGCTACCCCATCCCGCCGCCGCACTGGCCACCGCCAAGAAAGCGCGGCCGCAAACGCCTTGTGATATCCGCGGTTTCGGCACTGATCGTGCTCGCCGTACTGGTCGCCGCCGGTATCTTCGCGGTATCCAAACTCGGCGGCCCCGACGCCGCGCAGCGCGCGGCCCAAGACCGGGAAGCCGCTCGCCTGGCCGGCCAGCATTACTTGGAAGCGCTGGCCACTGGCGATGCGCGCACCGCGCTGTCGTTGAGCGCCCAACAGCCGGCCACTCCACAACTCGTCACCGATAAAGCACTCGCCGACCAACTTTCGGCAACACCGATCACCGCCATCACAGTGACCAACGACCCTTCACAGAATCCGGATACCCAGCCCGACACCCAGCGTGTCGTTCTGTCGGCACACTTCGGGCCCACCCCGTCACAAACGGTGATGACCGCCCACAAAAAAGACGGCCAGTGGAAGCTGGACACCACCACCGTCGCGATCATGATCGCCGCGCCGCCCAATGCCGCTGCGGCGATGAAAGCCCTCACCGTCGGCGGGGCCCTTACCAATGGCGCCAGCCCAATCTCGGTGTTCCCCGGAACACCGCAGGTCTCCTCCTCCAACCGCTACATCGACATCAGCGCCCCCACCACACCGCTGCTGCTCGAAGCGCTGACCGCCGCCAATCCGCCCGCTATCGCGCCCGTGGTCGCGCTCAATGACGCCGGCCGGCAGGCCTCATTAGAGGCCGTCGATAGACGACTCCACTACTGCTTCGCAGGGGTTGCATCTCCCGCCGGATGCTGCCCGCGCGGTTGTCCGATCATCAGTAACAACGGCGCTAACCTCGACCCCGACAGCATGAACCTCATCAGCCTGGAAAGCACTGACAACATGCACTACGAGCTTGATCCCAACGTCATGAAGGTTCACGTCACCGGAGACATGCGCTACAGCGCGCGCGGAACCCACCAATCCCAGCCAATTTCATTCCGTCAAACATGGACTGTGGACAGCATGGTAGACCTGACCACCCAACCAACCGTCTACGTGCCAAACCAACCACGATAGTCCCCTGGCCGGTCGTTACACGTTGCAGCCCAACGCTTCTCGCATCCGTGATGATTGAGCTAGCGTGGCGGCTTCTTCGCATCAGTCGCGGTGTTGATGGACCGTTCCCAGATGGTGGCCAGGGTGTCGACGAGTGCGTCGAGTTCGGCATCGCCGGTTTCCGGGGTGAGGGTGAGCATCCGATGGATGTTCATGGTGACGAGGGCAAGGGCCGTCTGGTGCGGGTCAGCAAGATCGGGGCCTAAGCGGTCGATGACGGTCTCGGCGACCGCGACGACGGGGTCGATCAGTCCGGCCCGTGCGGCCTCGATGTCCGGGTCGTCGATCGACGACCAGAAGACCGCCCGCAGGATCGCGCTGTGGCGCCGGTAGGTGCGCGCCGCACTGGCCAAAGCTGTCCGCCCGGCCACGACAGGATCATCGGCGGTGCGCCATCGCTCCAGCGCGGCGTCGGCGTCGGCGCGCAGTGGCCGCACCAGGGCCTCGAGGAGTTCGCTTCGGTCGCGGAAGTAGACGTAGAACGATTTGCGCGAGAGCGTCGTCCGAGCCATAACGGCGGCGACGGACACCGTGTGTGCTGGCTGCTGTGCGAGCAATTCCTTTGCGGCGTCGATAATTTCGCGTCGCGCGTCGGCGGGGGCGCGCCGCCGCCGCGGGCCTGCCGGACGGGGTGGGGCACCGTCACCTTTCGTTACTGCCACATTGGCAGTATAGTCACCCCGTGTTACTGCCATAGTGGCAGTAGTGGTCGCGAAGGCGGGAGTGTCGGATGCGTGCAGGTTGGGTCCGCGTGGTTCATGCGCCACGCTGGTATTGCGTCGTGGTCGGGATTTTCTTGGCGGTGCGTGCGGTGTCGACATTGGCAGCGGGCGCGAATTTCGCCCTGCCCGGTGACGGGTGGCGATCTGTTTGGCAATTGCTGCTGGTGGCGGTGCTAGCGGTCGGCGTCGCGTCGCCGCGCGTGGCCTGGCCGGCCGTCGCCGTGGTCGGGGTGGTGTACACAGTGGCGACGGTCCTAGAGGCGTTCCACGGCGCCGATCTGTTCGGGGTGGTGCCGGTCGACATGCGCGACCGGATCGTGCACCCGCTGCTGGCGATTGTTGCGGCCCTGAGCTTGTCGCTTGGAGGGCGTCGAGCCTCAGTACCCAGTCGCGACTAGGTGCACGGATATTGCCCGTTGAGCACACAATTCGACGGTGGCGTGTAGGTGCCGGTCAGCACGCCTCTGAGACCACCTGTGGCGGACCCACCGGGTGCGATGACGCGATTCCAATTCGCAGGAGTGAGAACATAGTGCGTGCCAGATTGGGTGACGGTGCTGTTCCACGTGTGCACGACGGATTGTCCCGCCGGCATGTCGAACTCAAGCTTCCAATCGCTCAGCGGCGCCATGCTCGCGTTGGTGACGGCGAAGCGAGCGATGAAACCGGTCTGCCACGTATGTTCCACCGAAAACGTCGCAGCGGCCGCGGCCGCATGAGCTACCGGGGCGATGACGAGCCCAAGGATGGCAACCATCACTGCCGACACAGTTACGTGAAGCGCTGCGCGCCAGCGTTTCACGTGGTTCTTCGGTCCGGACATAGTAGCCAACACTAGAGCCGAACAGGCGATATTGGCTCTCGCATCGCGGGTAAGCTGCAGTACCTTTGCTTAACCGAAACCGTCACGAAACCTTCGCCGGACGAACCTCACCGCGCCATGTTGGCGAACCGCGACAGGTGCAGTTGATGCGCGACGGTGACCGTCTTGGTCGGGCCGTTGCGGTGCTTGGCGAGAATGAAATCCGCCTCTCCCCCGCGTGGGTCGTCCCGCTCGAACGCGTCCGGCCGGTGCAGCAGGATCACGACGTCCGCGTCCTGCTCCAGTGATCCCGACTCACGAAGGTCGGCCAGCATGGGCTTCTTGTCGGTGCGCTGTTCGGGACCGCGGTTCAGCTGGCTGATCGCGACCACCGGAACCTCGAGCTCCTTCGCCAAAAGCTTGAGATGCCTTGAGAATTCCGACACTTCGACCTGGCGCGACTCGTGCTTCTTGCCCGACGTCATCAGCTGCATGTAGTCGACCACGATCAGCTTCAGGTCGGCTTTCTGCCGCAGCCGGCGCGCCTTGGCGCGGATCTCCATCATGGTGAGGTTGGGCGAGTCGTCGATATACAGTGGGGCCTCACTGATTTCGCTCATCCGCCGCGCCAGCCGCGTCCAGTCGTCGTCGTTCATCCGACCCGAGCGCATATCGGCCAGCTTGATCTTCGCCTCCGCCGACAGCAGCCGCATCACGATCTCGGACTTGCTCATCTCCAACGAGAAGATCACGCTGGCCAGCCGGTGCTTGATCGAACACGACCGCAAAAAATCCAATCCTAGTGTCGATTTGCCCACTCCAGGTCGCGCCGCCACGATGATCATCTGCCCGGGGTGCAGGCCGTTGGTGACCTCGTCGAGCTCGGTGAAGCCCGTCGGCACGCCGCGCGCCAGACCACCGCTCGAGGCGATGGCGTCGATCTCGTCCATCGTCGGCTGCAGCAGGTCCTCGAGTGGAACGAAGTCCTCGGAAAGCCGGCGATCGGCGACGTCGTAGATTTCGGCCTGCGCGCGGTCGACCACCTCGGCGACGTCGGCTCCCTCGGCGCCCGCGTATCCGTACTGCACCACGCGCGTGCCGGCTTCCACGAGCCGGCGCAGCAATGCCTTCTCGGCCACGATGCCGGCGTAATAGCCCGCATTGGCGGCCGTCGGCACCGTCGAGATCAGCGTGTGCAAGTACGGCGCGCCGCCGATCCGGCGGAGCAACCCGCGGCGGTCCAGCTCTGCGGCAACCGTCACCGCGTCGGCAGGCTCCCCACGGCCGTAGAGGTCCAGGATCGCGTCGTAGACATTCTGGTGCGCCGGACGATAGAAGTCGCCGGGCCGCAGCCGCTCCAGCACATCGGCGATGGCGTCCTTGCTGAGCAGCATGCCGCCCAGCACCGACTGTTCGGCGGCCAGATCCTGCGGCGGCTGACGGCCGTAATCTTCACTGGGAGGCGAGGCGTCCATGCCGGGCGCTAAGTCATCGACAACCGCCATGGCTCTCACCTCCCTCTGTCACAGAGTATCCGAACATACATTCGACACCCGGTATTGAGAGCGTAAGCCCGGGCACTGACGCCCCCGACTCAAGCACCCGGATAGCCTTGCGCCGGGACGACGGTAAACGTTGCTGGCAAGTACTTAAAGGGGCCACTGTTCATAACGCTGTGCATCGTGTGTGCATATCCGTCGACACCTGTGTTGAACGGGGTGTGGAGAACCTGTGGATTAATCTCGGGCGTCCTGACATCGCTGCAGATACGCGCAGTACAACACCGCACAATTGGTGTGGACAAGAATCTCTTCGGCGTGTCGCCGCAGGTTACCGTGTCGGGCGTGTTGGCTTTCGGCCACATTTTCGGCACGTTAAGGGCGGGTTAAGGGGCCCCTCCTGGAGGGCACCGGAAATAGTTCGCCAGACCCACCGCTGAACCATCGTCAAAGCGGGCACACAGCGCCCTCGAAGCGCCTAAGATTTGGCGCCCGGCCGATCGGGCGATCGCCGTCGGCATTGAGCAAACGCCGCGGGGTTAGCCCTCCGCGACGACCTCGAGCGCGACCTCGACATCGATCTCGGGGTGCAGGTGCACCGACACCGGGTGCGTGCCGACGGCTTTGATGTGCGTCTTGGGTAGCCGGACGATGCGCTTGTCGAGATTGGGTCCGCCGGCTTTCTTGATGGCCGCGACCACGTCACCGGTGGTCACCGAGCCGAACAACTTACCCGAGTCGGCCGCGGTCTTCACCGGCAGCGAAACCGGGCCCAGCGCCTCGATCGCCGTCTTGATTTCGGTGGCGTGCTCGAGGTCGCGCACGGTCTTGGTATCCCGGGCCCGGCGGATGTCGTCGGCCTGCTTCTGCGCGCCGCGCGAGGCGACGATCGCCAGGCCGCGCGGGAGCAGGAAGTTTCGGCCGTACCCGTCCTTGACCTCGACGGTGTCGCCGACGGCGCCGAGGTGGTCGACATCGGCCGTCAAAATCAGCTTCATCGTTTCGTACTTTCGGTTAAGCCTCGGCGGCTATCGCGCCGAGGAGGTGAAGGGCAGCAGGGCCACCTCGCGTGCATTCTTCACGGCGAGCGCAATGTCGCGCTGGTGCTGCACACAGTTGCCGGTCACGCGACGCGCGCGGATCTTGCCGCGCTCGCTGATGTACGTGCGCAGCAGCGCGGTGTCCTTGTAGTCGATCGCTTGTTCCTTCTTGCCACAGAAGACGCATTTGCGCGCCTTCACCGGCTTTTCCGGAGCCGGGCGCCGCTTGTTGGACTTGGCCATGTCTGTCTTTCTTTCGTTTCCTACTGCTGAAGTGTGTTTGATCAGAAGGGTGGTTCGTCGTCACCGCCGCCGAAGGAGCCCGACGCCGGGGCGCTGCCCCACGGGTCGTCCCCGCCGCCGCTCGGTTGCGCCGCCGGCGCCTGGCGCGAACCGCCGCCGCCACCGCCACCGAAGCCACCGCCGCCGGCGCCACTGCGGCTGGCCTTGTTGACCTTGGCGGTGGCGTAGCGAAGCGAGGGCCCGATCTCGTCGACCTCGACTTCCACGACAGTGCGCTTCTCGCCTTCGCGGGTCTCGAAGGAGCGCTGCTTGAGCCGTCCGGTGACGATCACCCGCGCCCCGCGGGTGAGGCTCTCCGCGACGTTCTCAGCGGCCTCGCGCCAGATGTTGCACCGCAGGAACAGCGCCTCGCCGTCTTTCCATTCCCCGCTTTGGCGGTCATAGATCCGCGGGGTCGATGCCACGGTGAAGTTCGCCACCGCGGCGCCCGACGGGGTGAACCGCAGTTCGGGATCAGCGGTCAGGTTTCCGACAACGGTGATAGTGGTGTCACCAGCCACTGTGCCCTCCTGGGTCCGTCCTGGTCCTCGCCTCGGGACGAGAGATGGTCATGAGCGTGTTCCTCGCTGAGCCTACGCAAGCCTGACGACAGCGGGCAGCCAGCGCCGCCGTTGACGTCCGCTTAGTGCTTGTCGGTGCGCATCACCTTGGTGCGCAGCACCGACTCGTTGAGGCTCAGCTGACGGTCGAGTTCGGATACCGTCGCCGGCTCGGCCTTCAGATCGACGACGACGTAGATGCCTTCGGCGTGCTTCGCGATCTCGTACGCCAGCCGCCGCTTACCCCAGATGTCGACCTTGTCGACGGTGCCGCCGTCCTTGCGGACGACGTTGAGGAACGTCTCCAATGACGGAGCGACGGTTCGTTCGTCGAGCGTGGGGTCAAGAATGACCATGATTTCGTATGGACGCATGGAAACCTCACCACCTCCTCTGGTCTGCGCGGCCACGGTCGATCCGTGGCAGGAGGGTCGCCTGCGTCGGCAACCGCCCCAGGGTACCGGAAGGTGATCTGCGCAGCGAAATCGTTACTGCCGGGCGCGCAGGTATTCGTTGGCCCGCGCCACGGTGGCCTCGTCGGCCTTGGTGAGCGCGCCCGAATCGAAGGGCGGCTGAGGGTCGTACTCGATGAGTAGTTGCGCGGCCTGCGCCGCCTGACGATCGACGAGCAGTTCAACCAGGCGCAGCGTCATGTCGATGCCGCTGGACACGCCCGCGGCGGTGATGATCCGCTGTGGCAGATGTTCGACGACGCGTTCGGGCACATAGCGCGCGCCCAACTCGTCGAGCAGGTCCGCGGCCCGCCAGTGCGTCGTCGCGGTGAGCCCATCGAGCAGGCCCGCGGCGGCGAGTAACAGCGCACCGGTGCACACCGAGGTAGTGAATGCGGTGGTCGGGTGTACCGACTGCAGCCAGGCGCGAATTGCGTCGTCGTGAATCAGCGCCCGGGTTCCGATGCCGCCCGGGAACACCACGACGTCGGGGGCGCCGACTTCGTCCAATGTGGCGTCGCACGTGATGCCCAGCATCCCGTTTTCGGTGCGCACCTCGCCGCGGCGGTGCCCGACGAACACCACGTCGATCGATGGAATGCGTTGCAGCACTTCGTAAGGCCCGACGGCATCGAGCGCGGTGAACCGCGGGAACAGTGGAATCGCGACCTGCGTCATGGCTGGCTCGCCGCGGCCGCGGTTTCCGCGCCGCTTTCGGCCGGGGCAGCCCGTCGGTGTGCGGGCGGGCGTAGCCAATCAGGCAGCCAACCCGGCGGGGCGTCGGGCGCGCGGTCGAAAGGCCCGCCCGCCGGGTCGTCCACCCGCCCGCCCCAGCGCACCAGGTCCTCGTCCGGTCGGTAGATCTGCCGGATCACCAGCGCGCACAGCGCCATGACCGCGAGGTCGCGCAGCAACACCGTCGTCGTGAAGAACTGTTCCGGCAGCGCGCGATTCGGGTTGCCATACAGGAAATACATGCGTGGCACCCATACCACCGCGTCAATCGTCATCCACGCCAGAAGTATTCGGCGGTGCGGCAACGCCAGCACGGCCAGCGGTACCAGCCAGAGCGAGAACTGCGGGCTCCACACCTTGTTGGTCAACAGAAATGCCGCCACTATCAGAAACGCCAGCTGCGCCACCCGCGGCCGTCGCGGAGCGGTCAGAGCGATGAAAGTGATTGCGGCGCAGCATATTAGGAAGGACACCGCGACCACCGTGTTGAGCACCGTGGGCGGTTCCCAGAAGCCCAGCTTGGGATCGAAACCGCGCCAGCCGGTGAAAGATTTGACGACGTTGTACAGCGAGTCCATGTCGTCGCCGCGGCGGGTGTTGAGCCGGAAGAACTCCGACCATCCACGCGGAAAGAGCAGCAACACAGGTAAATTCACCAACAGCCAGGTCGCCGCGGCGGCCGCTGTGGTGCGGGTCCAGGCACGAAGGCGGCCGGTCCGTATGCCCAGCACCAGCATCGGGCCGAGGAACAACAGCGGGTACAGCTTGGCCGCGGCGCCCAATCCGATGAGCGCGCCGGCCAGCACGGGTTTGCGGCGCGCCCACGCCAACATTCCGGCGAGGGCGAATCCCGTTGCCAGCGCATCGAAGTTGGTGAATATCTGAAAGATCAGCAGTGGTGAGGCGGCCACCAGCGCCGCATCCCAGATGCGACGGCCGGACAGGCCCGCCGTCGCCCAGACGGTCGCGAGCCAGGCCAGCGCCAGGCCGAAGGCCGCGACGTCGAAGAACACCACAACCTCGGCGACGACCGGAAGGGGGGCGACCTTGCTCAGCGCGGTGTAGGTCTTGGCCACCGCCATCGACGCGTACTGATAGACGCCGGTCAACACCGGATACTCCATGTATCGCACCGCCGGCTGGCCGTCATAGCGGGTCTGCGGCGAACCGCTGTTGTCACTTTCGATCCAGCTCGACTTGTACGGAAACTTGCCCTGGCTCAACAGCTCCGCGCCGTAGAGCGGCACCGTGTCGGAGTAGCACAACTCGTAGTAGGCGCGTTGGTTGTCCCAGTTGGCGACCCGCTGATCGCCCGTGCCGGTACCGGTGCTCTGCAGGCAGGCCGCCTTCGTCGACCAGCCGAGCGCCAAGAACACCAGCCCGATCAGAAACATGACGCGCAGCGGAGTCATCAGCCGAGCGCGCCCGATCAGCGCGTGCCGACCCACCGGTCCGCCGATCGCATCCGCCAGGGCGGCACCCAGAGAATCGGTGTGGCTTGGGCAATCGCGGTTGCCGGCGCTACGCAAATCCGCGGCCAGCGGTCGCGGCGAAATGGCGCTCTGCTGCCGAGCGCCGGTCACGGTGGCGGCTGGAGAAATGGCGGGCCCCCGGGCGGTGGGCCACCTGGCTGGGGACCGCCCGGCTGGACGCCACCCGGGGCCTGTGGTGGCGGCGGCGCGACCGTGATCGTCGTGGGCGGGCCAACGGGGATGGTGATCCCCGGCGCGACCTCGACGGTGGGCTGGATGACCTGCTCAGACGGCGGTGGCGGCGGAGGTGGCGGCGCGACGGGCACGCCGGCGTAACCGCCGATCTCACTCGGTTTGGGGAAGCTCTCATTCGAGGTGCCCTTCAGTGCACCGTCCATGGTCGCCTTCCAGATGTCCGACGGCAGGCCCGAGCCGTAAACCTCTGCGCCCGAGGCGGTTACCAGCGGCACGTTGTCTTGGACGGTCCCGACCCATACAGCCGTCGAGAGCGACGGCGTGTATCCGACCATCCACGCGTCCTTGTTGGCTTTGGTGTCGCCCAGCTGCACCGTGCCGGTCTTGGCGGCCGACGCGCGCCCGCCGGCCAGGGAGTGGCCGCGCGAATAGGCGGCGATCGGCTGCATCGCCGCGGTGACGTTATCCGCCACGCCCTTGTCGAGGCGTTGCTCGCCGTTGTTGTCCGAGCCGCCGGCGTCGAAAAGGACTTGCCCATCGGCATTGACGACCTTTTGCACCAGGTGCGGCGGGTGATAGACGCCGGAGGCGGCTAGCGTTGCGTAAGCCGACGCCATGTCGATCGGTCGAGTTTGATACTGCCCCAACACGATCCCGTTGTTCGGCGGTCCGCCCTTGCCGTCCTCGGACAGCGTGTGGTCGACGCCCGGGAAGCTTTTTGCGATGCCGGCTTGGTGGGCGGCATCCGCGACGGCCTGCGGCCCATTCTTGAGCTTGAGCATCAGCCGGTAGTAGGCGGTGTTCAGCGAAAGCTTGAGCGCCTCGGCGATGTTGCAGGTCCCGCAGCTCTCGCCGTCGACGTTGGTGATCTTGATGCCGTCCACCGTCAGCGGGGAACTGTCGACCTGGTAGCCCAGCCCGATCCCTTGCTGGAGCGCGGCAACAAGTGCGAACACCTTGAACGACGATCCGGTCTGCAGGCCGGCCTGAGCGAAGTCGAAACCGTTGGCATCGGTACCGCCGTAGTAGGCGCGTATCGCGCCGTTGTGCGGGTCGATGGAAACCGCGGCGGACCGCATGTCGGGGTCTTGCCCGTCGAGGTATTTCGAGACCGCCTTCTCCGCCGCCTGCTGGGCTTTCGGATCGATGGTGGTGGTGACCTGCAATCCCTGCGTGTTGAGGGTCTGTTCGTCGATGTTGAACAGCTCCATCAGTTCCCTGGTCACCTGACGCTCGATCAGCCCGTTGGGTCCGGTCGTCTGATTCTGCGCGCGGGCTTGATCGGGCGGCACGGTGGGCGGAAAGACTTGTGCCGCGCGATCACTCGGCGACAGCGTCTTGGTTTCGACCATGCCGTCGAGCACCCAATTCCAGCGGGCCGCGGCCCCCTTTGGATCGACGGCCGGGTCCAGAGAGGACGGGCGCCGAATCAGTGCCGCCAATAGGGCGCCCTCGGACACGGTGAGCTGCTCGACGGGCTTATTGAAGTAGGCCTTGGCGGCGGCCGAAATCCCGTAGGCCCCGCGCCCGAAGTAGATGATGTTCAGATAGGCCTGCAGCACATCGTCTTTGGACCACTCCCCCGACATCTTGGTGGCAATGACCAACTCCTTGGCCTTGCGCAGCAGTCCACTGAACCCGTGTTGGGCGGAACCGACCAGGGCGTTCTTCACGTACTGCTGAGTGATCGTCGAACCGCCCTGGAGATCGCCACCGCCGAATAGATTGTTGTTCACCGCCCGCGCGAATCCGCTGAAGGAAAAGCCCGGGTTGGAATAGAAGTTGCGGTCCTCGGCGGCGATTACCGCCTGGCGCACATGCACCGGCACTTGGTTGATGTTGACATCTACCCGATTGCCTTCCGGGGGAATGATTTTCGCGATCTCCGAACCATCGCTGGCCAGGATCGTCGAGACCTGATTGGTCCGGATGTTGCCCGGTTTGGGAATGTCGACGATGAAGTACGCCATCGTGAAGGTGACGATCGGCAACAGCACCAGCACCGCCGCGGTGAGGTAGGCCGCGCGGCGAACCCATCGCCAGTTGATCTGGTCGACCCAGCTCCAGTCCAGCCGCGGCTCTGGAGCCCGCGGGTCCGGTCCAATCGGATCACCGGGCCCACCGGGCCGGCGCGGTGGAGGCGGTGGTCCGGCCGGTGGCCGCTGACCGGACATCGGACGGTTGCGCCGCCCGGGCGTTGGCGAGCGGCCGTCGAGCGCGGCCTTGACCTCATCGATCGCGTCGGTCGGCACGGGTTTCGACGGAGGAGCGTCCAGCGCGGCCTTGACCTCGTCGAGCGGGTCGCGGCGCCTGGGGCTCCGGTCGTCGACGACGGGCGGGAGGATCGTCGTCATCCGGTCGTCGGGAGGAAGCGGTCGGCGGGGGCGGGGTTCCGGGGGCGCGCCGTCGTCCGGGCGGTCGGTGCTCGCATGCTTGCCCACGCGCTCAGTCGCTGGCCCGCTCGCCTCACCGGACGACTGGTCGTGGCGCCCTTCGTTACTCAATGGCCGTGCGGGCGCCGTTGCGCGCAGTCCGGGTGCCGCGCGTGCCCTTGGGCGGGCGTGCCGCGCCGAGCACATACGACTTGACGAGGTGATTCCAGCTGCAGGTTCTGCACACCTCCACCACGTGGACCGCGAACTCCTCGTAGCGGGTAGCCAGCAAGACCAGCTCTTCGGCCGTCCGTGCAGAACCCGACACCGCACCCAAGTGCTCGCCGAACACCCACGACACCAACGTGAGCTGCTCCTTGCGGCAGATCGGGCACATCACCTGGCTGGTTTTTCCGTGAAACTTCGCGGCGCGCAGCAAATAGGGGTTCGCGTCACACACCTCGGACACACCGGTGCGGCCGGAGTACACCTCGGCCAGCACCGCGCGCCGCCGAAGCGCGTAGTCCACCACCTGTCGCTGCAGTCGCACGCTGACCAGAGTACGTCGCGATGCCGGCCGCCGATATGCAACCAACGCCGTCGCGCTGGCGGAGCCGCCGTAATCGCTCGTCACATTCAGTGCCGAACTCGCCTCGGCCTTCTACGATCATGGCCGTGGCGAAATGGCTCGGGGCACCCCTCGGTGGCGGGACGACGTCGACCACCCGCGCCAAGGACGCCGATCGGCAAGACGCCTGCGCGATTCTCGACAACGCCCTGGGCGACGGCGAACTGTCCGGGGAAGAACACCGGCAACGAGTCAGCAGCGCCACCAATGCGGTCACGCTGGGCGATCTGCGGGCGCTGTTGGCCGACCTGCAGGTGACCAACGCCCCGGCCAAGCTGCGGGGCGCGAAGCCGCCGACGAAAGTCAGCGTATGGGTCATGCTGGCCGCCGCGTTCGTCGTCTCGGTGCTACTGGGCGTCGGAATCGGATGGGGCCTCTACGGCAATGCCGGCTCGCCGCTGGACTTCGGCAACGGCCGCGAGGACCCCGGGGCCAAGCCGGACGGAGTGGCCGCCGTCGTGTTGACCCCGCCCACGCAGCTGCATTCGGTCGGCGGGCTTACCGGCCTGATGGAGCAAACCCGCAAGAGGTTCGGGGACACCGTCGGCTATCGGCTGGTGATCTACCCGACGTATGCCAGCCTCGACCGCCCCGATCCATCCGACGACCGCCGCGTGCTCGATTACACCTACCGGGGCGGGTGGGGCGATCCGACCAGTTCCGCCAAGAGCTCCGTCGATGGGCCCGTGACGGTTGACCTAAGCAAGTTCGACATCGCGGCGACCGTGGGCATCATGCGCGGCGCCCCCGAAACCCTGCACATGAAGCAGGCTGACGTCCGAACCATGTACCTGATCATCGAGCCCGGCAAGGATCCCACGGCCCCGGGGGTGCTGTCGCTGTCGCTGTACGTCTCCAGCGATTACGGTGGTGGTTCGATCACATTCGCGGGCGACGGCACCGTCAGGCGGTTGGATTTGCCCACGTAGACGGCCTATCCGGAAGCGCGGGGCCGGGCACGTTTCGCGGTGACTAATAGCACACCAACACTAGGTGCTGTTGTGGCTAATATATCGAAACGATACGATGACGCGAGGCGTCGGACCGTCGTAACCAGCCAAGCAAAGGGGGTGGATCGATGCTGGAGCTTGCCATCCTGGGGCTTCTGATCGAATCGCCCATGCACGGTTACGAGCTAAGGAAACGGCTGACCGGTTTACTCGGTGCGTTCCGTGCATTTTCGTACGGTTCGCTCTACCCGGCCCTGCGGCGCATGCAGGCCGACGGGTTGATCGCCGAGGATGCCGCCCCGGCCGGGACCCCGGTCCGGCGGGCAAGGCGCGTCTACCAACTGACCGAGGCGGGTCGTCGACGCTTCGGTGAGTTGGTGGCCGACACCGGCCCGCATAACTACACCGACGACGGCTTCGGGGTACACCTGGCCTTCTTCAACCGCACCCCGGCAGAGGCGCGGATGCGCATTCTGGAAGGCCGCCGCCGCCAGGTCGAGGAACGCCGAGAAGGTCTGCGTGAAGCCGTGGCGCGGGCCAGCAGCTCGTTCGATCGCTACACCCGCCAGCTTCACCAACTCGGGCTCGAGTCCAGCGAGCGCGAAGTCAAGTGGCTCAACGAGCTCATTGCTGCGGAACGGGCCATGCCTGGCCTCACCGAGCAGACGTAACCCCCTTGCACAAACCCGAATACCGAGACACCACGTTATTGAGTTAGGAGAACGCCCTATGAGTGAGCAACACGCGCCACAGGCGTCGACGGATGTACGAGTCGCCATTGTCGGCGTCGGAAACTGCGCGTCCTCGCTTGTTCAGGGCGTCCAGTATTACTACGACGCCGACGCGAACAGCACTGTGCCTGGCCTGATGCACGTGAAGTTCGGCCAATACCACGTTCGCGACGTCAAGTTCGTGGCCGCATTCGACGTCGACGCCAAGAAGGTCGGCTTCGATCTGTCCGAGGCAATCTTCGCGTCGGAGAACAACACGATCAAGATCGCCGACGTGCCGCCCACCAATGTGACGGTGCAGCGGGGCCCGACGCTCGACGGCATCGGCAAGTACTACGCCGACACCATCGAAGTGTCCGACGCCGAGCCGGTCGACGTGGTGAAGGTGCTCAAGGAGAACAACGTCGACGTGCTGGTCTCCTACCTGCCGGTGGGCTCCGAGGAGGCGGACAAGTTCTACGCGCAATGCGCGATCGACGCGGGGGTGGCGTTCGTCAACGCCTTGCCGGTGTTCATCGCCTCAGACCCGGTGTGGGCCAAGAAGTTCGCCGACGCGGGCGTCCCGATCGTCGGGGACGACATCAAGAGCCAGGTCGGTGCCACCATCACCCACCGCGTGATGGCCAAGCTGTTCGAGGACCGCGGCGTGCAGCTCGACCGCACCATGCAGCTCAACGTCGGCGGCAACATGGACTTCCTGAACATGCTCGAACGCGAGCGGTTGGAGTCGAAGAAGATCTCCAAGACCCAGGCCGTCACGTCCAACCTGCAGCGCGAGTTCAAGACCAAAGACGTGCACATCGGCCCGTCCGACCACGTCGGCTGGCTCGATGACCGCAAGTGGGCCTACGTCCGCCTGGAGGGCCGTGCCTTCGGCGACGTGCCGCTGAACCTTGAGTACAAGCTCGAGGTGTGGGATTCGCCGAACTCGGCGGGCGTCATCATCGACGCGGTGCGCGCGGCCAAGATCGCCAAGGACCGCGGCATCGGCGGACCGGTGGTGCCCGCTTCGGCGTACCTCATGAAGAGCCCGCCGCAGCAATTGCCCGACGACGTCGCGCGCGCCCAGCTCGAAGAGTTCATCATCGGGGCGTAACAGCGCCTGCGGCCCCGTGGCGTGCGTTCAGGGCGCCCTGTAAGAACACGCAAAGCCCTGGACGCACACTCGGCGGCTCAAAGTAGTGTCGGAGATCGTGACCGAGATCTCCGAGGACGAACTGGTTGGACTGCACGAGTTCGCGCTGCTGCCCGAAAACGCCGAGCAGGCTGGGGTTTCAGGACCGCTGCCGCAGGTCCGGCGGATCGATACCGGTCCGATTAGCGCACTGCAATGGGGTGACTCGCCGCCGAGGATCGTTTTCCTGCACGGCGGCGGGCAGAACGCACACACGTGGGACACCGTCATCGTCGGTGTCGGGGAGCCGGCGCTTGCAGTCGACCTTCCGGGTCATGGACATTCCGCCTGGCATGAGGACGGCGACTACTCACCGCAGCACAACGCCGAGGCCCTGGTGCCGGTGCTGCGCGAGCTCGCACCCTCCGCCGACGTTGTGGTGGGCATGTCGCTGGGCGGTTTGACCGGGATCCGGCTGGCCGCTGTCGCGCCCGACCTGGTGCCCGAACTCGTTCTCATCGACGTGACCCCGTCGGCGCTGCAGCGGCATTCCGAGCTGACCAAAGAACAGCAAGGCACCGTCGCGCTGATGCACGGCGAGCGGGAGTTCCCCAGCTTCCAGGCGATGCTGGACCTCACGATCGCCGCGGCGCCACACCGCGAGGTGACGGCGCTGCGCCGGGGTGTCTTCCATAACTCCCGCCGGCTCGACAACGGAAATTGGACGTGGCGCTATGACGCCATCCGAACATTCCCCGACTTCGCTGGCCTGTGGGACGACGTCGACACCCTATCCGCGCCGATCACATTGGTGCGCGGTGGTTCATCGGGCTTCGTTACCGATGACGATGCGGCCGAACTCCGCAGGCGCGCAAAGCATTTCCGAACTGCACACGTCGTAGAGAATTCCGGGCACTCGGTGCAAAGCGACCAGCCGCGCGCACTGATCGATCTGGTGCGCGGGGTGCTCGAGGCACACTGAGACTACGGTTGCACACATGACTGCTGAGCGCCCCATCCGCGTCGGTGTGCAGCTGCAACCGCAGCACGCCCCGCACTACGGCCATCTTCGCGACGCCGTGCGCCGCTGTGAGGACATCGGCGTCGACATCGCCTTCAACTGGGACCATTTCTTCCCGCTGTACGGGGATCCCGACGGCCCGCACTTCGAGTGCTGGACCATGCTCGGCGCCTGGGCCGAGCAGACGTCGCGCATCGAAATCGGCGCGCTGGTGACATGCAACTCCTACCGGAATCCGGAGCTGCTGGCCGACATGGCCCGCACCGTCGACCACATATCGGACGGCCGGCTCGTCCTGGGCATCGGTTCGGGCTGGAAGCAAAAGGACTACGACGAGTACGGCTACGAGTTCGGCACCGCGGGCAGCCGCCTCGACGACCTGGCGGAAGCCCTGCCCCGAATCAAGGCGCGGCTGGCCAAACTCAACCCGGCGCCCACCCGTGACATCCCGGTCCTGATCGGCGGTGGGGGCGAACGCAAGACCCTGCGGCTCGTCGCCGAGCACGCGGATATCTGGCACAGCTTTACCTCGGCCGACGAGTTCCCAGCTAAGACGGATGTCCTCGGGCGGCATTGCGCCGACGTTGGGCGCGATCCGGCCGAAATCGAACGCTCGGCGGCGGTTGGTAACTCGGGCTCGCTGATCGACAACGCCGAAACCCTCGTGGGCCTCGGCGCCACGCTGCTGACGGTCGGCGTCAACGGCCCGGACTACGACCTGAGTGCCGCCGAGTCACTATGCAAGTGGCGCGATAAGCGCTAACCCCTCGATTCGAGGTTTGCTCCAATTCATCGGCGAAAAACCTGCACGCGCGTGCCAAGTCGTGAGAAACTTTCCTCCGCTGATAGCAGGTGCACATTCTGAAAGAGACTGATGCCGAAGAAATACGGGGTCAAAGAAAAAGACCAGGTTGTTAACCACATTCTCAACCTGATATTGACCGGGAAGCTGCGCAGCGGCGACCGCGTCGACCGCAACGAGATCGCGCTTGGGCTGGGCGTAAGTCGTGTCCCCATTCAAGAGGCACTCGTGCAACTCGAACACGACGGCATAGTCTCCACGCGCTATCACCGGGGAGCTTTCGTCGAGCGGTTCGACGAAGCCACGGTCCTCGAGCATCACGAACTCGACGGCCTGCTCAACGGCGTAGCGTCAGCCCGCGCTGCGGAAAACCCGACGCCGCGGATACTGGGACAAATCGACGCGCTCATGCGATCGCTGCGCGGCGCAAAGGAAGGGCGGGCCTTTTCCGAAATCGCTGGGGAATACCGGCGCACCGTCAACGACGAGTACGCGGGCCCGCGGCTGCACGCCACCATCCGCGCCTCGCAAAACCTCATCCCGCGCGTGTTCTGGATGACATACCAGAGCAGCCGCGACGACATGTTGCCGTTCTACGAAGACGAAACCTCCGCCATCTACCGGCGCGACCCGGAAGCCGCCCGGGCCGCATGCATCGGTCGCTCCCACTTGATGGCCCAAACCATGCTGGCCGAACTGTACCGGCGCAGGGTATTTACCCCCGCCGAAACCGTTGGCGCCGCGCCTCTTCGGATACTCGCCGGCGTCGACGCCGCCTGCGCCGAGCCGTCGATCGCGCTCTGAACGGCCGAATTCGGTCCTAAAACTGGTCGGCAATAGCTACCTTGTACGCACCCGATATCCGGTTAGACTGCCAAACTATGACGGACAGCACTTCCACGGTGCCCGAGGTGACGGAGCTTGCTGAGGGATTGCACCGTGCGCTGTCCAAATTGTTTTCGATTTTGCGCCGTGGCGACCCGAGCGGCGTGGTGGCCGGCGACTTAACGCTGGCGCAGCTCTCAATCCTGATCACGTTGCTCGATCAAGGACCCATCCGGATGACGGATCTGGCCGCACACGAGCGGGTGCGGACCCCCACCACGACCGTGGCGATCCGACGGCTGGAGAAGATCGGGCTGGTGAAGCGCTCGCGCGACCCGTCCGATCTGCGGGCCGTGCTCGTCGACATCACCCCGCGCGGGCGTGCGGTCCATGCCGAGTCGCTGGCCAACCGGCACGCCGCGCTCGCGGCGATGCTCAGTCAGCTGCCCGAGTCCGACTTGAACACCCTGATGAAGGCGCTCGCGCCGCTGGAGCGCCTGGCCTCCGGCGAAGCGGCACCGGCCCCTTCGGGCGAATCGACCGCATAAGCGGCCGAAACTGACTGCTTCACAACGTCATTGGTGGCGCCCGTAGACTGACGGCATGCCAACTGCTCTCATCACCGGGGCCGGCGGCGGTATCGGTTCCGCCATCGCCACCGCGCTGGCGCCGACGCACTCACTGCTCTTGGCCGGTCGGCCCTCCGATCGCCTGGATGCCGTCGCGGAGCGCCTCGACGCCACAACGTTTCCATTGGACCTGACCGATGCCGACGGGATCAAATCCAGTTGCGAAATCGTGGATGCCCTCGACGTGCTGGTGCACAACGCCGGCGTCTCGATCCCCGGCCATGTCGCCGAGTCGGATGTCGACGAGTGGCGCGCCACCTTCGACGTGAATGTCTTTGGCGCGGTGGCTCTTACGTTGGCGCTGTTGCCGGCATTGCGGAGCGCCCGCGGTCAGGTGGTGTTCGTCAACTCCGGCGCGGGGCGCAAGGTCTCGCCGGGTATGGCGTCCTATTCGGCCAGCAAGTTCGCGTTACGCGCGTTCGCGGACTCGCTGCGCGACGACGAGCCGGAATTGCGGGTCACCACGATATATCCGGGCCGCACCGACACGACCATGCAGCGTGAACTGGTCGCGTTCGAAGGCGGCGAGTACGACCCCGCCAGGTTCCTGCGGCCCGAAACCGTCGCGGCCGCGGTCGCCAGCGTGGTAGCCACGCCCCCTGACGGCCACGTCCACGAGGTGATGCTCCGCCCTAGGCGGGCCTAGACGACCAGGTTGACCAGCCGGCCGGGAACCACTATTACCTTGCGCGGGGTGGCACCCGCGAGGAACGCCTGGACCTTTTCATCGGCCAGCGCGGCGGCTTTCAGGATGTCGTCGTTGGCGTCGGGTGCCACCACCACTCGACCGCGTACCTTGCCGTTGACCTGCACCGGGTATTCCACGGTGTCCTCGACGAGATAGGCCGGGTCGGCGGCCGGAAACGGGCCGTGCGCCAACGGCGTGGTGTGGCCCAGGCGCAGCCACAGCTCCTCGGCCATGTGGGGGGCCAGCGGCGCCAACATCAGCACCAGCGGCTCCACCGCCGCGCGCGGCACCGAATCGCGGCGCTCTTTGGTGAGGTGGTTGGTGTACTCGATCAGCTTGGCGACCGCAGTGTTATTGCGCAGTGCCGCATAGTCTTCCGTTACGCCGGCGATGGTGCGGTGCAGCGAGCGCAGTGTGCCGGTGTCCAGGTCTTGCTGGCCGGCGCCGTCGTCCACCTTTGTTTCCCCGGTGTTCTCGTCGACCACCAGCCGCCACACCCGCTGCAGGAAGCGGTAAGCACCGACGACGTCCTTGGTGGCCCAGGGCCGGGATGCCTCGAGCGGGCCCATCGACATCTCGTATACCCGCAGCGTGTCCGCGCCGTACTCGTCGCAGATCTCGTCGGGCGAGATCGAATTCTTCAGGCTCTTACCGATTTTCCCGAATTCTTGAAAGACTTCGATTTCGCCGTCGGGCCCCGGATAGACGAACCCGCCGCCGCGTTCGATCACCTCGTCCGCCGGTACATACGATCCGCGAGCATCGGTGTAGGCGAAGGCCTGGATGTAGCCCTGGTTGATCAGCCGGCGGAAGGGCTCTCGGGAGCTCACGTGCCCGAGGTCGTACAAGACCTTGTGCCAGAACCGCGAATAGAGCAAGTGCAGCACGGCGTGTTCGGCGCCCCCGACGTACAGGTCGACACCGCCGGGATCGTCCGGGCCGTGTTCGGCCGGCCGGGGCCCCATCCAGTACGCCTCGTTTTCCTTGGCGCAGAACCGTTCCGAGTTGTGCGGGTCGGTGTAGCGCAGCTCGTACCAGGAGCTGGCCGCCCACTGCGGCATGACGTTGGTGTCGCGGCTGTAGGGCTTCAAGCCGTCGCCCAGGTCCAGCTCGACGTGCACCCACTCGGTCGCCTTGGCCAGCGGCGGTGACGGCTCGCTGTCGGCGTCGTCGGGATCGAACAACACCGGCGAATAGTCCGGCACGTCGGGCAATTCAACCGGCAACGCGGCCTCGTCCAGCGGGTGCGGGCGCCCGTCGCTGTCGTAGACGATCGGGAACGGTTCACCCCAATAGCGCTGCCGTGCGAAAAGCCAGTCGTGCAGCTTGTATTCGATGCGCGCCCGGCCTCGGCCTTCGGCTTCCAGGCGGGCGATGATCGCTTCCTTGGCGGCGGCCACGTCCAGCCCGTCGAGGTGGCCGGAGTTCACCAGCACACCGTCGCCGGTGTGTGCCGCCTCCGAAATATCGCCGCCGGCAATGACTTCCACGATCGGCAGGTGCAACTCCCGGGCGAATTCCCAGTCGCGCTGGTCGTGGCCAGGGACCGCCATGATGGCACCGGTGCCGTATCCGGCCAGCACGTAGTCGGCGATGAAGATCGGCACCGGCTTTCCGTTGGCGGGGTTGGTCGCGTAGCTGCCCAGGAAGACGCCGGTCTTGTCCCTACTCTCCTGACGCTCGAGGTCTGACTTCGCGCGGATCGCCTGCCGGTATGCGGCGACGGCGTCAGTGGGGGTAGCGGACCCGTACGTCCATGCGGGATCCACCCCGTCGGGCCAGGCGGAGGCGGCCAGATCTTCGACCAGATCGTGTTCGGGGGCCAGGACCAGATATGTGGAGCCGAACAGGGTGTCGGGCCGGGTGGTGAACACCTCGATGTCGGTGACATCGCCGTTGGTTTTGGTCGCGGAAAACAGCGCCTGCGCACCCCGGGATCGGCCGATCCAGTTGCGCTGCATGGTTTTGATCTTTTCCGGCCAGTCCAGCAGCTCGAGGTCGTCGAGCAGCCGGTCGGAATAGGCCGTGATGCGCATCATCCACTGCCGCAACCGTTTCCGGAATACCGGGAAGTTGCCCCGGTCGCTGCGCCCGTCGGCGGTGACCTCCTCGTTGGCCAGCACCGTGCCCAGGCCCGGACACCAATTCACCATCGCGTCCGCTCGGTAGACCAACCGGTAGCCGTCGATCACGTCGGCCCGCTCCCCCGCCGACAGCTTCGTCCAGTCCCGGCCGTCGTCGAGGCGGCGGGCGCCGGAATCGAATTCGGCGATCAGCTGGGCGATCGGGCGCGCCTTGCCGGCCGCGGTGTCGAACCAGGCGTTATAGATCTGCAGAAAGATCCACTGGGTCCACTTGTAGAAGTCGACATCTGTGGTGGAAAAGCTTCGCCGCCTGTCGTGACCGAGACCCAGCCGCCCCAGCTGGCGCCGGAAATTCACCACATTGGCCTCGGTCCGGGCGCGCGGGTGGGTGCCGGTTTGCACCGCGTATTGCTCGGCGGGCAGCCCGAAGGAGTCAAAACCCAACGCGTGCAGCACATTACGGCCGGTCATGCGGAAGTAGCGGGCGTAGACGTCGGTGGCGATGTAGCCCAACGGGTGCCCGACGTGCAGTCCTTCCCCGGAGGGATACGGGAACATGTCCTGCACGAACAGCTTGTCGTCGGGCACCGACGAACCGTCGGTCGGAGCCAGCGAGCCGACCGGATTGGGCACGTTGAACGTCCCGAGCCGCGCCCAGTTGTCCTGCCAGGCGCCTTCGATGCGGCCCGCCAGCTCCGCGGTGTAGCGATAGGGCGGCGCGTCGGAGTCCGTCGGAGCGCCGGCCGGGTTGCTCCCGGGCGCGCCGGTCGGGGATTCGGTCACCTGAACAGGGTATAAGGACGGCCCCGGCCGCCCCGTCGGCCACAGGTTGGTCTCGGTTGCGTTGCGCGCCGATCAGAGGTTCATCCCAGGTGTATTTCGGCCCTATTCACGGTGTTTGACCACTAGTTACAGTCAGCCTCTGTAGTAACGCCTGAGCCGTTGGGAAGGACCGACGCCATGATTCAGATCACCCCGAATTACCGGGTTTTAGGGGGTCTGGTGGCCGGCCTGATCGGCGTCGCGGTTTTTTCGGGCGCCCAGGCCTCGGCGGAGCCCTTGGTTCCAGCACCCCCACCGACGCCCGTCGGCCCCGGTGCCGCCGCGCCGGCGCCACAGAACGTCATCAGTCCCGGCGCGGTCAACGGGAACAGATTCACCGCCACCCCGCCGTCGGCAAACCCATTCACTCCGCCCAATACCGCGGCCGCACCCGCCGCTCCAGGACCCGCCGCCGCGGCTCCGGTGCCGCCCTCGGCGACTCCGGCCGTCTCCGGGACCATCCGTGAGTACCTGCAAACGAAGGGCGTCAAGCTCGAGGCGCAAAAACCGCAGGGATTCAACGCGCTCGACATCACCCTGCCGGTGCCGCCGCGGTGGACGCAGGTACCCGACCCCAACGTTCCCGACGCGTTCGCGGTGATCGCGGACCGGCAGGGCAACAGCGTGTACACGTCGAATGCGCAGGTCGTGGTTTACAAGCTGGTCGGCAACTTCGATCCCAAGGAAGCCATGGCGCACGGCTACGTCGACAGCCAGAAGCTGCTCGCCTGGCAGACCACGAACGCGTCGATGGCTGATTTCGGCGGCTTCCCGTCGTCGGTCATCGAGGGCACGTACCGCGACGGCGACATGTTGCTCAACACCTCGCGGCGCAACGTCATCGCGACGTCCGGGCACGACAAGTACCTGGTCACGCTGTCGGTGACCACCGATCGCACGCAGGCGGTCGCCGACGCACCCGCCACGGACGCCATCATCAACGGGTTCCGTGTGACTGCGCCCGGGGCCGCGTCCCCCGCGCCCGTGGCCGCACCCCCGGCGCCTTCCCGGGCCCCGGCTAACGCACCGGTCGGGGTTCCAGGGCAGACGGCCAGCGCGGCGCCCGTCGGGCTTCCGGGGCAGACCGCGAACGCGGCACCCGTCGGACTGCCCGCACAAGCCGCCGCGCCAATGCCGTCGGCGCAGCCCAGGCCCAACTTGTTGACCATGGTGCCCGGGCTGCCGCCGCTGCCGAACTTCAGTTTCCTCCAGCAGCGCTGACGCGGCGCCGACCCGAGCCCTGTGGAGCCGGGCGCGCGGATCGACGGCGGGACTCGTATTGTGAGGCCATGCTGATCGCGGGTGTGGTGTGCGTGTGCGCGGCGGTGGCTTCCGCGGGATTCGGGACCTGGTCGCTCTCCCACAGCCAGACGGTCGGCACCAGGCAGCTAGCGCTGCGCGCCTTGGCGCCGACACAGCTGGCCGTCGCGATAATGCTGGCCGCGGGCGGTGTCGTCGCGCTGGCCGCCTCCCCGCAGACCGCGTTGGTGGTGGTGATCGTCTGTGTCGTAGGCGCTTTCGGCACACTCGCCGCCGGATCGTGGCAGAGCGCACGCTTCGCGCTACGCCGGGAAGCGGCCTCGGCCGGCTGCGCCGGCAACTGCACGATGTGCACGCAGGCCTGCAACTGAAAATGCGTAGCGGTTGAGCCCTTAGTTTCGGCTGATGTCGATCGGGTGGGTCGCAAGCAACGAAAGCGGAAGTGGCTGGCGGCGCAGCACCTGCCCCCACAAGTCCGCCCTGGGGCCGACAAGAACGTCGGATGGCAACGCGGACAACACAATCCAGTCGTCGCGCTCGATCTCGCCTTCGAGCTGACCGATGGTCCAGCCCGAGTAGCCGGCGAAGATTCGCACTCCCTCCACCAGGGGCGCGATCAGGTCGGGCTCGGCGTCCAGATCGACCATGACCATCCGTCCGGCGACATGCCGCAGGCCCGGCACACCGTCCGGGTCGGCACCGACCCGCAACGCGGCCAGACAAAGGGCCGCGTCACGCTTGACGGGCCCTCCGATGAACATCGTCTTCGGTTTGGCGGCGAGTTTGGCCCACTGTGGCAACACGTTGTAGACGGCCGTCTCGCTGGATCGGTTGAGCACCACGCCCAACGTGCCGCCGTCATTGTGTTCGACGATGTAGATCACGCTGCGCCGAAACGTCGGCTCGAGCAGATCGGTGTTGGCCAGCAGCAACGTACCCGCACGCACCCGCTGCGCGGCGGGTGCGACATAGTCCTCTGGATCTTCAGGCGGCACGTCACCATCATCGCACCCCGGCAGCGCCGTCCGGTGGAAACGGGCCCGCCCCAGCCATATTTGTACTGTTATTGCAGCGGCGTCGAGATCGTCGGCCCGCGCCCTTAATCGTGGAAGTCGGTTCTGTGGTTCAAACCCGGATGCGCACGCACCTACGCGTCGAACTGTGGCGGTCGGTGCGCGGCTTGCCGGATTTCTGGCGATTGCTGCAGCTGCGCATGGCGAGTCAGTTCGGTGACGGCCTATTCCAGGCGGGGATGGCCGGAGCGCTGCTGTTCAACCCCGACCGGGCCGCGGACCCGATGGCGATTGCCCGCGCGTTCGCCGTGCTGTTTCTGCCCTACTCGCTGCTGGGACCATTCGCCGGGGCGTTGATGGACCGCTGGGATCGGCGGCTGGTCCTCGTCGGTGCCAACATCGGCCGCCTGATATTGATCGCCGGAATCGGCACGATTCTGGCGGTCAGGGCCGGCGAAATGCCGTTGCTCATCGCAGCATTGGTCGCCAACGGCTTGGGCCGGTTCGTCGCATCGGGGCTGTCGGCATCGTTGCCTCATGTCGTTCCGCGCGAACAGGTGGTGACCATGAACTCGGTCGCCACCGCCGCCGGTGCCGTCGCCGCATTTCTCGGCGCCAACTTCATGCTGGTACCGCGCTTTGTCGTCGGCGCCGGAGATAGGGGAGCGGCGGTCGTCATTTTTCTCACCGCGATCCCGGTGGCGACCGCGTTGCTGTTGTCGTGGCGGTTCGCGCCTCGGGCGCTCGGCCCCGACGACACCAAACGCGCGATCCACGGGTCGGCCATCTATGCGGTGATCACCGGCTGGCTGCACGGCGCGCGCACGGTCGTGAGCTACCCGACCGTGGCAGCAACACTGTCCGGCCTGGCCGCGCACCGCATGGTGGTTGGCATCAACTCGCTGCTGATCTTGTTGCTGGCCCATCACATGAAACATCCGGCGGCCGGCGGGCTGGGTATCGCGCTGGTGTTCTTCGGCGCCTCGGGGCTGGGAGCATTCCTGGCGACGGTGTTGACCCCACCGACGGTCCGGCGCTGGGGTCGCTACGCGGCGGCTAACGGCGCGCTCACCGCGGCCGCGCTGATCGAGGTCACCGGGGCGGGGCTGTGGCTTCCCCTTATGGTGGCGTGCAGCTTTTTCCTCGGCGTGACGGGCCAGATGATCAAGCTGTGCGCCGATTCGGCGATCCAGATCGATGTCGACGATGCGTTGCGCGGCCACGTGTTCGCGGTACAGGACGCATTGTTCTGGGTTTCCTTTATCGTCTCGATCACGTTGGCCGCGACCGTGATTCCCAAAGACGGGCACGCGCCCGGGTTTGTCCTGTTCGGATCGGCGCTATACCTACTCGGGCTGGTCGTTCACAGCATCGTCGGCCGGCGCGGCCAACCCGTGAACGGTCGCTAAGGTGAGGCGATGATGGCGGGACCCGGGCCGATCGTGGCCGACTTGCGTGCGGAGAGCGACGACCTCGACGCGCTGGTGACGCCGCTTCCGGGCGACCGCTGGGCCGACCCCACGCCGGCGCCCGGCTGGACCATCGCACACCAGATCGGACACCTGCTCTGGACGGACCGGGTTGCCCTGACCGCGGTCACCGACGAGGCTGCATTCGCCGAACTGCTGGCGGCCGCAACGGCGGATCCCGTTGGCTTTGTCGACGCTGGTGCCGATGAGCTGGCGACCGTGGCGCCCGCCGAATTGCTTGCCGACTGGCGGGGGACGCGCGCCCGGTTGCACGAGGCGCTGCTCTCGGTCGCCGACGGGCGCAAACTGCCATGGTTCGGACCGCCGATGAGCGCGGCCTCGATGGCCACCGCGCGGCTGATGGAGACCTGGGCCCACGGACTGGACGTCGCCGACGCCCTCGGCATTACGCGGCCCGCCACAGATCGACTACGGTCGATTGCCCATCTGGGGGTCCGGACCCGCGATTACGCGTTCATGGTCAACAATCTGACTCCGCCGGTCGAGCCCTTCCTGGTCGAGCTGCGTGGACCCGGCGGTGACACGTGGTCGTGGGGACCATCGGATGCGGTCCAACGTGTGGCGGGCTCGGCGGAAGACTTCTGCTTCCTGGTTACCCAGCGGCGCCCGCTGAGGTCCCTGGATCTCGCGGCGGTTGGTGCGGACGCGCAGCGATGGCTGGAAATCGCGCAAGCCTTCGCGGGCCCACCGGGCCCGGGTCGCTAAGCGAGCTACGCGTCCTGCGGATCGGTCGGGTCGCCGCCGACCACAACACGCGCTCGCGTCACGGCGGCGTCCTTGTCAGATTCGCCTCCAGCGCCACGGGCCAGCATGCCCGCAGGCGACATCGGCATCGCGGTACCGCCCATCCCGGTTGAGGCGGTGGGACCGCGCACCTCGGCGGCGTTGAGCACGCCCGCGCGCAGGCTGGTCGGCCTGCCGCCGGTCTCCGGCTCGAAACTGCTAGTGGGGCGCGTATAGCTGGTGAGTGCGGTACCCGGGAACCCGCCGACTCCACCGCCCACGCCACCCACGCCCGCGGCACCGGCTCCGCCCGCGCCGCCGGCACCGGCCAGTACGGGTTCCGCAAGCGCACCCGCCGAAGCCGCATTGGGCGCCCCGGCTGCAGAGAACATCCCCGTCATTGACGACATGAGCCCCTGCGGCATGCTCCCGAAGCTTTGAACCGCCTCCATCGGCGCCTTGAACGCATCCTGCAGCGGTTGCATCATGCCGGACACCATCGACGGGGTGTGGGCCGGCGTGAAACTGCCGGGTGGGCAATACCGCAAGCGCGACCAGCTCGCCCGCGCCCACGACGTTCTCCGGCGTATCGCCGCCGGAGAGATCAATTCCCGACAGCTGCCCGAGAACGCGGCGCTGCTGGCGCGCCGCGAGCATGACGTCGTTGCGGTACCCGCGGTGGTGGTGCACCTACCGCTCGCCCAAGTCGGGCCCCGTTCGGCCGCCTGACGCGTGCAATGTCTGGCCGGCCAGCCGTTTGCTGACCCGGCCGACCGGGTAGAGCGCATCCATGACGTTCGACCTCACTCCGACGGCCGCGCAACACGATCTGGCCCGGCGCACCCACGAGTTCGCCGAGGAAGTGATTCGTCCGGTCGCGCTCGACTACGACCAGCGGCAGGAGTTTCCCTGGCCGGTGCTGGAGGAGGCGGCCCGGCGCGGCTTCTACAGCCCTTTGTTTTACCGCGACTTGATCGGTGATTCGACCGGCGTCTCCTTGCCGATGTTCATGGAGGAGCTGTTTTGGGGCTGCGCGGGGATCGGTTTGGCCATCGTCATGCCGGCCCTGGCGCTGTCGGCGATCGGTCAAGCCGCTTCCCCCGAGCAGATGTTGCAGTGGGCGCCCGAATGTTTCGGTACACCAGGGGATCTCAAACTCGCGGCGCTGGCGATCTCCGAACCCGAAGGCGGCAGCGACGTCCGCAACCTGCGCACCCATGCTCGCCGCGACGGAGACGACTGGGTTATCGACGGCCACAAAATGTGGATCGGCAATGGCGGCATCGCCAACGTGCACGTGGTCAATGCGGTAGTCGACGAGGAACTCGGCCACCGCGGTCAGGCACTGTTCGTGATCCCGGGCGGTACCCCCGGACTGAAAATGGTGCGAAAGCTCGACAAGCTCGGCTGTCGGGCCTCCCACACCGCCGAGTTGATGTTGGAGGACGTCCGGATTCCCGGCGACAACCTCCTTGGCGGGCAAGACAAACTCGAACACAAGCTCGCCAAGGCGCGCGAAGCGGTGGCGGGCGGAGAACGTTCCGGCTCGGCGACTTTGGGCACCTTCGAACAGACGCGCCCGATGGTCGCCGCCCAGGCAATCGGAATCGCGCGCGCCGCATTGGAGTACGCGACGTCCTACGCCACCGAACGAGAGGCGTTCGGCGGACCCATTATCGACAACCAGGGCATCGCATTCCCGCTCGCCGACCTTGCCACCCAGATCGACGCCGCTCGGCTGCTGACTTGGCGTGCCTCGTGGATGGCGGCCAATAACGTCCCCTTCGAGCGGGGCGAGGGGTCGATGTCGAAACTCGCGTCCAGCGAGGTGGCCGTCAAGGCCACCGAATGCGCCATCCAGGTCTTGGGCGGCTGGGGCTACATCACCGATCATCCGGTGGAGAAGTGGTATCGAGATGCCAAGCTGTACACCATCTTTGAAGGCACTAGC
The DNA here is from genome assembly GCF_050205645.1 of Mycobacterium heidelbergense. Classification (GTDB taxonomy): domain Bacteria; phylum Actinomycetota; class Actinomycetes; order Mycobacteriales; family Mycobacteriaceae; genus Mycobacterium; species Mycobacterium heidelbergense_A. Next base: position 28,017 of record NZ_JBNMQT010000021.1, read on the forward strand.
GAGATCCAGCGGATGGTCATTTCGAACGCGTTAGGCGCCGCCGTGGGTACGCCGCCGCTGCATGTGGTGATCGAGCCGTCCGGGGGGCCGCTGAACCGGGTCTTCGGTCGCGGCGCGCTGTCGCGATCTCGCGCCGCTGAGGCCGCGTTGTCGATGCAGGATCGGGTCCCTGAACCGGTCATGCGGCTCGCAATGAAGGTGCTGCGCCCGCCGGGCCGGTAGCGGGGCTTGGGTATCGTCGCTGTATTGACGCCGTCTCAACCCCCCGGACGGAGGGTGAACGATGAGCAATCTTGAAGCCGCGCCGACCGAAGTAGCCTGCAGCGCTTCACGGGTCGCGGGCATCGAGGTGCTGCATCCACGAGAAGTTCCGCTGGGCGGGCCGCGAGCAATCCGGGTACAGCGAACCCTGCCGCAACGGCAACGCTCGCTGATCGGCGCGTGGTGTTTTATCGACCACTACGGCCCCGTCCGGGCGAGCATGGACGTGCCGCCGCACCCGCACACGGGACTACAGACCGTGAGTTGGTTGTTCAGCGGGGAAGTGGAGCACCGCGACAGTGCCGGCGTGCACGCCATGGTCCGCCCCGGCGAACTTAACCTGATGACGGCGGGCGCGGGCATTTGTCATTCCGAAGTATCGGTGGATACGGGCGCTGTCTTGCATGGCGCACAGCTGTGGGTGGCACTTCCGGATTCTGATCGCGAGACTGGGCGCGATTTCGCCCACCATGCGCCCCCGCCGATTTCGCTGCCCGGCGCGGTAGCGCGGGTCTTCCTCGGGGAGCTGGCAGGCGGCCGTTCGCCCGTGCAGACCTTCACACCGCTACTCGGCGCCCAGCTCGACCTGGATGCGAACGCTCGGCTCGACCTCGACGTCGACCCCGCATTCGAACACGGCGTGCTGTGCGACGTCGGTGCCGTGCGGCTCGGCGGCACCGCTCTCGGGGTCGCCGACCTCGGTTATCAAGGTGCCGGTAGCTCGTCGCTGCGGCTGCAGAACACGGGGGACGGACCCGCGCGGGTGCTGCTGCTGGGCGGGGCGCCCTTCACCGAGGAGCTCGTGATGTGGTGGAACTTCGTCGGGCGCAGTCACGACGACATCGTCAGCTATCGCCAACAGTGGGAGAACGCCGACGAGCGCTTCGGCGCTGTCCGCGGCTACCAGGGCTCGGTCGACCGACTGCCGGCGCCGCCCCTGCCGACGGCACGGCTGCGGCCGCGATCCATACCGGAGAGAAAGGATCCCTAATGACAACAGACAAGACGGGTGCACCGACCACCGTCACCGCGGGGCACCAGACCTACACGATTGCCGTCGAAGGGCGGACCGTCGGCCATGCCGACTATGCGGACCGCGGCAACCAGCGCGTCTTCCACCACACCGTCGTCGATCCCGAATTCGGCGGACGGGGGCTGGCGACCATCCTCGTCGAAGAGGCGCTCAACGCCGCCCGCGACGAAGGCAAACGCATTGTTCCGGTGTGCTCGATGGTTGAGACGGTGCTCAAAAAGCATCCCGAATTCGACGACATCACCGACCCGGTGACCGCCGAGGTCAAGGGGTGGGCGATGACGCAGCCGGAGGATCCGCGTTGATATGACGCTGGTCCTCAAGGTTGCGCTGATCGCCTTTATCGTCAGCGGCACCGTCCCTCTGATCACGAGGGCGACGATCCACTGCCGCGCTCCCAAAACTGAGGCACTGCAACACAAAACCGGCCCGAGGGCCGAACACGTCGCGGTGCGAACCGCTCGGTGGGCGAAGGGGGACTTGAACCCCCACGTCCCGAAGGACACTGGCACCTGAAGCCAGCGCGTCTGCCATTCCGCCACTCGCCCGGGGAAACAACCGAAGGACCATACCACTGTAGTGGCCGCGTGCCCCAGCCGCTCGCGTGGGCCCAAGAGCGCTTGCGCCGGGGCGCAGCCCGTACTGAGCTGCCGTGATGCGATTCTCAGAGTTCTCACGGTGCCGCAGCGTGGAGGTGTCCCGATACCATGCTTGAGTGATGCGACATGCGGGCGAGGCGTTTGCCTTGCGCCGCCGACATGCCGAGACAAGTGCGGGCGAGCGCTGAAACATGAGTAGCCACAAAGGGCTCGTTGCGCGGCTCGAGCGCAAACTCGAGGCGACTGTCGGCGATGCGTTTGCACGAGTGTTCGGGGGATCGATAGTTCCGCAAGAGGTCGAGGCCCTATTGCGCCGCGAAGCCGAAGACGGCGTGCGGCCACTTCAGGGCAATCGTTTTTTGGCCCCCAACGAATACATCATTACCCTCGGTATGCACGACTTCGAGAAAGTGCGCGCGGATCCCGATCTCACGTCGAGCGTTTTCGCTAGGTACTTGGCTGACTATATCTATGAACAGGGGTGGCAAACGTATGGTGAGGTTGTGGTTCGGTTCGAGCAGTCGCCGAACCTGCACACCGGCCAGTTCCGCGCCCGCGGTGCTGTCAACCCCGATGTCGAGCCCCGCCCGACGGACAACGAGCCCGCCCGGCCACAATCAAATCAGGCGTTCAGCGCAGAACCAGGAGTACCACCAATGACTGACAATTCGAGCTACCGCGGCGGTCAGGGGCAGGGGCGGCCCGGCGACGACTACTACGACGAGCGCTACGCGCGTCCGCAAGACGATCAGCGCGGCGGCCAGGACCCGCAGGGCGGCGCCGACCCACGAGGTGGATATCCACCGGAGCAGGGCGGCTACCCACCCCAAGGTGGCTATCCACCGCCTCGCCACCCCGAGCAGGGCGGTTACCCAGACCAGCGCGGCGGCTACCCCGACCAGGGCGGCTACCAAGACCAGCGCGGCGGCTACCCCGACCAGGGCGGCTACCAAGACCAGCGCGGCGGCTACCCCGATCAAGGCGGTTACCCCGATCAGCGCGGCTACCAAGACCAGGGCCGCGGCTACCCCGACCAGGGCCAGGGCGGCCCCCCGCCGCCGTATGAGCAGCGCCCCCCGGCGCCCGGCGGCGGCTACGGCGGCCCGGGCTACGACCAGGGCTACCGCCAAGGAGGTGGCTACGGACCTCCCGGCGGCGGTCAGCCCGCAGGCGGCCAGCCGGGCTACGGCAGCGGTTACGGCGAATACGGTCGTGGGCCGGCTCGCCAGGACGACGCCGGCTACGCACCGCCGCAAGGCGCACCGGAACAGGCTCGACCGCCTTACCCCGACCAGGGCGCCGGCTACGACCAGGGTTACCAGCAGGGTGGCGGCCAGGGATACGGGCAGCAGGAGTACGCCCAGCCGGAGTACGGCCAGCAAGAGTATGGCCAGCAGGACTACGGGCAAGGCGACTACACCCAGTACGCCGAACACATTCCGGGCGGGGGCGGCGGGTACGCCCCTCCCGCCGGCGGATACGCCGAACCGCCGTCGCGCGACTACGAGTACGGGCAATCAGCCGACTACGGCCAGGCGGCCGATTACGGTCAACCCGCGAGCGGCGGCTACGGCGGTTACGCGCAGGGCGGCTACGGCGCCGCCGGGACTTCGGTCACCCTGCAGCTCGACGACGGCAGCGGTCGGACCTATCAGCTGCGCGAAGGTGCCAACATCGTGGGCCGCGGACAGGACGCCCAGTTCCGGTTGCCCGACACCGGTGTGTCGCGCCGTCATCTTGAAATCCGCTGGGATGGACACGTGGCGCTGCTGACCGACCTCAATTCCACTAACGGCACGACCGTCAACAACGCGCCGGTACAGGAGTGGCAGTTGGCCGATGGCGACGTCATCCGTTTGGGCCACTCGGAGATCATCGTTCGGATCCACTGAACGCAGCGGGCTCAAAGCTGCCGTGCTTCGCCCCGCGCCGACCACCGTCCAAGTATCGTGACGTTGCTGATGTGCTCGGCGTCACCGATGCGAGGGGTGCGACGCCAGGACGGAAAGGACGCCAGATGCAGGGACTAGTACTGCAACTGACGCGTGCCGGATTTCTAATGTTGTTATGGGTATTCATCTGGTCGGTGCTGCGCATCTTGCGGACCGACATCTACGCACCCACCGGTGCTGTCATGGTGCGTCGCGGGTTGGCGCTGCGGGGCACGCTCCTACCCTCGCGGCAGCGCCGCCACGCTGCCCGCTATTTGGTGGTGACCGAGGGTTCACTGGCGGGCGCGCGAATCACGCTCAGCGGGCAGCCCGTGCTCATCGGGCGCGCTGACGATTCGACACTGGTGCTGACCGATGACTACGCCTCGACACGGCACGCCAGGCTGTCCCAGCGCGGCTCGGAATGGTACGTCGAGGATCTAGGATCGACCAACGGCACTTACCTTGACAGGGCGAAGGTGACGACTGCGGTACGAGTCCCAATAGCAACGCCGGTTCGGATCGGCAAAACGGCAATCGAGTTGCGCCCGTGACCCTGGTCCTGCGATATGCCGCCCGCAGCGATCGCGGCCTGGTACGCGCCAACAACGAAGACTCCGTCTATGCCGGCGCACGGCTATTGGCGCTGGCCGATGGCATGGGCGGCCACGCCGCCGGCGAAGTGGCGTCTCAATTGGTGATCGCCGCGCTGGCCCATCTCGACGACGACGAACCGGGCGGTGACCTGCTCGCCAAGCTCGACGCGGCGGTGCGCGCCGGCAACTCGGCTATCGCCGCGCAGGTCGAGATGGAACCCGAGCTCGAGGGGATGGGCACCACGCTCACCGCAATCTTGTTCGCGGGCAACCGTATTGGGTTGGTGCACATCGGGGACTCGCGCGGCTATCTGCTGCGCGACGGCGAGCTCACGCAGATCACCAAGGACGACACCTTTGTCCAAACCCTGGTGGACGAAGGACGCATCACGCGGGAAGAGGCACACAGCCACCCGCAACGATCTCTGATCATGCGGGCGCTGACCGGCCACGAGGTCGAGCCCACGTTGACCATGCGGGAAGCGCGGGCCGGTGATCGCTACCTGCTCTGCTCGGACGGGTTGTCCGACCCGGTCAGCGATGAAACCATCCTCGAGGCGCTGCAGATCCCCGATGTCGCCGAAAGCGCTTACCGCCTCATCGAATTGGCGTTGCGTGGCGGCGGACCCGACAACGTGACGGTCGTAGTGGCCGACGTCGTCGACTACGACTACGGCCAGACCCAGCCGATCCTCGCGGGGGCGGTGTCGGGTGAAGAAGACCAATTGACCACCCTGCCCAACACATCGGCCGGCCGGGCTTCCGCGATCAGCCCTCGCAAAGAGGCCGCGAAACGCGTTGCACCACAAGAAGAAACGCCAAGCCGGCCGCGGTGGCCGCGGCGCAGGATGTTTATCTTTGTGACGCTGATCGTCCTGCTGGTGCTTGCGGGCCTGGCCATCGTGCGCACCGTAATCCGAAGCAACTACTACGTCGCCGAATACAACGGCATCGTCTCGATCGTGCGGGGAATTCAAGGATCGATGCTTGGCGTGTCACTGCACGATCCTTATTTGGTGGGCTGTCTCAACGCGCGCAATGAACTGTCGCTCATCAGCTATAGCCAGTCCGGAGGGCACCTCGACTGTCGCCTGATGCGATTGCAGGACCTGCGTCCCGCGGAACGCGCCCAGGTTCAGGCCGGGCTTCCGGGCGGCACTCTCGACGACGCCATCGGGCAGTTACGCGAGTTGTCCGCCAACTCCCTGCTGCCGGCCTGCCCCCCGCCTCGCGCCACCTCCCCGCCCGGGGCCCCGGCCACCAGCGGGACGCCAGAACCAAGCGCCACAGCGCCCACCACCTCCAGCGGCACCTCACCTAGCAGTCCGACTCCCACGAGCGCCCCCGCGACCACTTCGCCGGCAGGGCCCCCGACCACCCCGCCCCCGACCATTTCCCAGACGGTCACCACACTCCCGCCACCCCCACCTCAGCCGGGCATCGACTGCCGGGCGGCCGCATGACCACGCAGGTCCAGCCGCCGGTTGCGGTCACGCCTCCGCTGCCGACTCGACGCAACGCCGAACTGCTGTTGTTGTGCTTCGCCGCCGTGATCACCGTCGCCGCGCTGCTGATCGTCGAGGCGAACCAGCAGCGCGGCCTGCGCTGGGATCTGACAACCTACGGGCTGGTTTTTCTGGTCGTGTTCGGAAGCGCGCATCTTGCCGTTAGGCGTTTCGCGCCCTACACCGACCCGCTGCTGCTGCCAATTGTGGCCTTGCTCAACGGACTTGGCTTGGTGATGATCCACCGGCTGGACATCGTCAACAACGAGTTGAGCGGTCGCCATCACCCCAGCGCAACCCAGCAGATGCTGTGGACGCTGGTCGGGGTGGCCGCGTTCGCGCTCGTGGTCACCTTTTTGAAGGACCACCGGCAACTCGCGCGCTACGGCTACGTCTGCGGGTTCGCGGGCCTGGTTTTCTTGCTAATCCCCGCGCTGCTGCCAGCGTCGCTGTCCGAAGAGAACGGCGCCAAAATCTGGATTCGCTTCCCGGGCTTCTCAATTCAGCCCGCCGAATTCTCCAAGATTCTGCTGCTGATTTTCTTCTCCGCGGTGCTGGTCGCCAAGCGCGGCCTGTTCACCAGCGTCGGTCGGCATTTCATGGGCTTGAACGTGCCCCGCGCACGCGACCTCGCGCCGCTGCTGGCGGCCTGGGTGATCTCGATAGGCGTGATGGTCTTCGAGAAAGATCTCGGCACTTCGCTGCTGCTTTATGCGTCGTTCCTGGTGGTGGTGTACCTCGCCACCCAGCGTTTCGGTTGGGTCGTCATCGGCCTGGTGCTGTTCGCGGCGGGAAGCGTTGTGGCGTATTTCATTTTCGAGCACGTCCGGGTTCGCGTGCAGACGTGGTGGGACCCCTTCGCCGACCCCGACGGCCACGGATATCAGATTGTGCAGTCGTTGTTCAGCTTTGCTACCGGCGGCATCTTCGGCACCGGGCTGGGAAACGGTCAACCCGACACCGTGCCGGCGGCGTCTACCGATTTCATCATCGCCGCGTTCGGTGAAGAACTCGGACTGGTCGGACTCGCCAGCATCCTGATGCTCTACACGATCGTCCTCGTCCGCGGCCTGCGCACCGCGATCGCGACGCGGGAAAGCTTCGGCAAGCTGTTGGCCGCCGGCCTGGCGTCGACGTTGGCCATTCAGCTGTTCATCGTGGTCGGTGGGGTAACCCAGCTCATTCCGCTGACCGGGTTGACCACCCCGTGGATGTCTTACGGCGGGTCGTCACTGCTGGCGAACTATGTGCTGCTGGGGATTCTGGCGCGCATCTCGCACAGCGCCCGGCGTCCACTGCGCACCCGCGCACGCAACAAGTCGCCCATCGCGGCGGCCGGCACCGAAGTGATCGAGCGGGTATGAACGCCTCTCTGCGTCGGATCTCGGTGACCGTGATGGCGTTGATCGTGCTGCTGCTGCTCAACGCCACCATGACGCAGGTCTTCGCCGCCGACGGGTTGCGCGCCGACCCGCGCAACCAGCGAGTCCTGCTCGACGAGTACTCGCGCCAGCGCGGCCAGATCATCGCGGGCGGCCAGCTGCTGGCCTATTCGGTGGCCACCGACAGCCATTTCCGATTTCTGCGGGTGTATCCCAATCCCGCTGTGTACGCACCGATCACCGGCTTCTACTCCCTGCGCTATTCCAGCTCGGGCCTGGAGCGAGCCGAGGACCCGCTGCTCAATGGGTCCGACGAGCGGCTGTTCGGGCGGCGGCTGGCCGACTTCTTCACCGGTCGCGATCCGCGCGGCGGCAACGTCGACACCACGATCAACCCGCACGTCCAGCAGGCCGGCTGGGATGCGATGCAGCAGGGCTGCGGTGGGCCGCCGTGCAAGGGAGCCGTCGTCGCCCTGGAGCCGTCCACCGGCAAGATTTTGGCCATGGTGTCGTCGCCGTCCTATGACCCCAACCTGCTGGCGTCGCATGACCCGGAGGTGCAGGCGCAGGCGTGGCAGCGGCTCCGCGACGACGTGGACAGTCCGCTGACCAACCGGGCCATCTCCGAGACGTACCCGCCCGGTTCGACGTTCAAGGTGATCACCACCGCCGCGGCCCTGCAGGCCGGAGCCACCGACTCAGAGCAGTTGACCGCGGCGCCGACGATTCCGTTGCCCGACAGCACCGCCACGCTGGAGAACTATGGCGGCACGTCCTGCGGCAACGGCAACGCGGCGACCGTACCGCTCAGCGAGGCCTTCGCCCTGTCGTGCAACACCGCATTCGTCCAGTTGGGAATGCTCACCGGCGCCGACGCGCTGCGCAGCATGGCCCGTTCGTTCGGCCTGGACAGCACCCCGAGTGTCATTCCGCTGCAGGTCGCGGAGTCGACGGTCGGCATAATCCCGGACGCTGCCGCGCTGGGCATGTCGAGCATCGGTCAGAAGGACGTCGCGCTGACGCCGCTGGAAAACGCGGAGGTCGCCGCGACCATCGCGAACAACGGGGTGACGATGCAGCCCTACTTGATCGATAGCCTCAAGGGTCCAGACCTGGCCAACATCAGTACCACCGCGCCCTACCAACAGCGCCGCGCCGTGTCGCCGCAGGTCGCCGCTAAGCTAACAGAGCTGATGGTCGGCGCCGAGAAGGTCGCACAACAGAAAGGGGCCATTCCCGGCGTGCAGATCGCATCCAAAACTGGTACCGCAGAGCATGGCACCGACCCGCGGCACACTCCGCCGCACGCGTGGTACATCGCCTTCGCGCCCGCACAATCACCGAAGGTGGCCGTGGCGGTGCTAGTGGAGAACGGCGCCGACCGCCTGTCCGCGACCGGCGGTGCACTCGCAGCACCGATCGGGCGGGCAGTCATCGAAGCCGCGCTGCAGGGAGGACCATGAGCCCGCGAGTTGGTGTGACGCTGTCTGGCAGGTACCGCCTGCAGCGCCTGATCGCCACCGGTGGCATGGGCCAAGTGTGGGAGGCGGTCGACAGCCGGCTGGGCCGGCGCGTTGCGGTCAAGGTACTCAAGGGCGAGTTCTCTCAGGATCCCGAGTTCATCGAGCGGTTCCGCGCGGAGGCGCGCACCACCGCGATGCTCAACCACCCCGGAATCGCCAGCGTCCACGACTACGGCGAGAGCCAGATGGACGGGGAGGGCCGTACCGCTTACCTGGTGATGGAGCTGGTCAACGGCGAACCGCTGAATTCGGTGCTCAAACGCACCGGGCGGCTGTCGCTGCGGCACGCGCTGGACATGCTCGAGCAGACGGGCCGCGCGTTGCAAGTCGCGCACGCTGCCGGCCTGGTGCACCGCGACGTCAAACCGGGCAACATCTTGATCACCCCCACCGGGCAGGTGAAGATCACCGACTTCGGTATCGCCAAGGCCGTCGACGCCGCGCCGGTGACCCAGACCGGCATGGTGATGGGCACCGCGCAATACATCGCGCCTGAGCAAGCCCTGGGCCACGACGCCACCCCCGCCAGCGATGTCTACTCGCTGGGAGTCGTTGGGTACGAAGTGGTTTCGGGCAAGCGGCCGTTCACCGGTGACGGCGCCCTGACCGTTGCGATGAAGCACATCAAGGAACCCCCGCCGCCGCTTCCGTCCGAACTTCCGCCCAACGTGCGCGAACTCATCGAGATCACGTTGGTCAAGAACCCCGGTATGCGCTACCGCAGCGGGGGACCGTTCGCCGACGCCGTCGCCGCCGTACGTGCCGGACGACGCCCGCCGCGGCCGAGCCAGTCACCGCCGGCCGGTCGGGCCTCGCCGGTCGCGATCTCCTCCGGTGCGACGACCAGGGCGGCCACCGTCACGGGCCGGACCCCGCCGCCCCGCCGATCCCGGCCTTCGACTGGCGGCCACCGGACGCCCGCGCCCCGGCGGACGTTCTCATCGGGTCAGCGCGCGCTGCTGTGGGCGGCCGGGGTGCTTGGTGCGCTGGCGATCATCATTGCGGTGCTCATCGTCATCAATTCCCGCACGGAGAACGAGCAGCAGCAGACACCCGCCCCGACCGTCACCGACACCGGGACCCCGCCGGCGACGAAGACCCCGAGCGGTGCGGGCCCCGGCCTGCGGATTAATTGGACGGATCGACCGACGATAGGTAATTCTGGACTGCGGAGCGGGCGACCCGAACCCGGCTGGGAAATCCCCTTTACACCCAGCGCGTCGCCGGCCCAGTACGAGATACCGCAATGACAACCCCGCAGCACCTGTCCGACCGCTACGAACTCGGTGACATCCTCGGTTTCGGGGGTATGTCCGAGGTTCACTTGGCCCGCGACGTTCGCCTCCACCGCGACGTCGCGGTCAAGGTGCTGCGCGCCGACCTGGCCCGTGACCCGAGCTTTTATCTGCGCTTCCGGCGGGAGGCGCAGAACGCCGCGGCGCTGAATCACCCGTCGATCGTCGCGGTGTACGACACCGGCGAGGCGGAGACCGCCGCGGGCCCGCTGCCCTACATCGTCATGGAGTACGTCGATGGCGTCACGCTGCGCGACATCGTGCACACCGACGGACCGCTCCCGCCCCGCCGCGCGATCGAGATCATCGCCGACGCCTGCCAGGCGCTGAACTTCAGCCACCAGAACGGCATCATTCACCGCGATGTCAAGCCGGCGAACATCATGATCAGCACGACCAACGCGGTGAAGGTGATGGACTTCGGCATCGCGCGCGCGATCGCCGACAGCAACAGCGTCACCCAGACCGCCGCCGTGATCGGGACCGCCCAATACCTCTCACCCGAGCAGGCCCGCGGCGATACGGTCGACGCCCGATCCGACGTGTACTCGTTGGGCTGTGTGCTGTACGAAATCCTTACTGGCGAGCCACCTTTCACCGGCGACTCGCCCGTCTCGGTCGCCTACCAGCATGTGCGCGAAGACCCGATTCCACCGTCGGCGCGGCACGAGGGCATCTCCGCCGACCTTGACGCCGTCGTCCTCAAGGCATTGGCCAAGAACCCGGACAATCGCTATCAGACCGCCGCGGAGATGCGCGCCGATCTGGTTCGCGTGCACAACGGCGAGCCGCCCGAGGCGCCCAAGGTCCTCACCGATGCCGACCGGAGCTCGTTGCTGACGTCGACGGGCCCGAACCTCGGCGGCCCGCGGACCGACCCACTGCCTCGCCAGCCGCTGGACCGTGCCGACGACGATCGGATGGGCGGTTCGATCGGTCGCTGGGTCGTCGCGGTCGCCGTGCTGGCGGTGCTGACGATCGTCGTCGTCATCGCCTTCAACACCTTCGGTGGCAGTACCCGCGACGTTCAAGTGCCCGACATGCGGGGCCAAGTCTCCGCCGACGCGATCGCCGCGCTGCAGAATCGCGGCTTCAAGACGCGCACCCTGCAGAAGCCCGACTCGACGATCCCGCCCGACCACGTCATCAGCACCGACCCCGGCGCCAATGCCTCGGTGAGCGCGGGCGACGAGATCACCATCAACGTCTCCACCGGTCCCGAGCAACGCGAACTACCGGACGTCTCCTCGCTGAGCTACTCGGATGCGGTCAAGAAGCTGACCGCCGCCGGTTTCAGCAAGTTCAAGCAGGCCAACTCGCCGTCGACGCCGGACCTCATCGGCAAGGTCATCGGGACCAACCCTCCGGCCAACCAGACCTCGGCGATCACCAACGTCGTCACGATCATCGTCGGCTCGGGGCCGGAGACCAAGCAGTTGCCCGACGTCGCCGGGCAGACGGTGGACGCGGCGCAAAAGAACCTGAACGTCTATGGCTTCACCAAGTTCAGCCAGGCCTCAGTGGACAGTCCGCGTCCGGCCGGCGAAGTGGTCGGCACCAATCCGCCCAAGGGCCAGACAGTTCCGGTCGATTCCGTCATCGAACTGCAGGTGTCCAAGGGCAACCAGTTCGTCATGCCCGACCTGTCCGGCATGTTCTGGGCCGACGCGGAACCACGCCTTCGGGCGCTGGGCTGGACGGGGTTCCTGGACAAGGGTCCCGACGTCGACGCCGGCGGTTCCCAGTCCCACCGGGTGGTCTACCAGAATCCGCCCGCCGGGGCCGGTTGCAACCGCGACGGGGTCGTCACGCTGAAGTTCGGCCAGTAGCGGCGGGATCCGCCGGCAACTGCGGCCGCACCGCGGCGCGCACCTCGTTCTCCAACCTGCGGACCAGCGTGTCGTTGCGCGCCCACCCGCAGTAGGCGAGCCAGTTGGCCAGCATGCGGTGGCCGCCCTCGGTCAGGATCGACTCGGGATGGAACTGGACGCCGTGGATCGGCAACTCGGTGTGCCGCACGGCCATGATGACGCCGCTGCGGGTCTGGGCCGTGACCTCGAGCACCGGCGGCAACGAGTCGGGCAGAATCGTCAGTGAGTGGTACCGGGTCGCGGTGAATGGATCCGGAAGCCCTTGCAGGACACCGGCATTGGTGTGATACACGCTGCTGGTCTTGCCGTGCAGCAACTCCGGCGCACGGTCGACGGTGGCGCCGAACGCGACGCCGATTGCCTGGTGTCCCAGGCAGACTCCGAGCAGTGGGGTGCGCGCCGCGGCGCACGCGCGGACGAGGGGAACCGACGCGCCCGCCCGTTCCGGGGTGCCGGGGCCCGGGCTCAGCAGAACGCCATCGAACTCGGTGGGGACCGCGGATTCCTCGGACAACCGCGCATCGTCGTTGCGCCACACCTGTGCCTCGACGCCGAGTTGTCCTAGGTACTGCACCAGGTTGAACACGAAGCTGTCGTAGTTGTCGACAACCAGGATCCGCATCGTGTCAGGGTACCGTTCGCTCAATACCCGACCGGGCCGGCTGGTCGCGCGAAATGCATCCGGACCGGTTCGGTGTGGCCGGCGATCTGCACGTCCGGCTTGACCTCTTCGCGGTAGCCCAGCCCGAATCGGACCACGTACTGCTTGTACAGGGTCACCAGGGGAGCGGCGGCCAGCGCGGCCTGCATCGCCGCGGCGTTGCCGATCGCGGTGATCGTGTAGGGCGGGCTGTAGGTGCGGCCGTTGAGCAGCAGCGTATTTCCGACGCAGCGCGGCACCGAGGTGCCGATGATGCGCTGGTCTTGCATCTGGATCGCCTCGGCGCCGGCACTCCACAACGCGTTCAGCACCGCCTGGATGTCTTGCTGGTGCACCACCAGGTCGTCGGGGGAGGCATCGCGGGGGAAGCGGCCATTGGCGTCACGTTGGGCATCCTGCAGCGTCACCACCAAACCCGGGCCGTGCACCGGATCCATCCCCGCCTCCCCGGCCAGCTCGGCGGACCGCCGCAGCATCGCGGCCAACGCGGCATTCGAAGACTTGCCGTGCATCGAGTCGAGCTTGCCCGCCAGCTCATCGCGTTGCGCCTTGAGATGGTTCACCGACGACTGCGCCTCGCGGACCAAGTCGACCAGACGTGGGGCATCGCTGCGGCGGATCTCCGATCCGCCGGACACGCCGTGGGTGGCGGCCAGCAGCAACCCCGCCAGCAGGCAGACCAATGGCACACCGAAGCGCCACGGCGAGCGGCGCGTATCGCTCATCGGCTCTCCATTTCCTGGCGATCTCGCCAGGTGGGTTAGTCTCGTAGCCAAGTTATGCGTGCAGCATCAGTCGTTATCGTTGCACCCGTCCCGCTCACCGTGTCGTTGAGGTAGTTCCGAGATATCGCCGAGGTAGTCATGCCCAAGTCCAAGGTCCGCAAGAAGAACGACTTCACCGTCAGCGCGGTCAGCCGCACCCCGGTAAAGGTGAAGGTCGGACCGTCGAGTGTGTGGTTCGTTGCGCTGTTCGTCGGCCTCATGCTGATCGGGCTCGTGTGGCTGATGGTGTTTCAATTAGCCGCCGTCGGCAGCCAAGCCCCGGCGGCGCTGCACTGGATGGCGCAATTGGGGCCGTGGAACTACGCGATCGCGTTCGCTTTCATGATCACCGGTTTGTTGCTCACAATGCGTTGGCACTGACCAAGATCAAATCCGGAATGAATTCATCTTGGGGTCGCTGCGTTACTGAGCCAGCAACGTTGTGACCACCCAATCACACGCGTGTGATTTATCCCCACTGTTGATAGCGCTTGTGGATAACTGCATAGGCAGTGGTGGGAGGGGGTGGAGGCCTCGTGCAGCAAACTAAATGGGAGCCTCCTGCGGGAGGAATCGCTGGTTGCGGCGTTGCCGGCGTGTTGATGGCTATCGCGAGTGTGACCCTGGTCACAGACGCGCCGGGCCGGGTTATGACGGGGATTGCCGCCGCGGGTCTGATCTTGTTTGCGGGCGCAACGTGGCGCGCGCGGCCGAAGCTGGCAATCACGCCCGACGGCCTGGTAATCCGGGACTGGTTCAGAACGCAGCAATTGCAGCGCTCCGACATCAAGATCATCCGAATCACCGAGTTTCGCCGCATGGCCCGAAAAATGCGGTTGCTCGAGGTCGAAACCGTCGACGGGGGGTTGGCCGTCTTCTCCCGTTGGGACCTCGGGACCGAACCCCTGGACGTGCTCGACGCGCTTACCGAAGCCGGCTACGCGGGCCCCCGGGAAAGCTAGCCGTCGGCCTCAGGAGATGGTGATCGACTCGATCACGACCGGTTCGGTGGGACGGTCGTTGCCGTCGGTGGCCGTCGTCGCGATCGTGTCGACGACCTTCTGCGATTCGGGATCGGTCACTTCGCCGAAAATCGTGTGCCGCCGGTTCAGGTGCGGTGTCCTGTCGACGGTGATGAAGAACTGCGAGCCGTTGGTGCCCGGGCCCGCATTGGCCATCGCCAACAGGTAGGGCTTGTCGAATTGCAACTCGGGGTGGAACTCGTCGGCGAACTTGTAGCCCGGGCCGCCGCGACCGGTGCCGGTCGGGTCGCCACCCTGGATCATGAAGCCATTGATCACCCGGTGGAAAACCGCGCCATCGTAGAACGGCCCGGAGGGGCTACCCGAGGCGTTCTGCGTCGAGTACTCCTTCGTGCCCTGCGCCAGGCCAACGAAATTGGCGACAGTCTTGGGCGCATGGTTTCCGAACAGGGCGATCTTGATGTCTCCGCGGTTGGTGTGCAGCGTGGCGGTAGCAGTCTGAAAGGGGCTGTTAGTCACGAGGTCACAGTCTGCCATCACCCGCGGGCATGCTCGCACCCGGTGTCGATCGACCGAAGCGGGTTGGGCCGAAAGCCGTGCGGTCGCGACGGTGCCGCAGGCGTCGTTTTGGTGGCAGTCTGTAGGTTCCACCCACGGCACAGAAAGGCAGCGGATGAGCGCACAGGCGGACCACCGGTTGACCCCCCGTGAGCGATTGGCCCGCGGCCTGGCCTACACGGCGTTGGGACCGGTGGACGTCACGCGAGGGATTGTCGGGCTGGGGGTGCACTCCGCGCAATCGACCGCGTCGGGATTGCGTCGCCGTTACCGGGAGGGCCGGCTCGCTCGCGAAATCGGTGCGGCGCAAGAAACTCTCGCGCAAGAGCTGGCCGCCGCGCAGCAAGTGGTCGCGAGCCTGCCTCAGGCCCTGCAGGACGCGCGCCGGTCCCAACGGCGCCACGGCAAGCGCCCCTTGCTGATCGCGGGAGTTGTCGTCGGGGTGTTGGCCGGCGGCGCTGCCGCCTTCAGCATCGTCAGGCGCTCCGGGCGCCGGCGCACCGAGCCGTCGCCGCGCCCGCCCAGTGTCGACGTGCAACCGCGCCCCTGAGCACGCCCAGTTTCCCATGGAATTCATACATTCACGCTGACAAATAATCTTTTTGCGGAGCCGTTTCATAGCTCGCTCATATTTCGCCGCCCGACCGGCTTTCGTTCTAACCGAATTCCGGAAAATGTCCCGTGTGGTTCATATTTTTCGGCGCGGCGCGTGCGATTTCGAATTCAACAATTAGAATCTGCGCGAGTCTTGCCGGAAGTCCCAGGTCAGTGGCTGTTCCGTGCGGTCCTCCCAGCGCCAGTTCCTAGCCCGCTGTTTATATCGTCCGGTGGCAACGACAAATTCTGAATGGGAGAACCGATGTCCTTCGTAACGGCTTATCCGGAGAAATTGGCCGCGGCCGCCGCAAATCTTCAGTCCATCGGCGCCGCATTGAATGCGGGAAATGCGGCGGCGGCCGCCCCGACCGCCGGCGTCGTCCCCGCCGCCGCCGACGAGGTATCTGCATTGACCGCGGCCCGGTTCGCCGCACATGCGCAGCGGTACCAGCAGTTGAGCGCCCAAGCGGCCGCGATCCAGCAGTTGATGGTGGCCACGCTGTCGGCAAGCGCGGCCTCCTACGCGTCTACCGAAGCCGCGAACGCGGCGTCGGCCGGCTGAACGGCCTGAGGGACAGGGGAGAACCGAAGTGGACTATGGGTTGTTGCCGCCCGAGATCAACTCCGGCCGCATGTACACCGGTCCGGGCGCGAATTCGTTGGCGGCGGCCGCCGCGGGCTGGGGTGGGCTCGCCTCCGAGTTGCACTCGACCGCGGCCGGATTTCAGTCGGTCGTTTCCGCGCTGACCGGCGGTCCGTGGCTGGGTCCCGCGTCGGCGTCGTTCTTGGCGGCCGCGACTTCGTACGTGGCGTGGCTGCAGAGCAGCGCAGCGCATTCCGAGTTGGCTGCCGCCCAGGCGGCGGCCGCGGTGTCCGCGCACGACGCGGCGTTCGCGATGACCGTGCCTCCTCCGGTGATCGCGGCGAACCGTGCACTGCTGGCGGCATTGCTCGCGACGAACATCTTGGGACAAAATGCGCCGGCAATCGCTGCCGCGGAGGCGGAGTACTTCGAGATGTGGGCTCAGGACGCCACAGCGATGTACGCGTACGCGAGTTCCTCGGCGGCGGCGTCGACGTTGACCGATTTCGAGGACCCGCCGCAGGTGGCCGATTCGTCCGGGCTGCCACGCCAAGCCGCCGCGGTTTCCGCGGCCGCCGATAATACCGGTGTGCGAGAAGCGTTGGCGGGCTTGGAGTCTGCGCCTAATCCGGTGGCCCAGCTGCTCTCGCTCAACGGGTCGGAGATCGACAAGATCATTGCCGACAACACCCCGCTCGACGACATGGTCATGCTGTACAGCAAGTACGTGGTCCCTTACGTGTCGACCGCGCAGTCGATGATTCAGTCGACGCAGTCCTTCGGGCAGATAAGCAACGGCATTACCGCGATGAGCACCTTCGCCAAAGGTCTCGCTCCCGCGGCCAAGGCCGTCGAAGGAGCGGCGCAGGCGGCTGGCAATGCCGCCGCGAACGCGGGGGGCGTGGCGGCGGGGGTGGGAAGAGCGCTTCCCCTGGGCGCGTTGTCGGTGCCGCCAAGCTGGGCGCCGGTGAGCGCGGTAACCAACCCCGGGACCGCGGCCCTCAACGCCACCGTTGTCCCGGCCGGGGCCGAGGGAGTGAATGCCCTGCCGATGGCGCCCGCGTTCGGTCAACTCGGTACAAAAGGTTACGGGCGGATCCCGCCGGCCTACGGTTTCAAGCCCACCGTGATGGCTAGACCTCCGGCTGCCGGGTAATCGAAACCAAACACTGACGCCGGCCTGAGGTGAATCACCCTGCACGCCACGGCTTTTAAGATCTCTCGACCTGGAAGCGCTGCGCTGCAGGCAGCCGGAGCTATGCGCAGCTGTGGTCAGCTTTCAAGCCGCTGACAGAACCGGGGAACCGTCGATCGGCAGCCGCAAAGCCCGGCGAATATTCAAATAACCTGAACATGCCGTGTGATAAACCACCAACAGTCCCTGGCGCATTGATTAGCCTATGTCTAAAGGACAAGAGCATGGCTACCGCACAGGGCTTCGTTACAACCGCTATCGACTGCGAGCATTGACAGGATAGGCGTGGATTTCTGGGCTCCTCCCGAGATCACATCGGCGCTGATTCACTCAGGGCCGGGGCCCGGATCGTTGCTGGCCGCTGCCGAGGCGTGGCGCCAGCTGGCGATCGAGCTGGGGCAGACCGCCGCTGACTATGCCTCCACCGTGGCGAGCATTCCCTGGCAGGGACCATCAGCGACCGCGATGACCCTGTCCACCATCCCCTACGTCAGCTGGATGCAAACCACCGCAACCCAAGCCGCTCAACTGTCGATGGCGGCCACCAGCATGGCCGGCTCCTTCGTCGCCACCCAGGCAGCGATCGTGCATCCCAGCGTGGTCACCGCCAACCGCACGCTGCTGGCGCAGCTGATCGCCACCAACTACTTCGGCATCAATTTCCCCGCCATCGCCGCCACCGAGCTCCAATATCTGCAGATGTGGGCGGACAACACCACCGCCATGCTGGGCTATCACGCCACCAGCCTGCAGACGATGGCGATGCCGACATTCGCCCCCGCATCGGCGATGACCACTCCGACCGCAACCGCGGCTCAAACCACCGCCGTTGCTGCGGCGGCAGCCGCCCCCGCAGCAATCGACCCCGAGTTCCTCGCCAATGCGATCCTTCAGACCGTCAACGGCGTAGTCAGCAGCGGCGTCTTCAACCCGCAGAGCATCATCGGTTTGGTCACCAGCGGCCACGATTACTTTCCGGGTCAGTACCCGGACGTCCTGGCGGCCACCCCCCGTAACCTGGCCATCGCCTACAACCTCACCGGGCCCGAGGCGGTGGGAGGAGCTCCCAATATCTTTGCCCCACCCGCCGCTACGACCGGTGCAGTGCAGGCTTCGGTCACCGCGTCTCTGGGCAGGGGAATGTACGTCGGCAACCTTGTGGTCCCGCCTTCAGCGGTCACTTCGCCGATCCAGCTGGCTGCCGCAGAGGCGCCATTGGCGGCGGCGACAACGGCCGAGGGTGTCCCATTGGTTCCGATGTTCGTCCCGCCGATGCCGCCGGGAGCCCGAAAGGCCCAGCGGGACAAGCCCAATGAGAAAGGCTACGGACCGCCGATCCCCGGCACCATCATGCGGCGGCCTCCGTCAGGCGGATGATGCCGTGGAGCCTAGGGGAATCGAACCCCTGACACCTGCCTTGCAAAGGCAGTGCTCTACCAACTGAGCTAAGGCCCCTCTGGATGATCGGCTGCGGGCGCATCAACCGGGGCCATGTGCCAGACCTCGACCCCACGTCGTGACCACACCACCGCCGCCACCGCAGCGATCAATGCCAGCGGCACTGCGAGTCGTACGTAACGTCTGGACGAGCACATGGTTGTGGGCCTAGGAGGACTCGAACCTCCGACCTCTTCGTTATCAGCGAAGCGCTCTAACCGCCTGAGCTATAGGCCCGTACGCGCGTACGGCCGAGCGACGAGATTACCGCAATCGCCGCCCCACCCCCAAAAATCCCGGGAATCGGCGCTAGTCGCGGTCGGCCAGGGTTACTTCGATGCCGCCGATCAGGTCGGTCGTCAGGTTGTAGACGAACGCGGCGATCGTGGCCATGGCGGTCAGCAGGACGATGTTGACCAAGCCGATCAAGACGGCGCCACCGAAGATGGTCCCGCTGGAGACCAGCTCGCCGCTGCTGCCGCTGGTGTTGTTCAGTAGGTCACCGACGTTGCTGTTGAGCTTGGACCACACACCCATGCCGCCGAGCACCAGGTACAGGAACGCGACCGCGATCATCCAGACGAAGAACAGCGCCACCGAGAGCAGCAGCGACACCTTCAGCGTGCTCCACGGGTCGATCCGGCGGATCTGCATGCTGGCCCGAACCGGGCCGCGGTTGCGCCGCGACACGTGCACCCGGTTTTCGCGGCTTTCCCTGGCTTCGTCGGTTGCCGAGCGGGCCGATCCCGTCGTGGCCGACGTCTCCGCGGTGCGATCGGGCGCGGACTTGCGTTGCGAGGCCCGCGGGATGGGGCCGGACAGATCGGGCAATTCGCTGGCGTACGCCTCGGCGGGCGGCCCGTCGCCGCGCGGTGGGGCGTCGAAATCCTGCGGCGGGCTCTTCGGATGCGCCGACGCCCCCGGTGCCGCGGTGCCGGAGATGAAACGGTTCAGCCGCGCATCCACCCCGGAGGGCGGGCCTGACGGCCGCGGCTCGGCATGGGGTTCCGGCTGGCGATGCGGTGGCTGGGGGGGCCGCCCGGGGCCGCGTCCCCGCGGGGGCACGTCTGCGGCATCCGGAATGCGGCCAGCCTGGGCGGGCGTCGCGCGGTGTACACCGGCTCGCTCGACCGAACCGTCCCCGTTCAGGCTGTCACCCTTGTTGGGGGCCCCCGGCTCGTTCGGTGAAGTCACCCCGACTCCTTACGTGTGTACCAAGGCCGCGAGGCGCTGGCTGTCGTCTGTGCGGTCGGGCCGAGTCTATTAGCCGTCCGACTCCTCGACGCCGTCGATCTGCCCGATTTCTTCCTCGGCGCTTTCTTCGGCGTTGCGTGCAATGGCTAACAGAGTGTCACCCTCACCCAGGTTCATCAACCGAACGCCCTTGGTCTGCCGTCCCGCCTTGCGGACCTGACGCGCGGCGGTGCGGATGACGCCCCCGCCCGAGGTGATCGCGTAGAGCTCGCTCTCGTCGTCCACGATCAACGCCCCAACCAGCCTGCCACGCCGGCGGTCGTACTGAACGGTCAGAACGCCCTTGCCGCCGCGGCCCTGCACCGGATACTCCTCGATCGCGGTGCGTTTCGCATAACCGCCCGCGGTGGCCACCAGCAGGAACATCCCTTCCTGAACGACATTCAGCGATAGCAGCCGGTCATCCTCGTTGAATCGCATGCCCTGCACGCCGGACGTGGCGCGGCCCATCGGCCGCAGCGCCTCGTCGGTCGCCGAGAACCGGATGGATTGCCCGTTGGCCGAGACCAGCAGCAGATCCTCTTCGGCCGAGCACAGCACCGCTCCGACCAGCTCGTCGTTGTCGCGCAGGTTGATCGCCACGATCCCGCCCGAGCGGTTGGAGTCGAAGTCGGTCAGCTTGGACTTCTTCACCAGCCCGTTCTTGGTGGCCAGCACCAGATACGGCGCGTCTTCGTAGCTCTTGATCTGGATGACCTGCGCGATGCGCTCCTCGGGCTGGAAGGCCAGCAGGTTGGCAACGTGCTGACCGCGCGCCGTGCGGGACGCCTCCGGCAACTCGTATGCCTTGGCCCGATACACCCGCCCCTGGGTGGTGAAGAACAGGATCCAGTCGTGCGTCGACGACACGAAGAAGTGCGCGACGATGTCGTCCTGCTTGAGGCCGGCGCCCTGCACGCCCTTCCCGCCGCGCTTCTGGCTGCGGTACAGGTCGGTCTTCGTGCGCTTGGCGTAGCCGGTCTCGGTGATGGTGACGACGACGTCCTCGCGGGCGATCAGGTCCTCGTCGCTGACCTCGCCGTCGGCCGCGACGATCCGGGTGCGACGGTCGTCGCCGTACTTCTCGACGATCTCGCCGAGTTCGTCGTGGACGATCGTGCGCTGGCGCTCCGGCTTGGCCAGGATGTCTTCCAGGTCGGCGATTTCGGCCTCGATCTTGGCCAGGTCGTCGACGATGCGCTGGCGCTCCAGGGCGGCCAGGCGCCGCAGCTGCATGTCCAGGATGGCCTGGGCCTGGATGTCGTCGATATCCAGCAGTTCGATCAGCCCGGCCCGGGCGATGTCGACCGTTTCCGACGCCCGGATCAAGGCGATGACTTCGTCCAGCGCGTCGAGCGCCTTGACCAGGCCGCGCAAGATGTGTGCGCGTTCGTTGGCCTTGCGCAACCGATACGTGGTGCGCCGCACGATGACATCGAGTTGGTGCGCGACGTAGTGACGGATCAGCTGGTCAAGCCGAAGCGTGCGCGGCACCCCGTCGACGATCGCCAGCATGTTGGCGCCGAAGCTGGTCTGCAGCTGGGTGTGCTTGTAGAGGTTGTTCAGCACCACCTTCGCCACGGCGTCGCGCTTGAGCTCGATGACGATGCGCAAGCCGACCCGGTCGCTGGATTGGTCCTCGATGTTGGAGATGCCGGCAAGCTTGCCGTCGCGGACCTGCTCGGCGATCGAGGTGATGAAGTTGTCGTGGTTGACCTGATACGGCAACTCGGTGATGACCAAAGACGTTCGGCCCCTGGCCTCTTCGACTTCCACGACGCCGCGCATCCGGATCGAACCGCGCCCGGTCTTGTATGCGTCGGAGATGCCCTGGGAGCCCACGATCAGCCCGGACGTCGGGAAGTCGGGCCCCTTGACGCACCCCATGACCGCGGCCAGCGTCGCCTCTTCGTCGGCCTCGTGGTTTTCCAGGCACCAGAACACCGCGTCGGCGAGCTCGCGCAGGTTGTGCGGCGGGATGTTGGTGGCCATGCCGACCGCGATGCCGCCCGAGCCGTTGGCCAGCAGGTTGGGGAACCGGCTGGGCAGTACTGTCGGCTCCTGCACCCGGCCGTCGTAGTTGGGAATGAAATCGACTGTCTCCTCGTCGATTTCGCGCAACATCTCCATCGCCAGCGGGGTCAGCCGCGCTTCGGTATACCTCATCGCCGCCGGCGGATCGTTGCCCGGCGAACCGAAGTTGCCCTGCCCGTCGACCAGCGGATAACGCAGCGACCACGGCTGCGCCATGCGCACCAGCGTGTCGTAGATCGACGCGTCGCCGTGCGGGTGGTAGTTACCCATTGTCTCGGCGACCGAGCGCGCCGACTTCGCGTGGCTGCGATCCGGGCGGAACCCCGAGTCGTACATCGCATACAGCACGCGGCGGTGCACCGGCTTGAGGCCGTCGCGCACCTCCGGCAGCGCGCGGCCCACGATCACGCTCATCGCGTAATCGATGTAGCTGCGCTGCATCTCCTGCTGAATGTCAACCGGCTCGACCCGGTCGGCTGGCCCCTCGCCTGGTGGCAGCGTCGTATCAGTCATCGGTTCCTCGTTTTAGTTGGCGTGCCTGATTCGTCAGACATCCAGGAAGCGAACGTCCTTGGCGTTGCGGGTGATAAAGCTTCGGCGAGCATCGACGTCCTCGCCCATCAAGATGGAGAAAAGTTCGTCGGCGGCGGCGGCGTCATCCAGGGTGACCTGACGCAGCACGCGCACGGTCGGGTCCATCGTGGTCTCCCACAATTCCTTGGCGTCCATTTCACCCAGACCTTTGTAGCGCTGGATGCCGTCGTCCTTGTTGATCTTCTTGCCGGCCTTCTGCCCCGCCTCGAGCAGGCCGTCACGCTCGCGATCGGAGTAGGCGAACTCGGGATCGCTGCGCTGCCACTTCAGCTTGTACAACGGCGGCTGCGCCAGAAACACGTGGCCGTTTTCGATGAGCGGGCGCATGAACCGGAACAACAGGGTCAACAGCAGCGTGGAGATGTGCTGGCCGTCGACGTCGGCGTCGGCCATCAGCACGATCTTGTGGTAGCGCAGCTTGGTGATGTCGAACTCGTCGTGAATCCCGGTACCCAGCGCGGTGATGATCGCCTGGACTTCGGTGTTCTTCAGCACCCGGTCGATGCGGGCCTTCTCGACGTTGATGATCTTGCCGCGCAACGGAAGGATCGCCTGGAACATCGAGTCGCGGCCGCTCTTCGCCGAGCCACCGGCCGAATCGCCTTCCACGACATACAGTTCGGATTTGCGCGGGTCGGTGGATCGGCAGTCGGCCAGCTTGCCCGGTAGGCCGCCGAGATCCGTGGCGCTCTTGCGGCGCACCAACTCTCGTGCCTTGCGCGCCGCGATACGTGCTTGCGCCGAGGACACCGCCTTGTTCACGACTGTCTTGGCGTCACTGGGGTTGGCTTCGAACCAGTGGGAGAGCTTGTCGTTGCATGCTTTCTGCACAAATGACTTGACTTCGGTGTTGCCCAGTTTGGTCTTCGTTTGGCCCTCGAACTGCGGTTCGCTGACCTTGACCGAGATCACCGCGGCCAAACCCTCGCGGATGTCGTCGCCGGTCAGATTGGGGTCTTTGTCTTTCAACAGTTTCTTGTCTTTGGCGTATTTGTTCACCACCGACGTCAGCGCGGCGCGGAACCCTTCCTCGTGGGTACCGCCCTCGTGGGTGTTGATGGTATTTGCGAACGTATGGACCGACTCCGAATAACCGGCGTTCCACTGCATCGCGATTTCGACCTCGTGGCCGGGTCCCTTGTCTGAGAAGTCCACGATGCTGGAGTGGATCGGGTTCTTGGTGCGGTTGATGTGCTTGACGTAGTCGACCAAACCGCCCGGGTAGTGAAAGGTGCGGTGCTTGACTTTGTGCGGCGCAACGGATTCCGCGGCCTTCTCCTGCGCGGACTTCGGCGCTTCTGCCGTGTCGCTGACGACTTCGTCGACCACCTCTTCGTTGCTCACCCGCTCATCGGTCAGGTGGATGGTCAGCCCCTTGTTGAGGAACGCCATTTCCTGCAGCCGGCGGGCAACGGTCTCGAAGTCGTAGTCCGTCGTCTCGAAGATGCCCGGGTCGGCCCAGAAACGGACCGTCGTACCGGTCTTCTTGGTTTTGTCGCCCTGTTTCAGCGTGCCGGGAATAGAGCGGTCGTAATGCTGGAACCACTCGTAGCCGTCGGTGCAGATCTCGACCTCGAGTCGAGTGGACAACGCATTGACCACCGACACACCGACGCCGTGCAACCCACCGGACACCGCGTAGGCGCTGTCATCGCCGCCGAACTTTCCGCCAGCATGAAGCTGAGTCATCACCACGTCGACCGTCGGCATGCCGGTGGCGTGCATGCCCACCGGGATACCGCGGCCGTTGTCGGTGACCTGAACGCCGCCGTTCTCCAGAATCTTCACGTCGACTTCCGTCGCGTAACCCGCCATCGCCTCGTCGACGGCGTTGTCGACGACCTCCCATATCAGATGGTGCAATCCGCGCTCCCCGGTCGAGCCGATGTACATGCCGGGGCGTTTGCGGACCGCTTCCAACCCTTCCAGGACGGTGATCGAGTCGGCGCCGTACTCTTTCGGTTTCTTCTTTTGGGCAGCCACGGGCGGAAGGCTCTCCTTGGGGTTGCGCGCGGGTAGTCTCCGGGACTTTGCGCTGGTTCTCCGCCAGTCTACCGATAAGGGGCGCCAGGACCGATTCTGTGAGGGTGTTTCTGCACAGCTATCTGCGCCGTGTGCGGAATTTTTCGCCGAAGGCTGCGTCAGGACGCTTGACGAGCCAGTTTCCAGCGTTATGGCGGCGCTGAAGCGGGTCGCTCGCTCGGTCAACCGTAGGTGTCCCGGGGGCCTCGGCCGGCGATGTGCCGCGGGCCCTTCCGCCACGATGGTGCGGCTGGCCCGGTGATTTTCAGCGATGTCACTACGCCGTTGCCAACCGCGGCGGCGATCTTGGCCAGAATCTGCGCCTGGATCATCCGCAGCTGGGTCGCCCAGGCGGTCGATTCGGCCGCCACGCTGAGCACCCCGTCGTTCAGGGTGGTCGGCGTCGCGTGGTCGGCGATCTGGTGTCCCACCACCGACGACCAGTGGCCAAGCACCGTGCCCTCCGCGACGTGCGTCGACCAGCCCCGCTTTTTCGCCAGATCGCGCGCCAGCCTGCCCAACGGTTGGGGATCGCGCGTGTCGGGTCCGGGGCCCGACCAGCTCCGCCGCTGTCCCGCGACGCGGCGCGGGGGAGGGGGCGCGCCACGTCCCCGGCCGGCGTCCTTTCCCTGCGCGCGGGCGGCGGCACGGGCTTCCTCGAGGGTGCGCCGCACCAGGTCGATGCCTGTCAGGTCGCCGGACGATTTGCGGCGGTCGGGAGTCGATCCGCCGCCGGCGCCGGTCATCCTTGCACCACCGATACGCGCCCGCCGTCCTCGTCGCGCAGGTCGATGTGCACCCGCCTAGCGTCCCACTCGGCCGGTATGTCTTCGAGGACCGCCGCGGTTACCAATACCTGTTCTGCCGCTTCGGCCACCGAAGCCAAGGCGCGACGACGCGTCGCGTCGAGTTCGGCGAACACGTCGTCGAGCAACAACACCGGTTCACTGCCGTCGGCACGCAGCAACTCGTACGCCGCCAAGCGCAGTGCGACGGCGAACGACCACGACTCCCCATGACTGGCAAAGCCTTTGGCGGGCTGATCGCCGAGTCGCAACTCGAGATCGTCGCGATGCGGGCCGACAAGACACATTCCGCGTTCCACCTCGGCGTCGCGGCGTGCCGCCAGCGCAGCCAACAACGCGGCTTCCAAGAACTCGCGGTCGGTACCTTCGGCGCCCACGCCATCCATGCTCGCGCGGTAGCCGATCGATGCCTGCCGCGATCCCGGCGCCAGCAACTGGTAGGCCTTTTCCACCTCGGGCGCCAACTGATTGACGAGATCGATGCGGGCGGCCATCAATTCCGCGCCGTGCTCGGCCAAACGGCTGTCCCACACGTCGAGAGTGTCCACCGCGCCGCCTCGGTGGCGCGCACCCGACAACGACTTCAACAGCGCCGTGCGCTGGCGCAACACTTTGTCGTAGTCCGCGCGCACCGCGGCGATCGCCGGGCGGCGCACCGTCGCCAAATCGTCGAGGTAGCGGCGCCGGTCCGCCGGATCGCCGCGAACCAAGGCCAGGTCTTCCGGCGCGAAAAGCACCGCGCGCAACACCCCGAGCACCTCACGTGTGCTGCGCACGGGGGAGCGGTTCAGCCTGGCCTTGTTGGCCCGACCCGCCGCGATCTCCAGGTCGATCGCGCATTCCCTGCCTTCGTTGACGACGATGGTCGAGACTATCGCGCGCGTATTGCCCGCCCGGATCAACGGCGCGTCGGTACCCACCCGGTGCGAACCCAACGTACTCGAATACCACAGTGCCTCAATGAGATTCGTCTTCCCGAACCCATTGGGGCCGACGAACACCGTCCGGCCCGGTTCCAATTCGAGGTCGGCCTGCGCCCAGGACCGGAAATCACGCAGTCCCAAATGCCGGACGTACACCTACCCGGGCAGCCGCACTGGCATCAACAGGTACACGTAATCCGTCGGCAAAGCGGGGAAGGGACCGTTGCCCGTCGGATGGCTGTCGTCGTCGAACGCCGGCCGCAGCAATGCCGGCTTACCCGGGGTCGTGAAACCGAACGACACCCGGTCGGCATGGACCGAGCCCAGTCCATCCGTCAGGTAGGTCGGGTTGAACGCGATCGTCAACGGGTCGCCGGCGAAGTCAACGGCGAGGTCTTCTTCGGCCCGGCCGACATCGTCGGCGCCCGCGGAGAGCCGCAGCATGCCGTCGGCGAATTCCATGCGCACCTGCGCGCCTCGGTCGGCGACCAGCGCGACCAGCTTGATAGCTTCGGTCAACTCGGCCACGTTGATGGTGGCGACCGCCGTGTGCTCGGCCGGCAACAGCTGACGAAACTTCGGGAACTCCGCGTCCAGCAGGCGGGTGGTGCTGCGCTTGCCGTTACCGCTGATACCCAGCAGTCCGTCTTTTCCGACGCCCGACCCGGCGCCCAATGACAGCCGCACATCCGAGCCGTCGATGCCGGCCTTAGCGGCCTCGGACAAGGTTCTCGCCGGCACCAGCACCGCGGCCTCGACATCGGGCGACAAGGCCGTCCACGTCAGCTCACGAACGGCCAGGCGGAACCTGTCGGTCGCGGCCAGAACTACGGTTTCACCCGAGATCTCGACCCGAATTCCCGTCAGCATGGGCAAGGTGTCATCCCGGCCGGCCGCGATGGCGACCTGACCGATCGCCTCGGCGAACAGCTCCGACGGCAGGCTTCCGGTGTCGTCCGGCAGCGCGGGCAGCGTCGGGTAATCCTCGACCGCCATCGTCGGCAGCGAAAACCTGGCATTTCCACACGTCAACGCCACGCGACTACCGTCCACGTAGAAGTCCACCGGTTTGTCCGGCAACGCCCGGGTAATGTCCGACAACAACCGCCCAGACACCAAAACGCTTCCAGGAGAAGCTATTTCGGCTGCAACCTGTGCCTCGGCGGACACCTCGTAGTCGAATCCCGAGATGGTCAGGCCCTCATCCGAGCCGGTCAACAACACGCCCGAAAGCACCGGCACCGCCGGTCTGGTCGGCAGATTCTTTGCCACCCACGACACCGCGTCGGCGAAAGACTCCCGCACCACACGAAACTTCAGATCGGTGAGGCCAGCTGTTGTCGTCGCCGCGTCCATAGCGTCCCTTCACCTGCCGAGTGTTCGAAACCAAGCTTGGCTAGCCGCCCGTCGCTAGCAGTCGAAGAACAACCGTAGATCGTCGGAGGCCATCTTGAAAGCTAATCGCAAAGCCCGACAAGCCCGGTCACCGCGAGGCTTGCGAGCCCAGCGTAACGAAGCCTCCCCAGCGCTGTACTTCAAAGAAGAAACAACGGAGATAACTCAGTAACAGTATTAAGGGGTGTGGATTCTGGGGACAGCGTGGTCTTGAAGCAGCTAGGGCGGGAGGCGGGATGTGGATGACAGCGTTGACAACTATGTGAGCTGTGTTGGGCCGGTGGGGATGAACGACGGGTGTGGACTGAGGCGCGATCGGTGCACCGGTGTTTGAGGGGTTTGTACACACCGCTGCGCACAACTCCGGCGTGTGGCTGGTGTTACAGGGGTGTGAGAAGTTTTTTGAAAAAAAGATGCCGGTAAGCGGCTGAAATCAGCGCTTGGACCGCTGACGGATACGAGTGGTGAGTTCCTTCACGTGATCGAACACCTCGCGTCGCTCGGCCATCTCGGACAAGATCTTCCGCTGGGCATACATGACGGTGGTGTGATCACGGCCGAATGCCTGGCCGATCTTGGGCAACGAGAGGTCGGTGAGTTCGCGGCACAGGTACATCGCGATTTGTCGTGATTGAGCCAGCGCTCGGGTCTTGCCCGGGCCGCGGAGCTCCTCGACGGTGGTGTCGAAGTATTCGGCGGTGGCTGCCATGATGGTCGCGGCGCTGATCTGCATGGTGCTGGCGTCGGCGATCAAGTCGCGAAGGACGATCTCGGCCAATGCCTTGTCGATCGGAGTCTTGTTCAACGACGCGAACGCCGTCACCCGGATCAGGGCGCCTTCGAGTTCGCGGATGTTGCGTTCGATGCTGCTGGCGATGAGCTCGAGCACGTCGTCGGGCACCGCGAGGCGCTCCATCTGCGCTTTTTTGCGCAGGATCGCGATGCGGGTTTCCAGTTCCGGGGGCTGCACGTCGGTGATCAGGCCCCACTCGAACCGCGTCCTCAGCCGGTCTTCCAGGGTGGCGAGCTGTTTGGGCGGCCGGTCGGAGGAGATGACGATCTGCTTGTTGGCGTTGTGCAGCGTATTGAAGGTGTGGAAGAACTCCTCCTGGATACCTTCCTTGCCCTCGATGAACTGGATGTCGTCGACAAGCAGCACGTCGACGTCGCGATAGCTGCGCTTGAACGCGACCTTGCGGTCGTCGCGAAGCGAGTTGATGAAGTCGTTGGTGAACTCCTCGGTGGAGACGTACTTGACCCGCATACCCGGGAACAACCGTTGCGCATAATTGCCCGCCGCGTGCAACAGATGTGTCTTGCCCAGGCCGGATTCGCCCCAGATGAACAGCGGGTTGTACGCGCGGGCCGGCGCCTCGGCGATGGCGAGCGCCGCCGCGTGCGCGAACCGGTTGGAGGCACCGATGACGAAGGTGTCGAAGGTGTAGCGGCGGTTGAGGCTGGTTCCGCCCGCGATGGCCGGGTCGATGATGTGGGGACGCTCGGTGAAGTAGTTGGGCCAACCCTGCTCGTCGTCGATGACGGGTTCCCCGTTTTCGTCAGCCTCGTCGACGTCACTTGACGATTCGAGGTCGACGTCGTCGACGAAGATGTCGGTTTGAGGGAGGACGGTGTCGTCACCGTCTTCCGCGGGCGGGGCGATGCGCACCCCGAGTTGGACTTGCTGGCCGAGGCGCCGGCTGAGCGCGTCGGTGATGGGTTCACGCAGATGACGTTCGATCTCATTTTGGACGAAACTGCTCGGTACCGAAAGCAGAGCAAACCCCTCGACGATGGTCAGCGGTTGGACCAGATTGAGCCACGCCCTTTGCTGAGGGGTCAGGGGGGCGACGAGCGTTGCGCGATTGGTGGCGACGCCGTCTGCGGTGGGTTCGCCGTTGAGTTCGGAGACGACCGCGTTCCACACTGTCGTGAAAGTTGAACCGGGGTCATCGGTCAACGACGTATCTCCCTGGTCCGACGTCGAGGAACTGCCAGCTTGGCGACAAAGCAGCTGTCCACATAGTTATACACAGGTGTGGACAGGATGAGCGTAAACGAGCCACAGCCTTCCGGCGACGGCCCGCGATCTCCATGCTGGTGGCAACCCACGCAGGTCGCCTAGGCAGCTAGTTGATCCGCCATCCTCGCTTCGTTGTCGAGCGCCGCCTCACGCTGAAACGGCATGCCCGAAGCTAACAGTTTTCCGTGCGGCTGCCAACCGTTCTGCTGCATTCCAATCGGGTTATTTAAAGTTCTTTGGGGCGCGCTTCGATTCGATACGGTTTCGGCCGGCACCGGGCCGGCGAGAACGAATGTTTTCACGGCGCTTGGGTGTGGGTCCGTTGGGGCAGGCCAAGTTTGACCCAGCGAAGGCGCATCAGTACCCTCAAACAGTCGCCCGAAAGTCGGCGATACGGCTGCGACCTAGGTGGACGTGCCTGGGGACCGCGCCGGCCAGTAGCGAGACCAGCTTCGACCGACACAGGAACCCATGCGGTTGCGAATCGTGAGCGGCCGGACGGCTGGGAAAGCTTTGAGCGAGACACAACGAGGAGAACGCCGTGGCCAAGGGCAAGCGGACCTTCCAGCCCAACAACCGGCGCCGAGCCCGCGTGCATGGCTTCCGTTTGCGGATGCGGACCCGTGCGGGGCGTTCGATCGTGTCCAGCCGGCGCCGTAAGGGTCGCCGCGCGCTGTCTGCCTGATCGCAACGTCAGGTCCTTTGGCGGTGCTTCCCGCACGCAACCGTATGAGGCGGTCGACGGAGTTCGACGCGACCGTCAAGTGCGGGGCGCGCGCGGTGCAGTCCGACGTCGTCGTCTACCTCCGCCGGCGCAACCACGGCAATAACGGCCCGCGGGTGGGGCTGATCATCGGCAAGGCGGTGGGGTCGGCGGTGGACCGTCACCGGGTCGCGCGTCGCTTGCGGCATGCCGCCCGAAGTCTGCTGGGCGATCTCGATCAATCCGATCTGGTGGTGATCCGGGCGCTGCCGAGTAGTCGGCAAGCGTCATCGGCGCGGCTGACGCAGCAGCTGCGAAGCGCTCTGCGACGCGGGTGTGAGCTGGCGGGGACGCGCCGGTGAATCAGACGGCGCGGGCGCGCGCGGTAGTCGGTGGTTCGGGCAGGGCCGCCGCACGGGGGCTGATTTTTCTCATCCAGCTATACCGGCACATGGTGTCGCCGCTGCGCCCACCGACGTGTCGCTTCGTTCCGACGTGTAGCCAGTACGCGGTCGATGCGCTCACCGAGTACGGCCTGATTCGCGGCGGCTGGTTGGCGGCGGTCAGGCTCGCCAAGTGTGGGCCGTGGCATCAGGGAGGATGGGACCCGATACCGGAGCGCCGCGGATGCCGGGCGAACTTCGACGACGCCAGCGACGTCTGGGATGCGCCAGCGGCGCGAGGGGAGAGTGAATCTTTTGTTTGATTTTTTCAGCCTCGACATCATCTACTACCCGGTGTCGTGGATCATGTGGGTTTGGTACAAGTTGTTCGCGGCGCTGCTGGGCCCATCGAACTTCTTCGCCTGGGCCCTGGCGGTGATGTTCTTGGTGTTCACCCTGCGAGCCTTGCTGTACAAGCCCTTCGTGCGTCAGATCCGTACCACCCGGCAGATGCAGGAGCTGCAGCCACAGATCAAGGCGCTGCAAAAGAAGTACGGCAAGGACCGTCAGCGGATGGCGCTCGAGATGCAGAAGCTGCAGCGCGAGCACGGCTTCAATCCGATCCTGGGCTGCTTGCCGATGCTGGCGCAGATCCCCGTGTTCCTGGGGCTGTATCACGTGTTGCGCTCGTTCAACCGAACGCAGGGCGGATTCGGTCAGCCGCACCTGTCGGTGATCCAAAACCGGCTTACGGGGAACTACATGTTCAGCCCGCTCGAGGTACAACACTTCCTGGACGCCAACCTGTTTGGCGCGCCGATCGGCGCGTCCATGACACAGCGGACGGGCATGGAGGCATTCACCGATTTCAGTCGCCCCGCAGTGGTCGCGGTCGGCGTCCCGGTGATGATCCTCGCCGGCATCGCAACCTACTTCAACAGCCGGGCATCGATCGCGCGGCAGAGCCCCGAGGCGGCGGCCAACCCGCAGACCGCGATGATGAACAAGCTTGCGCTGTATGTGTTTCCGCTCGGTGTGGTGGTCGGTGGGCCGTTCCTTCCGCTGGCGATCATCCTGTATTGGTTCTCGAACAACATTTGGACCTTCGGTCAGCAGCACTACGTGTTCGGCATGATCGAGAAAGAGGACGAGGCCAAGAAGCAGGAAGTCATCAAGCGCCGGGCGGCCAACGCGCCGGCGCCGGGAGCCAAGCCCAAACGCAACCCGAAGCCGACCCCGGCAGTCGGTAACGGCTCGGCGACGGTCGGCGATGACGACGCGGAACCGGCCGCGCCGAAGGCGGACTCCGATGGCTCCCAAGCTCGGCAAGCCGAGACACCGGAACAGGCGGACAAACCGAAGCCCGGCACACGCAACAACGCGCCGGGCAACCGCGCCCCGCGGCCGGGAGCGCGACCGAAGAGACGCAAACGCTGACGAGGGGGACCCGTGGATGAGGGAGAGAGAGGCATGACGGACGCACACATCACCGAGCCCGACGTTGACGTCGAACCGTCGGTCGAGGATGTCAACGAGGACGGGGCGGCGACGGAAGCGGCCGCCGACGAAGGCGATGACTTGGAGGAGCGGTTGGTCGCCGAGGGGGAGATCGCCGGCGACTACCTCGAGGAGCTGCTGGACCTATTGGACTTCGACGGCGACATCGATCTGGACGTCGAGGGCAACCGCGCGGTGGTGAGCATCGACGGCAGCGACGACCTGAACAAGTTGGTCGGCCGCACCGGCGAGGTGCTCGACGCGCTGCAGGAGCTGACTCGGCTGGCGGTCCACCAGAAGACCGGCGTGCGCAGCCGACTGATGCTCGACATCGCGAGTTGGCGCCGTCGGCGCCGCGAGGAGCTGGCCGCGCTGGGCGACAAGGTCGCGCGTCGCGTGCTGGACAGCGGCGAGCGCGAGGAGCTCGCGCCGATGACGCCGTTCGAGCGGAAGATCGTCCACGACGCGGTCGCGGCGGTCCCCGGGGTGCACAGCGAAAGCGAGGGCGCGGAGCCGTCGCGCCGCGTGGTAGTACTGCTCGACTAGGAGTTACAGCGGTGTAGTTCGCCGCGGCATTTTGAGCCGCGGCGACAAAGACCAGAGGGATGTTTCACGTGAAACATGTCGGCCGTTGCGAGCGGATGCCCGACCCTGCCGTGCCGACAGCCCCCGCCGAATCGATACCGACCCCGGACGCGGCGTCCGCCATCTTCGGGCCACATATATCTATTGCGCAGCGGTATGCCGAACTGTTGGCATCGCGCGGCGTGGAACGCGGCCTCCTCGGACCGCGCGAGGTGGCCCGGGTATGGGACCGTCATGTGCTGAACAGTGTCGCCGTCGCCGAGCTCCTGGATCCGGGGGATCGGGTGGTGGATATCGGCAGCGGCGCCGGGCTGCCGGGGATCCCGCTGGCGATTGCGCGGCCCGACCTTCGGGTCGTACTTCTCGAACCGCTGCTGCGACGGAGCGAGTTTCTCAATGAGGTGGTGGCCGAACTAGGGTTGGCCGTCGAGGTGGTGCGCGGCCGGGCCGAGGAACCTTGGGTGCGGGAACGGTACGGGGGAAGGGACGCGGCTGTGTCGCGAGCGGTTGCAGCATTGGACAAGTTGACGAAGTGGAGTATGCCGTTGCTACGGCCCGGCGGTCGGATGGTGGCCATCAAGGGCGAGCGCGCCCCGGAC
The DNA here is from genome assembly GCF_050205645.1 of Mycobacterium heidelbergense. Classification (GTDB taxonomy): domain Bacteria; phylum Actinomycetota; class Actinomycetes; order Mycobacteriales; family Mycobacteriaceae; genus Mycobacterium; species Mycobacterium heidelbergense_A. The sequence continues at coordinate 61,585 of NZ_JBNMQT010000021.1, forward strand.
GAACTCCGGGCGCACCGGCGTGTGATGGCGGCGTCGGGCGCCGTTGATGCCAGGGTGGTCACATGTGGCGCGAACTATTTGCGTCCGCCCGCAACCGTGGTCTTAGCGCGACGCGCAAGCCAGCCGCGGGAGGGGTCGGTACGAATGGGGAACAGGGGACATCGATGAGTTCTCCGCGAGACTGGCCCGCCGCGCCGCCGCCTCCAGCGGCTGTCGCGCCCGGGCAGGAGAGTGCCACCGAGTACCACGACCCGGCGGATGCGGTGCCGCATGTTTCACGTGAAACATCGGAGGAATACGACACCCCGATCGGCGCCGCCGCCGAGCGGGCGATGCGGGTCCTCCACACCGCCTACCCACCGTTGCGCAGGCCGGATCACCGACGGGTCTTCACCGTCGCGAACCAAAAGGGCGGCGTCGGCAAAACCACCACGGCGGTCAACCTTGCGGCCGCACTCGCCGTCCAGGGGCTCAAGACGCTCGTCATCGATCTCGATCCGCAGGGCAACGCGAGCACGGCGCTCGGGATCACCGACCGGCAGGCCGGGACGCCGTCATCGTACGAAGTCCTCCTCGGCGAGGTCTCGCTGCAGGACGCGCTGCGCCGCAGCCCGCACAGCGAGCGCCTGTTCTGCGTCCCGTCCACGATCGACCTGGCCGGTGCCGAGATCGAATTGGTGAGCATGGTTGCGCGCGAGAACCGATTGCGTAACGCTTTGGCCGCGCTTGAGGAGTTCGACTTCGACTACGTCTTCGTTGACTGCCCGCCGTCGCTGGGGCTGTTGACCATCAACGCGCTCGTCGCCGCGCCCGAGGTGATGATCCCGATTCAGTGCGAGTACTACGCGCTCGAGGGGGTGTCACAGCTGATGCGCAACATCGAGATGGTGAAGGCCCACCTGAATCCCCGGCTGGACGTCACCACCGTCATCCTCACCATGTATGACGGGCGGACCAAGCTCGCGGACCAGGTGGCCGAAGAGGTGCGCCGGTATTTCGGAAGCAAGGTGCTGCGCACGGTGATCCCGCGCAGCGTCAAGGTCTCGGAGGCGCCCGGCTACAGCATGACCATCATCGACTACGACCCCGGTTCGCGCGGGGCGATGAGCTACCTCGACGCGAGCCGCGAACTCGCGCTACGCGACTGACAACCATCGGCGAAGGGACGATCATGACGCAGCCGTTACGGAGGAAGGGCGGCCTTGGCCGGGGCCTGGCTTCGCTGATTCCCACCGGTCCGGCCGAGGGCGACTCGGGCCCGGCGACCCTTGGCCCACGGATGGGGGACGCCGCCGCCGACGTGTTGATCGGTGGACCGGCGCCGGACGCCTCAGGCGTGGGGGCGGTGTACCGCGAGATCGCGCCGGCCGACATCGAGGCCAATCCACGTCAGCCACGGCAGGTCTTCGACGAGGAGGCGCTGTCCGAACTCGTGCACTCCATCCGCGAGTTCGGCCTCTTGCAGCCCATCGTGGTGCGGGCGGTGCCCGGGGCGAAGAGCGGCGCGCGCTACCAGATCGTGATGGGGGAGCGGCGCTGGCGGGCGGCCCAGGAGGCGGGCCTGGCCACCATCCCGGCCATCGTGCGCGAGACCGCGGACGACACCCTGCTGCGCGACGCCTTGCTGGAGAACATCCATCGGGTGCAGCTGAACCCTCTGGAAGAGGCGGCGGCTTACCAGCAGCTGCTCGACGAGTTCGACGTCACCCACGACGAACTGGCGACCCGCATCGGCCGATCGCGGCCGCTGATCACCAACATGATCCGCTTGCTCAAACTGCCGATCGCAGTCCAGCGCCGAGTAGCGGCGGGGGTGCTGTCGGCCGGCCACGCCCGTGCGCTGCTATCCCTCGAGGCCGGCCCCGAGGCCCAAGAAGAGTTGGCCAGCCGGATCGTCGCGGAGGGCCTGTCGGTGCGCGCCACCGAGGAAGCGGTCACGCTGGCCAATCGCGGGGAGGGGCATAAGCCGGCGCCCCCGCGGCGCAAGCCCATCCAGATGCCCGGCCTGCAGGACGTTGCTGACCGGCTGTCGAATACCTTCGATACGCGCGTGACGGTCAGCCTTGGCAAACGCAAGGGGCGGATTGTTGTGGAGTTCGCCTCGGTGGAGGACTTGCAGCGGATCATCGGCGTTATGACCCCGCCCAACCCATGACCAGCGACACGGTGTAATTACGTCACTGTGACACTGGCCGGGTTCCGGGCGCGAATCAACCCGCTGCGGACACGGCGCAGTGCCGGAAAACCACTGGGCGACAACGAATTTCGGAGTTGAGCGGGCCGGAACACCCGGCTGTAGGCCGGCCCCGGCCGGGCCCGTCACCGGGCTGCGCGAACACTGGCCCCGCGACGGCAAACTCTCCTATCCTGGAGGGGTTGCCGGTGCATGTCAGCCTGGGGATATCCGGGCTTGCGGTACGCACGGAAGCCAGGAGGCTAGTGTCTGCTCGAATCACGCCGCTGCGGCTCGAAGCCTTCGAGCATCTTCCGAAGCACGCGCGCCGCTGCGTCTTCTGGGAGGTCGATCCCGCGACCCTCGGTAACCAGGACCACCTCGCCGATCCGGAATTCGAAAAGGAAGCCTGGTTGTCGATGGTGATGCTGGAGTGGGGCTCGTGCGGTCAGGTCGCGACGGCGGTCCCCGACGAACGCAGCCACGCCGATCCCCCGTGCCTCGGCTATGTCCTCTACGCACCGCCGCGAGCGGTTCCACGCGCGCAGCGGTTTCCCACCGCGCCGGTATCCGCCGATGCGGTGTTGCTGACGTCCATGGGGATCGAACCCGGACAGGCCGCACACGACTTGCCGCACAGCTTGTTGGCCCGCGTCATCGACGAGCTGGTGCGGCGCGGAGTCCGGGCGCTGGAAGCGTTCGGCCGCATGCCGGCGGCGTCGGAGTTACAGGACCCGCGCATGGTCGATCCCGCTGTGCGTCCGGTGCTGGAAGCCCTCGGCGACTGCACGGTCGAGCATTGCATCATCGATGCGGAGTTCTTGAAGGACGTGGGTTTCGTTGTGGTGGCGCCACATACGTACTTCCCCCGGCTGCGGCTCGAACTCGATAAGGGCCTGGGCTGGAAGGCCGAGGTGGAGGCGGCGCTGGAGCGCCTGCTGGCCAATGCGCAGCTGGAGCAGCCGATCGGGGCCGGGTCGACGGCCACGAATACCTAGCGGGCATCCAGCAGGGTTAGGAGCCGCCGAGCCTGGTCGTGCGTTCCACCGACAATTCGTGAGCCAGCAGCTCGGCGAAGGTGAATGTGCCGGTGGGTCTATCGTTCTTGCCCAGCAGATACAGCCGCTTGACCGCGGCGAGGATACCTTCGGCGATCGCGTCGCGAGTGTGCGTCGACACCAGCATGTCCCGGTCGCGTGGATTGGTGATGTAGCCGACGTCGACCTGAACGGTCGGCATCCGGGTCAGCCGGAGCAGATCCCATGTCCGGCCATGTGTGCGGCAATCCCGTAAACCGGTGCGGGCCACCACTTCTCGCTGAATGAAGTCGGCGAGATTACGGCCGATGGTAGAAACCGAGCCATGCGAGTTGCCGAAATGGAACGACGCGACGCCGTTGGCGGAAGGACTGCGCTGAGCCTCGCAGCGCAGGCTGATCATCAGGTCCGCGCCGACGTTGTTGGCCGTCGCGGCGCGTTCGGCATCCGACGGGCTGCGATTGGTCGGCCGGGACAGAAAGGTCTCCATGCCGATGGCCGTCATCCTGCCTTCAAGCCGGCTTGCCAAGTCCCACAACACATCTGCTTCGCTGATGGGCCCGTTCGGACCGTGGCAGATCAAGCCGTGATCCGCGCCGCCGCGGCCCGGATCGATGATGATCCGCTTGCCCGAGAGTTTGGGTCCCGATCGGCGCACCAACTCTTCCTCGCGAATCGCGTGGGGCGAGCCGCCGCTGACCCGGGAACTCAGAAAGTACAAGGAGCGTAACGTTTCCGGACCGCAGATGCCGTCGGCGGCGAGCCCGTACTCGCGTTGGTACGACATCAACGCGTTGTGCGTCTGCAAACCGAAGTAGCCGTCGACCAACCCGGTGTAGAAGCCGAGGTCCTGTAGCCGAGCTTGCAGGGTCGCGACGTCGTCCCCGTACAGGGGGGCGCCGAATTGGTGATACAGCGTGCGCGCGCCGAGCCGGTAAGACGCCTCTTTCAACGCCCGATAGGTGGCCTCGCCGACGATGCCGTCGACCAGCAGTCCACGGTGCTGCTGGAAGGCACGTACGGCCTGGTCGAGTTCGGAATCGAACAGTTCGAGGGCCACATGCCTGCCGGTGGTCAGGTCTTCCTCGGAGTTCTCCAGCAGGTTCAGCGCAGCCAGCGCCGCCCGGATTTCGGTCACTGCAGCGCTGCGGTCACCACAGCGCAGCGCGTCGCCGTTTTCGCGGCGCGGACTCGGCATACCAAGGGCCCTCCGGGACGGACTGACAGGCTTGAAATACGGGTTAGAGCTAACCGGTATTGTCGCAGATCCTTCTCGATTTCCGGAAAACCCCAGGCTAACCGGCGGGCTCGTGCCGCGCGGTTGGATGGGGTTCAGGCGAGGTTGGGAACCGCGTCGGAAAGCTCACGCAACAGGGCGGCTTTGCCCTTGGCGCCGACGATACGTTTCACCGGCTGACCGTCCTTGAACAGGATCATCGTGGGGATGGACACCACCTGGAAGTCGCGCGCCGTTTCCGGATTCGCGTCGACGTCGAGCTTGGCGACGGTGATGTGTTCGGCGCGCTCGGCCGCGATCTCTTCGAGCACGGGCGCGACCATCTTGCACGGTCCGCACCAGGTTGCCCAAAAGTCAACCAGCACAGGCTTATTGCTGGACAACACGTCGGTGGAGAAGGACGAGTCGGAGACTTCTATTGTGCCGCCGGCGTTTTCGGTCATCGTGACGCTCCCATCAATGTGTTCCTACGGTCAGCTGCTGTGTCTCGCCGGCCGCATCCGACTCTTCGTGCTCGGCCAGCCACCGCTCGGCGTCGATCGCCGCGGCGCAACCGCTACCGGCCGCCGTGACCGCCTGCCGATACGTGCGGTCTACCAGGTCGCCTGCCGCGAACACACCATCCAGCGACGTGCTGGTGGTGCGCCCCTTGACGAGCACGTACCCGTCGGGGTCGACGTCGATGACGTCGCGCACCAACGCCGAACGCGGCTCGTGGCCGATCGCGACGAAGACGCCGGTCACCGGCAGCGTGGTTTCTTCACCAGTCACGGTGTGGCGCAGCCGCAATCCGGTCACCGTGGTGTCGCCCTCCACCGCGGCGACAGTGTGATTGGTGACGAACTTGATCTTGTCGTTGTTGCGGGCGCGGTTCAGCATGATTTTCGATGCCCGGAACTCGTCGCGGCGGTGCACAAGCGTCACGCTGGTGGCGAACCGGGTCAGGAACAGGGCTTCCTCCATCGCGGAGTCGCCGCCGCCGATGACGGCGATGTGTTGGTCTCGGAAGAAGAAGCCGTCGCAGGTGGCACAGGAACTCACCCCGCGGCCCAGCAACTCCTGCTCGCCGGGAACCCGTAGGTAGCGCGCCGCGGCGCCCATCGCCAGAATGACGGCCCGGGCGCGGTGGGTTTCCCCCTCCGCCGTGACGACCGACTTGACCGGTCCGTCCAGCGACACCGACTCGACGTCCTCCATCCGCAGGTCCGCCCCGAAGCGCAGCGCCTGCTCGCGCATCTCGTCCATCAACTCCGGGCCGGTGATGCCGTCGCGGAACCCGGGATAGTTCTCCACGTCGGTGGTGGTCATCAACGCGCCGCCGAATGAGGTGCCCTCGAAGACCAGTGGTGCCAGCTGCGCGCGGGCGGCATACAGGGCCGCGGTGTACCCGGCGGGACCGGAACCGATGACGATGACGTCGTGGATGGGGTCAGTAGCGGACGGGGCGGCGGTCATGCGGGCCTTTCGGGGTACAGGGCGTCGTTGTGTCGAACGCCAGCGTAGGCATTGCTGTTCCCGCTGGGGCGCGCAACACGTGGCATCACACTAAAGGCGCGGGACTTGCGTGTTGGCCAGCAGGCCGGTGTCGGCCGCGCTGCAATTCAGTGCCACCGCAAAGACCGCCAGGTTGTTGGGCGTATCGCCGGGCAGCACGAGCAGCACGCCAGGGCGGGCGTTGATGTCGATCGGCCGTGCGCCCAGCACCTGCGTGGAAGCCGGATAGCCCAGGCCGCTGAGGCAGGATGCGCGACGAGACGGGTCGCTGAGCGGGCCGTACTCGGGTCTGCGGTCGAGCAGGCCAAGGATCTCGTGCTGCGACAACGGCACCACCATCGGCGGCGTCGACACCGTGATGTGCTCGGCGGTGACCGCCGTGCTCGGTATTGGCGTCGGCGCGTTGACCAGCGCCGCCGTGCCGATGCCGATCGCGGCCAGCACGGCGCACAAACCGGCCACACCCGCGGCGACCCGGCCGGGGCGCGGTCGCGGCCGGGCGGAGTGTGCCGCGGGGGCCCCGCGGGGGTCGGCCGACGTCAACGCCGCGGTGATCCGGGCGACAACCTCGGGGGGAGCCTCGGGGGCCACCGCGCCGGCGTCGGCGACATCGCGGCGCACCTGATTCAGCGCACGCAGGACGTTCTCGGCCTCCGGGTTGGCGCGGATTTGTCTGCGTACCCGGGCGGCGGCGTCGTCGTCCAGCAGGCCGGCCTGCAAATCGGCGAGCCGCTCGACCGTCAGCGGTGGATCTGCTGCCCCCGCACCATGATCCGCGGGATCGTTCTCGGCTGCACCCATCCGTCCCAGTGTCCGTCATGCACGGATCGATGGCCACACGCGGCCCCGCGGAAGCGTCAGGCCTGACCGGCTGGAGCATCGGGTGCGGCGTGGGCGCCGGTGTTGAGATAACCGAGCAGCTCGGCCAGGCGAACCCGGCCGCGGGCGCATCGGCTCTTGACGGTGCCTTCGGGGATGCCGAGCAGCCGGGCGGTGTCGGCAACCGAACAGCCCAGCATGTCGACCGCCACGATCGCGGCCCGCTGTTCGATTGGGAGCCGACCCAGGGCGCGCTGCACCAGCAGCGCCGTTTCGACCTGCGCGCTGCGATCGGCCACCGGGTAGACATCGTCGAGTGGCACGGTCCGCTGCGTCTTGGTCCGCCGCAGCCGGTCCAGGCACGCGTTGACCACGATGCGGTGCAGCCAGCTGCCGACCGCTGCGTCGTGCCGGAACGAACCCGCGCCGCGATGGGCCGAAAGCATGGCGTCCTGCAGCGCGTCTTCGGCGTCCTCGGGGGTGCGGGTGGTCAGCCGGGCCAGGCGGTGCAGCTGGCGGCGGTGACGGTGGAACAGCTCGCCGAACGCGTAGCGGTCGCCGGCAACGTGGGCGGCGAGCAGCTCGGCGTCGCTGCGCTCGACCTCTCCCCCCACACCCACGGCCGGACAGTAACCAATCGGTGATCGCGCGGCACTTCACCGCACCAAGGGTCTGTGAGCGCCGTCAGGACGCGGCTTGAACGGTGATCTCGAAGAAACCGGCTTGGCTCTTGCCGCTGGTGGTTCCGAGCGTGGAAATCCACACCAGCAGGTTCGAGGTCGGCGACCCGGCCTTGACCGGGATGACGTTGTGGCCGGGTTTGAGTGTGAAGGCCGGGGCGAGCACGGTGGTGTCCTCCAGCTTCGACGGCGTCTGGGTGGACGACGCCCGGATCTCGACTTTGGTTCCGCTGCTCGGGGTGTCGATCGTGACTTGGCCGACGACGGTCGGGCTGGGCAGCTGCAGCATCAAACCTTCGCCCTGCTTGAAGCTGGGGAAGGGAACGGCGTCGGTGTAGACCTCGGTAGCCCAGGCGGTGGTGGGGTCGCCGTCGATCGCCTGCCCGGCCGTGCCCGCATTGTCGGCATCACCGTCAGGGGAGTAGACGGACGCCCTGGTGGGTTTGACGACGGCGCCCGCCGGAGCGGAGCTGGGGGCCGACGAGCTGGTCGACGACGACGGGCCGTTGAGTCCGAGCTCGTCCTTGTTGAGGCCGCCGCCGACGTTGCCGAAGATCTTGCTCACCACCGACGCGAGCACCAACAGCGCCACCACGAGGACCACGACGCCGGCGCCCACCCCGATCAGCACGTTGCGGCGCCGTCGCGCGAACGTGGCCTCGTCCAGCGGACCGGCGGGTTCGCGCGGGCTCGGCGCTAGGGGTGAGTCGTCGACGGGCCCGAGCACCTCGGTGCGGTCCGCCACCGCGGTCGCCTGTTGCAACAGGTTCAAAAGTGTTGACGCACTGCGGATTCCGCCGTCTTCCTGGACCGCGCGGACGGCGACCGCCGAGATCTGGAAGGGAATGTCGCGGTCGATGACCGTGGGTTCGACGGGCAGGCCGGACGAATCGTGGTCGGCGGGGGCCAGTCCGCTGCGGACCCCGTGCTCCGGCAGCGGCCAACGGTTGACCAGCAGCGCGTAGAGCGCGGCGCCGATTCCGCGGATGTCGTCCTGTGGATTCGCGTCGGGCATCGTGGCCGGGTAGGCCAGCACCACGTCGCCCTCGATGCTCACGCGCACCCGGCTGGGGTGATCGATCGACAGGGCAACTCCGGCGCGGTGGGCCGCGTCCGCGGCGGCGGCGAGCGACTGCATCGCCCGGATGGCGCCGATTGGCGACGGCGCGGTGTCGGCCACCTCCTGCAGCGAGCCGCCGCGAATCCACTCCGCGACCACCAAGCCACCGAATCCCGTGTGCACGACGTCGAGCACTCGGGCGACACCGGGCTTGTCGATCCGGCTCAGCCGCAGCGTGCGGGCGAGGACCTCCTGCAGCACGTCATGCGGCAGGGCTCCGTCGGGATCCACGAACGTGAGCGCCACCTGCCGGTCGAGCGCGGTGTCGAGCGCCTGCCAGAACTGCAGGGGCGGCGCCCCGCCGTGGAAGACGAGGAGCCGATAGCGGCCGCCGGCGATGCGAGCGCCGGGCACCAGGTGGACGTCGTCGGTGGACGCCGCCGAGTCCGCGCTTCGCTCGCGGGGCGCGTCGAAGGGGATCGGCCCGCGCGCGGCTTCGCCGTTAAGATCGCCGTTGCGCTGGTCGGACGGCCGCGGCGCCGCGGAATCGGGCTTGGCGGGAATATCGGGGGCCGGAATGTCGGGCTCGAAATCGTCGGCAACCGGACGCGGTAGCTTGCCGCCTGACGCGGGGCCGGATGCGGCGCTGTCTACTGGGCGGTCGGTCACCTCCGGTCCTTTCGCTATCCGGACGCTGTCGGCCCGCTCCGGAGGCCTGCGCCGGATCGGCTCCTGGACCGCACCTACCCCCGGCGGGGACGAATTCCTCTGCTCAGGGTACGTGACGGGCCGCCGGTGAGACGATCGATCCGGTACGGCCGCCGTAGGGCGCGCTGGCGGTTGCTCCCAGCGCCCGCTGCGGGGTCTGATCCGGCGGCTCACGGCGCCCAGCGCCGCCTGGGCCTCGGGGACCCGTGCGCGGACCATGACCGTGGCCATGATCGGCAACATGATGAGCGCCAGGACCAGTAGTCGCAGCAGCGAACCGGCGGCGCCGCCGTGGGCCGTCAGCTCGCTCAGTCCCAGCAGCCGGTCGGCCACATGGGCAATCAAGGCAGCCAGCAACGACGCGGCAACCGTCACCAGAACCGTGCGCACCTCCCGGACGCCGACCGGGTGGCCGCCGCGGGGCAGCAGCGCGCGCCGCAACAGGTGGTAGCCGACGACTGCGCCGGCGAGGAAACCGATGCCGTTGGCCAGCCCGAGGAAACCGGCCACCAGCTTGGGGTCGCCGGTGAGGTGCGGGGCCAGCACCGAGCCGACGATCTTGACCGCCGTGATGACGAGGATGATCACGATCGGTGTCCACGGCTGTTCGCGTGCGTAGAACACGCGCAGCTGCAAAAGCACCAGCCCGTAAGGGATTAACGTGAACGCCGACAACGCGATCGCGGCACCCAGGTATCCGGCGTCGACCCCGCCGAAATGACCGTAGGCGAACAGGGCGCTGCCGATCGCGGGCCCGCCGACGGTCATGAAAGCCACGATCGGAATCAGCGTGATCAGGGTCAGTCGGGTGGCCAGCGACAGGTCGGCCAGCACCGCTCGGGTGTCGTCGGCGGCGGCGTTGCGGCTCAGCCGTGGCGTCACCACGGTCAGCACCGTGACGCCGATCATGCCGAACGGCAGCATCAGCACGAGCCAGGTGTAGTTGTAGATCGCCGGTCCGGAAGCGGCTGCGGTGCTGGCGATTTGGTTGCCGACCACCAGGCCGAGCTGGCTGATCAGCACGTAGAGCACCATCGCGGCGGCCATCGCACCGAATCGCTTGAGCCGCTGGTCGATTCCCCACAGCGGGCGCAGGCTCACACGCTCGCGCCGCAGCGCGATCAGCAGGACCGCGGTCTGCGCGAACACGCCGGCGGTGGTGCCGATGCCGAGCACGAGCAGCTTGGCATTGCCCATCCGAACGGGATCGACCGAAAGTTCGCCGGGGACCGCCAGATACACGCCCAGGGTTGCGAGTGCGACGACGTTGTTGACGACCGGTGCCCATGCCGTCGGCCCAAACACGTTGCGGGTGTTGAGGATTGCCATGAATACCGAGGTAAGACCGTAGGCGAGCACCTGGGGCAGGAGCAGGTAGGCGAAGGCCGTCGTCAGGGGTTCGTTGACCTGAGGAGCGCGGCCGAGCATCAGGCGCACCAGCAGCGGTGCGGCGACCACCGACAGCGCCGTCGCGAACAGCAGCAGCGCGGTGGTCAACGTGACCAGGCGCCGCACGAACGCCGCGCCGCCGTCGGGATCGTCTTGCTCGGCACGGGCCAGCACCGGAACGAAGATCGCCGTGAACGTCGCCTCCAGCACCAGCGCCGCGACCAGGTTCGGCAGCTGGTTGGCCACCGAGAAAGCACTGGACAGCGCGGCCCCCAGGATGGCGGCCAGCAGGACGATGCGGGCGAATCCGGTGATCCGGCTGATCAGTGTCGCGAAAGCCATCGCCCACGAGCGCGATACCAGGGCGGCGTCGGATAGTTCGGGTCGTCGACGGGCCAACTCCGGCACCGGAGGCAGCGGCCCGGTAGGCGGCGAGGCGGGTCCCCGGGTACCGGGCCGCGGCTGCGGCCGCGGCTGGGGTCGCCGGTAGGCGGGTTTCATACTCGGTGCTCTTCATCGACCCGATCGGGGATGTCGTCTCGCGAACGGGCGGGTCGGTGGTCGGGTGGGTCGGGCCGGTCTAGATCGGCGCGGTCGGGCTGGCCGCGGAATCGGTGCCACAGCCGGCGTCCGGCCAGCAGCACCAGGATCGCCGCCGCGGTCAGCGTGATCGCGAACAACACCTTCCCGTAGGCGTTGGAGTGCACGGACAAGCGCACCGGCTCGCCCAGCCGCAGCCCGTCCTGCGTTCGCAGCGACACGTCGATGGCAACCCGCTGGGTGAAGTTCACTTCGATCGGCACCCGCAGCGGTAGGTATCCCGGCGGCAGTTCGATCTGGCCGACGTCGGAGACGTTCATTCCGGGCGGGGCGTCGACGTGTAGGCGGACCCGGATGGGGACGGCGAGGCCGTTGTGCAGCGCCAGCGGGAGGGGGCTGTGCTCGGTGGCCAGGGTGTAGGAGCCGCCGGGGTTGACGATCGTGACGGCACCGAACAAGTCGCTGATGGTTTTGCCCACCACCGTTAGGCGCTGCGCGGCCAGCGCGTTGCGGGTGTCCGGCGGTTCGGTTTCGCTGAGTGCGCGCAGCATGTCCTCGCGCAGGGGAGCGGTGTACTGGATGCCGGTCAGGCCGGTGCGCTCGTCGGTGGTCAGCGCCGACGTCAGCCCCCACAGCCTGCCTACCTGGTGACCGATGTCGGCCGTCACGTCGTCACCGAAGCGGCCGCGGGCCGACAGGTAGGCGTCCGTCGGCGGCCCCGGCGCCTCGTTGTGGGCCGCGGCCTCGGCGATCAGCGCGGGCAGTGGGCGCGGTATGGCCAGGCCGGACCGGATCGTGGTGGCCAGCGCGGTCAGGATGACCTGCGCGTCGTCCGCCTGCAGGTGCCATGTCGCCGGCGGCACCAAGATCTGGGTGCGCGGCGCGGCGTCATGCTGCAAGGAGTGCCAGAACATGGAACCCAGCGCGTCCTGACGTCGGGCGGTCTCCGAGTCGTGCGCCAGCCGGACCGTCAGCGAGGAGTCCAGATAGGTGGGGACGGTGGGGTCGGTCCCCGCTCCGGCCAGCGCGGCGCCGACGGCCGGGTCAAACGGCGCGAGCACCACCTGGGGCGACAACCGCCGGGGCTTCGTGTCGACGGTCGTGGGCGAGTCGCTGGCGGAGTCCTGGGCGGCCAGGTCGGCGGCCGCGATGGCGACCGTGTTGTCGTTGGCGCTGAGCAAGTCGACCGCTCGGTTGGTCAGCGGGCCGTCGGGCAGCAGGGTGGCCCCGCGGGCGGACGGGACGTCGAGAATGTGGTCGACGATGTCGCCGACGCCGTTGGTGGCGATCCCGCTCAGGCCCTGATCGTTGACGCGCTGCAAGGCGTCGAGGTCGGCTTGCGCGTAGGGCAGCGGTGTGACGCAGGTGCGGTGGGCCAGCGCGCGTAACCGGTTCATCCACACGGTCGCGGCCGCCTGGCCGGTCCCCGGGTGGGTCGGGCTACCGGGTTGTTGAGCGGCCAGGTCAGGCGAGTTGGACACGACGTAGCCGCTCGTCATCGCGTTGACGGTGACCAGCAGATCCGGGTCGACAGCCAGGCAGAGCGCGCGTCCGACCGCGCCGTCGGGGTCGACGTCGTGGCTGGTGGCGACCTCGGCTGAGGACAGCAGGATGTCCAGCCGGCCACCGGTGGCCAGCGAGGTGGCCAAGTCGTCGTCGACGAGCCGGACCGGAATGGTGCCGCCGGGCGCGCCCGGGGACAGACGCGGCCGATCGGCCAGCGGCCACAGCATCGTGATCCACACGGGTTTCGACGTATCGGGCGCAACGGCCGAGCCCAGGTCGTCGGCCTGGTCCGGCGGCACACCGATCACCGGCAGCAGGAACCGCGCGTTGTCGAGCCGGGCGGGGGCGCCGTAGTCGGGAGTTCCGTTGGCATTGACCAGGATTGGGTAGATCCCGGGCTGGTCGATGCCCAACGATGGCTTGCTCAACGACCGCAGCGGGACGGACAGGCTGAAGCCGGCTTGTTGCCCACGCTGCAGTTCCGGTGCGACCGTCAGGAAATCCGCCGCCGGCTGGTATTGGTCGGTGCCACCGTCCAGGGCCGTGCGTAAACCCGCCGAGGCGGTGACGGGTGCGGCGTGCTCCAGCCGGACCATGACGTCGCGGACCGGACGGTCGCCGATATTGATCACCATGCCGCTGACCGTGACGACCGGTTGACTCGTTGTCGTGACCACATCGGGGGTCACCTGGTCGATGCGGACACGGACAAACGGCGTCGACCCGGGTTCGTCGGCCGCCGCGCGCGGCGCGATGACGGGCCCGTTGAGCAGTACCGCAAAACCGGCCACGATGCCGACCACGGCGGCAACCCGCACCAGGCCCGTCCAGCAGAGTCGCGGCACAATCACGGCCCCGGCCCGTGGCCGTTCTTCCGGCCGGCGGGTTTGTCGGAATGCCGGGTGCGCGAATGGGTCTGCGGGCGCCGCCGGGGCGAGCTCGGCGGCAGCGGAGGAAGTGCGGCCGGACCGTCACTCTGCAACTTGTCGATCAGTTCGTCGGCGACCTCGGCCAAGCGGCGCTCGTCCGCGTAGGCCAGCCTCGACGGCAGTTCCCGCATCGGCACCCATGCCACTTCGGCGACTTCGAGGTCCTCGTCCGACAGCTCGCCGCCGGAGAAGCGCATTAAATAGTGGTGCACGGTCTTGTGCACGCGGCGGCCGTCGGTGACAAACCAGTAGTCGATGCGCCCCAACGCCGCCAGCACGCTGCCCCGTATTCCCGTTTCCTCGGCAACCTCGCGAATGGCGGTCTGCTCGGCGGTCTCGCCCTGCTCGATGTGGCCTTTGGGCAGCGACCACAACATCCGTCCGCGTCGATCGATGCGACCGATAAGGGCGGCGACCTGGCTGTCGCGAGGCCCGTCGAGGCCGTCGATGACCAGTCCGCCGGCGGATGTTTCGTGCACGGTCCGCAGCCGGTCCGGCACGCGGCGCGGCGAGCGCGATCGGCGTGGTTTCGTCACCGCCGCGTCACTGGCCGCTTGGCCGTTCGTAAGGTTCTCGGCCGAGCCGGCAGCGCCGCGGCGTCGGCGTCGTCCCCGGCGCCGACGTGGTTTGGCTTGTTCGCCATCCGACACCCAAGCGATAGTAGCTGGCACGAGCTGGGCCTCCGGACATACTCGCCGCGGGCGAGGCCTGGGGTCTGGCCCGACTACGCTGATCGAACGTGTCCCAAGCCGATGCCGATCTGCTGACCGCCGCGGCGGTCGCGCTTAACCGGCACGCCCCCGTGTTGCGCGAGCTCGGGTCGGCATTCGCCGATGCGGGCCACGAGTTGTATCTGGTCGGCGGTTCGGTGCGGGACGCGTTGCTGGGCAGGTTGAGTCCAGACCTTGACTTCACCACCGACGCGCGTCCCGAGCAGGTGCAACAGATGGTGCGGCCGTGGGCGGACAGCGTGTGGGACACCGGCATCGCATTCGGCACCGTCGGAGTCGGCAAGGGCGATTATCGCCTCGAGATCACCACGTTCCGCGCGGACAGCTACGACCAGGTGTCGCGCAATCCCGAGGTGCGGTTCGGCGACCGGCTCGACGACGATTTGGTGCGGCGCGATTTCACCGTGAACGCGATGGCCGTGCGCGTCACGCCGGCCGGGCCGGGTGAATTCCTCGATCCGCTAGGCGGTTTGGCCGCGCTCGGCGCGCGCGTGCTGGACACCCCGTCGGCTCCGTCGGTTTCCTTCGGGGACGACCCGCTGCGGATGCTGCGCGCGGCGCGGTTCGTGTCACAACTCGGCTTCACCGTCGCGCCGCGGGTGCGGACGGCGATCGAAGAGATGGCACCGCAGCTGGAACGGATCAGCGCCGAGCGGGTCGCCGCCGAGCTGGACAAGCTGCTACTCGGCGACGACCCCGTCGCCGGTATCGACCTGCTGGTGCAGACCGGGATGGGCGAGGTGGTGCTGCCCGAGGTCGGCGGCATGCAGATGGCCATCGACGAACATCATCAGCACAAGGACGTCTACCAACATTCGCTGACCGTGCTGCGGCAGGCGATTGCGCTGGAAGGCCCACGCCCCGAGGGCGGCCCGGATCTGGTGCTGCGGTGGGCCGCGTTGCTGCATGACATCGGTAAGCCGGCCACGCGGCGGCACGAGGCGAACGGCGGCGTCAGCTTCCACCACCACGAGGTGGTCGGCGCGAAGATGGCCCGGAAGCGGCTACGGGCGCTGAAGTACTCCAAACAGATGGTCGACGACGTCTCGCAGCTGGTGTATCTGCATCTGCGATTCCACGGCTACGGCGATGGCAAGTGGACGGACTCCGCGGTGCGCCGTTACGTCACCGACGCCGGGCCGCTGCTGCCGCGGCTGCACAAGCTGGTGCGCGCCGACTGCACGACCCGCAACAAGCGGCGGGCCGCGCGCCTGCAGGCCAGCTATGACCGGCTGGAGGCGCGGATCGCCGAGCTGGCGGCCCGGGAGGATCTTGCGCGGGTGCGCCCCGATCTGGACGGCAACCAGATCATGGAGTTGCTCGACATCCCGGCGGGCCCGCAGGTCGGGGAGGCGTGGCGGTTCTTGAAAGAGCTGCGGCTGGAACGCGGGCCGTTGACCACCGAGGAGGCGTCCGCCGAGCTGTTGGCGTGGTGGCGATCGCGCCGGAACCCGTAGCGGATGCCGGGCGTCCGACAAAGCATGGAATCATCATGTCGGCCGTCACCGCGGCGACCTGCACCCTGGCCGCCCACGCCGCGGCCCACCTCGGGCAGGGGCGCGTCGCACTCGAATGGACCGATCGCGTCGAACTGCGCTCCGGATACGGTGGCCCGACCGAGTCGCGTCGTCACAATCTCGAAACCGCCCTCGCCGCAATAGATCCCAACGATTTCCCGCTGATCGCCGCCGATCTTGCCTACGTACGCGGCATGGCGCATCGCCAGCTCGGCGACGAGAACAAGGCGCAGATCTGGCTGTCGAAGGCGACGATCAACGGTGCGCTGATCGAACCGGCCAAGCAAGCGCTAGCCGATCCCGCGCTGCAGCTGGTGATCACCGACGAGGATGCCATCAGCAGCCGATCGAACAAGTGGGACGTGACCACCGAGCTGTCGGAGCAGCAACGTCAGGAATCCGAACACCAAGAGCGGCGCAGCGAACTCCTGCAGGAGGGGCGCGCGCTGCTCGACAACCAAGTCGGACTGGCCGAAGTCAAGCGGGCGGTCGCCGAACTGGAGGACCAGATCGAGGTCCGCGCGCTGCGCCTGGCGGCGGGATTGCCGGTGGCCAACCAGACCAACCACATGCTGCTGGTGGGCCCGCCCGGCACCGGTAAGACAACCACCGCCGAGGCGCTGGGAAAGATCTACGCCGGCCTCGGCATCGTGCGCCATCCCGAGATCATCGAGGTCAAGCGCGCCGACTTCTGCGGGGAACACATCGGCGCCTCGGGCCCGAAGACCAACGAACTGATCAGCCGCTCGCTGGGCCGCATCCTGTTCATGGACGAGTTCTACTCGTTGGTGGAGCGCCACCAGGACGGCCGGCCGGACATGATCGGCATGGAGGCGGTCAACCAGCTGTTGGTCGCGCTCGAGGTGCACCGGTTCGACTTCTGCTTCATCGGCGCGGGCTACGAGCGAGAAGTCGACGAATTCCTCACGGTCAACCCGGGTCTGGCGGGGCGGTTCAACCGCAAACTGCGGTTCGAGTCGTACACGCCCGACGAGCTGGTGGAAATCGCGGTGCGCTACGGCAAGCCGCGCGCCACCGTGCTCGAGGACGCCGCCGGCGAAGCGCTGAAGGCGGCCTGCCTCACGTTGCGCGCCTACCACGCACCCAACGGGGAGCACGGCATCGACTTGATGCAGAACGGCCGATTCGCACGAAACGTGGTCGAACGCGCCGAACGGCTGCGGGACTCGCGGGTGGCCGCCCAGCACCGCACCGACAAGGGGTCGGTGACCGTCGAAGACCTACAGTCGATTCGCACCCAGGACATGATCGCCGCGGTCAAGGACGCGTGCGCGGAAAAGCATGTGCCGATAGCGCTTTGAACGACGGTGGCGGCCTCAGTGCATGTGGCTGATTAGCGCTTCGATAGCGTCGGCGACGCCGTGGGGAACAGTTTCGTTGGCTTCTACGCGCGCGACCATCTCCTCGGTCACGCCGGCCGCGTCCGCGGTCTCGATGGTGGAAAGGTTGGCCCTCCGCCGGGCCGCATATAGACGCTGCGCCAGCGGAGCGCCGGGCGCGCTCGCGCCGACCGTCATCAGCTCGGCGTAATGACGGCGCACCGTGGCCAGCGCCTTGATCAGTTCCGGGGTAATCCGGCTGATGCGGGTTGCTCGAACGGCGATCGCCTCGAGCTGGCGCAGGTCGGCGAGGATCGGTGTCGCCCGCTCGATGAATTGCGGATCATCGGCCGGCGGCAATGCGGCGATCGCCAGATCGCAACCGTCCACAGCAGCAACGATCGCCTCCGCGATCAACGACGTCGAGGCATCGGAATTTGGGCCCTGCTCGCCCGCCTCGCGGGCGCCAGGGGCGGCCGGATTCGGCTTGACTTGTGCTTCGCCGGCCAATCCCCGGCGGAGCCGCGCGATGGTTCCGGCGGGCCATTGCAGTACCTGCTCGAGCTTGGCCTGAGTTCGTTCCCGCGGCCAACTGCGTCCCTTTTCGAAAGCGATGAGTGCGCCGGCGTTGATGATCCCGTCGGCCGCGAGACCGCGCTGACTAATGCCCAGTTCACGACGGCGCGCGGCCGCGGCTGCCCCTGCCCGAACCATGCCGGGATCCAGCTCGCCGACACGGGCATCGTGAGCGTCCGACCCGTCCCGGCGCTGCGGTGGAGCAGTCGACTCGGCGGTGGACATTTGCGGTGATCCCTCGGTTCCCGGGGCGGACCTTCCGCCGTTGCGATTCTAACCGTCGCGCCGGCCCCGTTCGTACACCGATTGCTACGTTTCGATGCAATACGGTCGGTGCTATCGTTCGACCTCAGCGTGCTACGGTTTTCAACTACTGCAATGGTCCGGGGGATCGTTGGGCCAGATTCGAATTGACGCAAAACTCCAGCTCAGACGAGCCATAATCCCGGCCTCGACCTAGGCACGGCCCGTCGGCGAGCCGAGGAATGCAGGATCGCTAACAGTAGCGCGGAAGACGCTGACTGGACATAACCGTTGCATTGCAGCGGTAAGTGCTATAGCGTGACGGACACAAGCACGGATGACCGCAATGCTTCTGGAGGAACGCGCGACATGACCGCACCAACTCTGTACGACATCCCGCTGGGCGCTTGCACGCGGGACCCCGACCGCTGGACGTCAGCCCCTGACGCGGAGGCTAAGGCCCTGTGCCGAGCGTGCCCACGCCGGTGGCTATGCGCGCGCGAGGCCGTCGAGTCCCCGCGTGCGGACGGACTGTGGGCCGGCGTCGTCATTCCGGAATCGGGCCGACCGCGGGCCTTCGCCTTGCGGCAGCTGCGATCCCTGGCCGAGCGCAACGGATACCCGCTGCGCGAGACCGCAAAGTCGGCTTAACCTGGTGCGCGGTGGCCGCCGAATTTCGAGGGGTCGGCGGCAGGACGCGTGGTTGGGTGTGGGCGACGGCGGTCAAGCCGGTTCGAATCGGAAGACGGCGAGCTGGCCCGCCAACGCCTCGAATTCGTCGGCTGTTCCGTCGCGCACCATTCCGGAGCGCTTTGCGAACGCCACTCCGACGGGCACCTCGGCCGGGAATGCCCGCAGCACCGGCCGCGCTTCGTCGGCATTCAGTTCGACGATCCTGACTTGCCGCGATCGTCGGCCCCGGGCCAGCGTGCCGGTGCCCGCGGCGCGGGCATTGGCCGCCCAGTCGGCGCCCGGATAACCGGCCACCACGTAGAGGCCGCCCTCGAACTCGAACGGCGTCATCGGAGTGCTGCGCGGTTGGCCCGACTTACGGCCGGGCACCGTCAGCACCATGGCGGGGCCGGTCGGTATCCCGAGCCGCTGCACCGCCATCATCATCTTGTTCATCGGTTTGAGGTAGCGCGGCGGACGTGGTTGTGACATCTGAGTGCTCCTTATTTCTCTGCTGATCTAATTCGCGAACAGGCTGCGGTGCGCCGACACCCAGTGCGCGAACGGGGTCGCCGTCCGGCCCAGGATCTTCTCGACGTCGTGGGTGACAAGGGCGGGTTTGTCGAGCGTGTCGGCGAGCATGGACGTGTAGGCGTCGGCGAACTCGGCGCCGAAACCCAGGCCGATGAACCGTTGCCGCACGACGTCGGCCGGTACTTCCTGATATCGCAGTCGGCGGCCCAGGACGGCGCCGATGACGTTCACCAGCTCCACGTTGGTGAATGCCTGCGGACCGGTCAGCGGAATGCGCTGCCCGACAAGTTCATCGGTGAGCAGCGCCCGCGCGGCGACCGCCGCGATGTCAGCCTCGACGATCGGCGAGGTCGACGCCGCGGCGTAGGGTCCGGCAACCACATCGCCGGCGCGGATCTGCGCCGACCACATGCCGGCGAAGTTCGTCGCAAACACCGTGGGGCGCAGGCTCACCCACGCCAGGCCGGAATCGACCGCGAGCTGCTCGACCTCCTTGTTGCGGTCGCCGCGGAAGCGGGACGGTTGCCGGGAGAAATCGTCGTCGGCGTTGATGGCCGACAGTGCCACCAGCTTGGTGACCCCGGCGGCCACGCACTGGGCCACCACGTCGGGCAACTCCGCCCCGAGGGCACGGGAATTGAGGAATACCGCCGACGCTCCCGCTAGCGCGTCGGCCGCCGAGGCGACCGCGTCGACGGACGACGGAAACCCCGCCGACTCAGGCGTGCGGGTGACCGCCCGCACTCGGGCGCCGGCGGCGGCGAGTTCGGCAACGAGGGGCCGCCCGACGTTGCCGGTGGCTCCGGTTACGACGATCGTCATGATGTGGTTCCTTCCGGTGTGATGCGACTGCTTTTCACCAAGGACGGGGCGGAAGATGGGAAAGTTACAGCCGGAATCTGTAACTTTTTGCCGCATCAGATCGTCGAAGATTCATGGACCAGTCATACGACCAGATCACCGAGGCGTGGCGTCAGCACCGCCCGTATCTGATCAATCTCGGATACCAGATACTCGGAGATGTCGGAGACGCCGAAGACGTTGCGCAGGAGGCGTTTCTGCGGCTGTCCCGTGAAGACGTCGACCAGCTCGACGATGTCCGCGGGTGGCTGACGGTCGTCACGAGCCGGCTCTGCCTCGATCAGGTGCGCTCGGCGCGATCGCGCTACGAACGCTTGAGCCGCCCGGCCAGCGAGGGCCGCGAACGCGAGCCGGCTGAACCGCGGTCCGTCGATCCGGCCGACCGCGTCACGCTCGACGACGAGGTCCGCAGCGCCTTGATGGAAGTCTTACGCAGGCTCAGCCCGGGGGAGCGCGTCGCGTTCGTGTTGCATGACGTGTTCGGCGTCCCCTTCGACACGATCGCCGAAACGGTGGGTCGTCCCCCCGGCACCTGCCGCCAGCTGGCGCGGCGGGCACGAGCCAAATTCAGTACGGCACAACCGAAGTTGAGCGAGGTGGCCTCGGCAGAGCACCAGCTCGTCGCCGAAAAGTTCATCACCGCATGCGCGAACGGCGACATCGCCGCACTGACCGCCGTGCTGGATCCCACGGTCTGGGGCGTGGGCACGGTTCTCGCCGACCCGGCGCCGCCCCCGCAGGTCAATCACGGGCCACACGCGGTGGCCACCAACCTGATGCGCTACCTCGGCCCGGAAGTCACGGTGGTGAGTGGTCCGGCCGGACAGCCGGTGCTGCTGGCCTTCGCGCAGCGCCGGCTCTTCGCCGCCATCGTGCTGACCATCCGCGGGCGCCTGGTCACCAAGATCGAGGCGATCGCCGATCCGTCGGCCCGCATCGGGGTCGCTCAAGGGCCGTAGCGCTTGTCAGCCCTCGTCCGCGTCGCGGCGGCGAGCGCGTGCCCGGTCCGGGCGCGCCGCGAAATACCCTGCGACCGTGGCCGTTATCTGTAGAAATTTGCGGCGCGTCGCCGTCGCCATTTGATGGCTCACATCGATGACGCCGCCGGGCCGTAGGTGGGGATCGAACGGCACCTCGACCACCGGCTGTCCGTGTTCGACGAATTCGCGGGCCAACAGTTCCCGGGTGCGTTTGTCGGCATGGCCGTCGGAATCGTTGAGCACCACGAGCGTGCGGTGCAAGAGATCGGCAAGGCCCTGATCCGACAGCCACTCCAGCGTCCGCGCGGCGGCGGAGGCGCCGTCCGCCCACGGCGAGGAGACCACGATCAATGCGTCGAGATCGCGCAGCACTTCCTGAGTGACCGGCGAATCCATCGTCGAGCCGCAATCGATGACCGAGATAGTGAAATGGCGATCCAGCCGCGACGCGGCTTCGCGGTAGATCGCGGGATCGAGGACCCGGCGTGGGCCCGAGGCAGGCTCCCCACCGAGCACGTGCAGCCCGGCGGAATTGCGCCCGACCCGCTCGATGACGTCGGTGAAGGACCGCAGATTCTTGTTCGACGTCAGCTCCCAGAACGAGGCGGTCGAACGCGGATCGACCCGGCTGCTCAATCGGCCGAATGCGGTGTCGGCGTCGATGGCGACGACGTGGTCCTGGGGACGCAACTCGGCGAACACCGATCCAACGCTGGCGGCGACCGACGTCTTTCCGACACCGCCCTTGCCCAGCACGCCCACCTTGTAATTGCCGTGCAGGCCGGCCCGAATGGTTGCCTCGAACTGAGCCTCCTGGCGCTGCGTCGCCGACGGACCGAGCTTGACGAGGTCAAAGGTGATCAGCCTCAGGATGCGTCGCCAACCGCGGTCGGGCAGTTCTGTCGCGGGGGTCCGCGGCGGGATCGGGGCGGGCGGCGCGGCGGGCGGAGCCGTCTGCTGGGGCGGCGCGGTGGATCGCGCGGACGCGGCGGGAGCGGCTTGCGCACGCGGCGGGGCAGCGGCGGGCGTGCGCAAGCCGCTCCCGCCG
>NZ_JBNMQT010000022.1:0-83054 GCF_050205645.1 Mycobacterium heidelbergense
CGACGAGCATGTGTTGGTGGCGGTGGTGCACCATATTGCCGCCGATGGCTGGTCGATCACTCCACTGGTGGCCGATCTCGGGATGGCGTATGCCAGCCGCTGTGCGGGTCAAAGCCCTGCCTGGGCGCCGTTGCCGGTGCAGTATGTCGACTACACGCTGTGGCAGCGCGCCCAATTCGGTGACCTCGACGACCGGGATAGCCGCATCGGCGAGCAGCTGGCGTATTGGGAAGATGTCCTGGCCGGCATGCCCGAGCGCCTCGCCTTGCCAACGGATCGGCCCTATCCGCGGATCGCCGATCAGCGCGGCGCCACGGTTTCGGTGGAGTGGCCCGCCGAATTGCAGCAGCGCGTGCGCGAACTAGCCCGCGAGCACAATGCGACCGGTTTTATGGTGGTGCAGGCGGCCCTGGCGGTGTTGTTGGGCAAGCTCGCCGCGAGTCGGGATGTGGCCGTTGGTTTCCCGATCGCGGGGCGGCGTGACCCGGCGCTCGACGGGCTGATCGGGTTCTTTGTCAACACACTGGTGTTGCGAGTGGATCTTGCTGGAGATCCCACCATCGCAGAGCTCATAGCCCAGGTGCGCCGGCGCAGCCTGGCCGCCTATGAACATCAGGACGTGCCGTTCGAGGTGCTGGTGGAGCGGCTCAATCCGATCCGATCGCTGGGCCATCATCCGCTGGTGCAGGTGATGCTCGCCTGGCAGAACCTGCCCGGCCACATCAGCGACCCCGCCGCCGGGTTGGCGTTGGGTGATCTGGAGGTCTCCCAGTTGCCGGTGGACACCCACACCGCGCGAACCGATTTTTCGTTGTCGTTGGCCGAACGCTGGACCGAGGATGGTGAGCCCGCCGGGATCGCGGGGTCGGTGGAATTTCGCACCGACGTGTTCGACACCCAAACCATTCACGCGCTGACCGAACGCTTGCAGCGCGTGCTGGAGGCGATGACCACCAACCCCACCCGACGATTGTCGTCGATCGATGTGCTCGATGCTGCCGAGCACGCCCGCCTCGAGGAGATCGGTAACCGAAAGGCGCTGACCCAGCCCGCACCCGCGCCGGCATCGATCCCAACATTGTTTGCCGAGCGCGTGGTTCGGGCGCCGGGGGCGGTGGCGGTCAGCTTCGAGGGTCGCACGTTGACGTATCGGGAGTTGGATGAGGCGGCGAATCGGTTGGCGCACTTGCTGATCGGTGAGGGCGTTCGTCCTGGTGAGTGTGTGGCGCTGGTGTTGCCGCGCTCGGCGCAGGCGGTGGTGGCGATGGTGGCGGTGCTTAAATCGGGGGCGGCGTATCTGCCGATCGACCCGTCGCTGCCGGAGGCGCGGATCGGGTTCATGCTCACCGATGCCGCACCGATCGCGGCGATCACGACCAGCGAGTTGGCCGATCGGCTCAACGGCCACGAATTGCTCGTCGTCGACATCGACGACGAGCGGATCGCGGTCCAGCCCAGCACGGCACCACCGGCACCGGACGCCGGCGACGTTGCGTATGTGATTTACACCTCGGGTACGACGGGGGTGCCCAAAGGTGTTGGGGTGACGCATCAGAACCTGGCTCATTTGGCGGCGTCGTCGCCGACGGGTCTGCCGGTGGGTCAGGTGTGGACGCAGTGTCATTCGTATGCGTTCGATTTTTCGGTGTGGGAGATCTGGGCCGCGCTGCTGGGCGGGGGCCGACTGGTCATCGTGCCCGAACAGATCGTGGGCTCCCCGGAGGACTTCCACACGCTGCTGATCGGCGAGCGGGTCAATGTGTTGACCCAGACCCCCTCGGCGGTGGCCGCGCTATCACCGCAGGGGCTGGAGTCGGTGGCGTTGCTGCTCGGGGGTGAGGCCTGCCCGACCGAGGTGGTGGAGCGGTGGGCGCCCGGGCGCACGGTGATCAATGCCTATGGCCCGACCGAGGCCACGGTGTATGTGTCGATGAGCGCGCCGCTGTCGGTGGGGGCCGAGGGGGTGCCCATCGGTGCGCCGGTGTCCACGGCGGCGTTGTTCGTGCTCGATGAGTGGTTGCACCCGGTTTCGGTCGGGGTCATCGGTGAGTTGTATGTGGCCGGCGCCGGGGTGGGGGTTGGCTATCTGGGCCGTTCGGAATTGACCGCGTCGCGGTTTGTGGCGTGTCCGTTTGGCGGGCCGGGGCAGCGGATGTATCGCACCGGGGATTTGGTGCGCTGGCGCCCTGATGGGCAACTGGACTATGTGGGCCGTGCCGACGAGCAGGTCAAGGTTCGTGGGTATCGCATCGAGCTGGGCGAAATCCACACCGCCCTCATCGAACTCGACGGCGTGCAGCAGGCCGCGGTGATCGCTCGCGAAGACTCCTCGGCCACCACGCGCCTAGTCGGCTACATCACCGGAACCGCCGATCCCGCCCGCATCCGCACCGCACTGGCCGAACGCCTACCCGCCTACATGGTGCCCGCCGCCATCGTCGTCCTCGACGCACTACCCCTGACCGTCAACGGCAAGCTCGACACCCGCGCCCTACCCGCACCCGACTACGGCGCCGAGCGGTATCGGGCCCCCACCACACCCGCCGAAGAAATCCTGGCCACCATCTACGCCCAAGTCCTCGGAGTGCCCCGCGTCGGAATCGACGACTCCTTCTTCGACCTGGGCGGCGACAGCATCCTGTCGATGCAGGTGGTCACGCGCGCGCGTGCCGCCGGCCTGACATGCAAACCGCGCGACATTTTCGTCGAGCAGACAGTGTCGCGGCTGGCGCGGGTGGCCGGGGTCGCGACCGACGCCGGTGGCGTGATCGACGAGGGTGTGGGCCCGGTGGCCGCGACCCCGATCATGCGATGGCTGCAGGGCGTCGACGGTCCGGTGGAGCAGTTCAACCAGACCGTGGTGATCCAGGCGCCCGCAGGCGCGACCGAGGCCGACGTTGTGGTGCTGCTGCAGGCCTTGCTGGACCGCCATGGCATGTTGCGGCTGCGCGTCGAAGACGACCGGTCGCTGACGGTGCCCGAGCCCGGGTCGGTCGATGCCCACGCGTGCCTGCAATCGGTGAACGCGTTGTCCGAGGACGAGCTTGTCCAGGGGCGAGCCCGACTGAATCCGGCCGCCGGGACGATGGTCAGCGCGCTGTGGGTCGCCGGTACGGGCCAGTTGGCATTGATCATTCACCATCTCGCCGTCGACGGCGTGTCATGGCGAATCCTGTTGGAGGACTTGAATATTGCGTGGGCCCAGCACCGTAGCGGCGGGCCGGTGGCATTGCCGGCGGGCGGGACGTCGTTCGCGCGGTGGGCCTCGCTGCTGACCGAGCACGCCCACGACCCGACGGTGCTAAAACAAGCCGAGACCTGGCGGCAGGTGGCCGCCGCCCCCGCCACGTTGGCCACGCCGCCACCCGAACTCGACACCTATGCCAGCGCTGGGCACCTGTCGATGGACCTCGACGTCGAGACCACCCGAATGCTGCTCGGTGAGGCGCCCGCGGCGTTCCACGCCGGGATACAGGACATCCTGTTGATCGGATTTGCCCTGGCGCTGGCACAATTCGTGGGCAGCGGCAGCGCGCCGATCGGCATCGATGTCGAGGGCCACGGACGCCACGACGAACTTTCCCCCGATGTCGACCTGTCGCGCACGGTGGGCTGGTTCACCACCAAATACCCGGTGGCCCTGAAGGTTGGCCCGATGTCCTGGGCGCAGGTCATCGCCGGCGAGGCCGCGCTGGGGGCGGTGATCAAAGACGTCAAAGAACAGCTCCGCGCCCTGCCCGATCCCTTGACCTACGGTCTGCTGCGCTATCTCAACGCCGACGTCGACTTGGCCGGGTCCGACCCGCCGATCGGGTTCAACTATCTGGGACGCTTGGGCGCGGCGGCCGAGCCGTCCGGCGAATTGTGGCGGATCAGTCGGGATGGCCTGTCGGCCACCGGCGCGGCCACAGCGATACCCATGCCGTTGGCGCACACGGTCGAGCTCAACATCGCCACCGTCGACACCGACGCCGGCCCGTATCTGCACGCCGACTGGACGTGGGCGCCGTCGGCGCTCGATGACAACAAAATCAGCCGCCTCGCCCAGTTGTGGTTCGACGCGCTGGCCGGCATCTGCGCGCATGTCCAGAGTGGTGGGGGCGGGTTGACCCCGTCCGACATCGCGCCCGCCCGGCTTGGCCAGCACCAAATCGACGCGCTGCGAAAGCAATACACCATCGCCGATGTTCTGCCGCTGACCCCGATGCAACACGGGCTGCTCTTCCACGCCAGCACCGCGCAGGAAAGCGGCGACGATGTGTATGCGATGCAGCTGGACATCGCCGTGAGCGGTCCCCTCGACCAGCACCGGCTGCGCGAAGCGGTGGACACGGTGGTCAGCCGCCATCCCAATCTGGCGGCCATATTCTGCCAACAGTTCGACGAACCGATGCAGATCATCCCCGCCGATCCCGAGACGCCCTGGCGGTACGTCGCAATCGGCGGCGACGACATCGATGAGCAGATCGACCGACTCTGCGCCACCGAACGCGCGGCCGTGTGCGACCTCAGCCACCCGCCGGCGTTCCGGGTAGCGCTCATTCGCACCGCGCCAGACCAGCACCGGATAGTGCTGACCGCTCACCACATCGTGCTGGATGGCTGGTCGCTGCCGATCCTGCTGCGGGAGATCTTCGCCGGCTATTACGGGCAGCGACTGCCCGCGCCGGTCCCGTATCGCAGGTTTGTCACCTGGCTGGCGCACCGAGACCTCGAAATCGCCCGCACAGCGTGGCGCGACGTGCTGGCCGGATTCGACACGCCCACGATGGTGGGCCCGCCGGAACGGGCGCACCTGGGGCCGCGAGGCGCGACCTCGCATCGATTGCCGGCCGACATCACGCGAGCCCTAGGCGATCTGGCCCGCTCGCACCACACCACGGTCAACACGGTGCTACAGGCGGCGTGGGCGTTGCTGCTGACTTCGCTGACCGGCCGGCATGACGTCGCCTTCGGTGTCGCGGTCTCGGGTCGGCCGGCCGAGGTATTGGGCGCGGACTCGATGGTCGGCCTGTTGATCAACACCGTGCCGGTACGGGCGCACATCACAACGGCAACCACCACCGCCGACCTCATCGATCAGCTGCAAAGCGCTCACACCAAAACCCTTGAGCACCAACACCTGTCGCTGAGCGACATTCACCGCATCACTGGCCACGACCAATTGTTCGACACGTTGTTCGTGTTCCAAAACTTTCCGATCGACACCGGCACACCATTGGGCGCCGACGGATTGAACGTCACCGATTTCGCGAGCCGCGAATTCAACCACTACCCGCTCACGGTCCAGGCCACGCCGGGCGCTGAACTGGGCCTGCGCGTCGAATTCGACACCGATGTCTTCGGCGCGGCGAGCGTCCAGGCGCTGATTGAGCGGTTCGGGCGGGTGCTGGTGGCGATGACGGCCGAACCCGCGCGACGGCTGTCATCGGTGGATGTGCTCGATACCGACGAGCGTGCCCGCCTCGCTCTGTGGGGCAATCAGGCGGTCCTGACCGAGCCGGCAACCGCTTCGGCGTCGATTCCAACGCTCTTCGCCGTCCAAGTCCTACGTGCTCCCGAGGCGGTCGCGCTGACTTGCGGTGGCCGCTCGATGACCTACCGGGAACTGGACGACGCCGCAAACCGGTTGGCGCACTTGCTGGCCGGCGAGGGCGCCGGCCCCGGTGAGCGTGTTGCGCTGCTAATGCCCCGCTCGGCCGAAGCGGTTGTCGCGATATTCGCGGTGCTCAAGACGGGGGCGGCGTATCTGCCGATCGACCCCGCGCTGCCCGGCGCGCGGATCGAATTCATGCTCGAGGACGCCGCGCCTCTCGCGGCGATCACCACGACCGAATTGGGCGGCCGGCTGGACGGGCATGAGTTGCTCGTCGTCGATATCGACGACCCGCGTATTGATGCGCACCCCTGCACGGCGTTGCTGGAGCCGCGCCCGGATGACGTTGCCTACCTGATCTACACCTCGGGGACCACCGGTGCGCCCAAAGGTGTGGCGGTCACCCATCGCAATGTCACCCGGCTGGTCGAAGCGCTCGAGTGCGCCGACGTGGGACTGTCCGCGGGACAGGTGTGGACACAGTGTCATTCGTTGGCGTTCGACTTCTCGGTGGGTGAGATCTTCGGTGCGCTCCTCGGTGGTTCACGGCTTGTCGTGGTGCCCGAATCGGTGACCCGATCCCCGGACGACCTGCGCGACTTGCTGATTGCCGAACAAGTCAGTGTGTTGAACCAGACGCCGTCGGCGTTTTATGCGCTGCAAACCACCGACGCGCTATCACCAAGGTCAGATCGGCTCAAACTCGAGACCGTGGTGTTCGGCGGGGAAGCGCTGGAACCACAGCGTCTTCGCGCGTGGCGGGACCGCCACCCAGGATTGCCGCGCCTGATCAACATGTACGGCATCACCGAGACGACGGTGCATGCCTCGGTGCGCGAGATTGCCGACACGGATCTGGATAGCAACGCCAGCCCAATTGGGGTGCCGTTGCCGGACCTGGCGTTTTTTGTGCTCGACGAGTGGTTGCACCGGGTGCCGGACGGTGTGGTGGGGGAATTGTATGTGGCGGGTCGCGGTGTGGGGCTTGGCTATTGGCACCGTTCCGGGTTGACCGCGTCGCGGTTTGTGCCCTGCCCGTTCGGTGGGCCGGGGGAGCGGATGTATCGCACCGGGGATTTGGTGCGCTGGCGCCCTGATGGGCAGCTTGAATATCTGGGGCGTGTTGACGAGCAGGTCAAGATTCGCGGGCATCGCGTCGAACTCGGCGAAATCCAAGCCGCCCTAATGGAACTCGACGGGGTCGAGTGGGCGGGGGTGATCGCCCGCGAGGATCGCCCCGGGGACAGGCGGCTGGTCGGCTACGTTACCGGTACCGAAGACGCGGCTCGATTGCGCGCCGCGCTGTCAGAACGGTTGCCGGCCTACATGGTGCCCGCCGCCATCGTGGCGATCGACGAGTTGCCGTTGACGGTCAATGGCAAGCTCGACACTCGCGCCCTGCCCGCCCCCGACTACACCGGCACGAGCGACCGTGCCCCGGCCACCCCGACCGAGGAGATTCTGGCCGGAATCTATGCCCACGTGCTTGGGCTGCAGCGCGTCGGGGCGGATGTCTCGTTCTTTGATTTGGGCGGGGATTCGTTGTCGGCGATGCGGTTGGTCGCGGCAATTAATTCCGGGGTGGGTGCGGGGCTTTCGGTGCGCGACCTTTTTGAGGCGCCCACCGTCGCGTTGCTGGCGCCGCGGATCGGTTCCGGAGGCGCTGAGTTGGAGCCGCTGGTGCCGATGCCGCGCCCGGCCGTGATCCCGTTGTCGTTTGCCCAGAACCGGTTGTGGTTCATCGACCAATTGCAGGGCCCGTCACCGGTTTACAACATGGCCGTGGCTCTACAACTGAGCGGAAATCTGGATGCCGACGCGTTGTGGAAGGCGCTCGCCGATGTGGTGGGTCGCCACGAGAGCCTGCGGACCCTGTTTGTTGCCGCCGACGGCATCCCGCTGCAGGTGGTGCTGCCCGCCGAGCGGGCCGACTTTGGATGGCAGATCATCGATGCCACCGGCTGGCCGGCGGACGCAATTCATCAGGCCGTCGAGGAGGTGGCGGGTCACAGTTTCGATTTGGCCAGCGAGATTCCGTTGCGGGCACGGCTTTTCCGTCTCAGCGACGACGAGCATGTGTTGGTGGCGGTGGTGCACCATATTGCCGCTGATGGCTGGTCGATCACCCCACTGGTGACCGATCTCGGCATGGCGTATGCCAGCCGCTGTGCGGGTCAAGCCCCCGGCTGGGCGCCGTTGCCGGTGCAGTATGTCGACTACACGCTGTGGCAGCGTGCCCAATTCGGTGACCTCGACGACGCCGGCAGCCTGATTGCCGCCCAGCTGGCCTACTGGGAGCGGGCGTTGGCCGGGATGCCCGAGCGGCTGACGTTGCCCACCGATCGGCCCTATCCGCGGATCGCCGACCAGTGCGGCGCCCGGATTGCGGTGGAGTGGCCCGCCGAGTTGCAGCAGCGGGTGGCCCGGCTGGCGCGCGAGCACAACGCTACCGGCTTCATGGTGGTGCAGGCGGCTCTCGCGGTGTTGTTGGGCAAGCTCGCCGCCAGTAGCGATGTGGCCGTTGGTTTCCCGATCGCCGGGCGCGGCGATCCGGCGCTCGACGGGCTGATCGGATTTTTCGTCAACACGTTGGTGTTGCGAGTGGATCTTGCTGGAGATCCCACCATCGCAGAGCTCATAGCCCAGGTGCGACAGCGCAGCCTGGCCGCCTATGAGCATCAGGACGTGCCGTTTGAGGTGCTTGTCGAGCGGCTCAACCCCACCCGAAGCCTGGCTCATCATCCGCTGGTGCAGGTGATGCTGGCCTGGCAGAACCTGCCCGGACATATCAGCGAGCCCACCGCGTTGGCGTTGGGCGACTTACGGGTCACCCAGCTACCGGTGGACACCCACACTGCCCGAACCGATTTGTCGGTCTCGTTGGCCGAACGCTGGACACCGGAGGGCGAGCCCGCCGGTATCGCCGGCATGGTCGAATTTCGCACCGACGTGTTCGACACCTCAACCATCCAAACCCTCATCGAACGCCTGCAACGGGTGCTCGAGGCAATGACCACCGAACCCACCCAGCGCTTGTCAGCGATCGACGTACTGCATCCTGCTGAGCACGCCCGCCTCGAGGAGATCGGTAACCGAAAGGCGCTAACGCAGCCGACATACGCGCCCGCATCGATCCCAACATCGTTCGCCGCGCAAGTCGCGCGCACACCCGAATCGGTCGCGCTGACCTTCGAGCGCCGCACCCTGACCTATCGGGAACTCGATGAGGCGGCAAACCGGTTGGCGCACTTGCTGATCGGTGAGGGCGCCGGGCCCGGTGAGCGTGTGGCTCTGCTGCTGCCCCGCTCGGCCGAGGCCGTCGTGGCGATGCTGGCGGTGCTCAAGACCGGGGCAGCCTACCTGCCGATCGACGCCGCGCACCCCGACGCGCGAATCGCATTCATGCTCAGCGACGCCGCACCCATCGCCGCGGTCACCACCACGGAGCTGGCCGAGCGGCTGAACGGCCACGAATTGCTCGTCGTCGACATCGACGACCCCCGCGTCACGACCCAGCCCAGCACCGCACCACCCGCACCGGCCCCCGACGACGTCGCCTACCTGATTTACACGTCGGGCACCACCGGGGTGCCCAAAGGCGTGGCCGTCGCCCACCGCAATGTGAGCCGGCTGCTGGACGCACTGGACGCGGACCTGGAGCTCTCAGGCCCCGGGGTGTGGACGCAGTGCCACTCCTATGCGTTCGACTTCTCGGTGTGGGAGATCTGGGGTGCGCTGTTGCACGGCGGGCGGCTGGTGGTGGTGCCCGAGTCGGTGACCCGGTCGCCAGAAGACCTGCACGCCCTGCTGGTGGCCGAACGGGTCACTGTGCTGAGCCAGACGCCGTCAGCGTTTTATGCGCTGCAGACCGTCGATGCGCTGGCGCCTGGGCGCGGGGATCGGCTCGAGCTCGAGGCGGTGGTGTTCGGCGGCGAGGCGCTGGAACCCTCGCGTCTTGGGTCGTGGCTGCATCATCACCCCGAATCGCCGCGCCTGATCAACATGTATGGCATCACCGAGACGACCGTGCATGCCTCGGTGCGCGAGATCGTCGACGCCGATCTCGACGGCAACGCCAGCCCTATTGGGCTGCCATTGGCCGATCTCGGCTTTTTCGTGCTGGATGGGTGGTTGCGGCCGGTGCCGGCAGGTGTGGTCGGCGAGTTGTACGTGGCCGGGGCGGGGCTGGCGTATGGGTATGTGGGCCGCTCGGGGTTGACGGCGTCGCGGTTTGTGGCCTGCCCCCACGGGGCGCCCGGG
This sequence comes from Mycobacterium heidelbergense, assembly GCF_050205645.1. GTDB lineage: Bacteria > Actinomycetota > Actinomycetes > Mycobacteriales > Mycobacteriaceae > Mycobacterium > Mycobacterium heidelbergense_A. Next base: position 9,857 of record NZ_JBNMQT010000022.1, read on the forward strand.
GCGTGCATGTACCGCACCGGGGATTTGGTGCGCTGGGGCGCCGATGGCCAATTGCTATACGTGGGCCGCGCCGACGAGCAGGTCAAGGTTCGTGGGTATCGCATCGAGCTCGGCGAAATCCAAACCGCCCTAACCGAACTCGACGGCGTTCAGCAGGCCGTCGTCATCGCCCGCGAAGACCGCCCTGGTGACAATCGCCTCGTCGGCTACGTCACCGGCACCGCCGATCCCGTTCAGTTGCGCGCCGAATTGGCCGAGCGGTTGCCGGCCTATATGGTGCCCGCGGCGGTCGTGGCGATCGGCGCCATGCCGCTGACGCCGAACGGGAAACTCGACAGCCGCGCCCTGCCCGCTCCCGACTACACGGATGGTGCGCGTTACCGTCCCCCTGGCAACCCGGTTGAGGAGATCCTGGCCGGCATCTATGCCCAAGCCCTCGGCGTGGAGCGGGTCGGCATCGACGACCCATTCTTCGACCTGGGTGGCGACAGCATCTTGGCCATCCAGGTGGTGGCACGGGCCCGTATTGCCGGAATCCGGTGCCGGCCGCGCGACATCTTCGTCGAGCAGACCGTGGCCCGGCTGGCGGCGGTGGTCGAAGTGGTCACCGGCGCGGGTGACGTGATCGATGCCGGCGTCGGGGCGGTGGTGCCGACCCCGATCATCCGCTGGCTGCAGGGCCTCGAGGGCCCGGTGGAGCAGTTCAACCAGGCCATGGTGGTGCAGGCGCCCGCGGGGGTGACCGAGGCCGACGTGGTTGTGCTGCTGCAGGCCTTGCTGGACCGGCATGCCATGTTGCGGCTGCGCGTCGACGACGACTGGTCGCTGACCGTGCCCGAAGCGGGATCCCTGGACGCCGGCGCCTGCCTGCAATCGGTGGACGTGTTGTCCGACGAGGCGCTGGTGGCGGCGCGCGCTAGGTTGAACCCAGCCACCGGGACGATGGTCAGCGCGCTGTGGGTCGGCGGTACGGGCCAGTTGGCGTTGATCGTTCACCATCTCGCCGTCGACGGGGTGTCGTGGCGAATCCTGTTGGAGGACCTCAACATTGCCTGGGCGCAGCATCGCGGCGGGCAACCGGTGGTGCTGCCGGCGGGCGGGACGTCGTTTGCGCGGTGGGCCTCGCTGCTGGCCGAGCACGCACATGCCCCGCACGTTGTGAACCAGGCGACCGTGTGGCGCCGGGTAGCGACGACCCCGGCGATATTGCCACCGGTGCAACCCGACCTGGACACGTATGCGAGCGCCGGGCAACTGTCGGTGGAGCTGGATGCCGAGACCACCCGGATGCTGCTCGGTGAGGTGCCGGCGGCGTTTCACGCTGGGGTGCAAGACATTTTGTTGATCGCGTTCGCATTGGCGTGGGCGCAATTGATGGAAACGGGCAGCACGCCGATCGGCATCGCGGTTGAGGGGCACGGGCGCCACGAGGAACTGGCCGCCGAGGTCGACCTGACGCGCACGGTGGGGTGGTTCACCACCAAATACCCGGTGGCGCTGACGGTAGGCGGACTGTCCTGGGCGCAGGTGCTCGGCGGTGAGGCCGCGCTGGGGGCGGTGATCAAAGACGCCAAAGAGCAGCTCCGCGCCCATCCGGACGGATTGACGTACGGTCTGCTCCGCTACCTGAACGCCGACGTCGACTTGGCCGGGCCCGACCCGGCGATCGGGTTCAACTATCTCGGCCGCCTCGGCGCCGCGCCGGCCTACGCGTCCGGGGATGTGTGGCTGGTCAGCCAGGAAGGTTTGTCGGCAACCGGTGCGGCAGGCGCGATTCCCATGCCGTTGCCGCATACCGTCGAGCTGAACGCCGGCACCGTCGACACCGGCACCGGCCCGCACCTGCACGCCAACTGGACCTGGGCGCCCTCGGCGTTTGACCACAACAAGATCGCCCGGCTCAGCCGGTTGTGGTTCGACGCGCTGGCCGGCATCTGCGCGCACGTGCGCGGCGGTGGGGGCGGGTTGACGCCGTCGGATATCGCGCCCGCCCATATGAGCCAGCAGCAGATCGACGAGCTGCAGCGGGTTTATCCGGTCGCGGACGTCTTGCCGTTGACGCCCCTACAGCAGGGGTTGCTCTTTCACGCCAGAGCGGCGCGGGGCTCCGGCGACGACGCGTATGCGGTGCAGTTCGGTATCACCGTGACCGGCCCGCTCGATCAGCACCGGCTGCGCGCCGCCGTGCACACCGTCGTCAGCCGGCACCCCAACCTGGCGGCGCGATATCTGGAGCGATTCGACGAGCCGGTGCAGATCATCCCGGCCAATCCCGAGGCGCCCTGGCGGTACGTCGAACTCGACGGCGGCGACATCGAGGAGCGGATCGAGCGCGTCTGCGCCGCCGAGCGCGCGGCCGTGCGCGATCTGACCGACCAGCCGCCTTTCCGGGTCGCATTGATCCGCACCGCACCGCAGCGGCACCGCATCGTGCTGACCAATCACCACATCGCACTCGACGGTTGGTCGACGCCGATCCTGCTGGCAGAAATCTTCGCCGGCTACCACGGGCAGCGGCTGCCCGCGCCGGTGCCGTATCGCAGCTTCATCGCCTGGCTGGCCGATCGAGACCTCGACACCGCCCGCGCGACCTGGCGCGAGGTATTGGCCGGCGTTGACGCCCCCACGCTGGTGGGCCCGCCCGATCGACTGGGCCTGGGGCCGCGAACTGTCGCGTCGTTCCGCGTGCCCGAGCCGACCACCCGCGCCGTCAGCGAGCTGGCCCGTTCGCGCCACACGACGGTCAACACCGTGCTGCAGGGCGCGTGGGCGCAGCTGCTCATGTGGCTGACCGGTCAGCGCGACGTCGTCTTCGGTGCCGTGGTCTCGGGCCGGCCCGCTGAGGTGGCCGGGGTGGAGTCGATGGTGGGCTTGTTGATCAACACGGTGCCGGTGCGGGCGCACATCACGCCGGCGACCACCGCCGTCGACCTCATCGACGAGCTGCAAAGCGCCCACGCTAAAACCCTTGAACACCAACATCTTTCGCTTAGCGAGATCCACCGCATCGCCGGTCACGACCAGCTGTTCGACACCGTTTTCGTCTACGAGAACTACCCGACCGACACCGCGGCGTCGGTGGGCGCCGGCGAGCTGGCCATCGGTGAGCTCACCAACCGCGACTACTACCACTACCCGCTCACGATCCAGGCCGGGCCGGGCCCGGAATTACAGCTGCGCGTGCAATATCGCACCGACGTTTTCGCCGCCGCTGGCGTCGAAGCGCTGATGGAGCGGTTTACGCGAGTGCTGGACGCGATGACCGCCGACCCGGAGCGCCCGCTGTCGTCACTCGATGACGGTGAGCGGGCCTGGGTCAACCGGATGGTGGCGACGCGGCCCGCCACGGTGCCGGCGCCAGCGCATCACGACACCGGCGACGGCTACGGCGCCCCGACGACCCTGGTCGAGGAGATGCTGGCCGACATCTACGCGCACGTCCTGGGGATAGATCGCGTCGGAGTCGACGAGTCATTTTTCGAGCTGGGCGGGGATTCGCTGTCGGCGATGCGCGCGATCGCCGCGATCAACGCGGCCCTGGACATCGACCTCGCGGTGTCCACCCTTTTCGATGCCCCGTCGGTTCGAAGTCTCAGCCGGCAGGCGAGCCCGGCAAAGGGAACTTCCCGCGGCGAGCCGGCCGGCAGCCCGTAAGCCGGCGCGGCGGTCACCACATAAGTGGGACCAGGCGATAGCGAACCTTCTCTGTGTACGAGCGGTATCCCTCCAATTCCTTTCGGAGAAGGGCTTCTTCGTCGCGGATGCGCAGACTGAGCACGACGACGCCGGGTATGACGAAGGCGAGGCCCCAGTAGGAACCAAGCGCAAGGGGGATGCCGACCATCATGATCACGTTGCCGGTGTACATGGGGTGGCGCACCAGCCCGTACAGACCGGTGGACGCCAGCTTCTGGTCCGCCTCCACCTGGACCGTGGTGGCCGCGTAGCTGTTCTGGATGACCACCAGCATCACCACACTGAGCCCGACGACTACCAGAACATCGCCGACCAAGCAGATCGCGGTGGGCACCGCCGACCAGCCGAGGCGATGGTCAACGGCGCTGAGCACAATCGCTGCCGCGAGAGACAGGTACCAGCCGACGATGATGACCTTCTGCACGGTCCGGGTCTCCGCGGTTGGCCCACCCCGTGTTCGCCTCTCGAGCGCTTGGGGATTGGTGCGCAACAAGTAGATGCCGGGAATCCACGTCGACAGGGACGACACCGCCAGAAACACCCACGCCTGCCAGTAGTTGAGAGTGCCGGCTGTCCCAAACAAGATCAGGCCGAATACGACCGGGTCGAGCAGGCCGAATAGCAGCCTCTTAAGAACCGAATTCACCGAGCCTCCCTAGGATGCGTACCGCACGCTAACAGGTGACGCCGCGGCGCCGGCAAGCCGCCGGGAGTTGCGTTCAGCCGTGCGTGATCGCTGGCCCACCGCTGAGCCGAGTAATTGCGGGCCGCTTACCCCGCGCGGGTGGCAAAAAAGATTTTGAAAAAACAGGTTTGAAAGATATTGACCCGGGTTATTCCTCACGCGTTTGATTGAGCTATTGCACACGTGTTCGGCAGGGCAAAGGGGTGCGGTATGGCTGGCTTCAAGAGAATCATCGTCGTGTTGATCCTCACCCTCACCGCCCTGCTAGCGAGCAGCTGCGCCGGGTGCAATGGGGCCACGTCATTCCTGCGCGTAGCTACCGATTCCATCCAGAATGATCCGATGGCAGTAAATGTGGTGCATGCAGAAGAACAGGTCTGCGTCGCCCATTCGAGCTAGTCGTTTTGCGCGGTTTTTCCGGCGCGGTTATCAGGGCTCAAATGACCAATCTTGTATTCGCCTGTTTGGCCACTTTTGAAACAATTTGCCAACCAATTGCAGGCATTGCCTTACCTCAGGTTCGGAAAACCGGGCAGAACGATGCAGCCGGTCGGATCGCTGGTTGTGTCACGAGACTCAGGTCTGCTTGACGGCCGGCGAGCGCGGGGTCTGCAGCGGCGGGCCCGGCGAGTGCGGCCACCGCCTCCAGTTTGGGTGCCCTCGGTGGGATTCGAACCCACACTGGACGGGTTTTGAGTCCGTTTCCTCTGCCAGTTGGGATACGAGGGCTTGATCCTGCTCGAGTCCGGCCTCCTACCTTAGAGGCAGCCTCCCACCATAGAGGATTCGGCGTGGATGCCCGTCTGACCCGCCCCGAGGTCGTCGGTCCCGCGCGTTCACGACACAATGTGCGTCATGACAGGCCCCACGACCGACACCGACGCCGCCGTGCCGCGCCGGGTCCTGATCGCGGAAGACGAAGCGCTCATCCGCATGGACCTGGCCGAGATGCTGCGAGAGGAGGGCTACGAAATTGTCGGCGAGGCCGGCGACGGCCAGGAGGCCGTCGAACTGGCCGAGCAGCATAAGCCCGACCTGGTGATCATGGACGTCAAGATGCCGCGCCGCGACGGGATCGACGCGGCGTCGGAAATCGCCAGCAAGCGCATCGCGCCGATCGTGGTGCTGACCGCCTTCAGTCAGCGCGATCTGGTCGAGCGGGCCCGCGACGCCGGCGCGATGGCGTATTTGGTGAAGCCCTTCACCATCAGCGACCTGATCCCGGCCATCGAATTGGCGGTGAGCCGGTTCAGCGAGATCAGCGCGCTGGAACACGAGGTGGCGACGCTGTCGGACCGGCTGGAGACCCGCAAGCTCGTCGAACGCGCCAAGGGCCTGCTGCAGACCAAGCAGGGCATGACCGAGCCCGAGGCCTTCAAGTGGATTCAGCGCGCCGCCATGGACCGCCGCACCACCATGAAACGGGTGGCCGAAGTCGTCCTGGAAACCCTCGGAGACGATTCGGCGGAGGAGTCCAAGTAGCCGTTCCGCATCGAGTGTGCGCTGACGGCGTCGAGTGTGCGCCCTAGGCGCCCCGCTTGCACACTCGACGGGGCAGAGACGGGCAGAGATGGGCAGAGGCCGCTAGCGCGCGACGATCACCGACGAACCGTGTCCGAACAGTCCCTGGTTGGCGGTGACGCCGACCCTGGCGTCCTCTACCTGCCGGCCGGTGGCCCGGCCGCGCAGCTGCCACGTCAGCTCGCAGACCTGAGCGATCGCCTGGGCCGGGATGGCCTCGCCGAAACACGCCAGTCCGCCCGACGGGTTGACCGGGATCTTGCCGCCGATGGTGGTCGCACCGCTGCGCAGCAGCGCCTCGGCCTCGCCCTTGGCGCACAGCCCGAGGTGCTCGTACCAGTCGAGTTCCAGCGCGGTGGATAGGTCATAAACCTCGGCCAGGCTCAGGTCCTCGGGCCCGATGCCCGCCTCGGCGTACGCCGCGTCGAGGATCTGATCCTTGAACACCCGGTCCGGTGCGGGCACCGCGGCGGTGGAATCCGTTGCGATATCCGGTAATTCGGGCAAGTGTTGCGGGTAGCGCGGGGTAACGGTGCTGACCGCGCGCACCGAGGGCACCCCGTCCAGCGAGCCGAGATGTTCGCGGGCGAACTTGGCGCTGGCAACAATGAGCGCCGCCGCGCCGTCGGACGTGGCGCAGATGTCCAGCAGCCGCAGGGGATCGGCGACCATCGGGCTGGCCAGCACGTCTTCGATCGACGTCTCCTTGCGGAACCGCGCGTTGGGGTTCTGCAGACCGTGCCGGGAGTTCTTGACCTTCACCTGAGCGAAGTCCTCGAGCGTGGCGCCGTAGAGGTCCATCCGCCGTCGCGCCAGCAGCGCGAAGTACACCGGGTTCGTGGCCCCGATCAGGTGGAACCGCTGCCAGTCGGGGTCGTTTTTGCGTTCGCCCCCGACGGGTGCGAAAAAGCCCTTCGGCGTCGTGTCGGCGCCGATCACCAGCGCAACGTCGCAGAACCCGGCCAGGATCTGGGCCCGCGCGCTCTGCAGCGCCTGCGAGCCGCTGGCGCACGCCGCGTAGCTCGAACTGACCGGAACCCCGTTCCAGCCCAGCTTCTGTGCGAACGTCGCGCCGGCGACGAACCCCGGATAGCCGTTGCGGATGGTGTCCGCGCCCGCCACCAGCTGGATCTGTTGCCAATCCAGCCCCGCTTCGTTCAGCGCGGCACGGGCGGCGGCCACGCCGTATTCGGTGAAATCGTTGCCCCATTTGCCCCAGGGATGCATTCCGGCGCCGAGGATGTACAGCGGTTCGGGCGTACTCATCTGGCGACCCTCATTTGCGCCGCTCCTCCTCATCGCTTCGCTCTGCATCGTCGCCGGCGCGCCTCCACGCGTGCACGAGGCGCTGCACGCCGTCCTCGTCGGTGAACAGCGGCATGGTCGTCAGCTCCATCTCCATGCCGACCTTCAAGTCGGCCGCCAGCGTGCCGTCGACCACCTTGCCCAGGATGATCAACCCCTCGTCGGCCAGCTCGACGGCGGCAACGGCGAAGGGCTCGAAGGGATCCGGGGACGGATAGGGCGGGGGCGGCGCGTAGCGGTTCTCGGTATAGCTCCACAGCTTTCCGCGCCGCGACAATGCGACCGATTCCAGCGCGTCGTTGGCGCACGCCGGATTGGGGCAGTTGTTTTCTCGCGGCGGGAAGACGTAGGTACCGCACTGCGGGCATTTGCTGCCGATCAGATGCGGGACGCCGGCTTCGACGGTGGTGAACCACCCATCGACCGCCGGTTCTTGGCGGGTGACCTCTGGCACCGGGTCAGCGTACCCAGCGGAGGCGCGAAACTGAAACGTGTTGCAGTTCTGCCGCGGTGTCGTGCCGATGACTTCGGCGGGCGGCGGCGGTCATACCGGTGTGAGCCAAGCGAAGGAGGGTCCCATGGTGATCGTCGCGGGATACCTCGTCGTCGACCCGCAGCGGCGAGACACATATCTGGCCGGATGTGAGGCCGTCGTCCGGCAAGCCGGCCGAACCCCGGGCTGTCTCGACTTCGCGATCAGTGCGGACCTGCTCGATCCGAGTCGCATCCGCATCTTCGAACGCTGGGAGTCGCGGGCCGCCGTCGAGGCGTTCCGCGGCAGCGGACCCACTGATGAACAACAGGGCTTGATCGTGCGCGCATCGGTTTCCGAGTACGACGTGGGCGCCGAACGGCGGCTCACTTGATGTCACGAGGGGTGCCTAGAGTGTGAGCCGTGAGCACCGCCAGCGAGGAACAGACCAAGCCGACGCTGATGCTGCTGGACGGCAATTCACTGGCGTTCCGCGCGTTCTACGCGCTACCCGCCGAGAACTTCAAGACCCGCGGCGGGCTGACCACCAACGCGGTGTACGGATTCACCGCGATGCTGATCAACCTGTTGCGCGACGAGGCCCCGACGCACATCGCCGCCGCGTTCGACGTGTCACGGCAGACCTTCCGTTCTGAGCGCTACCCGGAATACAAGGCCAACCGATCGTCGACGCCCGACGAGTTCCACGGACAGATCGACATCACCAAGGAAGTGCTGGGCGCGCTTGGCATCACGGTGCTCGCGGAGTCGGGATTCGAAGCCGACGACCTGATCGCGACGCTGGCCACCCAGGCGGAAAACGAGGGGTACCGCGTGCTGGTGGTGACCGGTGACCGTGACTCCCTGCAGTTGGTCAGTGACGACGTGACGGTGCTGTATCCGCGCAAGGGCGTCAGCGAGCTCACCCGATTCACCCCGGATGCCGTCGTCGAGAAGTACGGCCTGACCCCCGCGCAGTATCCCGACTTCGCCGCCCTGCGCGGCGATCCCAGCGACAACCTGCCCGGCATCCCCGGCGTGGGGGAGAAGACCGCCTCGAAATGGATCGTCGAATACGGCTCGCTGCAGGGGCTGGTCGACAACGTCGAGTCGGTGCGCGGCAAGGTGGGCGACGCGTTGCGCGCGCATCTGGCCAGCGTGGTGCGCAACCGGGAGCTCACCGACTTGGTGAAAGACGTGCCGCTGGCGCAGACGCCGGACACGCTGCGGCTGCAGCCGTGGGATCGCGACCAGATCCACCGGCTCTTCGACGACCTCGAATTCCGGGTGTTGCGTGACCGGCTGTTCGACACGCTGGCCGCCGTCGAGCCCGAGGTCGACGAGGGTTTCGACGTGCGTGGCGGCGCGCTGGACGCCGGCACCGTGGGCCAGTGGCTGGCCGAGCACGCCAGCGACGGGCGTCGCTGCGGGTTGGCGGTGGTCGGTACGCACCTGCCCTACGAGGGAGACGCGACCGCGCTTGCCATCGCCGCCGCCGACGGGGAAGGCGCGTACGTCGACACCGCGACATTGACCCCCGACGACGACGCCGCGCTGGGGGCGTGGCTGGCCGATCCCGCGAAACCCAAAGCGCTGCATGAGGCGAAGCTGGCCATGCACGACCTGTGGGGCCGCGGCTGGACGCTGAGCGGCGTAACGTCCGACACCGCGCTCGCGGCCTACCTGGTGCGGCCCGGTCAACGCAGCTTCACCCTGGACGACTTGTCGCTGCGCTACCTGCGTCGCGAACTGCGCGCGGAAACACCTGAGCAGCAACAACTTTCGCTGCTCGATGACTTGGACGAGGCGGGTGGCGTCGACGAGCAAGCGGTCCAGACGGTGATCCTGCGGGCCCGCGCGGTGGTGGATCTGGCCGATGCGCTGGATGCCGAGCTGGAGCGCATCGACTCCACGGCATTGCTGGCCGAGATGGAGCTGCCCGTTCAGCAGGTGTTGGCGCACATGGAAAACGCCGGCATCGCAGTCGATTTGCGGATGCTGACCGAACTGCAGAGCCAATTCGGCGACCAGATCCGCGATGCCGCCGAGGCCGCGTACGCCGTGATCGGCAAGCAGATCAACCTGGGCTCGCCGAAGCAGTTGCAGGTGGTGCTGTTCGACGAGCTGGGCATGCCGAAAACAAAGCGAACCAAGACCGGCTACACCACCGATGCCGATGCACTGCAATCGTTGTTCGACAAGACGGAGCATCCGTTCTTGCAGCACCTGCTCGCTCACCGCGACGTCACCCGGCTGAAAGTCACCGTCGACGGGTTGCTCAATTCGGTGGCGGGCGACGGACGCATCCACACCACGTTCAACCAGACCATCGCGGCGACCGGCAGGTTGTCGTCGACGGAGCCCAACCTGCAGAACATCCCGATCCGCACCGACGCCGGCCGTCAGATCCGGGATGCCTTCGTGGTTGGGAAGGGCGCGGGCGGCCCGATGGCCGAGCTGATGACGGCCGACTACAGCCAGATCGAGATGCGCATCATGGCGCACCTGTCCCGCGATGAAGGCCTCATCGAGGCGTTCAACACCGGCGAGGACCTGCACTCGTTCGTCGCTTCGCGCGCTTTTGGCGTGCCGATCGAGGAAGTCACCGCCGAATTGCGCCGCCGGGTGAAGGCGATGTCGTACGGATTGGCCTACGGGCTCAGCGCATATGGCTTGGCCGCCCAACTGAAGATCTCCACCGAGGAGGCGAAAGTCCAGATGGACCAATACTTCGCCCGATTCGGCGGAGTGCGCGACTACCTGATGGACGTCGTCGAGCAGGCCCGCAAGGACGGCTACACCTCAACGGTATTGGGCCGTCGGCGTTATCTTCCCGAGCTGGACAGCAGCAATCGCCAGGTACGCGAGGCCGCCGAGCGGGCGGCGCTCAACGCGCCGATCCAGGGCAGCGCGGCCGACATCATCAAGGTGGCGATGATCGAAGTCGACAAGGCCATCAAGGACGCCGGCCTCTCGTCGCGCATGCTTTTGCAGGTCCATGACGAATTGTTGTTCGAAATCGCCCCTGGCGAGCACGAACAGGTCGAAGCGCTGGCACGCGAAAAGATGGGCAGCGCCTACCCGCTGGACGTGCCGCTGGAGGTTTCGGTGGGCTACGGCCGCAGCTGGGACTCAGCGGCCCACTGAAGGGGAATAGCGCCGCATTACAGCCCGAGTTTGTCCAGCTTGTGCCCTGTCGAGTAGCCTCAACAGGTAAATCCCGAATTGTCCCTACGACCCCACCTGTCCGGAGCAACCCAACAACATGCCGAGTCCCGCCGTCACCTCGCCCCAAGTAGCCGTCAACGACATAGGCTCCAGCGAGGACTTTCTTGCCGCAATAGACAAAACGATCAAGTACTTCAACGATGGCGACATCGTCGAAGGCACCATCGTCAAAGTTGACCGGGACGAGGTGCTCCTCGACATCGGCTACAAGACCGAAGGGGTCATCCCCGCCCGCGAGCTCTCCATCAAGCACGATGTCGACCCCAACGAGGTCGTTTCCGTGGGAGACGAAGTCGAGGCCCTGGTTCTCACCAAGGAGGACAAAGAGGGCCGCCTCATTCTGTCCAAGAAGCGCGCGCAGTATGAGCGCGCCTGGGGCACCATCGAGGCGCTCAAGGAGAAGGACGAGGCCGTCAAGGGCACCGTCATCGAGGTCGTCAAGGGTGGCCTGATCCTCGACATCGGGTTGCGCGGCTTCCTGCCCGCCTCGCTGGTCGAGATGCGCCGGGTGCGCGACCTGCAGCCGTACATCGGCAAGGAGATCGAGGCCAAGATCATCGAGCTGGACAAGAACCGCAACAACGTGGTGCTGTCGCGGCGGGCCTGGCTCGAGCAGACCCAGTCCGAGGTGCGCAGCGAGTTCCTCAACCAGCTGCAAAAGGGCGCCATCCGCAAGGGTGTGGTGTCCTCCATCGTCAATTTCGGTGCGTTCGTCGATCTGGGCGGTGTGGACGGCCTGGTGCACGTCTCCGAGTTGTCTTGGAAGCACATCGATCACCCGTCCGAGGTGGTCCAGGTCGGCGACGAGGTCACCGTCGAGGTGCTCGACGTCGACATGGATCGCGAGCGGGTTTCGTTGTCGCTCAAGGCGACTCAGGAAGACCCGTGGCGGCACTTCGCCCGCACCCACGCCATCGGCCAGATCGTGCCGGGCAAGGTCACCAAGCTCGTTCCGTTCGGCGCGTTCGTCCGTGTGGAGGAGGGCATCGAGGGCCTGGTGCACATCTCCGAGCTGGCCGAGCGGCACGTCGAGGTGCCGGATCAGGTGGTCGCCGTCGGCGACGACGCGATGGTCAAGGTCATCGACATCGACCTGGAGCGTCGCCGGATCTCGTTGTCGCTCAAGCAGGCCAACGAGGACTACACCGAGGAGTTCGACCCCGCGAAGTACGGCATGGCCGACAGCTACGACGAGCAGGGCAACTACATCTTCCCCGAGGGCTTCGACGCCGAGACCAACGAATGGCTCGAGGGCTTCGACACCCAGCGCAACGAATGGGAAGCCCGCTACGCCGAGGCCGAGCGTCGGCACAAGATGCACACCACGCAGATGGAGAAGTTCGCCGCCGCCGAGGCCGCAGCGCCCAGCGGTGGCGACCAGTCGCCCGGCAACGGCGCTCCCCCCGAGAAGGCCGCCGGTGGGTCGCTGGCCAGCGACGCCCAGCTGGCCGCCCTGCGGGAAAAGCTCGCCGGCAACGCCTAACTCTCGATGCTGCGCATCGGGTTGACCGGTGGCATCGGCGCCGGAAAATCGGCGCTGTCCGCCACGTTCGCGGAGTGCGGCGGAGTCATCGTCGACGGGGACGTCATCGCGCGCGAGGTGGTCGAGCCCGGAACCGAGGGGCTGGCGTCGCTTGTCGACGCGTTCGGCGACGACATCCTGCTACCCGACGGATCGTTGGATCGACCGGCGTTGGCCGCCAAGGCTTTCGCCGACGACGAGGCACGCAAGAAGCTCAACGGGATCGTCCACCCGCTGGTGGGCAAGCGCCGTTCGGAGATCATCGCCGCCGTAGCCGAGGATGCCGTCGTCGTCGAAGACATCCCGCTGCTGGTGGAATCCGGGATGGCGCCGCTGTTCCCGCTGGTTGTCGTGGTGCATGCCGATGTCGAGTTGCGCGTACGGAGGGTGGTCGAGCAACGCGGCATGTCCGAAGAGGACGCGCGCGCAAGGATCGCCGCCCAAGCCGACGACGAGCAGCGCCGTGCCGTCGCCGATGTCTGGCTGGACAATTCGGGCAGCCAGGCGGATTTGGTACAGCGGGCGCGCGACGTATGGCACAACCGGATCCTGCCGTTCGCGCACAACGTGGCGCAGCGCCAGATCGCCCGGGCGCCGGCCCGGTTGGTGCCGGCCGACCCGGCCTGGCCCGACCAGGCGCGGCGTATCGTCGCCCGGCTGCAGACCGCCTGCGGCCACAAGGCGTTGCGGGTCGACCACATCGGATCGACCGCCGTGCCCGGCTTCGACGCGAAGGACGTCATCGACATCCAGATCACCGTCGAATCCTTGGCGGTGGCAGACGAACTCGCCGAGCCCCTGCTGTCCGTCGGGTATCCGCGCATCGACGCGATCACGCAAGACGTCGCCCACACCGACGATCCCGCGTTGTGGCGCAAGCGGATTCACGCGTCGGCCGATCCCGGCCGACCGACGAATGTGCACATCCGGGTGGACGGCTGGCCCAATCAGCAGTTCGCGCTGCTGTTCGTGGATTGGCTGACGGCCAACCCCGACGCCCGTGCCGACTATCTGACCGCCAAGCGCGACGCCGAAAAGCGGGGCAACGGCGACAGTGAAATCTACGTTGCCGCCAAAGAGCCGTGGTTTTTCGATGCCTATCGGCGTGCGTGGGACTGGGCCGACTCAACGGGCTGGCGGCCCCGGCCGGTCACCTAGCCCGGCAACGGCGCTCCGCATTGCAGCGAACCGCTATTCGGATCGCCGATCGCCGGCCTGACCATTTGGTCGGCTTGCGTGAAAACGTTGTCGTCGACATCGATCTCGCAATGCACGTTCGCGGCGTATGGGAAACGAAGGACGATCCGGAGGCCGGCTTGCTGCGGGTCGGGTAGCACGGTGTTGGCTTCGAACACGTTGCCCGGCATCGACGGAAGGCTGGTGGTGTTGGTCTGGCCGCCGTTGATCACGAAGGTGGCCTGGCTGCCCGTTGTCAGCGCATCGATCCTGGCGCGGTAGGTGATGTTGTGCAGGTCCGCCCGCGCGGTCGCCGGGCTTAGCTGCGCGCCGGCCGCAACCACGGTCAGGGCGGCGATCGTCATCCACCTGCGCTTGCTGAGGCTCATAACTGCCGAGATTACCCGGGCTGGCAGCGGGGACACCACACCGATGTCCGGCCCCCGACGCGACGGCGGGTGAGTCGCGTGCCGCAACGCAGGCAACTCGGGTCCGGCTCGTCGCGCACCCGGGTGAGCCAGCGCGATAGGCCGGGCACCCGGCCGTGTCGCACCGAGGTGCGCAGCACCCGCGTCATCGCGGCGTGAAGCCGTTTGACGTCGTCGGCGTCCAGGTCGGCAACCGGGAGCGTCGGTCGCAGCCGGGCCCGCCAGCAGATTTCGTCGGCGAGCAGGTTGCCGAGGCCCGCGATCACCGACTGGTCCATCAGGGTCGGCTTGAGCCGACCGTGCCGACCGGACAGCGCGTCGCGAAACGCCCGTAGGTCCATGCCCAACGCATCGGGGCCCTGCGGACCCGTCACATGCGCGATGTCGTCGTCGGAATCGGCCAGCCACACCCCGCGCAGCTTGCGCAGGTCGGCGTAGCGCAGTTCGCCCCTGTCCAGGGACATCACCAGCCGCTCATAGCCCTTCGGCTCGGCATCGTCGGCGGCGTAGTACGGATGGCCCGTCATCCCGCTGTGCACCAGCAGTGTCGGGCCGTCGGTGGGCAGGATGAGCCACTTGCCATGCCGGCGTGGCGCGCGGAAGCGGCGGCCAGTGCAGCGGCGTCCGAGCGCCGCCGCGGTGGTGTTGCGCAGAATGCCGGGATCCCGAACCTGCACGTGCCGAATGCGGCGGCCGGGCAACACGCCGGCAAGCTCGCGCCGAAACCCTTCCACGTCAGGCAGTTCAGGCACGACGCTTCGCCAGTCGCTTCGCCGGGCCGCCCAGCGCGCGCGCATGACGGGATATGTCCGCCCACGGATCACGTTGCCCCGCCAGCCGTTTGGGAACATCGCGGATGGTGAATCGGTCGGCCCGTAGGCCGCGGGCATCCAATTCGTCCCATTCCAGCGGCGTCGCCACCGGCGCACCGGGGCGGGCCCGCACCGAATACGGTGCAACCGCGGTTTGGGCGTACGCATTTCGCATCACGTCGAGATACACCCGGCCGCCGCGCTTGTCCTTGCGCACTTCCACGGTGCGATGCTTGGCGTCGTCGGCCGCGACCACCTCGGCGACGTCGCGGGTGAACTGCCGGGCGGTGTCGAAGTCCGTGTCGGGGCGTACCGGGACCACCACGTGCAGCCCGCGGGAACCGGTGGTCTGTACGTAGCACGCCAGTCCGAGGTCGTCGAGCACGCCGGCGGTCGCGCGGGCCGTCGCGCGCACCACCGCGAAGTCGCTGTCGGACGGGTCGAGGTCGAACACCAGCCGGTCGGGGTTGTGCAGCCGATCCCGCCGCGATTGCCACATGTGCAAAGTGATGCAGTTCTGGTTGGCCAGCCAGCGCAACGCCTCTCGGCGGTCGGCCACCGGATGCACAAGGGTGCCGCCCTCTTTGGCGACCTCGGCGCCGCTCATCCAGTCCGGCAGCGAATCGGCGAAATCCTGCTGCACGAACCCTTGTTCGCCGATGCCGCGCGGAAACCGTTGCACGGTCAGCGGGCGGTCGCGCAGGTGCGGCAGCATCGTGTCGGCCACCTCGCCGTAGTAGTCGACCAGATCGCCCTTGGTGATCCCCTTACCCGACGACGGATCGGGGAACAACACCCGATCCGGATGGGTGATTTCGACTTCACGTGTCATCAGTGCGTCTCCCGTACGACGTCCCGGGCATCCTTGTCGATGCGCAGTCCCTGATAGCGCGGGTGGCGCAGCTTGCCATCGCGCGTCCACTCGGTGAACCCGATCTGGGCCACCAGCTCCGGGCGGACCCAATGGGCGCTCTTCTCGCGCACCAGACCCCGGGTGAACGGCGGCGCATCCTGCTCGATGGGGGACAGGCGCTCGTGCAGGCTGTGCAGGGTGGCTTCGTCGAAGCCGGTGCCGACCTTGCCGGCGTAGACGAGGTCGCGGCCGTCGTGATAGCCAATCAACAGCGCGCCCAACTCGATGCGGCTGCCTTTGGGGCTGGTGTAGCCGCCGACCACGAATTCTTGGTCGCGAACGCATTTGAACTTCAGCCAATTCGGTGAGCGGCGGCCTTCATACGTCGCGTCGGCGCGTTTCGCGATCACTCCCTCGTCGCCGCGGGCGCAGGCGGCCCGGTAGGCGGCGATGCCATCCCCGACGCGGTGCGGCGCATAGCGCAGTGAGCCGGTGAAGTCGATCGCGTTGCGCAGCAGTCGTTTACGCCAGAGCAGCGGTACCTCGGTGGTCGACATGCCGTCGAGGTGCAGCAGGTCGAACAGGTAGTAGTAGACGCGGATCCGCGACGCCCGGGCCACCTCGGGGTCGGTGATGCCCAGCCGCCCCTGCAGCCGGGCGAAGCTGGTGCGGCGTCCCTCGAACGCCACCACCTCGCCGTCGACGACGAATCGGGTGGTGTGCTGGGCCGCGAGCGCGTCGACCAGTTCCGGGTAGGTTCCGTTGAGCCGCTGACGATTTCGCGACAGCAGCCGCACCCGATCGCCGTCACGAAACGCCAGGCAGCGCATCCCGTCGAATTTTCGCTCGAAGATCCAGCGATCGTCGGAGAAGCGCTTCTCGGTCAGGGTGGCCAGCGTGGGACCCCGCCACTCCGGTACCGGCTCGTCGCGCAGGGCCGCGCGTACCGGGCCGGGCATCCCGGCAAGAGGGGTCACGACTCGTCCAGGTCGTCGAGCGTGCGGCCGGACAGCACCGATTCCGGCTGGCTCTTGACCGGCTTTCGGCGCGCATCGGCGTCCTCGTCCCGGCGTTTGATCAGCAGCCAGGTCTCGTCCTTGCCCTCACGGATCCGTGTGAGCGCAAAGCCACCGTGCAGCTTTTCGCCGTGCAGGCGGAACGAAAGGTGGCCTCGGTCAAGGCCTTCGGCCATTTCGTAGTTGGTTGCGTTGGCATAGGTCCCGCGGTCCCAGACGATGACCTCGCCGGCGCCGTATTCGCCGCGCGGGATGACTCCTTCGAACGTCGCATAGTCGAGCGGATGATCCTCGGTGCGCCGCGCCATTCGCCTGTCCTTCGGGTTCGTCGACGGCCCCTTGGGTATCGCCCACGACACGAGCACGCCGCCGATCTCGAGTCGGAAGTCATAGTGATCGCTGCGCGCCGCGTGGTGCTGGATGACGAAAGACGGCCGCTTGCCGGCCTTGCGGCGCTTCGTGTCCCGCTCGCCACGCGGCTCGGGGCTGGTGCCGGTTCGAAGGCCGGAGCGCCGTTTGCGCCGATACTCGCTCAGGGGCATGTCGGGGGCATACCCCTCGGCGGGTGCGGAAAACTGTTACGCCGTGCGCCAGGTGAGTTGCATGCCGTTGCCGGCCAGCCATCGGGCGAGGTCATAGCCGTTGCGGGCCAGCCCGTCGACGGCATCCACGGCGCGCCGCACCGCCCGTTCGGCGACATCCGGAGTCAGCAGGCCGTGGCGGACGGCGTCGAACAGCTCGTCGACATCGGCCAGCTCGGCTCCCCTCCCGGTACGAACCTCGATGTCGAGATAATGGTCTTCGGAGTGCCACGCCTGCCGGCCGGGCGTGTATTCGCCGACGTCGAGGTAGTAGTCATGGTCGCGCTCGTGGCCGGGATTGAAGTGGAACACCGTGGCGCGCAGGCCCAGCGACGGCAACAGCCACGACTCCAGGTAATGAAACTGGGCCCGCCCCGGGGTGGGCCGGGCGACGTAGAGCCCCCACGGCTGCACGACGTACTCGTCGACGCCCCGCACGATGCCCTTCGGGTCGGTATTGGTGCAGGCGACCAGGTCGAATGTCTCGTGTTTCGGCGGATGCATGAGTCAGCGGCGCAGCCGGATCTTCCATCGCACAAACCCGGCATAGAACAGCGACAATGCGGCCAGCATGCCCATGTCCAGCAGCCAGATCTTCGGCGTGTGTTGCCAGAACCGGTCCTCGGGGACCAGCGAACCGGGCACCAGGTTGCGCAGGTCGACGGTCGACGCCGCCGCGGCATAGCCCCAGCGCGCGGGCGTGGCGAAGGACAGCTGATCGAGCCCCAGCCGGCCGGTCACCGGGACCATCCCGCCGCATAGCACCAACTGCGCCATCACCGAGACCACGAACAGCGGCATGATCTGCTCAGTGGAACGGACCAGCGACGAAATCGCCAGCCCTAGCAACGCCGAGGCCACACACGTCGCGGCGACGGTCGCGAATAGCTCGAGGGTGGCGTTCCCCAGCACCACCGCGCCCCGCGTCGGCGCGCCCTTGCCCAGCACGACGATCGCGGTCGTGATCGCCGACTGCAGGATCGCGAAGCCGCAGAACACCCCGGTCTTGGCAAGCAGATAGGCCGTGGTCGAGAGTCCGACCGCCTGTTCGCGCTGGAAGACGGCCCGCTCGCCGACCAGGTCGCGGATGGTCAGCGCGGTACCCATGAAGGCCGCGGCGGGCAGCAGCAGGCTGAGTATCTGCGCGGCTTCGTCCGGCGTGCCGGCATGGGGGCCCGCGGCGTGAAATCCGATGTTGCCGGGCACGGTCAGCGACAGCGCACCCAGGATGAACGGCAGCAGGGCCAGGAACACGAAGTAGGCGCGGTCGGAAACGACAAGGCGGACCTGACGGCGCGCGACGGTCGAGATCTGGCGCCGCACACTGGTATGCACCGGTGCGCCGAGGTCGCCCGGCCGGTCGGTGTTGTCCGGAAGGAGGTTCTGCGGCCGCCGCTGGGCCTCGGCGCGGGCCAGAAAGCGTCGATTGGCCTCTTCGGGGTCCGCGCCCACGTGGGTGAAGATCTTGGCCCAGTTCGTGGTGCCCATCGCCGCACCGATCTGGTCGGGCGGGCCGCAGTAGGCCGTCTTGCCGCCGGGCGCCACCAACAGCAGCTGGTCGCAGGTGTCGAGGTAGGACAACATGTGCGTCACCACGATCACCACCCGGCCGGCGTCGGCGAGCTGGCGCAGCATCGTCATGACTTGGTGGTCCAGTGCCGGGTCGAGACCTGATGTCGGCTCGTCGAGGATCAGCAGCGACGGCCCGGTGAGCAGTTCCAGGGCGACCGAGGCGCGCTTGCGCTGGCCGCCGGAGAGCTTGTCGACGCGGGCATCGGCGTGCTTGGTGAGCTCGAGTTCGTCGAGGACCTGCGCGACGACCCTGGCGCGGTCGGCCTTGCCGGTGTCGGGCGGAAGGCGTAACTCGGCGGCGTAGCCCAGGGCCTGGTTCACCGTCAGCTGGCGGTGCACGACGTCGTCCTGCGGGACCATGCCGATCCGGCTGCGAAGGGACGCGTATTCGGTGTGGATGTCGTGGCCCTCGAAGCTGACCGATCCGGAGGTGGGGCGGGCGTAGCCGGCGATCAGCCGGGCCAGCGTGCTCTTGCCCGCCCCGGACCCGCCGATCACGGCGGTCAGCGTCCCCGGCCGGGCGGTCAGGGAGATGTCGTCGAGCAGCTGCTTGCCGTTGTCGACGACGTACTTCACGCCGCGCACCTCGAGGCCGCCGGTGCGGGTCGCGGCGGCGCTGCGTTCGATCAGCGTGCCGTCGCGGAACACCAGGTCGACGTTGCCGATGGTGACCACGTCGTCCTCGGTCAGGATCGCCGACCCGATCCGGGTGCCGTTGACGAACGTCCCGTTGACGCTGGTGTCGCGGATCTCGGTGCCGAGGTGCGTCTGCACCAGGCTGGCGTGCCGGCGCGAGGCCAGGACGTCGGACACCACGACGTCACTGTCGGCGGCGCGGCCGATCGTGATGCCGGTGCCGACCGCCGGCGCGCGTGGGGTCAGGAACTTCACCATTCGCGTGGCGAGGTTGGACACGTCCGCGGTCTTGGCATCGATCACGGTGAACTCGCCGGGCGGCGCCGGGTGCGGCTTGGCTAAGGTGCCGGCGTTGATCACGGTCCGCTCGTTGTCCGGTGCCCGTCGCGGCGGCCGCGCCGGTCGCCGGATGGGATTCGTCTGCTCCGCGCTCGTCGACCACGCCAGAGTGGGAGGCCCGGAATCCGGCACCGCCCGCGTCGGGGATGGCCGACTGGTCGGCCCCCGCTGCGGGCCGACCGCGAAGGTCAGCTGGGGCCCTTGCGGATTGCCGACGTTGATGCTCTGTCCGTCGTGGATGTCGATGACCGGCATCGGGTAGCCGTTGACGTAGGTCCCGTTCAACGAGCCGTTGTCGATCGCCAGCCAGCGGCCTTGATCGAAACGCAGTATCAGGTGCGCGCGCGAGATCCGCGGGTCCGGGATGCGTAAGTCGGCGTGCAGGTCGCGCCCGACGACCACCTCATGACCCGCGGCGAAGGAACGTTGGGACCCGTCATGCCGAATGGTCAGCGCGGGCGCGGCGGGTCGACTCACCACACAAGTATCGGCCGCCGCCCGAGTGGGCTCCATGAGAGTCGGCTGTGATTTCGCTTTGTTTCGTGCTCACAGCTGTTTCATAACCTCCGGTGGCCCAACGCCTATCCGCGCCCGGCATCATGCGATGGGGTGCCGGGGGAGCGCCCGGCATCATGCGATGGGGTGCCGGGGGAGCGCCCGGCTGAGCGTGCAACGGTGCCTGCTCGACGCCCGAAGCGGCGATACCCATTAGCAATGCCGAGGCTTGAGGGGGCAGCCATTCGATGGACGAGCAAGACGACCACAAAGTAACCACCCGGCGCATTGCCGCCGGGCGGCTGCTGCTGCGCAACCCGCGGCGGGCCCGAGAGGCATTGCGCGCACACCTATTTCGCCGTGCCCCGGCGGCCAGCTCGAACCCGAACGAGGGCAGTGGCCCGCGCCTGGCGATGGCCGGCGGCACGAAGTTCGCCGGATACACCATCCTGCGACCGCTGGGCGCCGGGGGGATGGCCGAGGTCTATCTGGCTTTGCATCCGAGGCTGCCGAGGCGCGACGTGATCAAGGTTCTCGCCGAGGCGGTCACCGCGGATCCCGAATTCCGGGAGCGGTTCAATCGCGAGGCCGATCTGGCGGCAACCCTGTGGCACCCACACATCGTCGGCGTGCACGATCGCGGCGAATTCAACGGCCACCTCTGGATTTCCATGGACTACGTCGAGGGCACCGACGCATCGCGGCTGGTGCGAGAGCATCACCGCGATGGTATGCCAATCGACGAGGCGTTCGCCGTTCTCGACGCGGTCGCGGGCGCCCTGGACTACGCCCACGATCGGGGCCTGCTGCACCGGGATGTCAAGCCTGCCAACATTCTGCTCACCCATCCTGAGAACGATGAACGCCGAATCCTGTTGGCGGACTTCGGTGTAGCGCGCCACCTCGGCAGCATCAGCGGGATCACCGAGACCAATGTCGCGGTGGGAACGGTCGCTTATGCCGCGCCGGAGCAGTTGACCGGCGCCAACATCGATGGCCGCGCAGACCAATACGCGTTGGCAGGCACGGCATTTCATCTGCTCACCGGCGCGCCACCGTTCCAACACTCCAATCCCATTGCGGTGATCAGCCAGCACCTGCACGAGGATCCGCCCCGGCTCAGCGAGTACCGCCCGGATTTGGCGCACCTCGACGACGTGTTCGCCAAGGCCCTCGCCAAACGCCGCGAAGACAGGTTCGACCGGTGTCGCGACTTCGCCGCCGCCGTCGGCGAGCGGTTGGACAACGCCGCTCCGGCGGGGGTAGCCACGCACCGGCGGCGCGGCGCCCGGGCGCTCGTCGCGGCGATGGGCCACCGCTGCTCGTCGAGGACCCGATGGGCGACCGCGCTGGTGTGCGCGGTGCTGATCGCCGTGGCGGCGACCTGGTCGGTCCTGTACTCCTTCCAGCCGGAACCTACGCCGGCCAACCCCGCGCTCGCGTCGAGACCGTCGCCCCCGGCCGCTAGCGCCGCGCCCACGGGCCCCGGCGGTCCGACGTTGAGCGGCACCTACCAACTGACCTACGACCAGGGCAAGCGGACCGGAAACGGCGTCGCGATCCGTCAGGACGCGGCCGACACCGACTGGTGGGCTTTCCGCTCCGCGTGCACCACCAACGGTTGCGCGGCGACCGGGACCCGGTTGGACGACGCGGACCACCAGGTGGCGAGTACCGCCAACGGAGGGGAGACCGACAGCCTGCGTTTCGTCGCCGGATATTGGCAGGGCGCCCCGCAGCAGGAGCGGTTGCGCTGCGTCGCTCCGGACGGACTTGCCGGGGTCACCCAGCAGGAGACCGTCGCGTGGTCGCTGGCGCCGCAGGCCGACGGGACGCTGCGCGGCACGCAAACCGAGACCGTGGTGAGCAACGAGTGTGGCGCGCAAGGGGCCGTGGTGCGGATACCTGTGGTGGCCACCCGCGTCGGTGATGCGCCGGGGGGCGTGCCGTTGGCCGATCCCACGCAGGTCCTCGACACCTCGACCGCGCCGGCCAACCCGGTACCGCCCGTCCTCGGCGGGTCATGCACCGACGTCGACAAGCTGGCCTACGACCCGACGAACAACGAGCAGGTCGTCTGCGAAGGCACCGCCTGGGCCAAGGCCCCCATCACGACGGGCGTGCACGCCTCGGGCAGTTCGTGCGATCGCCCGGGCACCTCGGTGTTCGCCACCTCCACCTCGAACGACGGCTACCTGCTCCAATGCGACCCGGTCAGCCGGACGTGGACCCGCCCCGTCGGATAGGGCGCGCTCGCGAGACGACCTTGTCGGTGGCTGGCTCTACCCTGGTGGCATGGCTTTCGCCACCGAGCATCCGGTCGTCGCGCATTCGGAGTACCGCGCCGTCGAGGAGGTCATGCGCGTCGGTGGCCGCTTCGAGGTCGTCAGCCCGCACGCACCTGCCGGCGACCAGCCGGCCGCCATCGACGAGCTCGAGCGGCGCATCAAGGCGGGGGAGCGCGACGTCGTGCTGCTCGGCGCCACCGGGACCGGCAAGTCGGCCACCACCGCGTGGCTCATCGAGCGGCTGCAGCGGCCCACCCTGGTGATGGCGCCCAACAAGACGCTGGCCGCGCAGTTGGCCAACGAGCTGCGAGAGATGTTGCCGCACAACGCAGTCGAGTACTTCGTGTCGTACTACGACTACTACCAGCCGGAGGCGTACATCGCGCAGACCGACACCTATATCGAGAAGGACAGCTCGATCAACGACGACGTGGAGCGGTTGCGGCACTCCGCGACGTCATCGCTGCTGTCGCGCCGCGACGTGGTGGTGGTGGCCTCGGTGTCGTGCATCTACGGCCTGGGCACACCGCAGTCCTACCTGGACCGCTCCGTCGAGCTGCGGGTCGGCACCGAGGTCCCCCGGGACGCGCTGCTGCGGCTGCTCGTCGACGTGCAGTACACCCGCAACGACCTGTCCTTCACCCGCGGCTCGTTCCGGGTGCGCGGCGACACCGTGGAGATCATCCCGTCCTACGAAGAGCTGGCGCTGCGCATCGAATTCTTCGGCGACGAGATCGAGGAGCTGTACTACCTGCACCCGCTGACCGGCGACGTGGTCCGCAAGGTCGACTCGCTGCGGATCTTCCCGGCCACCCACTATGTGGCCGGGCCGGAGCGGATGGCGCACGCGATCTCGACGATCGAGGAGGAGCTGGCCGAGCGGCTCGCCGAACTCGAAGGCCAGGGCAAGCTGCTGGAGGCCCAGCGGCTGCGGATGCGGACCAACTACGACATCGAGATGATGCGCCAGGTCGGGTTCTGCTCGGGTATCGAGAACTACTCGCGGCACATCGACGGCCGCGGGCCTGGCTCGCCGCCGGCGACGCTGCTGGACTACTTCCCGGAGGACTTCCTGCTCGTCATCGACGAATCGCACGTCACCGTGCCGCAGATCGGCGGCATGTACGAGGGCGACATGTCCCGTAAGCGCAACCTGGTGGAGTACGGGTTCCGGCTGCCGTCGGCGTGCGACAACCGCCCGCTGACCTGGGAGGAGTTTGCCGACCGCATCGGGCAGACGGTGTACCTGTCGGCCACCCCCGGCCCGTACGAGCTGAGCCAGACGCAGGGCGAGTTCGTCGAGCAGGTGATCAGGCCCACCGGGCTGGTCGACCCCAAGGTCACGGTCAAGCCGACGAAAGGCCAGATCGACGATCTCATCGGCGAAATCCGCAAGCGCACCGCGGTCGACGAGCGGGTGCTGGTGACCACGCTGACCAAGAAGATGGCCGAAGATCTCACCGACTACCTGCTGGAGATGGGCATCCGGGTGCGGTATCTGCATTCCGAGGTCGACACGCTGCGCCGGGTAGAACTGCTGCGCCAGCTGCGGCTGGGCGACTACGACGTGCTGGTCGGCATCAACCTGCTGCGAGAGGGCCTCGACCTGCCCGAGGTGTCCCTGGTGGCGATTCTCGACGCCGACAAGGAGGGCTTCCTGCGCTCGACGCGCAGCCTGATCCAGACCATCGGCCGCGCCGCGCGCAACGTCTCCGGCGAAGTGCATCTCTACGCCGACACCGTCACCGACTCGATGCGCGAGGCCATCGACGAGACGGAACGGCGGCGCGCCAAGCAGGTGGCGTACAACGAGGCCAACGGCATCGACCCGAAGCCGCTGCGCAAGAAGATCGCCGACATCCTCGATCGGGTCTACACCGAAGCCGACGACACGGAAACCGTCGAGATCGGGTCGGGGCGGAGCGTCTCACGCGGGCGGCGGGCGCAGGGCGAGCCGGGCCGGGTGGTCAGCGCCGGGGTGTTCGAGGGCCGCGACACGACCAACATGCCGCGCGCGGAACTGGCCGACCTGATCAAGGACCTCACCGCGCAGATGATGGCCGCCGCCCGTGACCTGCAGTTCGAGCTGGCCGCGCGGTTCCGCGACGAGATCGCGGACCTCAAAAAGGAACTGCGCGGGATGGACGCCGCCGGCCTGAAGTGACGCACACCGCCACCACCACCGGCAGCTGGCGCGAGCTGCTGGGCGCCCGCTATCTGGGGACGTCCGTCGTGCTGGCCGGTGGGGTGGCGCTGTACGCCACCAACGAGTTTCTGACCATCAGCCTGCTCCCCAATACGGTCGCCGAAATCGGCGGCAGCCGCCTGTACGCCTGGGTGATGACCCTCTACCTGGTCGGGTCGGTCGTCGCCGCGACCATGGTCGGTCCGATGCTGCTCCGCTACGGGGCGCGCAGGTCGTATCTGATGGGGCTCGCCGTGTTCGCCGTCTCCAGCCTGGCCTGCGGCCTGGCGCCCAGCATGGAAATCCTGATCGCGGGACGCGCCCTGCAAGGCGTGGCCGGCGGCTTGCTGGCCGGCCTCGGCTATGCGGTCATCAACACCGCGTTGCCGCGCGCGCTGTGGACGCGGGCCTCCGCGCTGGTGTCCGCGATGTGGGGCGTCGCCACGGTGGTGGGACCCGCGACGGGTGGCCTGTTCGCGCAATTCGGTTTATGGCGTTGGGCTTTCGTCGCGATGGCGATTGTGACCGCCCTGATGGCGCTGCTGGTACCGGTCGCGTTGGCCGCCGGTCGGGGCGCCGCGAGCGGCGCCGCGGCGGTGATGAGGGTGCCGGTGTGGTCGCTGGTGCTGATCGGGGCCGCCGCGTTGGCGATCAGCGTCGCCCAAATCCCGCACGACGTCGTCGCGACCGGCGGACTGCTCGCCGTCGCCATCGTGCTGGTCGGACTGTTCGTACTCGTCGACTGGCGGATGCCTGCAAAGGTGTTGCCGCCCAGCGTATTTGGTCCCGGGCTCTTGAAGTGGATCTACCTGGCCATGGGTGCGCTGATGCTCGGCGCGATGGTGGACACCTACGTGCCGCTGTTCGGCCAGCGGTTGGCGCATCTGAGCCCCGTGGCGGCGGGATTCCTGGGCGCCGCGCTCGCCGTTGGCTGGACGTTCAGCGAAATCGTCAGCGCATCGCTGGAAAGCCCGCGAGCCATCGGGCGGGTCATCGGGGTGGCGCCGGTAGTGGTGGCCGCGGGTCTGGCGCTGGGCGCCTTCACCCAGCGCGACAACGCGTCGGCCGGGATCGTCGCGCTCTGGACGCTGGCCTTGCTGGTGGCCGGGATCGGCATCGGCATGGCGTGGCCCCACTTGTCGGTGCGCGCAATGGATTCCGTCAACGACCCGGCCGAAGGCGGCGCGGCGGCCGCGGCGATCAACACCGTGCAGCTGGTCTCCGCGGCGTTCGGTGCCGGTCTGGCCGGCGTCGTGGTCAACACGGTCCAGGGCGGCGACGTGATGGAAGCCCGTTGGCTGTTCGCCGTTTTCACCGTCTTGACCGGCGTCGGTGTGGTGGCGTCCTATGCGGCGGTCCGCGGTGATCGCCGAGCCCTCATCGCGTCGACTTGACCACCTGCGAGTAGTGGAATTGCCAACGCTCGACGATGTGGAAACCGAGGTAGCTCGGGAATCGGTACGCCGGGGCACGGCCGAACACCCCCGCCGGCAACGGTTGTCCGACTTGGTGATCGGGCAGGGACTTGTCCCTATTGGTGATGGTCCAGATGGTGGAGCACTTGTTGATCTTGGCGGTCGTCAGCCACACCGCGACATGGCCGTCCCACAGCCAGCCCACCTTGGGCCCGTAGACACCGCGCCCGACGTCGATCACCGACCGAAAGGCCTCGGGCCGGGTGGCCAGCACGGCGCGGATAGGACCGGGCCGCCAGGGCACCGTGTTGTCGACCAGCAAGCAGTCCCCCGGCGCGGCGTGGGAGCCGATCAGGTCGGCCACCTGGCTGTAATCCCAGCCCTCCTTGGCGTATGGCCAGCGCTGGATGAAAAGGTAATTCGGCAGCGCGGCCGCGGCGAACGCCAGGACCACCGCAGCGATTGGCCACGGTTTGCGGGCGAGCGTGACGATGCAGACGGCGATGACCATGGCCACTGCGGGGGAGGTGAGGATCAGGTAGCGCGGAAAATAGATCGGTTCGATGACGGCCGAGTAGACGACGACGAGCGCGGTGGGTAGGACGATCCACGTCGCGCAGATGACCAGCAGTACGCGCAGGTCGCTCGCCGGACGCCGCGCGCCGGTCAGCCGGGCCACCAGCGCCGCGCCTACGAGCACCGCCGTGAGAATCGCGAACGGAACGCTGTGGTCGAAGTACTGCCGCAGGACGATGTCGAACGCGTAGTGCCAGCTGACGGGAAAGATCCAGTTGACCTGGTACACCTGGCCATGGGCGAACACGAGGAACGGCGTCATGACGCCGACGGCGACGGCCGAGCTGACCGCCCACCACACGGCCGGGGACCTTCGGGATTTCGCGGGCACCAGCAACGGCAGCATCGCGGCGTACAGCAGAACCAACAGGATCAGGTTGAGGCTCAGCAGGATCGACAGCATCATCGCCAGCGCGTAGCAGAGCCACAGCCGGGGCCTGTTGCGCCGGACCGCGGCGACGAACAAAACGGTCAGCCATACCGCGGCGGCGGCCGCCAAGGCGTACGGGCGCGCCTCGATGCCCGCCCACGTGGTGCGCGGCAAGATGGCGAAGACGGCGCCCGCGCACAGCGCGGTCGCCCGTCCAGGGACGAATTGCTTGCTGAACACCGTGACGCCGGCGGCGGCGGCCCCGATCGCCAGGGCGCTGGGGACCCTCGACCAGAATTCGGTCGGCGGAAATATCGCGAACCAGCCGTGCATCAGCAGGTAATACAGGCCGTGCACAGCGTCGATGTGACCCAGCAGCTTCCACAGCTCGGGCAACGTTCGGCTCGCCGCCGCCGATATCGTCGCCCCTTCGTCGAACCACAGCGAAGGTCGGCAGGCCCAGGCTGCGCTGATGACGGCTGCCAGGGCGCCTACCAGGCACGGGTCGAGCAGCCGGCCGGGCCGGCGGCCGGGCGCAGGCTTGTCAACGACGCCCGGCGTGGGCTGCTCGATGGTGGGCATCGACATGATGCATGTCACTGTAAGTCAGGTGGCGCCGCGTCCGCCCAGGTCACCGGCGCACGCGGCCCAAATCCCGCGAGAAGTGATGCGATGCAATGCTTTCCGCCGCCGGCATGACGCAGCGGGAGCATTTTCGTCTGTAAATTGTCCGTTGCCGCAGCGTGGCGGGATAATTTGCGGGTTGCGCCACGCCACCGGTGTGTGGGTAATCTGACCCATCTTTCTCCGGCAACGCGATACTGTCTGGGGTTGGCGTAGCAACCGACACTGGGAGGGTAAATGAGCGCCTATCGGACTGTGGTGGTCGGGACCGACGGCTCGGACTCGTCGATGCGTGCGGTGGACAGGGCAGCCACCATCGCCGGGGACGGCGCCAAGTTGATCATCGCGTCGGCGTATCTACCCCAGCATGAGGACGGCCGGGCCGCCGACATCCTGAAGGAAGAAAGCTACAAGGTGTCGGGCACCGCCCCGATTTACGCGATCCTGCACGACGCCAAAGAACGGGCGCACAAGGCCGGCGCCAAGAACGTCGAGGAGAAGCCCATCGTCGGTGCTCCGGTCGACGCCTTGGTGCACCTCGCCGAGGAGGAAAAGGCCGATCTGCTGGTCGTCGGCAACGTCGGTCTGAGCACTATCGCGGGCCGGCTGCTGGGATCGGTGCCGGCCAACGTCTCACGTCGGGCCAAGGTCGACGTGCTGATCGTGCACACCACGTCGTAACCGCTCGTTCGGTCTACCAGCCCCGCTCGCGCCACTCGGCGAGGCTGCGTCGCTGTATGCCTATCGCCGTCATCGCGTTGCCGCGGCCCAGGCGATATGCCCCTCGAAGCCAAGTGTTTTCGCCATGTCCCGGTAGCGATCCCGGAAGGCCGCGTAAGCCGCGGCATCGCAGTGGGCCTGCGCCAATAGAGCTCGCAACCGTAGCAGCCAAATATCCTGCAGAGCCGAGCCGCCATCAGCCGGTGCCTGCGCTAACCGCTCGATCGAGGCCTCGGCTTCGCCCACGTCACCCTCGGCCCCGCGCTCTAACAGTGTCTCCACCAGAACACCCGTCGCTGGCGTACCCCACCCCAGGAGTTGCCCCTCGCGGAACAGGTGGTCGACGGTGGCGCGCAGGAGCCGTATCGCCCCGTCGAGATCTCCACGCCGGGCCCTTTCCCGCGCCACGTACACGTCGACGAGCGGTCGATCCCCTAAGTTGTGTGCCTGGCGTGCGAACACGTCACTGACCTCGGCTAGAAGAGTTCGTCCGCGTTCGCGCTCCGCACCCGTTCGGCGGTGAACCAGCGTGAGGCCGAGCGACATCCGGGCCAAGGCCAGCGCCATATCATTGCCGGATCGTTGCGCAATCCGTAGCGCATCCTCGATCTCACGCACCGCGCGATCGTCGGCAACCAATACGCCATTCGGGATTCCCGAGCAGTAACCCAGGGCAACGACCGCAGCGTAGGTCAGGGGGTCGGCGCTGCGGGCCATGTCCAGGGCATGGCGCAGGTCCTCGCGCCATCCGGGACGTCCTAGGTAGTAGCGGGCCATCGCCCTCGAGGTCAGGGCCAGCGCTAACGGAGACCCGAAGATGAAATTGCCCTTGTAGGGATCGTCGTCGGCCAGCTCGATAACCCTTTGTGACCACCGCAGCACGTCAGGCCATTCGCCACACTCGAATTTGGTGTAGATCGCTGGGTAGGACAGCCCCACCGTCAGGATCGGGTCGCCGATGGATTCGATGAGGGCCATGGCTTCCGATGCCCGGCGCGACGCCTCACGCAGCCGGCCCTGATACGCGTGATCCATCACCAGGCCGGCCATCGCGATGGCTAGCGACGCTTTGTCCCGTGCGGCGGTGCACAACTGCCGCAACTCGTCAAAGTAGACAGCGGCGATGTTGTTCGCATGGACCCGATAAACGGTCCCGCACAACATGGTGCGGGGGGCGATGCGCATGGCTGTCCGGTTCGGGTCCGCGGTGGGCAAAGCGTCGGCGATCTTTTTGGCGCGCTCCCAACTTTGGCGCGCCGCGGCCAGGTCGCGGCTGGTCGCCCACGCTGCGGCGCGCATGTGCCAGCCGTAGGCGGTGCACAGCTCACCGGCGGCCTCCAGATGTTCGGCGATCAACGCAGCGTTCTCCTCGGCCGCTGCCGGGTCACGTGATTCGATTGCGGCCGCGACGAGCCGGTGCAGCTCGGCGCGATCGGATTTCAGTTGTGACTCGTAGGCCACGGCGCGAATCAACGGATGGTGGAATGCATACTCGGCGCGCGGGGTGAACCGCACCTGGTCGATTAGCTCTGCCGCGACCAACTCGTGGACGCGCGGATCGATGGCCAGGCTGGTTAGCAGATCGGAACTGAAGCGAGATCCGATGACCGCTGCGGCGCCAAGGGTGTGTTTGGCTTTCGGGTCGAGCCGGTCAATGCGCGCGGCGATGGCCGCCTGTAGCGTCGCCGGGACGTGAATCTCGCCGACATCGGCGGAGCTGGTGTAGTGGCCGCGCTCGCCGATCAGGACGCCGCGCTCGGCGAGTTCGCGAGTGATCTCGTGTGCGAAGAACGGATTGCCGGCCGCGCGCTCGGCGATCGTCTGGCTGATCTGGCCCACGGACGGGTCGAGGCCTACCAGTTCAGCGACCAGCGTTGAGGTTTCCGCATCATTCAGGGGCGCCAGGGCGAGGGTCTGTGCGCCCGCCGCATGCTGCAGTGCTCCGTGGTATTCGGGGCGGTAGGTGAACAGCACTATCGAGTGGGTCTGGGGGACCACCGCCACAAAGTCGGCGAGCATGGATTCGCTGACCTCGTCGATCCAGTGCACATCCTCCACGACGAACATCGCCGGCCGAGCGCGGGCCAGTTGGGCGGTATTGATCAACGAGGTCAATCGCCGCCGCCTCGCGTCCGGGTCGATCTTCGGCAGCGGCACATCTGGATCGGCGACGCCCAGCAGATCATCGAGCAACAGCATGTCCTCGGCGTCGGCGTCTGCAAACCGTTCCCGCAGACGCACGCGCGCGGCCGCATCATCTAGGCCGCTGACCTGCCCCACGGAGCGGAGCAGACGCGCGACTACCCGAAATGGGATATCGGTGGCGTGCGATTCGCAAAAGGTCGAAAATACCTCGACTCCGCGGTCTTTCGCGAGCTGCACAACTTCACCGGCGAGCCGGGTTTTGCCGATGCCGGGAGGCCCGACCACGCCCATCACCGACCCACGTCCATCAATCGAGCGATTCAGCAGCGCCGCCAACGTGGCCAGTTCCCACTCGCGGCCTACCAACCTCAACGCCGACGGACTGCTTCGACTTGGCTGTGCGGTCATGCCCAACAGCCGTCGCGCCGGCACCGGATCTTTGGCGCCCTTGATGCGCACCACCTCCGGCTCAGCCAACACCGCCGCGCCCTCCACGAGCCGCGCAGTGGACTCACTGAGCATCACTCCGCCCTCGGGAGCGACCGACTCCATCCGCTGGGCCATCCCTACCTGTGCACCAACAGCGGTGTAACCCAAAGCGCCCGAGCCGATCTCACCCGCAATGACCTCACCGGAATTTAGGCCTACGCGCAGTCGCAGCGCGATGCGGTCACGGACTCGGACCTCGTTGGCCAGTTTGGTTACTGCCGACTGGATGTCGAGGGCGGCTAGACAAGCGCGAAACGCATGGTCCTCCAATGCAACTGGCGCGCCGAATACCGCCATGATGCCGTCGCCGGTGAATTTGTCCACCGTGCCGCCATAACGCTGCACTGTCGCCGAAGCGCGGTCGACCAGATCTGTCATGATCTCGCGCAGCCGCTCCGGACCGACGGCCGCGGCGATATCCATGGAATGCACCATGTCGGCGAACAACACCGTTACCTGCTTGTACTCGGCGTGCTCGCTGGCCGATGCGATCGGGGAACCGCAGCCGTCACAGAACCGGGCGCCTTGCCGCGGCTCGGTGCCACACACATGGCACGCGATCGCTGCGGTCATCCCGACCTCCGCCGCTTGCGGCCCCCGAGTTACCCGGTTCCCAGAATAGGGTGCTACACGCCTGGCTAGGCCGTTTTCACGGCGGATTTGGGATGAACGCCGGCGCCATCACCACCGTCGTTTCCGCCACTCCTCGAGCTGGGGACGCTCGGCGCCCAGTGTGGTGTCGTCACCGTGGCCGGGATAAACGACCGTCGCGTCGTCGAATCGGTCGAAGACCCTTGTCTTGACGTCATGGAACAAGGAGTCGAACTCCGCCGGTTTTGTGGTCCGCCCGAGGCCGCCCGGGAACAGGCAGTCGCCGGTGAACAACTGGGTAACGCCGCCGGTCGCGGGCCCGTGGAGCGCCAGCGCGATCGATCCGGGCGTGTGCCCGCGCAGGTGGATGACGTCGAAGCTGAGCTCGCCTATCCGCACGGTGTCGCCGCCCGAAAGCAAACGGTCCGGTTTGACCGGCAGTGCTTCGGCGTCGATCTCGTTGGCCGCGGTCGGCGCGCCGGTGGCCGCGGCGACTGCCTCGAGCGCCTGCCAGTGATCGAAGTGCTGATGGCTGGTCACGATCAGCGAAATCGTCGGGGCGTGCCGGCGGATCAGGTCCGTCAGGACCTCGGCGTCGTTGGCGGCGTCGATCAGCAGGGTTTCCCCGGTGGCCGCACACGTCACCAGATAGGCGTTGTTGTCCATCGGTCCCACCGACGCCTTTAGAATCGTGGCGCCGGGTAGGGTCCGGCGGGCCGCAGTACCAGGATCGACATGTCCGGTGTAGTTGTCATCCACGGCAGTCATGTGCGCCACGTTACTGGTCAATCGAAACTTGTCGGTATGGGCACATAGCATGGAATGCGCCGTGCGCGTTCACCGCTTTAAGCACTGGCAAGAGCTCCATCGAGAGGGACAGTGTGGCTGACCGCCTGATCGTCAAAGGCGCCCGCGAGCACAACCTGCGCGGCGTCGACCTCGACCTGCCGCGCGACTCGCTGATCGTGTTCACCGGGCTATCCGGCTCGGGCAAGTCGTCGCTGGCCTTCGACACGATTTTCGCCGAGGGCCAGCGCCGCTACGTCGAGTCGTTGTCGGCCTACGCGCGCCAATTCCTCGGCCAGATGGACAAACCCGACGTCGACTTCATCGAAGGCCTCTCCCCGGCGGTGTCCATCGACCAGAAGTCGACCAACCGCAACCCGCGGTCGACGGTCGGAACGATCACCGAGGTCTACGACTACCTGCGGCTGCTGTATGCGCGCGCGGGCACACCGCACTGCCCCGTCTGCGGCCACCGGATCGCCCGGCAGACGCCGCAGCAAATCGTCGACCAGGTGCTGGCGATGCCGGAGGGCACCCGATTCCTGGTGCTCGCCCCGGTGGTGCGCACCCGCAAGGGCGAGTTCGCCGACCTCTTCGACAAGCTCAACGCGCAGGGCTACAGCCGGGTCCGGGTCGACGGCGTGGTGCATCCGCTGACCGATCCGCCGAAGCTGAAGAAGCAGGAGAAGCACGACATCGAGGTGGTGGTGGACCGTCTCACGGTCAAGGCCACCGCCAAGCAGCGGCTCACCGACTCGGTGGAAACAGCGCTGAACCTGGCCGACGGCATCGTGGTGCTGGAGTTCCCCGACGATCACGACGAACACGGCCACCCGCGCGAGCAGCGGTTCTCGGAGAAGCTGGCCTGCCCCAACGGGCACCCCCTCGCGGTCGACGACCTGGAACCGCGGTCGTTCTCGTTCAACTCGCCCTACGGCGCCTGCCCGGAGTGCGTCGGCCTGGGCATCCGCAAGGAGGTCGACCCCGACCTGGTGGTCCCCGACCCGGATCGCACCCTGGCCGAGGGCGCGGTGGCGCCGTGGTCGAACGGCCACACCGCCGAATACTTCACCCGGATGATGGCCGGGCTCGGCGAGGAGTTGGGATTCGACGTCGACACGCCCTGGCGCAAGCTGCCGGCCAAGGCCCGCAAGGCCATCCTGGAGGGCTCGGACCACCAGGTGCATGTGCGCTACCGCAACCGGTATGGCCGCACCCGCTCGTACTACGCCGATTTCGAAGGCGTGCTCGCGTTCCTGCAGCGCAAGATGGCCCAGACCGAGTCCGAGCAGATGAAGGAGCGCTACGAGGGCTTCATGCGCGACGTGCCCTGCCCGGAGTGCGAGGGCACCCGGCTCAAGCCCGAGATCCTGGCGGTGACGCTGGCCGCGGGGGACCGCGGTGTGAAGTCCATCGCCGAGGTCTGTGAACTGTCCATCTCGGACTGCGCGGACTTTCTTCAGCGCCTCACCCTCGGTCACCGCGAGCAGGCGATCGCAGGGCAGGTGCTCAAGGAAATCCAGTCGCGGCTGGGCTTTCTGCTCGACGTCGGGCTCGAGTACCTCTCCCTGTCCCGCGCCGCGGCCACACTGTCCGGCGGGGAGGCTCAACGCATCCGGTTGGCCACCCAGATCGGCTCCGGCCTGGTGGGAGTGCTCTATGTCCTCGACGAGCCGTCCATCGGGCTGCATCAGCGCGACAACCGCCGTCTCATCGAAACGCTAACCCGCTTAAGGGATTTGGGGAACACGCTGATCGTCGTCGAGCACGACGAGGATACCATCGCGCATGCCGACTGGGTGGTCGACATCGGCCCGGGGGCCGGCGAGCACGGCGGCCAGATCGTGCACAGCGGCACCTACGGCGACCTGCTGGCCAATAAGGATTCGATCACCGGCGCCTACCTCTCGGGCAAGGAAAGCATCGAGATGCCGGTGATCCGGCGTCCGGTCGACCGCCGCCGTCAGCTCACGGTCGTCGGCGCCCGCGAGCACAACCTGCGCGACATCGACGTGTCGTTCCCGCTCGGCGTGCTGACCTCGGTGACCGGCGTATCCGGTTCCGGCAAGTCGACTCTCGTCAACGACATCCTGGCGGCGGTGCTGGCCAACCGGCTCAACGGCGCCAGGCAGGTCCCGGGACGGCACACCCGCGTCACCGGCCTGGATCGGCTGGACAAGCTGGTTCGGGTGGACCAGTCGCCGATCGGGCGCACGCCCCGATCCAACCCGGCCACCTACACCGGGGTCTTCGACAAGATCCGCACCCTGTTCGCGGCCACCACCGAGGCGAAGGTCCGCGGCTATCAGCCCGGCCGATTCTCGTTCAACGTCAAGGGCGGTCGCTGCGAGGCGTGCACGGGCGACGGCACCATCAAGATCGAGATGAACTTCCTGCCCGACGTGTACGTGCCGTGCGAGGTCTGCCACGGCGCCCGGTACAACCGGGAAACCCTTGAGGTGCACTACAAGGGCAAGACCATCTCCGAAGTGCTGGACATGTCGATCGAAGAAGCCGCGGAGTTCTTCGAGCCGATCACCGGCATTCACCGCTATCTGCGCACGCTGGTCGACGTCGGCCTGGGTTATGTGCGGCTCGGCCAGCCCGCGCCGACGTTGTCCGGCGGCGAGGCGCAGCGGGTCAAGCTGTCCGCGGAATTGCAGAAGCGCTCGACAGGGCGCACCATCTACATTCTCGACGAGCCGACCACCGGGCTGCATTTCGACGACATCCGCAAGCTGCTCAACGTGATCAACGGCCTTGTCGACAAAGGCAATACGGTGATCGTCATCGAGCACAACCTGGATGTGATCAAGACATCCGACTGGATCGTGGACATGGGTCCGGAGGGCGGCGCCGAGGGCGGCACCATCGTCGCCGAGGGCACTCCGGAGGACATCGC
Organism: Mycobacterium heidelbergense; assembly: GCF_050205645.1. Classification (GTDB taxonomy): domain Bacteria; phylum Actinomycetota; class Actinomycetes; order Mycobacteriales; family Mycobacteriaceae; genus Mycobacterium; species Mycobacterium heidelbergense_A. The sequence continues at coordinate 45,285 of NZ_JBNMQT010000022.1, forward strand.
CGCGGTACCCGAAAGCTACACCGGGAAGTTTCTCGCCGAAGTCGTCGGCCGCGGGCGCGCGCCCGCGAGTACAACGCGGCGGCGGCGCAAGGTCGGCGTTTAAGGGAGGCTTTCGTCGCGACACATAAACGTCGCACACGACACGCCGTACAACCTCGCAGCGGTTTATGTCTCGGCGACGACGCCGACCGATTTGGACAGCGGCGACGGAAAACGCGGGCTGATCCGCACGCCGTCCAGCCAGGACGTGAGTTCGTCGGCCCGTCGCTGCAGCGCACGCCAGCCGCGCTGGCCCGGATCCTCGAGGAGTTGCAGCCGCACCCGGGAGCTGTCGTCCTGATACCAGCCGCCGACGACGCGTCCGCTCCACCACGCGGTGGGGCCGGCGTTGCCGTTGCGGTCGAAAACCTGACTCCGATGCGGGCCGAGATACCACTCCCGTTCGAACCAGCCCATCGTCGTGGCGTCCAGGCCCGGCACCAATGCGCACCACGGCGGTGCGTCCGGTTCCGGCTCGAGGTCGTCCGGGAGCGCGTACCCCGGGCTGCCGTGCAGGTCGACCTGCACGGCACCGATGTCGGCCAACGCCCTTCGGACCGCGGTCATCGTGGTGCCGAGCCACCATTTGATGTCGGCGGCGGTGGCCGGGCCGAAGCTGCGCAACCAACGCCGGATCAGTTCGGCCTGGGCGTCGACGGGCTCGTCCCGCCCGCCGAGCCACTGGGCCGCGTGGACCCACCGCGGCCGCGACGTGGTCCAGCTTCCGTCGTTGGGTCCGCGCACGATGTCGCCCCGCGCCGAGAGCACGGTGAGCACCCGCGAGGCAATGGGAATGGCTCCGCCCCAACGTTTTCCGGGCGCCGGGTCATAGGTGCCGGCAAGTTCGGGCAGCGCGGCCCGCAGTTCTGTGCTGCTGGCCGGCCCGTTCTCACTCAGGTGGCCTAATACCGCGGAGCAGGCCTCCTCGAGCCAGCGGTCCCCGTCCGCGGCCAGGCCGGCCTTGCGGACGTCGGCGGCCAGCCGGCGGCGTTCATTGTCGGCGACCCGGTCGCTGGCCGCGGACTGGATCATGGCCAGGTCGTCGCTGTTCACCAGCCACAGTGTCCGGCGCATCGCCAGATGCCTTAGCGCGGACCGCTTCTCGTACAGCTCCGCATCGAGGTCGGCGGTGGCGAAGCCGGGGGATCGGGCCCACAGCGACAAGTACGGCGTCGCCGGGTCGGTCGCATGCAAAGCGACGAGCCCGGCGATGATCCGCGTTACCGGCTGCGGATCCGTCGGCACCAGGAAGTGCCTGCGCGCCAGGCGGTTCCGTCGCTCCTCGGCAGTGAATTTTCGCATGCCGCTATTTCGGTATCTTGGCCGCCATTTCGTTGGCGATCAGCCTGGCCTGGTTGATGGTTCCGGGTGCGCAGACGTTGACGTCGAGGACAACATTGGACACGGCGTCGAGGACGTGCTGGCACACCACAGGACTGCCGGCCAAACTGTGCTGCAGGGCGATATTGGGCGGATTTCCACTGAGTTGGCCGAACGTCCACTCGGACGTCTTGCCGTTGTTGACCTGTGTCACGGATTTCCCGGCGCACCTGCGCCACTGGTCCACCTGACCCGTCACAAAACCGTTTGCCTGGCCCGCGGAAGCGAAAATCACGGCGCCTTGGACCAAGGCGTAGCCGGGGTTGCTATTCGGCTTCTCCATCAACTGGGCCACCATCGCGGTGTAGCCACTGCTCTTGTAAACCCGGGTCTGGTAACCGATGAGCGCCCCGCGACACTGTTCGTCCGACAGCGTGTCCTCGGGGCCCGGGTCTTTCATATCCCTCGTGGTGCGGCTGACGACGATGCCCGTGGTGCCGACGATGACATTGACCTGCTCGGGCGGGAGCAGGAACGAGTCCAGTTGCGCGGGAGCGACCGTCGGGACCGCGGAGGTTGACGCGGTAACCGTGGTCGTTATGGCCGGACTGTTCGTGGTGGTGACTGGGCTGCCGGACTGCCCGCCGTCAGTGTTGGCCAGTCCCAACCAAATTCCGGTGGCGGCAACGGCGGCGACGACGGTCAGCACAGCGGCCAGGATCAGCCAGGGTCTGCGCCGCGCCGGCGCGGGGGGCGGCAGTGGTGGTGGTGCCCAGGGCATCGGGCCGCTGGGCGCGGGGGCGAATTGCTGGGTGTGCGCGAGCATGGTGACGGCACGCTCGCGGTCCGGAACGCTGAGCGCTTGCTGGGCGGCGCGAGCTAGGTCCCCGGCGGTGGGATAGCGCTGGGACGGGTCTTTGGCCATGCCCCGCGCCACCACGCCATCGAAGGCGGCCGGGATGCCCGGGCGTTGCTGGCTGGGCCGGGGGATGGGCTGCATGAGATGCGCCCCCATGAGGCTGGTCAGGTTTTGGGTTCGATACGGCCGTGTGCCCGTGAGGCATTCGTAAAGCACGCAGGCCAGCGCGTAGATGTCGGATCGGTAGGTGACGTCGTCGCCGGCGAACCGTTCGGGTGCCATGTAGCTCCAGCTGCCCACCGCGGTTCCGGTTTGGGTGAGGTGGTGCTGGTCGGTTGCCGCGGCGGCGATGCCGAAGTCGACCAAATAGGCGAAGTCGTCGCCCGTGATCAGAATGTTTTCGGGTTTGATGTCGCGGTGGACGACTCCGGCGCGGTGAGCGGCATCCAGTGCCGCCGCGACCTGGCTGATGATCGCGACTGTCCGGGGCGGCGATAGCGCTCCGCGGCGAAGCATGCCGCCGAGGTCGGTGCCTTCGATGAAGCGCATGTCGATGAACAGCTGGCCGTCGATTTCGCCGTAGTCGTGGATGGGCACGATGTGTGGCTCTTGAAGGCGTCCGGCGGTGTGGGCCTCGCGTTGCATGCGCCGTCGAAATACGTTGTCGGAGTTGAATTCCTGGGACATGAGTTTGAGCGCGACGGTGCGATCTTTCGCGGTGTCGTGCGCTTCGTAGACTTCGCCCATTCCGCCGCGGCCCAGTAATCGCGTGAGGCGGTAGGGCCCGAACTGGGTGCCCACCCGCGAGGCCGGCGCCGCGTCACTCATCGGGGTGCATGGACTCGCGGATCTGCGCCAGCCGCTCGGCTGCCGCGCGCTGACGCTCGTCGTATTGCTCCTCGACGTCGCGGCCTTCCGGAGTTTCCGCGGCCAGTTCCGCGGCGCCCTGCGAGGTGCCGTAGCGGTTCTCGATCTTCTCGCGGACGTGTTCGAAGGTCGGCACGCCCGCGTCGTCGTACCCGGGGTCGGGCTCCGCGGGAGTCACTGGTTCGTCGGGCATGCCTGAGAGGTTACTTCGGCGCGTGCTGGCGATCGAAATAGCGCACCATCTGCTCCCAGTACACCAGCGTGAGCGCCATCTGCACGGCGGTTGCGAGGGCGGCCGGCACCAGCCGGCGCCGGCGGGCGGAGATCAGGGCGCCCACCGCGGCCACGGAGGAGAGCGCGCTGACGACCATGGCCGCGTCCCGTGGCCGACGGCTGATCCACAGCTCCTCGCCCAGCATCGCCCTCGTCGACCAGGCGCGGTGGTGCGCGGGCTTGCCGAAGACGAACGGATTGACCGCCAGCCACACCGCCAGCGCCGCGGCGTGGCCCCAGCGCCGCGTCCACGCCGGCACCAGCGTCAGCGGTGTGGTCGCCCAGCGGGTCCACGCGCTCCACGGATTGCAGTGCCGCGCAAAGAGTGCGCGCCGTGCCCGCTCAACCGCTGGCATCGGCCGCTACTTCATCGCGGTGGCGGGCCGCTCGACGGGGACCACCGGTCCGGTATGGGCGGAGGGAGGGTTGGTGCCGGGCAACGCAATCCGCGGGACGTCCGGGGTGCCCAGCTGTCCGGCCAACCACGGCAGTGCGGACGCGAAGACCCGGTCCGCGAACGGCCAGTCGTGCTTGCCCGGCTGGGGGACGACGGCGCAGTCGATGCCGTGATCACGGCCGAGCGCGCACAGCGAATACGCGGCCGCCGTCTGGTTGCTCGGGTTGGCGGCGGCGTCGCCACTGGCCAGGCGTATCGAGCCGGCATCCGCCATCGCGAAGTTGCGCCGCGGCGCCGGCGGGGCGTCCGAGGAGATCGCGAACCATCCGGCGACATCCGTGTAGTGGCCGTGCCGGGTGATCACGGAGGTCGGATCGAACGCCGCCCAGGCGGTCGCGTTTCCGCCGAACAGCCGGGCGATGGTCTGCGCCTTCGTCCCCGCATTCGGGAAGAAGTCACCGGCGACATCGACGAAGGCGCTGAACATTTCGGGGTGCATGACGGTCAGATCCACGGCGCATGTTCCGCCCATGGACCAGCCCGCAATGCCCCAGTTGGACCGCGCGGGGCTGACGCCGAAGTTCGAGACCATGTACGGCACAACGTCTTTGGTCAGATGATCGGCCGCGTTGCCGCGAACGCCGTTGACGCATTCGGTGTCGTTGTTGAAGGCGCCTCCGGAGTCCACGAACACCAGCACCGGGGCCTTGCCGTGATGAGTGGCCGCGAAGTCGTCGATCGTCTTGATCGCGTTACCGGCGCGCGTCCAGTCGGCGGGGGTATTGAACTGCCCGCCGATCATCATGACGGTCGGCAGCTGCGGCGGAGGGTTGCTGGCGAACCACTCGGGCGGCAGATAGACGAGTTCCCCGCGGTGCTTGAAATGTGAGGCGTCGGACGGGATCACGACCGGGACCACGCTGCCGTGCGTGGGGCGGTTTCCCTTGCTCGCCATCGCGGCGACGGTGGCCTTGTCGGTTTGATCCGGCAGCGGGCCGGAGGTGAGCTGGTTCCATGCGGACTGCACAGTGGGGAAGTAGCCCACCCACAGGTTGAGCACCAGCGCCGTGCTGAGCAGGCACAGCGGCACGGCCGCAAATGCTGCGCCGCGCCGCCAGCGGTGCGCGGTGCGCCAGCCCAGGATCAGCACCGCCGCGGCCATGCCCGTCAACGCGATCCAAAGCCACAGCGCCGGGGGCGCGGGTTCGTCGGAGAGGCCCCGGTCGACGATGTACCAGTGCGTCGCGTAGGCCGCGACGCCGCCCGCCAAGCCGGCCGCCGGCAGCCACACCGTTCGCCAGCGCCGCGAGCGCCAGCCGATGGCCGACGCCAATACGACTCCCGCAGTCAGCTGGATCGTGAGGGGAACCCAGCCATGCATCAGCGAGGTGTGGCTGGTTGCGAGCAACTGCGCCATGGCATGGGGCGTCGACGCGGTCACGGATCCATTGTGAGGGATCGTTAACCTTCCCGGAACACATTCACCGAATGTTCGCCGTGCACTCGCCGCACGTCGGCGGGGCCCACTAGTGGGGCTTGGCCAGCGGAAATGGCAGGGTCTCGCGGATGCTGCGGCCGGTTATGAGCATCACGAGGCGATCGATGCCCATCCCCAGCCCGCCGGTGGGCGGCATCGCGTATTCCATCGCCTGCAGGAAGTCCTCGTCCAGCTCCATCGCCTCGGGGTCGCCGCCGGCCGCCAACAACGACTGCTCGTGCAGGCGGCGCCGCTGTTCCACGGGGTCGGTGAGCTCGCTGTAGGCGGTGCCCAGCTCCACACCCCACGCCACCAGGTCCCACCGCTCGGCGACGCCGCGTCGACTGCGGTGCGGGCGGGTCAACGGCGACACGGACGTCGGAAAGTCGATGTAGAACGTCGGCCGCTCGGTCCGGTCCTCGACGAGGTGCTCGTAGAGCTCCAGCACCACCGCGCCGGAGTCCCACTGCGCCCGGTAGGGAATGTGCGCGGCGTCGGCCAACTTGCGCAGCGCGCTCAACGAGGTGTCGGGCTCGATGCGTTCGCCGAGGGCTTCGGACACCGCGTCGTGCACGGTTTTCACGGGCCACTTGCCCGAAATGTCGACGGGCTCAACCTCGGCGCCGCCGGGCCCGGGGTCGGCGCGGGGCCGCAACACGGTCTGCTCGCCGTTGGCGGCCTGGGCCGCGTTCTGGATGAGCTCGCGGCACCCGTCGATCCACGTCAGGTAGTCGGCGTGCGCCTGGTAGGCCTCCAGCAGGGTGAACTCGGGGTTGTGGCTGAAGTCCACCCCCTCGTTGCGGAAGGCCCGGCCCAGTTCGAAGACTCGCTCCACGCCGCCGACGCACAACCGCTTCAGATAAAGCTCCGGCGCGATGCGCAAGAACAGGTCCATGTCGTAGGTGTTGATGTGCGTGACGAACGGCCGGGCCGTGGCCCCGCCGTGAATCTGCTGCAGGATCGGGGTCTCGACTTCGATGAACCCCTTGGCGAACAGCGTCTCCCGGACCGAACGCAACACGCTGCTGCGGGCGGTGATCAGGCCGCGCGACTCGGTATTGACGGCCAGGTCGACATAGCGGGTCCGCACCCGCGCCTCGGGGTCGGTCAGCCCTTTCCATTTATTCGGCAACGGCCGCAGGCACTTACCGATCATCCGCCAGTCGCGCACGATCAGCGAGCGCGTCCCGTTCTTGGAAAAACCCATGTGCCCTGTCATCTCGACCAGGTCGCCCAGATCGATGGCCGCGTGGAAATCGGCGGTGCGGCCGCACTCCAGACGTGAATTATCCAGCAGCACTTGCATTTCGCCCGACCAGTCACGCAACTGGGCGAATAGAACACCGCCGAAATCGCGGATCCGCAATATCCGGCCGGATACCGAGACGGCGTCCTGGTCGCCGGCGTCCAGCGCCTGCGCGACGGTGTGGCTTGGTGGGGAGCCGACGGGGTAGGCGTCAATGCCGGTGCGGCGCAGCGTCTTCAGCTTGGTCAGGCGCACCCGCACCTGCTCGGGCAGGCGGGACCTGAACTCGTCGTCCTCCTCGATGCCCTCGTCGCTTCTGAGCCCACTGACATCCGGCGCCGACCCGTCGTGGTGCAGCAGCCCCGATTCCGCCAGCCGGGCCGGCACCGCGGGGTGGTGCCCGGTATGCAGCTTGTCGCGCCGCCTGAACGGCAACACCAGGAAACCCTCGGCGATCACCGACGCGACGCCCACCCGGGGGATCAACCGGGCATCTTCGTAACAGGCATAGCGGGGAACCCAGTCGGGTTGGTATTTCATGTTCGAGCGGTACAGCGTCTCCAGCTGCCACCACCGCGAGAAGAAGATCAACAGCCCGCGCCACAACCGGGCAATCGGACCGGCGCCAAGTTGCGCGCCTTGCTCGAACGCCGACCGGAACATCGCAAAGTTCAGCGAAATGCGGGAAATACCAAGCGTTTCGGCGTTCAGGGCCAGATCGCTGACCATCAGCTCGATGGTGCCGTTGGGGGACTGCGGAGAACGCCGCATCAAATCCAGGGAGACGCCGGTGGTTCCCCAGGGGACGAGCGACAGCATGGCGACCACGTGGCCGTGCGGGTCGATCGCCTCGACCAGCAGGCAGTCCCCGTCGGCCGGATCACCCAGCCGGCCCAACGCCATGGAAAAGCCTCGCTCGGTTTGGGTGTCGCGCCACGAGTCGGCGCGCGAGATGGTCTCGCTCATCTCCTCGGGTGAGATGTCGCGGTGCCGCCGGATGCGCACCGTCAGCCCGGCCCTGCGGGCCCGCGTCACGGCCTGGCGGACCCCGCGCATGTCCGGGCCTGACAGTTTGAACTCGGCGGTACGCAGAATCGCCTCGTCGCCCAGCTCGAGCGCGTTGAGGCCGGCCTCCCGATACACCTGCGCGCCTTGTGAACTGGCGCCCATGACGCCGGGCGCCCAGCCGTAGGTCTGGCACAGGCCCAACCACGCATCGACGGCCTGCCGCCATGCTCGCGGGTCGCCCACCGGGTCGCCGCTGGCCAGGCAGACGCCGATTTCGACCCGATAGGTGATGGCCGCGCGGCCGCTGTGCGCGAAGACCACCGACTTGTCACGACGGGTCGCGAAGTAACCCAGGGAGTCGTTCTTGCCCCACAGCTCCAGCAGGCCGCGGATGGCCGACTCGTCCTCGCCGGTCAGTGCGTTGTCGGCGCGCTGGGACTGGAACAGCACGATCGTCGCGGCGATCAACGCGAGCGCACCGAACAACCCGAAGATCGCGTTCATCAGCACGTGCGGCCTGCCGGTGAACAGATCGGGATCGGCGAGGGCGAATCCGACCACCCGGTTAGCGACGTAGGGCAGGCGGTCTTGCCGCGCAAGCGTTCCGGGGAACAACTCGACGAGACCCCAGGACAGCAGGATGCCGATCACATCGCCGACCACCAGCACCGCGGCCGCCTTGAACAGCGCGGCTTTGCGGACCTTGGCCCAGAACTCCCGATAGCCCAACACCAGCAGGACGACCGCGACGACGTGTACGGCGAACCCGAGGTTCTCGCCGAAGGTCTCGGCGGCGGTGTTGTCGCCCGCGGCGATGTCGGCGGCATTCCAGAACGCGGCCAGGATCATCTGGCCGAGCAGCAGCAGCCAGGCGATGCGTTTGCGCGCGGTCAGCGCCGCGGCCAGCAACGCCAGCACGAACGACCACGCGATGCTGGTGTCGGGGAAGTTGAACAGATAGTCGTTGATGAATTCCCGCGGGACCTTGATCAGCCAGCGGAACAGTGGCGACACGCTGCCCACCAGCGACAGGGTGGCGATGACGCCAACGGTCCAGCCAGCCGCCGCCGGTACCCAGTGATACCGGGAGCGCGACCGGCTGCCAGACCGAGGGCCCGAGCCAGCAGAAGCGAGTGTCACAGACCGCGAGGATATTCCCTCTACCCGTGAAATGCCGCGTGATGCGAAAGAGTTTGTCGCCGCGTTGCCGCGCTCGCGAATGCTGGCCGGCGGCTCACGGCTGCTAGACTGACCGTCGCGACCATCCCGGCGAAAGCCAGGACAGTTAAGTGGAGTCCCACTCCCACCGCTAGCCACGAGACGGTTTCCGTCTCGGTCACGGCGACACGGTCCGGTCACGGGCATTGCATAATGCCTGCTCCGCGCGTGGCGCGGGCGGCTTGACCCAAGGTTCAAGCGGCGATCGGTCGGCATTGGGCCCTGCTTGTGCAGGGCCTTTTTGCTGGTGGTGTGGCGTTTCCACCGCTGACTTCGGACGGGCCCAGGCACTGGTCGTGATTGGACGACCAGAAGCCCAACAAGGGAGGCCCCATCAGCACTGAGACCCGCGTCAACGAGCGCATTCGCGTACCTGAAGTCCGATTGATTGGCCCAGGGGGGGAGCAGGTAGGCATCGTGCGTATCGAAGACGCACTGCGCGTCGCCGCAGACGCCGATCTCGACCTTGTCGAAGTCGCCCCGAACGCCAGGCCCCCGGTCTGCAAGATCATGGACTACGGCAAGTACAAGTACGAGGCGGCGCAGAAGGCGCGCGAATCCCGCCGGAACCAGCAGCAGACCGTCGTCAAAGAGCAAAAGCTTCGACCCAAGATCGACGATCACGACTACGAGACCAAGAAGGGCCACGTAGTCCGCTTCCTGGAAGCGGGATCGAAGGTAAAGGTCACCATCATGTTCCGCGGACGTGAGCAGTCGCGGCCCGAGCTGGGCTACCGATTGCTGCAGCGGCTGGGCGCGGACGTCGCCGACTACGGCTTCGTCGAAACGTCGGCCAAGCAGGACGGCCGCAATATGACGATGGTGCTGGCACCGCACCGCGGCGCGAAGACGCGCGCAAGGGCGCGGCACCCCGAAGGACCAGAGGCCACGCCAGAGGCCAATCCGAATACCGCAGAACAGCAGAACTAGAACCAGAGGAAACATGCCCAAGGCCAAGACCCACAGCGGGGCTTCGAAGCGGTTCCGGCGCACCGGGACCGGAAAGATCGTCCGGCAAAAAGCCAATCGCCGGCATCTGCTCGAGCACAAGCCCACCAAGCGGACCCGGCGGCTGGACGGCCGCACCACGGTTTCAGCCAACGACACCAAGCGCATCAACGCGTTGTTGAACGGCTGACCCTGACCATTTACGTCTGAACGAGAGTAGGAACATCCATGGCACGCGTGAAGCGGGCGGTCAACGCCCACAAGAAGAGGCGCAGCGTTCTGAAGGCCTCGAAGGGCTATCGCGGCCAGCGATCCCGGCTCTATCGCAAAGCCAAAGAGCAGCAGCTGCATTCGCTGAACTACGCCTACCGCGACCGCCGTGCGCGCAAGGGCGAATTCCGCAAATTGTGGATCTCGCGGATCAACGCCGCCGCGCGCGCCAATGACATCACCTACAACCGGCTGATCCAGGGTCTGAAGGCCGCGGGTGTCGAAGTGGACCGCAAAAACCTCGCCGATATCGCGATCGCCGACCCGGCGGCGTTCACCGCGCTCGTCGACGTCGCCCGGGCGGCACTGCCCGAGGACGTCAACGCCCCCTCGGGCGAGGCTGCCTGAGTTCCCGTTCGCGGCAAGCCGTTTCGGTGCTCACCGAACGGTCCGCGAGGGTATCCGCGGCGGTCAAACTGCATCGCCACGTCGGCCGGCGGCGGGCGGGGAAATTTCTCGCCGAAGGCCCCAACCTGGTCGAGGCCGCGTCGCTGCGCGGACTGGTCCGGGAGCTGTTCGTCACCGAGCCCGCCGAGCAGCGGCACGCGCCGCTGCTGGCCGCCCTGGCTGAGCGACATGACGTTCCCGTCCACCTGGTGACCGAACGTGCCGCAAAAGCCTTGTCCGACACCGTCACTCCCGCGGGGTTGGTGGCGGTGTGCGACGTCCCGGCCATCGGGCTCGAGGACGTGCTGGCCGACGCCCCCCGGCTGATCGCCGTCGCCATCGAGATTGGCGAGCCGGGCAATGCGGGCACCGTCATCCGCATCGCCGACGCCATGGGCGCCGCCGCGGTGATCTTGGGCGGGCACAGCGTCGACCCGTACAACGGCAAGTGTTTGCGCGCGTCCGCCGGGAGCATTTTTTCGATCCCGGTCGTCGCCGAGCCCGACGCCGATGCCGTCCTGACCGCGCTGCGGGCCGCCGGGCTGCAGGTGCTGGCGACCACGGTCGACGGCGAGACCCGCCTCGACGAGGCCGGGGAATTGCTCGGCGCGCGCACGGCTTGGCTGTTCGGGCCCGAATCGCAAGGCCTGCCAGTCGAAATCGCCAACCGGGCGGATCATCGCGTGCGCATCCCGATGTCCGGCGGCGCGGAGAGCCTGAACGTGGCCGCCGCCGCGGCGATCTGTCTCTACCAGAGCGCGCGGGCCCTGGCTGGGCCGAAGCTGCCTTAGCGGACTTTTACGCAGCTTTTTTGGGGCCCCGCGCGGACCGCACGCCGGCCAGCGAAAGCGTGGTGTGCACCAGTGACCCGGCGCGTTCGATCAGCGACTTGCGCGGCGGGAAGTAGTGCATCGGCAGCCCGCGGCGATCGCGCGGGGGCGCCATGAATTCCGGCGCCTCGACCAACGGCGCGTCGCCCGGAATTCGCCCCTGGGCGCGCCGGTACGCGGCCAGCGCGCGTGGGTGCAAGCGAATCTCGTCCGGGACGGCCAGGAAGGCCAGCTCGACCATCTTGCCGAAGATGCGCAACAACACCTCGTCGCCCGGCGTCCAGCGCATGCCCGCCTTCTCGCGCACCGCGGGCTCGAACAGACCCGCCGCGATCCAGCGCTGACCGGCCACCAACGGCCTGAACAATTGGTCCCAGATCGGCGTCGGCATCAGGATGAACTTGGGCTTGGGGATGCGAATCTGGAAGATGTCCAGCGTCGCCTGGTTGATTTCCAGCTCCTCGCGGCACACCCGGTCCCAGTACTCCTGGAATTCCTCCCAGGATTTCGGCACCGGCCGCATACTCATCCCGTACATCCGGTACCACCGCACGTGCTCGTCGAACAGCTGTCGCTTTTCTGCCTCGGTCAAGCCCCCGCAGAAGTACTCGGCCACCTTGATGACGAGCATGAAGAACGTGGCGTGCGCCCAGTAGAAGGTCTCCGGGTTCAGGGCGTGGTACCGGCGCCCTTCGGTGTCGGTCCCCTTGATGGTGTCGTGGTAGCGCTTGATCTGCTCACCGGTCTGCGCGGCCCGCTCGCCGTCGTAGACGACGCCCATGATGGGGTACACCGACCGGGCCACGCGCTGCAGCGGCTCGCGCAGCAGGATCGAATGCTCCTCGACCCCCGCGCCGAGTTCCGGATACATGTTCTGGATTGCGCCGATCCAGATGCCCATCATCCCGGTGCGCAAATCGCCAAAGTACTTCCACGTGAGTGAATCTGGTCCGAGCGGATCAGCGGATGCAGTCGATGCGGCAGTCATCACGGCCTCCTAGTACTACCTGCGCTCACGATAACTTTGACAACGCGTGTTGTCTATGATTTCGGCCCTCGGCGCGGCCGGGTGTTACCGAGTTTCGATGCCGGCGTGGCCGGCCGGTAATCCGGTGTCAATCAGGGCCTTCGATGCGAGATGTGACACAACCGAAGCGGGTGTCATTGCCTGCGTCAGCCGGAACTACTTACCCTGGCCAAGTGGAGCGCGCACCTGGCGATCCGGTCCCGGGTGAGCCCCAGGAAACGGACTCTGAATCGGTGACCACGGCGGCGCCCCCCGACTCGAAACTTCGCTCTCCGGCGCAGTGGTTGCGCACCACCAACCACAGCCCCGGCGTGGTGGCGTTCGTCCGGCGGGCGCGACGGCTGTTGCCCGGCGATCACGAATTCGGCGACCCGTTGTCCACCGCGGGTGAGGGCGCGCCGCGGGCGGCGGCGCGCGCCGCCGACCGGCTGCTAGGGGATCGCGACGCCGCGTCGCGGGAGCTCAGCCTCGGCGTGCTGCAAGTGTGGCAGGCGCTGACCGAGGCGGTGTCCCGACGGCCGGCCAACCCGGAAGTGACGCTGGTGTTCACCGATCTGGTGGGCTTCTCGACGTGGTCGCTGCACGCCGGTGACGACGCGGCGCTCGCCCTGCTGCGGCAGGTGGCGCGGGCGGTCGAACCGCCGCTGCTCGACGCGGGAGGGCACATCGTCAAGCGGATGGGCGACGGGCTGATGGCGGTGTTCGGCGATCCGACGGTCGCCGTGCGCGCCGTGCTGGCCGCCAAGGAGCAGCTGCGAACGGTCGACGTGGACGGCTACACGCCGCGGATGCGGGTCGGGATCCACACCGGACGCCCGCAGCGGATGGCCGCCGATTGGCTGGGCGTCGACGTCAACATCGCCGCTCGCGTGATGGAACGGGCTACGAAGGGCGGAATCATGGTGTCGAGTTCGTCACTCGACCAGATACCCCAAACCGCGCTCGACGAGATGGGCGTCGTCGCCAAACGTGCACGTAAACCGGTGTTCGCGCCCAAAACCGCCGGCGTCCCCGCGGACTTGGCGATCTATCGCCTGCGGACTCTTAGGGAGTTGACAGCCTCCGATCACACTTCGGAAACAAATTAGCCCGCATAATAGACACCGATGATTGGGGGCATCTTCTCCCGGCTGGCCCGGGTCCGGTTCACCATTGGGTACGTGGCGATTCTGCTCGCCATCAGCTGCGCGATCCTTGCGCTCGGCCCGCACGCGCACGACGTGCTCGTTCAGCGCGCCAGCACCAACCTGCACAACCTCGCGCACGGCCATGTCGGCACGCTCCTGGGCAGCGCGCTGGTCGTCGATGCCGGCCCGCTCTACTTCTGGCTGCCGTTCCTGACGTGCCTGCTCGCGCTCGCCGAACTGCATCTGCGCACCATCCGGCTGGTCATGGCGTTCTTAGTCGGACATATCGGCGCGACGTTGGTGGTGGCCGCCGCCCTCGCGGCGTCGGTCGAGTTCGGCTGGCTGCCGATTTCGATTACCCGCGCCAGCGACGTGGGGATGAGCTATGGCGCCCTGGCGGTGCTCGGAGCGATGACGGCGGCGATTCCCGAACGCTGGCGACCGGCCTGGGTCGGCTGGTGGGTCTCGGCGGGCATGGCGTCGGCGATCATCGGTGGTGACTTCACCGATGCGGGTCATACTGTCGCCGTCGTGCTGGGCGTCCTGGTGTCCGCGCGGTTCCGCCAGCCGATCCGGTGGACCCCGGTGCGGTTCCTGATGCTGGCGGCGTCCTCAGGATTTGGGTTCCTGATGTTGGCGCACCACTGGGGAACGATGGCCGCCGCGTCGTCGTTCGGCGTCCTGGGCGCCGTAGTGGCTTACGCGGTCGCCCAGTTCTTCGCGCGGCGCGGCGCGCTCCCGCTGGCCGCCGACGCACCGGCCGGTCTGCAGCCGGTCATGGCGGGCTAAGCGCCGCTCGACATCTGCTAGCACGCGCCCAGCGCCGTGCTCCGAATCCCCTATGATCGGCATTTGCGCTGGGCGCATCCAGCCCTGCAACAGCCTCGTCAGCAAGGAGAGTGTCGCCGCGTGGGCGATCAACCCGTCGACCTGTCGCCGGAAGCGTTGACCAATGCGGTCGATGCCGCCCGGCAGGCCATCGCACACGCGGATGACCTGGAGGCGCTGGCGCTCGTCAAGACCGAGCACCTCGGGGACCGTTCGCCGCTGGCGCTAGCGCGACAGGCGCTCGCGGCCTTGCCCAAGGACCAGCGCGCGGACGCCGGCAAACGCGTCAACACCGCGCGCGGGGAGGCTCAGCGCAGCTACGACGAACGGCTGGCGACCCTGCGCGCCGAGCGCGACGCGGCCGTGCTGGTCGCCGAGGGCATCGACGTCACGTTGCCGTCGACTCGGCAGCCGACCGGCGCCCGGCACCCGATCACGATATTGGCCGAGCACGTCGCCGACACCTTCATCGCGATGGGATGGGAGCTGGTCGAGGGGCCGGAGGTGGAGACCGAGCAGTTCAACTTCGACGCCCTCAACTTCCCTCCCGACCATCCCGCGCGCAGCGAACAGGACACCTTCTACATCGCGCCGGAGGGTTCGCGACAGCTGCTGCGCACGCATACCTCGCCGGTGCAGGTGCGCATCCTGCTCGAGCGCGACCTGCCGGTCTACATCGTCTCGATCGGCCGTACGTTCCGCACCGACGAACTCGACGCCACCCATACGCCCGTCTTCCATCAGGTCGAAGGGTTGGCGGTGGACCGCGGCCTGACCATGGCGCATCTGCGGGGAACGCTGGACGCGTTCGCTCGCGCGGAGTTCGGCCCCTCGGTGCGCACCCGGTTCCGGCCACACTTCTTCCCGTTCACCGAACCGTCCGCCGAGTTCGACGTCTGGTTCTCCGACAAGAAGGGCGGCGCCGACTGGGTAGAGTGGGGTGGCTGCGGCATGGTGCATCCAAATGTGTTGCGCGCCGCGGGGATCGACCCCGACGTCTACTCCGGCTTCGCGTTCGGCATGGGCCTGGAACGCACGCTGCAGTTCCGCAACGGCATTCCCGACATGCGCGACATGGTCGAGGGCGACGTCCGCTTCTCGCTGCCCTTCGGGGTGGGTGCCTGATGCGCATTCCGTACAGCTGGCTGCGCGAGGTCGTCGCCGTGGGCGCCCCGGGCTGGGATGTCACCCCCGGCGACCTCGAGCAGACCCTGGTGCGCATCGGCCACGAGGTCGAGGAAGTCGTCACGCTCGGTCCGGTCGACGGGCCGCTGACCGTGGGGCGGGTCACCGGCATCGAGGAGCTCACCGAGTTCAAGAAGCCGATCCGGGCATGTCTCGTCGACGTCGGCGAGGGGCAGCCCCGCGATATCGTTTGTGGAGCAACCAATTTCGTCGTCGGCGACCTGGTTGTGGTGGCGTTGCCCGGTACCACGCTGCCCGGCGGGTTCGCGATCACCGCGCGCAAGACGTATGGCCGCAACTCCGACGGAATGATCTGCTCGATGGCCGAACTTGGTTTGGGCGCAGACCATTCCGGAATCCTGGTACTCCCGCCAGGCACTGCCGAACCCGGGGCCGACGGCGCCGGCGTGCTCGGATTGGACGACGTGGTCTTCCACTTGGCCATCACCCCCGACCGCGGCTACTGCATGTCGGTGCGCGGCCTGGCCCGTGAAATCGCCTGCGCCTACGACCTGGACTTCGTCGACCCCGCCGAGGTCAAGCCGCTGCCCGTCGAAGGCGAGGCCTGGCCGCTGACGGTGCAGGCCGAAACCGGCGTTCGCCGTTTCGCGCTGCGACCGGTCACCGGCATCGACCCCGCCGCGGTATCGCCATGGTGGCTGCAGCGCCGGCTGCTGCTCTCCGGCATCCGCGCGACCTCCCCGGCCGTCGACGCGACCAACTACGTGATGCTGGAACTGGGCCACCCCATGCACGCCCACGACCGCAACCGCATCAGCGGCGGCCTCGGCGTGCGGTTCGCGCGGCCCGGCGAGACCGTCGTCACCCTCGATGACGTTGAGCGCAAGCTCGATTCCGCCGACGTCCTGATCGTCGACGACGCGGCCACGGCGGCGATCGGCGGCGTTATGGGTGCGGCCAGCACCGAGGTGCGGGCCGATTCCACCGACGTGCTGCTGGAGGCCGCGGTATGGGACCCGCCCGCGGTGTCGCGCACCCAGCGACGGCTGCACCTGCCCAGCGAGGCCGCTCGTCGCTATGAGCGTGGGGTGGACCCGGCCATCTCGGTGGCCGCGCTGGACCGCTGTGCCGCGCTGCTCGCGGGCATCGCCGGGGGAGCGGTGGTCGAAACCCTCACGGATTGGCGCGGTGACCCGCCGCGCGACGACTGGTCCCTGCCCCCGATCCGGATCGCCGTCGACCTGCCGGACCGCGTCGCGGGCGTCGCCTATGCCCCGGGCACGACCGCAAGGCGGCTGGCCCAGATCGGCGCCTTGGTAGCGGAAGAAGTCACCGAAGATGGCGGCGTGTTGACGGTGACCCCGCCGAGTTGGCGCCCCGATCTCGTGCAGCCCGCCGACCTGGTGGAGGAAGTGCTGCGGCTCGAGGGGCTGGAGGCCATCGGATCGGTGCTGCCGTCGGCGCCCGGCGGGCAGGGGCTTACCGCGGTGCAGAAGCGCCGCCGTGCCATCGGCAAGTCGCTGGCGCAGTCCGGGTACGTCGAGGTCCTGCCGACACCGTTTCTGCCGGCCGGCGTGTTCGACCTGTGGGGACTGCCCGCCGACGATCCGCGGCGCAGCACCACCCGCGTGCTCAACCCGCTGGAAGCGGATCGCCCGGAGCTGGCCACCACGTTGCTGCCCGGTCTGCTGGAAGCGTTGGGGCGCAACGTGTCCCGCGGCCTCGTCGACGCCGCGCTGTTTGCCATCGCCCAGGTGGTGCAGCCGACCGAGCAGACTCGCGGCGTCGAGCTCATCCCCGTCGACCGCCGCCCGACCGATGCCGAGATCGCGATGCTGGATGCGTCGTTGCCTGGGCAACCGCAGCACGTCGCCGTGGTGCTGGCCGGCCTGCGTGAACCACGCGGCCCCTGGGGCCCCGGCCGCGCCGCCGATGCCACCGACGCGTTCGAGGCGGTGCGAATCATCGCGCGCGCCAGCGGAGTTGACGTGACCCTACGGGCGGACCAATGTCTGCCATGGCATCCGGGGCGCTGCGCCGAGGTGCTCGTCGGGGAGACCCGGGTCGGTCATGCGGGCCAACTGCATCCCGCCGTGATCGAGCGCTCGGGGCTGCCGAAGGGCGCCTGCGCGCTCGAGCTGAATCTCGACGCGATTCCGATCGTCGAAGCGTTGCCGGCGCCCCGGGTGTCGCCGTTCCCGGCCGTGTTCCAGGACGTCAGCCTGGTGGTCGCCGCCCACGTGCCCGCCCAAGCGGTCGCGGATGCCGTCCGCGAGGGGGCGGGCGAACTGCTGGAGGACATTCAGCTCTTCGACGTGTTCACCGGCCCTCAGATCGGCGAGCGTCGCAAGTCGTTGACGTTCGCGCTGCGCTTCCGCGCGCCGGATCGCACGCTCACCGAGGACGACGCCAGCGCCGCGCGTGACGCCGCCGTGCGGCGCGCCGCCGAGGCCGTGGGCGCCGAACTACGCATGTAGCATTGATTTGCAATCTATTGCATAACCATGCAGAATGGTCGAAATGGCCGACGTTCTCAAGGTGGCGGTTGCCGGTGCCAGCGGCTACGCGGGTGGCGAGATCCTCCGCCTGCTGCTCGGACATCCCGCCTACGCTGACGGCCGGCTCACGATCGGTTCGGTGACCGCCGCCGCCAGCGCCGGCAGCGCGCTGGGTGAGCACCATCCGCACCTGACGCCGCTGGCGCAGCGGGTGGTCGAGCCCACCGAGCTCGCCGTCCTGAGCGGTCATGACGTGGTCTTCCTGGCGCTGCCCCACGGGCATTCGGCGGCACTGGCCGAACAGCTCGGCCCCGACACGCTGATCGT
This sequence comes from Mycobacterium heidelbergense, assembly GCF_050205645.1. Lineage (GTDB taxonomy): Bacteria > Actinomycetota > Actinomycetes > Mycobacteriales > Mycobacteriaceae > Mycobacterium > Mycobacterium heidelbergense_A. Next base: position 63,377 of record NZ_JBNMQT010000022.1, read on the forward strand.
CGACTGCGGCGCGGACTTCCGGCTCGGCGACGCCGTCGCGTGGGAGCGGTTCTACGGGTCCCCGCACGCCGGCAGCTGGCCCTACGGGCTGCCGGAGCTCCCCGGGGCGCGCGAGCGGTTGCGCGGCGCCCGACGCATCGCGGTACCCGGCTGCTATCCCACCGCGGCGCTGCTGGCGCTGTTGCCCGCGGTAGCCGAGGACCTCGTCGAGCCCGCCGTCACCGTGGTCGCCGTCAGCGGAAGCTCCGGGGCCGGTCGCGCGGCCAAGACCGACCTGCTCGGCTCCGAGGTCATCGGGTCGGCGCGGGCCTACAACATCGCCGGCGCCCACCGGCACACGCCCGAGATCGCGCAGGGGCTGCGGGCCGTCACCGAGCGCGACGTCACGGTGTCGTTCACGCCCGTCCTCATCCCGACGTCACGCGGCATCCTGGCCACCTGCACCGCGCGCACCCGCTCCCCGCTGTCACAACTGCGCGCCGCCTACGAAAAGGCCTATGACGCAGAGCCTTTCGTCCATCTGCTGCCGGACGGCCAGTTGCCCCGCACCGGGTCGGTCATCGGCAGCAACGCGGCCCACATCGCCGTCGCGGTGGACGAGGCCGCCGAGACGTTCGTTGCGATCGCCGCGATCGACAACCTGGTCAAGGGGACCGGCGGCGCCGCCGTGCAGTCGATGAACCTGGCGCTGGGTTGGCCTGAGACCGAAGGCCTTTCGGTGGTCGGAGTGGCGCCGTGACCACCACGACCACCGAGGCTCGGCTGCTGCGTGAGCAGGGCGTGACCGCCCCGGCCGGGTTCCGGGCCGCCGGCATTGCCGCCGGGATCAAGGCATCGGGCGCTCGTGACCTCGCCCTGGTCTTCAACGAAGGGCCCGACTACGCCGCCGCCGGGGTGTTCACCCGCAACCGGGTCAAGGCCGCGCCGGTGCTCTGGACCCAGCAGGTGCTGACGACCGGAGCGCTGCGCGCGGTGATCCTCAACTCCGGCGGCGCGAACGCCTGCACCGGGCCGGGCGGCTTCCAGGACGCCCACGCCACCGCGGAGGCGGTGGCCGCCGCGCTGTCGGACTGGGGAACCGAGACCGGGGCCATCGAGGTCGGGGTCTGCTCCACCGGTCTGATCGGCGACCGGCTGCCAATGGACAAGGTGCTGGCCGGGGTTCGCGAAATCGTGCACGAGATGGCGGGCGGGCTCACGGGCGGGGACGACGCCGCGCACGCCATCATGACCACCGACACGGTGGCCAAACAGGTTGCGCTGCATCATCGGAACAACTGGACGGTCGGTGGGATGGCCAAGGGTGCGGGCATGCTCGCGCCGTCACTGGCCACGATGCTGTGCGTGCTCAGCACCGACGCGGTCGCCGACGCGGCAGCGCTGGACGCGGCGCTGCGCGGGGCCGTCGCCCGCACGTTCGACCGGCTCGACATCGACGGCTGTTGTTCCACCAACGACACCGTGCTGCTGCTGGCGTCGGGTGCCAGCGGGATCGCGCCGCCGCAGGCAGAACTCGATGAGGCGGTGCTGCGGGTCTGCGACGACCTGTGCGCGCAGCTGCAGGCCGACGCCGAGGGCGTCACCAAGCGCGTCACCGTGACGGTGACCGGCGCGGCGTCCGAGGACGACGCGCTGATCGCCGCCCGGGCGGTCGCCCGCGACAGCCTGGTCAAAACGGCGCTGTTCGGGTCGGACCCCAACTGGGGCAGGGTGCTCGCGGCCGTCGGCATGACGCCGATCACCCTCGAACCGGATCGAATCAACGTGTCGTTCAACGGTTCCGCGGTGTGCGTCGACGGGGTCGGGGCCCCCGGCGCGCGGGAGGTAGACCTGTCGGGTGCGGACATCGACGTCACCGTCGACCTGCGTGTCGGAGAAGCCTCCGCCGCCGTCCGCACCACCGACCTCTCGCACGGGTACGTCGAAGAGAATTCGGCCTACAGCTCATGACCATGAAGATCGAAGAGTTGACCACCGTGGTCAAGGCGCAGGTGCTCGCCGAGGCGCTGCCGTGGCTCAAGCAGCTGCACGGCAAGATCGTCGTGATCAAATACGGCGGCAACGCGATGACCGACGACGCGTTGCGGCACGCCTTCGCCGCCGACATGGCCTTCCTGCGCAACTGCGGGGTCCACCCCGTCGTGGTGCACGGCGGCGGGCCACAGATCACTACGATGCTGCGTCGCCTGGGCATCGAGGGCGACTTCAAGGGCGGATTCCGGGTCACCACACCGGAAGTGCTCGACGTCGCGCGGATGGTGCTGTTCGGACAAGTCGGCCGCGAACTGGTGAACCTGATCAACGCGCACGGGCCCTACGCCGTCGGCATCACTGGCGAGGACGCGCAGCTGTTCACTGCCGTGCGGCGCAGCGTCACCGTCGACGGCGTGGCCACCGACATCGGGCTGGTGGGCGACGTCGATCGGGTCAATACGGCGGCGGTGCTGGATCTGATTGCGGCGCGCCGCATTCCGGTGGTGTCGACGCTCGCGCCCGACGCCGACGGCGTGGTGCACAACATCAACGCCGACACCGCCGCGGCGGCGCTGGCCGAAGCCCTGGGGGCCGAAAAGCTGTTGATGCTGACCGATGTCGAGGGCCTGTACACCAGCTGGCCGGACCGCGATTCGCTGGTCAGCGAAATCGACACCGCCACACTGGCGCAACTGCTACCCACGCTGGAGGCCGGCATGATCCCCAAGGTCGAAGCGTGCCTGCGCGCGGTCACGGCCGGGGTGCCCAGCGCACACGTCATCGACGGGCGGGTCGAACACTGCGTGCTGGTGGAGCTTTTCACCGACGCGGGCACCGGCACCAAGGTGGTTTCCGCATGACGCACACCGACGAGCTACGGCAGCGCTGGGAAGCCGTGATGATGCACAACTACGGAACCCCGCCGGTCGCGTTGGCCAGCGGGGAGGGCGCCGTCGTGACCGACGTCGACGGCAAGACGTACCTGGACCTGCTCGGCGGCATCGCCGTCAACGTGCTCGGCCATCGCCACCCCGCCATCATCGAGGCCGTCACGCATCAGGTCGCGACGCTGGGCCACACGTCCAATCTGTATGCCACCGAGCCCGCGATCGCGTTGGCCGAAGAACTGGTCGGGCTGCTGGGCGCGGACGCGGCGACCCGGGTGTTCTTCTGCAACTCCGGGACCGAGGCGAACGAGATGGCATTCAAGCTGTCCCGGCTCACCGGGCGCACGAAACTCGTTGCCGCACAAGGGGCTTTTCACGGCAGGACGATGGGCTCGCTGGCGCTGACCGGTCAGCCCAGCAAGCAGGCGCCGTTCGCGCCGCTGCCCGGTGAGGTCACGCACGTCGCGTACGGCTCGGTGGACGCGCTGGCGGCCGCCGTCGACGACGACACCGCCGCGGTGTTCCTCGAACCGATCATGGGGGAGAGCGGCGTCGTCGTCCCGCCGGAGGGCTACCTGGTCGCCGCCCGCGAGATCACCAACCGGCATGGGGCACTGCTGGTGCTGGACGAGGTGCAGACCGGAATGGGCCGCACCGGTGCGTTTTTCGCCCATCAGCACGACGGCATCACCCCCGACGTGGTGACGCTGGCGAAGGGGCTCGGCGGCGGGCTGCCGATCGGCGCGTGCCTGGCCGTCGGTCCGGCTGCGGAGCTGCTGACGCCGGGCCTGCACGGCAGCACCTTCGGCGGCAACCCGATCTGCACCGCCGCGGCGCTGGCCGTGTTGCGCGTCCTCGCCGCCGACGACCTCGTCCGGCGCGCCGAGGTGCTGGGCAAGACGATGCGGCATGGCATCGAAAGGCTCGGTCACCCGCTGATCGACCACGCGCGCGGCCGCGGCCTGCTGTGGGGCGTGGTGCTGTCCGCGCCGCGGGCCAAGGAGGCCGAGGCGGCCGCCCGCAACGCGGGATTCCTGGTCAACGCCGCCGCGCCGGACGTCATCCGGCTGGCGCCGCCGCTGATCATCACCGAATCCCAGATCGAGGGCTTCATCGCCGCCCTGCCGGGCATCCTCGACACTGCCGGGGCCGCAACATGATTCGGCATTTCCTGCGCGACGACGACCTCGCACCCGCCGAGCAGGCCGAGGTCCTGCAGCTCGCCGCCGACCTCAAGAAGGACCCGTTCGCCCGTCGCCCGCTCGAGGGTCCGCGCGGCGTCGCGGTGCTCTTCGACAAGAACTCCACCCGCACCCGGTTCTCGTTCGAGGTGGGCATCGCCCAGCTTGGCGGGCACGCCGTCGTCGTCGACGCCCGCAGCACCCAGCTGGGCCGCGACGAGACGCTGCAGGACACCGCCAAGGTGTTGTCCCGCTACGTCGAGGCCATCGTGTGGCGGACGTTCGGGCAGGACCGGCTCGACGCCATGGCTTCGGCGGCGACGGTGCCGGTGATCAACGCGCTGTCCGACGAGTTCCATCCCTGCCAGGTGCTCGCCGACCTGCAGACCATTGCCGAACGCAAGGGGACGCTGCATGGGCTGCGGCTGTCCTACTTCGGCGACGGCGCCAACAACATGGCGCATTCGCTGATGCTCGGCGCCGTCACCGCAGGCATCCACGTCACGGTCTCCGCGCCCGACGGCTTCGCGCCCAACGCGACGTTCGTGGCCGCGGCCGAGCAGCGCGCACGGGCCACCGGCGCATCGGTGCTGGTCACCGCCGACGCCGAGGCCGCCGCTGCCGGCGCCGACGTCCTGGTGACCGACACCTGGACGTCGATGGGCCAGGAGGACGACGGGCTGGACCGCCGTACACCGTTCCGGCCGTATCAGCTCAACCCGCGACTCGTCGGCCTGGCGGATTCGGAAGCCATTGTGCTGCACTGCCTTCCGGCCCACCGCGGTGACGAGATCACCGACGAGGTGATGGACGGACCGCGCAGCGCGGTCTGGGACGAGGCCGAAAACCGGCTGCACGCCCAGAAGGCGCTGCTGGTGTGGCTGCTGGAGCGGGCGCGATGACGCCGCGCCGGCGACGATGCAGAGCGCAGCGATGGGGAGGAGTGGCGCAATGACACGCAGCAAGCCCACCCCCGAAACCACCCGCGCCGGCCGGCAGGCCCGCATCGTGGCGATCCTGTCGTCATCGTCGATCAGCAGCCAGAGCGAACTAGCGGTGCGGCTGGCCGACGAGGGCATCGACGTCACCCAGGCCACGCTGTCGCGCGATCTCGAGGAGCTCGGCGCGGTGAAGCTGCGCGGCGCGGACGGCGGCGTCGGGGTCTACGTCGTCCCCGAGGACGGCAGCCCGGTGCGCGGGGTCTCCGGCGGCACGGCGCGGCTGTCGCGGCTGCTCGGCGAGCTGCTGGTGTCCGTCGACTCCAGCGCGAACCTGGCGGTGCTGCGCACCCCGCCCGGCGCCGCCGACTATTTGGCCAGCGCAATCGACCGGGCGGCGCTACCGTACGTGGTCGGCACCATCGCCGGCGATGACACCCTCTTCGTGGCCGCCCGAGAGCCGATGACCGGCGCCGAGCTGGCCGCCACCCTCGAGAGCCTCAAATAAAGGAGATTGACTCATGTCAGAACGCGTCATCCTGGCGTATTCCGGCGGTCTGGACACCTCGGTGGCGATCAGCTGGATAGGCAAGGAGACCGGCCGTGAGGTCGTGGCGGTGGCGATCGATTTGGGCCAGGGCGGCGAGGACATGGAAGTCGTGCGCCAACGGGCCCTGGACTGCGGCGCCGTCGAGGCGGTCGTCGTCGACGCCCGCGACGAATTCGCCGAGGGCTATTGCCTGCCAACAGTGCTGAACAACGCGCTGTACATGGACCGCTACCCGCTGGTGTCCGCGATCAGCCGGCCGCTGATCGTCAAGCACCTCGTCGCGGCCGCCCGCGAGCACGGGGGCGGCATCGTCGCGCACGGCTGCACCGGCAAGGGCAACGACCAGGTCCGCTTCGAGGTCGGATTCGCTTCGCTGGCACCGGATTTGGAGGTGCTGGCGCCGGTTCGTGACTACGCGTGGACGCGGGAGAAGGCGATCGCGTTCGCCGAGGAGAACGCCATCCCGATCGGCGTCACCAAACGCTCGCCGTTCTCCATCGACCAGAACGTGTGGGGCCGCGCAGTGGAGACCGGGTTCCTCGAGCACCTGTGGAACGCGCCCACCAAGGACATCTACGCCTACACCGAAGACCCCACCCTGAACTGGAGCACGCCCGACGAGGTGATCATCGGATTCGAGCGGGGCGTGCCGGTCTCCATCGACGGCAAGCCGGTGTCGATGCTGCAAGCCATCGAGGAACTCAACACCCGTGCCGGTGCGCAGGGCGTGGGGCGCCTCGACGTCGTCGAGGACCGGCTGGTCGGCATCAAAAGCCGCGAGATCTACGAAGCGCCCGGCGCGATGGTGCTCATCACCGCGCACGTCGAACTCGAACACGTCACCCTCGAGCGCGAACTGGGCCGCTTCAAACGGCACACCGACCAGCGCTGGGCCGAGCTGGTGTACGACGGGCTGTGGTACTCACCGCTCAAGGTCGCGCTGGAGAGCTTCGTCGCCAAGACGCAAGAACACGTGTCCGGCGAGGTGCGAATGGTGTTGCACGGCGGCCACATTGCGGTCAACGGCCGTCGCAGCGCCGAATCGCTGTACGACTTCAACCTGGCCACCTACGACGAGGGCGACAGCTTCGACCAGTCGTCGGCGAAGGGCTTCGTCTACGTGCACGGGTTGTCGTCGAAGATCGCCTCCCGCCGGGACCTGGCCGCCGACGAGACGTGAGCACGCGCGAGGGATCCCTGTGGGGCGGGCGGTTCGCCGACGGCCCGTCCGAGGCGCTGGCCGCGCTGAGCAAGTCCACCCACTTCGACTGGGTGCTGGCGCCCTACGACATCACGGCGTCGCGGGCCCACACCATCGTGCTGTTCCGGGCCGGGCTGCTCACCGAGGAGCAGCGCGACGGGCTGCTCGCGGGGCTGGACAGCCTGGCCGAGGATGTGGTCGACGGCAGCTTTTCGCCGCTGGTCAGCGACGAAGACGTGCATGCCGCCCTGGAGCGCGGCCTGATCGACCGGGTCGGGCCCGACCTGGGTGGCCGGCTGCGGGCCGGCCGGTCGCGCAACGATCAGGTGGCCACGCTGTTCCGGATGTGGCTGCGCGACGCGGTGCGGCGGGTCGCCGCCGGGGCGCTCGACGTCGTCGCGGCACTGGCCGCCCAGGCCGCCGCCCACCCGAAGGCGATCATGCCCGGCAAGACCCATCTGCAGTCGGCCCAGCCGATCCTGCTGGCCCACCATCTGCTGGCGCACGCGCATCCCTTGCTGCGCGACGTCGACCGGATCGTCGACTTCGACAAGCGCGCGGCGGTGTCCCCGTACGGCGCGGGCGCGCTGGCCGGGTCGTCGCTGGGGCTGGACCCCGACGCGATCGCCGCGGACCTGGGCTTCGCCGCCTCGGCGGACAACTCCGTCGACGCGACCGCGGCCCGGGATTTCGCCGCGGAAGCCGCGTTCGTGTTCGCCATGATCGGCGTGGACCTGTCCCGGCTCGCCGAGGACATCATCATCTGGAGCTCGACGGAGTTCGGCTACGTCACCCTGCACGATTCGTGGTCCACCGGCAGCTCGATCATGCCGCAGAAGAAGAATCCGGACATCGCCGAGCTGGCGCGCGGCAAGTCGGGGCGGCTGATCGGGAACCTGGCCGGCCTGCTTGCGACGCTGAAGGCCCAGCCGCTGGCCTACAACCGTGACCTGCAGGAAGACAAGGAACCTGTATTCGACTCGGTGGCCCAGCTGGAGTTGCTGCTGCCGGCGATGGCGGGCCTGGTGGCCAGCCTGACCTTCAACGTCGAGCGGATGGCAGCGCTGGCCCCGGCGGGCTACACGCTGGCCACCGACATCGCTGAATGGCTTGTGCGCCAGGGAGTCCCGTTCCGGTCCGCGCACGAGGCCGCCGGCGCCGCCGTGCGCGCGGCCGAGGAGCGCGGCGTCGGGCTCGAGGAGCTGACCGACGACGAGCTGGCCGCCATCAGCTCCGACCTGACGCCGCAGGTCAGGGAGGTGCTGACGATCGAGGGCTCGGTGTCGGCGCGCGATGCCCGGGGAGGCACCGCGCCGACCCGGGTCGCCGACCAACTCGACGGGGTCCTGGCCAGCTCCGAGCGGCTGAAAGAGCGGCTGCAACAGCAGCTGGCGGGCTGAAACGAGACTGGCCGTTTCTTTGCCGTTAATTTGCGAGCGGACTAAGCTTCCATCAGCTAAGCAATCCGGGTGAACCGTCGTGCCCGGGGGTACGTGACCAGGGGGTGGGTTCAATGAGCGTCATCGCGGGAGTGTTCGGTGCGTTGCCGCCATATCGCTACTCCCAGCGCGAGCTCACCGACTTTTTCGTCAGCATTCCTGAGTTCGAAGGTTACGAGGACATCGTTCGGCAGCTGCACACCAGCGCCAAGGTCAACAGCCGACACCTGGTGCTCCCGCTGGAGACGTATCCGACCCTCAAAGACTTCGGCACGGCGAACCGGATCTTCATCGAAAACGCCGTGGACCTCGGCTGTGAGGCGCTGGAGGGGGCGCTGGACGAGGCGGGCCTGCGACCCCAAGACCTCGACGTGCTTGTCACGACGACGGTCACCGGGCTGGCGGTGCCGTCGCTGGATGCCCGGATCGCCGGGCGGCTCGGGCTGCGCGACGATGTGCGCCGGGTACCGCTGTTCGGCCTGGGCTGCGTGGCCGGGGCCGCGGGGGTGGCCCGGCTGAACGACTACCTGCGCGGCGCGCCGGACGGGGTCGCGGCGCTCGTGTCGGTCGAGCTTTGCTCGCTGACCTACCCGGGATACAAGCCGTCGCTGGCGGGCATGGTCGGCAGCGCATTGTTTGCTGACGGTTCTGGAGCGGTGGTCGCGGTCGGCGAGCGTCGCGCCGAACAGATCGGCGCCGCCGGGCCCAGCGTCATCGATTCCCGCAGCCACCTCTACCCCGATTCGCTGCGCACGATGGGCTACGACATCGGCACGACGGGATTCGAGCTGGTGCTGTCCAAGGATGTCGCTGCGGTCGTCGAGCAATACATCGAAAAGGACGTCACGGAGTTCCTGGCCGCCCACGGCCTGAGCACCGACGACATCGGCGCCTTCGTCAGCCACCCCGGTGGCCCGAAGGTCATCGAAGCGATCAACGCCGCCCTGTCGCTGCCGGCGGAAGCCCTGGAGCTGACCTGGCGCTCACTCGGTGAGATCGGCAACTTGAGCTCGGCGTCGGTGCTGCACGTGTTGCGCGACACCATCGGCAAGCGGCCGCCCAGCGGCAGCCCAGGCCTGATGCTCGCGATGGGTCCGGGATTCTGCTCTGAACTTGTGTTGTTGCGCTGGCATTGATGCGCGATCGTGGACTCCTGCTCGATCGCAGCACGAAAGGCCGGGTCCTATGAACAGCAGTCAGGACGAGCTCGTCGAGGCTCTCCGCAAGTCTCTCAAGGAAATTGAGCGGCTGAAGCGGGAGAACCGCGAGTACCTGGCGACCGACCCGATCGCGGTGGTGGGGATGGCGTGCCGGTATCCGGGCGGCGTGGATTCCCCGGAGGCCTTGTGGGAGATGGTCGTCGAGGGCCGCGACGTGGTGTCCGATTTCCCGTCCGATCGCGGCTGGAATCTGAGCGAGCTGTTCGACCCCGACCCCGACGCCATCGGCAAGTCATACACCCGGTGCGGCGGATTCCTGGCGGACGCCGCCGATTTCGACGCCGCGTTCTTCGGCATCGCGCCCAGCGAGGCGCTCGCGATGGATCCGCAGCAGCGCTTGTTGATGGAAGTGTCGTGGGAAGCGTTGGAGCGGGCCGGAATTGATCCGTTGGAGCTGCGCGGATCGGCGACGGGCGTGTTCGCCGGGATATTTCACGGTTCGTACGGGGGGCAGGGGCGGGTCCCCGGAGAGCTGGAGAGATACGGGCTGCGCGGTTCGACGCTGAGCGTGGCCTCGGGGCGGGTCGCCTACGCGCTGGGGTTGGAGGGCCCGGCGGTGTCGGTGGATACCGCGTGTTCGTCGTCGTTGGTGGCCCTGCACTTGGCGGCGCGCTCACTGAGGTCGGGCGAGTGCGAACTGGCGTTGGTCGGCGGGGTGACGGTCATGGCCACTCCCGCGATGTTCATCGAATTCAGTCGGCAGCGCGCGCTGGCCACCGACGGACGGTGCAAGGCGTATGCCGGTGCGGCCGATGGAACCGGCTTCTCCGAGGGTGTCGGGGCGTTGGTGCTGGAGCGGTTGGCCGATGCGCGGCGGCTGGGCCACCCGGTGCTCGCGGTGGTCCGGGGCTCGGCCGTCAACCAGGACGGCGCCTCCAACGGCTTGGCGACTCCGAACGGGCCGGCGCAGCAGCGCGTGGTGCGGGCCGCACTGGCCAACGCGCGGTTGAATACGGCCGACGTGGATCTGGTGGAGGGCCATGGCACCGGCACCACGTTGGGCGACCCGATCGAGGCCCAGGCGCTGCTCGCGACCTACGGCCAGGACCGGCCGGCGGATCGGCCGCTGTGGCTGGGGTCCATCAAATCGAACATGGGTCACACCTCGGCCGCCGCGGGCGTAGCCGGGGTGATCAAGATGGTGCAGGCGATCCGTCACGGGCTCATGCCGCGGACGCTGCACGTGGATGTGCCCACGCCGCACGTGGATTGGTCGGCGGGCGCCGTCTCGTTGTTGACCGAACCCCGGGCATGGCCGGCGGGGGACGGTTTGCGCCGGGCCGGGGTGTCGTCGTTCGGAATCAGCGGGACCAACGCGCATGTGATCCTGGAGCAGGCCGACGCGCCGGCACTGGAAACCGTTGGCGCTTCGGGTGATAACGACATGCCGGTGGTGCCGTGGGTCTTGTCCGCGCGGTCGGCCGAGGCGCTGACGGCTCAGGCGGAGCGGCTGTTGACGCACGTGGGCGCCGATCTCGATGCGGCCGACGTGGGCTGGTCGTTGGTGTCGACGCGTTCGGTGTTCGAGCATCGGGCCGTGGTGGTGGGCGGTGACCGCGAGCAGCTGCTGGCCGGATTGGCCGGGTTGGCGGCCGGCGAGCCCGGTGCGAACGTCGTGGTGGGGCGTGCCCGCGCGGTGGACAGGACGGTGTTCGTTTTTCCCGGCCAAGGCTCGCAATGGGTCGGCATGGGAACCCAATTACTCGACACATCAAAGGTTTTCGCCGATCACATGCACCGATGCGACAAGGCGCTCGGCGAACACGTGGAATGGTCCCTGATCGATGTCATCCGGGGCGCGGCGGGCGCCCCGGGGCTGGACCGGGTCGACGTGGTGCAGCCGGTGCTGTGGGCGGTGATGGTATCGCTGGCCGAATTGTGGCGGTCGGTGGGCGTCGGCCCGGACGCGGTGATCGGCCACTCGCAAGGAGAGATCGCGGCGGCGTATGTCGCGGGCGCGCTGTCGCTGGAGGACGCCGCCCGGGTCGTGGCGCTGCGAAGCCGGCTGCTGGTGCGATTGTCGGGTTCCGGGGGCATGGTCTCGCTGGCGTGCGGCCTGCCGCAAGCGCGCCAGTTGCTGGAGCCGTGGGGGGATCGGCTCAATGTTGCCGCCGTCAACGGTGTTTCGGCTGTCGTTGTCTCCGGTGAGGTGACGGCACTCGAGGAACTGATGGCGCGCTGCGAGGCGAACGGCGTCCGGGCGCGCAGGATCGATGTCGACTATGCCTCGCACTCCGCGCAGGTGGACGTGATCCGTGAGCCGCTCGCCGAGGCGCTGACCGGCATCGCGCCGCGTTCGTCGTCGGTGGCTTTCTTCTCCACGGTCACCGGCGAGCTCATGGATACCGCCGGCCTGAACGCCGAGTACTGGTACCGGAGCATCCGGCAGACAGTGCAGTTCGAACGCGCGGTGCGCGCCGCGGGCGAGAGCGGGCACCAGGCTTTCATCGAATCCAGTCCCCATCCGGTGTTGCTCGCCGGCATCGAGCAAACCTTGGCAGATCGGAATGCCCCCGACGCCGTCGTCATTCCATCGCTGGGGCGCGACGACGGTGGGCTCGATAGGTTCTTGCTGTCGGCCGGTCAGGCTCACGTCGCGGGCGTGGACGTGAATTGGCGGGCGGCGTTTGTGGGCGGATGTCAGGTGCCGTTGCCGACGTATGCCTTTCAGCGGCAACGGTTTTGGCTGCCAGAGATGGGCGCCGGAACCGGCGACATGGGCGCCCTGGGTTTGGCGGGGGCCGAGCACGGCTTGCTGGGCGCGGTGGTTCACCGGCCCGACTCGGGCGGAGTGGTGCTCACCGGCCGGCTCTCGACCGCTGCCCAACCGTGGCTGGCCGATCACGCGGTGGCCGGGGTGGTGTTGTTCCCGGGCGCCGCGTTCGTCGAGTTGGCGTTGCGCGCCGGCGACGAGGTCGGTTGCACCGTGCTGGAGGAGCTCACACTATCGGCGCCGCTGCTGTTGCAACCGGCCGAGGGCGTGCGGGTCCAGGTGGTGGTGGGCGCCCCGACGAGTTCGGGTGGACGGACGGTGTCGGTGTATTCGCTTGCGGCGCAGACCGGTTCGGAGTGGGTGTTGCATGCCGAGGGCGTGCTGAGCCCGGGAACGGTGCAGCCGGCCGCGGATCTGTCGGTCTGGCCGCCGGTGGGGGCGACGCCGCTTGACGTGGTCGATGCGTACGAGCGACTGGCCGACCGGGGTTATGAGTATGGGCCGGCGTTTCGGGGTCTTCGTGCGATGTGGCAGCGGGGCAGCGAAGTGTTCGCCGAGATCGCTGTCCCCGAGGCCACCGGAGTGGACGTCGGCGGCTTCGGGATCCACCCGGTGGTGTTGGACGCGGCGCTGCACGCGATGGGAGTCGCCGGCGAACAGGCCGAGACGATGCTGCCGTTTTCCTGGCAGGGAGTGTGTTTGTACGCGGCGGGAGCGGCGCGTGCGCGAGTGCGGATCGCGCCGGTCGGCGTGGCGGCGGTGTCGGTGGACCTGGCCGATGGTGCGGGTCTGCCCGTCTTGTCGGTGCGCGAGCTGGTAGTTCGCCCGGTCTCGGTGGCGCAGTTGTCGATGCCCGTGCCGGGCCGTCGGGCGGGTGGGGGATTATTCGAGGTGACCTGGTCACCGGTGTCATTGGCGTCCAACGGGATTGGCGATGACGGCGTGACGGTGTGGCGGCCGGGCCCGGCGGCCGACGGTGTGGTCGGGTCGGTGTATGCGGCTACCCATGAGGCGCTGCGAGCATTGCAGTCATCTCAGGCCGGCGATGGTTCCGGGATTCTCGCGGTCGTCACTCAGGGCGCGGTGAGTTGGGCCGGTGAGGCGGCCACCGATCTGGCGGGTGCGGCGGTGTGGGGGTTGGTGCGCTCGGCGCAGGCCGAGCATCCGGGCCGGTTCGTGTTGGTGGACTCGGACGGATCGGTCGACGTGCGCGATGTCATCGGTTGTGGTGAACCGCAACTCGTGGTCCGTTCCGGTGTCGCGCACGCTGCTCGGCTGACCCCGGTCGGGGCCGGGGCGGTACTGGAGTTGCCGGATGGAGGCTGGCGGTTGGCCGCCGGCGGCGGCGGCACGTTGGAGGACTTGGTGGTGCAGCCCAGCGCGCGGGTGGAGTTGGCTGCCGGGCAGGTGCGGGTGGCGGTGGCCGCGGTGGGGGTGAACTTCCGGGATGTGTTGGTGGCCTTGGGGATGTATCCGGGCGGCGGTGAGATCGGTGTCGAGGGCGCGGGTGTGGTCGTCGAGGTTGGGCCGGGGGTAACCGGGCTCGCAATTGGCGATGCGGTGATGGGTTTGTTGGGGGTGGTGGGTTCCGAGGCGGTGGTGGATGCGCGGTTGGTGACGGTGGTGCCGGTGGGCTGGTCGTTGGTGGAGGCCGCGAGTGTGCCGGTGGTGTTTTTGACCGCGCTGTACGGGCTGTCGGTGCTGGCCGGCGTGAAGGCGGGGGAGAAGGTGCTGGTGCATGCCGCGGCCGGTGGGGTGGGCATGGCGGCAGTGCAACTGTTGCGCCATTGGGGTGCGGAGGTTTTCGTCACCGCCAGCCATCCCAAGTGGGACACGTTGCGCGCGATGGGGTTTGATGACGACCACATCGGTGACTCTCGAACGCTGGAGTTCGAGCAGAAGTTTCTTGCCGCCACCGGCGGTGCCGGGGTGGATGTGGTGCTCAATTCGCTGGCCGGTGAGTTCATCGACGCGTCGTTGCGGCTGCTGAGCGATGGTGGGCGCTTCATCGAGATGGGCAAGACCGACCTGCGCGACCACAGGCAGGTCAGCGCTGACCACCACGGTGTGCACTATCGGGCGTTCGATCTGATGGAAGCCGGCCCGGATCACACCGCGGCGATGCTGACCGAGCTGATGGCGCTCTTCGCGGCGGGCAGGTTGAAGCCGTTGCCGGTCAAGACCTTTGACGTGCGGTCCACCGCTGCGGCGTATCGGTTGATCAGCCAGGCTCGCCACATCGGCAAAGTGGTACTCACGATCGGCGACCCCGGCCTGGCCGGGGGGAGCGTGGTGGTCACCGGGGGGACCGGGATGGCGGGTTCGGCGCTGGCGGAGCATCTGGTGGCCCGTTATGGGGTGGCGCATGTGGTGTTGGCCAGTCGCCAGGGTTCCGATGCCGAGGGTGTGGCCGAGGTGGTGTCGCGGTTGGAAGGTGCCGGGGCGCGGGTGTCGGTGGTGGCCTGTGATGTGGCCGATCGCGATGCGGTCGCGGCGTTGATCGCGGGGCTGCCGGCCCGCTACCCGCTCAAGGGGGTGTTTCACGCTGCGGGCCTGCTTGATGACGGGTTGATTGGTTCGTTGACGCCGGGTCGGGTGGATGCGGTGTTGCGGGCCAAGGTGGATGGGGCCTGGAACTTGCACGAGCTGACCCAGGATTTGGATGTGTCGGCGTTTGTGATGTTTTCGTCGATGGCCGGCATCGTGGGGACCCCGGGGCAGGGTAATTATGCGGCGGCCAACAGTTTCCTCGATGGGCTGGCCGCCTACCGGCGCGCGCGGGGTTTGGCGGGGTTGTCGGTGGCGTGGGGGCTGTGGGAACAGCCCAGCGCCATGACCCAGCACCTGGGTGAGCGTGACAAGGCCCGCATGACCCGACTCGGGCTCGCACCGCTATCCACCGAACACGCCCTACAACTCTTCGACGAAGCCATGCTCGCCGACCTTCCGATGCTGGTGGCCGCGCGCGTCGATGCCGCCGCGCTCGCCGACCAGCGCGCCGCGCTGCCCCCGCTGCTGAGCCACTTGGTCGTCGCTCGTCCCACCCGGCGTGTGATCGACGACACCGACACCACGGCGGCCTCGATGACGAGCCTCGTCGCACGGCTGCAGGGCCTGACCGCCGAGCAGCGACACGACCGACTCGTCGACGTGGTATGCAGCAACGCCGCCACCGTGTTGGGCCGCCAGAACGCCGCCGACATCAACCCCGGAACCGTGTTTCAAGACCTCGGGTTCGATTCGCTGACCGCCGTCGAGCTGCGCAACCGGCTCAAAACCGCTACCGGACTGACCCTTTCGCCCACGCTCATCTTCGACTACCCGACGCCGATCGTGTTGGCCGAACACCTCGACGCCCGCTTGGCCGTCGACACCACCAGCGCCGGCCAACCGAACCTGATGCACCGATTCAACGACATCACTCGTGAACTACAAGGACTGCTCGATCAACCCGACTGGAAGCCCGAGGACAAGACGCAACTCACTACCCGCATCCAGGCCCTGCTGACCACCCTCAGCACCCACCTCGACCCGTACGAGTCCTACGACTCCGACGACGAGGACATCGAAACCGCCACCGAAAGCCAGCTCTTCGCCATCCTCGACGAAGAGCTCGGCTCCTAAAGTTCGCAAGGAGCGACAGTGTCGGGCCCCGACAAGCATCTCGAATACCTCAAGCGCCTCACCGCCGATCTACGGCGTACCCGGCGGCGCCTTTCCGAATTGGAAGGCAAACTGTCGCAGCCGGTGGCGGTGGTGGGGATGGCGTGTCGGTATCCGGGCGGCGTGGATTCGCCCGAGGGCTTGTGGGACATGGTGGTCGAAGGCCGCGATGCGGTGTCCGACTTTCCCGCGGATCGGGGCTGGGACGTGGCGGGGCTGTTCGACCCGGACCCGGATACGCCGGGCAAGATGTACGTGCGCCAGGGCTCATTCCTGTCCGACGCCGGCGATTTCGATGCCGGATTCTTCGGCGTCGGGCCCAGCGAGGCGCTCGCGATGGATCCGCAGCAGCGACTGATGCTGGAGTTGTCGTGGGAAGCGTTGGAGCGCGCCGGAATTGACCCGTTGGCGCTGCGCGGCTCGGCGACGGGGGTATTCGCCGGGGTGATCCACGCCGGCTATGGCGGCGAGGTGCACGGCGAGCTGGAGGGCTACGGGCTCACCGGCTCGACGTTGAGCGTGGCCTCGGGACGCGTGTCGTACGTGCTGGGGCTGGAAGGCCCGGCGGTATCGGTGGATACGGCGTGTTCGTCGTCGCTGGTGGCGCTGCACTTGGCGGCGCAGTCATTGCGGTCGGGAGAGAGCGATCTGGCGCTGGTCGGCGGCGTGACCGTGATGGCCACCCCAGCGGCGTTCGTGGAGTTCAGCCGCCAGCGAGCGCTGGCGCCGGACGGGCGGTGCAAGGTGTACGCCGGAGCCGCCGACGGCACCGCGTGGTCCGAAGGCGCGGGGGTGTTGGTCGTCGAACGATTGGCCGACGCCCGACGGCTGGGACACCCGGTCTTGGCCCTCGTGCGCGGCTCCGCGGTGAATCAGGACGGTGCTTCCAACGGGCTGACCGCACCGAATGGGCCATCCCAGCAGCGGGTCGTGCGCGCGGCGCTGGCCAGCGCCGGCCTTGCCGCCGCGGACGTCGATGTGGTGGAGGGGCACGGCACGGGCACCACGTTGGGCGATCCGATTGAGGCGCAAGCGCTTCTGGCCACGTATGGACAGGATCGGCCGGCGGACCGGCCGCTGTGGCTGGGGTCCATCAAATCGAACATCGGTCACACGTCGGCCGCCGCGGGCGTGGCCGGGGTGATCAAGATGGTGCAGGCGATCCAACACGGCGTGCTGCCGCAGACGTTGCACGTGGATGTCCCCACGCCGCATGTGGATTGGTCGGCCGGAGCGGTCTCGCTGTTGACCGAGTCAATGCCGTGGCCGGATGGTCCCCGCCGGGCCGGTGTCTCGTCGTTCGGGATCAGCGGGACCAACGCGCATGTGATCATCGAGCAGGCCCCGGCGTTGGAGAGCGAAAACGTTGCGGCGCAGCCCGATCACGTCGCGACGGCGTGGGTATTGTCCGCCCGTTCGGAGCGGGCACTGGCCAACCAGGCCAAGCGATTGCTGGCGCGGGTGGCCGCCGATGCCGACCTGACTCCGGCGGATGTCGGTTGGTCGTTGGTGACGACGCGGCCGGTCTTCGACCATCGGGTCGTCGTCGTCGGCGCCGACCGCGACGATCTCGTCGCGGGGTTGATCGAGCTGGCGGCCGGCGAGCGGGGCGCGGGCCTCGTCGCGGGTCGTGCGCAAGCGGGCGGTAAGACGGCGTTCGTGTTTCCCGGGCAGGGTTCGCAGTGGTTGGGAATGGGCCGGCAATTGCATCAACGCTTCCCGGCGTTCGCGGAGGCGTTTGACGCGGCGGTCACCGCGTTGGATCCGCATCTGCGACTGCCGCTGCGCCAGGTCATCTGGGGCGACGATGCAGCGCTGTTGGAAAGCACCGAATTCGCCCAGCCGGCGTTGTTCGCCGTCGAGGTGGCACTGGCCGCATTGTTGCGGCACTGCGGCGTGGAGCCGGACGTCGTGACGGGTCATTCGGTAGGCGAGATCGCGGCCGCCCATGTGGCCGGGGCGTTGTCGCTCGCGGATGCCGCCCGGGTGGTGGCCGGCCGGGGCCGGTTGATGGCGGCCCTACCTGGCGGCGGGGTGATGGTCGCCGTAGCCGCCGGCGAGTCGGAAGTCGCACCATTGCTGACCGAGGCGGTGAGCATCGCCGCGGTCAATGCCCCCAACGCGGTGGTGATTTCGGGTGCCCAACAGCCGGTGGAGGCGGTCTCGGATCGGCTGGCCGAGTCGGGTCGCCGGGTGCACCGGCTGGCGGTGTCGCACGCGTTTCACTCCACCCTGATGGAGCCCATGCTCGACGAGTTCGGGCAGCTGCTCGAGGGGATTTCCGCCGAGCCACCGCGAATTGCGTTGGTGTCGAACCTGACCGGTCAATTGGCCGGTCCCGGGTACGGGTCGGCGCAGTACTGGGTTGACCATGTGCGGCAACCGGTCCGTTTCGTCGACGGCGTAAGGGCCGCCGAGTCGTTGGGCGCGGACGTTTTTGTGGAGGTGGGTCCCGGGCGTGGCCTGACCGCCGCGGTGGAGCAGTCGTTGACCGCCGACCGGGCGGCGTCGGTGGTGACGCAGCCCAAGGACCGACCCGAAGCCGAGTCGCTGCTGGCCGCCCTGGGGCAGTTGTTCGCCCGCGGTGTCGGTGTGGACTGGCCTGCCGTGTTGGGGGGCGGGCGCCGAGTCGACCTACCGACGTACGGATTTGTGCGGCAGCGGTATTGGTTGCCTTACGGCGCCGTGGGATCGGCGGACGTGAGGGGTGCGGGGTTGACGCACGCCGCGCATCCGCTGTTGAGCGCGGTGGTAGAGCGGCCCGATTCGGGCGGCGTCGTGCTGACGGGCTCCTTGTCGGTGGGCGATTTCCCGTGGCTGGCGGATCACGTCGTCGACGAAGTGATGCTGTTTCCCGGAGCGGGATTCGTGGAGTTGGTCCTGCGGGCCGGCGACGAGGTCGGCTGTTCGGTCCTGGAGGAGCTCACATTGTTGGCGCCGCTGGTGCTCCCGGAGTCCGGCGGGGTGCGGGTGCAGCTGGTCGTCGACGCGGCCACCGAGTCGGGTTCGCGAGCGGTATGGGTCTATTCGCGCGGCGCCCACGCGGATTCGATCTGGCTATTGCACGCGCAGGGCGTGCTGAACGCGGGTTCGCCGGCGCCCGCGGACCTGTCGGTGTGGCCGCCGGCCGGAGCGTCGGCGGTGGAGGCCGGCGATGTGTACGGCGTGTTGGCCGCGCGGGGCTATGAGTACGGGCCGGCGTTTCGCGGCCTGCGGGCGATATGGCAACGGGGGCAAGAGATTTTCGCCGAGGTCGCCGTAGGTGAGGGTGTGACGGTCGCGGGGTTCGGAATTCATCCGGTGGTGTTGGACGCGGCGCTGCACGCGATGGGAGTGGTCGGCCAACAGGTCGAAACGATGCTGCCGTTTTCCTGGCAGGGCGTGTGTCTGCATGCCGCCGGTGCATCCAGGGTCCGGGTCCGGATCGCGCCGGCCGGTGCCGGCGCGGTGTCGGTGGACCTGGCCGATGGTGCGGGTCTGCCCGTGTTGTCGGTGCGCGAGTTAGTGCTTCGCCCGGTCTCGGCGAAAGCGCTGTCGGCGGCGGTCGCGGCGGCCGCCGGTGGCGGTGGCGGCTTGTTCGACGTTGTGTGGTCACCGGTCCCATTGCAACCCACTGGCATTGGCGATGACGGCGCGACGGTGTGGCAGCTAGGCCCGGCGGCCGACGGTGTGGTCGGGTCGGTGTATGCGGCTACCCATGAGGCGCTGCGGGTGTTGCAATCGCGGCTCGCCGGCGATGACTCTGGGGAGCTGGTCGTGGTGACGCACGGCGCGGTGAGTTGGGCCGGTGAGGCGGCCACAGATCTGGCGGGTGCGGCGGTGTGGGGGTTGGTGCGCTCGGCGCAGGCCGAGCATCCGGGCCGGTTCGTGTTGGTGGACTCGGACGGATCGGTCGACGTGCGCGATGTCATC
>NZ_JBNMQT010000023.1:0-73978 GCF_050205645.1 Mycobacterium heidelbergense
GGGTGAGCCGGTGCCGGGTGACTACCCCAGCCGCCGCCATGCAGCTCGTGACCACCCCAGCCGCCGCCGTGCGGCGCGGCGTAACCGCCATAGGCGCCGCCGTGCGGCGTGTAGTTACCGCCCCAGCCACCGCCGTGGGGCGTGTAGTTACCGCCCCAGCCACCGCTGTGCGGCGCGCCATAACCGCTGTAGGCGCCACCCCTAAACCGCGTCGGGTTGGCGGGCGGTGCGGGCGCCGGGTGAGCGGGCGCCGGCCGAGCGGGCGCGGTCGGCGCCATGCGCGGCGGCGCGACGCGGGCGGGCCCGCTCGGCACGCGAGCGGGCGCGGCAGACGCCGCACCAGCGGGCACCGCCGAGGCGACGCGTTCAGGAACGACAGGCGCGGCCGGCACATGAGCAGGTGCAGCCCCGGCGGGCACACGAGCGGGCCCGGCCGGCACGCGAGCGGGCGCGGCGGGGACCATGCGCGCCGGCGTCCCGGTGACCACCTGGCCACCCGCGACCTGCATCGCGTTGATCGCGTCGGTGTCCGCGTAGGCGTTGGCGCTGGCCCCCAAGGTCTGGACGAACTGTTCGTGGATCACGCCGGCCTGCGCGCCGATTGCCTGATACATCTGGCCGTAACCGGTGAAGCGTGCCGCTGTCATTGCGGACACCGCGTCGGCTGCGGCGGGCACCACGCCGGTGGTCGGAAACGCGGCGGCCGCATTGGCCGCGCTGACGGCCGCGCCAATCGCCTGTAGCCGGCCGGCGGCAGCGCTGAGCTGCTCCGGCAGTGTGATCACAAACGACATGGGGATTGCTCCTTCTGGCGGGAACCGTGGTGCTGTCCGGGGACGAACTGCGGACACTCTGTCATAAAACTGGAATATATGTCTAGTTCTAAGTCAGAAATTCTTTTTTGGAAGCTCGACGTCCCAGCTCAGGACAGTTTGACCGGCTTTCGGCACCCGGTTACGCTTGTCGGATGCCACGGACGAACGCGGACGGCTGGGGATTGAGGCGCCTTCTCGAGGCGACGCTGAACCGCGACATCACGGTCGAGCAGTTGCGCGACGCCTGTGGCGTCACCAAGGGCCGCTGGTACGGCGAGGCGGGGCGCGCAAACGCCGACGACTTCCCGGACGCCGAGGAGGCCAGGCGCGCGGCCCACGCGTTCGGGCTCAGCGCCACCTGGCTGCAGGTCGAACTCGGCCTCATCACGCTCGCGGACGTGCGCGAGGCCCTAGCCGACCCGGGTTCCGTGGGCCCGTTCCAGGACACCAGTCGACGCCGGGTGTTGCAGTTTCCGACGCCGGACGCTCCCCGCGAGTAGCTGGCGAGCCCGCCGCTAACCGCCGACGGGCGAATGCGCCATCACGGTCGGCTTGAATCCGTAGCGGGGTGGCGCAATGTGGGCCAGACCCCGCCCTCCCCCGGCACCCACCACGGGCAATCCGCCCAACGTGTTCGTGGCCGGTTCGGCGGCCGCGGCGGCTCCGAGGCCGTTGAGGCCCACCGTGACGGGGCTCGCCGCCGGGGCCGCGCCCGCCCAAGACGCCGGCACCGACAATCCCCCGATCGATGCGGCCTTGCCCACCGCTCCCGCGGCGCCGCCGAGGGCGCCCGAAACGGCGCGCGGCAACGTCTCAACAGCAGCCTTCGCGGCGCCCTCCGCCCCCTTCGCGGCCTGGGGCATCATGGCCTGGGCGAGGCCCTGGATGTCTTTGAATGCGGTGGTGAAAAGCCGTGTGGGAGAGATCAATCGGATAAACGTGTCGAAGGGCGTGCTGGCATCCAGCGTCGCCGATCCGGTCAAGCCCTCCAGCACATCGCCGAGCACGCCGCCGACGACGATTCCGTCGCCGTTAGGGGTCGGGGTGACGTCGAGAAGCGACGTCGGTGAGCTTGTCAATCCGGCGAGGCCCCGCAGCGCGGTGGGAATCGCCTGCTCCGCGCCGGTGGCGCCCGCGGCCGCTTGGGCGACCGCGGCGGCCTGGCTTGCCGGCCCGGCCGGGTTGGTCGTGGGCGCCGCGGGGTCGAACGGCGGCAACGTCGACGCAGCCGCCGACGCACCGGCATAGCCGTACATCGCGGAGGCATCCTGAGCCCACATCTCGGCGTACTGCGCCTCAGTGGCCGCTATCGCCGCGGTGTTCTGGCCGAGGAAGTTGGTCGCGAGCAAGGCCATCAACAGCGCCCGATTGGCCGCGATCACCGGCGGAGGCACCGTTTCGGCGAACGCCGCCTCGTAGGCGGCGGCCGCCGTAACGGCCTGGGCCCCGGCCTGTTCCGCCTGTCCGGCGGTGCCGTTCAGCCACGCGACGTGCGGCGCGGCCGCGGAGACCATGGACGCCGCGGCCGGACCATGCCACGGTCCGTCGGTCAGGCCAACGATCAGCGATCCGTAGGAAGACGCGGTGGCCTGCAGCTCGGTGGCGAGTCCGTCCCAGGCCGCCGCGGCCGCCAGCAGCGGCGCCGAGCCGGGCCCGGAATACATCAGCGCCGAATTGATCTCCGGCGGCAGCTGCGCGAAATCCAGCATGAGTCCCCCTCGGTCAGGCGATCGTGGCGGCGTTGGACGCCTCGGTCGCCGCATACGAACCGGCGCTGATGCCAAGCACCGTCGCCAACTGCTCTCGGAGAGTCGCGGCCTGGGCGCTGATCTCCTGATAGAGCCTTGCGTGCGAGGCGAACTGCGCGGCGGTCAGCATCGACACCACGTCCGCGGCGGCGGGAGACACCCCGATGGTCGGGGCTGCCGCGGCGGCATTTCCGGCCCGCACCGCGGCATTGATCGCGTGCAGTTCCGCCGCGGCCGCGGCCATTACGTCGGGATGCGCGACGACTAAAGACATGCTTTCTCCTCAAAAACGCTTCGGTTCAACGGCTTTCAAGACGCTAAGTCAGCTACGGCCGGATATGACAGCTCCAGCGGTGCCAATTCATTGCGGAGTCGATGACTGTTCACTTAGCTGCGTGAATGTGCTGCAACATTGGGTTCTTATATGAAACATGTTGTGAACCAATATGATTGGAGTTGTATATGAATTTCTTGCGATTGCCACGGCGCACGTTATGCTTTGCCGGCCGCGGCTCCTGGAGCGCCGAGCCCCGAGACGCTAGTGTCCACACATGTCGATCGCAAGAAGCGCCCCGTGGTTTGTCCGCCGGTCCATTGCGGTAACCGCCGCCGGATTGGCCGTCGCCACCCTGTCGGCGTGCGACCAGCACAATTCCGCGTCCGCACCGGGCGCAAATCCGCGTCAAGTAACCGTCTTGGGATCGGGGCAAGTCCAAGGCGTCCCGGACACGCTGACCGCCGACGTCGGCATCGAATTCACCGCGCCCGACGTCACCGCCGCGATGAACCAGACCAACGACCGTCAGCAGGCGGTCATCAGCGCGCTGGTCGGCGCCGGGCTCGATCGCAAGGACATCAGCACCACGACGGTCACCCTGGACCCCCAATACAGCGGTGGCACCGCGACCATCACCGGCTACCGCGCCACCAACGCGATCCGGGTCAAGATCCACCCGACCGACGCCGCGTCCCGAATGCTCGCGTTGATCGTGAACACCGGCGGCGACGCGACCCGGATCAGTTCCGTGAGTTACTCCATCGCCGACGACTCGCAACTGGTAAAGGACGCTCGCGCACGGGCATTCAACGATGCCAAGAACCGCGCCGATCAGTACGCGCAGTTGTCGGGGCTGCGGCTGGGCAGGGTGCTGTCCATCTCGGAAGCGCCGGGCGGCGCACCCACGCCCGGGGGTCCGCCGGCGCCGCCTCGCAGCATGGCCGCGGTCCCGCTGGAGCCCGGCCAGCAGACCGTCAGCTTCTCGGTGACCGCGGTGTGGGAGCTCGACTAACGCGGCTACTGGTAGACGCGGGGATCCAGCGTCCCGATATACGACAGGTCGCGGTAGCGCTCGTCGTAATCCAGGCCGTAGCCCACCACGAACTCGTTGGGAATGTCGAAGCCGACGTAGGCGATGTCGACGTTGGCGTGCATCGCGTCGGGCTTACGCAGCAGCGTGCACACCCGAAGCGAGCGCGGATGCCGGGTAGTGAGGTTCCGCGAGAGCCACGACAAGGTGAGGCCGGAGTCGACGACGTCCTCCACGATCAGCACGTCGCGATCGTTGATGTCGCGATCCAGGTCCTTGAGGATCCGCACGACCCCGGACGACGACGTCGAGGACCCGTAGGAGCTGACGGCCATGAATTCGAACTGCGTCGGCACCGGAATCGCGCGGGCCAAATCGGTGACGAAGATCACCGCGCCCTTGAGCACGGTGATCAACAGCAGATCCTGGCCGGTCTGCGCGGCGACGTCGCGGTAGTCGCTGCCGATTTGCTCGCCCAGTTCGCCGATGCGGGCCTGAATCTGCTCGGCGGTGAGCAGCACAGACTTGATATCCCCCGGATACAGGTCTACCGGCTGCGCGGGGGTGATCGCCGAGGAGATCTGGGCCACGCCCACAGCGTGCCACGCCAACGGGCGAACAACCAACGCCAGTCCCGATTTACACAGGCTCGCGTCGCAGCGTCAGGACGCCGTCGTGCCGTCCGGCGATCAACCGCTCACCACGCAACGGGGACCCGACGGCCACCCCGCCCTGCCCCCGCCAGGCGGTGACCAGCGTGTCCACGCCCCTGATCTGCTTGTCCGTCAACCCGGTTGCTCCGCCGCTCAGCAGCCAGCCGCGGATCACCCGCCGTCGAACCGGATCGGGCAGCGCGGCCAGGGCCTGGGCGTGCAGCCCGGCGCCCGCCGTCACCCCGGGCAACGCTTGTGCGGCAAGGGCATCGATCAACTCGGTGTCCGCGCGCAAGGCCGTCGCGGTGCGGGCCAGCGCCTCGGCCACGCCGCCGCCCAGCACCTCCTCCAGCAGCGGCAGCACCTCGAGGCGCAACCGGGTTCGGGTGAAGCGGCGGTCGGTGTTGTGCGGATCCTGCCACGCGGTCAGGCCCAGCTCCTGGCAAGCGGCGTGCGTCACGGCCCGCCGCACCCCCAGCAGCGGTCGGCACCACGGCGGATCGTAGGGACGCATACCGGCGATCGAGCGCGCCCCGGAACCGCGACCCAGGCCCAGCAGCACCGTCTCCGCTTGATCGTCGAGCGTGTGTGCCAGCAGCACCGGCCCCTCGCGGTAAGCCGCCAACGCGGCGTAGCGGGCGGCGCGCGCGGCCGCCTCCGGACCGCCGTCGTTCCCCACCGTCACGCACAGCACCTGTGCATCAACACATCCCAGCGAAATCGCTTGCGCCCGTGCGGTTTCGGCAACGGCGGCCGATTCGGACTGCAAGCCGTGATCCACGATCAGCGCCGTGGTGGGTCGTAGCTGGGCCGCGACGGCGGTGAGCGCCAACGAATCCGGGCCGCCGGACAGCGCGACCCCCCATTGGGTGACCGGATGGGCCTTGGCGAAATCCTCGACAGCTGCGCGCAGCTGCCCTACAGCACCCTGTCGATCCATCGCTGGGGATCTTCGATCTCGGCGGGCAACGGCAGCGTGTCGGGGCCCGACCAGATGGTGTTGAACCGCTCCATCCCGACCTTGCCCACCACGTGGTCGACGAACGCCTTGCCGCGGGTGTATTGGCTGAGTTTGGCATCGAGGCCCAGCAGGGCGCGCAGCAGCCGCTGCAGCGGCGGTTGCTTGCGGTGGCGACGTTCATCGAATCGCTGGCGGATGGTGGCCACCGACGGCACCACCATCGGTCCGACGGCATCCATCACGTGGTCGGCGTGGCCTTCCAGCAGCGTGCCGAGGACCAGGAGCTTATCCAGGGCTTCGCGCTGCGCCTCGGACTGGACGGCGCGCACCAGGCCGAGAATCCCCGACGAGTTGGCGTCCGGTTCCGCGGCGCCGCGGTTGCGGACGAAGTCGGCGAGGCGATTGACCACCTGCCCGACGTCCTCGCCGGCGTCGCGGGTCAGCAAGCCCAGTGCCTGCGACATGTATTCGGACAGCCATGGATTGGCGGTGAACTGAACCCGGTGGGTCACCTCGTGCAGGCATACCCACAACCGGAAGTCGGTGGGCTCGACGCGCAGCTGACGCTCGACGGCGATGACGTTCGGGTACACCAGCAGCAGGCAGCCCTGTTTGGTCCCGGTATTGGTGGCGAACGGGTCATACTGGCCAAGGATCCCGGACGACACGAACGCCAGCACCGCTCCCGTCTGCGCCCCGGTGATCCGGCCGGTGAGGAATCCGCGCGGCTTTTCGCTCCCGTTCGTCATCACGCGCATCGACTCCGCGGCGGCCCGAACCCACTCGGGCCGGTCGACGATTCGCGCCGCGGGCACCGCGCCGTTGGTCACCAGGCCGGTGACGTCGCGCACCGGCGGTTCGGCTTTCGCGGCCGCTGCCGTCAGCTCGTCGATCGCCTGGCGGCGGGTGTAGTCGGTGGCCGGCGGACCCGGCCGGGCCAGCCGGACTCCGACGGTGGCCGCGAATCGCCAGTCGACGGCGGTGCCGAGAGTCAGATCGGACGGCGGGCTCATGCGCACCCGCAGGTCCACAGCTTGCTCGCCAGGGCATCCATCACGTTGCGGCCGTTGGGGCCGGCGGCGTTGGACAGAAACGCGAAGGTGAGCACGCGTCCGCTGCGGTCGGTGAGGACGCCGACCAACGCGTTGATGGCGGTCAACGAGCCGGTCTTGGCCCGCAACCAGCCAGCCGGGCCCTGGTTGGTGGCCGTGTCGAGGAAGCGGTCGGCCAGCGTTCCGCTGCCGCCGGCGATGGGAAGCAGATCCAGTAGCGCCCGCAACGCGGGCTGGTCCGGACCCGCGGCCGCCTGCACCGTGCCGTCGAGGGTCTTGGCCGTCAACCGGTCGTCGACCGATAGCCCGCTGGAATCCATCAGCGCGGCCCCGGTGGTGTCGATGTGTCCGGTGCTCAACCGGTTGGTGATCGCGTCGACCGCACCGGCGAAGCTGCGCGGCCGGTTGATCGCGGCCGCCACCTCGCGGCCGATGCATTCGGCCAGCACGTTGTCGGAGTGGTCCATCATCTCGGACAGCCGCTGGACCAACGGCGCGGACTGCACCACGGCCAGCTGCCGCGCCCCGGACGGCGCCGTGGCGATCGTCACCGCGCCCGGATCCAGGCCGAGGGCCTTGGCCAGCTCCCGTCCCGCATCCAGCGCGGGCGTTCGCGACCGCCGCGAATTGACCGTGCTGGGCTGGATGCGCCCGGCGTCGATCATCACCGATTCGATCGGCGCGATGTCGCCGTTGTCGACATCGGCGGCGTCCCAGCCCTGCGCCATCGTCGGCCCGGTGAACGCCGAGGTGTCCACCTGCACCGCCGTCGGCGTCACCCCGCTGCGGCGGACCTGCTCGACGAGGTCGCTGAGCCGCGGCGAACCCCGGTACCAGGTGGGGACGTCCGGCGGCGCCGCCGACAGCGTCGGATCCCCGGCACCGACGAGCACGATGGGCCCCTGTGCGTTCGGACCTCCGGCGACGACCCGGGTGCTGATCCGGGCCTGCCGATCCAGCGTCAGCAACGCCGCGGCCGCGGTCAGCACCTTGTTGGTCGACGCCGGTACGAAGGGCACGTCGTCGGCCACCTGCCACAGCTCTTTGCCGGTCATCGCGTCGGTGATGCGCCCGCCCAACCGGCCCAGGTTCGGATCGCCCGCCACCGGCGCCAGCGCGGCCGCCACCCCGGGGACGCTTGGTGTTTCGGCCGAGTCGCTGACCGGAACCATTCCCGGCTTGACGACGGGCGGCCGCGGCGGCGGTACCGGAACCCGCCCGCCGCTGCCGCCGTGCCCGCCCGTGGTGAAGAACGTCGCCGCCGCTACCACGGCGGCAACAAACGCCAGCACGGCCAACCCGACGAACACAGGGGTGGATTTCCGCCAGCGAGTAGGACTCATCACTCTCCTGACTGTCTGGTCCCATTCTGCCGAATCGGCCGCATTCCGCTCGACTAGGGTGGACCCGCAACGCACTGACCTACCCAGACTCAAGGAGCCGAGACGGTGCAATTCGACGTGATCATCGAGATCCCGAAAGGCCAGCGGAACAAATACGAGGTCGATCACGAGACGGGACGGGTACGTCTGGACCGCTACCTCTACACGTCGATGGCCTACCCGACCGACTACGGCTTCATCGAGGACACCCTCGGCGAGGACGGCGACCCGCTGGATGCGCTGGTGCTGCTGCCCGAGCCGCTGTTCCCCGGCGTGACGGTGGAGGCGCGGCCGGTCGGCATGTTCCAGATGACCGACGAGGCCGGCGGCGACGACAAGGTGCTGTGCGTCCCGGCCGGCGACCACCGGTGGGATCAGATCCAGGACATCGGGGACGTTCCGTCCTTCGAACTGGACGTAATCAAGCACTTCTTTTCTCAATACAAGGCGCTGGAGCCGGGCAAATACGTCAAGACGGCCAACTGGGTCGGGCGGGCCGAGGCGGAAGCCGAGGTGCAGCGCTCGGTGGAGCGGTTCAAGACCGAAGGGCACTAACGCTGCAGGCGTAACCGCGCACCGATTCTCGGTGGCATCCTGGCGATGTGACGCCGGTTCTGCATTTCGCCTCGAACTTCTGGTGGTTGGTCTTTCCACTGGGCGGCGCGATCGGTGGGGGCCTGCGAGCCCTCGCCGCCGCCAGCGAGCGCCGGGCCGATCGGCGGCTGGAACGGTATCGGCTCAAGCAGCAAGCCAAGATCGCCGTGGCGCAGGCGTCCGGCCGCGCGCGGGACGACGGGGAAAGCGACCGCCGCGCGCTCGCGAAAGTCATTGCGGCACATGACCGCACGGATGCACGGTGGCTGGACTACGAGGTCGACATCGCCAAACTGCTCGACTTCCCGATGATGACCGACATGCGCGCGCCGCTGACCATCGCGTTTCACAAGGCCAAGCGGCGCGCGGACCTGCTGCGGCCGGAGCGGCCCGACGACCTACTCGGCGACCGGGACGCGCAACTGGAATACCGCAACGCCGTCCACGAGTACATCAGCGCGTTCGAGATCGCCGAGGCCGAGGCGATCCGCAGACGCCGCAGCGACTTCTCCGAGGACGAACAGCAGCGGCTGGCGCGCGCCCAGCACCTGCTGGACCTGGCGCAGGACGAGGCGGCCACGCGCGAGGAACGGCAGAGCGCTTATGCGCGGGCGAGCAAGGAACTCGACGGCCTGATCGTGCTGCCGGCCCCGGCGCGCGCCGCCATCGAACGCCGCATCGACGGCCAGATCGAGGCGTAGCTGGCCTGAACAACATCCGCCCCACAAGCCACGGCCGGAAAGGACGGTGGGTTTGCCCGCCTCTGAGCGACAACCCGACCGCGGCGGCAAAGGCCCACTACCCGGCTGCGCGTCGGCATTGTCGCTCAGAGGCGGGCACAACTCCTATCCCCGCCCCGGGGTGAGAGAAGTGGCAGGTGTGACTCACGCAACGGCCCCGGCGCGTGCGACCCTTCGATTGCGCAACACGCTCCAACCCAACGCCGCGCCGATGGAGACGACGCCCACCGACGCGGTGATGACTTCGTGGATCTGGAAGCGCGGCTCGATGGAAAACAGCATGATCACCGCCAGCGCGCCGATCGCCCAGTGCGCGCCGTGTTCCAGGTACACGTACCGATCCAGCGTTTCCTGGTGGACCAAGTAAATGGTGATGGACCGGACGAACATCGAGCCAACCAACCCGAGACCGAGCGCGATCACGATCGGGTCCGAGGTGATCGCGAACGCGCCGGTGACACCGTCGAACGAGAACGCGGCGTCGAGCACCTCGAGATACAAGAACAGCATCAATCCGGCCCTGCCGGTCGCACCGGCCGGCTTGGCATCCGTCGTGGCGGTGTCGACGCTCGACGGCCGGAACGCCCGGCTCAGGCCGTTGACTACCAGATACGTGACCAGGCCCAGCAGCCCGGCCGTCAGCACCGTCGCACGCTCCTCGCTCGAGTGCGTTAGCAGCGTGCCGGCGAGGACCAATGCACCGCCGGCCACCACCACCGACACTTGCCCGAGCCGCCCGATGCGGGCGAACGGGATCTCAATCCACTTGAGCCACTTGATGTCTCGGTCCTGAAACACAAAATCGAGAAACAGCATCAATAGGAACATCCCACCGAAAGCCGCGATCTGGGGGTGGGCCGAGATGATCAGCTTTTCATAGCTGGGTGAGCCGTCGGGAAATTCCAGCGCCCCGTGCGGCGGCGGTTTGAGCGCCAGCTCCATAGCGCGCACCGGGTCGAGTCCGGCGGTCGCCCACACGATGAGCAACGGGAAGATCAGGCGCATACCGAAAACCGCGATCAAGATGCCGAGCGTCAGGAACATCTGGCGCCAAAACGAGCTCATCCGCTTCAGAATCGCGGCGTTGATGATGGCGTTGTCGAACGACAGCGACACCTCGAGCACGGCCAGGACCAGCAACAGAAACAGGGCGTCGAGCCCGCCGTGGGCATACCCGAGCACAAGGGCCGCCACGGTGAGTAACAGCGAGAAACCGAAGATGCGAAGGGCGGCCATGGGTCCTTCCTGCCAGCCGCCCACACTAGCGAAGCCGATTGCCGCCGCCGGCCGTCGGCACCGGCGCACTTACTATTTTCAAATTGTGGCGATGCCCGAGGTCGGCGGTACCCAAGCCTCCACTGGAGCCGGGCCGATCGCGCGCGGCAGCATGGCCCGAGTTGGCACCGCGACCGCGCTCACCGCGCTGTGCGGCTATGCGGTGATCTACCTGGCCGCTCGTGACCTGGCTCCGAGCGGCTTCTCGGTTTTTGGGGTGTTCTGGGGGGCGTTCGGGCTGGTCTCCGGGGCCGCCAACGGCCTGCTGCAGGAAACCACCCGCGAAGTCCGCTCGACGCGCTACATCGACGTGCTGCCCGACCCGGGCGGATCGCGCACCCATCCGCTGCGCGTCGCCGCGATGGTCGGCGTCGCCGCCGCCGTCGTGATCGCCGGGAGCTCGCTGCTGTGGAGCGGTCGGGTCTTCGTCGAGGCGCGCTGGCTATCGGTCGTGCTGCTCAGCGTCGGCCTCGCCGGGTTTTGCCTGCACGCCACCCTGTTGGGCATGCTGGCCGGCACCGACCAGTGGACCCACTACGGGGCGTTGATGGTGACCGACGCCGTCATCCGCGTCGCCGTCGCGGCGGCGACGTTCGTCATCGGCTGGGGCCTGGGCGGATTCCTGTGGGCCACCGTCGCCGGCTCGGTGGCCTGGCTGATCATGCTGGTGGCGTCGCCCGCCGCGCGCGCGACCGCCCGCATGCTGACGCCGGGCAGCACCGCGACGTTCCTGAGGGGCGCCGCCCATTCCATCACCGCGGCCGGCGCGAGCGCGATTCTGGTGATGGGATTCCCGGTGTTGCTGAAGCTGACGTCGAATGAGCTTGGGGCACAAGGCGGAGTGATCATTCTGGCCGTGACGCTGACCCGGGCGCCGCTGCTGGTGCCGCTGACCGCCATGCAAGGCAACCTGATCGCTCATTTCGTCGACCAGCGCACCGAGCGGCTTCGGGCGCTCGTCGTGCCGGCGGCGATCATCGGCGGCATCGGCGCGATCGGGGTAGTGGCCGCGGGCGTCGTGGGGCCGTGGCTGCTGCGGGTCGCGTTCGGCCCGCAGTACGACGCCGGCAGCGCGCTGCTGGCGTGGCTGACCGGCGCCGCCGTGGCGATCGCGATCCTGACGCTGACCGGAGCGGCAGCCGTGGCGGCCGCGCTGCACCGCGCGTACTCGCTGGGGTGGGTCGGTGCCACGGTGGCGTCGGGACTGCTGCTGCTGTTGCCGCTGCCGCTGGAGACCCGCACCGTGGTCGGCTTGCTGTGTGGTCCGTTGGCGGGAATCGGCGTCCATCTGGTGGCGCTGGGGCGCGCCGGGCGCCTAACCGGCTGATCCTGGATAACCTGGTGAGCATCGAAACGGATTACTCCGGCGTCTGGATCGTCATTCCCGCCTTCAACGAAGCCGCTGTCATCGGTGAGGTGATAGGCGATGTGCGCTCGGTTTTTGACAACGTCGTGTGCGTGGACGACGGCAGCGCCGACGACACCGGCGAAATCGCCAGGCGTGCCGGCGCGCACTTGGTGCGCCACCCGATCAACCTGGGGCAGGGCGCGGCCATCCAGACCGGCGTCGAATACGCCCGCACCCAGCCCGGCGCAGGGGTTTTCGCCACCTTCGACGCCGACGGCCAGCACCGCGTCAAGGACGTGGCCGCGATGGTCGAGCGGCTACGCGCGGGCGACGTCGACGTCGTCATCGGAACGCGGTTCGCTGCGCCCCAGGGCAGCCGGCCGCCGTTCGTCAAGCGCATCGTGCTGCGGACCGCGGCGCGGTTGAGCAGGCGCGGGCGCCGGCTTGGCTTGACCGACACCAACAATGGGCTGCGGGTGTTCAACAAGACGGTGGCCGACGGGCTGAACCTCACCATGAGCGGCATGAGCCACGCCAACGAGTTCGTCATGTTGATCGCCGAAAACCATTGGCGCGTGGCCGAATTGCCGGTCGAGGTGCTCTACACCGAGTACTCGAAGTCGAAGGGGCAGCCCCTGCTCAACGGCGTCAACATCATCTTCGACGGGTTTCTGCGAGGGAGGATTCCGAGATGAACTGGATTCAGGTGCTGCTGATCTCCTCGATCGTCGCGCTGCTGGTCTACCTGCTACGGTCGCGCCGCAATGCGCGGTCCCGGGCCTGGGTCAAGGTCGGCTACATCCTGTTCGTGCTGGGTGGGGCCTACGCCGTGCTGCGGCCCGACGACACCACCGTGGTCGCGCACTGGTTCGGGGTCCGCCGCGGGACCGATCTGATGCTCTACGCGCTGATCATGGCTTTCAGCTTCACCACGCTGAGCACCTACATGCGATTCAAGGACCTGGAGTTGCGCTATGCGCGGCTCGCGCGTGCGGTTGCGCTCGAGGGCGCGCTGGCGCCGGACGAGGGCTAGACGGTCTGCACGCCGCGAAAGTAGTCGACCGTGCGGCGCACGCCGTCGTCGAGCCGAACCTGCGGCCGCCAGCCCAAAACGCTTTCGGCCAAGCCAATGTCGAGGCAGGATCGCTTCAGGTCGCCCAGCCGCGGTGGGTGAAACTCCGGGTCGTCGGGCCCGCCGACGGCTGCGGCCACCGCCGAATGCAGCTGGCGGTCCGAGGTCTCTATCCCGGTGCCGATGTTGAAGCGCTGCCCGCCGCCCGCTTCCCCCGCGGCCTTGACGAACGCGTCCACCACGTCGTCGACGAACACGTAGTCGCGGGTGTTGGTGCCGTCGCCGAACACCTTTGTGGGCTCACCCGACAGCAGCGCCTGGGCGAAAATCGCCACCACGCCCGCCTCGCCGTGCGGGTCCTGGCGCGGCCCGTAGACGTTGGCGGGCGCGATGTGCGAGCAGTCCAGGCCGTACAGATGGCGAAAGGTGTTCAGATAGATTTCCCCGGCCACCTTGCCCGCGGCGTACGGGGACGCCGGATCGGTGGGCACCGTCTCGGGGGTGGGATAGCGCGGCGGGGTGCCGTAGATGGATCCGCCCGACGACGTGTGCACGATTTTGCGGACCCCGCTGCGGCGTGCGGCTTCGGCCAGCCGCACGGTGCCGACGACGTTGACCGAGGCGTCGAATTGCGGGTCCGCCACCGAGTGCCGCACGTCGATCTGCGCCGCCAGGTGAAACACCACCTCCGGCCGGTGCTCGTCGAGGATGGCGTTCAGGTCGGCCGTCACGATGTCCGCCTCGACGAAGACATGCGCCGGATTGTCGGCCAGGTGCTCGAGGTTGGTCGCGCGGCCGCTGGCGAAGTTGTCCAGCCCCAGCACCGTGTGACCGTCGGCCAGCAGACGGTCGACTAGCGTCGACCCGATGAATCCGGCTGCCCCGGTGACCAGTGCGCGCACCGGCCCACCATACAGAGTGGTGTCCGCGGCGGTCGCGCTGATCGCGGTGCAGCTGGTGATCCGCGCCGTGCTGGCCTTCGGCGGCTATTTCTACTGGGACGACCTGATTCTCATCGGCAAGGCCGGCACCCACGGCCTGCTGTCGCCGTCGTATCTGTTCGACGACCACGACGGCCATGTGATGCCGGCCGCTTTCCTGCTCGGCGGCGCGATCACCCGGCTGGCTCCCCTGGACTGGACGTGGCCGGCGATCAGCCTGGTGGTGCTGCAGCTACTGGCGTCCTTGGCCCTGTTGCGCGCGCTCTACGTCATTCTGGGCTGGCGCTGGGTCCTGCTCCTCCCGCTCACCTTCGCGCTGTTCACCCCGCTGGGTGTGCCCGGGTTCGCGTGGTGGGCGGCGGCGCTGAACTCGCTGCCGATGCTGGCGGCGCTGGCCTGGGTGTGCGCCGACGCGATTCTATTTGTCCGCACCGGCAACCAGCGCTACGCGGTGACCGGGGTGCTGGTCTACTTCGGCGGGCTGCTGTTCTTCGAGAAGGCGGCCGTGATCCCGTTCGTGGCGTTCGCGGTGGCCGCCCTGCTGTGCCATGTGCGCGGCGAGGCGGCGGCGCTGCGCACGGTGTGGCGGGCGGGGCTGCGGTTGTGGATCGCGTCGCTGATCTTGACCGTCGCCTGGGTGGCGCTGTATCTGGCCGTGGTCAACCAGCAGCGCTGGAGTTCCGACGTGGCGATGACGTGGGATCTGCTCTCTCGATCGGTCACGCACGGGATCGTGCCGGGGCTGGCCGGCGGGCCGTGGCACTGGGACCGCTGGGCACCCGCGTCGCCGTGGGCCACTCCCCCGCCGGCGGTGATGGCGGTCGGCTGGCTGATACTGGCCGGGCTGCTCGCGCTGTCGCTGGCGCGCAAGCAACGGATCGGGCCGGTGTGGCTGACCGCGGCCGGTTACACCGTCGCATGCCAGGTGCCGATCTATCTGATGCGGTCGTCGAAGCAGACCGCCCTCGAACTCGCCCAGACCCTGCGGTATCTGCCGGACCTCGTCGTGGTGCTGGCGCTGCTGGCCGCCGTCGCGCTGTGCGCGCCCAACCGGCCTCCCTCGGCGCGGTGGCTGGACGCGTCGCGGTGGCGCGCGGTCGCGGTGACGGGTTTGGCGGGCTTGTTCGTGGCCAGCAGCCTGTACTCCACGGCGACGTTCCTGACCAGCTGGCGCGACAATCCCGCCCAGCCGTATCTGCGAAACGCCCGGGCCGGGTTGGCCGCCGCGCGCGCGGCCTCGAACGCGCCGATGCTCGATCAGGAGGTCGATCCCCTGGTTTTGCAACGAGTGGCCGCACCGGAGAACCTGGCCAGCCACATGTTCGCGCTATTGCGGGATAGGCCCGAATTCGCTGCGGCGACAACGCAATTGCGCATGATCGACAGTTCCGGGCGGGTGATCCCCGCGAGAGTCACCTGGATTCGGACCATCGCGCCGGGACCCATGCCGCACTGCGGCTATTTCGCGCAGCCGGACAAGCCCGCCCGCCTGGCCCTCGACGGTCCGCTGCTGCCCGCCGACTGGACCGTCGAACTGAACTATCTGGCCAACAGCGACGGTTCGATGACGCTGTCGCTGACGCAGGGGCCCGATGTCAAGGTTCCGGTGCGTCCGGGGCTGAACCGCGTCTTCGTCCGGCTGCCGGGCGCCGGCGACGCGATCACCGTCCGGGCCAACACCGCGGCGCTCTCGTTGTGCCTCGCGTCGGGGCCGGTGGGTTTCGTCGCGCCGGCCTAGCGCGCGGTTAGCTCGGCCAGGGCCTGCGAGCGCGCGGTGACCGCCTTGACGGACGCGACGGCGCCGTCGGCGACGTGGGCGATCCCGGCGGCGTGCAGCGCGGCCGGTTTTCCGACGAATTGTTCGGCGCCCGCGCCCAATCCACCCCGGTATGGGCCGCGGATCGTGACGTGGAAGGGGACGTCGTCGCCCGCGGAAAAGAGGTCGTTGACGACGACGTCGCGGGGATCGAGCACTGGTTCATATGTTGCGCCGGTGCGCTCGTCGTCGATCTCGTGCACGGGGGCGGCGGCGAGGTCGCCGTTTTCCAACCACGTGCGCACGGTCTTTTCGGCGTCGGGATCGGCGGGCACCGCCTCGGTCGACGTCCAGGGATCGATGTGGGGCGGAATCAGCGGATGGGGTTGGCCGCTGGCGATCTGCGCCCGCATCGCGAAGTAGTCCTGCTCGACGTAGTTCTCCGTCAGCCGGGTGCCGTTCCACTTGTAGAGCCCGATGCCGCGCCAGCAGGTGAGGGCTCGCGATTCTCCTGCCGGCATGGCCGCGTGCTCGCTGAAGTGCATGCACAGCCGCTCGCCGTTGAGCACGAACTCGTGCACGGCGATGCCCAAACCCGGTGCGGCGTCGAAGATCTGACGAACGGCCTCGGCATAGGTGGTCGACCGGACGAGCGCCAAGCCGTTGATGTGCACCACGTAGTCGGGCTCCATGATCTGCGGGCAGAGCGATTGGTCGTGCGAGTTCGTGTAGTCGATGCAGTACTTGCGCATCAGTGCGACGAAGGGATGCATGTCACTGTCCGGCGAAGGGGCCGAGAAGCTCTGGTACCCGCAGGGATTCGGGAACGCGCTCGACACCGATGGCCCGGTCGATGGCCTCGTGCAGGTAGTAGATGCGCCGCTCGTGGTAGCCGAGCCGCACCGACCCGAGGGTGCCCGCGTCCAGCGATCGCTGCGTGCCGGGCAGGACGTCGAGGTCTTCGAACAGCACCTGGGACAGGGCCGCGATGACGGCGTCGTTGGTCTGCGCGTCGGTGCCCAATGACGAGCACCAGTGGACGCTGTACGTCGACGTGGCCGGGCCGGTCGGCCAGTTGGTGATCAAAAAGACGAACCCGGTGCCGTTGAACACGATGCTCAGGTTCGGGAAGACGTGGTAGGAGAACGTGCCCCGGAACGGCAGATCACCGAGGCCGGGAAACACGCTCGGAAACGGCGAGAGGGACTCCCCGTCGATGCCGTCGCGATAGGAGACGAGCATGCGGGAATGGCCGTTGGGCAACAGCTGGATGCCGGTCGCGGACTGTTGCAGTGCCCGGGCCGCCGAGGCGCGGTGCACGTAGTTGACGTGGTAGGTCTCGAGATTGGCGTCTACCGGCAGCTTCCAGTTGACGGGAACGTCCCGCACCGTGCGATTCACCAGGTGTAGCCGGCCGTCGAGCTCGCCGAAGTCGCTGAGATCCTCACCGACGGAGGCGAGATAGCGCGACAACGGCGGCGCGCCCGGGTCGAGGTTGACGAAGACGAGCGGGCCCCACGACTCGCACCGGACCTCGGCCAGGCCGTGGCACTCGGGGTCGAGTCCGGCGAAGTTCGACGCCTCGGGGTAGCCAACCAGCTTTGTACGTCCAAGCGTGGAAGGGACACGTGAGCCTGCGGCCGACGTTTCCGTGCGGCTCCTCGACGAGCGCGGCGCCCCGATGCCGGCAGGTGTTGTAGAAGGCGCGAACGAGGTTGTCGCGCCCGCGGATCAGTATGACCGGCTTGTCGAGTTGCTCGAGCAGCAGGTAGTCGCCGGGGTTGCGCAGCTGGTCGGCGTGGGCGACGAACAGCCAGGAGCGCGAAAAGACCGCGGCGGCTTCGAGTTTGGCGAAGTCGACATCGGAATAGCGTCCGGCGGGCACGGGCGGCAGCACCGGGAACTCCGGCGGGTATGCCCGTCGCTCGGCTTCGGCGCGGGCGTCCCGCTTGACCCCGTCGATCAGCTGGGAGCTCATCACCATTCCCCGAGTATATGAACGGTAACTCATTTATCAAGACATCGTCGCCAATTCCCGCAAGAATGGCCCCATGCCGAACACGAAGGCTCCCGCGCGCCGCCCCCGGGGCCGCCCGCGCAACTCGGACGGACAGGCTACCGCCCAGCGGCTCCTCGACGCAGCCGCGGCGGTGTGCGTCGAAAGGGGATTCGAGGGCAGCACCCTGCCGCGGATCGCGGAGCGCGCGGGCGTCTCGCCGACCGCCGTCTACAACCACTTTCACAGCCGTGAGGAGTTGCTGTACGCGGCCGCGGTGCGTGCCCTCGACCAGATCACCGCGGCGGCGCTGCGCACGGCCGGCGGCGAGCAGACCCTGCAAGCCATCGCAACCGCCTACCTACGCCCGGAAATGACACAGCACCGGCGGCTCATCGCCGAATTGCATCTGGCCAGCCGGCGCGATGAGCGGTTGGCGTCCTTGATCGCGCAGTGGCACCGCGACTACGGCGACCGGTTCGTCGGGGCGCTTTCGGGCACCGATCCAAACCCGCGAGCCACGACGAAAGTCGTGTTCCTGCTGCTGCTCGGGCTATGCCATTTCGATGACGTCTCGGCGATCAGGGCGCCGCGCGCCGCGGTCACCGAGCGGGTCGAGCGCATGATCGAGATGCTGGTGCCGGGGACGGTCCATTCTCGTTAAGCCGCAACGACTTACACGAGCCTCGGCTCAAGGTGCGAGCTGGACATGGCCCTTCGGCGGAGGCTGGGGGGAGGGCGGAGGCGGCGGCGGAGGCGCCTCGGGTGGTGGCGCGGGTGCCTCGGGTTGTGGCGCGGGCGCTTGCGGCTGTCGGGGCGACACCGGCTGTGGTGCACGAGGTGGCGGTGCCGGGGCTGGCGGCGCGAGCTGCTCTACCGTCGGTGCCGGTATCTGTGGATCGGGCGTAATGTCCCCCACCGGGGCCGGCCCGATCAAAGCGGTCGCGTTGAATGTCGTTGGTAGCTGGCGCAAATCGTTCGCCGCGCCATGAGCCCACGTGGCTGTGCCCATCAAGGCGGCGATCACCGCATACTTGCATGCCCGTCGCGCCGCGGCCCGAAAGTCCAATGGTGATGCACGCCTACAACCGGTTACGATCTCCATCATTGCAGGCGCCAGCCGCCGTGACTGTTACCTCTGGGTGTCGATTAATTGAGATGCCGAGCGGGTGACACCGAAGAAATGGGACTCCTGCCGTGCGCACCGGGATCATCCGCCTCGCAGCCGCTCTGGCTGGCGGCTCGGTGGCGCTGACGGCGGCGACTATTTGCGCTGGTGGGGCAGGCGCCGACACTCAGCAGGATCAGTTTCTGGCGAGGCTCCAACAACTGCAGATACCCGCCCTCGATGGCGTGCCGGGTCTCGTCTACCACGCTCATCAAATTTGTGGCGACCTCGACAGCGGCACACCGGTCGAGGCCGCAGTGACAGATGTGATGAACAAGGCGTATGACGACAATCCGTCCTTACGCGCAATGCCCGCTCGCGCCAGAAGGACCGCGGTCAGATTCGTCACCGCGTCGGTGGACGTCTACTGTCCCAGCCATCAAGGCGAGCTTCCTCCGGGCTGAGGTGCCGACGCTCGCACGGCAGGTAGTCGGAGCCGCCTGGGGGAATCGAACCCCCGACCTATTCATTACGAGTGAATCGCTCTACCGACTGAGCTAAGGCGGCACACCCGCACGGCGGGCGGGACGAGTCTACGGCAGGCGGGCGGGGGCGCCCAACTCGCCGGATCTCAATCGCGCAGTTCCTGGCCGATGGTCGCGACCATGGCGTCGACCGCGAACTTGGGTTTGACGTTGATCGCCAGCGCTTCACGGCATTCCAGGACGGCCTCGATGCAGCGCAGTAACCGCTCGGGGGTGGCATGGGCGGCCAGCGCGCCCACCCGCTCGGCCATGTCGGGGTGGTTGGCCCGCACGGCGCCGGCATCCGCCGAGACCACCAGCGCGTCGCGGAAGTAGGTCGCGAGGTCGATCAGCGCCCGGTCCAGCGCATCGCGCGACGCGCGGGTCTGCCGCGACTTCTGCCGTCGCTCGAGGTCCTTCAGAGCGCCGGTGGCCCCGCGCATCGCGGATGCGGTGCCTTTCCCCGAGCCTCCTGCGCCGAGCGCCGTGCGCAGCTCTTCGGTCTCGGCCTCGGCGCGGTCGGCGGTCAGCACGACGGCCTCGGTTTCGGCCGCGGCCACCAGCTCCTCGGCGGCCTCGTAGGCCCGCGACGGGGTCGCGGCGTCGCGCACCAGTCCCAGCGCCCGCTCCCGCCGCTGCCGGGCCTCGGCGTCGGTGGCCAGCCGGCGCGCCCGGCCCACGTGACCTCCGCTGACCGACGCCGCCCAGTTCGCGGTGTCGGCATCCAGGCCGTCGCGCTCGATCAGCACGCGCGCGATGGCCTCGGTCGACGGGGTCACCAGTGCGACGTGCCGGCAGCGGGATCGCAGCGTAACCGCGATGTCCTCGGGGTCCACCGATGGCGCGCACAGCAGGAACACCGTCGACGGCGGGGGTTCCTCGACGACCTTCAGCAGGGCGTTGGCCGCGCCCTCGGTGAGCCGGTCGGCGTCCTCGATGACGACGATCTGCCGGTGTCCGGTGGTGGGCCGGCGCGAGGCGATCTGCACGATCGCCCGCATCTCATCGACGCCGATGGACAGGCCCTCGGGGATCACCCGCCGCACGTCGGCGTGGGTGCCGGCCATCGTGGTCGTGCAGGCCCGGCAGCTGCCGCAACCCGGCTCGCCGTCGGAGGTGCACTGCAACGCCGCCGCGAAGCACACCGCCGCGACCGACCGACCGGAGCCCGGCGGGCCGGTGATCAGCCACGCGTGTGTCATAGTCCCGTCACCCGCGGGGCTGTGGTCCAGGTCACGGCGGGCGGCCCGAGCGGCGGCGAGCAGCGCGGCCTCCACCGCCTCCTGGCCCACCAGCCGTGTAAACACTCCGGACATCACCGGCAACACTAATGACGCCGACCGACGGATACCGATCGGCCACCAAACCGGGACAATTCCGTTATGTTTCGCGGCGTTTGGCCAGCACGGGACGACTGGCCGAGGGGTTTATAGGTTTCCAACTAGTCCGTGCCGACCGATACGGTGGGTTGGTGGCAACCGAGGCAGCACTGCCCGGGCGAATCAGCGCGTTCGTCCGGTGGGTGGTGCGCACCCCGTGGCCGCTGTTCGCATTGAGCATGTTGCAGGCCGACATCATCGGCTCGCTCTTCGTGTTGGGCTTCCTGCGCTACGGCCTGCCGCCGCAGGATCGCATTGAACTGCAGGATCTGCCGACGGTCAACCTGGCCATCTTCGCCAGCTCGTTGGTCGTCCTGTTCCTCGTCGGTGTCGTGGTCAACCTGCGGCTGTTGGTGCCGGTTTTCCGCTGGCAGCGCCGCGACAACATGCTCGCCGAGGCCGACCCGGCCGCCACCGAGCTGGCGCGCAGCCGCGCGCTGCGCATGCCCTACTACCGCACGTTGAGCACCATCGTGTACTGGTGCATCGGCAGCGTGGTGTTCATCGTCGCCAGCTGGTCGGTGGCCCGCTACGCCGCGCCCGTGGTGGCCGTCGCGACCGCGCTGGGAGCGGCGGCGACCGCGATCATCGGCTACCTGCAGTCCGAGCGGGTGCTGCGGCCGGTGGCCGTCGCCGCCCTGCGCAGCGGGGTCCCGGAGAACGTCAAGGCTCCCGGCGTCATCCTGCGGCAGATCCTGAGCTGGATGCTGTCCACCGCGGTGCCGCTGCTGGCCATCGTGCTCGCGGTGGTGGCCGACAAGGTGTCGCTGCTGCACGCCGCACCGGAGAGTCTGTTCAACCCGATCCTGTTGTTGGCGTTGGCGGCGTTGGGCATCGGGCTGATCAGCACCCTATTGGTGGCGATGTCGATCGCCGACCCGCTGCGCCAGCTGCGCTGGGCGCTGTCGGAGGTGCAGCGCGGTAACTACAACGCGCACATGCAGATCTACGACGCCAGCGAATTGGGTTTGCTGCAAGCGGGTTTCAACGACATGGTGCGCGACCTGTCCGAGCGGCAGCGGCTGCGCGACCTGTTCGGTCGCTACGTCGGCGAAGACGTCGCGCGCCGGGCGCTGGAGCGCGGCACCGAGTTGGGCGGGCAGGAGCGCGACGTCGCGGTGCTGTTCGTGGACCTGGTCGGCTCGACTCAGCTGGCCGCGACGCGCCCGCCCGCCGAAGTGGTCCATCTGCTCAACGAGTTTTTCCGCGTGGTGGTCGACACCGTCGGCCGGCACGGCGGGTTCGTCAACAAGTTCCAGGGCGATGCGGCGCTGGCGATCTTCGGTGCGCCGATCGAGCACCCGGACGCATCCGGCGGCGCGCTGGCGGCCGCGCGTGAGCTGCACGACGAACTCCTCCCGGTGATCGGCTCGGCGGAGTTCGGCATCGGGGTGTCCGCGGGCCGGGCAATCGCGGGCCACATCGGGGCGCAGGCCCGCTTCGAGTACACCGTGATCGGCGATCCGGTCAACGAGGCCGCGCGTCTCACCGAGCTGGCCAAACTCGAGGCCGGGCACGTGCTCGGGTCGGCGATCGCGGTCAGCGGCGCGCTGGACGCGGAGGCCCTGTGCTGGGACGTCGGAGAGGTCGTCGAGCTGCGCGGGCGCGCCGCACCCACTCAGCTGGCCCGGCCGCTGCAGCTCGCCACTCCGGCCGAA
Source organism: Mycobacterium heidelbergense (assembly GCF_050205645.1). GTDB lineage: Bacteria > Actinomycetota > Actinomycetes > Mycobacteriales > Mycobacteriaceae > Mycobacterium > Mycobacterium heidelbergense_A. The sequence continues at coordinate 22,310 of NZ_JBNMQT010000023.1, forward strand.
GACACACCCGAGCGCGCGTCCGAAGAGGTATCCAGCGAGATCATGTGACCCGCCGGATCAGCTACGCCTGGCGGCCTTCTTCGCCGGCGACTTGCGCGCCCGCGACGTCTTCCTGGCGGGCCGCTTGGCCGGGCCACGGGCCCGCCGGTCGGCCAGCAGTTCGGCGGCGCGCTCGTCGGTGATCGACATGACGTCGTCGCCCTTGCGCAGGCTGGCGTTGGTCTCGCCGTCGGTGACGTAGGGACCGAATCGGCCGTCCTTGACGACCATCGGCTTGCCCGACGCCGGGTCGGTTCCCAGCTCCCGCAGCGGTGGCGCCGAAGCGCTTTGGCGCCCAGAACGTTTCGGCTCGGAGTAGATCTTCAGCGCCTCGTCGAGCGTGATCTCGAAGATCTGATCCTCGGTCGTCAGCGAGCGAGAATCGGTGCCGCGCTTCAGGTATGGGCCGTAGCGCCCGTTCTGCGCGGTGATCTCCTCACCCGATTCGGGATCCACGCCGACGACGCGGGGCAGCGACAGCAGCTTCAGCGCATCCTCGAGGGTGACCGTCTGCAGGTCCATGCTGCGCAACAGCGAACCCGTCCGGGGCTTGGGGCCGGTGGCCTTCTTGCCCTTCTTGGGGGGCTCGCCGTTGGTGTCGGCCGGGGGCTCCGGCAGGACCTCGGTCACGTACGGCCCGTAGCGCCCGTCCTTGGCGAGGATCTCGTGGCCGGTGTCCGGGTCCACCCCGAGCACCCGTCCCTCTTGCGGGGTGGCGAAGAGCTCTTCGGCGACCTCCAGCGTCAGCTCGTCGGGCGTCAGGGAGTCGTTGAGGTTGGCCCGCTGCGGCGTCGGTTCGCCGTCGTCGCCGGTGATCGTGCGCTCCAAGTAGGGCCCGTTCTTGCCGACCCGGACGTAGACGGGGCGGCCCTGCGCGTCGTCAAACAGCTTGATGGAGTTGACTTCTCGAGCGTCGATGCCCTCGAGGTTGACGCCGACGAGCTTCTTCAGGCCACCGGAGCGGGCGATCGACTCCGGCACGCCGTGCTCACCGCCGAAGTAGAAGTTGTTCAGCCACGTGGTTCGCTGCTCGTTGCCCGAGGCGATCTCGTCGAGCTCGTCTTCCATCGCCGCGGTGAAGCCGTAGTCGACCAGCCGGCCGAAGTGTTGCTCCAGCAGACCGGTGACGGCGAACGCGACCCACGAGGGCACCAGGGCGCTGCCCTTCTTGTGCACGTAGCCGCGGTCCTGGATGGTCTTGATGATCGACGAGTACGTCGACGGACGCCCGATGCCCAGCTCCTCGAGCGCCTTCACCAGCGAGGCCTCGGTGTAGCGCGCCGGCGGGTTGGTGGCGTGGCCGTCGGGGGTGAGCTCCAGGGCGTCCAGCCGCTGCCCCTCGGTGAGGTGCGGCAGCCGCCGCTCGGCATCGTCGGCCTCGCCGCCGGCCAGCTCGTCGACGGTTTCCACGTACGCCTTGAGGAAGCCCGCGAACGTGATGGTGCGTCCGGTCGCGGAGAACACGACCTGCCGCTCGCCGGAGGTGCCGGCGATTCGCAGACTCAGCGTGGTGCCGCGAGCGTCGGCCATCTGCGAGGCGACCGTGCGCTGCCAGATCAGCTCGTAGAGGCGGAAGTCGTCGCCGTTGAGTTCGCGGCGCACCGCGTCCGGGGTCGCGAACGTCTCCCCGGCCGGACGGATTCCCTCGTGCGCCTCCTGGGCGTTCTTCACCTTGCGGGTGTATTGGCGCGGCGATGCAGAGACGTACTCCTCGCCGTAGAGCTGGCGGGCCTGGGTCCGCGCGGCGTTGATCGCCGACTCCGACAGCGTCGTGGAGTCGGTACGCATATAAGTGATGTAGCCGTTCTCGTAGAGCCGCTGGGCGATGCTCATCGTGCGCTCCGCGGAGAAGCGCAGTTTTCGGCCGGCCTCCTGCTGCAGCGTCGACGTCATGAACGGCGGGTACGGGCGCCTCGTGTAGGGCTTCTCCTCGACCGAGGCCACGCTCAGCTGCCCGCCGCGCAGCCCGGCGGCCAGCTCGGTCGCCTGAGCTTCGTCGAGCACCACGACCTCGTCGGCCTTGCGCAGCGCGCCCAGCGAATCGAAATCGCGGCCGGTGGCCACGCGCAGTCCGTCGACGTTCGTCAGGCGGGCGATGAAGGTGGGCGGCTGGGCCTGCGGGTCGGACACGCTGGCGTCCAGCTTGGCGATGACGTCCCAGTATGCGGCGCTGCGGAACGCCATCCGGTCGCGCTCGCGCACGACGATGATGCGGGTCGCCACCGACTGCACCCGGCCCGCCGACAGCTTGGGCGCGACCTTCTTCCACAGCACGGGGCTGACCTCGTAGCCGTACAGCCGGTCCAGGATGCGGCGGGTTTCCTGCGCGTCGACGAGGTCGATGTCCAGGTCGCGCGGGTTTTCGGCCGCCTCAAGAATGGCCGGCTCGGTGATCTCGTGGAACACCATCCGCTTGACCGGAATGCGGGGTTTGAGGGTTTCCAGCAGGTGCCAGGCGATGGCTTCGCCCTCGCGGTCGCCGTCCGTGGCCAGATAGAGTTCGTCGACGTCCTTGAGCAGGCCCTTCAGCTCGGTGACGGTGCTCTTCTTTTCCGGGCTGATGATGTAGAGCGGTTCGAAGTCGGCGTCGACGTTGACCCCGAGCCGCGCCCACGGCTCGGACTTGAACTTGGCCGGAACGTCGGCGGCGGCGCGCGGCAGGTCGCGGATGTGGCCGCGCGAGGACTCGACGATGTACCTCGAGCCCAGGTAGCTGGCTAGTTTGCGCGCCTTGGTCGGCGACTCGACGATGACAAGTCGCCGCCGGCTCCCATTTCCGCTGGTGCCGCGGTCTTCTTCGTCAGCCAACTGCGCTTACGCTCCATCTCTTGTCCCGGCCCCCCTGCGGGACCGCCCTGCAGGAAGAATGACAGGCCGGCTTCCGAAATTCCGGTGAAATTCAGATACGCCAGCGTTCCTTCGCCTGCGGGCACCTGACAATTTCGCACCCTTGGGCGGGCCGATGCAAACCGACTCCCCGGGACGCGGGTCGAATCTAGCCGCTAAATACGCGGCCACACCGACAACGCGGCGGCGTCGCTCGGGGGTTCCCCGACGTTCTCTACCAGTCGCGACAGCCGCCGACGGCCGCTGATCCGAAGCGCGGGCCGGCCGCGGCGGGTGCCGATCAGCGTCGGCGCGATCCCGACCCGCATCAGAGCCGACGCCAGCGGCGAATGGGTGTCCGGCGCGTGCGGGTCGAGCCCGAGAAGATAGTGGTCGCCTTCGGGCGCGCCGGCCGCCAGGGTCCACGCCCGCAGCTCGCGCGGCCCGGGCAGCCAGCGCGGCGGGACCGTCTTGACCGCCCCGCGTGTCCACTCGGCGGCCATCGAGGTCAACGACGAGTTGACGGCCGTTCTCACCAGCGGGGTGTTCTCGTCGGTGCGGCCGATCTCGGGGACCAAACCCGCCTCGCGGATCATCTCGGCCAGCGCCGTGGCGCGCCACAGCTCCTCCACGACCACCGATAGCCGGGCACCCTGCGCGTCCGGAGCACCGACCATCACGATCTGGCCGGAGGCTGCCAGCACCCCGGAGAGATCGGCGACCGCGGGCGGCACCGACTCCGCTGTGAAGAAGGAAAGCTGGCTCACGCTAACCGACAGTAGGCCAGGTCGTCCGCCCACGCGTTGAGGTTGGCGGTGAGCCGGGGAATCCGGGGGCGCTTTCCACAGCGATGGGGCAGAAAGAAAACCCCCCGCCTGGCCCGTAAAACGGGACTGTACGGGGGGTTTCCGTGGTGAATCCGCTCAGTTAGACGGAACGGACTCCGGTGGCCTGGGGGCCCTTAGGGCTGTGGCCGATCTCGAACTCGACCTTCTGGTTTTCTTCGAGGGTGCGGAAGCCCGAACCCTGGATCTCCGTGTAGTGGACAAAAACATCTGCGGAACCATCTTCGGGTGCAATGAACCCGAAGCCCTTCTCCGCGTTGAACCACTTCACAGTTCCCTGTGGCATCTCTCGATCTTTCCTTTTCTTCTGGATGCGGGGCGTCGCCTTTCGATGCCCCGGGCCGAGTACGACCGCCATACCTCGCGTAGTCGCCGGAACTTCACCCGACCTATAACCTCGCAGGAACCGCGGCCGCAACGTTGTTCCTGCGAAAGTTTGACACGAACACAGAAGCTGCGACCGCAAACAGTCAACCATGTTCATCGCGTCGGCGACAGACTTGTGTCGCGGACTGATTCTTGGAGGGCGTGGGGTGACGAGTTTCGGCAGCGACCTGCTTGCCGCCGCGCTCGCCGGTACGGCGGCGGGCGAACGGCCGCTGCGCCACGTCGCCGAGCTGCCGGCGCGGGGCGGCCGGCCGCAGGGCTGGCCGGACTGGGCCGAGCCCGACGTGGTGCGCGCATTCGCCGACCGCGGCGTCACATCCCCGTGGTCGCACCAGGCGCGCGCCGCGGAACTGGCCCACGCGGGGCGTCATGTGGTGGTGAGCACCGGCACCGCGTCGGGCAAGTCACTGGCCTACCAGCTTCCGGTCCTCAACGCGCTGGCGACAGATCCGCGGGCCCGCGTGCTGTACCTGTCGCCGACCAAGGCGCTCGGCCACGACCAGCTGCGCGCCGCGTACGCGCTGACTGCGGCGATTCCCCGGTTGCGCGATCCTGGTTTTGCGGTCGCCCCCACCGCCTACGACGGCGACAGCCCCGCCGAGGTGCGCCGCTTCGCGCGCGAGCGCTCGCGTTGGCTGTTTTCCAATCCCGACATGATCCATTTGTCGATCCTGCGCAACCATGCGCGCTGGGCCGTCCTGTTGCGCGGCCTTCGCTTCGTCATCGTCGACGAATGCCATTACTACCGTGGGGTTTTCGGCTCGAACGTGGCCATGGTGCTGCGCCGGCTGTTGCGGCTGTGCGCGCGCTACTCGTCGGCGCCCACGGTGGTGTTCGCCAGCGCGACGACGGACTCGCCGGGCGCGACGGCCGCCGAACTCATCGGGCTTCCGGTGGAGGAGGTCACCGAAGACGGCTCACCCCAGGGCGCCCGCACGGTGGCGTTGTGGGAGCCCGCGCTGCGGGCCGACGTGAGCGGCGAGAACGGCGCCCCGGTGCGCCGCTCGGCGGGGGCCGAGGCGGCGCGCGTGATGGCCGATCTGATCGCGGAGGGGGCGCAGACCCTGACGTTCGTCCGGTCGCGGCGCGCGGCGGAATTGACGGCACTGGCCACCCGGGCGCGGCTGGACGACATCGCGCCGGGACTATCGCCGACGGTGGCGTCGTATCGGGCCGGCTATCTCGCCGAGGACCGTAGCGCGCTGGAGCGCGCCCTGGCCGAGGGCCGGCTGCGGGGCCTGGCCACCACCAACGCGCTGGAGTTGGGCGTCGACATCGCCGGGCTGGACGCGGTGGTGCTCGCCGGTTTTCCCGGGACCGTCGCCTCGTTCTGGCAGCAGGCCGGCCGGTCGGGCCGGCGCGGGCAGGGCGCGCTGGTAGTGCTGATCGCCCGCGACGACCCGCTGGACACCTATCTCGTGCACAATCCCGCCGCGCTGCTGGACAAACCGGTGGAGCGGGTGGTGATCGACCCCGCCAACCCCTACATTCTTGGGCCCCAACTCCTTTGTGCCGCAACCGAATTGCCGCTTAACGACGCCGAGGTGTCCGATTTCGGTGCGGTGGAGGTGGCCTCGGGGTTGGTCGACGACGGGCTGCTGCGCCGGCGCAACGGCAAGTACTTCCCCGCGCCGGGGCTGGAACCCCACGGTGGGGTGGATATCCGCGGCTCCGCGGGTGGGCAGATCGTCATCGTGGAGGCCGACACGGGGCGGCTGCTGGGCAGCGTCGGGGTGGGCCAGGCGCCGGCCTCGGTCCACCCCGGGGCGGTGTACCTGCACCAGGGCGAGAGTTACGTCGTCGACTCGCTGGACACCCAGGACGCGATCGCGTTCGTGCACGCCGAGGATCCCGGGTATGCCACTTTCGCCCGCGAACTCACCGACATCGTCGTCACCGGCAGCGGGGAGCGGTTGGAGTTCGGGCCCGTCGTCTTGGGTGTGGTGCCGGTCAGGGTCACTCACCGGGTGGTGGGCTACCTGCGTCGCCGGCTGTCCGGAGAGGTCATCGACTTCGTCGAACTGGACATGCCCGAGCACACGCTGGACACCACCGCGGCGATGTACACCGTCACGCCGGAAGCCTTGCACCGCAACGGCATCGACGCACTACGTGTTCCCGGATCGTTGCACGCGGCCGAGCATGCCGCCATCGGCCTGCTGCCCCTGGTGGCCAGCTGCGACCGCGGCGACATCGGCGGCATGTCGACCGCGGTCGGTCCCGACGGCCTGCCCAGTGTGTTTGTCTACGACGGATACCCGGGCGGCGCGGGATTCGCCGAACGCGGCTTCCGCCGGGCGCGTACCTGGTTGGGAGCGACGGCCGCCGCCATCGAGGCATGTGAATGCGCGACGGGATGCCCGTCGTGTGTGCAGTCGCCCAAGTGCGGCAACGGCAACGACCCGCTGGACAAGGCGGGTGCCATCCAGGTGCTGCGCCTAGTGCTGGCGGAGTTGCCCTAAGCGTCACGCGGGCCGATCCGCCGGACGGCGACCGACCCCTCAACGGTCGACCTCCACGGATGGCATCGCGACGGCCGCGCCGAGGGCACATTTCCTTTTTTGCTAAAGAAATGCCTGTACGCCATTACACGCGCGGCGAATGCCAGAAGTTACCAAGGCCGCGCTGGGGTTTGCAAATTCGTCGGCGACCCGGCAACCGGCGGTTGCCGCCGTAACGGGCGCTGGGAACCCCGAGCGCCCACACCGCCGTAAAATCGAGCGCATGGCCCACGACTGGTTGCTCGTGGAGACGCTGGGGGACGAACCCGCTGTGGTGGCGCAGGGGCGCCAACTCAAAAACCTCGTCCCGATCACGACGTTCCTGCGCCGAAGCCCCTCGCTGTCCGCGGTTCGGACGGCGATAACCGAGTCGGTGCAGACCGGTCAGAGCCTTACCAGCATCACCCCCAAGCGCGATCGGGTCATCCGAACCGAGCCGGTGCTGATGTCCGATGGCCGCATGCACGGTGTGCACGTGTGGACCGGGCCCGCCGATATCGAACCGCCCGAGCGGCCGGTGCCGGGTCCGTTGAAATGGGACCTCACCCTGGGCGTGGCGACGGACACGCGGGAGTCGCTGGCCAACAGCGGCAAGAACCCCGACGTCGAGGTCACCTTCGGCAGAGCTTTCGCAGAAGATCTTCCGTCACGGGCCCTCAATCCCAATGAAACCAAGGTGCTGGCCATGGCGGTGCGGGCGAAGCCGGGCCAAACGCTATACAGCACATGGGATCTCACCGATTGGCAGGGCAACCCCGCCCGGATAGGTTTCGTCGCGCGCACCGCGCTGGAACCGGGGCCGGACGGCCGGGATCACCTGATCGCGCGGGCGATGAACTGGCGTGCCGACCTCAAGGGTCCATCGGTATCTGCCGACGATCTGGCACAGCGGATCCTCCACGGACTGGCGCAGGCCGGTGTTCACCGTGCGCTCGTCGACCTGCACAACTGGACGCTGCTGAAGTGGCTCGACGACCCCTGCACCTTCTACGACTGGCGGGGCACCGACACGGACAGGCCCAGGGTCCACCCTGACGACGAACCCCTGATGTCCGCCATGACAAGGGAATTCGCCGACGGTCCGACCAGCCGTGTGCTTCGGATGCGGGGTCACGACGCCGATTGGGTGCCGGTGCACGTCACCGTCAACCAGGTGGAGCTCGAACCCGACACCTTCGCCGGACTGGTTTCACTGCGGTTGCCCACCGACGAGGAAATCGCCGCCGCCGGATTGCCTCCGGCCCAAGCCGACACGACCTAGGGCTCTGACACCGGGCCCGCCCGAGCGGCCGCCCGCGCCGGGCCGGCAAAGGCGGCGGTGACTTGGACGGTGACGACGATATCGAGATCGTCCGCGCCGCACTGCACACCGTCGACGCGCATTTCGCGGGCCACCGTCGTCGCCCGCGCACACGCAGCCTCGACCCCGGACGGCATCCGCGCCGCGGCGGCCAGCGCGGCGAGATCGGCGGCGGCCTGCGCGCGGTGACGCGCCACCACCGCCGAGCCGACGTACGCGCCGGCACCGGCGACACACAAGAGCACCGCCACCATCGCGGCCGCGAGGACGGTGGCCGAGCCCCGATCATCGCTCGGGCTCCGCCGCCGCGACGGCCTTCGCGGAAATGTCCAACGCGGGCAAGAGTTTTGAGCGAGCGACGACGGTAGCGACCAGAAAATCGCCGTCTCGGCGCACCTGGATCCGCGCTGCCGGCGGTGCGATGCGGCGAGCGGCGTCGACGGCCGAGCGGTCGTCACCGCGCGCGGCCAGCCGGGCGGCCTCGCGCGCGGCGTCCACACAACGCACCTGCAGCGAGACTGCGGACAGACCCGCCAGGCACAGCACCAACACCACGACCAACGCCGCGATCGCCAGCGCCGCTTCGACGGTGCTCGCGCCGTCACACCCGGCTAAACCTTGGTATTGAGGGCTCGACCGATGATGTTGGTCAGCGCCGACACGATGGAGTCGCCGGTGACGACGGTGTACAGGATCGCGCCGAACGCGGCCGCCGCGACCGTCCCGATGGCGTATTCCACCGTGGACATGCCTGCCTCGTCGGCCGCCAGGACGGAAATGCGTGCCACGAGCACGCGAAACATGTTGACCACCAATACATCCTCTCTTGTGCGACGTCCGCTCATTCACAGCAGGCCCGACTGAAAAACATCGCCGGCCAGCCCGGCCACCACCGGGACGATCCCGAGGCACACGAAGGCCGGCAGGAAGCAGAGTCCGAGCGGCCCGGCGATCAACACCCCGGCCCGCTCGGCGGCGGCGGTGGCCGCGTGCGAGGCGTCCTGCCGAGACTGATCGGCCAAGTCCTCGACGCCGTCGGTCAACGCGGCACCCGAGGCCGCCGAACGCCGCGCCAGCCGCAGCAACGCATCGGTCTGCGCGTCGACCTCGGTGGCCGGCAGGTCGGGCGGGATCGCCCATGCCACAAAGGGATCCGCGCCCAGCGCCAGGAGGTCGGCGGCCCTGCGCAGCACCCGGGCCAGCTTCGGTGGCGCGGACGCGGCGGTGGCCGCCGCGGCGGTCGACACCGCCATGCCCGCGCCCAGGCACGCACCCAACACGTCGAGGCTGGATGCGACGGCCAGCGGGTCCGCTCCATGTTGGGCTCGCGACCGCGGCCGAGGGGCGGGCGGCGGCGTCCCCGCCCGCGCCCGCACCACCGATGGTCCGGGACCGATGCACAGGGCCAGGGCGAGCAACACCGCCGCGGTGCTCATGCCGCCACCCGCCCCGTGATTCGGTCCGACCACAACAGCCCGCCGCATGCCAGCGTCACCCCGACCACCAGCAGCCACCCGCCGCCCTGCCCGCTCAGCAGAAATTCGAGCGGCCGGGCCCCGATCAGCTGACCGAGGAGCACGCCCAGCAGCGGCAACCCCGCCAGTATGGCGGCGGTGGCTCGCGCCCCGGCCATCCCCGATGCCGCCCGCGCCGAGAACCGTTGCCGCTCGGCGATATCGCGCTGCGCCGTGCGCATCAGGGTGGCTATCGCCAACCCGTGGTCGTTGGCCAATTGCCAGCACACCGCGAGCCGATCCCAGTACGTGGGCTGAGCCGATGATCGCGCCGCGGCGCGCAGGCCGGCCGCGACGTCGGCGCCCAATCTGGCCCGCGCCGCCACCGCCCGCAACGACCCGGCGACGGCGCCGCCTGTTTCGTCGGCGGCAACGCGAAACGCATCCACCGGATGAGAGCCCACCCGCAATTCGCCGACCAACACCTCCAGGGCGGCTTCCATCGTCCGAGCCTCGTCCATCGCGCGCCGCATGCGCCGCCGGCGACGGTAACGCAGGCCCGCCGTCGCGCCGGCCACCGCGATGGCGAGGACCGTCGTCGGCGGCAGCAGGACCGCGGCCGCGGCCGCGGCGCACGTGGTCGCGACGCCGGCCCCACCGGTACCCACCCTCACTCGCCGACCGGGTGGTGACGCGGTGGCGAGCCGGCGCCGCGGGGACGCCGGAAAGACCAAGAGCGCGAACGACATCAGCAGCGTGGCCACGACCGGAGGGCTCATGCCGGCATCCGGGCGCGCAGCATGCGGTGCAGGTCTTCGGCATCGTCAGTCATTCCCCGGTCCGCGTGCCAGACGGTGACCGCCCGAACCCGCCCGTCAACATGGCGCAGCGTGGCGATCTCGGCGAGCCGGCGGTTGCCGGCGCGGTCCCGGGCGACATGCAACAACACCTGGACCGCCGCGGCCAATTGGCTGTGCAGAGCCGCCCGGTCCAGCCCGCCGAGCGCCCCCAACGCCTCCAGCCGGGCGGGAACCTCGCCCGGGTTATTGGCATGCACCGTGCCCGCCCCGCCGTCGTGGCCGGTGTTCAGCGCGGCCAGCAGATCCACCACTTCGGCACCCCTGACCTCCCCGACCACGATGCGATCCGGCCGCATCCGCAGCGCTTGCCGGACGAGTTGTCGTACCGGGACCTCGCCGACACCCTCGACATTGGCGCACCGCGCGACCAGCTTCACCAGATGCGGATGTCGAGGCGCCAGCTCGGCGGCATCCTCCACGCACACGATCCGCTCGGCCGGCGACACGGCGCTCAGCATCGCCGCCAGCAGCGTCGTCTTCCCCGCTCCCGTCCCGCCGCATACGAGGAAGGCCAACCGGGCGGCGATGATGTCGGCCACCAGCGCGGCGGCCCGGGGCTCGATCGCGCCCGCCGCGGCAAGGGCCGCCAAATCCTGTGTGGCCGGGCGCAATACCCGCAACGACAAGCAGGTCCCTCCGGTGGCCACGGGCGGCAGCACCGCGTGGAGCCGAACCGCGAATCCGCCGGCACCGATGCCGGTCAGCTGCCCGTCCACCCAGGGCTGCGCGTCGTCGAGGCGCCGGCCGGCGGCCAACGCCAACCGCTGCGCCAGCCGCCGCACCGCCGCCTCGTCGGCGAATCGGATCTGGCTGCGCCGCAAGCCGTTTCCGTCGTCGACCCATACCGCGTCGGGTGCGGTAACCAAGACGTCGGTCGTGCCCTCCGCGCACAACAGCGGTTCGAGGATACCGGCACCGGTGAGCTCGGTCTGCAGGACACGAAGGTTGGCGAGCACCTCGGTATCGCCGAGCACGCCGTTGGATTCGGCCCGGATCGCGGCGGCCACCACGTTGGGCCGCAGCGGGGCGGACTCGGCCGCCAGCCGCTCGCGCACCCGGTCGATCAGCGAACCGCTCACGCCGCCCTGCCCTGCGCGGCCGAGCCCGCACGCGGCAGCACGGCAAGCACCCCACGAGCCGCGACCGCGAGCGCGGATCGCCGCCCCGGGCGCAGACCGCCTTGCTCCACCCGCCGCGCGAGTTGGGGCTCGGCCCTCATCGACGCCAGCAGCGGCAAGCCGGCGATATCGGCGACCTCGGCCGCGCGCAATCCCCCCGGCGACGGTCCCCGCACGACCAGCCCGACATTGGGATTGACGGCGGCCAGCGCCGGGGCCATCGCCGCGGTCGCCGCGCACGCCCGCACGTCGCACGGGCTGACGACGACCACGAGATCGGCGGCGTAGAGCGCCGCTTGGGCCGCATCGGTGAGGCGGCGGGGAAGATCGCACACCACGGTGACGCCCCCGCGGCGACCGGCATCGACGACGGCCTCCACCGGCGCCGCGTCCAGCTCGCAGGAGCGCCGCGTGCCCGAGAGCATGCTGATTCCGCGGTGCCGCGGCAGGGCATCGCGCACGGCCGACCAGTTAAGCCGTCCGCCCTGCAGCGCCAGATCGGGCCACCGCAGACCCGGCGCAGTCTCGGCACCTACCAGCAAATCGATGCCGCCGCCCCAGGGATCGAGATCCACCAAAAGCGCGTCGCGTGCGGCCAAGGTCAGCGCGACCGCCAGCAAAGACGCTCCGGCCCCACCGCACCCGCCGATCACGGCCAAGGCCTCGCCGCGCGGCCCATCGTCTCGCGCCGATTCGGCGGCCTCGGCGAGGTTGCGGATCAATTCATCTTCCTGCGCGGGCACCCACAGCACATGCTGGGCACCGACGGCGATGGCCGCCATCCACGTCGCCGGCGTGGGTTCGAAGGCGGTCAACACGCTGACGTGAGCGCGTCGCGGAAGCGCCGCCTGCGCGCATCGATCGGCCGCCGCGGTGTCGAGTACCACCGCCGCGGCTGCCGACCACGTTTTCCTGCTCACCACTGAACTGCCGACATGGACCACACGAACTCCGACGGCGGCGGCCACCCGATCGAGTTCTTCGCGCAACTCCGCATCGGTCAGGGCCGCCAGTACCCCCGCGGACCCCGGCGGCACGACACGGCTAGTAGCAGTCACCCACTCACCGTGCGCGGCCACGGCCTTGGGACACCAGTGCCAAACCCGGATTTGTGGAGAGAGACGCAAGTGTGCACAAACGCGTTGCCCAACGCGCGCTCAGCTTACGGATCGCCCGGTCCCCGCAACGCGCACACGGCCGCGCCAATCGCGCGGAACGACCGAATTTCGTACCCCAGAAAAGGGACGACCCCCGCCAGGGGGGGAGGAGGCGAGGGTCGTCGTGTATCAGCCCCGGGGGGTCGGGCTGATACACCCTCGGCTCAGGCCGAGTACTGCTTACTATACACATGACAGTGCGCATTAACGCAATAGCTTCTTCTATACGAAAAAACACGTTGAGCCGCAAAAACACCGGCGGTCCCGCCCGCCACACATCCTCGAAGCGCCGATTTGGATGCAAGGCCGCGGCCCGGTCGGACCGCCGACATATGCTAGGTCGGTGACCGTCTTCGACCCGGGCGCGCAGCAGCAAACTTCACCGCAAACGTCGGCAACCACCGCCGCCCACGCCCGCACGGCCGCCTTCTTCGACCTCGACAAGACGATCATCGCCAAGTCCAGCACACTGGCGTTCAGCAAACCGTTCTTCGCTCAGGGGCTGCTCAACCGTCGCGCCGTGCTCAAGTCCAGCTACGCCCAGTTCATCTTTCTGCTCTCCGGTGCCGATCATGACCAGATGGACCGGATGCGCACACACTTGGCCAACATGTGCACCGGCTGGGACGTGGCTCAGGTCAAGTCGATCGTCAACGAGACGCTGCACGACATCGTGACTCCCCTGGTGTTCGCGGAGGCCGCGGACCTGATCGCCGCCCACAAGTTGTGCGGCCGCGACGTCGTGGTGGTCTCGGCCTCCGGCGAGGAAATCGTCGCGCCGATCGCGCGGGCCCTGGGCGCCACCCATGCGATGGCGACCCGGATGGTCGTCGAGGACGGCAAGTACACCGGCGAGGTGGCCTTCTACTGCTACGGCGAAGGCAAGGTGCAGGCGATCCGGGAGCTCGCCGCCCGGGAGGGCTACCCGCTGGAGCACTGCTACGCCTATTCCGACTCGATCACCGACCTGCCGATGCTCGAGGTCGTCGGCCACCCGAGTGTGGTCAACCCCGACCGCGGGCTGCGAAAAGAAGCCGTCGAGCGCGGTTGGCCCGTGCTGATGTTTTCCCGGCCGGTGTCCCTGCGGGACCGAATTCCGGCGCCGTCGGGCGCGGCGATCGCAACCACCGCCGCGGTCGGAATCAGCGCGCTGGCCGCCGGGGCAGTTACCTACTCGTTGTTGCGCCGCTTCGCGTTCTAGCGCCGAGGCGCCCCGCCCGCGAGGCGCGCCGGCCGGCTGACAGCAAACGCCGCGACCACCCCATCCGGTGTCGCTTCGCAACATTCGCAGAATTGGGCCTTGCTGTGCTAAGGCTCCAGTAGTACAAATGGAACCACGGAAGCCCGGTGAGGCCTAGGTCGATCCGGAAGAGAAGGTTCGATCTCCCGATCCGGGCGCCCAGCACGGTACCCGGCACCCACGCGGAGTCATAGCCGCGATAATGGCAGAAGTGTTGCGGGCCTGCGTAATTGCGAAAAGCGGATGGTGTCGACGGCCCTTTGGGTGGGGTTGCAGCCGCAAGCGTCGCAAGATCGCCGAGGCCACCCACGCAGCCCAGAGATGCACGCTTGGTAACCGAGTTCCGTGCTAGCGGGCGGCGGACCGAATCTTTCGGAACGTCGCCCGCTCTACATTTATTCGGACGCATTATCCCTCGCCGTTTTGCGGCTCCCTGGCTACCGATTGGAAGCTATCGATTGGGCAGCGATTCGGCGATCGACAACGCCTCCTGCGCGCCGGCCTGCATCGCCCGGCAACACAGCACCAGCCAAGCGCCCACCCCCTCCGGCGTGCCGTCGGCGAACCGCTGGGCGGCCCCGCGGTAGTCCGCCGGCTGGCGCATCCAACTCACCTCGGGCACACCGAGTCCGTGGGGATCGAGGCCGCTCGCGATCGTCACCAGCCGTGACACCGCACGGGCCACCACGCCATCCGCGCTGCCGAATGGCTTCAGCGTCAGCAGCTCTCCGTGTGCGACCGCGGCGACCACCGGCGCGGGCGCCCGCGTGCGGCCGGTCACCAAATCCGCCAGCAGCTCCAGCCGGGGTCCAATGTCGCCGTCGGCCCGCGGCCGGCCCAACCGGTCGTCGTCCACCAGGTCCGCCGCCGCCAGCATGTGCAACCGGGCCAGCGCCTGCAGCGGTGCTCGCTCCCACACGCCAACCACGGCACCCCCGCCGCCTTCCAGCTCCTGGGCCACCCGCAGCGCGCCGCCGAACACCGGATCACCCGCCGCCGGGCCGTCCGGTGCGGCGGCCGCCAGGTCCTCCAGCCGCACCGGCCCGCCGTCGAGCACCGAGGAGGCGCGCGCCGACCGCAACGCCGCCTCGGCGGCGGTCACCGGCCAGCGCCGCAGATTCGCCGGGTGGCGGTGGGCCCGGCCCAGCGCGTCGCGGGCCCGGTCGCTCGCCTCGGCGACGCCGGGGAGGTCCATGAGCGGGGCCAGCGGGTCAGCCGTCACAGGTTGCCAACCTAGCCGGGCGGCGCCGGTGCGCGCGGGATGGCCTCCAGCAACTGGCGGGTGTACTCGTGACCCGGCCGGGCGAACAGCTCCTCGGTGGGCGCCCGCTCCACCACGCGGCCCGCCCTCATCACCAGGACGTCGTCGGCGATCTGCCGAATGACCGCCAGGTCGTGACTGATGAACAGGTAGGCCAGGCCGAGTTCGGCCTGCAGCCGGGCCAGCAGCTCGAGGATCTGGGCCTGCACCAGGACGTCGAGCGCCGAGACCGCCTCGTCGCACACCAGCACTTCGGGTCGCAGCGCCAGCGCCCGCGCGATCGCGACCCGTTGCCGTTGACCGCCGGACAGCTCGCGGGGCAGCCGCCCCAGCACCGACGACGGCAGGGCCACCTGGTCGACGAGCTCGTGCACCGCGCGCCGGCGCTGCCCGCGGTCGCCCACCCGGTGGATCCGCAACGGCTCCTCGATGGTGCGAAACACCGAGTACATGGGATCCAGGCTGCTGTACGGGTTTTGGAACACGGGCTGCACCCGCCGGCGAAAGGCCATCGCCGCGTCCCGGTCCGGTGTGTCGACGCGGGTGCCGTCGAACACCACCGAGCCCGACGTGGGTTGCAGCAGGCCGAGCGCCATCCGCGCCACCGTCGATTTACCCGAGCCCGACTCCCCGACGATCGCGAGGGTGCTGGCGCGTCGCAGGCGGAACGATACGTCGTCGACGGCGCGGAACTCGGTCCGCCGCCACGGTGCGCCATGCGACTCCCGGTAGACCTTGGTCAGCTCGGAAGCCACCAGGACGTCGTCGCCATCCTCGGGACGGCTTCGGGGGCCGCGAGCCGTGAGCGACGGGGCCGCGGCCACCAACCGCCGGGTGTACTCGTGCTGCGGGTCCTGCAGGATCGCCTGTGCCGCACCCGATTCCACCACGGAACCGTGATGGACCACGACCACACGCTCGGCGCGTTCGGCGGCCAGCGCCAGGTCGTGAGTGATCAGCAGCAGCGCGGTTCCCAGCTCGTCGGTGAGTCGCTGCAGATGGTCGAGCACCTGCCGCTGCACGGTCACGTCGAGAGCCGATGTCGGCTCGTCGGCAATGAGCAGCTGCGGCCGGCCGGCCAAACCGATGGCGATCAGCGCGCGTTGACACATGCCGCCGGACAGCTGATGCGGGTAGCGGCCTGCCAGCTTCGCCGGGTCGGGCATGCCGGCCTCTGCGAGCAGTTCCAGCGCCCGCCGCCGTGCGCTGCGGCCATTCGTGTTGGCCCGCAACGCTTCCCGAATCTGAAAGCCCACCTTCCAGACCGGGTTGAGGTTGGTCATCGGATCCTGCGGCACGTATCCGATGGAGCGCCCGCGGATCGAGCGGAGCGCCCGGCGATCGGCCGAGGTGATGTCGCGCCCGTCGAACATGATGCGCCCGGCCGTGATTCGTCCGCCCGGCGGAAGCAAGCCGAGGACGGCGGCGGCCGTGGTGGATTTGCCCGATCCTGATTCGCCCACCACCGCGACCGTCTGCCCGCGCAGCACCGTCAGATCGACTCCGCACACCGCGGGGGCGTGGTCGCCGAACGCGACTTCCAGACCCTCGACCGACAACAGCGCTGATTCGTTCACGCGCGCACCGCCCGCGAGGCAGGATCGAGCGCGTCGCGCAGGGCGTCACCCATCATCATGAACGCCAGCACCGTAATCGCCAGGGCGCCGGCCGGATAGAACAGTATCGGCGAGCCGGACCGCAGCCGGCTCTGCGCCAGGTTGATGTCCCCACCCCAGGACACCACCGATGTCGGCAATCCGACACCGAGGTAGGACAACGAGGCCTCGGTGACGATGAAGACGCCGAAGGCAAGAGTGGCCACCGCGAAAACCGGGCCCAACGCGTTGGGCAGCGCATGTCGGAGCAGGATCTGGAAGTCGCTCAGCCCCAAGGCTTTCGCCGCAAGAACATAATCGCTTGCCCGCGACTGCAGCACTGCACTGCGCGCGATCCTGGCCACCTGCGGCCAGCCGAACACGGCCAGGATGACGATCACCGTCCACACCCGGCGGTGGTGCAAGACGCCCATGAGCACGATGGCGGCCAGCAGCAGGGGCAACCCGAAGAAGATGTCGCTGATCCGCGAGACCACCGCGTCGATCCAGCCGCCGTAGAAGCCGGCCAGCGCGCCCAGCGCCCCGCCGACGAAAAATACGAGCAGGGTGGCCCCCAGACCCACCATCACCGAGGCCCGCGCCCCGTAGACGGTGCGCGCGTAGATGTCGTGGCCCTGCAGATCGGTGCCGAACCAGTGAGCGCCCGACGGGGGAAGCAGGCTCTGGCTGGGATCGGCATAGCTGGGATCGATTCCGGTGAACCATTCGGGGAAGATCGCGACGACGACGATGACGACGATCAGCGCGGCGGCGACGACGAACTTCGGACGCCGGCGCAGCGTGCGCCACGTGTCGCGCCAGAAACCATGGGTTGGGATGTGTTCAGCCATAACGGATCCGGGGGTCGAGGGCGGCGTAGAGCAGATCCACCACCAGGTTGGCTACCAAATACACGAGCACCAGCACCGTCACGATGGACACCACCGTCGGCGCCTCCTGCCTGGTGACGGCCTGAAACAACACGCCGCCGACACCATGGATGTTGAAGATGCCTTCGGTGACAACGGCCCCACCCATCAGCGAGCCCAGGTCGGCGCCGAGGAAAGTCACCACCGGGATCAGCGAGTTGCGCAGGATGTGCACCGTCACCACTCGCGGTCGCGACAGTCCCTTGGCCGTGGCGGTGCGCACGTAATCGGCGTGGGCGTTGGCGGCCACCGCGGATCGGGTCAGCCGCACCACATACGCGAACGACACCGAGCCCAAGACGATTCCGGGCAGCAGCAGCCGCGCGAAGCTCGCCCGCTCGCCCACCGTGACGGGCGCGATCCCGAGCCGAACGCCGAAAACGAATTGCGCGAGGAAGCCGAGGACGAAGATCGGTATCGCGACGATGACGAGGCCGGTGAGCAGGACCGTGGCGTCGAAGATTCCGCCCTGACGCAGGCCGGCGACGACGCCGAACCCGACTCCCAGCACCGCTTCCACCGCCACCGCGATCAGCGCCAGTCTGATGGTGATCGGAAACGCATGGGCCAGAACGGCACTGACCGGCAGCCCGGAAAACGAGCGTCCCAGATCGCCGTGCAGGACACCCCCCAGATAGCGCAGGTACTGCACGACGAACGGGTCGTCGAGGTGGTAGCGGGCGCGCAGCGCGGCGGCCACCGCCGGGGTCAGCGGGCGGTCTCCCGCCATCGCCGCCACCGGGTCACCGGGCAGCAGGAAGACCATGCCGTAGATCAACAGCGTGGCACCGATAAAGACCGGCACCATGATGGCGATTCGGCGCGCGATGTACCAGCCCATCTCAGCCCTTCACGATGTTCTCGTAGTCGGGCAGGCCGTTCCAGGCGACGCCGACGCTTTTGACCTGCATCGACCAGCCGACGACGCTGACGTTGTCCCAAAGCTCGACAACGGGCATGTCGTGGAACAGGATTCGCTGCGCGTCATTGGTCATGGCATTGGACTGCGGCAATGTTGAGGCGGCCTCGGCGGCCGCGAGCGCCGCGTCGAATTCGGGGTTGGAGTAGCCGACGTCGTTGGATCCCGCCCCGGTGGCGAAGAGCGGGGCAAGGAACTCGATCATCGACGGGTAGTCGCCCTGCCAGGCGGCGCGGAACGCCGTCGCGATGCTGTGATTGGTGATCTGGGTGCGGAATCCCGCGAAGGTCGGCTGGGGCGCGCCGACCGCGTCGATGCCCAGCACGTTCTTGATGCTGTTGGCCACCGCGTCCACCCATTCCTGGTTGCCGGCGTCGGCGTTGTACGCGATCGCGTACTGCCCATTCCACTGCGAGATCGCGTCGGCCTGTGCCCAAAGCTGGCGCGCGCGACCGGGATCGAAGTTCAGCACCTCGTTGCCCGGGAGGTTGGGGTTGAAACCCGGCAGCGATCTGGCGGTGAAATCGCGCGACGGAGTGCGGGTGCCCAGGAAGATCTGCTGGCATATCTGCTGCCGGTTGACGGCGGCCGATAGCGCGAGCCGGCGCAGCCGCCCTTCCTCGCCGCCGAAATGCGGCAGTCGCAGCGGCGTGTCGAGGCTGTGTTTGACCGCGACGGGTCCGCTGGCGAAGTTATTGCCCAGGTCGCGCTTGTAGATCGGCAGCGCGCTCGGCGGAATGGTGTCCAGGACATCGAGATTGCCCGACAGCAGGTCGGCGTACGCGGTATCGAGGTTGGCGTAGAAGTCGAATCTCAGGCCTTTGTTGCGGGGCTTCCGGTTGCCGTGATAATCGGGGTTGGGCCGCAGGTCGATCTTGACATCGTGCTCCCAGGCGGGCCCGTCCGGGCTGTCGGCGAGCCGGTATGGGCCGTCGCCGATCGGGTTGCGGCCGAATGCCGCCATGTCGCGGAAGGCCACGTCGGGCAGCGGGTAAAACGCGCTGTGGCCCAACCGCAAGGTGAAGTCGATGGTCGGCGCCTTGAGGCGCACGGTGAACTCCATATCGTTGACCACGTGCAGCCCGGACATGGTGGTGCGCCCCGTTTTCGGTGCCGGCTTTCCGTCGCCGGTCATCCCGGAGACCTCGTCGAACCCGTCGATCGGGCTGAAAAAGCTTTGCTGCAGTTGGGCATTGGTGCTCAGCGCCCCGTAGTTCCACGCATCGACGAACGAGTGGGCCGTCACCGCCGAGCCGTCGGTGAACTTCCAACCCGGTTTGAGGACGATGCGGTAGTTGACGTTGTCCGTCGTCTCGATCGACTGGGCAACCTCTTTCGACGGGTTTCCGGCGGCGTCGTAGGACACCAGCCCGGCGAAGATCCGGTCGATGATCCTCCCGCCGTTGCTGTCGTTGGTGCTGGTCGGGATCAGCGGGTAGGGCGGCTCCCCGCCGTTCACCACGACCAGGTCGGGGCTCAGCATTCCGCCGCCGCAGCCCGTCGCGGTCACCAGCGTCCAGGCGGCCAGCGTCGCCACCGCGGTCCGGTACTTGGCAGCGCTGATCACGATTCCCGCAATCGGATTGGTCCGTCTCGCCAGGGGTCACGACACGATAATCGGTTGGCCGCCGATACGTCAACGCCGCTGGACGACCGCATCAGCGAAATTGCTTACGCCACAAGATGTTTCAAGAGGATTGACCGACGGTGATGGGGTGGATCTGCAGCGCGCAGGCATCGATGCCGGCAGGAACGGTGAACACCTGGACGATGTCGGGAGGGCTGACGGCCAGGTCGGTGTAGGTAGGACAGGGGTGGCCGCCGGCGTCGACGGACATGCCCTCCAGGATCGCCTGACCCTGTTGGGACAGCGACAGGGTGACGGGCTGCGGCGCATCGACGCCGGCCGGCAAGCCGCCCATGTACCCGCGCGGTGTGGGTTCGGCGTGAATGGCCGGCCCGCCATTGCCGGCGTCGACGCCGGGGTAGCCGGTGAGCGTGCACGGCTCTGCGCCGCCCGCGAGGGTGAAGATCAGAGCCAGCGAGCGGTGGCCCACGGCGCCCTGGGCCGGCGAGGCGCTCACGGCGACCTGCTCGGACCAGCACGGCGTGGGCTGGTCCCCCGCCTCGACCGGCGCCGCCCACGCGGGTGCCCCCAGCAGCGTGGCGGCCGCGCAGCTCGTTGCCACCACGACGATGCTGGGGACTCCTCGGCGACGGCGCCGCCCGGCAGGTCCCGGCACATCGGTGATTATGCGTTACGCGGGCATGGCTTGGGATTGGATTGGAGCGCGCCGGTTCAACTCGCGGGGCTAGGCTCACTGACGGTTGACGAGCCAAACCAACAGGAGAGTAGCCAGTGACCGCGACCCCCACCGAAGGGCCCTCCACGTACCCCCCGCCGGCGGAGTTCGCCGAACAGGCCAACGCCCGCGAGGATCTGTACCACGAAGCGGAGCGAGACCGGCTCGCATTCTGGGCCGAACAGGCCAACCGGCTGTCCTGGACGACGCCCTTCAACCAGGTGCTGGACTGGTCGGAGGCGCCGTTCGCCAAGTGGTTCGTCGACGGCAAGCTCAACGTCGCCTACAACTGCGTGGACCGTCACGTCGAGGCCGGCCTCGGAGATCGGGTCGCCATCCATTGGGTCGGTGAGCCCGTCGGCGACGGCCGCAGCCTGACCTACGCCGATCTGCAGGCCGAGGTGTGCAAAGCCGCCAACGCGCTGACCGACCTCGGTCTGGTCGCTGGCGACCGGGTCGCCATCTACCTGCCGTTGATCCCGGAGGCCGTCATCGCGATGCTGGCCTGCGCGCGGCTGGGTGTCATGCACAGCGTCGTGTTCGCCGGTTTCACCTCGAAGGCGCTGCGCGCCCGGATCGCCGACGCCGAAGCCAAGCTGCTGATCACCAGCGACGGGCAGTTTCGCCGCGGCAAGCCGGCGCCGCTCAAGGACGCGGCCGACGAAGCCGTCGGGGATCCGGACAGCCCGATCGAGAAAGTTCTGGTGGTGCGCCGCACCGGGATTGACGTGTCCTGGAACGACGACCGCGACGTGTGGTGGCACGATGTCGTCGACTCCGCGTCGCCCGAACACACCCCCGAGTCGTTCGACTCCGAGCAGCCCCTGTTCCTGCTCTACACCTCGGGTACCACCGGCAAGCCCAAGGGCATCGTGCACACCAGCGGCGGCTACCTGACGCAGTGCTCCTACACGCACTACTACGTCTTCGACATCAAGCCCGAGCGCGACGTCTTCTGGTGCACCGCCGACATCGGCTGGGTCACCGGACACACCTACGGCGTCTACGGCCCGCTGTCCAACGGTGTCACCGAGGTGCTCTACGAGGGCACGCCGGCCAGCCCGGACCAGCACCGCCATTTTCAGATCATCGAAAAATACGGCGTCACAATCTATTACGCCGCCCCCACCCTGATCCGCACCTTCATGAAGTGGGGCCGCGAGATCCCCGACGCCCACGACCTGTCGAGCCTGCGGTTGCTGGGATCGGTCGGCGAACCGATCAATCCGGAGGCCTGGCGCTGGTACCGCGCGGTCTTCGGCGCCGACCAAATCCCGGTCGTGGACACCTGGTGGCAGACCGAAACGGGCGCCGCGATGATCTCGCCGCTGCCCGGAATCGCTGCGGCCAAACCCGGTTCGGCGATGACAGCGCTACCGGGGATCTCGGCCAAGATCGTCGACGACCACGGCGATCCACTGCGGCCCGAGGGCGACAACGCCCAGAACGCCACCGGATACCTGGTCTTGGACCAGCCGTGGCCGGGGATGCTGCGCGGCATTTGGGGCGACCCGGAGCGGTACCGGGACACGTACTGGTCGAAATTCGCCGACAAGGGCTTCTACTTCGCCGGCGACGGCGCCCGTTTCGATTCCGACGGCGCGATCTGGGTGCTGGGCCGCATCGATGACGTGATGAACGTGTCGGGGCACCGGATCTCGACCGCCGAGGTGGAGTCGGCGGTCGTCGGCCACGACGGTGTCGCCGAGGCGGCGGTGGTCGGGGTTACCGACCAGACCACCGGCCAGGCGATCTGCGCGTTCGTGGTGCTGTGCGACAGTGACGACGCGCACCAGGGGACGCTCGATGAGCTGCGTGCTCACGTCGCGCAGGAGATCTCACCGATCGCCAAGCCGCGCGAGATCCATGTGGTGCCCGAGCTGCCGAAGACGCGCAGCGGCAAGATCATGCGCCGGCTGCTGCGCGACGTCGCCGAAAACCGCGAGCTGGGCGACACGTCGACGCTGCTCGATCCCGGCGTGTTCGACGCGATCAGGGCGGCCAAGTAGGTCAGGCCGGCACCGGGACGAATCCGGCACCGGGGCGGTGCCTGGCGTTGATGTCGCCCAGGATCGAGTTGAACGACATCACGATGGCCGGGGTGTGCAGCGGGATGTACTTGATGATGCAGGTCGGCAGGTTGTCGCTGAACGCGCCGTGGATCATGCCGACCAGCAGGTTGTCGACGGTGACCGGCGCCCCGGAGTCACCGGGGTTGCCGCACACCTGCATGACGATGGTGCCCGGGGTCTGGCCCATCCCCCACGTGACACCGCACGAATTGCCCGTCGTACGCCCCTGTTTGCACGCGACCTGGCCGAACGTCGGATCCGGCCCGATGCCATTGATCGCAAACCCGTTGAACACGGCCACCGGCGCCACCCTGGCCGGATCGAATTTGATCACCGCGTAATCGAGGTTGTCGTTCCCTGCGACCATCGTCCCCAGCGTGCCCCTGCCCGCCGCGGCCTCGGCGGCGACCTGAGCGCCGGGACCCCCGCAGTGCGCGGAGGTGAAGCCGATCAGCTCGCCGGCCGCGTCGGTGCCGATCGCGGTGAGCGTGCACATCGTGTCCCCGTTGATGACGATCCCGGCGCCGCCACCCAACGGAACCCTGTCGTCAGCACCCGCGACGCGAACGGGCAAACCCAGCAGACCCACCAGCACGGCCACCATCGCCGCCACGAAGCACCGATGTGCCGTCCGCAATCGAAACTCCCGTCAGCCGATCGGAACGTCGGAGACCAGCTGCGCCAGTCTAAATGATCACCGGGGGTCCGCCAGTGCTGCGGCGGTCGTCGGCTGGCCTCGTCTGGCACCGCGGCGCATGGCAACATGAACCGCGACGACAGCGAACCGAGAGGACCGTCTGTGAGTAACGATCGCAAGAACGGTGTGCCCAGCACGCTGACCACGATTCCGCTGGCCGACCCGCACGCGAGGCCCGCCGACCCGTCGATCGGTGATCTGATCAAGGACGCGACCACTCAGGTGTCCACGCTGGTGCGCGCGGAGGTGGAACTGGCCCGCGCCGAGATCACCCGCGACGTCAAGAAGGGATTGACCGGCAGCGTCTACTTCATCGCCGCGCTGGTGGTGCTGTTCTACTCCACCTTCTTTTTCTTCTTCTTCCTCGCCGAGCTGCTCGACGACTGGCTGTGGCGCTGGGTGGCCTTCCTGATCGTGTTCGCGATCATGGTCGTCGTCGGCGCGGTCCTGGCCCTGCTGGGATTCCTGAAGGTCCGCCGAATTCGGGGACCGCGGGAGACCATCGAATCGGTCAAGGAGACGCGCACCGCGCTCACCCCGGGGCACGACAAGGCCGCGACGCCCAGGCTCCCCGGGCCGGACGGCGGTTCCGACCGAGCTCCGGCAGATCCCTCGGGTTGGTAGATGTCGGCACCGGATCCGTCGGTGACCCGCATCGACGGGCCATGGCGCCATTTGGACGTGCACGCTAACGGCATCCGATTCCATGTCGTCGAGGCGCTGCCGGCCGACCCGGACGCGACCAGACCAGCCTCGGCGCGGCCGCTGGTGATGCTGCTGCACGGTTTCGGTTCGTTCTGGTGGTCCTGGCGACACCAGTTGCGCGGACTGCGCGGCGCCCGGATCGTCGCGGTCGACCTGCGCGGCTACGGCGGCAGCGACAAGCCGCCCCGCGGCTACGACGGCTGGACGCTGGCCGGTGACACGGCCGGACTCATTCGCGCGCTTGGGCATTCGTCGGCGACGCTGATCGGCCACGCCGACGGCGGGCTGGCCTGCTGGACCACCGCCCTGCTGCATTCCCGGCTGGTGCGGGCCATCGCGCTGATCAGCTCGCCGCATCCGAGCGCGCTGCGCCGGTCCACGCTGACGCGGCGCGACCAGAGCTACGCGCTGCTGCAGACCTTGCTGCGTTACCAGCTGCCCATCTGGCCCGAGCGCCTGCTGACCCGGGACAACGGCGCGGAGATCGAGCGGCTTGTCCGCAGCCGCAGCTCTGCCAAATGGGTTGCGTCCGAAGACTTCTCCCAAACCGTCGGCTACCTACGCACGGCGATTCAGATTCCCGGCGCCGCGCACTGTGCGTGCGAGTACCAACGCTGGGCGGTGCGCAGCCAGCTGCGGGGCGAAGGCCGGCGATTCATGAGGTCGATGTCGCAACAGCTCGGCGTTCCACTGCTACACCTGCGCGGCGACGAGGATCCCTACGTGCTGGCCGACCCCGTCGACCACAGCCGGCGCTACGCGCCCCAGGGGCGCTACGTATCCATCAGCGGCGCAGGGCATTTCAGCCACGAAGAGGCGCCCGAGGAGATCAACAGGCATCTGATGAGGTTTCTCGAGAACGTGGTCAGCTGACGCAGGAACCCGTGGCGACCTGGGCGGTGTCGCCGATCCGCGCCAGCTGGCCGGCCACCTCGCTGGCCGTCAACACGAAGCCGGTGTCGGGGTCGTCGACGGCCGCGCCGAACACCACGCCGAGCACATGGCCGTTCAGGTCGATCAACGGCCCACCCGAATTGCCTTGCTCCACATTGGCTCTGATGGTGTACACGTCGCGGGTGACGGGCTGCGGGTCGCGGTAGATGTCGGGGCCGCTGAGTTTGATGTTCTCCCGAATCCTGGCCGGGGTGGCGGTGAAGTTGCCGCCGCCGGGATAACCCATGACCACCACGTCAGTGCCGGTCTTCGCCTCGCCTTCGGCGAAGGCCAGCGGCGGCGGCGGCAGGTTGCGGACGGACAGGATGGCGATGTCGACCGACGGGTCATAGGACACCACCGTGGCGTCCAACGGGTTGCCGCTGGCGTATATCTGCACGCTGCTGGACCCGGCCACCACGTGTGCGTTCGTCATCACCCGATCGGGCGAGATCACGAATCCACTGCCCTCCAACACTTTTTGGCAGCTGGGCGCCAGGCTGCGCACCTTCACGACGCTCGCCGCCGTGGCTTGCACGACCGGATTGTTGGCCAGCGCCGGGTCCGGCGACGCGACCGGAATGACCGGGGTGCGGCTGAACGGCTCGAGCACCGCGGGCAGCCCGGAGGTGTTCAGCAATGCGGAGAGCCGCTTGGGCACGCTCTTGAGCCACGGCGGCGCGACCTCGTTGACCTTGGCGAGCACCCGCGAACCGCGGACCGCGGCGGCCAGCTCGGGCTGGTCCTTCGACTGCGTCAGCGGCGTCGCCAGGAGCCAGGCCGCGGTCAGCACCACGACGAGCTGAACCCCCACCCCGATGACGGAGTCGACGGATCGGATTGTGCGGCTACGGATCGCGCCGCGCACGGCGCGGCCCAGCACCACGCCGGCGACCTCCCCGACGACGACCAGCGCGAGGATCAAAAACAGTGCGGTGAACAGTTTCGCGCGGGGGGCGGCGATGTGGCTGACGATGTGCGGCGCCAGCAGCACCCCCGCGATCGCGCCGAGCAGCACGCCGACGAACGACAGCAGCGAGCCCAGCGCGCCCGAACGCCAGCCCGAGATGGCCGCGATGAACGCGACCGCCAGGACGGCAATGTCCAGCCACTGCGAAGGCGTCATCGAATTCACATTCATCGAGCACCGTCCTCGCCACCGACCAGCACCATCGCCTCGTCCAATTCGCGAATGTCGGTGGTGTCCCAGGGCCGGGCCCAGCCGGCGACATCGAGCACCGCGGAGATCACCTGGCCAGTGAATCCCCAAACCAGCATCTGGTTCAACAGAAACGCCGGGCCGGCCCAACGACGGCCGAGGGCGCCGCGGTACACCATCAGCCGGTTCTCCGGATTGATGAAGGCGCGCACCGGAACCCGCGACACGATCGCGGTTTCGGTCTCGTCGACGACGGACACCGGGCCGGGATCGGGCGAGTAGGCCAACACCGGCACGACGTGAAACCGTGACGGCGCAATGAAAGTCCGCTCCATCGTGGCCAGCGGATGCAGCCTGCGAACATCGATCCCCGTCTCTTCCTGCGCCTCGCGCAGGGCGGTGGCCACCGGACCGTCGTCGGCGGGTTCGGATGCGCCGCCGGGGAATGCGGCCTGGCCGGCATGGTGGCGCAACGTCGATGCGCGCACGGTCAGCAACAGATCGGCATCGTCGGGCAGGCCACCGCCGGGCGGCCCGGACTCCGGACCCGAGAACAGCACCAGCACGGCGGCCTCACGCCCGTCGCCGCGCAACGTCGCCATCGACGACGCCGCCTTGGCCGCGGTCACCATCGCGAGCACGCCGGCCGGGAGCCGATGCCGATACGCCTCGGGGATCTGACCGACGTTGTCGACCAGCGGGCGCAACCAGGGCGGGCAGATGTCCGGCGTCAGCGGAACCGCAGCACTCACCGGCGCCTCCTTGCCCTCAGCCCGCGTCGTTTCCGACCGCAGCCGCGATCTCGTCGGCACTCGCGAAAGCCCGCGGCAGCGTCTGCGCAACGCTACCGTCCGACCGCAGCACCACCGTCGCGGGCATCACGTTTGCCACCCGCAGCGCCGCGGCGACCCGGCGGCGCCCGTCCTGCAGCGTCGGCAGCCGAACGCCCAACTCCGCCAACCGCAGCAGCGCCGCCGTCTCGTTCTCGTCTTGATGCACGGTCACCACCATCACGCCGGTCCCAGCCCGCCTTTGATACTCGGCCATCGCGGGCAGTTCGGCCGCGCACGGCGCGCACCAATACGCCCACAAGTTGAGGATCACCCGGCGTCCGGCGAGCGCCGCAGCGACGTCGACGGCCGAGCCGTCGGCGGCGCATTCCACCGTCACACCGCGCAGCGCCGCCGGGCCGGGGCCGCTCCCGGCCGCGGGACACGGCGGCAGGCCGGCGCGTTCGCGGGGTCCCGCCAGCGCGGCCGCCGTGTCGGCGTCGCGATGTTCACGAGCGGCGGTGGGCGGCGAGGTTGCGGTCGTCGAGGGGCGCTCGTGCAGCTGGGCCAGCAGCGCCACGGCCAGTGCCACCACCACCGCCAGGATCGCGATGGTCCAACGCGTCTTACGGGCCACCGGCACCGGCCTTGATTTACAGCCCGGCCAGCGCCAGCAAGTGCTCGGTTTCCGGGCCCTGCACCAGGGGCGCGGCGAGCAGCGGCTCGGTGGGGCCGAGGCCGAAGGAGGGACAGTCCTTGGCAAGCACGCAAACCCCGCACGCCGGTTTGCGGGCGTGGCATACCCGGCGGCCGTGGAAGATCACCCGGTGGCTCAACATGGTCCACTCGTTGCGCTGGATCAGGTCGCCGACCGCGTGCTCGATCTTGACCGGATCCTTCTCATCGGTCCATCGCCACCTGCTGACCAACCGCGCGAAGTGGGTGTCGACGGTGATTCCCGGGATGCCGAACGCGTTTCCCAGGATGACGTTGGCGGATTTGCGTCCCACCCCGGGCAGCGTCACCAGCTCGGCCATGGTCGACGGCACCTCGCCGTCGAACCGTTCGACCAGCGCCTGCCCGAGGCCCATGAGCGATGTCGCCTTGTTGCGGAAGAAGCCGGTGGGGCGGATGAGGCCTTCCAGTTCGGTGCGGTCGGCCTGCGCATAATCAAGCGCGGAGCGGTATCGCTTGAACAACGCGGGCGTCGTCAGATTCACCCGTTTGTCGGTGCTCTGCGCCGAGAGAATGGTGGCCACCGTCAACTCCAGCGGCGAGGTGAAATCCAGTTCGCAGTGCGCATCCGGAAACGCTTGCGCCAGTGCACGATTCATTCGGCGGGCGCGTCGCACCAACCCGGTTCGGGTTTCGTCGGACCAGCGCCGGGCCAGGGCGGCGCCGGGGGTGGATTGCGTGGACTTGGAGCGTGCGGACGGCTTTGCCACTGTCACCTACGACAGAGTACTGATTTCGTGATCTCGCTGAGACCTTGGACATGTTTACTCTCCTTGTGTCGTGGTTGCTGGTGGCCTGCGTTCCCGGCCTTTTGATGCTTGCGACGCTCGGTTTGGGGCGGCTGGAAACCGAGGTCGCCCACCACACGGTCACGACGACCGACGTCGACGAGTTTCTCGCGTACGCGGAGGCCGTGGACGTGCACACGCTGGCCCGCGAGGGTATGCCCGAGGCGCTGGATTACCTGCATCGACGCCAGGCCCAGCAGCTCGCTCAATCTCCGTCCGAGGAATCGCACGTCGGCAGGCATCGGGCCGAGGTGATCTTTGCCAGGGCCGCCGCAAACGGCGTCGAGGCCCGGTTGCCGTCACAAATACGAACGCATTCGCGCGGCAATCCGCAATTTAGGGGGACTAGACACGTCAATCGTGTGTAGCGTTGGCACGTTGGACATATAGGCCTACCTCTAGACTCGTCACACGGGCAGCGGTTGGCCTGCCGATATCACATCGTTGGAAAGCTGAAGAGGCAACGTGGACGAGATCCTGGCAAGGGCAGGAATCTTCCAAGGGGTTGAGCCTGGCGCGGTCACCGCACTGACCAAGCAACTGCAACCCGTCGACTTCCCCCGTGGGCACACGGTTTTCGCGGAAGGGGAGCCGGGCGATCGGCTGTACATCATCGTCGCGGGGAAGGTCAAGATCGGGCGCCGCTCACCGGACGGCCGGGAGAACCTGCTGACGATCATGGGCCCGTCGGACATGTTCGGCGAATTGTCGATCTTCGACCCGGGCCCACGGACTTCCAGCGCAACGACGATCACCGAGGTGCGCGCGGTGTCCATGGACCGCGACGCGCTGCGGGCCTGGATCGCCGACCGCCCGGAGATCGCCGAGCAGCTGTTGCGGGTGCTCGCCCGGCGGCTGCGGCGGACCAACAACAATCTGGCCGACCTCATCTTCACCGACGTGCCCGGCCGAGTGGCCAAGCAGCTGCTGCAGCTCGCGCAGCGTTTCGGCACCCAGGAGGGCGGCGCGATGCGGGTCACCCACGACCTGACGCAGGAGGAGATCGCCCAGCTGGTCGGCGCCTCCCGGGAGACCGTGAACAAGGCGCTCGCCGATTTCGCCCACCGCGGCTGGATCCGGCTGGAGGGCAAGAGCGTGCTGATTTCGGACTCCGAACGGCTGGCCCGCCGCGCCCGGTAAGCGCCCGTTTGCGTCGAGCCTGTAATTCTGCAGGCCTCTACTCGCACTTCTTCTGTGAAATTACAGTCTCGACGTAGGTAGTCAGTCTCGACGCAGATAGTCCAGTTGCGCCTGAACGGACCATTCGGCCGCGTCCCACAGCTTCTCGTCGACGTCGACGTAGACGTATTCGACGATCTCGCGCGTCGTGGCCTCCTCGCCGAGGTCCCACAGCGCGGCGCGCACCTGCTCGAGGCGCTCGTGGCGGTGCATCAAGTACCCGGCGGCGACGGTCTCCAGATCGGCCAGATTCGGCCCGTGCCCGGGCAACACGGCACGCCGGCCCAGGCCGCGCAGCCGCCGCAGCGATTCCAGGTAGTCGGCCAGGCTGCCGTCTTCCTTGTCGATGACGGTGGTGCCGCGGCCCAGCACGGTGTCCGCGGTCAGCACGGCGTCGTCGAGCAGGAACGACATCGAATCGGCGGTATGCCCCGGGGTCGCCAGCACGGTGATCTTCAGGCCGGCCGCATCGATCACCTCGCCGTCGGTCAGCTCACCGCCGAGGCCGCGCAGAAATCCGCTGCCCGCCGAGCGCACGACGGCGCCGGTCCGCTCGACCAGCTTGTCGATGCCGTCGGTGTGGTCGCCGTGGCGATGACTGATCAGCACCAGAGCGACGCGGCCGAGCGCGGCGATGTTGTCGATGTGCTGATCGTCGTCGGGCCCCGGGTCGACGATCACCAGCTCGTCGCTGCGCGGGCCGCGCAGCACCCAGGTGTTCGTGCCCTCCAGCGTCAACAAGCCGGGGTTGTCGGCGAGCAGGACCGAGGCAGTGTCGGTGACCGCCCGCAACCTGCCGTATGCGGGATGGCTCAACGACGCAGTAGCCTCGGTCACGGCCGTTAGCCGACCTCCACGATCAGCTCGACTTCCACCGGCGCATCCAGGGGGAGCTCGGCGACGCCGACCGCCGAACGCGCGTGCGCGCCTTGCTCGCCGAACACCTCGGCGAGCAGCTCCGAGGCCCCGTTGATCACGCCGGGCTGGCCGTGGAAACCGGAAGCGGACGCGACGAACCCGACGACCTTGACCACCCGGGTCACCGTATCGATGCCGACCAGCGAGTCCACCGCGGCCAGCGCGTTGAGCGCGCACAGGCGCGCCAACGCCTTGCCCTCGTCGGGGGTGATCTCCGCGCCGAGCTTGCCGGTGCGCGCCAGCTTCCCGGCCTCCATCGGCAGCTGGCCCGCCGTATAGACCAGGTTGCCGGTGCGCACCGCCGGAACGTAAGCGGCCAGCGGCGCAACCACCTGGGGGAGCGTGACGCCGAGCTGGCCGAGCCGGGCCGATGCGGTCATGAACGCGAGCCCCTTACTTGGGGCGCTTCAGATACGCGACGTGCTGCTCCCCGGTGGGCCCCGGCAGCACCGCCACCAGCTCCCAGCCGTCGTCGCCCCACTGGTCGAGGATCTGTTTGGTGGCGTGCGTCAGCAGCGGAACGGTCACGTACTCCCATGCCTGGCTCATGCCGCGAGCTTATCGGTCGCACCCGTCGGGCTAGCATGCGATGGTGGCAACCACACCTGGCAGCGGTAGCTCTGTCGGCTGGCCGGCGCGCCTGTCGAAAGCCCGTTTGCATTTTGTGACCGGCAAGGGCGGCACGGGTAAGTCGACGATCGCGGCCGCGCTGGCGCTGACCCTGGCGGCGGGGGGCCGCAAGGTTCTCCTCGTGGAAGTCGAAGGGCGCCAAGGGATTGCGCAACTTTTCGACGTGCCGCCCCTGCCCTACCAGGAGCTGAAGATCGCGAGCGCCGAACGCGGG
Source organism: Mycobacterium heidelbergense (assembly GCF_050205645.1). Taxonomy (GTDB): domain Bacteria; phylum Actinomycetota; class Actinomycetes; order Mycobacteriales; family Mycobacteriaceae; genus Mycobacterium; species Mycobacterium heidelbergense_A. Next base: position 53,844 of record NZ_JBNMQT010000023.1, read on the forward strand.
GGCCAGGTCAACGCGCTTGCCATCGACATCGAGGCCGCGTTCCTGGAATACCTCGACATGTTCTACAACCTCGGCATCGCGGGCCGGGCGATGCGCCGGATCGGGGCGATCGAGTTCGCGACGACGATCGCGCCCGGCCTGCGCGACGTCCTGCTCACCGGCAAGATCAAGGAGGCCGTCGTCCGCCAGGACAAGGGGGCCAAGAGCCCGGTCTACGACGCGATCGTCGTCGACGCCCCACCGACCGGCCGCATCGCGCGTTTCCTCGACGTCACCAAGGCGGTGTCGGACTTGGCCAAGGGCGGCCCGGTGCACTCGCAGAGCGAGGGCGTGGTGCGGTTGCTGCACTCCGACCAGACGGCCATCCACCTGGTCACCCTGCTCGAAGCGCTGCCGGTGCAGGAAACGATGGAGGCCATCGAAGAGCTCGCGGAGATGGGGCTGCCGATCGGCAGCGTGATCGTCAATCGGAACATCCCGTCGTACCTAGAGCCCCGCGACCTGGCCAAGGCCGCCGAGGGTGACGTCGACGCGGACTCGGTGCGGGCCGGGCTCGAGATGGCCGGAATCAAGCTCAGCGACACCGATTTCGCCGGTCTGTTGACCGAAACCATCCAGCACGCGACGCGGATCGCGGCGCGCGCCGAGACCGCGCAACAGCTCGACGCGCTGAACGTGCCCCGGCTGGAACTGCCGGCGATCTCAGACGGCGTCGACCTCGGTAGCCTGTACGAACTTTCGGAATCGCTTGCGCAACAGGGGGTTCGATGAGCGTCACGCCCAAAACCCTTGATATGGCGGCCATCCTGGCCGACACGGCCAACCGGGTGGTGGTGTGCTGCGGCGCGGGTGGCGTGGGCAAGACCACCACCGCGGCCGCGATGGCGTTGCGTGCTGCCGAATATGGCCGCACCGTATGCGTTTTGACGATCGACCCGGCCAAGCGGCTGGCGCAGGCGTTGGGTGTCAACGACCTCGGCAACACCCCGCAGCGGGTTGCGCTCGCGGCCGAAGTCACCGGTGAGCTGCACGCGATGATGCTGGACATGCGCCGCACCTTCGACGAGATGGTGGTCCAATACTCCGGACCCGATCGGGCGCAAGCGATTCTGGACAACCAGTTCTATCAGACGGTCGCCACGTCACTCGCCGGGACGCAGGAGTATATGGCGATGGAGAAGCTCGGCCAACTGCTGAGCCAGGACCGTTGGGACCTGGTCGTGGTGGACACTCCCCCGTCGCGCAACGCCCTGGATTTTTTGGATGCGCCGAAACGGCTGGGCAGCTTCATGGACAGCCGGCTGTGGCGACTGCTGCTCGCGCCGGGCCGGGGCATCGGGCGGCTGGTGACCGGCGCGATGAGCTTGGCGATGAAGGCGCTGTCGACCGTGCTCGGCTCGCAAATGCTGGCCGACGCGGCGGCGTTCGTGCAATCGCTGGACGCCACGTTCGGTGGGTTCCGCGAGAAGGCGGACCGCACGTATGCCCTGCTGAAGAGGCGCGGCACGCAATTCGTCGTGGTTTCCGCGGCCGAGCCTGACGCGCTGCGCGAGGCATCCTTCTTCGTCGATCGGCTGTCGCAGGAGGGCATGCCGCTGGCGGGGCTGGTCTTGAACCGCACCCACCCGACGTTGTGCGCTTTGCCGGCGGAGCGGGCGATCGACGGACGCGAAACGCTGGAAGCGGAGGCGGACTCCGAGGCGGCTTCGCTGGCCGCGGCCATCCTGCAAATCCATGCTGACCGCGCCCAAACCGCCAAGCGCGAGATCCGGCTGCTGTCCCGTTTCACCGGAGCCAACCCGCACGTGCCGGTCATCGGCGTGCCGTCGCTGCCGTTCGATGTCTCGGATCTGGAAGCGCTGCGGGCGCTCGCCGATCAGATCACCGCGGCCGGCAACGGGCTGGCGGCGGCCCGATAAGTAGCGGGCCGCACAACCTTCGATGCGTGGTTTAGGCCCTGTTCCGGCCTAACGGCGTATTTGACACACGCCAGTTGTAGCTGGCGAATCCTTATTGCGCACAAGCCACTTCCTATTAGACACGCTCCAGTAGATCGCGCCATTTTGGGCTGTAACAGAAATGTAATGACGAGCGGCCCTGCTGTGCCGCGGGACACCCGGGCGTGTCCCAGGTAGCCGCCTAACCTAGGGTGCGGCGCCTGACAATCAGCCGACGCCGCGGTTTCTGCGCTTGTCGAAGAAGTCCGACCAGGAGACGACCTCGGGGTGCTGCTTGAGCAGGGCCCGACGCTGGCGCTCGGTCATACCGCCCCACACTCCGAACTCGACCTTGTTGTCCAGCGCGTCCGCGCCGCACTCCTGCATTACGGGACAGTGACGGCAGATCACTGCGGCCTTGCGCTGGGCGGCACCGCGTACGAATAGCTCATCCGGGTCGGTTGTTCGGCAGAGCGCCTTCGATACCCAGGCAATCCGTTCTTCCGCGTCGACGCTACGTAATACCCCCTGCGCAGCCGCGATGTTCGTACGACGCGCGGCCGGTCGTGTTACTGACACGAGCTGTTCCCTTCCTCCCGGTCGCAATTTGCAACCGCCTCCCTCGGGTGCAGACCCTTGCTGCGATCTACGCCACAAATGTGAGATGCATCTCACCGTGTGTCTAAGTTAGGTGGTCAGGTGCCAATTGCGCAACAGTCCGATAACACTTTTTTGGGACGAGCGTGCCGTCTCGCCCAGAATCATAGATCCGCACTTAACCTCGTGTACCCACTTTTGGCACCCGATTCGTGACGCAACCGAAAATATTGGCTGGCGGCGGTCATCAACTTCCCTGGTCACGGCCCGCTTCGGCGTTTGGTTCAAATCAAGGGCATGGTGGGCTGACCGGGGCCGCTACTGTAGGTCGCATGTCGGAGCGGCCCCCGGTAATTCTCACGATTCTCAAACTTGCGGGGTGCTGCTTGCTGGCCAGCGTGGTCGCGACCGCGCTGATGTTCCCCCTCGCGGGCGGGGTGGGCCTGATGTCGAACCGGGCGTCCGAAGTGGTGGCCAACGGCTCGGCCCAGCTCGTCGAGGGACAGGTGCCCGCGGTGTCGACGATGGTCGACGCGAAGGGCAACGTGATCGCCTGGCTGTACTCGCAGCGCCGGTTCGAGGTGCCCACCGACAAGATCGCCAACACCATGAAGCTGGCGATCGTCTCGATCGAGGACAAGCGGTTCGCCGAGCACGCCGGCGTGGACTGGAAGGGCACGCTGACCGGGCTGGCCGGCTATGCGCGCGGCGACGTCGACACTCGCGGCGGCTCGACCATCGAGCAGCAGTACATCAAGAACTACCAGCTGCTGGTGACCGCCCAGACCGACGCCGAAAAGCGCGCCGCGGTCGAGACCACCCCGGCACGCAAGCTGCGTGAGATCCGGATGGCGCTCACGCTGGACAAGACGTTCACCAAGCCCGAGATCCTGACCCGCTACCTCAATCTCGTCTCGTTCGGTAACAACTCGTTCGGCGTGCAGGACGCGGCGCAGACGTACTTCGGCATCAACGCGTTGGACCTGAACTGGCAACAGGCGGCGCTGCTGGCGGGCATGGTGCAGTCCACCAGCACCCTGAATCCCTACACCAACCCGGACGGCGCGCTGGCCCGGCGGAACCTGGTGCTGGACACCATGATCGAGAACATTCCGCAGGAGGCCGACGCCCTGCGCGCCGCCAAGGCCCAGCCGCTGGGGATCCTGCCGCAGCCCAACGAGCTGCCCCGGGGCTGCATCGCGGCCGGCGACCGCGCGTTCTTCTGCGACTACGTGCAGGAGTACCTGTCTCGCGCCGGGATCAGCAAGGAACAAGTCGCCAGGGGCGGCTACCTGATCCGCACGACGCTGAACCCGGACGTGCAGATCCCGGTCAAGGCGGCCATCGACAAGTTCGCCAGCCCGACGCTGCCGGGCATCTCCAGCGTGATGAGCGTGATCCAGCCGGGCAAGACCTCCCACCACGTGATGGCGATGGCCAGCAACCGCACCTACGGCCTGAACCTCGACGCCGGCGAAACGATGCGGCCGCAGCCGTTCTCGCTGGTCGGCGACGGCGCCGGGTCGGTCTTCAAGATCTTCACAACGGCCGCGGCGCTGGACATGGGGATGGGCATCAACGCCACGCTCGAGGTGCCGGGCCGATTCCAGGCCAAGGGCATGGGCAGCGGCGGGGCCAAGGGCTGTCCCAAGGACACCTGGTGCGTGATCAACGCCGGCAACTACAAGGGCTCGATGAACGTGACCGAGGCGCTGGCCACCTCGCCCAACACCGCGTTCGCCAAGCTGATCCAGCAAGTCGGGGTGACACGGACGGTGGACATGGCGATCAAGCTGGGCCTGCGCTCCTACGCCGATCCGGGCACCGCCCGCGACTACAACCCCGACAGCAACGAGAGCCTGGCCGACTTCGTCAAGCGGCAGAACATCGGTTCGTTCACGCTCGGCCCGATCGAGGTGAATGCGTTGGAGCTGTCCAACGTCGCGGCCACGCTGGCCTCCGGGGGCATGTGGTGCCCGCCGAACCCGATCGACAAGCTGATCGACCGCAACGGCAACGAGGTCGCCGTCACCACCGAGACCTGCGATCAGGTGGTGCCCGAGGGCCTGGCCAACACGATGGCCAACGCGATGAGCAAGGACGCGCTGGGCGGTGGCACGGCGGCCGGCTCGGCGGGCGCGGCGGGCTGGAATCTGCCGATGTCCGGTAAGACGGGCACCACCGAGGCCCACCGCTCGTCCGGCTTCGTCGGATTCACCAGCCACTACGCGGCCGCGAACTACATCTACGACGACTCGACCACGCCCACGGATCTGTGCTCCGCTCCGCTGCGCCACTGCGGCGAGGGCGACCTGTACGGCGGTAACGAGCCGGCCCGCACCTGGTTCACGGCAATGAAACCGATCGCCGACAGCTTCGGCGAGGTGAAACTGCCGCCCACCGATCCCCGCTACGTCGACGGGTCACCGGGATCGCGGGTGCCCAGCGTCGCCGGCCTGGACATCGACGCGGCGCGCCAGCGCATCAAGGAGGCCGGTTTCCAGGTTGCCGACCAGAACAACTTCGTCAACAGCACTGCCAAGCAGGGCGAGGTGGTCGGAACGACGCCAAGCGGCGCAACGATTCCTGGGTCGATCATCACCATCCAGGTCAGTAACGGCATCCCGCCGGCTCCGCCTCCGCCACCGGAAGGTGCGCCGCTGCCGGTCGGATCGCAGGTGGTGGAGATTCCGGGCCTGCCGCCGATCACGATTCCGTTGCTGGCGCCACCGCCGCCGGCGGCGCCGGGACAGCCACCTCCGTAGGGCGTTGCGGCGCAGCAGATACGGTGTCTGCGCGCGAGCGGCAGTAGGCTGCCTGCATGGCTGATGTTCTGCGCGCCCTGATACGCACCGGCGCCGTTGCGGTCGGCTCCACCGTCGCCGGAATCGGTTACGCCTCGATCGTCGAGCGCAACGCGTTCGTCCTGCGCGAGATAACCATGCCCGTGTTGTCGCCGGGCTCCACACCGCTGCGTGTGCTGCATATCAGCGATATCCACATGCTTCCCCACCAGCGCCGCAAACAGGCCTGGCTGCGCGAGCTGGCCAGCTGGGAGCCCGACCTGGTCGTCAACACCGGCGACAACCTCGCGCACCCCAAGGCGGTGCCCGCGGTCGTCCAGACCCTGGGCGACCTGCTCTCCCGCCCGGGCGTCTTCGTCTTCGGCAGCAACGACTACTTCGGGCCGCGGTTGAAAAACCCGGCGAACTACGTGACCAAGCCGTCGCACCGCGTCCGGGGTGAGCCGCTGCCCTGGCAGGATCTGCGCGCCGCGTTCACCGAGCGCGGCTGGCTGGACCTCACCCACACCCGTCGCGAGTTCGAGGTGGTGGGCCTGCACGTCGCCGCGGCGGGCGTGGACGACCCGCACATCGACCGGGACCGGTACGACGCGATCGCGGGGCCCGCCAGCCCCGCGGCGAACCTGCGGCTGGGCCTGACCCATTCGCCCGAGCCGCGCGTGCTGGATCGCTTCGCCGCCGACGGCTACCAATTGGTGATGGCCGGACACACCCACGGTGGGCAGCTGTGCCTGCCGTTCTACGGCGCTCTGGTGACCAATTGCGGCCTGGATCGGTCCCGCGCCAAGGGGCCGTCGCGCTGGGGCGCCAACATGCTGTTGCATGTCTCGGCTGGCATCGGCACTTCGCCGTATGCGCCGGTGCGGTTCTGCTGTAGGCCCGAAGCGACCCTGCTGACGTTGATCGCCACCCCGATGGGTGGCCGCGACGCGAGCAGCAACTTGGGCCGTACGCAGCCGGCAGTTTCGGTGCGTTGAGCGATCGGGCCCGGATCGCGGTCCGCAGCCTGCCGCGCGTCTGGACCGACAACGCGATTCGGCTGATCGAGGCCGACGCCCGTCGCAGCGCCGATACCCACTTGTTGCGCTACCCGCTGCCGTCGGCCTGGTGCGCGAATGTCGATGTCGCCCTGTACCTCAAGGACGAGACCACCCACATCACCGGCAGCCTCAAGCATCGCTTGGCGCGCTCGTTGTTCCTCTACGCGCTGTGCAATGGGTGGATTTCGGAGGGCACCACCGTCGTCGAGGCGTCGTCGGGCTCGACGGCGGTGTCGGAGGCCTACTTCGCGGCGCTGCTGGGCCTGCCGTTCGTCGCCGTGATGCCGGCCGCCACCAGCTCCGCCAAAGTCGCGCTGATCGAATCGCAAGGCGGCCGTTGCCATTTCGTGCAGAACTCCAGCGAGGTGTATGCCGAGGCGCAGCGCGTCGCCGACGAGACTGGCGGGCACTACTTGGACCAGTTCACCAACGCGGAGCGCGCCACCGACTGGCGTGGCAACAACAACATCGCCGAGTCGATCTATGTGCAAATGCTCGACGAGAAGCACCCGATCCCGGAATGGATCGTGGTGGGCGCGGGCACCGGCGGCACCAGCGCGACGATCGGCCGCTACATCCGCTTCCGCCGCCATGCCACCCGGTTGTGCGTCGTCGACCCGGAGAACTCCGCGTTCTTTCCGGCCTACGCCGAGGACCGCTACGACATCGTGATGCCCACGTCGTCCCGCATCGAGGGCATCGGCCGGCCGCGCGTGGAGCCGTCGTTCCTGCCCGGCGTCGTCGACCGCATGGTCGCCGTGCCGGACGCCGCATCGATCGCCGCCGCCCGCCACGTGAGCGCCGTGCTGGGACGACGGGTGGGTCCGTCGACAGGCACCAACCTGTGGGGCGCGTTCGGCGTGCTCGCCGAGATGGTCGCCGAGGGCCGCAGCGGTTCGGTGGTCACGCTGCTCGCCGACAGCGGCGATCGTTATGCCGACACCTATTTCAGCGACGAGTGGGTAAGTGCGCAGGGACTCGATCCGACCGAGCCCGCGGCCGCGCTCGTCGAGTTCGAGCGCTCCTGCCGTTGGGTCTAGGGCCCAGCCTGGGGTTTCGCCAGTCGACGGGCGCGTGCGATAGGCTGTCGTGGCTTCAAGCGGGGTGTGGCGCAGCTTGGTAGCGCGCTTCGTTCGGGACGAAGAGGCCGTGGGTTCAAATCCCGCCACCCCGACTCATTGCCTGGCGACGCTTCGGCTTCGCGTGCGGCCCGGCGCCGCGCCGGCCCAGATCTGCAATTGCTCCCGCCCGACGAGGCGGCAGCGATGCGTGGTCGCCAGCTGACGAGCCGCTTTCGTGAACGCTTGATTCGTCACCACGACGGCCTGAGCGCAGCCGTGCTGCCGCGCGCCGGCAACGACTTGCTGCACGGCGGCCACGCCGACGTCGCGTGCCAGCCGCTTGCATTGGACCGCCATGCGGGTGCCGCCTTTCCGGGCGATCAGGTCCACCCCGTAGTCACCGGTGCTGGCGGTGTGGGTGACACCCCAACCCCTCGTACGCAGTTGTGCCGCAACGAATTCCTCGAACTCGACGCCCGACATCTGATCGACGGCCGCCAATTCCGAGGCCGCGCGTTTGAGGTCACGCCTGCGCTGTAATCCGACTCGGAAGCGGTCCCGCTGAGCCGAAAGCCACAGCAGGACAAGCACCGTCGCGACGAGGCCGCCGAGACCCGCCAAGAATCCGGCCGTCACGCTTCCGGTGGCCTTCGAAGTGAAATACCAAGGGAGAGCGAACCCGAACACGAGGAGCGACCCGAACACCTTCTCCATGAGGAGAAGCTAGCCGACGGCTACGACAATTCGGTGCAGGCGAGACGCGTCCCGCGACTACGCGCACCGCTTCGGGTCGGCCTCGCAGAGCGGTGTCACACCGCGAAAGCGATATCGATGCGCCGCGACCCAGCGGTAGACGACCTCCTGCAGCGCGCCGATCCCGGGGATGCGGTAGATCCACAACGGCAGTCGCGTGCCGAGCGCCGCGGAAAGGGCCGCGTTCATCGCGTGGGCGCCGGCGAACACCGCGCCGGACGAGTCCAGCCACCACGCCGACGCCGTCAACCGGTCGTCGGGCACCCCGACCCGCGCGGCGACTTCCGGGGACTGCCACGGTTCGATGCGCAGCCGGCCCGTTCGGTCCAGCCGGGCGATTCGGTTGACGGCGAGGGTGCACATCCCACACCGGCCGTCAAACGCCAAAGTGCCGTCCATATCCCGATTTTATTCCAGCGATCGACCGGCGCGGCTACGCGCAGTCGGCGCAGACCGGCAGCCCGGAACTAGTGGTGCGCAGCCGGCTGCGGTGCTGCACCAGAAAACAGCTCGAGCAGGTGAATTCGTCGGCGCGTTGCGGAATTACCGTCACCGAGAGTTCTTCACCGGACAGGTCGGCACCGGGCAGCTCGAAGAAAGGCATCTCGTTGGGGTCGTCGTCGACGATGGCCGTGGACGACGGGGACAACGTGGTTGTCAGTTCGCGCAGGCCCGAACGGTCCGGGGCCTCGACGTCGGATATGCGACGAGCGTCGTAATCGCTTGCGGTCGCCATGGGTGCTCCTTTCGGAGGAGGACCGGGTTGGCGCACTTGTCTGTACTCACCCGTGGCTCAGGCGATACCCCGTTAGGGGGCCGTTCACACCTGTCAGCTGCTGGGCGGCGGCGCGTCGGCGTCCGCGGCTTCCCATTGCCGCAATTCGGACCGCCGGACCCGGCGGTGGGCGTATACCAGCCAGCCGGCGCCGGCCGCGGCGCACGCGGCGGCCAGGATCACCGCCACACACCCGACGCCCGCGTGACCGGTAGCCAGCGCGAACAGGCCCACAATCAGGGCGACCACCGCGATCGCCACCCCGGCCAAGCCGGGCGCATTGGCGCCGTTCTTCATGGATTCGCCGGCGTGCTGACGGGTGGTACGGGCATGATCAACCGGGTCGTGCCGGGAGTCATCCACCATTGCTCCTAGTGAAAAGGGTTGCCTACCAAGCTCGTTTCCTCGAATCCCCTGCAGGTCTACCCGTCGGCCGCGGCGGCGAAACGGTCCCACAACCCGTGTCGGCGGGGCCCAGGGTGGGTATGCCGCAGCGATGACACCCGCCCGCGCCCCCGCGGTTCTGTTCGACATAGACGGAACCCTCGTCGACTCCAACTACCTGCACGTCTACGCCTGGCAGCGTGCCTTCGACGAAGAAGGCATCGCGGTCGCTGCCTGGCACATTCACCGCTGCATCGGCATGGACGGCTCGAAGTTGGTGCGCACGCTATCCGACGATGCCCCCGACGACGTGCAAGAGCGGCTCAGCGACGCACACAGCCGCTACTACCGCGAAACGGCGTCCCTACTGGCGCCGTTGCCGGGCGCGCAAGCGTTGCTGCGCCGGGTCGCCGGGCTGGGACTGCAGGTGGTGCTGGCGAGTTCGGCACCGGAGGACGAGCTCGAATTGCTGCGCAAGGCGCTGGGCTGCGACGACGTCATCGCCGAAACGACGTCGTCGCGCGACGTCGACACCGCCAAGCCCGAGCCGGGCATCGTGAAGGTCGCGCTCGATCGGGCCGGCGTGAACCCCGACCGGGCGGTGTTCGTCGGGGACGCCGTATGGGATGCCCAGGCTGCGACGGGAGCGGGGTTGCCGTGCATCGGGATGCTGAGCGGCGGGATCGCCCGTGGGGAACTGGAGGCCGCCGGGGCCGCACCGATCTTTGCGGGCCCGCTGGATCTCCTCGATCATCTGGAATCCACCCGCATCGCGGCGCTGGCGCCGGGCCGCTGACCGCGGGCGGTTACATCCCCCGGGAGCGCAGTGCCAGCGGCAACACCCACCAGAAAAACGCGAACATGACAAGCGCGCACGCGCCCGCGATGAAGCCCACGTTGCGATTGGCCACCGCGGCGAAAATGATGATGGTCACCCCGGTCAGCGCGGCGCCCAGCAACGCGAGCCCGGCATAGGCGCACCGGTGTGCCGCGGACACCAGCACCTGCAATCGATGTCGCCGGAACAGCATCCGGTGCATGGCCACCGGGGAAATGAGCAGTACGGTGGCTCCCACCGAGAATCCCACCGTGGCCAAATAGACCACCCGCAGGCCCCCGCCGAGGATGTCGAAGCGCTGCTGGAACGGCAGTGTGAGCAGGAAGCCGGTCAGCAACTGCACCCCGGTCTGCACCACGCGCAGCTCCTGCAGCAGGCTGTTCCAATTGCGGTCGAGCCGTTGGATTTCGGTTTCGCCGCGTTCCTCGCGATCCCAGCGCTGGTCATCCTCCGGATGGTCGACATCCATGGTCGTGATCATCGCACCAGCCGACCCGTTTGTGGAGCGACCTCCCGGGTCAGCCCGCGATGAACTGGTGGTAGGCCGACGCGCCACGCCCGAAAAACCTTGCGCCAGTGGGGAATTGACGTGTCAACGCGCCGCCGCCACCCGGCTCGACACGCCCGGGTCGCGTTAGTGGTTGAGCTTGCCGTCCCGTACCGCGGTCAACGCGTCGTCCAGCGTCGGATATAGCGGGAAGGTCTTGTCCAGGCCGGTGAGGTGGATCGGCCGTCGGGTCGCCGGACCGCGCGCGACCACCCCGAACTCGGTGGACTTGCCGAGTTTCTCGTAGGTCGCCGCGAGGATCTTCAGCCCGACGGAGCCGAGGAACTCCACCGCGGAAAGATCGATGACCAGCGCCGTTGGACCATCCGCGACGACGGCGGTGATGGCTTGTTCCAGGGCCGGAGCGGTGACCAAATCGATTTCGCCGCTCACACTCACCACGGACACGCCATCGTGGTCCGCAACCAACGTGGTAATCGAATCAGGTGCTGACAATGGCGATCCTTCGTCCTGGGCCTTGAGTGTGGTGCAAGCCTAGCCTGCTTTGCGAACTGCGAGAAAGAAGAAGACCTCAACACCTGCCCCGCGACGATCCAGGCTAGTCTCCCCATAGAACCTGCGCACTGCGACGCGGCACTTGGGAGGCCAGATGTCAGATTCGCCGTCGGATTTCGCCACCACCACCACCGCCGCGCAGCCGGGCAGCGTCTCCAGCGAGGGTCTGTTGCCGCAGCTGGTCCAGCATTTGCGGCAGAACCGGACGGTTTTGCGCGAGGAGTGGGCACGCAGGATCACCGAGGCGCAGTTGCTTACCGCGATGACGCCCGAGGAGCTGTTCTCCGAAGCCACGGCCGTCTACGACAACTACGTCGAGGTGCTCGAGACCGGTAGCGTCGAGGCGCTGCAGGCCTACGCGCGCGACCTGTCGGAACGCATCATTCCGCGAGGCGTGGAGACCGACGAGGTGCTCGGCATCGTGCTGCTGCTGCGTGACGTGCTGGCCCGCTCGCTGTTCGAGAAGTATCAGACCGAGTTCGGGATGCTCAACCGGGTGCTCGACGCCTACGAGCCGGCGGCCAACCGAATCGCCAACACCGTGGGCGTCAGCTTCGTGCAGGAGCGCGAACGCATCATTCGCCAGCAGCAGGAGGCGATCCGCGAGCTATCGACGCCGGTGCTGCAGGTGCGCGAGCAGCTGCTGATTCTGCCGATCATCGGCGTGCTGGATTCACAGCGCGCCCGTCAGGTCACCGAACAGCTGCTGCGGGCCATCCGCGCCAACCGCGCGAAGGTCGTGGTCATCGACATCACCGGTGTGCCCACCATCGACTCCACGGTGGCGAACCACCTGGTGCAAACGGTCGACGCGTCGGGGCTCATGGGCGCGAGCGTGATCATCACCGGCCTGTCCTCCGAGATCGCCCTGACGTTGGTGACCATCGGGCTGGACCTGTCGAAGATGAACGCCGTCGGTGACCTGCAGGGCGGTATCGAAGAAGCCGAACGCCTGCTCGGTTACGAAGTCACCCGTACCGGCGAGACCACCGGGTAATCACCGTTAGCACGAGCACCCCATGCCAGTCCCCATCCTGAAACAGGGCGCGATTCTCATCGCAACGGTGCAGTCCGCACTGACCGATTCCGAGACCGAACGGCTCCGCTACGACCTCATGGAGCGGGTCAGCCGCTTCCGCGCCCAGGGGATCATCGTCGACGTCACCGCCATCGACGTAATGGATTCGTTCGCCGCCCGGTCGCTGCGCACCATCGCGCACATGACCCGGCTGCGCGGCGCAGACACCGTGATCGTGGGCCTGCAGCCCGAAGTGGCCTTCGCCATGGTGCAACTGGGGCTGGCGTTCGACGACATGAACACCGCGCTGGACCTCGAAGAGGGCCTTGCCCTGCTGAATCGAAAATCGACGATCGGGCGCGACGGTGGAGGGTGACATCGTCGTCGACATCAACAACCCCGACGACATCGTCGCAGCCCGCAAAGCCGGCCACGACCTAGCCCTCGACCTCGGATTCACGCTGACCGACGTCACCATGATCGCGACCGCGATCTCCGAGATCGCCCGCAACATCACCAGCTACGCGGGTCGCGGCTCGATCCGGGTCTCGGTGGAGGATCGGGAGGGTCGCAAGGCCCTGGTGGTGTGCGCCGAGGACGACGGCCCCGGCATCGCCGACATCGAGCGGGCGCTGGAGGACGGATACACCACCGGCCGCGGCCTGGGCATGGGCCTGCCCGGGGCCCGCCGCCTGATGGACCGACTGGTGGTGGAATCCGCACGCGGCCGCGGAACGGTCATCGAAATGTGGAAATGGGTGCCGGGCCATGCATAAAAACGGCCGGCTGGGACCGATCGAGTGGGCAAGGGCCGGTCGCCCACTGCCTAGCGAGGTAACCTCCGGCGACCGGGGTCTCGCGTTCGACATCAACGGTGAGGCCGCCCTCTTCGGTGTGATTGACGGTCTCGGCCACGGTCCGGCCGCCGCAGCCGCCGCCTTGCGCGCAATCGATGCCCTCGAAGCCGCCCGTGGCGAGCGGCTCGAGGTTTTGATCCAGCTCTGCCACCGGTTGCTGGGCGGCACGAGAGGGGCCGCGATGACGCTGGCGCGCGTGGATTTCGCGGAGAGCACGCTGACGTGGACCGGGGTCGGCAACGTCACCGCCAATCTGCTCGCCAAGGATGCGGCCGGCATCCACGTCCGCTCCAGCGCCCGCCTTGCCGCGGGCATCGTCGGCTATCGCATTCCCGAAATCAAACCGGCACAGGTCATTTCGATTCGCGCCGGCGACCTCATCGTTCTCGCCACCGACGGCATCAACGAGGAGCACCTGGACCACCTCGACTTCGCCGCCACGGCCACGTCCATCGCCGAGGAGATCCTGACCAAGTACGCCAAGGAGTCCGACGACGCGATGGTGCTCGCCGCCCGTCACCGGGGAGTGTCGACGTGACCGGCGGCGCGGACTTCCACGTCCAATACGTCGCCGCGCTGCGGACCTACCTCGATTCCCGCGACGACGACAGCCTGGCCGTCGCCCACGAACTCGGGCGGCGGGCGCTGCAGGAACAAATCAGCACGCTCGACATCGTCGAGCACCACGTCGAGCTGCTCCTCGAACTCTCCAAGGACGTCCGGATCGACGCACCGGTCGCGTTGGAATTCCTGCTGCAGACGCTGGCGCCGCTCGACGTCGCGACGCGCGGATTCATCGACGGAACACGGCGGTATGCGGAACAACGCGCCCGCGCCGAGGATCTCGCCGACCGCGACAAATTCCGCACCGCCCTGGTGAATTCGTTGCAGGAAGGGTTCTTCGTCGCCGATCACGAGGGCACCGTGATCGAGATGAACAACGCCCTCATCGACATCCTCGGCTATCCCGCGGAGGGTTTGCCGTATCGCTGGCCCCATCCGTGGCTGGTGGACAAGAAGACCGCGCGTCAACAGATCGCCAAAGTCGCCAGCGAAGGCGGCGCCGAGTACGACACACCGATTCGGCACCGCGACGGCCGTCTCGCCTGGGTGACGGTGAGCATCAACGCGGTGCGCGAGACCGACACCCACCGGGAAGCCTTCGTGGGAACGATTCGGGACATCACCGCCGAACGGGCGTTTGCGGCCCGGGAAAGCGCGGTGCTGCGCCTGGCCACCGCCGTGGCCGTGGCCAAAAGCGTGGACGAGCTGCTGTCGATCACGCTCGACGAGTGCCGGACCTCGATCGACGTGCAACGCGTGGTCGCCGTCTCCTGGCCGAACGGGGACGGAGAACCGACCGTCCAAGTGGCCGGCGAGCCCTCCGAATTGACCTGGCGCGACCTTGATCCGTGGTTGCGTAACACATTTCAGGATGCGCGCCACCAGCTGCCGCTGACGGCCAAGACCGTCGATCGGCCCGAGAACCCCGGCAAGGCGCAGGGATTGGTCGCGGTGCTCTCCGGTGCGGGAGACCTCGCGTTGTGGTTAGAGTTTCGGACGCCTCGCTGGGTCAGTGCTGAGGATCGGCTCCTGGTCACGGTGCTCATCGGGCACCTGAGCCTGGCCGTGCAGCATGTGCGCCAGTTCGAGAGCGCCCGCGAGACGTCACTGACGCTGCAGCGCGCGATGCTGCCGCCGCTGGAGCCGCCGCCCGGCTTTGCCGTCTGCTACGAACCGGCCGTCCCGCCATTGGAGATTGGCGGAGACTGGTACGACGTGTTGCCGATCGGCGCTCACCGAATCGGCATCGTCGTCGGCGACTGCGTGGGGCGCGGTCTGCCGGCGGCCGCGATCATGGGTCAGCTCCGCAGCTCGGCCCGCGCGCTGTTGATCAACGGCGCCGAACCGGCGCTGCTGCTCGAGCAGCTCGACTCGGCGGCGTCTCTCATTCCGAACGCCTACTGCACCACCGTGTTCCTGGCGATCCTGGACACCGAATCCGGGGTGCTGCAGTACAGCAATGCGGGCCACATGCCCGCACTGCTCGCCGGCCCCGCGCCCGCGACGACGAGCGTGCTGACCGACGCCTCGTCGGTGCCCCTCGCGGTACGCCGAGACGAACCCCGCCCGCAAACCTCGTTGGTCCTACCACCGGGCTCGACGCTGATGTTGTTCACCGACGGCCTGGTGGAACGCAAGCACGAGTCGATCGACCTTGGAATCGCCCGCGCCGCAGACGTTTTGACGGACGCGCTGCAGCTTCCGCTGGACGGCGTCGCGGATGCGGTGCTGCGTGAGCTGGCTCCGGCGTCGGGGTACGACGACGACGTCGCGATGGTGATATACCGTCACCAGCCGAAGCACTTCCGGACCGAAAGTGAGGCCGCCGCAGACAATTTGGTCAACATCCGGCACCGGCTGGCGGTGTGGCTGCAGTCCGTCGGGGTGGCGAATGGGTTGGCCGCCGACATCGTGCTGGTCGTCAACGAAGCGTGCACCAACTGCGTCGAGCACGCCTATCGCGGACACCCCGTCGGGTTCATGCTGGTCGAGGCCAACGCCACGGAGGACGAGATCCGGGTGCGGGTCGTGGATGCGGGTTCCTGGAAGACTCCGGCCGCCAACCCGGGCAACAGCGGGCGGGGTCTGGTTTTGATGCGGGCGCTTAGCGACACGATGGAAATCGACAGTTCCCCAACGGGAACGACGGTCGACATCAGCTTCGGATCTTCCGTCGATCAGGTTTGACGGTCGCGCACCGTTTGCGCGCTCCCCGACGGTGGTACCCACAGGCGTGACCCGCGCATCGATCACGGTCGAACCCGCCCTTCCGGCGGCGCACGGGCCATTGTCGATGGCGGTCCGTCGCGCCTTGACGGGGCCGCCGTCGGGCGATCACCTCGTCCGCGTCAGCACCTCGGTGCGGGATTCCGATCCCTACGGCCTGGACCTGCAGCTGGCCCTGTGCATGTGCTACGAGCTGCACTACCGGGGTTTCGCGGGCGTGGATCCGGCCTGGGAGTGGAATCCCGCCCTGCTGCACCTGCGTGCCGAACTCGAGCGGGCTTTCTTGGCGGGCGTGCGTCGCGACGTCGGACCCGTTGATCCCGACCGCTCTTCGGCCGAGGAAATGGACGCGATCTCCCTCGAACCCGTCGACGGCACCGGCCCGTCGTATTACCTGCGCGACACCGCGACCTGGCAGCAGATGCGCGAATACTTCGTGCACCGATCGCTGTATCACCTCAAAGAGGGCGATCCGCACGCGTGGGCGATCCCACGGCTGACGGGCCGCGCCAAGGCGGCGTTCGTGGCGATCGAATTCGACGAGTACGGCGCAGGCCAGGGCCCGCGGCTGCACCAGCAGCTCTTCGCGGACCTGTTGGCGGCCGCCGGGCTCGATTCGACATATCTGGGCTACCTCGACGCCGTGCCCGCCGAAGCGCTTGCGGCCGTGAACCTGATGTCGCTTTTCGGCTTGCATCGCCGGTTGCGCGGCGCCGCGATCGGACACTTCGCGTCCACCGAGATCACCTCACCGCCGGGCTCCCGACGGATGGTCCAGGCGCTGGAGCGGATGGACGCACCGCCGGAGTGCGTCGCCTTCTACCGCGAGCACGTCGAGGCCGACGCGGTACACGAACAGGTGGTGCGCCTTGACGTGGTCGGTGATCTCGTCGCTCGCGAACCGAGGCTCGATCGTGACGTGGTCTTCGGTATGCGTGCGCACGCGGTGGTCGAAAATCGCTTGGCGGACAACATTATCGCCGCCTGGAAGCGCGACGAGACGTCGCTACGGCGACCCCTAGAGTAGCCGCTACGACCCGGTGCGGCGGCACCGCCGGTGGCTGGTGTCGCACAGCGGGTACTCCTTGCTGCGCGCGCAGGTGCAGATCGCGACCATGAATCGGTCGGATTCGACGACATGACCGTCGGGCATCTCGATGCGCACCGGGCCGGACACCAGCACCGGGCCCTTTGGTACCACCTGCACCCGGGTGCCGGTCATGGTTTGTCCGCCCGGATCACGACCAGTTCTTCTTCCCGGCAACCGCGCGGCAATCGCCCGGTTTCCTCCAGCCAGTGCGCCCGCGCGGACATCACCGGGCCGAACGGAATCCACTGGGAGGCAATGACATCTGTGTAGAGGCCGGTGGCCCGCAACGAGTCCAGCGACTGGCCGACGCCGGCCAGTGTCGAGTGGACGAGCAACAGAGAACCGCCGCGGCACAACAGGTTTGACGCCGATGCGCACAGCGGATCCAACACCAGCCGCCCGTCGGGACCCGCATTCCATGCCCATGCCGGGCCCGCGCTCGGCGAGATCGTCTCGGTGTCGTCGTCGGGGGGTGTCGGCACATAGGGCGGATTGGACACGACCACCTCGAACGGTTCGCAGCTCAGCGCTCCGATCCAGGAGCCCTCGCGGACGTCGACCTCGACACCCGCGACGGCCGCGTTGCCCCGGGAGCAGCGCACGGCGTGCGGACAGATGTCGAAGGCGGTGACGCTGGCACAACCCATTTCGGCGGCGGCAATCGCGACGAAGCCGCTGCCGGTGCACAGGTCGAGCACGCGCCGCCGCGGAACGAGTCCGCTCAGGTGCATCGTGTCGACGAGCAATTGCGAGTCTTCTTGCGGTGGATAGACTCCGCCATCCAGCTGGGCCGCCTCGGCGACAAGCAGCTCCGACCGCAGATCCGGATAGGTGGCCGTCACCGCTGGGCCCGATTCACGCGGATGCCGAGGTTCTCGCGAGCTGTTCGACCACCGTCGAGCAGAACGCGGGCAGGTCGGACGGCGATCGGCTCGATATCAAGTTCCCGTCGACCACGACTTCTTCGTCCACGACGCGCGCGCCCGCGTTGCGGAGGTCGGTGCGAATGCTCGGATACGAGGTGAGCGTTCGCCCGGCCGCCACCCCGGCCTCGACCAGCGTCCAAGGCCCGTGGCAAATCGCGCCGACCGGCTTTCCCGAGTTGACAAAGTCCCGGACGAACGAGACCGCCGAACCATCCAGCCGCAACTTGTCCGGATTCACCGTGCCGCCGGGCAGCACCAAGCCGTCGAACTGGTCGACCGAGGCATCCGACACGGCCGCGTCCACCGCGAAGGTGCCCGCGGGCTCCAGATCGTGGTTACGCGCTTGAATCTCACCGGATTTCAGCGACAGCAGTTGAACTTCCGCCCCTGCGCCCTCCAGCGCCTCACGCGGCTGTTCCAGTTCGACCTTCTCCACGCCGTCGGCCGCCAAAATGGCGATTCTCTTGCCTTGCAATTCGTTTGACATCGTGCCTTTCCTTCTGACGTTGGAGTTCGAATACCCTGGCCGGAGCCCACCAAACTCGCGGTCAGTTCGACGCGGCCCGCAGCGCCCGCAGCAACGGTTCGGCCGCTTCCTTCAGGAAAAGCTCCTGGGTGTCGCCGCCGATCTGAAGCAACGCCACATCGGTGAACCCCGCCTCCCAGTACGGCCGGACGGCGTCGACGATCGCGTCGAGGTCGGGGCCGCAGGGAATGCTCTCGGCGACGTCTTCGGTGCGCACGAATTGGGTCGCACCGGCGAAACCGGCCGGCGTCGGCAGGTCGGCGTTGACCGCCCAGCCGCCGCCGAACCACCGGAACTGGTCGTGGGCACGTTCGATCGCCGCGTCCCGGTCGGGATCCCAGCTCACCGGAATCTGCCCCACCACCCGACCGCCTTCGGCCCCGTTGGCGGCCTGACGCGCGGCATGCCACGCGCCCACCAGGTCCGCGTCGGGTTGCACCGCGATCAGGTGATCGGCGAGCTTGGCGAATTTCTCGACGCCGTTCGGGCCGCTCGCCGCCACACCGATCGGGACGGGCATGTCGGGCACGTCCCAGAGCCGGGCCGAGTCCACTTGAAAGTAGTCGCCGCGCCAGTTCACCAACCGGCCGCCGAACAGCTCACGAATGATCTTGATGGCCTCGCGCAGCATGTCCTGCCGGCGCTCGACGGTCGGCCACCCGGCGCCGACGACATGTTCGTTGAGGTTCTCGCCGCTGCCCAACCCCAGGGTGAACCGCCCGTCGGCGAGAATCTGCACGGTGGCGGCCTGCTGCGCGACGACGGCGGGGTGATACCGCATGGTCGGGCAGGTCACGTAGGTGTACAGATCGACCCGTTCGGTGGCGTTGGCCACCGCGCCCAGCACCGCCCAGGCGTTCGGTGCATGTCCCTGAGATGTCAGCCACGGTGAGAAGTGATCACTGCAGACCTCGAAGTCGAATCCGCGGTCTTCGGCCGAAATCGCATAGCGGACAAGGTCTTTGGGGCCGCTCTGCTCGGTCATCAAGGTATAGCCGAACTTGGTCATAACCGACCTGTACCCCGCGACGACTAGCGCAAACGGGTCAAACGGGGGTTAGAGGCGCTCCCTGACCGCCGCCGACAGGCGCGCGCCGTCGGCCTTGCCGGCCGCGATCGCGGTGGCGGCCTTCATCACCTGCCCCATCTGCTTCATGCCGGGGCGCTCCCCGATGGCCTCGGCCACCTGCGCGATCGCGGTGTCGGCGACGTCGGCCAGCTCGGCCTCGGTGAGCGGTGTGGGCAGGTACTCGTCGATGATCCGCGCTTCGGCGTGCTCGTTGGCGGCGAGCTCGCCGCGGCCGTTTTGGGTGTAGATCTCGGCCGCCTCGCCGCGCTTCCGCGATTCCCTGGCCAGTACCTTGATGATTTCCTCGTCGGAGAGTTCGCGGGCCTGCTTGCCGGAGACTTCCTCGGTCTGGATCGCGGCCAGCACCATGCGCAGCGTCGCGGTCCGAAGCTTGTCCTGGGTCTTCATCGCCTGGGTCAGGTCCGCCCGGAGCCGGGATTTCAGTTCCGCCATGCGTGAGACGCTACGCGCCGGGAGCCCGCCCATGATTGTGAAATGCCCCGACCGCCGACAGGATGGAGGCCATGACCCACGACGGCGCGCCCGCCGGCTATGGCGCCCCGCCGCCCTACGCTGCGCATGGTGCTGGCCGCGATCCAGACCGAGG
>NZ_JBNMQT010000024.1:0-73541 GCF_050205645.1 Mycobacterium heidelbergense
ATTCAGCAGCAGGACCCGCCACGAGAGCGCGTCGATCTGGAGCCGTCGGCGGGTCCTGCTGCTGAATTCCACCTACGAGCCGCTGACCGCCCTGCCGATGCGCCGCGCGATCGTCATGGTGATCTGCGGCAAGGCCGACGTCGTGCACCACGATCCGGCCGGGCCCGTGATCCACTCGGCGACCAGGTCAATCGTGGTGCCGTCGGTCATCCAGTTGCGCACCTACGTCCGGGTGCCATACCGCGCCCGCGTCCCGATGACCCGCGCGGCGCTCATGCACCGCGACCGTTTCTGCTGCGCCTATTGCGGGGCGAAGGCCGACACCGTCGACCATGTGGTGCCACGCAGCCGCGGCGGCGACCACTCCTGGGAAAACTGCGTCGCGTGCTGCTCGACGTGCAACCACCGCAAGGGCGACAAGCTGCTCACCGAACTCGGCTGGGCACTGCGGCGGGCGCCGGTGCCGCCCACGGGACAGCACTGGCGATTGCTGTCCACCGTCAAGGAATTGGATCCCGCCTGGGCTCGATACCTCGGTGAAGGCGCCGCCTGACCCGACTTGGGTCCTGAATGCGTCGGTTCGTCGCGCCGTGGGATACGGTTTGCGTCGTGAACGTTATGCAGATCCATCTGTTGTTCATTGGGATCCCGTTATCGCTGGTGATCGTGCTTGTGGGGCTGATCTGGAGGCACAAGGGCCCACACCCGGCGACCTACAAGATGTCGGAGCCCTGGACACATCCGCCCATCCTGTGGGCCGCCACCGACGAAGCCGTCGGCGGCGAGCACGGCGGGCACGGCACATCGGAGTTCTCGGTTGGGGGTGGCGCCAGTGGCACGTGGTGAGGTAGCGACGATCGAGCCTGCCGAGCTGCCCAAGGGCTCGGTGATCACCACCAGCGGACGCATCTCGGGGGTGATCGAGCCCGGGACGGTATCGGTGCACTACCCGTTCCCGATCAAAGACCTCGTTGCCATCGACGACGCGCTGAAATACGCGTCGCGGTCCTCGATGGCGCGGTTCGCCATCTATCTCGGCGACCTGGGCAGCGACACCGCCGCGCGGGCCCGCGAAATTCTGGCCAAGGTGCCCACGCCCAACAACGCGGTCTTGCTCGCGGTCTCGCCCGACCAGTCCGTCATCGAGGTCGTCTACGGCGCGCAGGTCCGCGGTCGCGGCGCCGAGTCGGCCGCACCGCTGGGGGTGGCCGCCGCGGCGTCGGCATTCAAGCAGGGGAACCTGGTCGACGGGCTCGTCAGCGCCATCCGCGTACTCAGCGCCGGGATATCGCCGGCCTGACGCGCGTTCGACTAGCCCGCCGAGCCGTCGAAGCGGCGGGCCCTCAGTGACCGCTTGATCCCCGCCTGGCCCTCCAGCACCAGCCGGCGCAGCGCGGGCGGCACTTCGGACTCCGGGGATTGCAGGAATCGGTCGGCGGCCGCAACACCCTCCTCGCTGATATCCCAGTGCGGGTACAGCCCGATCACCACAGTTTGGGCGACCTCGCTGGACCGTCGCGTCCAAACTCCGGGGATGGCGTCGAAGTAGCGCTCGGTGAACGGCTTGAGCAGCGCGTGCTGGCCCGGCGGCGCGATGCCCGCGATGATCGAGCGGGCCGTGATGTTGGCCAGCGTGTCGTCGTCGACCACCGTCGTCCACGCCTGCTCCTTGACCTGCGTTTGGGGCCGGGCGGCGGCAGCCTGGGCGCCGTGGCGCTTACCGGCCGCGGTGGGGTCGCGCTGAACCTCCGTGTCGATGAACGGTGTCGCCGGCCCGTCGGCGTCGATCTTGCCGGCGGTGGCCAACGCGATCACGATGCGCCAGCGCAGGTCGGTGTCGATCTGCAGGCCCGCCAACCCCAATTCGGCGGGGTCGTGATCGAGCAGCTCGGCCAGCGTCTCGACGTGCCGGGAGGACAGCACCGACGTGCACAGCGCGTTGAGGAACGCGAGCTGGTGATCCGATCCGGGCTCCGCAGCACGGGCCAGCTCCAGCAGCCGATCGGCGAACTGCGCCCAGCCGTCCTCGTGGGCCCAGGCCGGGTCGGCGTAGGAGGCCAGCGCCGTCTGCGCCTGCATCAGCAGTCGTTGCAACACCGCGACCTCCGTTTCGGCGTGCACGCCGCGCGACACCAGTGCGACGAAGTCACGGGCCCGCAGTTCGGCCTCGCGGGTCATCTCCCACGCTGCCGACCACACGAGTGAGCGCGGCAGCGGCTCGGTGATGTCGGCGATGCGTTCCAGCGCGGTCCGCAGCGACTGCGGGTCCAGCCGCAGCGAGCAGTAGGTCAGGTCGTCGTCGTTGACCAGAATCAGCTTGCCGCGCGAAACACCAACCAGCGCAGCAACTTCCGTGTCCGGACCATCGACGTCGAGTTCCTCCCGGTGTACCCGGATCAGCTTGCCGGCCCCGCTGGGATCACTGTCGTCATAGATGCCTACCGCCAGCCGATGCACCCGCGTCTCGCCCGCACCCGGCGCCGCACCGCCTTGCTGCAGCGTGAACCGGGTGAATTTGCCGTCGGCGTCCAGGTCGAAATCCGCGCGCAGCGTGTTCAGCCCGGTGGTTTTCAGCCACTGCTGGCCCCAGGTCGACAGGTCGCGGCCGGACGCCTTCTCCAGCGCGGCGATCAGATCGCCGAACGTGGCATTGCCGTACGCATGGGTGCGGAAGTAGTCGCGCAGCCCGGCCAGGAAGTGCTCCAGCCCGACGTAGGCCACCAGCTGCTTGAGCACCGAAGCGCCCTTGGCGTAGGTGATTCCGTCGAAGTTGATCTCGACCGCGGCCAGGTCGGGGATGTCGGCGGCGATCGGGTGCGTCGAGGGCAGCTGGTCCTGGCGGTAGGCCCACGATTTCTCGACGGTGGCGAAAGTCGTCCAGGCCTCGGTGAATTCGGTTGCCTCGCTTTGACATAACACCGATGCGAACGTCGCGAACGACTCGTTCAGCCACAAGTCGTCCCACCACGTCATGGTGACCAGGTCCCCGAACCACATGTGCGCCATCTCGTGCAGCACCGTCTCGGCGCGCCGCTCGTAGGATGCGCGGGTGACCTTGCTGCGAAAGACATAGTCCTCGAGGAATGTCACCGCGCCGGCGTTTTCCATTGCGCCGGCGTTGAATTCGGGCACGAAGAGCTGGTCGTACTTGCCGAACGCATACGGCAGGCCGAAGTTCTTGTGGTAGAAGCCAAAGCCCTGCTTGGTCTGGGTGAACAACCGCTCGGCGTCCATGTACGGAGCCAGCGAGGCCCGGCAGTAGATGCCCAGCGGAATCTCGCCGTGTTCGTCGGCGTAGGCGTCCTTCCACTCGGCGTACGGCCCGGCGATCAACGCGACCAGATAGGTGCTCATCCGCGGAGTGGTGGCGAAGGTGTGCACGCCGTCGGCGACGCCGGTCGTCGCGCCGTTGGAGATCACCTTCCAATGCTTCGGCGCGGTCACCTGCATGGCGAACGTGGCCTTGAGGTCGGGCTGGTCGAAGCAGGCGAACACGCGCTTGGCGTCGGCGGTTTCGAATTGCGAGTACAGATACGTCTCGTCGTCCACCGGGTCGACGAAGCGATGCAGACCCTCACCGGTGTTGGAGTAGGCGCAGTCGGCATCGACAACGACGACATTGCGGTCGGCCAGTCCGCTCAGCGCTATGCCGGTCGATTCGTCGTAGCCGGATACGTCCAGTTCGCTGCCGTTGAGCGTGGCGCTGTGGATGACCTCTGCGGCGATGTCGATGACCGTGTCGGCGCCCGCGAGCGCGTCGAATACCACGGTGGTGGTGGACCGGAACGTGCGTTTGGCCGGAGGACCCCCAACATCCGAGCCGTCGGTGAGATCGATCTTGATCTGGTAGCTGTCGACGGTGATCAGGGCGGCGCGCTCGACGGCCTGGTCCCGGGTGAGGTTAGGTAGGGCCACGCGTCCAACTTAAAGCGTGCAGGCCCGGCGCCGCAGAGCGGGAACAGGCGGGCGGCGACTACGGTTGTGCTGGACGGTGTTCTAACCGTTGATGAGAGGACTGCGCAATGCCCGAGAAGGCCCCCGTGAAAAACCAAGCCGATTTCTGGTTCGATCCGCTCTGCCCGTGGTGCTGGATCACGTCGCGCTGGATCCTCGAGGTGGAGAAGGTTCGCGACATCGAGGTGAACTTCCACGTCATGAGCCTGGCGATACTCAACGAAAACCGCGAAGGCCTGCCCGACAAATATCGCGAAATGATGAAGCATGCGTGGGGCCCGGTGCGGGTGGCGATCGCCGCCGAGCAGGCCCACGGCGCGGACGCGTTGGGGCGGTTGTACACGGCGATGGGTACTCGGATTCACAACGAGGACAACAAAGAGCTCGAAGAGGTCATCAAGCTGTCCCTTGCCGACGCCGGTCTGCCCGCCGAGCTTGCCAAGGCCGCGCAGAGCGACGCCTACGACGACGCGCTGCGCAAGAGTCACCACGCCGGGATGGACGCGGTCGGTGACGATGTCGGGACACCGACGATCCACGTCAACGGTGTGGCGTTCTTCGGGCCGGTCCTGTCGAAGATCCCGCGCGGCGAGGAGGCCGGCAAGCTGTGGGACGCCTCGGTGACCTTCGCGTCCTATCCACACTTCTTTGAGCTCAAGCGGACCCGCACCGAGCCGCCCCAGTTCGACTGACCCGTGCGTGCGCCTGTGTAAGGATTGCGGGCATGCGCGTTTACCTCGGCTCTGATCACGCGGGATTCGAGCTCAAACAACAGATCATCGCCCACCTCGAGAAGTCCGGGCACGAGCCGATCGACTGCGGTGCCTACACCTACGACGCGGACGACGACTATCCGGCGTTTTGCATCGCCGCCGCGACGCGCACGGTGGCGGACCCCGACAGCCTCGGTATCGTGCTGGGCGGATCGGGCAACGGCGAGCAGATCGCGGCCAACAAGGTCCCCGGGGCACGCTGCGCCCTGGCGTGGAGCGTCGAGACCGCAACGCTGGCGCGGGAACACAACAACGCGCAGTTGATCGGCATCGGTGGCCGCATGCACGCCGTCGCCGAGGCATTGGCCATCGTGGACGCTTTCTTGAACACGCCGTGGTCGAAAGCCGAACGCCACCAACGGCGTATCGACATTCTCGCCGAATACGAACGCACTCACCAAGCGCCGCCGGTGCCCGGCGCCCAGGGCTGAGGGAGTCCGGTGCCCGAAGGGCATACCCTGCACCGGTTGGCCCGGCTGCATCAGCGTCGATTCCGCGGCGCACCCGTGGCGGTGTCCAGCCCGCAGGGCCGATTCGCCGATTCGGCCGCCGTTGTCGACGGCCGGGTGCTGCGCCGCGCCAGCGCCTGGGGCAAGCATCTGTTCCATCACTACGCCGGCGGCCCGATCGTGCACGTGCACCTCGGTCTCTATGGCACCTTCACCGAATGGGAACGCCCCGCCGAAGGCACACTCCCGGAAGCGGTGGGACAGGTGCGGATGCGGATGGTCGGCGCCGACTACGGCACCGACTTGCGCGGCCCGACGGTGTGCGAGTTGATCGACGAAGCACAGGTCGCCGACGTGGTCGCCAAGCTCGGTCCCGACCCGCTGCGTGGCGATGCCGACCCGTCGTGGGCATGGGCCCGGATTGCGAAGTCCCGCAGGCCCATTGGCGCGCTATTGATGGACCAGACGGTTATCGCCGGCGTCGGAAACGTCTACCGCAGCGAGTTGCTGTTCCGCCACCGCATCGACCCGTTCCGGCCCGGCCAGAAGATCGGCGAGGCCGAATTCGGCGCGGCGTGGACCGATTTGGTGGCGCTGATGAAGGTTGGCCTGCGCCGCGGCAAGATC
Source organism: Mycobacterium heidelbergense (assembly GCF_050205645.1). GTDB lineage: Bacteria > Actinomycetota > Actinomycetes > Mycobacteriales > Mycobacteriaceae > Mycobacterium > Mycobacterium heidelbergense_A. Next base: position 5,804 of record NZ_JBNMQT010000024.1, read on the forward strand.
ATTGTGGTGCGGCCCGAACACGACCACGGCCCGCCGTCGTATCGGCAAGGGCGGCCGCGGACTTACGTGTACCGGCGCGCCGGCGAACCCTGCCGGGTGAGCGGGGATCCGATCCGCACCGCGGTGCTGGAGGGCCGAAACGTGTTCTGGTGCCCCACTTGTCAAACCTGAGCGGCCTGGGACTGACAGGAAACTGACAGGAGGAAACGCTGGCGTCTCCTGTTTGAGATTCGTGTCCGGTGGGTAAAAGCCGCGTCGTGAAAAATATTCCGCGTTTAACTGCAACGCTTTTCGCGATGAGTATCGGTTTGGGCCTGGCAGGATTGGGCGCCGCAACCGAAGCCCAGGCCCAGCCGGGGCCGTTCCCGCAATGGTGTCCGGGCGAGTTTTGGGACCCGGGCTGGGGCAACAACTGGGACTGGAACAACTGCCACGACTGGCGCAATCAGGGTTGGGGACAGGGCAATCCCGGTTGGGACCGCGACCACCCGGGCGGGCCCGGATGGGATCACGACCACCCGGGCGGCCCTTGGGGTCCGCCGCCACCTCCAGGCTGGCACCCCTGAGTCGTTACACCTGCCCGACACCCCGCCCCGCCGATACAGGTGGGGCGGGGTGTTGATCGACTGCCGAAACGTGTTCTGGTGCCCCACTTGTCAAACATGACGGGGCGGGCGTCTACTGGTTGGAATTCCTCTCGAAAGTGGGTGGCGCCGTGACGACAATTCCGCGGATAACCGCAACGCTTTTCGCGTTGATCGTCGGCCTGGGGCTGGCTGGATTGGGCGCCGCAACCGACGTTCAGGCGCAGCCGGGGCCGTTCCCGCAATGGTGTCCGGGCGAATTCTGGGACCCGGGCTGGGGCAACAACTGGGACTGGAACAACTGCCACGACTGGCGTGCGGCGCCGCCGGACCGTCCGTGGGAAGCGCCACCGCCGCCACCGCCACCTGCCTGGCACCCCTGAGATCACCAAACGCGCCCTGCCGATATCGGCGGGGCGCGTTTTTAGCCTGCGTCAGTCCGCCGTGACTCCCAGCGCGGCGTAGACCTCGTTGCTGAGCGCGAGGCTGCGCGGGTCCGCATTGGACTTGGTGGCGTCGAAGCGATTCGCCACATACGCGTAGCCGATGCGGTGCTCCAGATCGACGAAGCCGAATGAGCCCCCCAGCCCTCCGTGGCCGAAGATCCGACGGTTGGGGCCGTTCACGCCGCGCTGATTGAGCATGTACCCCAGGCCCCACCCGTGGTCGGCGACCCGGGGTCCGAGCACCAGGTCGGTCTCATAGCCGCCCTGGCACACGCGGACCAGGTCCATGTGCTCCCTGCTGAGCAGCTTCTCCTGGGCAAGCGCGTTGTAGAACGTCGCCAGTCCCAGCGCCGACACCTGACCGTTGGTGCCCGGGAACTCGAGCTGGCGCCACAGCTGCAGGTCGTGGGAGCCGAGTTCGTCGTCGGGCGCGAAACCCATCGAGATCGACAACCCCGCCTTGGGGTGTTCGGCCAGGCTGGTCGGGTAGCCGGGGGCTTGCACGTCGGCCAACAGGTCGCGGGCGTGGGGCTTGTTGACCCGCTCGGCGCAGCGGCGTTGTTCGGCGGGGGACAGGCCGATGTGGACGTCGGCGCCGAGCGGTTCGGCGATCTCGGTGCGCAGGTACTGACCGATCGTGCGACCGGTGATCCGCCGGAATACCTCGCCGACGATGAAACCGAAGGTGGTCATGTGGTAGCCCTGGGCGGTGCCCGGCTCCCACCACGGTTCGGCGGCGGCCAACTGCTCGCAGACGAAGTCCCAGTCGGCGACCTGCTCCCAAAGCATTCGGGTGCGCGGTCCGATCACGCCGGACCGATGGCCCATCACCATGGCCAACGTGATGTCCTGCTTGCCCGCCTGCGCGAACTCGGGCCAGTAGCGCGCCACCGGCGCGTGCAGATCCAGCTCGCCGCGGTCGGCAAGCTGATGGACGCACGTGGACGAGAGGCCCTTGGTGCCGGAAAGCACGGTGGTGAGGGTGTCTTGCCGCCACGGGCGCGTGCCCGCCGCGTCGGCTGAGCCGCCCCACAGGTTGACGACGAGGTCGCCGTCGACCCAGACGGCAACGGCCGCGCCGACCTCGTGGCTCGTCGCGAAGTTGCGCGCAAACGCATCGCGTACGCCGGCGAAGTCCGGTGCGCATGAGCCCTTGATGTCGACGTCGCTCATGGCGCCTTTCTGTCGAGCAGTTGCCCAGCAGAGCGGGCGACGGGAATCGAACCCGCGTAGCTAGTTTGGAAGACTAGGGCTCTACCATTGAGCTACGCCCGCATATATAAGTCGAGCGAGACTGTATCTGGCGACGAACATCAAATCTAATCGAAGCGGGTCTGTTATCGCACCGTGAGGTCGTGAGGTCGCTGCGAAGCCGGCGCCGCCGGGCCGTAGGATCGCGAGGTCAGCGCGGGGTGTAGCGCAGCTTGGTAGCGCATCCGCTTTGGGAGCGGAAGGCCGCAGGTTCAAATCCTGTCACCCCGACCAGACCGCAAACGACCACCGAGGAGCACACCCCGTGAAGAGCAGTGTCGAGCAGTTGAGCCCCACCCGGGTGCGCATCAATGTCGAAGTGCCGTTCACCGAGCTCGAACCCGATTTCCAGCGGGCTTACAAGGAGCTGGCCCGGCAGGTGCGGCTACCGGGTTTCCGGCCCGGCAAGGCGCCCGCGAAGTTGCTGGAGGCCCGGTTCGGCCGGGAGGCGATGCTCGACCAGGTCGTCAGCGAGGCGCTGCCCGCCCGGTATGGGCAGGCCGTCGCGGAGTCGGAAGTCCATCCCCTGGGCCAGCCCGACATCGAGGTGACCAAGAAGGAGTACGGGCAGGAGCTGGCGTTCACCGCCGAGGTCGACATCCGTCCCGAGATCACCCTCCCGGACCTGAGCGCGCTGAAGGTCTCGGTCGATCCGATCGAGGTCAGCGACGACGACGTCGACTCCGAACTGCAGTCGCTGCGCGCCCGGTTCGGCACCCTGACCGGGGTGGACCGCCCGGTGGCCGACGGTGACTTCGTTTCGATCGACCTTTCGGCGACCGTCGACGGGAAGGAGGTGCCGGGCGCCGCCGCGCAGGGACTGTCCCACGAGGTCGGCTCCGGCCGGCTGATCGCGGGCCTCGACGAGGCAGTGGTCGGTTTGTCCGTCGACGAGTCCAAGGAGTTCACCGCGAAGCTGGCGACCGGCGAGCATGCCGGGCAGGACGCGCAGGTCACCGTCACCGTCAAGTCCGTCAAGGAACGCGAATTGCCTGAGCCCGACGACGAGTTCGCCCAATTGGCAAGCGAATTCGACACCATCGAGGAGCTGCGGTCCAACCTCCGCGACCAGGTGGCCCGGCTCAAGCGCGCCCAGCAGGCCGACCAGATCCGCAACGCCACGCTGGACGCTTTGCTCGAGCAGGTTGACGTGCCACTGCCGGAGGCGGTCGTCCAGGCCCAGTTCGACAACGCGATGCACGGCGCGCTGCACGGCCTGGACCACGACCAAGCCAAGTTGGACGAGGTGCTCGCCGCCCAGGGCAAGTCGCGTGAGGAGTTCGAGACCGAGACGCGCGACGCCGCGGAGACGGAACTGCGCAAGCAGCTGCTGCTGGATGCGCTGGCCGACGACTTGGAGGTCCAGGTCGGGCAGGTCGACCTGACCGAGCGGCTGGTGATGACGTCACGGCAATACGGCATCGAGCCGCAGCAGCTGTTCGCCTATTTGCAGGAGAACAACCAGCTGCCGGCCATGTTCGCCGATGTGCGGCGCGGGCTGGCCATCGCCGCGGCGGTCGAGGCGGCGACGGTCAGCGATACCGCGGGCAACGCGATCGATACCAGTGAGTTCTTCGGCAAGCGCGGCCAGTCCGCCGAGGAGGCCACGGATGAGGGCGGCGACGACGAGGCGCCGGAGGTGCAGGACGCCTCGGACGAAGCCTCGGACGAAGCCTCGGACGAAGCCGAGAAATGACGCTGTGAGCGAACGCGCCCATTTCAAGGGGTGCGTGGCCAGCGCGCAGTGGGCTCGGTTGGTTAGTGTCGGTGCATACGGATTTCGAGAAAGCAGGTAACCCAGTCGTGACTGACATGCGTTCGAACTCGCAGGGTCTCAACCTCACGGACTCGGTCTATGAGCGCTTGCTCACCGAGCGCATCATCTTCCTGGGTTCGGAGGTGAACGACGAAATCGCCAATCGGCTGTGCGCGCAGATCCTGTTGCTCGCGGCCGAGGACTCCAGCAAGGACATCAATCTCTACATCAACTCGCCGGGCGGATCGATCAGTGCCGGGATGGCGATCTACGACACGATGGTCTTGGCGCCCTGCGACATCGCCACCTACGCGATGGGCATGGCCGCCTCGATGGGGCAGTTCCTGCTCGCCGCGGGCACCAAGGGCAAACGCTATGCGCTGCCGCACGCCCGGATCCTGATGCACCAGCCGCTGGGCGGCGTGACCGGCAGCGCGGCCGACATTGCCATCCAGGCCGAGCAGTTCACGCTGATCAAGCAAGAAATGTTCCGGCTCATCGCCGAATTCACCGGCCAGTCGATAGAGCGGATCGTGACCGACTCCGATCGCGATCGCTGGTTCACAGCGCAGGAAGCCCTGGAATACGGCTTCGTCGACCACATCATCACCCGCGCCGCACACCTCACCAACGGAGAAGTCCAATGAATCCCCAGATCCAGCCGCAGGCGCGCTACATCCTGCCGTCGTTCATCGAGCACTCCAGCTTCGGCGTCAAGGAATCCAACCCCTACAACAAGCTCTTCGAGGAGCGCATCATCTTCCTCGGCGTCCAGGTCGATGACGCGTCGGCGAACGACATCATGGCTCAGCTGCTGGTGCTGGAGTCGCTGGATCCCGACCGCGACATCACCATGTACATCAACTCCCCGGGTGGCGGGTTCACGTCGTTGATGGCGATCTACGACACCATGCAGTACGTGCGTGCCGACATCCAGACGGTGTGCCTGGGCCAGGCCGCTTCGGCGGCGGCGGTGCTGCTGGCGGCGGGAACGCCTGGCAAGCGGATGGCGCTGCCCAACGCGCGGGTGCTGATTCACCAACCGTCCCTTCAGGGCGTGATCCAGGGCCAGTTCTCCGATCTGGAGATCCAGGCCGCCGAGATCGAGCGGATGCGCACGCTGATGGAGACGACGCTGGCTCGTCACACCGGCAAGGACGCCTCGGTGATCCGCAAGGACACCGACCGGGACAAGATCCTGACGGCGGAAGACGCCAAGGACTACGGGATCATCGACACCGTTCTCGAGTACCGGAAGCTCTCGGCTCAAACGGCCTAACGGTCGAGTACGGTCGCCAACTCGGCGATATCGGCCGGCCCCACTCGGCAACATCCGCCGATGATGCGCGCCCCGGCCGCCGCCCACCGCACGGCGCGTTGCGCGGAAAAGCTGCGCGGCCCGGTCCAACCCGTGCCGTCCCAACGCTCGCCGCTGTTCGGGTAGACGATGATCGGCTTGCCGATGTCGGCGATCGCGATGGCGGCGAGAACATCGTCGGGCGCACAGCAATTCACGCCGACCGCGACGATCTCGTCGACGCCTGCCGCCACCGCGAACGCGTCGGCGAGCGGTTGACCGGCGCGGGTCTTCGTCCCGTCGATGGTGTAGCTGAGCCAGGCCGGCACGCCGAGCGAGCGCACCACGTTCACCAGTGCTTCGGCCTCGTCGACGTCGGGCACCGTTTCCAGCGCGAGCACGTCGGCCCCGGCGCTGGCCAATACCTCCAGCCGGGGACGATGCCAGCGCGTCAGCTCCGCGACGGACATGCCGTAGCGGCCGCGATATTCGGACCCGTCGGCCAGCGCCGCGCCGTACGGTCCGACCGAGGCGGCGACGCAAAGGTTCTCGGCACCGGCCGCGTCACGCGCGGTCTTCGCGAGATCGACGCTGCGGCGCAGCAGCGCGACGGCCTCGCCGCGGGCGATCCCGCGGGCCGCGAAACCCTCGAACGAAGCCTGGTAGCTGGCGGTCGTCGCGATCGAGGCGCCTGCGCGAAAGTACGCCGCGTGCACCGCGACGATCTGCTCCGGGTCATCGGCCAGCAGCCGCGCCGACCACAGCGGGTCGGACAGGTCGTGACCGCGCGCTTCCAGCTCGGTGGCCAGGCCGCCATCACTGATCAGCACGGATTCGCTGGGCCAGGTAAATCCCACAGCCAAACCCACACCGCCACTGTAGGGTGGGTTGCCTGGTGGTCAGCCAGAAAACCACCGGGTTCGGGGGCGCACAAGCCTCGGTCGGGTAACGACCGCGACACGCCAAAGACACGCTATGCGCGTCTTTGACGAGTGACAGGCGTCGTCGGGCTATATGTTTCATTCAGACGGACAGGCGTGAATACCACCGACGCGATTCGGCGCTAACGGTCGCGAGGGGCCCGAGCAAGCGGGTAGCGTCGGGGATTACACGCGGCACAGCACGACGAACGGCGAAAAGGAAGTAGGCACTTAAGCACCATGGCGCGCATCGGAGACGGCGGTGACCTGCTGAAGTGCTCGTTCTGCGGGAAGAGCCAAAAGCAAGTCAAGAAGCTCATTGCTGGCCCCGGTGTGTACATCTGCGACGAGTGCATCGATCTGTGTAACGAGATCATCGAAGAGGAACTCGCCGACGCCGACGACGTCAAGCTCGACGAACTGCCCAAGCCCGCCGAGATCCGGGAATTCCTGGAGGGATACGTCATCGGGCAGGACACCGCGAAGCGAACGCTGGCGGTCGCGGTCTACAACCACTACAAGCGGATCCAGGCGGGCGAGAAAGGTCGTGACTCCCGGTACGAGCCGGTCGAGCTGACCAAGTCCAACATCCTGATGCTCGGACCCACCGGGTGCGGCAAGACCTACCTGGCGCAGACGCTGGCCAAGATGCTCAACGTCCCGTTCGCCATCGCCGACGCCACCGCGCTGACCGAAGCCGGTTATGTCGGTGAGGATGTCGAGAACATTCTGCTGAAACTCATCCAGGCCGCCGACTACGACGTCAAGCGCGCCGAGACCGGGATCATCTACATCGACGAGGTCGACAAGATCGCGCGCAAGAGCGAGAACCCGTCGATCACGCGCGACGTCTCCGGGGAGGGTGTGCAGCAGGCCCTGCTGAAAATCCTCGAGGGCACGCAGGCGTCGGTTCCCCCGCAGGGTGGCCGCAAGCACCCACACCAAGAGTTCATCCAGATCGACACCACCAACGTGCTGTTCATCGTCGCGGGTGCGTTCGCCGGCCTGGAGAAGATCATTTACGAGCGGGTCGGCAAGCGGGGCCTGGGCTTCGGTGCCGAGGTTCACTCGAAGGCCGAGATCGACACCACCGATCACTTCGCCGACGTGATGCCCGAGGACCTGATCAAGTTCGGCCTGATTCCCGAATTCATCGGCCGTCTCCCGGTGGTCGCCTCGGTCACCAACCTGGACATGGAGTCGTTGGTGAAGATCCTGTCCGAACCGAAGAACGCTCTGGTGAAGCAGTACACGCGGCTCTTCGAGATGGACGGCGTCGAACTCGAGTTCACTGACGACGCGCTGGAGGCGATCGCCGATCAGGCGATCCACCGCGGCACGGGTGCTCGAGGCCTACGAGCCATCATGGAAGAAGTCCTGCTGCCGGTGATGTATGACATCCCGAGCCGCGACGACGTCGCCAAGGTCGTGGTGACCAAGGAGACCGTGCAGGACAACGTGTTGCCGACGATCGTGCCGCGTAAGGCTTCGCGCTCCGAGCGTCGCGACAAGAGCGCGTAGGCCACAACCCCTCAACATTCATGTCGCCGGCGGTTTGCCGGTAGGGGCTTCGCGGAACCCCACCGACGTGACGAACAACACAGTTTGTGTCGTACCCATCAGTAGCACCCCGCTGACTTCGGCATTGGCCCCAAACCCGCTGCGTGCGAGGGATATGAGACGGTCATACTCGCCGAAAACCAGTGCCATAATTGGTACTACCAGTGACACACAAGCTTCAGGGCGCGGGAGTCACTCCATCGGCGCGTACCCTAAAGCTCCAGTGGAGTGCCTATCCGATTGACAAATGGAGGGCGGAGACGTGGATCCGAACGGCAGCGGAGCCGGATCAGATTCTCATAGCGAGATCCGTCATAACGGGTCCGACCGTCAGCGGCTGGAACAAGTTGTCATCCGCTTCGCCGGAGACTCCGGCGACGGTATGCAGCTGACCGGCGACCGGTTCACGTCGGAGGCAGCGCTTTTCGGCAACGACCTGGCGACGCAGCCGAACTACCCCGCGGAGATCCGCGCCCCCGCAGGCACCCTGCCCGGCGTCTCGTCGTTCCAGATTCAGATTGCCGATTACGACATCTTGACCGCGGGTGACCGACCCGACGTGCTCGTCGCAATGAACCCCGCGGCGTTGAAGGCCAACATCGGCGACCTGCCGCGTGGCGGAATGGTGATCGCGAACTCCGACGAATTCACCAAGCGCAACCTGACGAAGGTCGGTTACATCACCAATCCGCTGGAGTCCGACGAACTCGACGACTACGTCGTGCACTCCGTTGCGATGACCAACCTGACCCTTGGGGCCGTCGAGGCGATCGGCGCGTCGAAGAAGGACGGCCAGCGCGCGAAAAACATGTTCGCCCTTGGCCTTTTGTCGTGGATGTACGGGCGCCCGATCGAAGCCAGCGAGAAATTCATCCGGGAGAAGTTTGCCCGCAAGCCCGACATCGCGGAGACCAACGTGCTCGCCCTCAAGGCGGGCTGGAACTACGGCGAAACGACCGAGGCGTTCGGCACCACCTACGAGGTCTCGCGCGCGACCTTGCCGGCCGGTGAATACCGGCAGATCTCCGGCAACACCGCGCTGGCCTACGGCATCGTGGCTGCCGGGCAGCTGGCCGACATCCCGGTGGTGCTCGGCAGTTACCCCATCACGCCGGCCTCGGACATCCTGCACGAGCTGTCCAAGCACAAGAACTTCAACGTGATCACCTTCCAGGCTGAGGACGAGATCGGCGGCATCTGTGCGGCGATCGGCGCCTCCTACGGCGGGGCGCTGGGCGTCACCAGCACATCGGGGCCGGGGATTTCGCTGAAGTCCGAAGCGCTGGGCCTGGGTGTGATGACCGAGTTGCCATTGCTGGTCATCGATGTGCAGCGAGGCGGACCGTCGACCGGGCTGCCCACCAAGACCGAGCAGGCCGACCTGCTGCAGGCGTTGTACGGCCGCAACGGGGAGTCGCCGGTGGCCGTGCTGGCGCCGCGGTCGCCGTCCGACTGTTTCGAGACCGCCCTCGAGGCGGTGCGCATCGCGGTGTCGTATCACACCCCGGTGATCCTGCTGTCCGACGGTTCGATCGCCAACGGCTCTGAGCCATGGCGGATTCCGGACGTCGGCTCGCTGGAGCCGATCAAGCACATCTTCGCCAAGCCCGACGAGCCCTTCCAGCCGTACAACCGCGACCCGGAAACCCTGGCGCGCCAGTTCGCCGTGCCGGGCACTCCCGGACTGGAACACCGCATCGGCGGTTTGGAAGCGGCGAACGGCAGCGGCAACATCTCCTACGAGCCGATCAACCACGACCTCATGGTCCGGTTGCGCCAGGCCAAGATCGACGGCATCTCCGTTCCCGACCTGGAAGTCGACGATCCGAGCGGAGACGCCGAGCTGCTTTTGATCGGCTGGGGCAGCTCCTATGGCCCGATCGGCGAAGCCTGCCGTCGCGCTCGGCGCAAGGGCATCAAGGTCGCGCACGCCCACCTGCGCTACCTCAGCCCGTTCCCGGCCAACCTCGGCGAAGTGCTGCGGCGCTACCCGAAGGTGGTGGCACCGGAGATGAACCTGGGCCAGCTGGCGCTGATCCTGCGCGGCAAGTATCTGGTCGACGTGCAGTCGGTGACCAAGGTCCAGGGCGTGTCGTTCTTGGCGGACGAGATCGGGCGCGTCATCCGCGCCGCGCTGGGCGGGACATTGGCCGAAATCGAGCACGACAAGACGATGGTCGCCAGAATGGCGGCAGCAACAGTTGGAGCGGGAGCTATCGAATGACAGGCGCGGTGCAGGGCACAGACCTCGGCTTGACGCCGAGGTTGACGAAGAACGACGGCGTGCCCACGACGGATCAGCCGCAGAAGGGCAAGGACTTCACCAGCGACCAAGAGGTCCGCTGGTGCCCGGGCTGCGGCGACTACGTCATCCTCAACACCATCCGCAACTTCCTGCCCGAGCTGGGGCTGCGCCGGGAGAACATCGTCTTCGTCAGCGGTATCGGCTGCTCCAGCCGGTTCCCCTACTACCTGGAGACCTACGGGTTCCACTCGATTCACGGCCGGGCCCCGGCCATCGCGACCGGGCTCGCGCTGGCCCGCGAGGACCTGTCGGTGTGGGTGGTCACCGGCGACGGCGACGCCCTGTCGATCGGTGGTAACCACCTGATCCACGCGCTGCGCCGCAACGTCAACATCACGATTCTGCTGTTCAACAACCGGATCTACGGCCTGACCAAGGGGCAGTACTCGCCGACGTCGGAGGTCGGCAAGATCACCAAGTCGACGCCGATGGGATCGCTGGATCACCCATTCAACCCGGTGTCGTTGGCGCTGGGCGCCGAAGCGACCTTCGTCGGTCGCGCACTGGACTCCGACCGCAACGGGCTGACGGAGGTCCTGCGCGCGGCCGCCCAGCATCGTGGCGCCGCCGTGGTTGAAATCCTGCAGGACTGCCCGATTTTCAACGACGGTTCTTTTGACGCGCTGCGCAAGGAGGGCGCCGAGGAGCGGGTGATCAACGTCCGCCACGGCGAGCCGATTGTCTTCGGCGCCAACGGCGAATACTGCGTGGTGAAATCCGGCTTCAGCCTCGAGGTGGCCAAGACCGCCGACGTGGCGGTCGAAGAGATCGTGGTGCACGACGCGCAGGCCGACGACTCGGCCTACGCGTACGCGCTGTCGCGGTTGTCGGACCAGAACCTGGAGCACACGGTGCTAGGCATCTTCCGCAACATCAACAGGCCGACTTACGACGACGCGGCGCGCTCCCAGGTTCACGCCGCTCAGTCGTCCAAGCCGTTCGACACCGCCGCGCTGCAATCGCTGTTGCGCGGGCGCGACACCTGGACCGTCGACTAAGGTGGCCCAGCTCGTGCCCGACGCAGTCTCACTGGCCGGGGTAGTACTCGCTGGAGGCGAGTCGCGGCGGATGGGCCGCGACAAAGCAACCCTGCCCTTCCCGGGTTCTTCGGGTGCCGGTGCGACCACGATGGTGGAGCACGTGGTCGGCATCCTCGAGCAGCGCTGCGAGCCGGTTTTGGTGATGGCCGCGCAGGGACAACCGCTGCCAGCACTGCAGGCCCGCGTCATCCGCGACGAGTTGGGCGGCCAGGGGCCGTTGCCGGCGACCGCGCGCGCACTGCGCGCCGCCGCCGAGGCGGGCACCCGCCTCGCTTTCATCTGCGCCGTGGACATGCCGCTACTGGGCGCCGACCTGATCGATGACCTCGCCCGCCGCGCGCTGGAGACCAACGCGGAAGTCGTGTTGCCGTGGGACGGCCGGGATCATTTTCTGGCCGCGGTGTACCGGACCGATCTCGCCGCCCGGGCAGAGGCGCTGGTGGCCGCCGGTGAGCGCAAAATGCGTGCCCTGGTTGATGTTTCGGACACGCAGCGGATCGTCACGTCGGATTCGCGTCCGTTGACCAATGTCAACAGCGACGCCGACTTGCGTGCTCTGGTGCGGTCCGGCGCCTGACGCGCGCCGACGGCTCGAAAAACTGCGCCACGTAATCGGTGCGCTTATTTCATTTCGCCGAAACAATTGCTTAACTCGGGTTTGACAAATGGCGTTGAATTCCGAAATCAGCAATATCTGGCGATCAGAAACTATTGCCTCTAGTTAGTGTTTGAACACTTCGAAAAGCCAATCGCCAGGCCATTCCTTAATGCCGCCGTAATACGTTGGCGCAGTGGCGATTTGGGATGACCCCCGACGTACATCGTACCAGGTCGGGTACGGCGTCGCCCGACGCGGCAGTCTGGCGCCGCGAGTTAGGGCGGCAAATTGCGTACCGCAAATTGTCGATCCCAAAACGCGTCTTCTCGGTGGGCCGCGGCGGATCGTCGCCGCGACTGGGCCTCGGATCGCGGAGCGCCCCAAAAGCGTTGGGGCAGTGGATAAGTCGTGTAAACACAGACGGTGCGGCGGCCCGGGCGGTATCCGTGCAAGCGCTTGTCCGTGGCCTTCCGCCGCGCTAACATGAGCCGACCAATTGGGCTGAGACACTTCGGCTTTCGAAGTTACATCACGTCCGAATTTGTCAACTTGCGCGTGTCGGGCGCCTAGTGGGCTCGGGCGCCGTGTACCCTGCGCGGCTCGCCCCGGCGACGCGCGTCTGCGCATCGCCGCAAACCGTGTGCCAGCTCACAAAATGTACGTGATTCGGCTCACGGAAACGGGGTACCGATCGTGGTCGGGCGGGCTCGGATAAACGGTTGCTGACCTGCAAAATTATTTGCGCTATCGCGCCGAGATCGCCTCGTTACCAAACTGAGATGTCCATTCTCTCAAGATGACGAATGCAATCGGTTCTCGTACGGTCCCTGGTAGCCCGAATCGGGTGACGGAAAGTACCGAAAAAATTGAATCCACGGACCCGCGTGTGAGCGGGGCTGCGGTCGGCGACAGCCGGCCCGCCGTCGGTGGGCGCTAGCTCGCCGGCCCAGACCAGTCCCGCTGTCGTGCCTGAACGAGACGGCACGTCCCGAAGCACTTTTCCGCTTGGACAACTGCACCCCAAACCCACGGCTGTGGGTTTGCTTTGGCGCGCGCGCACCGCGAAAGGAACGATATTGAAGAACGTCCGTAAGACGCTCATCCTCGCTGCGATCACAGGCACGCTGGTGACGGTGCCGTCCGCACACGCCGAGCCGATGGGCTTTGACCCGAACGTTCCCCCGGCCGGACAGGGCCCCGACGCGCCCCCGCCTCCGGCTCCCGACGCCGCGGCCCCTGTGGGCTTCAACCCGAACGTTCCGCCGCCGCCTGCGGTGCCGGAGGCCTTGGCGCCCGTTGACGCGCCGGCCGGCTTCGACCCGAACGTTCCGCCGCCGCCTGCGGCACCTGAGGTTCCGCCGCCGCCCGCCCCCGCGGGCTTCGACGGCAACCCGCCGATGCCTCCGGTACCGGACGCACCGCCGCCGCCGGCTCCGGACGCTCCGCCGCCTCCGGCTCCGGACGCGCCCCCGGCCCACAAGGCCTACAGCGTGAACTGGGACGCGATCGCGCAGTGCGAGTCGGGTGGTAACTGGGGCATCAGCACCGGTAACGGCTTCTCCGGTGGGCTGCAGTTCACGTCGAGCACGTGGCACGCCAACGGTGGGTCGGGCTCCCCGTCCAGCGCCAGTCGTGAGGAGCAGATCCGGGTGGCCGAGAACGTTCTGCACTCGCAGGGCATCGGCGCCTGGCCGGTCTGCGGCCGCCGCGGCTGACCAACCGCCGAAAACTGACGGCCTCGCCGTCGCACGTATAAGTAATGCCGGGCCTCGGGCCCGGCATTACTTATCTGCGGGTCGGGGTAGCGTCGGGCCCGTGACCGCAACGCCGCGCGAATTCGACATCGTGTTGTACGGCGCGACGGGCTTTGTGGGGAAGCTGACCGCCGAGTATCTGGCCCGCACCGGCGGTGAGGCCCGGATCGCGCTGGCCGGCAGGTCACCGGACCGGCTGCGCGCCGTCCGGGACACCCTCGGCGCATCCGCGCGGGACTGGCCGATCCTGAGCGCCGACGCCACGTCGCCGTCGTCGCTGGAGGAGATGGCCGCCCGCACACGAGTCGTCGTCACGACCGTCGGGCCCTACACCCGCTACGGGCTGCCGTTGGTGGCCGCGTGCGCCGCGGCCGGCACCGATTACGCCGACCTGACCGGCGAGCCGCCGTTCATGCGACAGAGCATCGACCTGTACCACAAGCAGGCCGCCGACACCGGCGCCCGCATCGTGCACGCCTGCGGCTTCGATTCCATCCCGTCAGATCTGACCGTTTATGCGCTGCATCTCGCGGCCCAGGCCGACGGCACCGGCGAGCTCGGCGACACCCATTTCGTCGTGCGCTCCCTGCGGGGCGGGTTCTCCGGCGGCACCTACGCTTCGCTGCTGGAAGTCCTGCACACCGCCTCGAGCGACCCCGACGCGCGCCGCCAGCTCGCCGACCCCTACACGTTGAGCACCGACCGCGGCGCGGAGCCCGAACTCGGCCGGCAGCCCGACCTGCCGTCGCGCCGTGGCCGAGACCTCGCGCCGGAACTATCCGGCGTGTGGACCGCGGGATTCTTGATGGCGCCCACGAACACCCGGATCGTGCGGCGCAGCAACGCATTGCTGGACTGGGCCTACGGCAGGCGTTTCCGCTACGACGAGAACATGAGCCTCGGGTCGTCAGCCATCGCGCCGGTGGCATCGGCCGTCTTCGGCGGCGTCGGCAACGCCATGTTCGCGGTGGGCAGCCGCTACTTCCGGCTGCTGCCGCGGCGCCTGGTGGAGCGGGTCCTGCCCGAGCCGGGCACCGGCCCCAGCGCGGAGGCCCGGGAGCGCGGCTACTACAAAGTTGAGACGTACACCACAACGACCGGCGGCGCTCGCTATGTGGCCAGAATGGAGCAGCGCGGGGACCCCGGCTACAAGGCGACCTCGGTATTGCTGGGAGAGAGCGCACTTGCGCTCGCGTTCGATCGCGACAAGCTCTCCGACCTGCGGGGCGTGTTGACCCCGGCGGCCGCGATGGGTGATGCCCTGCTGGCGCGGTTTCCGGCCGCCGGTGTGTCGTTGCGCGTCGACCGGCTGGCCGGGTGACCCGCGCCAATCCCTAGAATTGACCGGTGACCGCCAGTCCTAGTTCCGCTGCCGACCTGCCCAAGTCGTGGGAGCCGGGCGCGATGGAGAGCGCGATCTACCAGAAGTGGCTGGACGCCGGTTACTTCGCGGCGGACTCGGCCAGCACCAAACCCGGGTACTCGATCGTGCTGCCGCCGCCGAACGTGACCGGCAGCCTGCACATGGGTCACGCGCTGGAGCACACCATGATGGACGCCCTGACGCGCCGCAAGCGCATGCAGGGCTATGAGGTGCTGTGGCAGCCGGGTATGGATCACGCGGGTATCGCGACCCAGAGCGTGGTGGAAAAACAGCTCGCGGTGGACGGCAAGACCAAGGAGGACTTCGGTCGAGAGCTGTTCATCGACAAGGTCTGGGATTGGAAGCGCGAGTCGGGCGGCGCCATCGGTGGCCAGATGCGCCGTATCGGTGACGGTGTGGACTGGAGTCGCGACCGGTTCACCATGGACGAGGGCCTGTCCCGCGCGGTGCGGACCATCTTCAAGCGGCTCTACGACGCCGGACTGATCTATCGGGCCGAGCGCTTGGTCAACTGGTCGCCGGTCCTGCAGACGGCGATCTCCGACATCGAGGTCGTCTATGACGAGGTCGAGGGCGAGCTGGTGTCGTTCCGCTACGGGTCGCTCGACGACGACGAGCCACACATCGTCGTCGCCACCACCCGCGTCGAGACGATGCTCGGCGACACCGCGATCGCCGTCCACCCCGACGACAAGCGCTACCGGCATCTGGTTGGCACCACATTGCCGCATCCGTTCATCGACCGGCAACTCATCGTCGTCGCCGACGACCACGTCGATCCCGAATTCGGCACGGGTGCGGTCAAAGTCACGCCCGCGCATGATCCCAACGACTTCGAAATCGGACTGCGTCACGAGCTGCCGATGCCAAACATCTTGGACACCAAGGCCTTTATCGTCGACACCGGAACCGAGTTCGACGGCATGGACCGCTTCGACGCGCGGGTCGCGGTGCGGGGGGCGCTCGCCGCGCAGGGCCGCATCGTCGAGGAGAAGCGGCCGTACCTGCACAGCGTCGGGCATTCGGAGCGTAGCGGCGAAATCATCGAACCGCGTCTGTCGCTGCAGTGGTGGGTCAGGGTCGAATCGCTGGCCAAGGCCGCCGGTGACGCGGTGCGCAACGGGGACACCGTGATTCACCCCGCCAGCATGGAACCGCGCTGGTTCGGCTGGGTCGACGACATGCACGACTGGTGTATCTCGCGACAGCTGTGGTGGGGCCACCGCATCCCGATCTGGTACGGGCCCAACGGCGAACAGGTGTGTGTCGGCCCGGACGACACACCCCCGGATGGCTGGGCGCAGGACCCCGACGTGCTGGACACCTGGTTTTCGTCCGCGCTGTGGCCGTTTTCGACACTGGGTTGGCCGGAAAAGACTGCCGAACTGGAAAAGTTCTATCCGACCAGCGTTCTGGTGACGGGCTACGACATCCTGTTCTTCTGGGTGGCGCGGATGATGATGTTCGGCACCTTCGTCGGCGGTGACGACGCGATCACCGTGGACGGCAGCCGCGGCCCGCAGGTGCCGTTCACCGATGTGTTCCTGCACGGGCTGATCCGCGACGAGTTCGGCCGCAAGATGAGCAAGTCGCGGGGCAACGTCGTCGACCCCCTCGATTGGGTGGAAAAGTTCGGGGCCGACGCGCTGCGGTTTACCCTCGCGCGCGGTTCCAGCCCCGGCAGTGACCTGGCCGTCGGCGAGGATCACGTCCGGGCGTCGCGCAGTTTCGTCACCAAGCTCTTCAACGCCACGCGGTTCGCGCTGCTCAACGGCGCGAGCCCGGCGCCGTTGCCCGATCTTGCCGACCTGACCGATGCCGACCGCTGGATCCTGGGAAGGCTGGAAGAGGTTCGCGCCGAAGTCGATTCGGCGTTCGACGGCTACGAGTTCAGCCGGGCCTGCGAGTCGCTCTACCACTTCACCTGGGACGAATTCTGCGACTGGTATGTCGAATTGGCCAAGACGCAGCTATCCGAAGGGCTCGCCCACACCACCGCCGTGCTGGCGGCGGTACTCGACACGCTGCTGCGGTTGCTGCACCCGGTCATCCCATTCGTCACCGAGGCGCTGTGGCAGGCCCTGACCGACCAGGAGTCGCTGGTCATCGCCGAATGGCCGAAGCCCTCGGGTATCGCGCTGGATCCGGTTGCCGCGCAACGGATTAGCGACATGCAGAAGCTCGTCACCGAGATCCGCCGGTTCCGCAGCGATCAGGGCCTGGCCGATCGGCAGAAGGTGTCGGCGCGCTTGAGTGGTGGGGGAGAGCTGAGCGCGCAGGTGATGGCCCTGACCTCGCTGACCGCGCCGGGCCCCGACTTCACCCCGTCGGCGTCGCTGGAGGTCCGCCAAGGATCCGGCACAGACATGCTCGAACTCGACACGTCGGGCACCATCGACGTGGCGGCCGAGCGCCGTCGTCTCGAAAAGGATTTGGCCGCAGCGCAAAAGGAGCTGGCATCCACCGCCGCGAAATTGGGCAACGACGACTTTCTGGCCAAGGCCCCCGAACAGGTCGTCGGCAAGATCCGCGACCGTCAGCGGGTAGCCCAAGAGGAAACCGAACGGATCACCGCCAGGCTGGCCGGGCTGCAATGACCGAGCCGCCGGGACCAGGGCGCTTCGAAACCGACGCCATGGCGCCCACACCGGACGAGATCGCGTCCCTCCTTCAGGTCGAGCACCTGCTGGATCAGCGCTGGCCCGAGACCAAGATCGAGCCGAGCCTGACCCGGATCACCGCGTTGATGGATCTGCTGGGCTCGCCCCAGCGCGGCTACCCGTCGATCCACGTCGCGGGCACCAACGGCAAAACCTCGGTGGTGCGGATGATCGATGCGCTGCTCACCGCGTTGCACCGGCGGACCGGTCGAACCACCAGCCCGCACCTGCAGTCGGCGGTCGAACGCATCGCGATCGACGGCGAACCCATCAGTCCCGCGCGGTATGTGGCGACGTATCGGGAGATCGAACCGTTCGTGCAGATGATCGACGAGCAATCGCAGGCCGCCGGCGGGCCGGCGATGAGCAAGTTCGAAGTGCTGACCGGCATGGCATTCGCGGCGTTCGCCGACGCACCCGTCGAGGTCGCGGTGGTCGAGGTAGGCATGGGCGGACGCTGGGACGCCACCAACGTGATCGACGCGCCCGTGGCCGTCATCACCCCGATCGACATCGACCACGTCGACTATCTGGGCGACGACATCCGCGGAATCGCCGGCGAAAAGGCGGGCGTCATCACCAAAGCACCGGACGGCTCACCCGACACCGTCGCCGTCATCGCGCGCCAGCCGCCCGAGGCGATGGAAGTGCTGTTGGCCCAATCCGTACGCGCCGATGCCGCGGTCGCTAGGGAGGATTCCGAGTTCGCGGTGTTGGATCGCCAGGTGGCGATCGGTGGGCAGGTGTTGCGGCTGCAGGGCCTTGGCGGGGTGTACTCCGACATCTTCCTGCCGCTGCACGGCGAACATCAGGCGCACAATGCGGCCGTCGCACTGGCGGCGGTCGAGGCGTTCTTCGGCGCGGGCGCGCAGCGTCAGCTCGACATCGACGCCGTCCGGGCCGGTTTCGCCGCGGTCAGCAGTCCCGGCCGGCTGGAACGCATGCGCAGCGCGCCGACGGTGTTCATCGACTCCGCGCACAACCCGGCCGGGGCCGCCGCGCTGGCGCAGGCGCTCGCCGACGAGTTCGAATTCCGTTTCGTCGTCGGCGTGCTCAGCGTGCTGACAGGCAAGGATGTGGACGGCATCCTGGCCGCGCTGGAGCCGGTGTTCGACTCCGTCGTGGTGACCCACAACGGGTCGCCGCGGGCGCTGGATGTCGAATCGCTGGCGGTGGCGGCGCGGGCGCGGTTCGGGCCGGAGCGCGTGACGACGGCCGAGGACCTGCGTGACGCCATCGACGTCGCGACCGCCCTCGTCGACGACGCGGCCGCGCACGGGGACGCCGAGGGAGGCGCGTTCTCCGGCACTGGGATCGTCATCACCGGATCGGTCGTCACGGCCGGGGCCGCCCGCACCTTGTTCGGTCGTGATCCGCAATGACCGCCCCAAGCCAGCAGGGACCCGTGCCACCCGCGGATCCGTGGAAGAGTTTCGGTGCGGTGATGGCCGCGACGCTGCTTCTGGAAGCGATCGTGGTGCTGCTGGCGATCCCGGTGGTCGGCGCCGTCGGCGGCGGCCTAAATCCGGTATCGCTGGGCTACCTGATCGGGCTGGCCGCGCTGTTGGTCCTGCTCACCGGGCTGCAGCGCAGGCCGTGGGCGATTTGGGTGAACGTGGGCGTGCAAGCGGTGCTGGTCGCCGGGTTTCTGATCTACCCCGGCGTGGGCTTCATCGGTTTGCTGTTCGCCGGTGTGTGGCTGCTGATCGCCTACCTGCGCGCCGAGGTCAGGCGGCGGCAGCAATATGGACAGGCGCAGGGCCAGCCGCCACCCGACTGATCGCCGCCGCATTCTGTACGCTGTCCGCCGTGACGGAACGGACCCTCGTACTGATCAAGCCGGATGGCGTCGAGCGGCGGCTTGTCGGCGAGATCATCGGCCGCATCGAGCGCAAAGGGCTCGCGATTGCCGCGCTGGAACTTCGCCACATCGACGCGGAGCTGGCGAGTCAGCATTACGCCGAGCACGAGGGCAAACCCTTCTTCGAGTCGTTGCTGCAGTTCATCACCTCGGGTCCGGTGGTGGCAGCAATCGTGGAGGGTCCGCGAGCGATCGCGGCGGTCCGCCAACTCGCCGGAGGGACCGACCCGGTCGACCAGGCCACCCCCGGCACCATCCGCGGCGATTTCGGGCTGGAAACGCAGTTCAATCTGGTGCACGGCTCCGACTCGGCCGATTCGGCCAAGCGCGAGATCGCGCTGTGGTTTCCCGGCGTTTAGCCAGGCGACGATAGCGAGCCACGCGCGAACCGGGGCGGGTTTGCGGAGCGCCGAAGTCGGGTGGGGCTGGAGCCTGGCCGTGATGTGGGATACTTATAGTTGGGTGAACGTCGCCGGACCGGCGTCGGACACCCGAATGAAGACTTAGACAAGCGCGACCATCGCGAACCCGTGGTGTTGCGCGGCATGTCAGGCCGACATTCAGCACGGCGCCGAGTGAGTTCTACCTGAGCCGCCCGGGGCGAGACCATCACAAGTCCGGGGGAAGTGGACCCGGGCCCATAGCGAAGCCCTCGCGTGGCCGCGTCGAAAGGACGCGCCCGGGGGCTTGAGGAGACTACGTGGTAAACGGTGCACCACCTTCAGACCCATCACACGAGCCGATCCAGCACGAGGAATTGCCGGAAAGCTTAAAAGTCCATTCGCTGGCACGAACGCTGGGAACCACCAGCAAGCAGGTGCTGGACGCGCTCAACGCGCTGGATGGACGGGTCCGCAGCGCACACTCGACCGTGGACCGCGACGACGCGATCCGGGTCCGCGATCTGCTGGCCGCCCAACCGGAGGCCACGGCGGCCGTCGCGGCCGGCGAACCCGCGGAGGAGCCCGAATCCCGGCTGATGCTGCAGAGCCCAGATCCCGTGGAACGGCCGCACTACATGCCGCTGTTCGTCGCGCCGCAACCGATCGAGCGGGGTGACGACGACCGCAGCGCCGACGACGCTGCCGACTCCGACGACTCCGACTCCGACGATGACGACGAGGACGATCAGGCCGATCGGCCCGCCAACCGGCGGCGCCGCCGCGGCCGCCGGGGCCGCGGGCGCGGCCGCGGCGAACAGGGTGGGTCCGATAACCACTCCGACAGGGACTCTTCCGACTCCGACTCGGACGACGACGACCAGGACTCCGACGATTCCGACGACGACAACGTCGGCGACGACGAGAACGGCTCGTCCGAGGCGGGCAACCGGCGCCGGCGGCGGCGACGGCGCCGCAAGTCGGGTTCGGGCGACGACAACGAAGACGGGCCGTCACCCGACGATCCGCCCAACACCGTCGTGCACGAGCGGGCCCCGCGTTCCGGCAAGGGCGACGACAATGACTCGAACGGCTCGGCCGGCGCCGAGATCAAGGGCATCAACGGCTCGACCCGACTCGAGGCCAAGCGGCAACGGCGCCGCGACGGCCGCGATGCCGGGCGCCGTCGCCCGCCGGTGCTGACCGAGGCGGAATTCCTGGCGCGACGCGAGGCCGTCGAACGGATGATGGTGGTGCGCGATAGGGTCCGCACCGAACCGCCGCACCCGGGCGCGCGCTACACGCAGATCGCGGTGCTCGAAGACGGCATCGTCGTCGAGCACTTCGTCACATCGGCCGCCTCGGCGTCCCTGGTGGGCAACATCTACCTGGGGATCGTGCAGAACGTGCTGCCGTCGATGGAGGCGGCCTTCGTCGACATCGGCCGCGGCCGCAACGGCGTGCTCTACGCCGGGGAGGTCAATTGGGAAGCCGCGGGCCTGGGTGGCGCCGACCGCAAGATCGAGCAGGCGCTCAAGCCCGGCGACTATGTCGTCGTCCAGGTCAGCAAGGACCCCGTCGGACACAAGGGTGCCCGGCTGACCACTCAGGTGTCGCTGGCGGGCCGCTACCTGGTTTACGTGCCGGGTGCGTCGTCGACCGGGATCAGCCGCAAGCTGCCCGACACCGAACGCCAGCGGCTGAAGGAGATCTTGCGGGAGGTGGTGCCGTCGAACGCCGGCGTGATCATCCGCACCGCGTCGGAGGGCGTCAAGGAAGAGGACATCCGCAAGGACGTCACCCGCCTGCAGGAGCGCTGGGAGCAGATCGAGGCCAAGGCGACCGAGATCAAGGGGAAGGCAGCCGGCGCCGCGGTGGCGCTCTACGAAGAGCCCGATGTCTTGGTGAAGGTCATCCGCGACCTGTTCAACGAAGACTTCGCCGGGCTCATCGTCTCCGGCGACGAGGCGTGGAACACAATCAACGAGTACGTGAATTCCGTTGCCCCGGAACTTGTTTCGAAGCTGACCAAGTATGAGCCCGCCACCGGGCCGGACGATTCGGCCGGGCCGGATGTGTTCGCGGTGCACCGCATCGACGAGCAACTGGCCAAGGCGCTGGACCGCAAGGTGTGGCTGCCGTCGGGCGGCACGCTGGTCATCGACCGGACCGAGGCGATGACGGTGATCGACGTCAACACCGGGAAGTTCACCGGGTCGGGGGGCAACCTCGAGCAGACGGTCACCAAGAACAACCTCGAGGCGGCCGAGGAGATCGTTCGCCAGCTGCGACTGCGTGACATCGGCGGCATCGTGGTCATCGACTTCATCGACATGGTGCTGGAGTCCAACCGCGATCTGGTGCTGCGCCGGCTCACCGAGTCGCTGGCCCGCGACCGCACCCGCCACCAGGTCTCCGAGGTGACCTCGCTGGGCCTGGTTCAGCTGACCCGCAAGCGTTTGGGAACCGGGCTGATCGAGGCGTTCACCACACCCTGTCCGAACTGCGCCGGGCGCGGGCTCCTGCTGCACGGCGACCCGGTCGATTCGGCCCCGGCGTCCGGGCGCAAGTCCGAGTCCGGCGGCCGGCGGGGCAAGCGGTCGAAGAAGAGTCGATCCGATGAGCCCGCGGTGGCCAAGGTGCCGGCGCACGCTCCCGGCGAGCACCCGATGTTCAAGGCGATGGCGGCCGGCCGTGGCGACGGCGAAACCGGCGAATCCGACGAGGACACCGACACCACCACCGATATCGACGAGCGGACCGAGGAAAGGGTTCCCGCCGATCTCGAGGACACCGACCGGACCGAGTTCGAGGACTCCGACGAAGACGTCGAGGAGTCTGACGAGGACGTCGACGATTCCGACGAGGCCGACGAGGACTCCGACGACGAAGACGATGAGGACGAGCTCGACGACGAGGACCTCGATGACGAGGACCTTGATGACGATGACGAGGATCTCGACCTCGACGACGACGACCTGGATGTCGAGGATTCCGACGACGACTCCGAGGCCGAGACGGGCCGCGGGGAATCCGGGGTGGTCGCGGGACGCCCGCGGCGGCGCCGCGCGGCGGGTAGGCCGGCCGGCCCGCCGATCCACGTGGACTGACGCCGGTCAGGCGAGCCGGTTTGACCCTGTAGCCGCTGGTCACGTACCCTTGGACAGTTGTCGTCAGGCCTGCCGGGCCGACGACAGCGGGAGAGATAAGGCCCGCGCCCCAGACTCCCGTGACCCAGACCCACCACGCGCACGCAACCGGTGACGCGTGCCCACGAGTAAACAGAGGTGCACCCACGATGGCGACCTACGCAATCGTCAAGACCGGCGGTAAGCAGTACAAGGTCGCCGTCGGAGACGTGGTCAAGGTCGAGAAGCTCGACTCGGAGCCGGGCGCCAAGGTGTCGCTGCCGGTCGCGCTCGTCGTCGACGGCGCCAAGGTCACCTCGGACGCCGCCGCGCTGGCCAAGGTCGCGGTGACCGGTGAGGTGCTCGAGCACACCAAGGGCCCCAAGATCCGCATCCACAAGTTCAAGAACAAGACCGGCTACCACAAGCGTCAGGGACATCGTCAGCAGCTGACGGTCCTGAAGGTCACCGGGATCAAGTAGCGGAGGCGACAGATATGGCACACAAGAAGGGCGCATCGAGCTCGCGCAATGGTCGCGATTCGGCGGCACAGCGGCTGGGCGTTAAGCGGTTCGGTGGCCAGGTCGTCAAGGCCGGCGAGATCATCGTCCGCCAGCGCGGCACCAAGTTTCACCCCGGCGCCAACGTGGGCCGCGGCGGTGACGACACGTTGTTCGCAACGGCGGCCGGTGCGGTCGTGTTCGGCGTCAAGCGCGGCCGCAAGACCGTCAACATCGTCGCGGCCGGGCAGACCACCGACTGAGGTCGCCGCGCCCGTGCATGCGGGTAGCTGAGAGGACCCCCGATGCCTCGGTTTGTCGATCGAGTCGTCATCCACGCGCGGGCGGGTTCCGGCGGTAACGGCTGCGCGTCGGTCCACCGCGAGAAATTCAAGCCGCTGGGCGGACCCGACGGCGGCAACGGCGGCCGCGGCGGCAGCATCATCCTGATCGTCGACCCGCAGGTGCACACCCTGCTGGACTTTCATTTCCATTCGCACGTCACCGCGCCGTCGGGCAAGCAGGGGATGGGCAACAATCGCGACGGTGCCGCCGGCGCGGACCTGGAAGTCAAGGTGCCAGACGGCACCGTCGTGCTGGATGAAAACGGGCGGCTGCTCGCCGACCTGGTGGGGGCGGGCACCCGCTTCGAGGCCGCCGCCGGTGGCCGCGGCGGCCTGGGCAACGCCGCGCTGGCGTCGCGCGCCCGCAAAGCCCCCGGCTTCGCGCTGCTCGGCGAGCCGGGCCAGGCCCGCGACCTCACCCTCGAACTCAAAACCGTCGCGGACGTCGGCCTGGTCGGATTCCCGTCCGCCGGAAAGTCGTCGCTGGTGTCGGTTATCTCGGCGGCCAAGCCCAAGGTGGCCGACTACCCGTTCACCACGCTGGTTCCCAATCTGGGCGTGGTTTCCGCCGGCGAGCACGCATTCACGGTGGCCGACGTGCCCGGCCTGATACCGGGCGCGTCGCAGGGACGCGGCCTGGGCCTGGATTTCCTCCGGCACATCGAGCGCTGTGCGGTGCTCGTTCACGTCGTCGACTGTGCGACCGCGGAACCCGGTCGCGACCCGATCTCCGACATCGACGCGCTCGAGGCCGAACTCGCGGCGTATACCCCCACGCTGCAGGGGGATCCGGCGCTGGTCGACCTGGCCGAGCGGCCGCGAGCGGTGGTACTCAACAAGGTTGACGTGCCGGAGGCGCGTGAGCTTGCGGAGTTCGTCCGCGACGAGATCGCCGAGCGTGGCTGGCCGGTTTTCCTGGTATCAACAGCAACCCGGGAAGGGTTGCAGCCGTTGATCTTTGGGCTCTGGACGATGATTTCGGAGTACAACGCATCGCGACCGGCGCCGATTGCGCGGCGCCCGGTGATCCGCCCGGTGCCGGTGGACGACAGCGGCTTCACCGTCGAGCCCGACGGGCAGGGCGGTTTCGTCGTCACCGGCGCCCGCCCCGAGCGCTGGGTGGGCCAAACGAATTTCGACAACGACGAGGCCGTCGGCTATCTCGCCGACCGGCTGGCACGCCTCGGTGTGGAGGAGGAGCTGCTGCGGCTCGGCGCGCAACCGGGATGCGCGGTGACCATCGGCGACATGACGTTCGACTGGGAGCCGCAAACCCCGGCCGGCCATCAGGTCGCGCTCTCGGGCCGCGGCACCGATGCGCGGTTGGAACGCACCGAGCGGGTCGGCGCCGCGGAGCGCAAGGCCGCCCGGCGTCAGCGGCGCGAGCACGGTCCCGAAACGGGTGGGGCCTCGTGAGCGCGCAGCGAGAAGCTGTCCGGACCGCGCGCAGTCTGGTCGTCAAGGTGGGGACGAACGCGCTGACCACTCCGTCGGGGGCGTTCGACGCCGGCCGGTTGGCCGGACTGGCCGACGCGATCGAGGCGCGCATGAAGGCGGGTACCGACGTCGTCATCGTGTCCTCCGGCGCCATCGCCGCCGGCGTCGATCCGCTCGGATTAGCCCGTCGTCCAAAGGATTTGGCGACCAAGCAGGCGGCCGCCAGCGTCGGGCAGGTCGCGCTGGTGAACGCGTGGAGCGCGGCGTTCGCGCGCTATGGCCGCACAGTCGGGCAGGTGCTGCTGACCGCACACGACATTTCGGTGCGGGCCTCACACACCAACGCGCAGCGCACCCTGGATCGGCTGCGCGCGCTG
This sequence comes from Mycobacterium heidelbergense, assembly GCF_050205645.1. Classification (GTDB taxonomy): domain Bacteria; phylum Actinomycetota; class Actinomycetes; order Mycobacteriales; family Mycobacteriaceae; genus Mycobacterium; species Mycobacterium heidelbergense_A. Next base: position 31,386 of record NZ_JBNMQT010000024.1, read on the forward strand.
CATGCGGTGGCGATCGTCAACGAAAACGACACGGTCGCCACCAACGAGATCCGGTTCGGCGACAACGATCGGCTCTCGGCGCTGGTGGCCCACCTCGTCGGCGCCGAGGCGCTGGTGCTGCTCTCCGACATCGACGGCCTCTACGACGCCGATCCCCGGAAGGTGCCGGCGGCGCGCTTCATTCCCGAGGTAGCGGGGTCGGCGGACCTGGACGGTGTGGTCGCCGGTCCGGGCAGCCACCTGGGCACCGGGGGGATGGCGTCGAAAGTGTCGTCGGCGCTGCTGGCCGCCGACGCCGGGGTCCCGGTGCTGCTGGCCGCCGCGACCGACGCCGCGACGGCGCTCACCGACGCCTCGACGGGAACCGTGTTCGCCGCGCGGCCCGCCCGGATGTCGGCACGCCGATTCTGGGTGCGCTATGCCGCGGAGTCGACCGGCACGCTGAGCCTCGACGAGGGAGCGGTGCGCGCGGTGGTGCACCAACGCCGTTCGCTGCTGGCCGCGGGTATCACCGCGGTGTCGGGCCGGTTCTACGCCGGAGATGTCGTCGAGTTGCGCGGACCGGATGCGACCATGGTGGCCCGCGGTGTGATCGCCTACGACGCGGCCGAGCTCGCCACCATGATGGGGCGGTCTACGTCCGACCTACCCGGCGAGCTTCGCCGCCCCGCGGTGCACGCCGACGATTTGGTTACCGTCTAACTCGGCGAAATCGGTTTGAGATAGAGTGCGCCCCAAATGATTTCGGTCAGGGTCGCGGCAAGCTCCGCGTCGTAGGAGGCCGGGGCGTTCGGAAGATTCTGCTGGCACGCCCGCTCGACCATCCACGTCAGTGCGCTCGCCGCGGTGGCGGCGGACAGCTCACGCCGAATGGAACCGTCGGCCTGGCCGTCCTCGATGACACGGGCCAACCGCCCGGTAATCGCGGTCAGCAGATTGCGATAGGTCGCGCCGACCAAGGGATCGTAGGCGGCCATCTCGTTCAGTGCGACGAGCACCGGTTGATGACGGCGATAGCTTTCAATGATGGCGGCCATCCCCGCCCGCACGTCGTCGGGATCGTGCCGCCCCGCCACGCTCCACCAGCGTTCGGCGCCCTCGGCGAGGTCGGCGAATACCTGCCCGGCGAGCCGGCGCAGCAGGTGGCCCTTGTCCTCGAAGTAGATGTAGAAGCTCGCCCGCGACATGCTCGCCGCGGTCGCCAGTCGGTCCACGCTGAGCTCGGTGAAGCTGGCGCCGTCGCGCATCAGCCGCTCAGTGGCGTCGAGCAGCCGGCGCTCGATCTGCTCGCGCCGCTGCTGGCGCGTGTGCTCGCGCCTGGCCTGCGGCTTTCGGGTGACCGACGGCATTCACCGAGCATAGCCGACAGTTTGACATATTGACTAGACAAAGTGTCTAGGCATATCGTCGGTCAACGGTTCTCGGTTCGTTGGAGGATTCCATGACGGCTACGCCTGCCATTGCCCGCGCCTACGACCCCATCGATCTGTCCTCGCGCGCGTTTTGGTCGACCACCGCGGCGGACCGGGAACGCGCGTTCGCCGTGCTGCGCGCCGAGCGTCCGGTGAGTTGGCATCCGCCGGTCGAAGACGCCCTGATGCCCGATCCCGACGACCCCGGCTATTGGGCCGTCACCCGGCGTGCCGACATCGTCACGGTCAGCCGCAACAACGACGTGTTCTTGTCGGGCAAGGGCGTGATGTTCGAGAACATCCCGGTGGAGCTGCTCGAAGCGTCGCAGTCCTTCCTGGCGATGGACCCGCCGCGGCACACCAAGCTGCGCAAGCTCGCCCACGCCGCGTTCACCCCGAGGCAGGTCCGCCGCATCGAAGATTCGATCAAGGCGAACGCCAAGACCATCGTCGAAGAACTCCGGGCCGCCGGCAGCGGCGCCGATTTCGTCGATCTGTGTGCCAAGGAACTGCCCATCCGCACGCTGTCGGACATGGTGGGTATTCCGGAATCCGAGCGTCAGCAGGTGGCGCACGCCGTGGATGCCATGGTGTCGTGGGCCGACCCCGCCTACCTCGACGGTCGTCACCCGATGGAAGTCTTGTTCGAGAACCAGATGTATCTGCACCAGGTCGCCGCGATGCTGGTCGCCGAGCGTCGCGCGCGTCCCGGCGACGATCTGTTCAGCAGCATGGTCAATGCCGAGGTGGATGGCGACCGCTTGACCGACGCGGAGGTGGCGGCGTTCTTCGTGCTGCTTTCGGTGGCGGGCAACGACACCACCCGGCAGACCATCAATCATGCGATGAAGGCGCTCAGCGACTTCGGAGACCAAAGGGCCTGGCTGCTGGAGGATTTCGACAACCGGATCGGGACCGCGATCGAGGAATTCATCCGTTGGGCCACGCCGGTCATGACCTTCCGTCGCACGGCCGCTACGGATTTCGAGCTGGGCGGTCAGACCATCCTGGCCGGGGAGAAGGTGGTCATGTTCTATTCGTCCGGCAACTGGGACGAAGAGGCGTTCGACCATCCGGAGCGCTTCGACCTGAGCCGAAATCCCAACCCGCACTTAGGCTTGGGCGGTGGCGGAGTGCACTTCTGCCTGGGCGCCCACGTGGCCCGTGCGCAACTGCGCGCCATCTTCGGCGAGCTGCTCCGCCAGCTGCCCGATATCCAGGCCGGCGATCCGAGCTACGTGGCAGGCAATTTCGTCCACGCCGTGCACAGCATGCCCTGCACCTTCTAGCGGAGTGCCAAGGGCGACAGCTCGTCCGCCAGCAGGGTCAGTAGTTCCGAGCAGCCACCGTCGACCTTGACGTTGGCCAGGTCATCGCCGCGGGTGGGGCCGCGGTTGACGATCGCGACCGGTATGCCCAGTGCGGCGGCGTGCCGCACGAACCGGTAGCCGGAGAACACCGTCAGCGACGATCCCACGACCAGTAGCGCCTCGGCTTGATCGACCACTGAGTAAGCCTGGGCCACAGTATCTTTGGGCACGCTCTCGCCGAAGTAGACGATGTCGGGCTTGAGCATGCCGGCGCAGCGCGGGCAGTCGAGATAGCGGAACGACGCGGTATCGGCGACGACGGCGTCGGCGTCGGGCGCCACCGCCAACCCGCCGATGGCTTCGGCGCGCTCGATGAATCCCGGGTTGAGCGCCTCGAGTCGTTCGGCCAGTGCGGCACGGCTCATGGTGTAGCCGCAGCTCAGGCAGATCACCTGGGCGTAGGTGCCGTGCAAGTTGACCACGTTCGCGCTGCCGGCCTTGGTGTGCAGCAGGTCGACATTCTGGGTGATGATTCCGGTCACTACGCCGGCGCGCTCCAGTGCGGCCAACGCGCGGTGCCCGGCGTTCGGCTGCGTTGCGTCCATGTGCCGCCAGCCGACATGATTGCGCGCCCAGTATCGCTGCCGGAACACCGGATCCGACGTGAACTGGCCGATGGTCATCGGATTGCTCGGCGGCGAATCGGGACCGCGGTAGTCCGGAATGCCCGAGTCGGTGGAAATCCCCGCGCCCGTGAGCACCGCGACCCGGCATCCCGCCAACAGCGCGACCAACTGCGGAGCGTCCACGGCTCAAGGCTAGCCACCGCTGCGATCCGTGCGCGAGCGTGCGTGTCTGTGCACCAACACGCCGCCAACGCCGGCATTCTGCGCACGCTCGCGGCGGTGGGTCAGCCAAGACCGGATGATGGCGTCAATGCTGACCTCGGCTTATGGTGAGTGACATGGGTCCGAATGTCGCCGAGTACTTCGACGTACTGATCATCGGCGCCGGATTCTCGGGCATCGGTGCTGCCCACCGCATACACGAGCGCAACCCGCAGCTGAGCTATGCGGTACTCGAACGGCGCGCGCGAGTCGGCGGAACATGGGACCTGTTCCGTTACCCGGGCGTGCGCTCAGACAGCGATATCTACACGCTGTGCTTTCCGTGGGAGCCCTGGACACGGCCCGAGATGATCGTCGACGGTGACCATATCTGGGAGTATCTCGACGAGACGGCGCGCAAGCATCACATCGACGAGCACATCCGATTCGACACGCACGTGCGTTCGGCCGACTGGAGCTCCGACACCGACACCTGGACGGTGCAGACCGGGCGGGACGGCGCCGAAAAGACGTACCGATGCCGATTCCTGTTCTTCGGGACCGGCTATTACGACTATGACTGCCCATATAACCCGACGTTCCCGGGTATTGCGGAGTTCGCCGGAGAGGTGATCCACCCGCAACACTGGCCGGAGTCATTCGAGTATGCCGGCAAGCGAATCGTGGTCATCGGCAGCGGCGCTACGGCGGTCAGTCTGATCCCGTCGTTAGCCGAAAAAGCGGCGCACGTGACGATGCTCCAACGCACGCCGTCCTACATGATCTCCGCGGTGAAGAAGGAGCCGACGGCGATTGCGCTGCGGAAAGCGTTGCCGCTGCGGGTCGCTCACTGGATCGTTCGGTGGCGCAACGCATTCGTCGCCCAGCTGATGTGGGTTGTCGCGCGCAAGACGCCCGAATTCAGCAAGCGGGCGCTGCGCCGCATCGCGGAGCGCAATCTGCCCGAAGGCTATCCCATCGACACCCACTTCACGCCGCCGTACGACCCGTGGGATCAGCGCTTGTGCTTCATCGTGGAGGGTGACCTGTACAAAGCGATCAGTGACGGCAAGGTCGAGGTGGTGACCGACCACATCGATCACTTGGACGCCACCTGCATCGCGCTGAAGTCGGGGCGGCGCGTCGAAGCCGACATCGTTATCACGGCGACCGGGCTGCGGTTGCAAGCGCTGGGCGGCGTCACCGTTAGCATCGACGGCGAGAAGATCGATCCCCACGAGCACTTCCTGTACAGGCGACACATGCTCGAGGATGTTCCGAACATGGCCTGGAGCTTCGGTTACATCAACGCGTCCTGGACATTGGGCGCTGACCTGACTGCACGGTCTGTCGCAAATCTATTGGAGTACATGAACTCTCGCGGCTACACCCACGCATATCCGCACCTGGGCGAAACGGAGATGCCTGAGCAGCCGACGTTCCATCTGGAATCGGGTTACGTGAAACGTGGTCGACATGTGCACCCGAAATCCGGCACGCGTCGGCCGTGGAAGGTGAGCCACAACTTTTTGAGTGACGTACTGAGCAGGCGCTTCGAGCGCATCGAGGACTCAATGGTGTTCGGCCGTGCCCCGGCTGAACGCCGGGAGCCGCTTAGCGCGCCACACTCTGCAAGTGGATGAGTCTCGACGGGTGATAGGCCATGCCGGCGGTGTGCTCAGCCGAGGCAGTCGGCCGCGGTGGTGAGTTCGGCGGCCATGTTCTGCTCCATCATCCTCAGCGCCGCCGCACCCAGGTCGGCGTCGATGTGGGCGACGGCGTCGGTGGGAATCACCACCTGGAAGTGCCGCACGTAGGCATCGAGCGCGGTGTAGAGGATGCACTGCTCGGTGACCTGGCCGGTCAGGATCAACCGCTTGGTCTCGAGGCGGGCGAGTAGATACGCCAGCGCGGTCGCGTAGAAGGCGCTGTGACGGACCTTGGTCATGACGCGGCAATCCCCGGACGGCACGATCGGTTTCACCAGATCGGGCCGCGCGCCGTCGAGCGCGGAGCGAACGATGTCGGAGAACTGCGCGGTGAAATCGCCGTAGTTGTCGTTGACGTACACCAGGTCGACGTCGCCGGATTCGCGTGCGCGCCGGACCAAATCGGCCAGCGGGTCAATGATCTTGCCGACATTGGGTATTAGATCTTCAGCGTCGGGATGCTGATACGTATTCATCATGTCGATGACGACGACGGCGGTGTCGCTCATCTGTTGGGGATACCCGGCGCGTGCTTATTGACACCGGCCAGGCGACAATGGAAGGGCGATGGACTTTTACAACTGCTACAGCCAGGGGTTTGTCCGGGTTGCCGCGTGCACACACCACACCACGATCGGCGATCCGGCGGCCAACGCCGAGTCGGTCTTGCGGTTGGCCCGCGAGTGTCACGACGACGGCGTGGCCCTGGCGGTCTTCCCGGAGCTGACGCTGTCCGGTTACTCCATCGAAGACATCGTGCTGCAAGACCTGTTGCTCGACGACGTCGAAGCCGCCGTGTCCGACATCGTTGCCGCCTCGACCGATCTATTGCCGGTGCTGGTGGTCGGCGCCCCACTGCGCTATGGGCAGCGCATCTACAACACCGCCGTCGTCATCCACCGGGGCACGGTGCTCGGGGTGGCGCCCAAGTCGTACCTGCCGACCTACCGGGAGTTCTACGAGCGACGCCAGATCTCGCCGGGAGACGACGAGCGCGGCGTCATCCGGTTCGGCGATATCGAGGCTCCGTTCGGGCCCGATCTGCTGTTCGCCGCGTCGGACCTAGCCGACTTCGTGCTGCATGTCGAAATCTGCGAGGACATGTTTGTGCCGATTCCGCCCAGCGCGGAGGCGGCCTTGGCGGGCGCGACGGTGCTGGCGAACCTGTCCGGTAGCCCGATCACGATCGGGCGCGCCGAGGACCGCTGCCTGCTGGCCCGCTCGGCATCGTCGCGTTGCCTGGCCGCGTACGTCTACGCCGCCGCGGGGGAGGGCGAATCCACCACCGACCTGGCCTGGGACGGCCAGACCATGATCTGGGAGAACGGCGTGCAGCTCGCCTCGTCCGAGCGGTTCCCCAAGGGAGAGCGCCGGTCGGTCGCCGACGTCGACACCGGGCTGCTTCGCGCAGAGCGGATGCGGATGGGGACGTTCGACGACAACCGCCGTCACCATCGCGCGTCGGCGGAGTCGTTCCGCCGCATCGAGTTCAGGGTGGACCCGCCGGCCGGAGACATCGGACTGCGGCGCGTGGTCGAGCGCTTTCCGTTCGTCCCCGCCGATCCGCAACGGCTGCAACAGGATTGCTACGAGGCGTACAACATCCAGGTCGCCGGCCTGGAGCAGCGGCTGCGTGCCCTGAACTACCCGAAGGTCGTCATCGGGATTTCCGGTGGGCTGGATTCCACACATGCGCTGATCGTCGCCGCGCGGGCGATGGACCGCGAAGAGCGACCGCGCAGTGACATTCTGGCGTTCACGCTGCCCGGCTTCGCCACTGGAGATCGCACCAAGCGCAATGCGATCGAGCTGTGCCGCGCGCTCGATGTCACCTTCTCCGAGATCGACATCCGCGACACCGCGGCGCTGATGCTCAAGGAGATGGATCACCCGTTCTCGCGCGGCGAGAAGGTCTACGACGTCACCTTCGAGAACGTGCAGGCCGGATTGCGCACCGACTACCTGTTCCGGCTGGCCAACCAGCGCGGCGGCATCGTGCTGGGCACCGGTGATCTCTCCGAGCTCGGGCTGGGCTGGTCGACATACGGTGTCGGCGACCAGATGTCGCACTACAACGTCAACGGCGGCGTGCCCAAGACCCTGATCCAGCACCTGATCCGCTGGGTCATCTCGTCGGGCCAGTTCGAGTCGCAGGTCTGCGAGGTGCTGCAGTCGGTGCTCGACACCGAGATCACTCCGGAACTCGTCCCCAGTGGCGAAGAGGAGGAGCTGCAGAGCAGCGAGGCGAAGGTCGGACCATTTGCCCTGCAAGACTTTTCACTGTTCCACGTGTTGCGCTTCGGATTCCGGCCGTCGAAGATCGCGTTTCTGGCCTGGCATGCGTGGAGCGACCCCGAGCGTGGCAACTGGCCGGCCGGATTCCCCGAAGACAAGCGACCGTCCTATTCGCTCAAGGAGATCCGGCACTGGCTGGGCGTCTTCGTGCAGCGGTTCTACTCGTTCAGCCAGTTCAAGCGCTCGGCGTTGCCCAACGGGCCCAAGGTGTCTCACGGCGGAGCGCTGTCGCCGCGTGGGGATTGGCGCGCTCCGTCGGACATGTCCGCGCGCATCTGGCTCGACGAGATCGAGCGCGAAGTGCCCGAGGATTAGCACGCGAGCTCATGAGCCCGCCCGATAGCTGAGCGGGCCCTGAACTTTCAGGCCTTAGGCCTTTGCCCGGCGCCAACCCTGGTATTGCAGTTCGGCCAACACCAGCGTGCCGGCGCCGGCGGCCAAGTTCAAAACGACGCCGGCCGACGTCAACGGGAAGACATCGGTGAGCACGAAAGCAGTGGCACCGGCCGTGTATGCCAGGTTGGCGATGATGACGCCCATGCCGGCGCGCCGCACCGACGGCAAGGTGGCGAGCCAGAACACCACCATGCCGTAGGAAATCAAGAACGCGGCCATCCCGTATTCGAATGCCTTCGTGGTGCCCGAGATCTCGGCGAGCCAGCCGGCCAGCGGGATACCGGCTAGGCCAACCACTCCGCTGATGGCAGCGTCGGCCCGCATGACAAGGCGAAGCAAGCCGTCCCGGGCACTCGTACGGTCAATCGTGGTAGCGGACATGATGTTCCTTTCTCGATGGCAAACAGCGATCGCCGCCGACGTTGCCCGCAAACCACTGCCAGATCGACGCCAGGCACTGCCAAACTCTGCCAACCGCAGGTCACCCGGTGATGCACGCCGCGTGGGCGCGCCAGTCAGCACATCTCAGCTTCGCAACGCGGCCTCGATCGCCGAGGCGTCCGGTGCGCAGTCGCCGGCGCCGGGCACCTGTGTCGACAGCGCCGCCGCGGTACAGGCGCGCTGCAGCGCGCGCAGCCGCTCGGCTCGTGCGCCAGGGTTGCGTTGCCAGCTCGCGGCCAATACTCCGGCGAAGACGTCGCCGGCGCCGGTGGTGTCCGCCGCTTTGACGGCCGGGGCAGGTACCCAGAACTCGTCGTCGGCACTGACGCAGGTGGCGCCGCGTGCCCCCAAGGTGGTCACCAAGTGAGTTGGGCGCCAGGGCCATTCGTCGGCCTCGGCTTCGTTGGCGATCACCACGTCCGCCATGGAGGCCAATTCGGCCAGCATGCTTTGGTCCTGGCCGGCCGGAGAGGCATTGACCATGACGACGGCTCCCGCCGATCGGGCCGCACGAGCGGCGGCGACCGCCGTCGGAACCGGAATTTCCAACTGGGTCAACAACACCTCGCAACCGGTGATCACCGAGCGCGCGGCGGCGTCTAGCGTCAACCGCCCGTTAGCGCCCGGTGCCACCACGATGGTGTTCTCGGCGTCGGCGTCGACCACGATGATCGCCGTTCCGCTCGGTCCGGGAATCGCGATGGTGCCGTCGAGCCCAACCCCGTTGACCGAGAGGTGCGCCCGCAACTGTTCGGCGGCCGGATCGTCGCCGAGGGCGCCGACGAATTGCACGCTTGCGCCGGCGCGGGCGGCGGCAACCGCTTGGTTGCCGCCCTTGCCGCCGGGCGCGTAGCTCAACGACGACGCCAACACCGTCTCGCCGGGCCGCGGCAGGGCATTGACGTCGAATGTCAGGTCCATGTTCACGCTGCCAACGACGCAAACGCGTGCCATCCCGCCGACGTTAGTCGCGTCGCTCCCGCGTTGCGACGTCGAACGCTTAGTGCAAACGCCAATTTCTTGAGTTCCGCGCGCTAGTCTGCTGCGTTAGCGATGCCGAATCCAGAAAGGCGGAAGGCATTGACGTCGAGCGAGCTAAAAGACACCGAGCCGGCCCCCGATACGGCGACGGAAACCGCGCCGGAATCCGCCCCGGCCGAAAAGACCCCATGGCGCGCGCGGCGGCCGTTTGTGTGGCGCCGTTTCCGGTTCGGCATCCAGTCCAAGATCTTGGTGGCCATGCTGCTCGCGGGCATCCTCGGCGTCGCGGTGATCGGCCTCATCGGGGCGTTGACCGGCCGCGGCGCATTGCGGCAGGTGGAGTCCGAGCGGCTGATCGAATTGCGCGAGTCGCAGCGGCGGCAGATGGAGGCGCTGTTCAGGGAAGTGACGAATTCACTGGTCGTCTACAGCGGCGGATTCAGCATCAACGAGGCGACGGCGGCGCTTACCGCGGGCTTTAACCAATTGGCCAACGCCACGATCACGCCCGCGCAGCAGCAGGAGCTCGTCAATTACTACGACACTCAAATGATTCAGCCGATCAAACGCACAACCGGCGACATGATCGATGTGAACGCCGTGCTGCCGACTTCGCCCGCGCAGAAATACATTCAGGCGCACTACACCGCACCGCCCCGGCCGACCGCCGATTCGCTGCCCGTCGCGGATGCCGGCGACGGCAGCGCATGGTCGGCGGCGAACGCCCGCTTCGACTTCTACCTTCGCGATATCGTCACCCGCTTCGACTATCGGGACGCACTGCTGATCGACCTGCAGGGCAACGTCGTCTACAGCGTCATGAAAGGCCCCGACCTCGGCACCAATATCCAGACTGGCCCGTACCGGGAATCGAACCTGCGCGATGCCTACGAAAAAGCGTTGCGCTCCAACGACCTAGAGTTCGTCTGGATCACCGACTTCCAGCCCTATCAGCCGCAGCTCGACGCGCCGACCGCGTGGGTGGTGTCGCCGGTGGGCATGAACGGCAAAATCGACGGCGTGATGGCGCTGCCACTGCCGATCTCGAAGATCAACCAGATCATGACCGCCAACAAACATTGGCAAACCGCCGGCATGGGCCCCTCGACCGAGACGTATCTGGCCGGCCCCGACAACTTGATGCGTTCCGATTCACGGCTTTTCCTTGAGGACCCGAAGGAGTACCGGCGCGAGGCCATAGCCGCCGGCACCCCGCCCGACGTCGTGGACCGGGCGATCCGGCTGGGCGGCACCACCCTGGTCCAACCGGTTCCGAGCGCGGGTCTGCGCGCCGCCCAACGGGGCGAAACCGGCACCGTCACCGGAACCGATTACACCGGCAACCGGGAACTGGAAGCCTACGCTCCGCTGAACATTCCCAACTCCGACCTGCACTGGTCGATCCTGGCGACGCGCGACGATTCCGACGCCTTCGCGCGGCTGGGCCACTTCAGCAAGACCCTCGTCATTGCGGTCACCACGCTGGTTTTCGTCATCTGCGTGGCGTCGATGTTCATCGCCCAGGCGGCGGTGCGACCTGTCCGGCGCCTCGAGGAGGGCACGAGAAAGATCAGCTCCGGCGATTACGACATCAACATTCCGGCACGGGGACACGACGAAATCGGTGAGCTCACCGCGGCTTTCAATGAAATGAGCCGCAACCTCGCGATCAAGGAAGAGCTGCTCAACGAGCAACGCAACGAAAACAATCGCCTCCTGCTGACGCTGATGCCCGAGTCGGTTGTCCAGCGCTACCGCGAGGGTGAGGCGACCATCGCACAGAAGCATCAGGACGTCGCCATCATCTTCGCCGACATCGTCGGGCTCGACGAGCTATCCAACGATCTTGCGGGCCATGAATTGATCGGCATCGTCGAAGACCTGTTCCGCCAGTTTGACTCGGCGGCCGAAACCCTTGGCGTGGAACGGATCCGCACGTTCCACAACAGTTACCTGGCCACCTGCGGAGTGATCACCCCGCGACTGGACAGCATTCACCGAAGCGTGGACTTCGCGGTCGAAATGCGTCGCATCATCGATCGGTTCAACAGCCAGACAGGTCACGAGCTTGGCCTTCGGGTCGGCATCAACACCGGCAACGTGATCAGCGGACTGGTCGGCGGCTCGAGCCTGGTCTACGACATGTGGGGGGCCGCGGTAAGCCTGGCCTACCAAATGCACAGGGGCGCACCGCAACCCGGCATCTACGTCAGCTCCCAGGTATACGAAGCGATGCGAGACGTGCGCCAGTTCACACCTGCCGGAACGATTTCGGTGGGCGGAACCGATCAACCGATGTACCGGCTCTCGGAGCGATGATGAACACTTTTCACTCCTCGTGGTTCTACTGGTCGATCGGTATCGCGGTCGGATTTCCGCTCGGGCTGATCATTCTGACCGAGCTGCAGCAAACGCTCGCCCGCCGGCATAGTCACCTGGCTCGGCAGGTCAGCCTGCTGCGTAACTACCTGCTGCCGTTGGGCGCGCTGCTGCTGTTGCTCGTCAAGGCTTCGCAGATCCCGGCCGGGGAAGTCCCGGTGCGCATGCTCACCACGCTGTTCGGCTTCCTGGTGCTGGTGCTGCTGCTGTCCGGGCTCAACGCCACCGTTTTCGCGGCCGCGCCCGAAGAGAGCTGGCGCAAACGGCTGCCCGCGATCTTCCTCGACGTCGCACGCTTCGCCCTGATCGGTGTGGGCCTGGTTCTGATCCTGTCCTACATCTGGGGCGTCCGGATCGGCGGCTTGTTCACGGCCCTCGGCGTGACGTCGGTCGTCATCGGCCTGATGTTGCAGAACTCCGTCGGCCAGATCGTCTCGGGCTTGTTCATGCTGTTCGAGCAGCCCTTCCGGCTCGACGACTGGCTGGACACCGGGACCGTGCGCGGGCGCGTCGTCGAAGTGAACTGGCGGGCCGTGCACATCGACACCGGCAGCGGGATGCGGATCACGCCGAACGCGGTGCTGGCCACGACGGCGTTCACGAACCTCAGCCGCCCGCCGGGCTCCCACAAATTGGCGATCACGACCACATTTTCGGCGGCCGATCCGCCCGACCGCGTTTGCGCGATGCTGTCGCGGGTCGCCCGCGGGCTGCCGCAGCTCATGAGCGACAGCGTGCCGCGGTCGGTGCCGGTCGGCGGCGGCGAATACCGAACGACCATCCGGTTGGGCTCGCCGGCCGACGATGGCGCCGCGCGAACGACGTTTCTGCGCTGGATCTGGTACGCCGCCCGGCGCGAAGAGCTGCACCTCGACAACTGCGACGACGACTACTCGACCATCGAGCGTGTGGAGAAAGCGGTGCGCACCGTGGTGGCACCGGCATTGCGGCTCAACACCGACGAGCAGCGATCGCTGTATTCCTCGGCCAGGCTCGTCCGATACGGCGCCGACGAAACCGTCGAGTACGTAGGCCAGGTACCCGACGGGATGACGTTCTTGGTCGCGGGGCGCGTTCAGCTCATCGCGACCGCCGACGACGGGTCGGTAGTGCCGATCAGCACGCTCGTCGAGGGCTCGTTCCTCGGGTTGACGGCGCTGACTCGGCAACCGAACACCGCGAGCGCGTACGCTCTCGAGGAAGTGACCGCGTTGGAGATCGATCGCGAACACCTCGCGCATCTCGTCATGCGTGAACCGTTGCTGCTACAGAACTTTGGCCACATCCTCGAAGAACGCCAAAGCAAGGTGCGGCAGGCGCGGCGCGGTGAGCGCGTCGCGTGAGCCGGCGCCACCGGGCGCTGACGTGGGGCAGCCAAACTTGCCCAGGTAACGACCGATACCCTGGTTAAATGAGTCTGCAAGCACCGTCGCTTCCCGACTTGCGCCGAGAAGTCCATGATGCCGCCCGCCGCGCCCGGGTCGCTTCGCGCGTCCTGGCTTTGTTGCCGACGGTGGCCAAGGACCAGGCGCTCGAGTCCGCCGCCCAGGCGATAACCTCCCACGTCGATTTGATCCTGGCCGCAAACGCCGAGGATCTCGAGGGCGCCCGCGCCGCGGGCACACCGACCGCGATGCTCGACCGGCTGGCGTTGGACTCCAAGCGTGTCGACGGGATCGCCGCCGGCCTGCGCCAGGTCGCCGGGCTGCCGGACCCCGTGGGCGAGGTGCTGCGCGGCTACACGCTGCCCAATGGGCTGCAGCTGCGCCAGCAGCGGGTTCCGCTGGGCGTGGTCGGCATGATCTACGAGGGCCGGCCCAACGTCACCGTCGACGCGTTCGGTTTGGGGCTCAAGTCCGGCAACGCCGTATTGCTGCGCGGAAGTTCCTCGGCGGCGAGGTCGAACCAGGTCCTGGTCGAGGTGCTGCGGGCTTCGCTGGTGAGCGAGGATCTGCCCGCCGACTCGGTTCAGCTGCTTTCGGCCACGGACCGGTCCACCGTGACGCACCTGATTCAGGCCCGCGGCCTGGTCGACGTGGTGATTCCGCGTGGGGGAGCCGGCCTGATCGACGCCGTGGTCCGCGACGCGCAGGTGCCCACCATCGAGACCGGTGTGGGCAACTGTCACGTCTACGTGCATGAAGGCGCCGACCTGGAGGTGGCGGAACGGATCTTGCTGAACTCCAAGACCCGGCGGCCCAGTGTCTGCAACGCCGCCGAGACGCTGTTGGTGGACGCCGCGATCGCCGCGGAGGCCGTGCCGAGGCTGGTCGCCGTCCTGCAAGACGCCGGAGTGACGGTGCACCTCGACCCCGACGAGGAGAACCTGCGGCGCGAATACCTCTCGATGGACATCGCGGTGGCGGTGGTCGACGGCGTCGACGCCGCGATCGCCCACATCAACGAATACGGCACCGGACACACCGAGGCCATCGTGACTAGCAATATGGCTGCCGCACAACGATTTACCGATGGCGTCGATTCCGCGGCGGTGATGGTCAACGCGTCGACGGCGTTCACCGACGGCGAGCAGTTCGGTTTCGGTGCCGAGATCGGTATCTCCACTCAAAAGCTGCATGCCCGCGGGCCGATGGGATTGCCGGAATTGACCTCGACCAAATGGATCGCGTGGGGAGACGGCCACGTCCGTCCGGCCTGACGGCCAGTGCTTTAGGAGAACTGAGATTGTGAGTGTGCCCGCCCGGCCCGTGCCGCTGTTCGCGGACATCAATGACGTTTCGCGACGGCTGGCCGAAACCGGTTATCTGCCGGACACCGCCACCGCCACGGCCGTGTTCCTGGCCGATCGGCTCGGCAAGCCGCTGCTGGTGGAAGGCCCAGCTGGAGTGGGCAAGACCGAGCTGGCCCGCGCCGTCGCCCAGGCCACCGGGTCGGGTTTGGTCCGGCTGCAGTGCTACGAGGGCGTCGACGAGGCGCGGGCGCTGTACGAGTGGAACCACGCCAAGCAGATCCTGCGGATCCAGGCCGGCTCCGGAGACTGGGATGCGACCAAGAGCGACGTGTTCAGCGAGGAGTTCCTGCTGTCCCGGCCGCTGCTCACCGCCATTCGGCGCACCGAGCCGACCGTGTTGCTGATCGACGAGACCGACAAGGCCGACATCGAGATCGAGGGCCTGCTGTTGGAGGTGCTATCCGACTTCGCGGTGACCGTGCCGGAACTGGGCACACTGACGGCCGAGCGGGCGCCGTTCGTGTTGCTCACCTCCAACGCCACGCGCGAACTGTCGGAAGCACTCAAGCGCCGCTGCCTGTTCCTGCACATCGACTTTCCCAGCCCCGACCTGGAACGGCGCATCTTGTTGTCGCGAGTCCCCGAGCTGCCCGCGCATCTCGCCGAGGAATTGGTGCGCATCATCGGTGTCCTGCGCGGGATGCAGCTCAAGAAAGTGCCGTCCATCGCCGAAACCATCGACTGGGGCCGCACGCTGCTCGCGCTGGGCCTGGACACCATCGACGACGCGGTAGTCGCCCAAACGCTCGGCGTGGTCCTCAAGCACCAATCCGACCAACAACGCGCCAGTGGCGAGTTGCGGCTGAACTAGGGAGCTCCGATGGCCGTCCGCCGCATCCGCCCCACCAGGCCGCTCGCCCCGCACGGGCTGCCCGGCCATCTGGTGGGATTCGTGGAAGCGCTTCGCGGACAAGGAATTTCGGTCGGGCCGTCGGAGACGGTGGACGCGGGCCGGGTGATGGCCACCCTTGGGCTGGGCGACCGCGAGGTGCTGCGCGAGGGTATCGCCTGCGCGGTGTTGCGCCGCCCCGATCACCGTGAAACCTATGACGCCATGTTCGACCTGTGGTTTCCGCCGGCCTTGGGGGCGCGCGCGGTGGTCACCGAGGACGAGGCCGGAGACGCGGCGGCCGACGACTCCCTGCCGCCCGACGACGTCGAGGCGATGCGCCAGATGCTGCTGGACCTGCTAACGGAGAATCCCGACCTCTCCAACATGGACGAGCGCCTGGTCGCGATGATCGCGCGGATCGTCGAGGCCTACGGCAAATACAGTTCCAGTCGCGGCCCGTCATTCTCGTCGTACCAGGCGCTCAAGGCGATGGCGCTGGATGAGCTGGAAGGCAAGCTGCTGGCCGGACTTCTCGCCCCCTACGGTGACGAGCCCACGCCCACCCAGGAGCAGATCGCCAAAGCGCTTGCCGCGCAGAGGATCACCCAGCTGCGCAAGCTGGTCGACGCCGAGACCAAGCGGCGCACCGCCGAGCAACTTGGCCGCGACCACGTCCAGATGTACGGCATCCCACAGCTTTCCGAGAACGTCGAGTTCCTGCGCGCCTCCGGCGATCAGCTGCGCCAGATGCAGCGGGTGGTGGCTCCGCTGGCCCGTACCCTCGCGACCCGGCTCGCGGCCCGTCGGCGCCGCGCCCGCGCCGGGTCGATCGATCTGCGTAAGACGCTGCGCAAGTCGATGTCCACCGGCGGCGTGCCGATCGACGTGGTGTGGGCCAAACCGCGACCGGCGCGCCCGGAACTGGTCGTGCTATGCGACGTGTCGGGTTCGGTCGCCGGGTTCAGCCACTTCACCCTGTTGCTGGTACACGCGTTGCGCCAACAGTTTTCGCGCGTCCGGGTGTTTGCCTTCATCGACACCACCGACGAGGTGACCCACATGTTCGGGCCGGAAGCCGACCTGGCCGTGGCGATCCAGCGGATCACGCGGGAGGCGGGCGTCTACAGCCGCGACGGTCATTCCGATTACGGCAACGCTTTCGTTTCGTTCCTGCAGGCGCACCCGAATGTGCTGTCGCCGCGCAGTTCCCTGCTGGTGCTCGGGGACGGCCGCACCAACTACCGCGACCCGGCCATCGACGTCCTGACCGACATGGTGACCGCCAGCCGGCACGCGCACTGGCTCAACCCCGAGCCCAAACACCTGTGGGGTAGCGGCGACTCGGCGGTGCCGCGCTACCAAGAGGTGATCACGATGCACGAGTGCCGGTCCGCCAAGCAGCTGGCCGCGGTGATCGACCAGCTGCTACCCGTCTGACTTGTCGGGAACAACCGCCCGCCCGCGGGCCCCCGAGCTGCGGAATCGGACCTGATCGCGCGCTCAAGTAAGCTGGCAAATCGTGCAAAAGCAGCTGCGCAGGCTCGGAGTGATGGGTGGGACGTTCGATCCCATCCATTACGGCCACCTGGTCGCTGCCAGCGAGGTCGCCGACCTGTTCGACCTCGACGAAGTGGTGTTCGTGCCCAGTGGCCAGCCGTGGCAAAAGGACCGGCATGTGTCGGCCGCCGAGGACCGCTACCTGATGACGGTGATCGCCACCGCCTCCAACCCCCGCTTCTCCGTGAGCCGCGTCGACATCGACCGCGCCGGGCCCACCTACACCCGCGACACGTTGCGCGATCTGCATGCCCTGAACCCGGATTCCCAGCTGTACTTCATCACCGGCGCCGACGCGCTGGCCTCCATTCTGTCGTGGCAGGGCTGGGACGAGCTATTCGAGCTGGCGCGCTTCGTCGGGGTCAGCCGGCCGGGGTACGAGTTGCGCCACGACCACATCACCGGTGTCCTGGGCGAACTGGCCGAGGACGCGCTGACCCTGGTCGAGATTCCGGCGCTGGCGATTTCGTCTACCGACTGCCGTCAGCGCGCCGAACAACGCCGCCCTCTGTGGTACCTGATGCCCGACGGTGTCGTGCAGTATGTCTCGAAGCGCGGGCTTTACAGCAAGCCGGGCGCCGAGGGGTCGGCATGACCGCCACCCCGGAAGCCATCGGCATGGCGACGGTGGCGGCCGGCGCGGCCGCGGCCAAGCTCGCCGAGGATGTCGTCGTCATCGACGTCTCCGGCCAATTGGTGATCACGGATTGCTTCGTCATCGCCTCGGCGTCCAACGAGCGGCAGGTCAATGCGATCGTCGACGAGGTCGAGGAGAAAATGCGCAAGGCGGGCTACCGGCCCGCGCGCCGCGAGGGTGCCCGCGAAGGCCGCTGGACGCTGCTGGATTACCGCGACATCGTCGTGCACATCCAGCATCAGGATGACCGCAACTTCTATGCGCTGGACCGCCTCTGGAGCGATTGCCCCGTGGTGCCGGTGGATTTGGGCGAGAACGACGACTCGGCGAGCGCGCGATGAGGGTGCGTCGTCTGGTGATGTTGCGGCACGGGCAAACCGACTTCAACGCCGGTAGCCGCATGCAGGGGCAACTGGACTCCGCGCTGACCGACCTGGGCCGCGCGCAGGCGGTCGCCGCCGCCGAGGTGCTGGGCAAGCTGCAGCCGCTGCTGATCGTGTCGTCTGACCTGCATCGCGCCTACGACACGGCGATCAAGCTGGGGGAGCGGACCGGGCTGCAGGTTCGGGTGGATCGGCGGTTACGGGAGACCCACCTCGGCGACTGGCAGGGCCTGACGCACGCCCAGATCGATGCCGATGCCCCGGGCGCCCGCCTCGCGTGGCGCGAGGACGCGACGTGGGCGCCGCACGGCGGGGAAAGCAGGGTCGACGTCGCCGCGCGCAGTGTGCCGTTGATCGCCGAACTGGTGGCCGGCGAACCGGAATGGGGTGGGGCGGGTGAGCCTGGCCGGCCGGTGGTGCTGGTGGCCCACGGCGGGCTGATCGCCGCGTTGTCGGCCGCGCTGCTGAAGCTTCCTGTGTCGAGCTGGCCGGTCTTGGGCGGCATGGGCAACGCCAGTTGGGTTCAGCTGTCCGGCCATTCCGACGACTCCGACGTTCGCGACCTCGAGAGCATCCGCTTCCGCCTCGACGTGTGGAACGCCTCGGCTCAGGTGCCCAACGATGTCCTCTAAAACACGTCCGGTGCTGCTGATCTTCGCGGACTCGCTGGCCTACTACGGCCCAACCGGCGGATTACCCTCCGACGATGCTCGCATCTGGCCCAATATCGTTGCCTCACAACTGGATTGGGATGTGGAACTGATTGGGCGCATCGGCTGGACATGCCGCGACATCTGGTGGGCGGCGACCCAGGATCCCCGCGCGTGGGCGGCGCTGCCCCGGGCCGGGGCGGTGATATTCGCCACAGGCGGGATGGATTCACTGCCCTCGGTGCTGCCTACCGCGCTGCGCGAGCTGATCCGCTACGTGAGGCCACCGTGGCTGCGGCGCTGGGTCCGCGACGGCTATGGTTGGCTGCAGCCCAGGCTTTCGCCGGTGGCCAGGTCCGCGTTGCCGCCGCACTTGAGCGCCGAATACCTCGAACAGACCCGCGGCGCAATCGATTTCAATCGCCCCGGAATCCCGATCGTGGCGTCGCTGCCGTCGGTGCACATCGCGCAGACATATGGCAAGGCCCACCACGGTCGCGCGGGCACCGCCGCGGCGATCACCGAATGGGCGCAAAGCCACGACGTTCCCCTGGTCGATCTCAAAGCCGCTGTGGCCGAGCACATTATGAGTGGACGCGGCAACCCCGACGGAATTCACTGGAATTTCGAGGCCCACCAGGCCGTCGCGGAGCTGATGCTCAAGGCGCTGGCCGAGGCCGGCGTGTTGACCGAGAAACCACGCGGGTAGCGCATGTCCGTCGTGGTGGTAACCGATGCGTCGTCGCGGCTGCCGGCCGAGTTGCTCGAAAAGTGGTCGATACGCGTCGTTCCGCTGCACGTCTTGCTCGACGGCGACGACCTGCGCGACGGCCTCGACGAGATCCCCGACGATATCTACAAGCTGCACGCGACGACCGCGGCGGCCACGCCGGCCGAGCTGGCCAACGTCTACCAGGAGGCGCTTGCCGACAGCGACGGGAGCGGCGTAGTGGCAGTGCACATTTCGTCGGCGCTGTCGGGCACCTACGGCAACGCCGAACGGACCGCGGCCGATCTCGATCCGGCGATACGGGTCATCGACTCGAGGTCAGCCGCGATGGGCACCGGCTTCGCGGTGCTCGCCGCCGCACGTGCCGCGGCCACCGGCGGCGACCTGGAGACCGTAGCCGCCGCCGCGAATTCGGCCGTGGGCCGCAGTCACGCGTTCATCGTGGTGCACCGTCTGGACAACCTGCGGCGCAGCGGCCGGATCGGTGGCGCCACGGCGTGGCTTGGCACCGCTCTGTCACTCAAGCCATTGCTGCGCGTCGACGACGGCAAACTCGTTCTGGCCCAACGGGTGCGCACGGTGAGCAACGCGACCGCGGCGATGATCGATCGGGTCTGCGGGATCGTCGGCGATGGCCGTGCCGCGTTGGCGGTGCACCACGTCGCCAATCCCGACGGCGCGAGCGAGGTGGCCGCGACACTGGCGCGGCGGCTGCCGGCGTGCGAGCCGGCGATCGTCACCCCGCTCGGGCCGGTGCTCGCGCTGCACGTCGGTGCGGGAGCCGTCGCGGTGTGCCTGGAACTCCCGGAGGGCTAGTCCTCGGCCGAATTCGGGGGCTCGGCAAAGGGGACTTCCACGCCTTTTTGAAATGACAAAGCCCCACTTTGGACGATCAGCGCGGCGGCAAGCAGGGCAAGCCACAGCCAGGCTTCGGCCGGGGCGATATGTACGGACGGACTTGTATAGCGCAACCCCATGATGGAGCGCACCAAAGCGGCGGCTACGACGCCGACGGTGATGTACGGGACGACCGTTCGGACAAGTAGCGCAACACGTCCGGGCGGCGACTGCGACCGCCGTCCCCCAATTCCGGCGAACCACACCGCGGCGCACACGACCAGAATCGCCAGCGGCAGCGGAATCGCGAGCCGGTTGGCCCAGTCCCACAGCGGTTGAAGGGGCCGGTGTGTTTCCGGATCCCCCAGCGAGAGAGCGAGATGCGTGAGCGTGTCTTCGACGAAGAACACGGTAATCGGGGGAACGAATATTGCCAGGATGAAAACGCAGTGCTTGGCGAGCAGGCCGGCGGTGCCCGAAAAGAACTGCACGACAGCGTAAAGCAACATATAGATGGACGCCGCGAACGAAACGGCGGTCAGCACCTCCGCGGACGCGGCCCGGCCGGAGATCAGCGCGCACCCGTTCTCACCGGCAAGCAAGCTATAGCGCAGGGTCGTCAGCAACAGGCCCAGAAACGCACACACCAGTGCGATTCCCACTTGGGTCTCATGTTCCACCTCGCGCGGCTCCAGCGAGCGAGCGTCCGAGCGGCGCCGATAGGCGCGGTCAATCACGAGATTGACGACGACAAAGGCAAAACCGGCGAGGATGCCAGTTAACTGCGCGTAGCTCCTGGCCACGAGCGATATGTCGAAGCCAGTCCACAGGAAGCAGGAGTCAGCGAGGTGCACCGTGCCCATTGTCGGGATAATAGCGGCACCGAACGGCCCAGTGCGTCAAGTTCGTCGGGCGTTGTCACCGCGCGGATGGACAACCTGCGGCCACCAGAACCAACGTCCCAGCAGGGTAGCGATCGACGGCATCAACAGCGTGCGCACAATCAGCGTGTCGAGCAACAGACCAATGCAGACGGTCGACCCGAACTGACCCAACACCCGCAGGTCGCTACCCAGCATGGACGCCATGGTGAACGCGAACACCAGACCCGCCGCGGTCACCACCCCGCCGGTCCCGGCCATCGACCGGATGATTCCGGTCTTCAGGCCACCATGGATCTCCTCCCTGAACCGGGAGACCAGCAGCAGGTTGTAGTCGGAACCGACGGCCAACAGGATGATGACCGATAGCGCCGCGACGATCCAGTGGATCTTGATGCCGAACAGATCCTGCCAAATCAGCACGGACAGGCCGAATGACGCCGCGATGGAGCTGGCGGCGGTGCCCACGATCACCATCGCCGCGACCACGCTCCTGGTGAGCAGCAGCATGATCATGAAGATCAGCGTGAGGGCCGACACCACCGCGATCATCAGGTCGAATTTCGCGCCGTCGTGCATGTCCTTGAAGGTCGCGGCCGTGCCGCCGAGATAAACCTTGGCGTCCGACAGCGAGGATTGCTTCAGGCCCTCCTGCGCGGCGGTCCGCTCCGCGGCGACGCGCGAGATCCCTTCCGGGGTCATCGGATCGCCCTGATGGGTGATGAAGAAGCGCGCCGACTTACCGTCCGGCGACAAGAACATTCGCAGGCCCGTCTGGAAGTCCGGATTCTGGAAGGCCTCCGGCGGCAGGTAGAAGAAGTCGTCGTTCTTGGAGGCGTCGAAACTCTGCCCCATCACGATCGCGGTATCGCTCATGGCCTCCATCTGATCGATCATCGCCTTGAACGTCTGATACAACGTCAGCGTGATTCCCCGGGTCGTCTTCAGCGTCGCAATCAGCATGGGGAACAGCGCCATCAGGTCGTGTGTGGCCGAGGCGGTGTGCTGGATGTCGGCCGTGAGGTCGTGAAACTTCTCGGCAAGCTGGTCGAAGCCGTCCAACGAGTCGAACAGAGACCGGGTCGACCAGCAGAGGGGAATGTCGTAGCAGTGCTTTTCCCAGTAGAAGTAACTGCGCATCGGCCGCCAGAAGTCGTCGAAATCCGCGATGTGGTTGCGCAACGTATCGGTGATTTCCGACGTTTCTGCCGTGGTCCTCGCGCTGTCGTCAGCGGCCTTGGAAAGATCTTGCGACACTTCGTATTGGCGCTGCGTGACGTTGATTTGGTCCTGCAGCAAGTCCGCCATCTTGAGGATGTCAGCCATGCGGTCCTTGAGGAAGGCCATGTTTTGCATCGTCGTCTGACTCTGCATGCTGTTCTGGAACGGAATCGAGCTGTGCTGGATCGGAATGCCCAGCGGCCTTGTGATGTCCTGGACCATCGCGATGCCCACCGTGCGCATCACGTTCTTGGCCACCCTGTCCAACACCAGCATGTCGGCCGGATTTCGCATGTCGTGGTCGGCTTCGACCATCAACATGTCGGGATTCATCCGCGCCTGCGAGAAATGCCGGTCCGCCGCCGCTTGCCCGAGATTGGACGGGGCGGAGGTCGGCAGGTAGTACCGGTCGTTGTAGCTCGTGACGTAGCTGGGCAGGGCGACCATGCCGACCAGCACGACCGCTGTGCTGATCGCCAGAACCGGTGCGGGCCAACGCACTACCGCGGTGCCCACCCGCCGCCACAGCCGACCCCGCTTGACCGCCCGCTTGGACTCGAAGAAATGGAAGCGACTGCCCACGAACACGACCGCCGGTCCCAGCGTGAGGCCGGCCAACACCACGACCAGCATGCCGATCGCGACGGGTGCGCCCATGGTGTTGAACCAGGGCAGGCGCGCAAAACTCAGGCAGTACGTCGCCCCGGCGATCGTCAGGCCTGACCCCAGGACGACCGGAGCCACCCCGCGAAATGTGGTGTAGTACGCGGTTTCTCGGTCCTCGCCAGCGCGCAGCGCCTCTTGATAACGGCCGACGAGGAAGATCCCGTAGTCGGTGCCCGCCGCGATCGCCAACATGGTCAGGATGTTGGCGGCGAACGTCGTCAGCCCGAATGCGTTGTGATAGGCCAGAACCGCGACGACTCCCCGCGAACACGCCAATGCGACGAAGGTCATGAACAACTGAACCAGCGTCGTGACGATGGAGCGGTAGACCAGCAGCAGCATGATCGCGATCGCGCCCAGCGTGAACAGAGTGATCTTGGCCAGGCTCGCGTTACCGATGAGGTGCATGTCATCGGACAGCGCGGCGGGACCGGTGACGTAGGCCTTCACCCCGGGCGGCGCCTGATTGCGATCGATCACCTTGCGGACGGCGTCCACCGATTCGTTCGCCTGCGTCGTGCCTTGGTTGCCGGCGAGGTTCAACATGACGTAGGCGCCCTTGGCGTCGGCGCTCTGCGCCCCCGCCGCGGTTAGCCGGTCTCCCCAGAAGTCCTGGATGTGCTGGATGTGCTGGGGATCCTGGCGCAGTTGGCGGATCAGGTTGTCGTAGTAGCGATGCGCGTCGTCGCCGAGGGGTTTCTGACCTTCCAGCACGATCATCACGGTGCTGTTGGAATCGAATTCGTGGAAGTTGTGGCCCAGCAGCATCATCGCCTTCATGGACGGCGCGTCCAGTGGCGTCATCGGCGCCGAGTGCGCCTCGCCGACGACTTCCAAACGCGGGACGATGACGTTCACCAGAACCGTCACGAAGACCCAGCCCAGGATGATGGGCACCGCGAAGATGCGGATCGTGTGGGGGAGGGCCGGGCGGTGGCCGCGCGCCGGCTTGCCGGGACTCTGCGCGCGGATTGGGCCGGTGTCCGCGTCCGCGGCGGTCATCTGGCTCCTGTTGTTCACCTCGCTCATGCGGACTTCACCAGGCAGAAGGTCTGGGCGTTGTGGCCGTCGGAGTTCTGCTGTTCGCGCACGACGCCGTCCACGGTGATTTTGCAGCCGATGGTGCTGCCGTCACTTTGCGCCATGATGTTGGCGCTGACCGAGGGCAGTGTCGTCGAAATCGTGGTGGACCATGGCAGCGGCGCGGCGTTGACCTGGTGAGTGTTGGCGTTCTCGTCCCAGTAGTTGATGTTGGCGGTGGCGCCCGGTGGGCCGGACACCTCGTACACGACCACCTTGGGGTTGAACTGCACGATCTCGATCCCCGCGCCGGCGTTCGCGTTGAGGTCCTGCGAGCCGAAGATCTTGTGCAGGCGCATCACGACCAGGCCCGAGACGGCGAGGACGACGACGAGCAGCAGCGGTATCCAGGCTCGTTTCAACACGCGGGTCAGCGCACCGGTCGTTGAAGCTGGACTCGTCATCACCGGACCGCCTTCCGCTCACCGCTGGCGGGCCTGCCGTCCCGCCCGAAAGCTCACCACCGTCGTCGGCGACGTCCATTGTCGCCAGGAACCTTTGCTCGGCTAAGTATGCTAACTCTTAGAGGACGGAAGCGTTCCTCCGGGTGTGCCGGATGTGACAGAGATCTAGCGCGCTACCCGTCCCGTCACCGGCGGCAAGTCCGCCAAGGTCGCGATGCCGGGCTTTGCGGCCACCACCGCCGGGACTGCATTGGTAACCGGCATCGCGGTGTAGATCATTCCCAGACCCATGAACCCGGGCTCAGTCCAATCCTTCGGTGGCAGGCAGTGCAGGACGGTGCGCATGTTCGGCAGCCCGAAAACCTGGATGACGTGGCCGTGCTCGAGCGGCTTGGGCGGCACCACATGGCTGCCCATGACCCAGTTGAATCCCACGCTGACGACGTTGCGGTCGCCTTCCCAGCCGCGGTGGTAGCCATAGACGCTGCCGACCGTCCCCGCAGGAATCTTCATGAAGCCCAGATCGGAATCGGCGGTGGCCGCGGTGAAGGTGACATCGAAGGTCATCTTGTCCAGCTTCGCGCCGATCGCGTCGGCCATCATCGCCGCGGACTCCGCGAAGACCTCGCTTTCCCGGCGAACGCTGTCGGCCAGTCCCGGGGTGTCGGGATCTTGCGAGAACCCCATCGCCGTCTGGGTTTCCGCCGACTCGTAGGTCGAGCAGTCCACCGATTCGGTGATCCGGATCTCGTCGACGCGCTCGCAGGACGCGGACAGCACCATGCCGACCATGTTCGTCATCCCGGGGTGCGCGCCGCTGCCGAAAATCGTCGAATTGCCTTTCCGGCAGGCGTCCTCGATGCGCGTACGGTCCTGCGGTGTGTGCTTGCCGCCGGTGATCCACGCCGCGCTGGTGCACACGTTGACGCCGGATTCCAGCAAGCGGACTAGTTCGTCGACGTTGGGCCACAACGGGTTATAGCAACACGCGTCGGGCCTCAGCGCGAGCAGCGCGTCGACGTCGTTGGTCGCCTCCACTCCGGTCGGCTCCGGCCAGCCGGCCAGTTTGGCGGCGTCGACACCGACCTTGTCCTGCCCATGCGCGTAGACACCGACCAGCTCCATGTCGGGCCTGCCGATGATGGCGTGCAGCGATCGCCGCCCGATATTGCCGGTCGTCCACTGGATCACGCGCAGCGGACGGTCTTCTCCAGTGGCGCTCATCGGGTGCTCCTTTGTCGTAGGCGCTCTGCGTTCAGTCGCTGATATCGAATCCGGCGACCACCTTGGTCGGGCGCACGCGCACCACCAGTTCGCCGGGAACGGCGTTGCGGCGGCCGAACTCGTCGGCGCGGTCGGCGCCCATGTACCGCGCGCCGGTCCTGGTGGTGAAGTCCAGCACGTCCGCGGGATCGTCGCTCGTCGTCGCCACGCCCTGCACCTGCACGAACGAATAGGGCGGGTGCGGGTCGTCGACGCAGACGGCGACCCGCGAATCACGCGCCAGGGCACGGCCTTTCGAAGTATCGCGGCCGGTTGTGAACACCAGCTGGCCGCCGTCTTGCTCCATATCCAAGACAAACCACACCGGCGCGACCAGCGGCCTGCCGTCGGCGGCAACGTAGGCCAGCATCCCGGTGCGGGTGCCGGCCGACAGGAACTCGACGACCCTGTCTGACAGCTGCGGCGGCTCGGACATGGCGCTAGAGCCGAGCCAGGTCGTAGTCGGCGATGTGATCGATGAGCACCTGCAGGTGGTCCTGCGAGGAGCCCAGCGTGTGCTCGATCGCGGTGAGCCGGGCGGCGTAGTGGGCGACCGGATACTCGGCGGTCATGCCGATGCCGCCGTGCAACTGGATGGCCTCCTGCGCGATGTGCCGTGCGGACCGGCCGATCTGCAGCTTGGCGCGCGACGCGATCACCGGGTCGAGGTTGCCGTCGGCGATCGACATCGCGGCGTAGAAGCTCATGCTGCGGGCCAACTCCAGCGACACGTACATGTCCGCGGCGCGCTGGGTGAGCGCCTGGAATTTGTTGAGCGTGACACCGAACTGCTTGCGGCTCTTGAGGTAATCGGTGGTCAGACGCAGCGCTTCCTCCATCGCGCCGACGGCTTCGCAACACAACGCCGACTGGATGCGGACGAGCGCGTCGAGGATGGCGGGCGAGGCGTCCTCCGCGTCGCCGAGGGGCTCGGCGGGCGCGGAGTCCAGATCGATCTGGGCGCCGCGCTGGCCGTCGAAGGTCGGGTAGGGGTGCCGGGTGACCGCATCGCCGTCGACCAGGAACAATCCCGTTCCGCCGTCGGGCAATGCGGCGCTGACCACCAGCGTGTCGGCGCAGTCGCCGGCCGGGACCGGGTTCTTCGTTCCGGTCAGGGTCCACGAATCGCCTTGCCGCGCAGCCTGCGTGGAGACGGTCGCGGTCGGTTTCCGGTGACGGGTCTCCAAATGGGCGAACGCGAGCAACTTTTGGCCGGCCGCAACCTCGTCCAGCAGTTGCTTTTGCGCGTCGCTGCCACGTTCGGCGATCAGCGCGCCGGGGGCCAGGGCGGCGTGCACGACGGGTTCGGGAGCCAGCCGCCGCCCGATCTCGGTGAGCACCACCATGATCTCGATCTGGCCCGCCTCGTCCGGCTCGAACCCGAGGCCCAGAATCCCGGTGTCGGCGAGCTGGCTCCAGACGTCGCGGCTCCAGCCGAGCTCGCTCTCGATGATCTTGTTGCGGCTCTCGGGATCGTAGGTGCGCGACAGGAGGTCGCGGGTGGTGTCGCGGAGCAGGGCCTGCTCGTCGCTCAGCTGAAAGTCCATGTCTGCCTCACAATCCCAGAATGGTGGACGCGATGATGTTGCGCTGCACTTCGTTGCTGCCGCCGTAGATCGACGTCTTGCGGTAGTTGAGGTAGCGCGGGGCGGCCGATTGCGCCCAGGCCGGTGACGCGATGTCGCCGCCGTCGACCGGCAGTGCGTCCGGTCCGGCGACTTCGACGAGCAGCTCGGTGGCGATCTGCTGCAGTTGGCTGCCGCGCATCTTGAGCACCGACGATGCCGGGTTGGGTTTACCGTCCGCGGAGTCCGTGGTTACCCGGGACTGCGTGAGTTCCAGTGCCAGCACCTCGTTTTCGGCCTCGGCCAGCCGCGCCGCGAACAGTGGGTCGTCGAGCAGACCGGTCTCGATGGCGTGCTTTTTCACCTCCGCGAGGCGGACCTTGGTGCGGCCGACCCCGGCGATGCCGGTGCGCTCGTTGCCCAGCAGGAACTTCGCGTAGGTCCAGCCCTGATTCTCTTCTCCCACAAGCTGATTGGCTGGCACCCGAACGTCTTCGAAGAAGACCTCGTTGACTTCGCGTCCACCGTCGATCGTCTTGATCGGGCGTAGCGTGATGCCCGGTGTTGCCATGTCGAAGAGCAGGAACGAAATGCCGGCCTGGCGCTTGGGCGCCTGCGGGTCGGTGCGCACCAGGCAGAAGATCCAGTCCGCGTACTGGCCCAGCGTGGTCCACGTCTTCTGCCCGTTGACGACATAGGTGTCGCCATCGCGGACCGCGGTGGTGCGCAGCGAGGCGAGGTCCGAGCCGGCCTCGGGTTCGGAGAACCCTTGGCACCACCAGATGTCGATGCTGGCCGTCGGGGGCAGGAAGCGTTCCTTGATTTCCTGGGACCCGAACTCGGCGATCACCGGGCCGACCATCTTGGTGTTGAAGTTCAGCGGCTCCGGGACGCACGCCAGTTGCATCTCGTCGGCCCAGATCTGGTACTGGGTCGGCGTCCAATCCTTGCCGCCCCATTCGACCGGCCAGTTGGGCACCGCGAGCCCGTGCTCGTTGAGGATCTTGTGGCTGGTGACGATGTGGTCCTTGGTCACCGGCGCCCCCTGGCGCACCGCCTCGCGGAGCTCCTCGGGGATCTGGGTGGTGTAGAAGGTGCGAAGCTCGTCGCGGAATGCGGCTTCCTCGGGTGTGAGCGCCAACTGCATGGCAGCCTCCTGTCGTCTGGGGGTGAAGCCGCGGATGGGGTTGCGGTCCCGGCCGGTCGCTTCGGCTTCTTATCTTGACCCATCGCCCGCTGTGCTTGTGCACAGCCTCGGGTTAGTCCACAAACGAGCGCCGCGACGCCCTTGGACGGGTCATTGCGGCGGTCGCCGCGCTTACCGTCGGGCGCATGCGAACAGAACTGCCAGCCGAGCGACTGCAGCGGCGTCTCGGCGCTGAGCCCGATACCGATTCGCATGCCGATCGCGCGGAACCGGAGGATGACCCGGACGCGCCGGAGGACGACCAGAATTCGTTGCTGCCCCGGTGGCTTCCCGACGCGTCCAGGCGCGGCGGCTGGGTGGCACGGCTGCGCGCCGACCCCGGCCGCGCCGGCGCTATCGCGATGGCGGTGGTCGCCGCGCTGGCCGTGCTGGTCACGATATTCACGCTGGTGCGCGATAGGCCGGCGCCGGTGATGTCGGCCAAGCTCCCTCCAGTCGAGAAGGCGTCCACGGTGAGCCCCAGATCGTCGGCGGGTCCGGTCGCCGGCCAGCCGGCGGGTTCCGACCGGCCCTGTGTGGTCAGCGTCGTCGGGCTGGTCCGCACGCCGGGGCTGGTCACCCTGGCGCCCGGCGCGCGGATCGCCGATGCGCTGCAGGCCGCCGGCGGTGCCGTGGACGGTGCGGACACCATCGGACTGAACATGGCCCGTCCGGTCGGCGACGGCGAACAGATCGTGGTCGGGCTGGCCCCGATCTCGGGGCGACCCACTGCGCTCGGCAGCTCGGTGGCCTCCGGCTCGGCGCCGACGCCCGGGACGCCGGCACCCGTATCGGGATCGGCCAAGCCGAAACCGGGGCAGGCGCTTGACCTCAACACCGCGAGCGTGGAGCAGCTGGACGCCCTTCCCGGGGTCGGGCCCGTCACCGCCGCCGCGATCGTGGCGTGGCGGCAGGCCAACGGCAAGTTCACCAGCGTCGACCAGCTCGCCGACGTCGACGGCATCGGCCCGGCGCGGCTGGAAAAGCTGCGTGCCCTGGTCCGCGTCTGACACCGCGGGTTTCGACGGATCGCCGCTGGCGCACCTCGATGTCCGCCTGGTCCCGGCCGCGCTCACGGGATGGACGGCCACCGCCGCCGGGATCGTGTGGCCGGTCGGGCGGGCGCTCGCTTGCTGCTGCGTCGTGCTGGTTGCCGCCTCGTTTGCGCTGCTGTGCGTGGCGCGCGGCCACGCGCGCCTGCGGGCGATCGGCGCCGGCGTACTGGCGATCGGTGTCGTGGGTGCGGGCTTCGGGCTGGCGATCGCGCTACGTACCGACGCGGTGGCCCGCCATCCCATCGCCGCGGCTTTCGGCACCGCCGCCCCGGTGACGGTTACCCCCACCGAGAGCCCGCGGACGGTGGGCCGCGGGAGCCTGATGTTTCGCGCCACCCTCCAGCGGCTGCGCGCCGACGAAATGTCCGGCCGGGTAGTCGTTTTCGCGCGCACATCAGACTTCGGTGGTGTGCTGGTCGGCCAGCCGGTGCGCTTCACCGCGCGCATCACCCGCCCCGCCCGCCATGACCTGACGGTCGCGGTGCTCAACGCGACGGGCCGACCGACGATGGGCGAGGCCGGCGCGGTGCAGCGGGCCGCTCACGCCATCCGCACGCGGTTCTCCGCCGCCGCCCGCGATGCGCTGCCCGCCGAGCAGGCCGCGATGCTGCCCGCCCTGGTCCTCGGCGACACCGCGGCGGTGAGCGCGCAGACCACTCGCGACTTTCGCGCCGCCGGCATGACGCACTTGACGGCGGTATCGGGGGCCAACGTCACGATCGTGTGCGCGGCGGTGTTGTTCTCGGCCCGGCTGATCGGCCCCCGCGCGGCGGTGGCGCTGGCCGCGGTGGCACTGGTCGCCTTCGTCATCGTCGTCCAACCGACGCCGAGCGTGTTGCGGGCGGCCGTGATGGGCGCCATCGCGTTGGCGGGGATGCTGTCTTCGCGACGGCGGCAAGCGATTCCGGCCCTGTCGGCGGCGGTGCTGATACTGCTGACCGTCGCTCCGCATCTGGCCGTCGACGTGGGCTTCGCCCTGTCGGTGGTGGCGACGGCCGCGCTGGTCGTCATCGCGCCGGCGTGGTCGCGGCGCCTGACCGATCGAGGCTGTCCCAAGCCGCTGGCAGATGCCCTCGCGGTGGCGTGCGCCGCGCACGCGGTGACCGCGCCGCTGGTCGCCGGCATTTCGGGCCGGCTCAGCCTGGTGGCCGTGGTCGCGAATCTCGCGGTCGCGGCGGCGATAGCGCCGATCACGGTGCTGGGCAGCGCGGCGGCCGTGTTGTGCATGTTGTGGCCGGCCGGCGGGGAGCTGCTGATCCGATTCGCCGGCCCCGAGCTGTGGTGGGTGCTGAGCGTGGCGCGTTGGGTGGCCGAGGTCCCCGCGGCGACCATGTCCGTTCCCTCCGGCGCGCCGGGCGTCCTGATGGTCGGCGGCGCCGCCGTTGTGGTGGTTCTGCTCACGCGGCTGTTGTGGCGGTGGCGCGGGTTTCGCGCGGGGATCGGGCTGGCGGGCGCGGCGGTGGCCGTGTGGGTGCTGGCCTGGCGGCTTTCGGGACTGGGCGGGCCCTAGTCGGACCCACGTGACACCATCGTGGGGTGAGCGAGCCCGCGCCGTTGCACCTGGTCCTGGGCGACGAGGAACTGCTGGTCGAACGGGCGGTGGCCGATGTGCTGCGCTCGGCGCGGCAGCGTGCGGGCACCGACCCCGGCGCCAACGATGTGCCGGTCAGCCGGATGCGGGCCGGCGACGTCAGCACGTACGAACTCGCCGAGCTACTGAGCCCGTCACTGTTCGCCGACGAACGCATCGTCGTGCTGGAGGCCGCCGGCGACGCGGGCAAGGACGCGGCCGCGATGATCGCCGCGGCCGCCGCCGACATCCCGGCGGGCACGGTGCTGGTCGTGGTGCACTCGGGCGGCGGGCGGGCCAAAGCGCTGGCCAACGAGCTGCAAAAGCTCGGTGCGCAGGTACATCCCTGCGCGCGCATCACCAAGCTCAGCGAGCGCATCGACTTCGTCCGCAAGGAGTTCCGCGCGCTGCGCATCAAGGTCGACGAGGAGACGGTGACCGCCCTGCTCGATGCGGTCGGGTCCGACGTGCGTGAGCTGGCCTCGGCCTGTTCGCAGCTGGTCGCCGACACCGCCGGTGCCGTCGATGCGGCCGCGGTGCGCCGCTATCACAGCGGCAAAGCGGAGGTGAAAGGGTTCGACATCGCCGACAAGGCGGTGGCCGGCGACATCGAAGGAGCCACCGAGGCGCTGCGGTGGGCGATGATGCGCGGCGAGCCCCTGGTGGTGCTGGCCGACGCCCTGGCCGAGGCCGTGCACACCATCGGCCGTGTCGGGCCGCTGTCCGGCGACCCCTACCGCCTCGCGTCGCAGCTGGGGATGCCGCCCTGGCGGGTGCAGAAGGCGCAGAAACAGGCCCGGCGCTGGTCGCGCGACACGGTGGCGACCGCGATGAAAGTGGTGGCGGTACTCAACGCCAACGTCAAGGGCGCCGTCGCGGACGCCGACTACGCGCTGGAATCCGCGGTCAGGCAGGTCGCCGAGCTGGTGGCCGACCGCGGCCGGTGAGCGACATCGAGGTTCAGAGCTTGTTCAGGGCCTTGGCCAGAGCGGACTTCTTGTTCGCCGCCTGATTCTTGTGGATCACGCCCTTGCTGGCCGCTTTGTCCAGCTTGCGGTTGGTCGACACCAGCAACTCCGCGGCCTTGTCCTTGTCGCCGGCGTCGGTGGCCTCCCGGAACGCGCGCACGGCGGTGCGCAGCGAGGACTTCACCGACTTGTTGCGCAGGCGGGCGCGCTCGTTCGTGCGATTGCGCTTCTGCTGCGACTTTATGTTGGCCACGCGTTGTTTCCTTCTTAGATTCGGTGTTGGCTTGAGGCGCCCGATGTACCCGGCGGCGATTGCCCAGGTTATCAGTCGGTTACGTTTTCTCCCAAAAGGGGAAACCGTGACCTGCCGCAACGTCAATTTGAGGCAGCATCTGAAAAGTGAGTCTTACGAGCCAGCTTGAGGAGACCGGGCAAAGGTCGCGCGGCCCGGCGCGACCGCAGGCACGCTCCGAGCGCATCTTCGGCGGATACAACACCACCGACGCCTATGCGATGGCCTTCGACGAGATGTTCGACGCCGCGGGCAACGTCCGCGGCCCGTATAAGGGCATCTACGCCGAGCTCGCGCCATCGGACGCTTCGGATCTCATGGCCAGGTCCGAGGCGCTGGCCCGGGCGTTCCTCGACCAGGGCATCACGTTTTCGCTGTCGGGTCAGGAGCGGCCCTTTCCGCTGGACGTGGTGCCGCGGGTGATCTCGGCCGCCGAGTGGAGCCGGCTCGAGCGCGGCATCACTCAGCGAGTCAAAGCCCTCGAGATGTATCTCGACGACATCTACGGCGACCAGGAGATCCTGAACGACGGCGTCATCCCGCGCCGGCTGGTCACGTCCTGCGAGCACTTTCACCGCCAGGCCGTGGGCATCGTCCCGCCCAACGGCGTGCGAATCCACGTCGCCGGCATCGACTTGATCCGCGACGAGAAGGGCAACTTCCGCGTCCTGGAGGACAACCTGCGCTCCCCCTCGGGCGTGTCGTACGTCATGGAGAACCGGCGCACCATGGCGCGGGTTTTCCCGAACCTGTTCGCTACCCACCGCGTGCGTGCTGTCGACGACTACTCGTCGCATCTGCTGCGGGCGCTGCGCAACTCCGCGGCCACCAACGAGGCGGACCCGACGGTCGTCGTGCTGACCCCCGGGGTGTACAACTCGGCGTACTTCGAGCATTCGCTGCTGGCGCGGCAGATGGGCGTCGAGTTGGTCGAGGGCCGCGACCTGTTCTGCCGCGATAACCAGGTGTACATGCGCACCACGGAGGGCGAGCGCCAGGTCGACGTCATCTATCGGCGCATCGACGACGCCTTCTTGGACCCGCTGCAGTTCCGCGCGGACTCGGTGCTGGGGGTGGCGGGTTTGGTCAACGCGGCCCGGGCCGGCAACGTCGTCATCTCCAGTGCCATCGGCAACGGCGTCGGCGACGACAAGCTGGTCTACACCTACGTGCCCACCATGATCGAGTACTACCTGGGCGAGAAGCCGATGCTGGCCAACGTGGAGACCTACCGGTGCTGGCTGGACGACGAACGGGAAGAGGTGCTCGACCGGGTCGACGAGTTGGTCCTCAAGCCGGTCGAGGGGTCCGGTGGCTACGGCATTGTGTTCGGACCCGAGGCCTCCCAGAAGGAGCTGGCGGCCGTCAGCAAGAAGATTCGCGACGATCCCCGCAGCTGGATCGCGCAGCCGATGATGGAGCTCTCCACCGTCCCGACCCAGATCGACGACGAACTGGCGCCCCGCTATGTCGACCTGCGGCCGTTCGCGGTCAACGACGGCGACGATGTGTGGGTGCTGCCGGGCGGGCTGACCCGGGTGGCGCTGGTCGAGGGGTCGCGGGTGGTGAACTCCAGCCAGGGCGGTGGCTCCAAGGACACGTGGGTGCTCGCGCCGCGCGCCGCGGCCGTCGCGCGGGAGCTGGGCGCCGCCGAGGTCGTGCGGTCGCTGCCGAACGCGATCCCGGACCCGGCGCCGGACGGTTCACGGGCGCAACAGCCGCTGCAGGCCGAACAGCCGCAGGACGAGCAGCCGCAGCAACAGCAGCAACAACAGCAGCAGCAACGGCAGAGGGCGATCCGCTGATGCTGGCCCGCAACGCCGAGGCGCTCTATTGGATCGGTCGCTACGTCGAGCGCGCCGACGACACGGCGCGCATTCTCGACGTCGCGCTGCACCAACTGCTCGAGGATTCCAGCGTCGATCCCGATCAGGCGTCACGCTTGCTGCTGCGCGTCCTCGGTATCGAACCGCCGGACCACGACCTGGACGTGTGGTCGCTGACCGACCTCGTCGCCTACAGCACCAACAACAAGGGCGGCTGCTCGATCGTCGACGCGATCACGGCGGCGCGCGAGAACGCGAAGTCGGCGCGCGAGGTGACGTCCAGCGAGATCTGGGAGTGCCTCAACACCACCTACCATGCCCTGCCCGAACGCGAACGTGCCGCCAAACGCCTTGGGCCACACGAGTTTTTGTCGTTCATCGAGGGTCGGGCCGCGATGTTCGCCGGCCTGGCCGATTCGACGTTGTCCCGTGACGACGGGTACCGCTTCATGTTGCTGGGCCGCGCGATCGAGCGCGTCGACATGACGGTGCGGTTGTTGCTGTCGCGGGTCGGGGACAGCGCGTCCTCGCCGGCATGGGTGACGCTGTTGCGTTCGGCCGGTGCGCACGACACCTACCTGCGCACCTACCGGGGTGTGCTGGACGCGACTCGGGTGGTCGAGTTCATGCTGCTCGATCGCCTGTTTCCGCGTTCGGTGTTCTACTCGCTGAGGCTGGCCGAACACAACCTCGACGAGTTGCTGCACAATCCGCAGAGCCGAATCGGGGCCACCGCGGAGGCGCAGCGGCTGCTCGGTCAGGCGCGTAGCGAGTTGGAATTCTTGCAGCCCGGTGTGCTGCTGGAGTCACTCGAAAGCCGCTTGGCGGGCTTGCAGAGAACCTGCCGCGACGTCGGAGAAGCGTTGTCGCTGCAGTACTTCCACGTCACCCCGTGGGTGGCATGGTCGGATGCGGGCGAGCGGACCAGATTGACCACCAGGCAGGGGGACGCCTGATGTGGCGGATGCGGGTGGTGCACACCACGGGGTACGCATACCAGTCGCCGGTGACCGCCTCCTACAACGAAGCCCGCCTGACGCCGCGGTCGGACACCCGGCAGAACGTCATCCTCAACCGTGTCGAAACCATTCCGGCGACGCGGTCTTATCGCTACATCGATTATTGGGGCACCGCCGTCACGGCGTTCGATCTGCACGCGCCGCACGCCGACCTCACCGTGACGTCGTCGTCGGTCATCGAGACCGAAGAGGCGGAGCCGGCCGCGATGGAGGCGGGGTGGGGCGACCTGCGATCCGAGGCGGTGATCGACCGGTTCGATGAACTTCTGCGTCCCACCGCACACACCCCGGCAAGCAAACGCGTTGCGTCCGTGGGCAAGAAGATCGCGAAAAGCCATAAGCCCCAAGAAGCCGTCGTCGCCGCGGCCAAGTGGGCGCACGACGAGTTGGACTACCTTCCGGGTACCACCGGCGTGCACTCGTCGGGACTCGACGCGCTGAACGAGGGCAAGGGCGTCTGCCAGGACTTCGTGCACCTTTCGCTAATGACCTTGCGCAGCATGGGAATTCCCGCGCGCTATGTGTCGGGCTACCTGCACCCCAAACGCAACGCCATTGTGGGCGATACCGTCGACGGGCGAAGTCATGCCTGGATTCAAGCCTGGACCGGGAGTTGGTGGAACTACGACCCCACCAACGACACCGAAATCACCGAGCAGTACGTCAGCGTGGGCGTCGGCCGCGACTACACCGACGTCGCCCCGCTCAAAGGGATCTACTCGGGCGAGGGTGCAACCGACCTCGACGTGATCGTGGAGGTCACTCGGCTGGCCTAGGGGGCCGGATGCAAGATTCGTCAGCGCCGGGCCGGACGGCCTTGTCGGGCCTCGCACTGTTGTGCGCCGGGCTGCTATTCGGCGGAGTGGCCGCCGGCGTGGCGCTGGGCGGCGTGCTGCCGTTGCCCTATGGGCCGATGGGCGCGGTCGTCGCCTACGCCCGGGCAAAACCGGTCGCGCTGCAGGTGATCGCCACCGCGGTGTTCGCGTCGTCGGTGCCGCTTGCGATCTACGCGGCGATGGTCGCCGCCCGGTTGCGGCACCTCGGTGTGGCCCGGCCCGCGGCGGCGATCGCATTGACGGGCGGGACGCTGGCGGCCGGCACGCTGGGTCTGACGGCGTTGTTGGGCTGGACATTGTCGCGACCCGAGGTAAGTGCGGACGCCGCGCTGGTTCGGGCGATCTACTTCCTGGCGTTTCTGATCGGCGGCCCGGGGCATTTGGTGGCGCTCGGCCTGTTGGTCGCCGGGGTGGCCGTGCCGAGTCGCGCGCGGAGATTGCTGCCCGGGCCGCTGGCGTCGGCGGGCCTGGCGGTTGCCGCGCTCGCGGAAGTGACGGCGCTGGTGCTGGCGTGGCCGGAACTGGGCGTGATCCTGCCGATCGCGCGGGTCGCGGCGCTGGTCTGGTTGGTTCCGGCCGGCCTGCAGCTGGGGCGAGCGTCGCCGACCTAGCTGACCTCGACCCGGTGCAGGTCGTCGCCGAGCTCGATCTGCCCGGCGAACTCGGTGGCGGCCAACGTCCGCCACTGTTCTTCCTGCCCCGGCACCAGGGCCGGCACGTAGTGCGTCATGACCAGGGTTCCCACCCCCGCGCGGGCCGCGGTGGCCGCCGCTTCCTCGACCGACGAGTGGTAGTCGCAGATGTCCTGCAGCCGCTGTTGCGGGATGTTGGAGACGATGTCCTTGCGGATCACGGTGTGCACCAAAGCGCCTGCGCCGGTTGCCAATTCGTCCAGGGTGGCGCAGGGGACCGTGTCCCCGGCCAGCACAACGGACGCGGCCCCGAATTCGATTCTGAATCCGATGGTCGGGGCCACCGGCCGGTGATCGGTGGGGGCGACCCGGATCGACACGCCGTCGCGCTCCCACACCGGACCCTCGGTGTATTCGTGGACCTCGACCGGCGGCGGCGCATTCAGGTCGGCGTGGTGAGCGATGCGGTAACCGATGTCATGGTGCAACGCGTTCAGCGTCGCCTCAACCGTTTCCGCGGTGCCGGGCGGTCCGATGATCGGCAGCGGGATGGGCTCCGGGCTGAAGGTGCTGACCCAGCGCGTGATCAGGACGTCGCCGAGGTCGCCGATGTGATCGCTGTGCAGGTGGGTGAGCAGCAGCGCCGACAATCCGCTGGCGCCCACGCCGATCGCCGCCGCACGTTGCAAGACCCCGCGGCCGCAATCCACCAGGAACACCTGCCCGCCGGCCCGCACCAGGGTCGACGGCCCAGCGCGGTTCGGGTCGGGGATGGGGCTTCCGGTTCCGAGCAGGGTGACCTCGATCATGGCCCCATCCTCGCGGACACCGTCGGCAGACGTGAGTGTTTCGGGGTGCGGGTGTGAGGGTAATGGACAGCATCGGCTCTCGGTCCTCGCGTCGGCTTTCCCGCCGCGCAAGTTGGCCGTAGCCTGGTGTGAAGCAGCTCACAACCGCCTGGGAGGCCTGAATGCGGATAGCGGACGTTTTGCGCAACAAGGGTGCGGCGGTGGTGACGATCAACCCCGAGGCAACCGTCAAGGAGCTGCTCGCGGGCCTCACCGAGCAGAACATCGGCGCCATGGTCGTAGTTGGTGCCGAGGGTGTCGTCGGGATCGTGTCGGAACGCGACGTCGTGCGCCAACTGCACAAACACGGCGCGAGCGTGCTGTCCCGTCCGGTCTCGAAGATCATGACCTCGACGATCGCCACGTGCACCAAGTCCGACACGGTCGACTCGCTGAACATGCTGATGACCAAGAACCGGGTGCGCCACGTGCCGGTGCTGGAGGGCAAAAAGCTGATCGGCATCGTCAGCATCGGCGACGTGGTGAAGACCCGAATGGAAGAACTCGAGGCCGAGCAGCAGCAGCTGCAGTCCTACATCACGCAGGGCTGACTCGCCGCACGATCAGCGCCAGGCGTACTCGGCCCGCAGCCGCGCGGCCACCACGTCGAAGATCTCGCGCCGCAGGATCGCGCCCTCGCGTCGTATCCCTTCCTCGGGCACGTCGAGCACCCGGTCCAGCCGGACCCAGCTTTGCCTGTCCTCGTAATCCCAAGCGCCGGAACCGATCCCAACCCAGTCGGGGTCGGAGGCGTGGCGCTCCTGGCTGGACACCATCAGCCCGAGCAGCACGCTGCGGTCGCGGCCCACAACGAGCACCGGCCGGTCCTTGCCGCGGGTCGGATCGTCCTCGTAGACCACCCACGTCCACACGATCTCCCCGGGGTCGGCGCGGCCGTCGAGGTCTGGCGAGTAGACCAGTTTGCGGGCTCGCTGCGTAGTGGGAAAGCTGGTGCTGGTCACCGGACGGCCCGCGGTGATCGCGGCCGGCGGCTGGGGGGCGACGGCGGCGATGACGTTCGCGGTGATCTTCACCGCCTGCTGGAGTTCCCGCAGCACGGCCTGCGAGTTCTGCACCTGTCGGACCAGCCGCGGGGCACGATCGAACACCAGGTTCTCTGCGAAGCGCTGAAACGTCTTCCACTGCGATTTCCGGGCAGACGCCATATTCGCAGCATAGACGCGCCAATTGTGTCCGGGCCGCGACGCGTGGATACCCTTGACGCACCACCGAACCGCCAGTCCACCAGGAGATTCCCATCAGCAGTTTCGCCGACAAGACCTTTACGGCGCCGGCGCAGATTCGGAATTTCTGCATCATCGCCCACATCGATCACGGCAAGTCCACGCTCGCCGACCGCATGCTTCAGCTCACCGGCGTCGTCGACGAGCGGTCGATGCGTGCCCAGTACCTGGATCGGATGGACATCGAGCGCGAGCGCGGCATCACCATCAAGGCGCAGAACGTGCGGCTGCCATGGAAAGTGGGAGACGAGGACTACGTCCTGCACCTGATCGACACCCCGGGCCACGTCGACTTCACCTACGAGGTGTCCCGCGCGCTCGAGGCCTGCGAGGGCGCGGTGCTGCTGGTCGACGCCGCGCAGGGCATCGAGGCTCAGACCCTGGCCAACCTCTATCTGGCGCTGGATCGCGATCTGCACATCATCCCGGTGCTCAACAAGATCGACCTGCCCGCGGCCGACCCCGATCGCTACGCCGGCGAGATCGCCCACATCATCGGCTGCGAACCCGCCGACGTGTTGCGGGTTTCCGGCAAAACCGGGGAGGGCGTCGCGGACCTGCTCGACCATGTGGTGCGGGAGGTGCCGCCGCCGCAGGGCGACGCCGACGCCTCGACCCGCGCGATGATCTTCGACTCCGTCTACGACATCTACCGCGGCGTGGTCACCTACGTCCGCGTGGTGGACGGCAAGATCACCCCGCGCGAACGCATCGCGATGATGTCCACCGGCGCCACCCACGAGCTGCTCGAGGTCGGCATCGTGTCGCCCGAACCGAAGGCCAGCGAGGGCCTGGGCGTGGGTGAGGTGGGCTACCTGATCACCGGGGTCAAGGACGTGCGGCAGTCCAAGGTCGGCGACACCGTCACCACCGCCCGGCACGGCGCCACCGAAGCGTTGACGGGTTACCGCGAACCCAAGCCGATGGTCTACTCGGGCCTGTATCCCGTCGACGGCTCCGACTACCCGGACCTGCGCGACGCCCTGGACCGGCTGCAGCTCAACGACGCGGCACTGACGTACGAACCGGAGACGTCGGTGGCGCTGGGCTTCGGATTCCGCTGCGGCTTCCTGGGTCTGCTGCACATGGAGATCACCCGCGAGCGCCTGGAGCGCGAGTTCGACCTGGACCTGATCTCGACGTCGCCGAACGTCGTCTACCGGGTGATCAAAGAGGACGACACCGAGATCGTGGTGACCAACCCGTCGGACTGGCCCGAGGGCAAGGTCCGCACCGTCTACGAGCCGGTGGTGAAGACGACGATCATCGCCCCCAGCGAATTCATCGGGACCATCATGGAGCTCTGCCAGTCGCGCCGCGGCGAGCTGGGCGGCATGGACTACCTGTCACCCGAACGGGTGGAACTGCGCTACACCATGCCGTTGGGCGAGATCATCTTCGACTTCTTCGACTCGCTGAAATCGCGCACCCGCGGTTATGCCAGCCTCGACTACGAGGACGCCGGCGAGCAGGAGGCGCAGCTGGTCAAGGTCGACATTCTGCTGCAGGGTGAGGCCGTCGACGCGTTCAGCGCGATCGTGCACAAAGATTCGGCGTACGCCTACGGCAACAAGATGACCACCAAGCTCAAGGAATTGATCCCGCGCCAGCAGTTCGAGGTGCCGGTGCAGGCGGCGATCGGCTCGAAAATCATTGCGCGCGAAAACATTCGAGCGATCCGCAAGGACGTGCTGTCCAAGTGCTACGGCGGTGACATCACCCGCAAGCGCAAACTTCTGGAAAAGCAGAAGGAAGGCAAGAAGCGGATGAAAACCATCGGACGGGTCGAGGTGCCGCAGGAAGCGTTTGTGGCCGCGTTGTCCACCGATGCCGCGGGGGACAAGGCAAAGAAGTGACGCGGTCGTCTCCCTCAGTTCGATAGTTTGTCCAACTCGTGGTCGAGTATTTGGCCGATCGCGGCAATCGGCTCGGGCATGTCCATGTCGGAATGCTGGCTTTCAATTTTGTGCGCGGACACATGTCCTTTCAGATACGGTGCCCATGCCGCGAGATATTCCTCCGGTGGTCTTGGCTCGTTGACAGTCGGTATGAACAGTACTGAGCGACCGTCGTAGCTTGGCGACACGAAGTCATTGAGCATTTCGACACTGTTCTTGGTCAAGGCGATGACGACGTTCGCCAGCGACTCGTATTCAGGGTCGTCGATCGAAACACCGTAGCGATCGTTCGCCCACGCGTTGATCAGGCTGCGGGTATCGCTTTCGGAGAATTCTGACAGCAATAGCGGGTCGTCCTCATACCTAGGGACACTGGCGATCAGCCCCAGCAGTGCGACCTCGTGTTCGCGGCGCCGGAGCTCTGCCGCCATCGCATGAGCCACGACACCGCCGAAGGACCAACCCAGCAGAATGAAGGGCCCTTCCGGCTGCACGGCCAGTATTTGCTCGACGTAGTCGTTCGCCATGGCGGGTATCGACGTGGCGAACGGCGTCGTGCCGTCGAGTCCCCGCGCCTGCAACCCGTAGATGGGCCGGTCATGAAGATGCTCGGCCAGCCCGCGGTAACCCCACGCCATTCCACCCGCCGGGTGGATGCACCACACGGGTAGCTTGGCTCCGCCCAAGCGGAGGGGTAAGACGGTCGCCAACGGATCCACGAACTCAGAAGCGGGTTCTCGGGCGATCCATTGGGCTAGTTGGGTGACGGTGGGGGCGTCGAAGATTGCTCGGATGGGGATGTCGATGCCGAGTTCGGTGCGGATGCGTGCGACGAGTCGGGTTGCCGAGAGGGAGTGTCCGCCCAGGGTGAAGAATCCGTCGTCGATGCCGACTTTGTTGGTCCCGAGGACTTCGGCGAACAGGGTGGCCAGCGCTGTTTCGCGTGGATCGCGGGGGGCTCGGTAGGCCACGTCACTGACGAACTGCGGGGCCGGCAGGGCTTTTCGGTCGAGTTTGCCGTGGGCGGTCAGTGGCAGGGCCTCAAGGACCATGACTGCGGCGGGCACCATGAACTCGGGCAGTCGTGTCGCGGCGTGGCGGCGGATGTCGGCGGCCAGCGCGGCGGGGGCGTCGGGGTCGGCGGCGGCGGGTGGTGGTTTGAGTACGACGTAGCCCACCAGGTGGGTGTCGGTGATGTCGTCGGCGGCGTTGGGGGTGCTGTGGGCGATGACGACTGCGTGCGCGACGTGGGGGTGGGTGGCTAGCACGGCTTCGACTTCACCGGGCTCCACCCGAAATCCGCGGATCTTGACTTGTTGATCGGCGCGGCCCACGAACTCCAGTGCGCCGTGGGCGGTCCATCGGCCTACATCGCCGGTGCGATACATGCGCGTCCCGGCCGGCCCGAACGGACAGGCCACAAACCGGGTCGCGGTCAACGCCGCGCGGCCGCGATATCCCCGGGCCACACCGGCGCCCGCGACATAGAACTCACCAAGTACACCCACGGGCACCGGAGACAACCCCGCATCAAGCACAAACACCCGCATATTGCCCAACGGCACACCAATCGG
>NZ_JBNMQT010000025.1:0-64580 GCF_050205645.1 Mycobacterium heidelbergense
GTGGGGATCCGTTGGGCCATCGGGGTTGTCGGGGGGACCGCGTTCGGGGTTGGCGACGATCACATCGCGCACGTATGGCGCCAGTTGCGGCACGTGGCGTTGCTCGCCGCTGACGGGGTCAGTGATCCACGTGTAGCGAGTCCGCAACGTCGCATCCGTGACGAACGTTCGCGCGAAAAATCTCTGCAGCTGACGGCTGAAGTTGGCGGGGTTGAAGAAA
Organism: Mycobacterium heidelbergense; assembly: GCF_050205645.1. Classification (GTDB taxonomy): domain Bacteria; phylum Actinomycetota; class Actinomycetes; order Mycobacteriales; family Mycobacteriaceae; genus Mycobacterium; species Mycobacterium heidelbergense_A. The sequence goes on from NZ_JBNMQT010000025.1 coordinate 221, forward strand.
TCCCGATGCAGGGTGAAGTGCCGCTCGGCCAGCTCGTTGGCTTCCGGCGAGCTCGGTAGCACTCCGAGACGCATCGCGTCGAGGAAATCCAAATTCAAGGCGGCGCAATCGTTTTCGAACTGCTGACAGCGCGCTTCGTGTTCGTCGTCAAACAACAGCCCGAGCCGTTCAAAGCTGGGAACGTATTCGTCCAGCGGCGCCAAAGGATTGCCGCGGAAATCAAGGTAACCCACCAAGGCAACGTCCTTCAGTACTGTGCCCCTCGGTGGCGAGCGGGTCCCCACCCCGGTTCGCGGGTCACAGAAGTAGGCCTCGCCACGGACGTTGAACGCAAGAAAGACTCGGCCGCTGTCCGTCACCACGATGGCCGACGAGTCGCGGCCCAGATAGCGCAGCGTCGCACGAACCTCGCCGTACGTTGCGCGCTGCGAATAGCAGCTGGCGGCTGACAACAGTTCGGTTGGGTCGTCGGCGCGGAACTCACGTCCGTGGATAGCGGTCAACATAGCCGCGGCCGCGTGCACATCCGAAAGTCCTTCATCCTCTGGTGTGAGCGACTCGCCGGCGAAGTGATTCTCTACGGGGTGGTGGTCATGGTCGCGCGCCAGCATGGGCGCCTCGAAGCCCTTGCCCGCAACACGTTCCCGACCGTCGCGTGCCGCAGAATCCTCATCCGCGTGCCGCCGATCCCGCCGCTCGACGGCGGCACGCACGATGCCGTCGACGTTGACGTGTGTCGCGATGTCGGTATATCCGACGTCCAGGTGAAGGCCTGGGCGCTCGGGCTGCGACGGATTGGAGATCTGCGCCAAGCCTTCGGCTTGGGCGTAGGTCTCGATTCTGCTGCTGATCTCGGCGATCGCGACAGCCATGGTGGCGGCGTCGATCTTGCCGATCACAATGTGGGCCATCAGGTCAGAGCCGGTACGGAAGGAATCGACCTTCGCCCCCGTGGCCTCGGCCAACTTCAACAACACGCTGCGCGCGATGTAGGCGATAGCGCCGTAATGGACGTTGGCGACGTCGGCGCGGTCCCGTGCGTACGTATTGAGGCCGGTCAGGTTGATCAGGCGTGTCGCCACCACGAAGCCGGAGTCGTCGCTGTTGGTCACGTGATCATGAGCTCGGGTCAGCTCGTCGTGCATGAATTTTTCGTCACGACCGTCGAGGTAACCGGTGGCCTCATCCGGGGGGTGCGGCTCGTAAAGCTCTCCGAGGGCAATACGCGCCTCGTCGGGCGCGAGCCGGCAGATTCGGGCGGCCTTCTTCATGACCCAAGCGCGTTTGACCTCCTCGGGCAGCGGGTATCGGGCGCGACCGCTCAGCGGGTGTCGGGGTTGTGCCTGCGCGCCCGCGCGCCCTGCAGCTTCGCCCTCGCCGCCTGCTCTTTCCGGGCGAGTTTGCGTTCCAGCTCCTGGATCCGCCGCCGCTGCTGCTGCGGGGTCAGCCCCGTCAGCCCCAGCCGCTCGTCCCGGTTCTCCTGCGACATGTCTGCTCCTGGTCTTACTCGCGTTCACGCCGAGGTCGGCGCGCCTGAAGATGTTCTTCAGCCTCAGGCCGGGCAGGATCTCGGCATAGCCGACATGTAGTCCAACACCGTTGTATTCCGGTTGTCCCTCATGCTTCGGATGCTCGATGTCGGACAAGTTGTGCTCTACAGCGTATGCCTGGGCGCGAGCGTGGATCCTCGCCAATGCCCTGTCCATGGCCGCCTGGTCGAGGTCACCGACGACGACGGCGCAGATTTCGTCGCCGCCGACGCGCATCGGCACCACGTCGGCCCCTGTTTCCTCGAGTGCCGCGCGGAAAATGGCCGCCAGGTTCCGATAGTGCGTATTGGCGTCGGCCCTTCGGAGGAATTCCCAATTCAGACCCCGGAGGTTGGCGATGTCACCCGAGACAAAGAAAGCTTTGTCCAGTGTTCGCTTGACATGCAGCCGTGCGCGCTTGACCTCGCGCCTCACGAAGTTGGCGACCCGGCCCTCGTAGAAGCCGGTGACCTTCTTGTCGATCAGTACCTCCCGATAGACGGCGTTGTGGACCGCCTCGGGCGTTAACGCCGCCAGATCCAGCGCCGCGACTCGTGCGTCGTGTTCGGCACGGTCCAGGTCGTTGGCAAGCGGATACGCCCCGTCGCCGGCGTCATCGGCGTGACGTCGCGGCAAGGCGTAGCGACCGTCTTCGAAGAACACCATGTGCCGGCCAGCAGCCGTGATTTCGACCGCTCGATGGCCGATCGGGCGGGTCACGGCGATCAGCAGCGGGCCCTCGGACAGGTCGGCGACGCCCGCCATTATCGTGTCGACAAAATGCGACGCTTGGGGCTCGGGCAGACAGGCGGCGAGCACCGCACGAACGTCATCGGTGTCGCTATCCGCGAGCCCGGCGCGAATCTCGGTTGACAGTTCGTCGTTAGTGTCAACGACCTGCTCCAGGCTCCACTCGCCGACCCGTGTCCGGATGATGACGACCCCGTCATCGGCATCGACGCCGCGGTCGACGTGGAATTGCAGTTGCTGTGCACCACCGCGGGCGATCACCTCGTCGAGCACTGGGGCGAGGCGATCGACATATTGACTGCTGCCCAGCGCGTACTCAATCAGCGACTGCGAACCGACGGTGCTCGGCAGGACGGCCGGGGTCTCGCGGAAACGCTTGACGACCTCGACCTCCGTGTGAGCCAACAGAAGACGACCCAGATCCGGTTGGTCATCTGGGCTCAGATTCACAAGCTCCTCGAGCGACGGCAGATCATCCAGCTCCACCGGAACAAATGCCTTTCGGTGACTTAATCTTTTCAGCTGCCGCCGGCAGGAACTCAACCGCTTCACGTACCTGACAAGAACGGCCTGGGCGTCGAGACCGACCCTGTCCTCCTGCATCAGATATTCGGCCCGCTCGATGATGCTTTGCAGCGACTCGTCCAGGTCTGGCCGACGGAGAAGCCAGGTGGCGCCGTGTTGGATCGCCGCGCGGGTGGACTGTTCCTCAGTGCCTGACGTTAGCCACCCGGCGCGGTCAAGCCCGCTGCGCAGGTAGTAGTGCTCGAACTGCGCCTCCAGGGCCCTGCAGAACTGCTGTTTCCGAAATCGCCGGTCTTCGATGACCAGCTCGCCATGACGAGCGGCGAAGTTGCCCGGTTCACCGTAGAGGTGTCGTTCGATGTGGCCGATTTGCCTGCCGCCCCTGCAGATTTCGGCTTCTAAGCTGACTATGTCGTCCGTGAACGACCCTTTCCACAGTATGAAGTAGGGTCCGTACCAGCCGGACAGGTCGTGGGCTAGCTCATCGACTCGCCGCTGGTAGAGGTTTTCCAGCACCACGTCCAGCGTCTCGGCGATGCCGGTGTCCGCCTGTAAGTGATCGGTCTCGCCGCCGCCCAGATACTTGACGACATGGCAGGGTGCCAAGCCCATCAGTGGCTTGCCCAGATTGGGTTCCTGGTGTGCGGTCACGGCCGAGAATCGATCGACCGCTAGGTCGTCTATGTTCGCCAGCTCACCGAAGTCCGCCAGCTCGGCCGCGTGAACGGCATCGCCGAACGTCTGCATGATGTTCTCGACGGCGTCAGCTCCGCCGAGAATGTGGGCGATGGCCTGGAGGCTGTTGACCGACTCTCGCACTTTGGCCGGATTCAAACTGAAGTCCCGATCGGTCCACATGCTGGCGGGGGCCAGGTTGGTGATCAACTCGATGCGATCGACACCGGAGCGCTCGAAAAACGGCTCGAGCGTCGCACACATCGCCGTGACGAACTCTTCGTCCCGCTCCTCATAAAGCAGCACCAGCTCGTCGCAAACAGCGACCAGCCGGCCGTGATCGTCACGGGCGAAGCTCCAGTCGATGGTGCCGATACGATGTCCGTCACGGTCGTAGATGCGACCGCTGAGAAAAATTCGCCCGTCCCGGCAGTCACCCGCGAACTCGATGCGGTAGTCGTCCCCGTACCAACCGGACAGATCCCTGGCGAGCTGCTCGACTCGCCAGCCGTTGAAATCATCGACCGCCTCCCACAGCGCCTCGGCAAAGCGAGTCGCCACCGTGCGGGTGGTTTTGTCCAGGCCCCAATACCGCAGGCGCGCCGCGAAGTCCGGGTCATCGCGCGGCCCGGTCGATTCGCCGTCCTCGAGATATCTGGCAACGTGGCAGACTGCGGAGTCCACCAGTCGCTGGCCGAGATCGCCGAGGGCCAAAAGCTCGGTGAGGGTCGGAGGACGCAGGTGTGGGGATTCCAGTCGCCGCACAAGCGCTTCGAGAATAAGGGCGTCGGGGTTATCGGGGCCGATTTCCCGTAGTAGCCGCCGAGCCGCGTTTGTGATGTTAAGGACCGACTCGCGGACTTTATCCGCGTCCTCGCTCCAGGTGGCGTACCCCTCGCGAATCAGCGCGGTGCCCTCACCCACCAGGGCCGTCGCCTCGATCCGCTGGTCAAGGTTGTCGACCGCTTGACCCAGCGCCGGGGCGCCCGGGGGATCCATCGGGCTCTGGGGGCCTTGGCCTCGATCCCCCATCAGGCGCGCCCAGCGCTCCGCGGTCAGCGGGCGCGTCGCGAGGGGGTGCGCCCTGCTGTCCGCAGTATGCGCAGGGTAATGCTTGACCACCGCCACCTCTGTGTTGGCCAGCAGCAGGAGCCCGAGTTGCTCGCCGCCGGCCTCGAGGTTCACTAGCTCATGCGGGGTCGGCAGACCGCTCAGATCAGCTCGGTCACCGTGTTCGTTCAGTTCGCTCGTACAGGCATCCAAACGTTGGACAATGTCAGAAAGACGGGCCCAAGCAGCCGGGAACTGCAGCCTGAGCCGGACAGCCGACTCTCTGATGCTGGCCAGCGACCCCAGCAGTGCTCGTGTCGAACGCACCAACTTAAAACCCTGGACGAACATCGCCCAGGTGCACTCGCCATGGTTACCCCGGGTTGTCAACCAGACGCGATCAACCCCGGCGGCCGGGTACAAGCCGTCGTCGAATTTCGAGGCCAGCGCCGCGTAGAACTCCTCATCGGAAAACACCGGCTGTTTGAATTCCAGCGATTCGTGCCAGGCAACCAGGCTGCCGTCAAGATCAAGGTACAGGGACCGCTCGATTGTGCCGATTTCACGGCCGCGATAGAAGATACGACCCGTCAAGCCCAACTCATCGATGCCGGTCCCGTCACCGCTCCACAGAACTTCGTATGGGCCACACTTGCCGGATATGGCGTCGGTGAACTGTTTGACTCGGGCCTTGTCTGCGCGGTTGGCGAACACCACGTCCAGCCTCTCCGGCAAGGCGCTCGGGTCCTCGCCCGGTTCTTCTGCGGTGCCGCCGTCGTGGGCACCTCGGACGTGAGAGATTGCGTGGGCTGCTCGCGGCTCGAGGCTGTCGTCGAGGCCGAAGCGCGGATTGCCGTCGGGACCCAGGATGCAGTACGCGTTGAGCTCCACCTCGTCCGCGGTCCACCCCGGTGGCCACGGGCGCTCGCCTCCGTTGTTGTCGTCGACGACGATCCAGCCGGGGTCGTTGTGCAGCAGCCAGACGTGGCCGCCGTGGCGCCCGCTGTCGGGCGCCCATTTGGTGGCCACCACGATCGTCCAATCCTTGGGTAACTGCGCAGCCATCTCATACAGCTCGTCGTAGGTGGCGAACCGCGACCCAGACCGGATGGCTTTGAACGTCGCCCGCGCCGGCCTGCCGCGCGGGGGCGCCCCCGCATCCTCGGCGTCGAAACGGAACACCCGCTGGTATCTGGCCGACAACCTTCCTAGCGCGTAATCGTCGCAGTTACCGAACGCCGGGTCGGGGTCCTCGATGCGCGCATCCTCGAGGGCCTGGTCCACCACCCGGTCGGGAAGCCCGGCGCCGATCCTTCCGGCCGCGATCAGGAACGGTCCGCGTTGGCCCGCACGCTGGTTGACCCACCCCCCGTCGGGATTGTGGATTCGCGCCATGTCCATCTCGTCGGCGCCGGCCGGGCGGCCGAGTTTGACCACGATGGCGCCAAACTCCGGCGCTGTCGGGTCGACGCCCGCGCTTCGCCTGAAGTTCGGGCCTTCCGGGTCAGGAGCTCGATCTGAGCGCGCCGCCGCGATTACGTTGACGCCGAAACCGGCCTCGCTGGCGCTCTCGAGCGGGACACGCCACCGATCGCGAAAAAAGACCGCGCGAACCAGGTCTCCTAGCCCCGCGCCCCGCAGGGCCGCACCGATGGTCATCGACCCCACGCGGCCGTACGGGAAGATGTCGTAACCAGTGAAGCGGCTGTCGTCATCGTCGGCCCACGCCTTGCGGATGACTTCGAATCTGCGGAGGAAAAGAGAGAGCTGCTCGGCATCCAACTTTCGTTCGGGAGTCGCGTCGGATGTTCTGTTATCGATGTGCAGCAGCGAGGCCGCCTTCAGCCGCGGGTTCTCTCGCCGCGTCGACAGCAGCTGGTTAGATGCTTCATCCATCCAGCGGTCCAGCTCATCGAGCGGTGTCGTATTGCCGGGGAAATGCAAGGACACCGCATCGGCGCGATATGGATCTACATTCTTTGCGGTGAAGGCCACCGCGGCGCCTTCGATCGACCCACCGAAAATGCCCGGTTGAAGCTGGAGCACATGAAGCTCCATCCCCGCCCCGCGGGCGTTCTCGCGAGCCTCGCGCAGCGTGACCCGAAGCTTGACCGCGCGGTTCGCGGCGGCCAATTGCAACGCCGACAATTCGCTATCCGGGTTGAGCAGCCCCTTCTCCGCGTCGGCGACAATGGTATCGAGCCACCGGATATTGGCCTCGTTACGAGCCCATCCCAGTAATCCGTCGACTGAATTACCAATAGGTGCCGGATATGCCAAGATCAGCGCCCACTGCTGCCTACGGCTTAACCGTCGCCACCCCGCCGCATTCGCGCGCTCCAGAAGGCCGTCGGGTTCAGGGGCGTCCGATAGAGTCTGGACGCGACGGGCCAACTCGCTGATGTGTTGGAGCTTCAGCCGCTTCAGCGCCTCACGGACCACCGGCTGATAGACGCGCTCGAAGCCGGAGACGACCGGCTGGTCGTGCGCCAGTACCCGGTGTCCGTCGAAGCGGCTTGCGTCGCCGGCCCGCACGTCGCGAGCGATGTCAAACGCCGAGATGTGCTGATCAACATTCGCCTGGTAGCCGATGCAGGCGATCGAAGCCGCCGGCAACCCCGGCTCCCGCCGAATGTCGGAGAGCAGACCGTAGAGCGCAGTGCTCAGCCAAGGAACCAACGTACGCATCGTCGCCCCCAAGGTGGACGGGTGCCAGGAGACCGTCTTCGCCTGATAGGGATCCACCCCCTTTTGGCTAAAGGCGACGATGGCGCATCCCTGACTGTGGTTCGCCGCGGGGTCAAACCGCAGCAGGCGCAGGTCGACCTCCATAAACCGGGCAGCGTCGGCGGCCTGACGCAGCTGAATCTCGATCCAGTTCCAATGCGCGATAAACACTCGCTCGGTCGGGTCCATGCGCTCGCTGAGCTGCGACACCAGCTCATCGCGGATGGCCAGGTGTTTCTCAATGACGCGGATGCTGGCCTGGTGGGATGCCCAGCCGTCGGGGATGCCTTCGGCGGTGGCGATCTGCTCGGGGTATTCGACGATCAACACCCACTTTTCCTGCAGGCTTAGTTGCTTCCAAGCGGCCGCGGTTGTCCGGGCCCGCTCAGCTCGGCCGGTCGCCTGGGGACGTAACTCGTCGGCGCTCGTCACCCCCAGCTTCGTCAAGGCCCGCTCGGCCAGCGCCGCCCGAGCCTCCTGATCGCCAGGCAGCCCGACCGGCTCTTCCACGCCTAAAAAGGCCAGCCGCGAACTCTCGCGGTACCCGCCCGCAACGGGGCTGTCGCCAGGTCCCAGCACCGTCCCCACCGACCGGGCCGCGGCCAGTTGGGCTGCTGGTGCGTCAGTTCGTGGGCGCGGAGCTAGCGCACCCCATCCGTAGGCGCGCGCCACCAGCTCGGCATTGTTAGCTGCGCCGAACTTTTCCCTCAGCGCGGCTAACTCAGGGATGTCTTGCTCACTGCCGCCCGCGGCCAGCAGGTCGACCAGGGCGCGTTCGCCATCGGTCAGCACCGGGCTCGACGCGCCTTCCCGGGGATCTACCAAGCCGCTCTCGTACGTCATCGCCGCCAGGCGGGCAGGAGTGCGTGCGCCCCACTTCTGGGCGGCAAGCCTGAGGTTCGTTTTCGCGTCTTTCGAGTCGAGTCTCGGCCGATCAGCCACCTTGTCATTGGTGAGCTGCTCGGCCCACAGCTTCAGCGTCCGAATTTCGCGCTCCGTCAGCTCTTTCAAACTGTCCGGAGCCAACGGCGCTTCGACTTCCCTGGCGAATTCCGCCCGCCACGCTTCGACCAACCCGCTCTGGCAGAGTATCGTCGCAAGCTGTACGAGGTCGTCGCCCGCACCCACCTTCGCCTTGATCTTTTTGACGGACCGCAGCACGGCGCCCTCGCTGAGGAACCACCGGTCGGTAATTTCTCGGTACGTGAGCCCCTCGGTGACAACAAGTGTTGTTATGCCGCGCTCAAGAGGAGTCAATTCCAGCATGCGGTCACGCAAACCTTCTGGCGCAGGACCCAGATCTAGTCCGGCACGCCGATGGGCCTGGGCCACTAGATGATGGCGGCTGCGCGCATGCAGTTTCTTCGTCGCGTTGTAGAGGTGCATCTTCACGGTCGCCTCAACGAGGTGAAGCTGGCCGGCGATCTCTAAGTTGTTGCAGCCCTTAGCCGCCCGCGAAATCACGTCAACCTCGCGGGGCGCGAGCTTGACCTCTTCTGCATCGGCGCGACCTGCTAGCCCACTCGGGTAGGCCTGGTATGCAATATTCACCAGGTCCATGAGGTCGACGGCACCCAGCTTGCGCATCAAGCCGTCGACATCGATCTCCACGGATTTCGGAGCGCGTCCCAACCGTTTGGCGATCGTGGCGATCTCGCGGTTTTTGATCCCATCGGTGGCGAGCAACGCCATGATCTCGCGTTCATCGTCGGTTGACGTCTCAATGCACTGCCGCAGGTGATCTGGGTCGACCGAGCACCGCGGATTGAGCATCGCCACCAGGTGCGCGCGGTTCGGTGCTCCAAATTTTTGCAGCAACCGGTGGAGTTGCATATTCACGGACGCCAGAGAGATTTTCAAACGTCCGGCTATTTCGCGGTTGGTGAGCCCCTGCGCCACCAGATCAATCAACTCGCGCTGAGGCTTGGTCAGCCGCGGCAAGTCCTCGTGTCGGTCCGCCTGTTCCGGCAGGTGGGCAGGGTGCTCCTTGGGCTCGGGCTGATCAGGCGCGGATTCGAAGTCGAGGTTGTGGGTGGGGTTGCCGATGAGGCCGGCGTCTGTGCCGCGTGTGTCGACGCGGGAACGGGGCCCGGGTGTGCCGCGTCGGCCACGGGCGGGGCCGGTGGTGTCGGCGCGGGTGGTGAGCGGGCCTGGCCCCCGCACGCGGTGCGGCGGGCCCGCTTGGGGGGTGGGGTCGGGGCCGCGTTCTTCGATGCGCGCGGGCTCCGCCGCGGCGGCATGGGTGTCATCAGATCCGGGAGGGGCGCGCGCGGACTTGGCGTCGCCCGTGCCATCGCGGGGACCTTCGATCTCGACCCACACGCGCCGACCACCAGCATCGGCCTCGGCACCCAAACGCCGATAACGCTCCAACCACGTGGCGTCCAGCAGTCCCTGACCGCCGTCGGCCACCGTGACCCGCAACCACCCATCGTCGCGCACCTCGACAACCACCCGCGCACCATCGGCGCCATCACCCACCAGCTCCCCCAGCGCCGCGACCGCACGCGCGGCAGCGGTGTGCGCGTCCCGCTCCGACCAGTGATGGCTCTTCGCCAACACAGCAATCTTGTCCAGCGCCTGCGGGTCGGGCCACCCCAACTCCACACCAACCCGCGGGTCAGGTTCGGCCAGCCGTTCGGGCACCGCGGTCTCGAACAACTCCACAAACACCGTCGTGTCGGCCTCCCCGACCGCATAGCCCGACACCATGTTCAGCGCCTGCACTGGGGCGACCGGGGCCGGCACCCAGCGACTGCCCTCGTCGACCGCGATACGTGCCATCCGCTGACCCACCTGCTCGCGGCCCGCCGTCGCCGACACGTCCACCGGGCCCGCACCACGCCCGACGCCCTCACCCACCAACACACCAACCACGCCGCGCACCGAGCGGACCTCATCATCGGTCAGCCACCCCAACACAGCCAGCCAATCGCCCACCCGGGCGCACACCCCATCCACACCGGCGACATCGCCACGCTCAACCGCAACACCCAACCGCGCAACCAGCACACCCCATGCGTACGCGCGCGCCACCACCTGGGCGTCGTCGTGGCGGTCCGACAGGCGCAGCGCCTCCTTGATATCGCCGACCCACCCCTCAACGACAGCCACCGACACATCCAGCCACGCGGCGATCTGGTCCCGCGTTTTCCCGTCGGCCAACGACTCGATCACCACGTAGTGCTCATACGACAAGCCCACCGCGCCCGGCACATCCGTCGGCGCACCCACCAAGCCGCACTCGTGGGCCACCCCCACCAACTGGGCATCATTGCCCACACCCAACTTCGCGCTCGCGCTGCCCAGGTAGCGCTCCACGCTGTCGGGGTCCAGACCGGCCGCCACACCGATCTGCTCGACGTCGAGGCCCTCAGCCAGCAGCGCCAACACCATCAGCTCAAACGATCGTAGGCCCTCCAACGGGCCTACCGCCTTACCAACAAATTGGCTCACCGAGACCGTGGCCCTAGCGACTGGCTTCGTCAACTCACCGCGCGAGCCATCGACCCGGCCGGCTCCCGACACCTCACCCGAGGACCCCTGAGCTACCAGCCCGCCCTCGTAGGCAATCCTCACCAGCTGCTCGTCGCTACCCACACCCAGCAGATCTCGCGTCCTACGCAGCTCCGCACTCACGGTGTGCCGATCCAACCCCAACCGCTTGGCGATCGCTTCGTTGCTGAGTCCCTCGGCGCCCAGCAACGCCAGCATCCGGCGCTGACGGCCGGACAACCTGTCCTTCAGAAACTTTTTCAGGTCTACTACCACCGCGGGAGGATCCAGCCGGTAGGCAAACACCACCTCCTGGACCCGGGTACCTGCACCCAGCTTCACCCGAATGCTCGAGCGGTAAGTCCTTACCTTGCTCAAGCTGCGGAGGCCCAATGTCTTGTCCTTGGCGATGTCTTTATCGGTGAACCCGTGAGCCATCAGCGCAACAATGTCGCGCTCCAGCTGCGTCAACTCCGGCGGACTTTGCCGCTGCCGCGCGGCGTCAGGGTGCGGGGCTTCTGACGGCTCGTTCAGCTTCGGTAGAGCTACTGGCGCCGCGGCTTCGGCAGCCGATTCCGTTGGTGAATCCGCGGCGCAATCTTGCTGCCACTCCGGTTCAACGCGCCTCCACAGATGATGCAGCCTCACCAAGTGCGCGCGGTTGTGTGCAAGCAGCCACCCATGCAACTGACGGACATCCCATTTCACGCTGGACTCGCTGATGCCCAACTCTGCGCTGATCTCTGCGTTGGAAAGCCCCGCGGCCACCAGGGTCAACACCTGGCGCCTGCGCGGTTTCATCGCCGCCATACGCTTCTTCAATGCTGCTGGGTCTTCCGGGGATCCCGGATCCCTGGTGTGCGGGAATCGCGCACGCAACGGGCCGTGCTGGTAAGCCTTCGCCACCAGGTCGGCGAGGTCGCGAGCGCCCAGCTCCGACATCAAGCGGTTTACAGCCGTTTTCGCGCTCTGCCGGCTGATGGCCCATTCGTCCGCGATCTGTGGCGTGGCGAGCCCGCGAGCCACCAGCTCAAGCAGTCGCTTCTCAATGCGCTGAAGGTAGTTGTTGACGAAGTCCTCAGGCAGGCCCAACCGCTCGCCGATCTCTTCACGGGGGCACCCCTGAGCGAACAGCGCAAACACCGCGACCTGCTGGTCGGCCAGCTTCTCCAGGCAGTCCTGCAGAGCTTCTGACACGTAATGGGCCATCGTCGCCAGGTGCTCGAGGCTGCCTGCACCCAGCTCCTTCTTCAAGCCCGAGATGCACCTGTCCATGGACCGCGGTTGGAGGTTTAACTCGTCGGCGATCTCTTTGTTGGTTTGGCCTTTGGCCACCAGCGACCACATCTCGAGGTATTGGGGGTCCAGGTATGCCAGGCGCGTCTTCAGCATTTCGGTGTCGGGTAGCGCCCTCGGAGCTACCAGCCCGCGGCCCAGGGCTATCGTCACCGCCTGGGGGCGGGTGCGGGCACCCAGCCTCGCCTTCAAAATGGCGACATGCCTGTCCACAGTAGCCTTGGCGATGTTCAACTCAGCGCCGATCTCTTGGCTGACGTAGCCCGCGGCCACCAGCGACAGCACCTGGTATTCACGGTCGGTCAGAAGGGGAAGGCCCTCGCGGACGCCTCCCTGGTCCGAAGACCGATCCCTCGCTTCATCACCGTGATGGGACTGCGGATCTTGGCCCGCCACTTCGTTCAGGTTCGGCGTGGGTACCGGCGCCGGGGCTTCGGCAGCCGATTCCGCTGGCAAACCCTTGGCGTCGTCTTGCTCCGACCCCGGTTCAAGCCCCACCAGGTGGTGCAGCCTTACCAGGTGCGGGCGGTTGCGTGCACCTAGCGTCCGCTGCAACCTGTAGACGTAACCTTTCACCAGGTATTTAGAGACGCCCAACTTTGCGCCGATCTCTGCGTTGTCAAGTCCCGCGGCCACCAGGGCAAACACCTGGCGCCGCAGCGGGGCCAACTCAGCCATCCGCCTCTTCAGGGCGGCTCGGTCCTCAGGGGATTCCGGATCTGGATCGTCCGGCAATCTCGGAGTCAGTAGACCACGCTCATAGGCCTTCGCGACCAGGTCGGCGGAGTCGCGAGCAGCTAGCTTCCGCATCAAGTGGTTGAGATGCGTTTTCACGGTCCGCTCATCGAGGAGCCCCTCGGCCACCAACTCGAGCATCTTTTCGTCGCGGTCATTCAATCGCGTCGGGCCGGTCGGGGGATGCTCACCGCCTCGGTGCGCGACCGCCGTGTCGAGCCGCGGAACTAGCTCGCCCGACGCGTAGGCGCGCGCCACAACCTGAGCGTCGTCGTCTGTGACGAAGATCTCCCTGACACTGCGAAACCACGTCTCAACGAGGGCAAGGGCCACATTGAACCGCGCGGCCAGGGCGGGAATGTCTTGGTCCGTGCCTCCGGCGGCAAGCAGCTCGACCACAGCGCATTCGCCCGCGGTCAGAAGCGGGTCGCTCCGCGCGCCCGAGGGAGCTGCCAAGCCGCTCTCGTAGGCCATCGCCACCAGGTGGGCGCGGGATTTTGCATCAAGCTTGTTCAGCAAGTGCCCGATGTGCATTCGCACAGTGCGTGGACGGAGGCGCAACCGGTGGGCGATCTCGTCATCGGTGTGCCCGTCGGCCACCAGCAAAAACACCTCGACATGGCGAGGCGGGAGTTTGGCTAGTCGCTTGCGGAGCGCTTGATCCGCATGGGCCGGGTGCTCCACATCAAGTACGGCGCGCCAGGGTTCGACGACGACCACCAGGTGAGCGCGGTGGCGTGCACCCAGCCTCTTCAGCATGCGCCGGATGTACTTGTTGACCACGCGCTCAGTGGTGTCCAACCGATTGGCGATCTTCTTGCTGGGAAATCCCTCGGCGAACAGCCGAAACATCGTGAGCTGTTTGTCGGCGAGGTCCTCTAGGCGCTCCTGCAGAACTTCTGAGACGTAGTAGGCCATCGTCGCCACGTGCGTGCGGTTGCGTGCGCCCAGCTCCGTGAGCAAGCGCCCGACATTGTTCTTCACAGCGCCTGGGCTTAGGTCCAACTCATCAGCGATCTCTCTGTTGGTGTAGCCCTCGAGCACCAGCGACAATGTCTCGAAGTCTTGGATGTTCGGGCCGTTCAAGCAATTCCGCAGCGCCGTCGTGTCAGGCCGATACCCCGGAGCTACCAGCCCGTTCTCAAGAGCTCTCATCGCCAGGTCGACGTCCGTCCGGGCATCGAGTGCCTCAATCATGCCCTGGATGTCACTCTCCACGGTGCTCTCATCGATATTTAGACTCTTGGCGATCTCTTTGTTGGTGTAGCCCTCGGCCAAGAGCGATACCACCCAGCGGGCACGGTGATCGCGGTCGGTCAGCTGCTCGATGTTGGCGACGATCACCTCGCGCGCGTAGCGCGCCAACCCGGGCGCCGCCGAGTCATAGTCGCGGCGCAAGCTCGGGGTCGTGGCCACTCTTTCGGCCTCGTAACGCTGCACCCGGCAATCGAAGCCGTTGCAGAGCCAACGCGAGAGGGAAAGGTGCCGCTGGGCCAGCATGTTCGCTCCTTCCGAGCCCGGCCTGACACCCCGCCCCATGGCCGATGCGAAATCGGCGTTCAAGGCCCACCATTGGTCGGCCAACTGCGACCCGTCCGACTCAGGCATCGCCCCGACCGCCGCATCCATCTGCGTCAACACGGCGACGAAGTCCTCCACCGGATGAGGAACACCATCGCGCCCCGAGTCAACGGGACCCTCACCGTCGTAATCTGGTCGATGGGTGTCGCCCATCCCCCAGGTGCTCACGCCACTATCCACCGGCCCGCGCCGGATACGGCCAGGCTCGTCGATAAGCCTTCGCCACCACACGGCAGCGGCCCCGGCTGGCCCGAGGGTGCCGGGGGATGGGTCGTCGGCTTGGGGCACCCCGGCGTCACCAACGGTATCGGCGGCCGGTCGGTCGATACCGCCAGCCGTCTGCACCAACCGACGCGCTGCTTGATCGGATATCCACCCCGCCTCACACGCCGCCTTCAGTACCGTGGCCAAACAATGCTTGGCCGCGACATCAGCGTCCTGGCGGCCGGCTTCCTGCGAGCCGCTGAACCCAGCCAGCAGGAGCGCACTGTCGATCGGCGCAGCGGGCGGTGCGAGCGCCGGGGTGCCGTCACCCAACAGCACCGCCGCCTGCCACACGCCGTCTCTCCCGGCATCGCGCGCCGGCGACCATCGCGTCCACCCCTGGTCGCGGTGCCGCGGGTCCCACTCCCAGACCATCGCCTTGCCCCGCTCAGAGGTGACTCTCCACAGCACCGCGTGACTCTGCCGGTCGTTCTCGGCCGGAGGTTTGGCCACCAGCGCCCACATTGGGGCGCACCGCTGCGGCCCGGGCAGCGTCGTGGCCCACAATCCCAACCCGACACGCAACGTCAGACCGTCGGGGTAGCGGCCGAACTCCGGTCCGGTCTCCCACGGCCCGGTGATCGCATGCTGGGCCACCTCAACATCGACCGCCTCAAGGCCGGCTAAATCCGGTACCACCACGGTCGCCTCGGACTCGGCGGTGGGACCGGACGACACTTGCTCGGCCAGCTCCTGCAACACGGCCTCTAGACCCCGCGCATCTGTCGGCCATAGCACGGTCGGATCCACCACGCCACGCACGTATTCGGATTCGATGTCGTGTGCCCACGCCCGCCCAGTGATCCGGCTCTCCGCCAACACTTCCCGCAGCCGCAACACTGCCCAATGCGCCTCGGCGGCCGAATACCCCAACGCGCGCAGCAGATCGAGCAACCGCCCAGGATCCTTTAACAGCCTCGCGAGCAGCATGGTGTCAAGCGGCCGATCAGCACCGGATCTGCTGAGGTTCGCTTCAACGAAGATCGAAACCAACTGCCGGTGCTGCCACGGTGGCGGAACGATCCCGTGATAGCCAAACGCTTCCATTCCCTCGTGGTCGACAGCTGTGAGCGGCTCCACCAACACGTTGCTGGCATGACCATCCGGATGGGCAAGAACATAGTGCAACACGGCGATCATCTGGCCCTCGATGCTGCGCAGATCGAACGCCGGTGTGCTGTCGTCTGCGTCATCCTCATCGAGGGTCCGGGCGCCGCGAATGTATTGCTGCAGTACTCCAAGGCCTGCCGGGCCCAGCCACGCGCGCGTGGGTGGCACCAGGGTCGGGTTCTGCGGGAACAACAGCCAGGCGACCAGCCAGGCCGCGACCTCGTCGCGGATCGCGGCGTTGCTACGGCCCATCTTGTACACGCCAATAGGCACCCCGCGGTAGCCGACCACCAGGGACGCGCCCGCGGAGCCAGACAAAGGCTCGAAGTCGAGCTGATCCCACGGCGGCACATTCCAGATGGTCACCGGTCGCGACGGGTCGAACTCGTCCTCGGTGTCGGCGCGGTGCAGCGCCCGAGGGAACCTGACGACGCCCTTGTGCCCTCCGTGCCACGTCACTAGGTCGCCGTCGCGCACCCGCACCCGCTCGCGCGTGTCGACCAGCATCCCGTTGACCCGTAGCCCATCACGAGGATCAGCCCGCAGCCACACCGCACCGTTCTCATCCCACCGCAACGCGACCTCGACGCGCCCGTAGCCATAGCTGTCCCCCGTCCACGCGGCATTGACGTCCTGCTCTTGCCGCAGTCGCGTTGAGTGCAGCACGGGTGGATTGCCGTCGAAGGCGTCCGCAAACAGCAACACCATCGGCTCGGTGCCGCCCACTAGTTCCCGGAACGCATTCTGGAGAGAAGCCTGCTCCTCCGCATCCGGCCTATCCGATTCGAAGTCGAGGTTGTGGGTGGGGTTGCCGATGAGGCCGGCGTCTGTGCCGCGTGTGTCGACGCGGGAACGGGGCCCGGGTGTGCCGCGTCGGCCACGGGCGGGGCCGGTGGTGTCGGCGCGGGTGGTGAGCGGGCCTGGCCCCCGCACGCGGTGCGGCGGGCCCGCTTGGGGGGTGGGGTCGGGGCCGCGTTCTTCGATGCGCGCGGGCTCCGCCGCGGCGGCATGGGTGTCATCAGATCCGGGAGGGGCGCGCGCGGACTTGGCGTCGCCCGTGCCATCGCGGGGACCTTCGATCTCGACCCACACGCGCCGACCACCAGCATCGGCCTCGGCACCCAAACGCCGATAACGCTCCAACCACGTGGCGTCCAGCAGTCCCTGACCGCCGTCGGCCACCGTGACCCGCAACCACCCATCGTCGCGCACCTCGACAACCACCCGCGCACCATCGGCGCCATCACCCACCAGCTCCCCCAGCGCCGCGACCGCACGCGCGGCAGCGGTGTGCGCGTCCCGCTCCGACCAGTGATGGCTCTTCGCCAACACAGCAATCTTGTCCAGCGCCTGCGGGTCGGGCCACCCCAACTCCACACCAACCCGCGGGTCAGGTTCGGCCAGCCGTTCGGGCACCGCGGTCTCGAACAACTCCACAAACACCGTCGTGTCGGCCTCCCCGACCGCATAGCCCGACACCATGTTCAGCGCCTGCACTGGGGCGACCGGGGCCGGCACCCAGCGACTGCCCTCGTCGACCGCGATACGTGCCATCCGCTGACCCACCTGCTCGCGGCCCGCCGTCGCCGACACGTCCACCGGGCCCGCACCACGCCCGACGCCCTCACCCACCAACACACCAACCACGCCGCGCACCGAGCGGACCTCATCATCGGTCAGCCACCCCAACACAGCCAGCCAATCGCCCACCCGGGCGCACACCCCATCCACACCGGCGACATCGCCATGCTCAACCGCAACACCCAACCGCGCAACCAGTAGGCGTTGCCAATAGGCGCGCGCCACCGACTGGGCGTCGTCAGCGGCTTTTAGCGCTTGTTGCAGGCCGTCGAGTAATAACCGAAGATCGTCCAGGCTCATGCGCACCCGCCTGGCGATCTCGTCCTTCGTGTGCCCAGCGGCCAACAGCTCCAGCACCCAACAGTGGGTATCCGTCACCTGCGCTGGCTCGGGCCGCCACCCGTTGGGCACGTGGACCACACCGCTGTCGTAGGTCATTGCCATGAGGCGCTCGGGAGTGCGTGCGCACGCCCGCCGTCGGGCCGCATCCCGATAGACCCGTATGCCTGCCAGCGAGAGGCCGGTCCACACACTGATCTCCTGGTCGGTCCACCCCCGGGCCCACAGCTTGACCACCTGCAACTCACGCCCGTCCAGGCGACCCCGCCCGATATCGGCGGCGTCGTCGACCAGCCGACATTGGCGAGCCACCCGCACCAACTCGGTGGCATCGCCAACACCCAACGTCGCCGTGATCTTGTCCACAACAGCGCTATCAGCGGTGCGGCCCTTACTGCCCACCTCCGTCAACACCGCGCGCTCTGGGTCGGTCAACTTCGTCACACCCGTCCGCAAGGCATTCGGATTCTCGACGGGCCCCGCATGCAGCACCCCAAATCGGTACAGCAGGGCTACCAAATGTGTGCGGTCCTCGGCACCCAACTCCATTGCCACCTGGTCCAGCTCGGACCACACGACGCCCCCGGCCGGGCCCCGACCGCCGTGCACCGCGCTCAACCGCACCACTGCCTCACGCCCAGGCTCTTCCAACCTCCTCACGGCATCCAGAAAATCCGGATCCAAACGCCTGGGCGGCGCGGCTACCAGCCCGCGCTCATGGGCGAGTGCCAGCAACCCCTCACGGCGGCGCCCAACGACGCCCAGCACGCCGCGGATGTTCCGGAGGTCGTGCTCCACGGTCCGCATGGACACGCCCAACTCTTCAGCGATCTGTCCGTTGGTGAGCCCGTCGTCCACTAACTTGATCACCTGCTGTTCGCGACCAGTTAGCTTGGCAGGGTGTTTCTGCGTGGCCTCTGACACGTTCTCCAGAGAGCCCTCATCTACTAAGCCGCCCTGATAGGCGATTTTCACTAGCTGCTCATACCTGCCGACACCCAGCAGCTCCTGAATCGTCTGGAGCTCCATCTCCACGGAGAGCTCATCGTTCCAGGGCTCGCCCTCCACGATGGGCTTGCCGCGATCCAACTCGTTAGCGATCTGTTCGTGGTCGAGCCCGTGGGCCAGCAACGTCAGTATCAGGAGCTGACGGCCGTCTAGCGTGGCGTCCAGCCGCTCCTTCATCTTTTCTGACACCTCAGGTGGTTCTAGCCTGAACGCGAACGCCACCACTTGGAAGAGTGGGCCCGCATGCAGCTTCCGCCGGATCCGATACAGGTGCATCTCCACGCTGCGCGTAGAGATGCCCAGCCGGCGGGCGATCTTGCTCTGCGTGAGCCCATCGGCGGCCACCAGATCAATCACGTCACGCTCGCCGCTGGTCAGCCGCGGCTGGCTTCCGGAGCGGCCAGCCAGAATGGCCGTACCGGCGGCGCCGGACCTGCGGGTGGCCGTGCCTGCCGCCTCGACCTCGGAGAGCCTGTCACCGAAGGCGTGGGCGGGCAAGGCCTCGTGTGGGGAGCTCAGGTCTGCGTCGTCTGGGAATCGCCGACGCAGCAGACCACGCTCGTTGGCCCTCGCCACCGCCTCGTCGCGGGTGGTGGCACCCAGCTTCCTCATCATGCGCCCGGCGTGATGTGTCACCTTTTCCACCGGGATGAGCAACTCGGCGGCGATCTGCGCGGTGGTGCGCCCGAGGGCTACCAGTTCAAGCACCTGCTGCTCGCGGTCGGTCAGCAGTGCTGAGCCCGTCCCTTTCGGTTCCAGCCGGCTCGAACCCGCGGTCCGGCGACCGCCGGCTGCCCCCTCACCATGGAGATAGTTGACAGCCGTCACCCTAATTCCCGCCAGCAAGCGACGGCCCAGATCGCGTTCGTCGTCCGTCGTTAGAAGCGCCAGCTCAGCGAGTGTCGGCGGATTGCGGTGTCCGGGTTCGCACCGCGACGCAATGCCTTCGAGGAGCGTGCGACCCTCGGAGCTGACCTTCCGAGAAAGGGCCAGAGCCCTTTCTCCTATGTTCTTCAGCGAAGCGCTAA
Organism: Mycobacterium heidelbergense; assembly: GCF_050205645.1. Taxonomy (GTDB): domain Bacteria; phylum Actinomycetota; class Actinomycetes; order Mycobacteriales; family Mycobacteriaceae; genus Mycobacterium; species Mycobacterium heidelbergense_A. The sequence continues at coordinate 19,914 of NZ_JBNMQT010000025.1, forward strand.
AGCTGTAATCACGGTCGTAAAACTTGTTGCCCTGAAGGGCCAATCCGTAGGTGATGTCCCCCCCGGGCAATTTCAAATTCCAATTTCCAGGAGCATCGTCATCCGCCGCACCCACCTTGATGCGGTCAGCAATGACGCAATACACGTTGGAGCGCCGATATAAGGGCTCCAATCCCCTGACCAGCTTCCAGTAAACCTCGTCATCGATAACCACAAATTGGTGCACGGCGACCAGCCTGTCCTGATGATCACGGTAGAAGGACGCCCGCAGACTTCCGGCTGGCGTGCCGTCCTTGAATACCCGACCATCAAACACGAGTTCATTGCGGCAGCGGCGGTGATCACGCATGCGGTAAACCCGCATCCGACAAATGAGCAAGTCCTCTAACGTGCCTTCCAGGCCCTCGGCGAGCCGACGGGCTCGGCCGAGGTCGATCTTGGCCGGCCAATCGGTGTGAACGACGTCGCCCAGCATCTCGACCGAGCTCACATCCACCGGGCGGCCGCCATCTTGCTGCCACCGCCTCCACTGCCAGTACAGGGTCACGAGGTGGTTGCGGTTAAGCGCGCCCAGCTTTGCCCGCAAGCGCCCGACATGTGTTCTGACAGTCCTTTGGGAAAAGTGCAGCATTGTGGCGAGCTCTTCGTCTTTGAGGCCCTCGGCGCCCAACAACGCCCACACTTCACGTTCAACGTCGGCCAACGCTTCCACGCCCTCCTGCAGGGCTTTCGGGTCGTCGGGGGGGCGCGGATGCAGGCTGCCACGCTCGTAGAGCATCGCGATCACCCGGGCATGGGCGCGCTCGTCGATAGCCAGCCTCCTCTTCGCGCTGTTGACGCGAAAGGCCACGGCTTTTGTACCGATGCCTAATGCTCGGGCGATCTGTGCGCGCCTTTGCCCTTGGGCCTCCAGCGAAAACACGTCGTACTCGCGGAGGGTCAGTTTGACTGGGCGCTCCTGCACGGCCTCTGACGCGTCGCTGGGGATTTGCCGGTCCACGAGCCCTCCCCGCTTGTCCGCGCCGCGGTGGTTATCGGAGTCGCCCGGGGTGTGGCCGCCGCCGGAGCCGCCGGACCTGGTCGGCCATCGCGCTCTCCTGAAGCGGGACCCACGCACACCTCGGCCAAACCTAGGCTCGGGGTCGCTGCGCGCGTTGCGCCTAAAATCGTCACCCAAGAAATCGTTGCCCAGTCCACCACCTGGTTCCGGGTCCTCCGCACCAAAGCCAGAATCGTTACGGGGTCCGGGCGACGGTTCACCGGGGCGTGGTTGCTCATCGTCGGGCAGCCACCTAGCAGGGACCGTCGTAGCACCCAACAGCCGCGCGGCATCCAAATGATCCCCGGCCCGCCGCGGCACGGCAGCCTCAGCGCTTATCACACCCGCGTCCATGCCAGCGTTTGATTCCCCGGCGACGTCGGAGTTGTTGCCACCGCTGCCATCGCCTTCATGATGGTCGGGTTTTCCGGACGCACCGATGTTGAAGTCAAAACTAGGGTCTGGTTGCTCATCGCGGGGTCGTGCTGCGTCGCTGGCCCGCTCAGCGGCGGCCGAATCTGTGCGGTCGGGTGTTTCCGTGCTCGTTGGCCCGGCGGGAGCGGTTGCGGCAACGCCCGGTCCGGGGGGGCCGCGCGCGGATGTGGCGTCGGGGGTCCCGCCGCTGGGGGCTGCGATATCGAACCACCGGCGTCGAACACCGGGGCCGAGCGTGGCGCCATAACGCTGAAAGCGCTCCAACGGCCCCATCCGCGGCAGCACAACGCCACGGTCAGCGACGGTGACCCGCAACCACTGACCGGACTCGTCGTCCAGGACCTCGACAAGGACCCGCGCCGGACGCGCCGGATGGGCGGCATCGTTACGCAGTAGCGCCGCGACCGCCTCGACCGCGTCGGCCGAGACAAGCTTCGCGTGCTCCTGCGACCAGCCGTGCCTCTTCGCCAGCTCACGAATCCTCAGCTCCAGGTCCACGTTGGGCCCGGGCTTAGGGCTCGGGATCCGCGCAGGCCCCCTGGCGTCGGAGAGCTCCACGAATGCGGTCTTGCCTGAGGCCCCGACCGTGTATCCCCACACCATGTTCAGGGTCTCAACTGTGGCTACCGAGGTCGAGACCGGACGGCTACCATCGGCGATCGCGATCCGCGCCACCCGCTCACCCGACCGACGGCGGCCCACCGTCGCCGTCACCCGCACCGGACCGTCGCCGTTGCTGACGCCCTCACCCACCAGCTGTACGAGCACTTCTTGCACTGCGAGGAACTGGTTAGCCGCCAGCCAACTCCAAACACGCAGCCAGTACGTTGCCCGTGCGCACACCAAGTCGACCCCATAACGATCGCCATGCTCGATGGCAGCGTCGAACGGGGCAGCCAGCTCGCGCAGCTTGTAGGCGCGCGCCACTACCTGGGCGAGGTCGTCACGGTTCCCCCGAAGGCCCAGCCGCGCCTTGATGTCGCCGATCCATCCTTCAACGACGGCCACCTCCTCATCGAGGCTCCTGGCGATCTCGGCCGTCGTTTTCCCTTCGGCCAAGAGTGCGACCACCCGGTACTGGTGGTAAGACAACCGCGCCGGGCCCAGCACTGCTTCCCCGGGATCTGCCCAGCCCAACCCGTACACCATCGCCGCCAGGTGCGCATCATTGCGGGCACCAAGCTGCTCTTTGGCCATCTCTTTGGCACGGAGGGGTCCCGCCCTGCGAAGAAGTGGCCCGACGTCGAGAGTCTCGGCCCACAGCGCCACCGCCTCCCGGTCAAACGGCAGCGGCGCCGGCGACCGGTTCTGTTGTCCCTGCGTTGCATCGGGATCTTCGCGATGGCTTTGGATGTTGTCGGTAGGCGCATCGACGTTGCCGTGGCCGGCATTCGCGGGCATCGTCGGCCCTGCTACTGGGGTCGCGGCCTCAGCCCCCTCCGGCGGCGCCTGGGCGCTATCTGGCTGGTCCGATGCGACCAGCCTCCACTGCTGGTACAGCGTCACCAACTGGGGGCCCTGCGCGCGCAAGTGATGCATCATCCGAGTGATGTCAGACTCGACGGCGGCCGGACTGATACGCATCCTTTCGGCGATTTCTTCAACGGTCAGCGCCTCGCCGCCCAGCAATGCCAGCACCCGGCGTTCACGAGGTGTCAACGTCTGCATCCGAGCCACCAGTGCGCCTGGTTTGTTTGGCCGCCGCGGGCGTATCAGGTCGAGCAGGTAGGCCTTCGCCACCGCCTGGGTAATGTCGTTCGCATCCAGCTCGTTCATGATCTTCTTGAGATCACTTGCCACGGTCTTTGGATCGATGGCCAATTCGTTGGCGATCTGTTGGTAGGTGAACCCCTGGGCCACCCGCCGGATCACCTTCCACTCTCGCCGTTCTTCGGCGGCGTCCGATTCGCCCGCGGCGTTGTGGTTGTCGCCGTCAGTGCCGTCGTTCCGAGGATCGGCGTTGTCCGGCACAGTGATCGCCTGCGGCGAGCCCTGCGACGGCTGCTGACCGACTCCCCGCGCGCGCTGCACTGCCAGTTCGACGAGCGCCATCTGTCCGTCGCTCGCGGCTCCCACCGCCACCGCAGCAAGGGCCTGCAGCGTGGCCGCATGCGCATCCCATTCCAGTGCGACGGGGACCTCAGCCGCGCCGTCGTCCCCGTCCGACGGACCATCGCCACCAGCAGGCTCCTGCTCGACGACGACTGTGCCCTGCGTCAGGATCTTCTCGGCCCTCAACAGCACCTCGTCGATGGCCGCCCAGGAAACCCCCGCCATGGCCAAGCGTTCGGACGGTGGCGTTCGATAGAAAACCTCCACGGCCGCAACCACTTCCGCAGCGAGCCCGCGATCGCGCACCGCCCGGACGAACTCCGAGGCTTCCCCGAACCCAGCTAGGTAGTCGGCCACACCGCGCGCTTGGCACTGCTCGGCGCTGGCGACATCGAACTCGATATCCGGAGCGGCGCCGGGCACGAATTCAGCGACAACCGACAGTATTTCGGCTGGCCCAGCGTTGTCGGGCCAGCCGTGGCTGGCGTTGACCTCCGAGACCACTTGGCGTAACCGCTCGGCACCGCCGACCCGGTCAAGCAGATGACCGAAAACAGTGACGACATCTTCGGGTGCCACTCGATAGCGAGTTGCCCGCCCCTCGCAGAAGTGCCGCCGTCGCATCATGTCCGCGACAAGCTCCGAAAAAGCCAGCCGCACACCGGTGGTCTCGTTGACCACGACGTAGTCGCGCTTTCCTTCGGTGCCGTCCATGTAAGGCGACTTCTGCGGTCCCGGCCATGCAGTCACCTCCACGCGGTAGCCGTTCCCATACTCGTCGGTGTAGCGAACCGTTGAACCATTACCGACGTGGTAGAAGTCGACGATTTGGACGATCAATCGCAGGCAGTCGGCGACGGCTTCCCATCCGACATCGTCCGGCAGCGCCGCAACAAGATCCCCATCACGCGCCTTCACATTGTCAAGTTCCTCGAACTGCCCGAGGAACCCTTCGCTCGACGCGTCCCCTGGGCGCATCCGACGCTTGATTCCCTCTAGCGCGAACCTCGACGGCTCCACAACCCGCCCAACCTCGGGCAGCCCACCGACACTTTCCGCCGTCACCGGGTCAAGCAACTCGACCAGAGTCTTGATCACGTCCCGATCCCAAACAACGCAACGGCGCACACTATCGCCTGCCTGCAACACCAAGGCAGGCATCTCACGATCATCACGCAATCGCACGGTGCGCACACCTACGACTCGATAACCGGCGAGGTTCTGGCGCTCCACGTCGGCTTGGACCGGACGGAAGAATTCGACCACGCCATGTCGACCCAGCACCGCGGTGAACTCCCGGGCGTCGCTGCGTGACCGCATGACCCCATCACCGATGTCCTCAAACCCCTGCTGCAGCAACTGATCCCTGACGACCACAGCCTTCCTCATAAATTCATCCAACCGCGCCTGGATGTCGGCTGGCTCGAACTGATCGCCGTGAGAGTTGTCGTCTCCGACGTAGCGGACAAACACGTTCTGCGGATTGACGGCCACCGCTGCCACGGGTCGCCCAACCTCAGGAAGCCGGAATTCCCTGTGGTGGAAGCGAATACCGTTGGCTCCTCGCTCGAGCAAGAACCCCGCAGCCCGGAAAAATGCATCGTTCACCTGCTCGATGCCGACCATCGCGCCGAGATCCTCAGTTTCCGTTTTCCATGCGCTGCCGGCTGGAAGCGCGCCCGGCGAGGTCGCCAACAGGTTGGTCAGGTACCCGCCGCAGCGCACCAGCGCCGCGGCCATGGCCTCGAAGGCCAACGCCACCGCCGGCCGATCGCCCAACGCCGACAACAGAATTCGGGCGCCCGGCCCCTGTGATAGCTGCGCGCGCCGCGGCGGTGCCAACCAAGCGGAATTTACCCGCACGGCGATCCCGCCAGCGCCGAGTCGAATATCAAACCGCGCGGACTCGTCAAGGCCGGCCGTCGCAAAATCCGTCAGGTCGAACGACTCGATCGGCAGGCCGTCACCGAACGCGGCGCAGAAGTAGTCCACCACCCGCGCAAAGTCACGCACCGTCTCGAGGTCCGTGTCGGCATCCCCCAAAGACAAGCGGACGCCGTGCTTTTCGCGCAGTGCCTGCGTCACCTCCGCGGGTGTGTCTAACCGGCTCCACTCGTCGCTTCCGAGCCGCAGCAACGGAATGCCGCCGGGGGGCCTGGACCCGAAGTCGGCGTTGGAGGTGGGGTTGCCGATGAGACCGGCGTCTGTGCCACGTGTGTCGATGCGGGAGCGGGGGCCGGACACGTTGCGTCGGGCCGCGCGAGCGGGACCGGTGGTGTCGGCGCGGGTGGTGAGCGGACCTGGCCCCTGCACGCTATGTGGCGGGTCCGCGCGATTGGGTTGGGCGCTGCGGCCCGAGACCAGGTGCTCGGTGCTCGCGCGCCCCGCGGGGGCGACATGCGTGTCGTCGGATCCGGGAGGGGCGCGCTCGGATTTGGCGTCGGCCGTGCCGTTGGCGGGGCGTGCGATCTCGAACCACGCTCGCCGCCCAGCGGAATCGATTTCGGCACCAAAGCGCCGATAATGCTTCAACCATTTCGCGTCCGGCAGCTCACGTCCATCGTCGGCAAGAGTGACCCGCAACCACGGACCCGACGGGTCGTCTCGCACCTCGACAACGACCCGCGCACCATCGGCTCGGCCGCCCAGCAGCTTCGAAACCGTCGCGACCGCCCCCTCGGCATCCGTTTGCGCGGCCTGTTCCGACCAGTCATGGCTTTCCGCCAACGCAGCAATCTTCGCCGGCGCCTCCGGGTCCGGCCACACCAAATCCTCACGACGGCTGGCCGCAGAGCTCGGGACCCACTCGGGCACCGCTTTCTCGAACAACTCCACAAACGCGGTCTTGCCGGCGGCCCCGATCGCGTAGCCCCACACCATATTCGGGGTCCACAGCGTAGCGGCCGACGCCGGGGCCTGACGACTATCCTCGGCGACTTCGATCCGCAGCTTCCGCTCATTCGATGGACGGCGGCCCGGGGACGCCGTCACCCGAACCGGGCCCTCACCACGCCCGACACTCTCGCCCACTAACACACGGATCTTGACGCGCACCGCGTGAAGCTGATCGACAGTCAGCCAACCCATCACACCCAACCAGTCCGCAACCCGATCGCACGCCTCGGCGACCCCGCCAAGATCGCGATGCTCGACAGCCGTGCCCAAGCATGGAACCAACTCGCGCCGCTTATAAGCGCGCGCCACCACCTGGGCATCGTCGCAGTCGCCCGACAGGACGAGATCATTTTCGATACCGCTGATCAATCCCCCAATCACGTCCTCGGTGACTTTGAACGCCGTGGCGATCTCACTCCTCGTTTTCCCTTCGGCCAACAGTGCGGCCACGAGGTATCGGCTGTACGACAACCGCGCTGGGCCCAGCACACCTATCTCGGTACCTGCCCAGCCGAACTCGTAGGCCATCGCCGCCAGGTGAGGGTCATTGCGGGCACCGGACTTCGCGCATGCGCTGCCCAGGTGGCGTTCCACGCCGTCCGGGTCGAGGCCCGCCTCGACACCGATCTGCTCGATGTCGAGCCCCTCGGCCCACAGCCCTACCACCTTGCGTTCAACCGCGAGCAGGTCCGGCGAGCGGCGGGAGCCCTGTTTCGCGGAGCTCCTCGCGAGGGCTTCTGCGATGTGGGCCGGTTGTTTCGCATGCAGCATCTGGTGCCAGTAATTGTCCACCGTCAGGTCAGCGGGGTCGTATGCACCCAGCTTCTTCTTAATGCGCCGGACGTAATCATCAACAAAGTGCTTGGTTTCGCCTGACTGCCTGGCGATCTTCTTGTTAGGGAGCCCCTCGGCAAACAGTGCAAACACCGCGACCTGTCGGTCGGCCAGGCTCTTCATCCGCTCCTGCAGAGCTTCCGACACGTAATAGGCCATCGTCACCAGGTGGTGGTCGTTACGTGCACCCAGCTCCTCGCGCAAGTGCCCGAGGAACATCCGCACGTAATTCGCGGAGAGGTCTAACTCGTCGGCCATCTCCTCGATTTCGTAGCCTTCGACCGCCATCGACCACACCTCGAGGTGGCGGATGTCGAGTCCCCTCACGCAATCCCGCAGGGCTGCAGCGTCTGGCGCTTCGGTCTTGGCGACCGATTCCGCCGGTGGATTCTGGGCGCCATCTTGCAGCCGCTCCGATTCGACGAGCTTCCACTGCTGGTGCAGCGTCACCAGATGGGGGCGGTTTTGCGCGGGCAGCTTCCGCAACAAGCTAGTGATACAAACCTTCACTTCGTCCGGACTAAGAGTCATGCGTTCGGCGATCGCTTTGATGGTGAGCGCCTCGCCACCGAGCAACCCCATCACCTCGCGTTCACGCGGGGATAACGCACCCACGAGGCCACGCAGGTTGTCCGCGTCGTCGGGCCACTGCGCATGTATCAGGCCGAGCAGGTAGGCCTTCGCCACCCCCAGGGTGAGGTTCTGGCTTGCTTCCAGCCTGGTCAGGGCCTTCTTGACCAGCGTTTCCACCTCCCCCAAGCTGATGCCCAACCGCTTGGCGATCTGTTCGTCATTGAGCCCCAGGGCCTTCAACCCAATCACCTGGCACTGCGGCGGGGTCAGGAGCGCGGCGCCCTCGGTGGCCGCATCGGCTGTGCCGCGATCACCATTCGCTGGGCGCGTCTCTGGGGTGTCGGCGTTCGCAACCGATTTCGTCGCCTCATCAACCGGCGAGGCCTCAGGCGAGTTGGCGGCCGAGTCTGTAGCGTCAGCAGGGTCGGCAAGATCGGCTGGCGAATCCGGCTCCGGACGCACCAGCTGCCACGACGGCAGCGCCGACCCGGAGACGGGCGCGCCGGTCGGTGAACACGCCAACCTCATGGCGATTTCTTCGACGGTGACCCCTTCGGCCAGCCGCGCGAAAATCCAGCGCTGAAGATCAACCAGCTGCGGCGGGCCTGGCCGCCATCCTTGCGCCACGGCGGCCACACCGCTCTCGTGGGTCATCGCCACCAAGCGCTCCACTGTCAGCGCACCCGTCCGGTGTCGGGCCTCAGTCAGGTACGCCTGCACCCTTGCCAGGGACAGTCCGGTCCACTGGGCGATCTCCGCCTCAGACCAGCCCCGGGCGCGCAACTTGACCACCTGCAACCCACGCCCGTGCAGCCGACCAATACCCACATCGGCGGCATCGACTACCAGGCCGCTTTGGCGAGCCAGGGTCACCAACTGGACGCGCTCATCAGCGCCCAGCTCCTCCATGACTTTCTGCACAAGGTCGCGCACGGTGGCCGCATCAACGTTCCGCCGGACGGCCATCTTGTCATCGGTGAGCCCCTCGACGCCCAACGTCCTCAACACCGCGCGCGCCGGCACGGTCCTCAGCTTCGCCACACACGCTTGCAAAACCTCAGGATTCTCTACGGGCCCCGGGTACAGCAGGCCGTACCGGTAGAGCAGAGCCACCAAATGGGCGCGGTCATCAGCACCCACCTCCAGTGCCACCCGGTCCAATTCCGCGGCCACGATCCTCTTGGCCAGCCCCAACCGGGCCGCCACATCCTGGGTGCCGTGCAGCTTCCCCTGCAGCGCCGACACCTCACGCTGACGCTCGGTCAAATCCCTTACGCCCACCAGAAAACGCGCATCTACGCGCCCGGCTAGTAGCCCGAGCCGGTCCGCCTTGACTACCGCCTCGGTACGGTCGCGTGCGTCCAGCGTCGTCATCAAGTGCACGACACAGTGGTTCGCGTAGTTATTGCTGATGCGTAACGCTTTAGCGATCTCTCTGTTGCTGAGTTCCTTGGCCATCAGCTCAATCACGTCCTGCTCGCGGCGAGTCAAGCTGACGGGACGCTCCTGCCCGGCCTCCGACATGCCGTCCAGAGCCTCGTCATCTACTAGCCCACCCTCGAAGGCGATTCTCACCAGCGGCTCGCGCCGGTGGCCGCCGATTCCCAACGTCCGGCGGATGTTCTGGAGCTCGGTTTTCACGGTGCGCTCACTGCAATCCAACCGCTCAGCGATCTGGGCATTGGCCAGCCCGTCGGCTAGCAACCTCAGGATCCGGAGTTGACGGGCGGATAACGCCTTCACTAGGCGCACCTTCAGGTCTTCTGAGACGTTGGGTGGATCTAGCCTGAAGGCAAACGCCACCGCCTGGGTTCGCCCGTGGGCACCCACTTTCCGCTGGATATTCTCGCGGTGGGTCGTCACAGTGCGCATGCTGATGCCTAAAAGTCGGGCGATCTCTTTGTCGAGGAGACCCCTCTCCAGTAGGTCGAGCACCTCTTGCTCGCGGTCGGTCAGGCGCGACGAGCCCCGCCGAGCGTGCGCGCCATCCTCGCGCGCCCCGCGCCCCGCGCCTAGGTCTTTGCCCTCACCGACGGACTCCGTCACGTCTGCGTCACGCATGGCCGCAGCGTCGACCTTGGGACGGCTTGGGGTGCTGTCGACGTCCCGCTCGTCCGCACCGCGGTGGTTATCGGAGTCGCCCGGCGTGTGGCCGCCGCCGCCGGAGCCTCCGGACCCGGCAGACCGTCGCGCTCTCCTGAAGCGGGACCCACGCGCACCTCGGCCAAACCTGGGCTCGGAGTCGCTAGGCGCATTCCGCTTAAAGTCGTCACCCAAGAAATCGTTGCCCAGTCCACCCGCCGGTCTTGGATTCTGCAGGCCCTCATCGTGGCGACCCGTCACGCGCTCCGGATCTGGGCGCTTGGGGTCGGTCAGTCCCAACCCGTCGGTCGACTCCTGGTCGTGATCGCGCTCCGAAGTCTCGATCACTGCGCCCCGCACACTGTCCGTGGAGACCGTGGCGACGACGGCGGCGCCGTCACGGGCCGAGATCAGATGCTCGGTGTTCACCCGCGGGGGATCGACGGGTTGGGTGACACCCGGTCGGGGGGGGCTGCGCTCGGAGTCGCCGAGCGCCGTCCCGTCGCCGGGGTGTTCAATCTCAAACCACACGCGCCGAACACGACCACCGGCCGCCAGCGCGGCACCAAACCGCTTAAAACGCTGCAACCATGTCGCGTCCGGCAGTACACCGCCCCCGTCGGCGACGGTGACCCGCAACCACCGACCCGATGGGTCGTCTTCCTCGACAAGGACCCGCGCCGCATCGGCGGCATCGGGCGCTTCGGCGGGGCCGCCCACCAGCTCCCCAGCCGTCGCGACCGCAGCATTCACGTCCTCCAGCGACCAGCCATGGCGCAGGGCCACTTCAGCAATCGTCGACTTCGCCTGCTCAAGGCCCGACCACGGGGGCCGCTGGCGTAGCGCGTTTTCGAATAGCTCCACAAACGTCGTCGTGCTGGCCGCCCCGACCGCGTAACCCCACACCATATTCCGGCTCTCAACCAGGGCGGCCGACGTCGGGACGCGACGACCGCCCTCGCCCACCGCGATCCGCACCGACCGCTGACGCGACCGGTCGCGGCGCGCGTCACCCCTCACCCGCACCGGGCCCTCGCCGTGGCTAACCCCATCGCCCACTAGCTCACTGAGCACTCTTTGCACCGAGCCGACCTGATCACCAGTCAGCCACCTCAGAGCACCCAGCCAGTCCGCTACCCGAGCGCACACCCCGTCGATGCCGCCGACATTGCCATGCGCGACGGCAACGTCGAGCCGCGAAACTAACACGCCACACTCGTAGGCGCGCGCCACCAGCGTGGCGTCGTCGTCTGCGACGAACTTTTTCCTGACGCTGCTCCACCACGATTCAACGACGGCAACGGACACATGGGACCGCGCGGCTAGCGTAGGGAAGTCTCGCTTGGTGCCACCGGCGGCCAGCAGCTCTACCACGGCGCGCTCGCCCTCGGCCACCACCAGGCTCGACGCGTCTGCCTTTGGAGCTACAAAGCCGTGCGCGTAGGCCATCGCCACCAGCTGGGCGTCAGTGCGTGCGCCCAACTTCCGGGCAGCGCCCCTGAGGACAGTTTCAAATTCCGAGTCGAGTTGCACCCGGCGCGCGATCTCGTCGTCGGTGAACCGCTTGACCCACAGGGTCATCACTTGCAGTTCGCGCTCCGTCAGCTGTTGGCCGCTATCTTGCTGCCCTCCCGGCTCGACGAGTGTCCACTCTTGGTATCGCGTCACCAAGTGGGTACGGTCACGTGCACCCAGCTTCACCTGCAAGCTGTCGACACACCGTTTCACGGTATCCTCGCTGATGACCAACGTCTTGGCGATTTCGGCGTTGGTGTCCCCGCTGGTGCTCAGCGACGTCCACACCTTGTATTCATCGTTGGACAACGCCGCCACGCGCTCCTGCAGGGCTTTTGAGTCTTCCGGGACGCTCGCGTGTAATTTGCCGAGCCGGTAGAGCACCACCACCGCCTGGGTGCGGTCGTGGACACCCAGCGTCATAAACAGCTTGGCGAGGTGCCAGCCGACGGTTTTCTCACTGATGCCTAACGCGCGAGCGACATCTCGGTCGGAGTACCCCTGGGCAACCCGCGAAATTACCTCGCCCGCGCGGGCAGTCAGCTCGACTGTGCGCTCTGGCATAGCTGGTGACGCATCGAGCAGCGATCCCCGATCGACCAACCCACCCATGTAGGCAATCTTCACCAACTGCCGCTGGGACAGATGGCCTTCGCTGAGACCCAGCGCCTTGCGGATCTTTCCGAATTCCGCCTCGACCGTGCCCGCATCGCAATCGTGCCTGCTTCGGCGCAGCCGTGCGGCGATCGCGTCGTGGTCGGTGAGCCCCTCGGTGGCAAGCAACGCAATGATCTGGCGTTGACGCTCGGTCAACGCATTCAGGCGCTCCCGCACCTCTTCTTGCACGTCGGGCAGATCGAGTAGACCGTACCGGTAGGCCAACACGAGCGCATGAGGGCGATCACGCGCACCCAGCTTCCGCTGCGCGTTACGGCCGTGCGTTCTCACGGTCACTGTAGCCAGGCCTAACCGTATGGCAATCGCGCGCCGGGTCAGCCCGTCGGCCATCAGCTCAAGCACCCGGCGCTCACGAGGCGCCAGCTGCAGCCGACGGTGCTGTGGGTCCTCGCGGGAAGCCCGTTCGTCAAAGCTCTTCTGGAGGGCTTCTGCAGTGTGGGGCGGATGCGCCGCGTCTAGCATGCGGCGCCAGTAGTCGGCCGCCGTCATCTGATCGCCGTCGGGTACACCCAGCTTCTTCTCAATGCGCGCGACGTATTTGCTGACCCAGTCCGTAGTGATGCGCAACCGCTTGGCGATCTCATGGCTAGCGAGCCCCTCAGCGAACAAAGCAAACACCGCGACCTGTTGGTCGGCCAGCTTCTCCAGGCGCCGCTGCAGAGTTTCGGAGACATACAGCGCCATCGTCATCAATTGGTGGCGGCGACGGCCGCCCAGCTTCCTCAGCAAGTGCGCGATGTAGGGCTCCACGATGCGTGGGGTGAGGTTTAATTCATCGGCGATCTCCTCGGTTTCGTAGCCCTCGACGACCAGCGACCACACCTCGAGCTGTTGGAGGTTCAGCTTTTCCAGGCCAGCGTTCAGCGTCTCAGCATCAGGCCAGTGGCTCGGAGCTACCAATCCCCTGTCGAGGGCTGTCCTGACCGCCTGTGTGCGGGTACGTGCGTCCAGCCTTCTCTTCAACGCCGCGACGTGCTTGTTCACAGCGTGTTCGGAGATGTTCAACAAACGGCCGATCTCTCGATCGGTGTAACCCTCGGCCATCAGATCGAGCACCTGCTGCCGGAGATGACGCTCGATGTTGGCGACGATGACCTCGCGCGCGTAGCGCGCCAACCCGGGCGCCGCCGAGTCATAGTCGCGACGCAAGCCCGGCGTCGTGACCACTCTTCCCGCCTCGTAACGCTGCACCCGGTAATCGAATCCGTCGCAGAGCCGCCGCGACAGGGCAAGGTGCCGCTCGGCCAGCGCGTTGGCTTCATCGCAGCCCGGCCGCACATCCCTGCTCATGGCCGAGGCGAAATCAGCGTGCAACGCCCACCATTGGTCGGCCAACTGCGACATAGCCGACGCAGACAGCGCCGCCACCGCCTCGTCCATCTGCATCACTACACGAATGGAGTGGATGTGGTCGGCTAAGGGAACCAGGGGATTGCCGCGATCATCACCGTAACCCGCCAAGACCTCCTTCACGGGTGGGTGCGTGGGTGGCGGTGGCCAGCCCAACAGCAACTCGCCTCGGGAACGCTGCTCCACCCTGGGGTCGTGACGGCGCATCTCGTCGTGGACGTTGAAGACCGAAACGACGTCCTCACCCATCGGGAAGTCCTCACCGAAGCGGCCCGGGCCCACCACCACGGCCCCGCAATCGCGGCCCAAATAGCCCAGCGTCTCGGCCACCTCCGCGTAGGTCGCGGCCTGCGGGTGGGTTCCGACGGCGTCGTGCGCCGCCGCGGCCGGTGGACTTTGATGGGGTCCGCGAGGGCGCACATCATGCCCATAGATCTGTGTCCATAGCGCAAGGGTCTTCTCCACCTGGCCGGGCAGGTGATCCGCGATCTCCTCAGGCGACGGTGGCTGCCAACCCTCGAAGAAGTCCTCCACCGGGTGAGGATCAGCGTCGGCAGCGCCCTCGCCCCCACCGCGTGGTTCCCGGCCGCTGCCAACATGGGCGGCAGCGGGGTTATCCGCTGGCCCGGCCCGAACACGGCCGGGCAGCCTTTGCCACCACGCCGCCACAGTGCCCCCGGGACCGAGTTTGCTCGTCCAGAGGGCTTCTGTGGTGTGGGCCGGATGCCTCACCTTTAGCATGCGGTTCCAGCAGTCGACCGCGGTCAGGTGGGTGCGGTGGTGCACGCCCAGCTTGCGCCTAATGCGCAGGACGTAATTTTTGACGAAGGGCTTTTCGAGGCCTGACCGCACGATGATCTCGTCGTCGCGGCACCCTTCGGCGAAGAGCGCAAACACCGCGACCTGCTGGCTCGCCAGATTCTGCAGCCGCTCCTGCAGGGCTTCCGACACGTCATAAGCCACGGTCGCCAGGTGGTGGCGACTACGTGCGGCCAGCTTCTCCGTCAAGTGCCAGATGTATTGACGCACCGAGCCCGGTTTCATTATTACCTCGTCGCCGATCTCATCGTCTTCGTAGCCCTCGACCATCAGCGCCAACACTTCGAGGTGCTGGGTGTCCAGCTCGTTCACGCAATCCCGCAGGGCTACCGTGCCATCGGCCCGGTCCCCCCGAGGCACCCGCCCACTGCGCAGGGCTATCGTCACCACCTGGGCGAGGGTGCGTGCACCGAGCATCCCCTTCAAGGCCATGAAATGATCGGGCACAGTTTGCCTGGTGATGCTTAACCTATTGGCGATCTGTTGGGTGGTGCAGCCCTCGACCAATAGCAACAGCACCTGGTAATCGCGGTCGGTCATGGGACGGTCTTGGATGTTGTCGACCGCGGGCATGCTCTCGGAGGACGTGTCGGGTGTGCCCCAGTCGGCATTCACCGGGCTCGCCGACCCGGCGACTGGCGCGTCGGCGCTATCCGCGTGCGAGCCTGCGTTCGATTCCCGCGCGACGGCGTCGCCTTCCCCATCGCCGCGTTGCTCAGACGCGCCGATACCAGCCATAAACCCGGGCGGAAGCAGCGGGTCGCCCGGCCAGTCACGAATGTCGCCGTCGGCCGACCATCGGATCACCGACAACCTCGCCCCCGACGGCAACGACCCCACATCGAACCGCTGTGGTTCCCCTTGCCGCACAACAGAATCGCGCATCCACACCTGGCCGGACTCGTCTCGATACACCGTCACCAGATGCGACCTCGCCGGATCCTCATCCAAACTCAGTGGCCGAACCGCCTCGGCGTCCCAGTAGGCGAGCCACGCGACCTCACCCGGCGCTAACTCCTGCGCCAACTCCGCACCCGAACCCACCTCCCGAAAGACCCCCGCGCCGGTCGAGTGCTGCACCGACAACACAAAACCGCCCGCCCCACCGACCGCCAACCGCGACTCATCCACCACCCCGACCACGCCGCGCTCGGCGAAAAACTCCCGCACAAACCCCACGTTCCACAACACACAATCCAACCCCGACCCCACCCCGGGACCGACGAAACCCCCACGCAACCAAGGACTTTCAGCGAAGGAGATTCGGGCGATATCGGCCGGCGCGGCGCCAGCCTCACTTTCCGGCTCGACGCCGGCGGTAGTCCAAACTTCGCTGACCGCCGCCGGCACCTCAGCCGAAAAACCCACGTCGCGAACATCCGCGGTGATCACCGACGCCTGAGCTCCACCCGGGGTTGAAAGCCGCTCCGCGTCAGGCTGCCCCCGCAGGGCAGGAGGCGCGTTGGCGACACCCGGCGCCGCGTCGCCGCCCTTTGTCGGGGCATCCTCGGCTGGCCAAAGGCCGAGCTTGGCGGCATTCGCCGCCGCGCCGGCGCGTTTCGTTGCACCTAGCGCTGTGAGGACGTTGCTGATCAGTCCTTTGGCGCGGGTCACGCTTATACGCAACCGTGCGGCGATCTCGTCTCTGTTGAGCTCCTCGCCGACGTACAACGCCAACACCCGTTGCTCCTGTGGGGTTAAGGTCACTGGGTGTTCCTGCCGGGCCCAGGACTCCGGATCTGCCAGGCCAAGCTCGTCGGCTTTCGCCGCCGTCTCCGCGCGGGTCCTTGTTCCCAGCGCAGCCCGAAACTTGTCGATCCAGCTTCGCGCGGTGGTCACACTGATTCCCACCTGCGCGGCGATCTGTTCCCTCGTTCTTCCCTGTAACCACAACTGGAGTGCCGCTTTTTGCTTCTCGGTAAACGAGTGCTCCCGCGGAGCCGGGGACCCCGGATCGAGCACGCCGTACCGGAAAAACGTGTCCACCAGTTGGGTGCGGCCGCCTGAACCGGCCCTCCCTTGCAAACCTAGCCGCCTCCGCAGGCGCTCCGTGTACCGTTTCAATTGCGCCCGCTCCATACCCAACTTCCGCGCGACCGTTGCGAGTGTGCCCCCGTCGGCTAGGGCCGCCACAACCCGGCGATCTCGCTCAGTCAGCTTCTCCAGCAACGGCTGCAGTTTGGATGGTGCGTCGGCCACGGTTTCCTGAGCCAGCCACCCATGTGCGTAAGCCTTCTTCACCATGTCATCGCGGTTTTTTGCGCCCAGCGCCTGGTAGATAGCCTGGACGTCCGCTACCGCGGTGGTGTAGCTGATGTACAAGTGCGCGGCGATCTCGTTGTCGCTGCGGCCCTCGCGTATCAACAGCAGCTCCCTGTATCGGTGGTCGACTATCGTCAGCTGGCTCTTCTGCAGGACCAGCGCCTCTCCAGGTGTGCTTGTCCGATCTCCCAGGCCGCCCAGGCAGGTCTTCGTCACCAGCTCGGGGCGGCTCTTCGCACCCAGCTTTGCCATGACGCTGCTGACGTGTGCTTCCACCGCGGTGACACCGATCGACGACTGTTCGGCGATGTCTTCATTGGTGCACCCATTGCCCACCAGCGCCAGCACCTGGCGTTCATCCGCGGTCAACACCACCACGCGCTTCCGCGCCGCCTCGTTCTCGGGCCGGTCGCCGTCCGCGTCGAAATTTTTGCCGCTGTCGGGGTTTTGGGTGTTCATCCTCATCGATGCGACCGCGTCGCGGTGGACGCCGAACCGCGCGCGCGACAGCCAATCAGCAGGCACCTCCGTGGTGCCCAGTAGCTGCGCGGCATCCAATAGATCACTGACCCGACTGGGCACCGCAGCCGAAAACAGTTTCCCGACCTCACGTGTCTGCGGCTCGGCAGAAGACAAACCCGCCGGGGCCGAGCGGTCCATTGCCCATGCGACCGCGACCAGCTGCCCCAGTGTGGGCTTTCGGCCAGGAGTCATCAAGGCGACTACCGCTTCGGGAAGGATGTCACCGAGATTGACCGGCTCGGCAGAACTCGTGGCCCGGTCGTGGTGGCCAAAGGTCGATTCCACCCACGTCTGGAACGCCGGATCCGCCGGATTGGGCTCAGCTTCTGGGTCGGTCAGGCGGACCAGCGGGACGTACACCCGCTCGAACACCAACCGGCCCAGCGACGGCCCGACATCGCCCCGGCAGGCCTCACGTAGCACACGACCGATGCCGCGGCGCACGTCATCGGCGAGCTCTTCGGGGTTGGCGAGTGACCCGATATCCACCGCCTCCAACCGCAGCCACGGGAACAGGCGATAGCCCTCGTCGAGGATCCGCACCACCGCACCGATCCCACCCGCGCCCGGATCACTATCACCGAGTCTGGTATCGCCGGGCGGTGAAATCAGGGCCAGCGGAGCCAGCACCGCCGCGATGGATAAGGCGAACCCGCGCAACGCCTTAACATCGATATCGCCCGCGTCCACCTCGTCGCCCCGGGCCGCCGTTAGGTCTGCCAGCGTCAGCCCGAACGCCACCCCCAACCAATCCAGGATGTCCTCGACACTGGCCGCCTTGACGAATCCACCCATCAGTGGCCAGATCTCACCCCCGGCACGCCGCCACGCCCAACGATCCTGCAACGGCCCCAACGGCAAACGAATCGCCGGCCTCGGGCTGTGTTGAGTGTGCCGAAGGTAGAGCGCGGCCGCCTCGGTGCGATTTGTTACGCCGAGCTTCCTCAGTACGTTGGTTACTGTGCCATTTACGATCTGAACACCGATATTCAACCGCTTGGCGATCTGTCCGTTCTTCTGGCCCTTGGCAAGCAACGTCCATATCTCGAACTCGCGAGGGGTCAGGCCTGCGATTGCGTTGTCATCCGCAGGCCGCCCATCTTGCCGGCTCTGCCGGAGGAATATCACGGCCGCCTCGGTACGGTTTTGTGCATTCACCTTCGCCTGCGTGTGCCGGAGGTGACCTCGCACAGTGCCCGGACTGATCCGCAGCTTTTTGGCGATCTGCTGGTCGGTGAGTCCCCGGGCGACCAGCTCGAGCACCTCGCGCTCGCGGCTGGTCAGAGACGCCAAGCTTTGTCGGTCTTCGGTATTCGGCCGCATCGGCGCAGCCGGCCTGCCGGTCGGCGATGGCCGCCGTAGCACACCCCGCTTGTAAGCGTTGAGGACCAGCTGGGCGTCGCTGTCCGCATCCAGCGCAGTGCGGAGACGATCAATCACTTCCCTCACGAGCTCAACACCGACGTTGAGATGCTCGTCGATTTCGGCTTCGGTTTCTCCGACGGCCACCCGCCAGACCACAAACTGTCCTGCGGGGCGTAGCTGCGCCTCGCGCTCATCTTTCGGTGGATCCACCAGGCCGCTGGCGCAGGCTATCCCCATCATGTACGCGGGAGTGCCGCCGAGCTTCGCTAGCACCTTGTGGAGCACCGGATCGACACCGATGAGGTCGAACTGACGCGGGTCAGCGATCTGCTCATCACTTAACGCCTCGGCCCAGCGCGTCAGCGCTCGCACTTCGCGCCCGGTCAGCGTCGCCAGCTCCACCGGCGCGATTCCGGGGCCATGCTCTGCAAACTTTTTGAAACGCAGCCCAAACTCATCGACTAAGCCGTACTCCTCAAGCCTTGCCACCGCCTGAGCGCGCGTGTGTGCTTCCAGCTTTTTCAGCAGCGTCTTGGTGTGGCTCTTCACGTCGCTTGCGCTGATGTACAGCTCTTTCTCGATCTCTTGGTCATCGAGTCCCAGCACCAGCAGCCGCAGTACCTCACGTGCCGTACCGGTTATCCCCTCAACAGCGGCTCGCAGGCGTGGCGGCGCGCGCTGCGGCGGCTTGCGATCGAGTACACCTAGCTCGTAGGCGAACTCCACCGCCTGGGTGCGGTTGTCTAGCCTCAACTTGTCCAGCAGGTTGATGACGTGACGATGAATGGTGGACCGGGATCGTTTCGCCCTGTCGGCGATTTGCGGGTTGGTGAGCCCCTGACCTAGTAGACCCAACAGTGTGCGCTCGTCGGCAGTCAGGTCGAGGTTCGATGTTGGCGGTGCACCCTCTGCGGGCTGTGGCAGTCCCAACCCCAGGTCGAGCCTCCCCTCTTGGTATCGCGTCACCAGGTGGGTGCGGTCACGTGCATCCAGCTTCACCTGCAAGCTATCGACACACCGTTTCACGGTGTCCTCGCTGATGACCAACGTCTTGGCGATTTCGGCGTTGGTGTCCCCGCTGGTGCTCAGTAACGTCCACACCTTGTATTCATCGTTGGACAACGCCGCCACGCGCTCCTGCAGGGCTTTTGAGTCTTCCGGGACGCTCGCGTGTAGTTCGCCGAGCCGGTAGAGCACCACCACCGCCTGGGTGCGGTCGTGGACACCCAGCGTCATAAACAGCTTGGCGAGGTGCCAGCCGACGGTTTTCTCACTGATGCCTAACGCGCGAGCGACATCTCGGTCGGAGTACCCCTGGGCAACCCGCGAAATTACCTCGCCCGCGCGGGCAGTCAGCTCGACTGCGCGCTCCGGCATAGCTGGTGACGCATCGAGCAGCGATCCCCGATCGACCAGCCCACCCGCGTGGGCAATCTTCACCAGCTGCGATTGGTAAAGACGGCCTCTGAGACCCAGTGTCTTGCGGATCTTAAGGAACTCCGCCGCGACCATGCCCGCATCGCAATCGTGCCCACGTCGGCGCAGCCGCGCGGCGATCGCGTCGTGGTCGGTGAGTCCCTCGGTGGCAAGCAACGCAATGATCTGGCGTTGACGCTCGGTCAACGTCTTCAGGCGCTCCCGCACCTCTTCTTGCACGTCGGGCAGATCGAGTAGACCGCGCCGGTAGGCCAACACGAGCGCATGAGTGCGATCACGTGCACCCAGCTTCCGCTTGGCATTAGCCTCATGGTGTTTCACCGTCCGCTTGGCGAGGCCCAGCTTTTCGGCGATCTCGTCCCTGGCGAGCCCATCGGCTATGTTCTCAAGCACCTGGCGCTCACGAGGCGCCAGCTGCACCCGGCGGTGCTGCGGGTCCTCACGATGGCTTGGGGTGCTGTCGACGTCCCGCCTGTCCGCGCCCCGGTGGTCATCGGAGCCGCCCCGGGTGTGACCGCCGCCGGAGGCACCCGACCTGGCCCGCAATCGCGCTCCCCTTCTCAAGCGGGCACCGCGGCCGGCAATGTCCTCGGGGTCGCGAGGCGCATTGCGCCGATAGTCATCATCCAAGAAATGGTCGCCCAGCCCACCGGCTTGTTCCGGATTCTCCGGGCCCTCATCGTCACGACCCGTCGCACGCTCAGGATCTAGGCGGTTGGGCTCTCCCGACCCCGCCCCGGGACCGACGAAACCCCCACGGAACCCAGGACTTTCAGCGATGGGGGTTTGGCCGATATCGGCCGGCGGGGCGCCAGCCTCGCCGCCTTGTTCGCGCGGTTCTGTAGCGAAACCGATGACGTCGGCGGCCTCCCGAGCCTTACGTTCCGGCTCGGCGCCGACGCGGGAGGCCAGTCTCGCGAAGCTCCTCGCGAGGGCTTCTGCCATGTGGGCCGGGTGTTTCGCACGCAGCATCTGGTGCCAGTAATCGCCGACTGTCATGTGGAAGGGGTCGTATGCACCCAGCTTCTTCTTAATGCGCCGGACGTAGTCATCAACAAAGCGCTGGCTTTCGCGCGACTGCCTGGCGATCTTCTTGTTGGGAAGCCCCTCGGCGAATAGTGCAAACACTGCGACCTGTCGGTCGGCCAGGTTCTCAAGCCGCTGCTGCAGGACTTCCGACACGTAATAGGCCATCGTCACCAGGTGATGGTCGCTGCGTGCACCCAGGACGGCACGCAAGTGCCCGACGAAGGTCCGCGCGTAGTGCATCGAGAGGTTTAACTCATCGGCCATCTCATCGGTTTTGTAGCCTCCCACCACCATCGACCACACCTCGAGGTACCGGGTGTCCTTGAGGTCCTGGGTGTCGAGATCCCTCAGGTAACCCCGCAGGAATGTAGTGTCGGGCCGGTACCCCGAAGTTTCCACCCCAAGCTGCAGGGCTCTCAGCACCAGGTCTGCGCGGTTGCGTGCACCCAGCTTCGACTCCAAAGCCCGGACGTCCCCGTGCAAACGGCGTTCGCTGACGTTCAGCAAACGGGCGATCTCTGTGTAGTCGTGACCCGCGACCATCAGATTAATCAGCTGCTGCCGGCTCCCGGATACCGCCGGCAGGTGCTGCTGTTGCCGCGCCGGACCGCGCTCCTCGGGGTGGCCGTGCACGTTCGCATCGGTTTCGCTGCGGTCGGGTTGTGTCAGCTTCGGCGGGGCGATTGGTGGAGTTTGGGTTTCGACAGTCGGCTCCGCCGGTAAAGGCTGGGCGCCATCTTGCAGCCGTTGCGATTCGATGAGCTTCCACTGCCAATATAGCGTCACCAGATGGGCGCGGTCCCTTGCACGCAGTTTGAATCGCGATCCATCGATCTGAGCCTGCACGGTCAGCGGACTGCTGATCAGGCGTTCGGCGATCTTTTTGGTGGTCAGCGCCTCGCCGCACAGCAACGCCAGCACCTCGCGTTCACGACGGGATAGCTTCCCCACGCGGTGCCGCAGATCGTCTGCGTCATCGGGCCACCGCGGGCGTATGAGGCCGAGCAGATAGGCGATCGCAACCGCCCGGGCAACGTCCCTCTCTGCATCCAGCGTGGTCAGGATTTCCGAGATATCCCATTTCACTTTGGCCACACTGATGCCCAACTCTTCGGCGATCTCAGGCCCGCTGAACCCCCAGGCCACCAGCTCAATCACCCGCCATGGGTGCTTGTTCAGCAGCGCTAAGCCTTGCTCTGCGTGCTCACCGCCTCCACGCTCAACGCTTCCGACAACCGCGGCCTGGCCAGCGTTCGATTCGCCGGCGGACCCATCCCTCAGGTGATCACCCGCGGATTTCGGCGAATTCGGCCGTTGGCGATCCAATCCTGGCGTGGGCGGCCTGCCGACTGGCCGCCACCCCGGCTCCTCAATATTTCTCCACTGCCAGTACAGCGTGACTAGGTAGGCACGGCCGCCTGCACCAAGCTTGCGCTTCAAACGAGTGACGTGCGTCTTCACGGTATTAATTGGGATGCCCAAAACTTCGCCGATCTGTTCGTTGCTGGCCCCCGTGCAGCCCAGCACCTCCAGCACGTCATGTTCACGGGGGCTGAGCGTCTTCATGAGCGTCTTCAGCCGACCCTCGTTGTCGGGAGATCCCGGGCCTAGGCCGAGCTCGAAGGCATTCACGACCGCCTCGCTCCGCGAGGAAGCATCGAGCTTGTTCAAGATGCGGCTGACAGTCGATCTCACCCTCTCCAAACGGATAGACAACCTGCTGGCGATGCTTCTGTTCTGGAGCCCCCGGGCCATCAGCTGGAACACCTCGTTCTCGCGCTCACTCAGCAGCGACGAGCTCTCCCCATCGCCGCGTTGCTCAGACGCGCCGATACCAGCCATAAACCCAGGCGGAAGCAGCGGGTCGCCCGGCCAGTCACGAATGTCGCCGTCGGCCGACCAACGGATCACCGACAACCTCGCCCCCGACGGCAACGACCCCACATCGAACCGCTGTGGTTCCCCTTGCCGCACAACAGAATCGCGCATCCACACCTGGCCGGACTCGTCTCGATACACCGTCACCAAATGCGACCTCGCCGGATCCTCATCCAAACTCAGTGGCCGAACCGCCTCGGCGTCCCAGTAGGCGAGCCACGCGACCTCACCCGGCGCTAACTCCTGCGCCAACTCCGCACCCGAACCCACCTCCCGAAAAACCCCCGCGCCGGTCGAGTGCTGCACCGACAACACAAAACCGCCCGCCCCACCGACCGGCAACCGCGACCCATCCACCACCCCGACCACGCCGCGCTCGGCGAAAAACTCCCGCACAAACCCCACATTCCACAACACACAATCCAACCCCGACCCCGCCCCGGGACCGGCGAAACCCCCACGCAACCAAGGACTTTCGGCGAAGGAGATTTGGGCGATATCGGCCGGTGAGCCCGGCGGCTGGCCAGGGCCCAGTTTGGTCTTCCAGAGGGCCACTGTCGTGTGGGTTGGGTGCCGCACCCGTAGCATGCGTTTCCAGCAATCGAGCGCCGTCGGGCGGAGTTGGTGTAGACGATGTACACCCAGCTTGTTCCTGATGCGCCGGGAGTAATCATCCACAAAGCGCGTCGGCTCGCCCAACTGGTTGGCGATCTCCCTATCGGGGAGCCCTTCGGCGAATAGCGCAAACACCGCGACCTGCCGGCTCGCCAGGTTCTCCAGCCGCTCCTGCAGGACGTCCGACACGACATAGGCCACTGTCGCCAGCTGGTGGCGACTACGTGCACCCAGCTTCTCCTTCAAGACCGAGATGCGGTCTGCCACGATGCGCGGTTGGAGGAGCAACTCGTCGGCGATCTCATCGTCGTCGTAGCCTTCGACCACCAGCGCCAACACGTCTAGGTACCGGGTGTGCAGCTTGTTTACGCAATCCCGCAAGGCTGCGGCGTCGGCCCGGTCGCCCCGAGGCACCCGCCCACTGTGCAGGGCCACCGTCACTACCTGCGCGACGGTGCGCGCATACGACATCCTCTTCAAGGCCATCACATGCTCGAGCACAGTTTGCTCGGTGATGGTCAACCTATTGGCGATCTGTTTAGTGGTACAGCCCTCGACCAACAGCCACAACACCTGGTATTCGCGGTCAGTCAGCAGCCGGTACAGCGCCTCCAGGTGCGAGCGGTCGCGCGCAAATAGCTTCCACTGCAAGCTAACAACATGCCACTCGACCATGCCCAGACTGATGTCCAGATTGCGGGCGATCTCTTCGTCGGTGAGCCCCTCGCCGCCCAGCATCGTCAGCACCTCACGATCACGGGCGCCCAACCTCTTAATGCGCTCCTTCAGGGCGTCAGGGTCCTCCGGAGATCGCGGGTCCGGGTCGCTCGGAAATCGCGGAGGCAGTAGGCCGCGCCGATAAGCCCTTGCCGCCGCGTCTGCGGGGTTGCGTGCATCCAGCTTGCGCGTCATGCGCCCGGCGAAATACCTCACGCGCTGCCAAGGGATGACCAACACGTCCGCGATCTGTTGGACGGTGAGCCCTCGAGCTGCGAGCTCAAGCACCTGCTGCTCGGGGTCGGTCAGTTGCGACGAGCCCGAGGATCGGCCGAGCGGGAAATCCGTTACCGCGTCGGGCAGCGAGATGGTGCCGATGCCGGCGAATTCCGGCCTGCCCGGCACCACCGTCATCGGGGCGCCCCGTCGGGTGTAGACCATGACATACACCGGTGTGTTCGCCGCGATCGATCGCAGCCCTTCCTCGTCCCCAGTGACGTCGGCCAACGTGACCTCGCCGGTGGCGGCGTCGAAATCCAACTCCGCGGCGTGGCCCACACCGCCAGGCAGGCCCACGATCATCCGCAGCCCATCACCCTCGCGGCCCGCATCGACGAGGCCTTGCCCCAATGCCGGCAACAACTTGTAGGCCGCCTCCAGACTTTCCACCTTTTGCACCTGCGGAAAACCTTCGGCTGGTCCGCGACCGGTGAGCAGGCGGCGCCACAGGTCACGCCACAAGCCGCGGCGTTGGGCGCGGTCGCGGGCCCACCGCCCCTGCAACGCCGTTTCCAGTTCCCGCAGCGAGGAAACCTTGCGGCCCACCACGACATCGCTGAGAGCACCCACCGTGCCGTCGGCTTCGTTGGCTTGGTTGGTGCTCAGCCAAAACGCCGCGGTCAACGCCGGCACGCACTGATCGATCGCCCGCACACCCACAACACCGCGCATCTCCACCGCCGTGCGGGCCAGCACCTGCGCGACCGATAAGTCGCCTCCGCCCACCGGCGCGAGCTCCTCGCCGCGCAGCAACACCTTGGCCCCAATCGACTCCCCGGACTTACCGATGACCGCCACCAACTCCCACGGCAACGGCAACTCGTCCACCGGCCCGCGCAAACGCTCGCGCAGCGCCTCGAGCACCGCCTGATCCTCGACATCAGCAACGCTCACATTGGCGGCGGCCTGCTGCCACGCCACAATCCGACGCACCAGCCGCGACAACACCACCCCCGCCGACTCGGGCGACTGGGGTTTGCCCGCCGACCCCCGGTCCATCTCGAACCACAACACCAGCCGCCCGTCGTCAGCCGACACACCCCAGCGATCCGCCAACCGATCCAGCATCACCGTGCTCGACAGCTCAGCCCCCGACCCCGCCGCACGCCGCAAGTACTCCTCGAGGTCGCCCTCCACCTCCACCCGCACACCACGCCCCGTGCCCAACAACCGCGTCCCCACCGCGCCCTCGGTGCACCCCAACAAATGACCAACAAGCTCGGTGAGCACCTTGTCGGCGCGGCCGACGCCGTCAGGATCCAACGCTCCACTCTTCTCGGCGAAACCGAGCATCCGGCGTTTGGCCTCGCCCACCGGCTCCGAACGGCTCAACCCCTCCGCGCGCAGCAACTGCCACGACGGCCGCGGCACCGACGCGAACGCGACCCGGACGTCGGCAAGACGCTCGATTCCGGTGCGGGACACACCGAGACCAGCCGGAACCTCGAATTGAGCCTCGTGTGCGCGAGCGCGGCCCGCGACGGCGACAACGATGACCGGTTCCGTCGCGCCGCCCGTGGTGTGTGTGACGTATAGCATCCCGTCTTGCAAGAAGTCGTCGCCGGTTGCCAGCTCGGCTCGCACCAACTCGTAGGCCAATCCCTCGATGCGCTCAAACCAGCCGAGGCCTAAGGCCCCAATGGCGCGGTGCACTGCACCCGAGATCGGCACCATTTGCAAGTGCAATGGCCCGAACAGCCGCACCTGCTCCCAGCCGTGATCATCGAGCCCCGGAGGCAAGCCCGCACGCATGGCGACGGACTCGAACCAAGGGTGGTCGAAAAACCCCGGCGGCCGACGATCCAACAGCAAACCCGCAAAGGAATAGGCGACCTTGCCCTCCGAATCGACCACCTCGAGCACCAGCTGAGGCTCGCCCAGCGCCGGCTTGAAGGAGTCAGAACCTCTCGGCTCGTGCATGCCGGCATCGTCATTCACCCCGCCGGTCAGCGCGGCCGTCCCAGGAACCGGACCGGACAGCTGCAAGCGCAGCGAACCGCGCTCTCCGCTCGCCGCGAGATGCCGCTCGTCCAGCACATGGGCGATCGCCGCGGCGGCATCGGCATGCTTCTCGGCGACACCCTCGTCGCGAGCCAATTTCGCGACCCAGGCCGCCGCGGCGAGCCCATCCATCCCGTCGCGCGCCGCGATGGGCAACCGGGCGCTGACGGACAACTGCCACGGCACCAGCGAACTGGCAGGCCCGAGCAGGACCCAATCCCCCGCAACGCCGCCGATCAGCTTCGTGAACAACGTGGCGGGCTGAGATCTTGTCGGGTTCGTCAGCTCCGCTCGTGCGCCAGTGATGGGCGCCACGGCACACCAGTGCCGAATCCAGTCCGCCGTCCATGTGAAGGACGAGACATCCAGGACACTGGCGAGATCCTCGGGCGGACCTTCCCGTATCCAGGGGAAGCCGCCGTGCCTAACGGGCGGGCGAAGTGGGGCTACGGTTTCGTCGTGCGATGACTGCACCCGTGGGGCTGACGGCGTGCGCTGTGAAACCTCGAAGACCACCCGCCGCAGCGATTTGTCCCCGTCCGGGAGCTGCTCGACCCACCACGGTGCGGCCCCGGGTAAATACCCGAAGTCCGCGAAGCTATCGAGGACGGGATCGCACGGAGTCCCCTCGACCGCAACGACAACACTTGCCGCCTCTCCCCTGGCCACGTCGCCGCGAACACCGATCCGGACCGTGACGGGCTGATCCTTCGCGAGGCCACCGACCACGGCTTTGAGCACCCGCCTAGCCCGCCGCCTGGCGCGACCGCCCCAATCGCCCGGCAGCCGAGAGGCGAGGAAGCCCCGCAGCACCGGGGCGCGATCGGACGCTCCCGCCGGCACCACCAGCTCATCGGCTGCCGCCACTACCCCGGAGGGGGTCACAGCCCAATCCAGGAGCGGTCCGTTGCCCTGGAAAACCAACAGCGGCTCGCCCGACGCCAGGACCCCAACCACCACCCGGGACACCCACTGCACCCGAATCCGTTGCCGCAGCTGATCATTGGCCCACTCGACCGCAAGGGTTATCTCGCCGGACGGATGACCCAACAGTCGCATCTGCTTGGCCAACGCCTCGCCGACCGCATCGAGTCGTGCCGGAACCCACCACGAGATCACCGGCTCCGACATCTCGCTCGGGTCCGCTGAACTATCGAAGGTCTCGAAGAACCAGTCGGTGTCGCTGTGCGCGTCGCGGCCGTCGACTACGTGTTCGGGGTCGGCCCCCAGGTCAACAGCCGCGTCGGCGTCAGCGCCACCTTCGCTCGCAAGCGAATGGGCCCCATCATCGCGTCCCGCGGCGACGACGGTGATCTCGGCCTGCAGCAAGGTCGGCTCAGTGGGAGAGACGCGCAACGCCACGCTCGGCTCGATCGCCGCCAAGGCGGTAAGTACAATGTCCGGCCACGGATCCCGGGCGGGGGGGACCTGCTGGTTGATCCCGACCCTGCGGAACTCGAACCGCAGCGTCACCGCCGATCGGTCCCGTGCGACGTCAACGGCCACCGCGCAGGCCACGCCCCGCAGTGAGAGGAAATCGGTGTAGTCGATTGCCAGCTCGATAGTCCGGTCCCGGCCCGACGGATCGACACCGCCCAGCATGGCGCGCAGTGCGAGCAGTTGCTTGGCGTTCAACCAGCTGGACGGCGGAATGACGATCGGCCCCCCGCCGGCGATGCCCGCGAGGTCGAGTGACGCGGCCGTATCGTCAACCGCTGCCACCATCGCGTCCAGCTCGGAGCGGTCTCGCAGGTGCGGCTTGTCGATGCTCAGCCGCTCGGCTGCCTGGAATCGCTCCACCTCCGCCGCGTCGAGCGGCGGCATCTGCCAGAACGCGCGAGCGTCGGCGTACGTCTGGGAGCGCCAGTCCGAATCCGGGTTGTCGAGCACCCACGCGGCGGCCTCGGCCAACGCGGACTTGCTCAATTGGGAAGGATCGGCAAGCTGACGGCTGGATCCTTCGGGGAAGAACTCCCATCCGTACCCGTCGGGAGAGATCTCGCGGGCCGCCTTCAGCGTTTCGAAAGCGGCACGGCGATGCTCATGCACAAGTGATTCGGTTAAGTGATCGTCGTCGACGCCGGCAATGCGTTGCTCCGACGGAGTTCCGGATTGGGGCCGAAGCCAGCCCGCCACCTGGCCGGCTTCGTTGGTCGTGATGACGTCCACCCCAAGGATCTGGCATATTTCCGCGTCCCTGCGCGCGGTGTGACCAAATGCGCCGCGGCGGCACGCGCAGATGAGATCGAGGCCGGCATCATGGGCCATCTGGACTAAGTGGGGACGTGCGCGCAGCTCGGCGATGTTGACGGTGATCGCCGACGCGCCGATGCGCTTTGCGGCGGCGAAGGCCTCCGGCCCACTACCCCAGATCAGCCCGGTCGGCAGGCTGGGAGCGAGCTGCCGCACCTGCCACAGCGAATCCTGATACGAGGAAACGACTACCGCGCGGGGTTCCTCTGCCGATATGGGCGCGGCCATGCCAAAGCGGTCAAGGAGCCGCACTAGCTCGCGCTCCAGCGCTCCCGCGGGCTTCGGAGGACGGTTGAACACCCGCAGCGCTTCGCGCGAATACGCCGCGGGCGCAACATACGGGGGTTTGGTCTCGATCATGATCGTTACCGGGCGCGGATACTTACGCACGAAGTCGAGGAGCTCCTCCAACGTGAGCAGCTCGGGGTCGAGTGCGCGCAACTCATCCCGCGTCTTGTCGGCGACCCGGCCGGTGCCTGTGGTGGTGCGGTCGACTGTCTTGTCGTGTATGACGACCAGATGCCCATCGCTGGTGGGCTGGACGTCGCATTCGATGGCGTGCGCACCCTGCTCGAGCGCCAGTTTGTAGCCCGCCAGGGTTAGCTCCTTGCGGTCAAGTGGAGCCCCGCGGTGGCCCACCACCAATACGCCACCGCCGGGGGCGCGCAGCACCGACTTGTGCGCGGGGTGCTCAGGACGCCGCGACGGGTCGAACGCCCAATGCACCTGCGGGACGGCGGGTTTGGTGCCCTCGGGCCCCCACACTCGCCGCGCGGCGGTCAAGTCCACGAGGTCGCGGTAAAGAGCGCTCTGGCCCAGCCTTAATGGGCGCAGGGCCGCATCCTTAACCGGCTCGCGATCCGGGCGTGCCCACAACATCCAGGCGTGCGGATCGGCCGAGCGCACCTCGTCGAGCACCGCGGGCGGGAAGGCATCGACGTTGGGAAGCCTGCCTCGCCTGTCGGCCAGCAACTCGATCGGTTCCTTGAGGGGATCGCCACCGCTGAGGACAAGGCGGCCGTGGCGGTCGAACGCCCATATATGCGGCTTGGCTATCCCGACTTCAGCAGCGCCGGTGGTGGTGGTCTCAATCTTCTTGTCGGCCTCGTCCACGTCCGCCACAAACTTGCGCTCTGCGGCGGTGAGCTTCGTGCCGCCGCGTTGCTGCAACAGCAGCCCGTGCCGGTAATTTCGGAGCCGCTCTAAGGTCAGCTCATTGGCTTCGTAGCGCGCCCCAGTCGGGAAGCCGCCGTTGCCAACGAATTCCGAGTAGTTGTCGATCAGGGAGCGCTGCTCTTCGCCGGTCAATGTCAGCCACGCCCGAGCGTCGGCCGCTGATTGTTCGACACGTTCCGTGGCGGTGCCCTGTTCGTTGAGCAACTTCTCGACGGCCTCGGGCGAAAGCGGCGGATCCCACTTCGTCGCCAGCGCGTGGAGGGCCAGGCCGCCGCCGGGGTCGATCCCGGCGGGCACATCACGCCAACGCTCGGCGGGGTCGCGTTCGCTAATAGCCTCCTCGGGCCCGGCGTCGGTGGGCCCCCGCGCAAGCCAGCTGATGGCTTGCTCTGAATAGTCGCTGCCGATGAAGGGAACCCTGAGAGCTCTGACGTACTCCATATTGCGCGGGTCGTTGACAACCCAGGCGTAGGTGACCATGCCTTCGGCGGCCGCCAGGTCGACGAGTTCGGGGTAGGCGCGCAGCGTTCGAATGCTGGGCCCGAATGCGGTGGCTCCGATAGCCTTTGCCACATCCAGGGCACGCATCGCCAACGCCCGCGGCGCGGTATTGCCAAGTGGCGGCACGAGATACGCGGTCGGTAGTGTCGGCGCGAGCTTACGCACCAGCCGCAGGCCGTCCGGGAAAAACCCGATCACCGCCGCGCGAAGCTGGTCGTTTGGTGCGGGCTCGGCCAGGCCATGGCGCTTCAGCAGCGCCACCATCTCGCGTTCGACGTCGTAGTACTTGTAACGCGGCACAAAGTGCTTGACCTCGAGGAACAGCGTCACCTGCCGTTCGGGGTCGTTGTTGTGTACCCAGTCCTTCACCCGGTGCACCCACTCGTCGCCGGTGAGTATCCCGTCCTCGACGTAGATGGCCTTCAGCTGGGCGAGGGTCTTGCCCCTGACAAAGCCTCTGCCATCGGAGGTGCGATTAATCCACGGGTCGTGAATGAGGACCAGGTGGCCGTCTTTGCTGAGGTGGAAATCGCCTTCCAGGCAGGTGACGCCCTGCTCTAGGGCCAATTTGTATGCGGCCCAAGTGCTCTCGGGGCGATCGGCGGAGGCTCCACGATGGGCAACCGCGGACGGGCGGGCATCCCGCGGTACCCACAGCGGCTTGCCCGGGGTGCGGTCGCTGTCCCTCGTCCGCCCGGCGCTCGACGGGGAGCCCAGCGCGTACACGTGGTTCTCGGCGCGCGGCTCGCCCAAGGCCTTACGGGCAGCGTGGAACGCCGCAAGGTCAGCGTAGAGAAGACCCGTATTCGTAGCGATGCAGATGACGGCGGCCGCCGACCCGTTCTGTTGGTCGAGCCGCAATTGGTCAAGCACAGGGCCGATGTCTGTCTGCCACAGCCCGTCGATCGGCTCTCTGACGATCCACCACGTCACCGTTTTCGCCCGGTAGCGGTTGCCGAGGACGATCATCGCGCGCCCATCACCGCCACACGCCGCGGAATCAAACCCCGCCCACAGCGGACTGCCCATCCCGGCCCGCTCGACGTCTTGATCGATCTGGAGCTTCGCCGCCTCTACCCAGAACACCCGCTGCGCGGACTTGCGGAGTGCCTTGCGTTTTGCGCGCGTGCGGCGACTCTGCTTGGACTGCAAGCGATTTGCTCGGTCCAGCGCACGCGCCTGCCTACGGCGAAACGCCTTGTCGTTGATCTCATCCTGGCCGAACACCCCGTTGGCCATCTCTAGCCAATGAAGCTCGATCAGCGCGTCGACCTCGTCCGAGGAGAGCTTAACCATCCATGGGACATTGGCACCGGCCAACCTGGCGGCTTGCTCCGCGTCACCCGGTCGCGCGACTAGTTCCTTGGCGAACAACGACGGCGTCCGCTTATCCAATGCCCCTTTTTCCAACCGCCGCTGCGCATCAAACGGCGTGTCACCGGCCGGCTGAACCAACTCCGACGGATCACGACCTTCACCCGCTCCACGATCGTCAGCGCCTGGAACAGGCCCAGCGGAAGACGAGGATGGATCGGTTGGTGACGGCTCGTTGCCGGAGCCGGATGTGTCGTCGTGCCGGCTTCCACCATGGCCAGGGTTACCGGATGCGCCGACGTAGAAGTCCCAGCCAAAGGGCCAATCGGAGCCATCGTGCCAGTGGATATCCGGATGCTGCTCCATGACCATTTCCGGCACCGGCCTAAACGGATACCCGTGCCTGGTGAGACCCAGCACCACCCGGGGTGTCCCCGCCTCCGGCTGGCCGCGAACCTTTTCCAAGCCCAGCGGCACCTCCTTGACGCTGCCGGCCTCGGCATCCCGCTTCCACAACTCGGCATGCCAATTCTTCCGGCCCGCTGTGGGCGGAATGAACACCACCAACATGAGGCCATCCCCAGCACCTTGCCCCGCGGCTTCGTCAATGCACTTGCTCAGAGCATTCGCCAGGTAGCGGACCGAGTCGCTGTCGTCCAGATACACACGCAGGAAATAGTCCTTGACCTCACCTGGGAGCCAGCCCTCGTCCGACTGGTCTCTATCCCGCCGACTCTCAACCGGGCGGCCCAGCAACGCCGCCAACATCCGACCGACCGGCACCCCCTGCGCCTCCACATGGGGAACACTGACCCGCCAACGATGTCCGGGATCGCTCACGTTTTGCCCAACAATCTCATCGACTTTTGCCGCCACCGCAGCAGCGCACCGATTGAGCCCAGCACCCACCGCCGGCGCCACATCCGGACGATCCTCGGCCCAGGCAGAACCGGCGAGCGACACGTCCTCCAGGGACTGCGGTCCACCGGGTTCTGGAAACTCGGCGGACTTCGGACTGGGACTGGCGGTGCTCGGCTTTGATCGCTCGGCCGGGCCATCCGCGTCGGGGAATCCCGGGTCCAGCAGCCCGTATCGGAAGAACATGTCCACCAGCTGCTCACGGGTCTTTACCCCCAGCGCCGCCCGAAGGCGCATCATTCGCTTTCGCAGTGCCTCAGGTTCCGTGCCCAACTTTGACGCGACCTCTTCGAGGAAGCCGCCATCGGCTAGGGCCGCTACTTCCCGGCGATTTTGCTCAGTCACCTGCTCCAGGAACGGCCGCAGTTCGGATGGTGCGTCGGCGAGGGTCAGCCGAGTCAGCAACTCATGCTGGTGAGCCCTTTTCACTACATCCTCACGGGTCTCTGCACCCAGCAGCTGGCAGATAGCCGCGAAGTCCGATTTGGCGGTGTTCCCACTGATGTCCAATTCTGCGGCGATCCCGTCATAGCTGCGGCCCTCGACCACCAACCGCAGCACCCTGTATCTGCGGTCGATTAACGTCATCTGGTGGCTCATCCGCAGGACCAATGGCGCGTCGGGCGGCTCCGGATCTAGCACGCCGTGTCGGAAGAACATGTCCACCAGCTGGTTGCGGCTCTGTATGCGCAGCCTCCCCTGAAGGCGCTCCATGTGGATTTTCAATCCCTTACGTTTCAGGCCCAAGCTTTGAGCGACCTCTTTGAGGGCGCCCCCATCGGCTAGGGCCGCCACAACTCGGCGATTTTGCGCGGTTAGCTTCTCCAGGAGCGGCCGCAGTTCGGATGGTCCGTCGGCGAGGGTCCCCCGTGGCAGCCAGCCATGCTGGTGAGCCTTCTTCACCACGCCGTAGCGGGTCCTTGCGCCCAGCAGCTTGCAGATAGCCGCGACCAACGCTGTGGCGGTGTCGTTTCCGACGTACAACCGCGCGGCCATCTCCTTTTCGCTGCGACCCTCGACGACCATCAGCAGCGCCCGGTATTTGAGGTCGATTAACGTCAGCTCGCTCGTCGGCAGGAGCAGTGGCATGTCGGGTGGGCACGTCAGATCTACCAGGCCGCCCAGGCAGGTCTTCGCCACCAGTTCCGGGCGGTTCTCCGCACCCAGCTTCTCCATGACACGACTAACGTGCGCTTCCACGGCGGTCTCACCGACGCGCAACTGTTCAGCGATGTCCTCGTTGGTCCACCCGTTGGCAACCATCGCCTGCACACGGCGTTCGTCGACGGTCAACACCACCACGCGCTTCCGCGCCCCCTCGTTCTCGGGCCGGTCGCCGTCCGCGTCGAAATTTTTGCCGCCGTCGGGGTTTTGGGTGTTCATCCTCATCGATGCGACCGCGTCGCGGTCCACAATGAACGGGGATCCATCGGGGCCGCTGGGCTCATCCACGCCCGCCGGGGGAGTAGTGGATGCCTCATCGGAGACCGAACTGTCCGGCTGGTTCCCGGTCCTGTGGGCGTCAGTGTCGGCGGAATCGTCTTGTCCATCACCGGAACCGCCGACCTGGGCCTCGCCGTGGTAACCGCTACCGTCTCCTCCCGCGCCTGGGTCTGGCTGCTGGTGACGACCGTCGAGCGCATGCTTCAGCCAGTACACCCGCTGCCGCGCGGCCTCGAGTCGCACGTGTGACTCGATGAGTTCCCGGGCCATTCCGCGGTCGTGCCAGAACAAACCTCCGACCAACAACCTCGATACCTGGGCCATAACCGGGATTTTTCGGATCTCCTCCTGCAGCTCCCGCGGTTGGGTGGCGAGCACCCCGGCCAGCTGTCGCTTGAGGACGGCTTCCTCCAGCGACACCATCCCCCAGGCTTCCTCGGATTTGGCCTGCAGCTCGCCGACCGGGTCCATCGCTGGTGCCGCGGAGCGCTCACGAGCGGCCAAGTTGGCCCGCCAATGCTCGTAGATGTCCGCCCTGGCAAGGGCCGTCAGATACTGCGCCAGCAACCCAGCGAACCTGCTGTACTCCTTCTCCTCCATCGTCGAGACGGTCAGACGCACAACAGGGCTTTCCATCACATCCAACAGCTTCTGCGGCGACGAACACGCCTCCTCGACATCGAGCGGCAGCCGCAGCCCGCGCATCCACGTTGCCAGTCCGCTTTTCGCCGCAGCCATGGCCAGCCGCGCATCCAGCACCTGCTGCGCGGCATCCTCACTCTCGGTGCGGGGCTCGTTTTGGTCGGGCCAGACCGCGTCGAGCGCCTGCTTCATCCAGTACACCCGGTGCCGTGCGGCCTCGAGTCGCACGTGTGCCTCGACGAGTTCGCGCGCCAATCCGCGGTCGTGCCAGAACAAACCTTCCAGCAACAACCGCGACACCCGGGCAATTACCGGGATTTTTCGGATCTCCTCCTGCAGCGCCGGCGCCTGTGTGGCAACCACCGCGGCCAACTGACGCTTGAGATCGGCTTCCTCCAGCGACACCAACTCCCAAGCCCCCTCGGTTTTGGCCTGCAGCTCGCCGACCACGTCCATCGCCGGTCCGGCAACGCCCTCCTGAGCGGCCAAGTTGGCCCGCCAATGCTCGTAGATGCCCACCTTGGCGAGGGCCGTCAGATACTGCGCCAGCAACCCAGCGAACCTCGTGTACTCCTCCTCGCCCATCGTCGAGGCGGCCAGACGCACATCCTGGCTTTCCATCGCGTCCAACAACTTCTGCGGCGACAACAACGCGTCATCGACATCGATCGCCAGCCCGCGCATCCACTGCGCCAGCCTGCTTTCCGCCGCAGCCAGCGCCAGCCGCGCATCCCGCACCTGCTGCCCGGCATACTCACTCTCGGTGTGCAGCTCGGCGTCGGAGTCGTCGTGGTCCGGAGTGTTGTCGCTGTCGAAGCTGTGGTCATCCGAGCTTCCGGGGGAGCCGCGGGTGTGATTGTCGTCAAGCCGGTCCCGACGGATCGCGGCGTCGGCAAGCTTGAAAACCGGTACCAGCAGCAACATTTCATCGAAGGCTTCGCGCCACTCTGAAGCCATGGGCGTCTGTCCCAGAAGGTCCAGCGTGCGGTCGATATACGTTGAGCCGAGGCCCTCTGGGTGATCATTGAGATACTCGCTCAACCATGGAAAGACATCAGCCAACTCCTGGATTCTGGTGGCTACCTTCACCCACCGGGCCACGGCGGCCCCCAGCGTGTCGTCCGTGTCGACCGCTTGGCCGTCGATCCAATCGCGGATCCGTTCGACCACCTCAGCACCGATAGGCTCAGTGGATAACCCGTACTCATTGGGCGGATGCTGCAGCCGCCATCCCGGCGACTGGTCTGGATCGTCGGACGCCGCCTCGTCGACGAACCACAAACGCCAGATCGCGCCGCTAGCCTCGACGATCTGGTAAACCTCGCCGTCGGCTGTACCGACCGACCTCCACCCGGGCCCCGAAGCCAGCGGCCCGTCGATGGACGTCCTTCCCAACTCGCCAGCCAACCCCGACAACTCAGGACCAAGGATCGCGATCAGACGACCCAGCCGATGGTATTGCTGCGTCAGCTCCACCAGCCGCCAGAAGCCACCGTCGAATTCGACCTGCAGGCTTTCCTGAACGTCCCGCAGTTCTCGCCGGTAACTACCGCGTGCCAGCAACCGCTCCGGATCCGACCCGTACTGCGGCGCGACCCGACGCAACAACTGCTCGACTCGGGCGCGCCGCTCATCCAGGCTCGACGCATCCTCGCCGCCACCCGGATTGTTGGTATTGATGCGCATCGAGGAGTCGACACCGGGCGGGTTGTCGCCGCCCTCGGCCTGTTCTGCCCCGGCGCCCTCACCCGGCCCAGCCGCGTCCGCCTGGTTCTCCACGCTGTGGGCGTCACTGCCCAGGAATCGTTCAGCGTTAGCGGCGATCACATCATGGATGTATCGGGCCAACCCGATCGCCCGCCGCTCATAGGGCGCACGATCTCGGGAATGCACCACCAGTCTGCGCGCGCCATAGGAATGCCTCGCATAGCTGAAGTCGTTGATGATTCGCCTCTGCAGCGCAAAGTGTCGTTCGGCCAGCCTGTTGGCCTCCTCCGAGCCCGGCGCCATACTCCCATCCGCCTGATACCGAGCCATCGCCGCGGCGAAATCGGCGTCCAGGGCAGCCATGTCGCGCCCAAACTTTAAGCTGCCCGCCTCGGAGAGCTTCTTCTTATCCGGGACCCCCGCCCAGCCGCGAATCGGCTCATCGGAGAACGGGATCCAGGGACGCCCAGCGCGATCCAGGTAACGGGCCAGCGCGTCGCCCCAGTACACGGGTTCTCCATCGACCGCTGCTGTGCCAAACGGGGGTGGCCAGCTCGTCAGTATCTGAAAGTGGGGGTCGTAGTAGTGGATCTCTCCGCGGATGTTGACTGCGAAGAAAAAGCGAGTGTAGCCGGGTGCTCCAAAATCTAAGGTCACGATCGCCGCTGAGCCGCGTCTCAGGCCGTCGCGCAGAACCGCGGCGACGTCCGTGTCGGTCGCGAACATCGCATCGCTTCCGACGGCCTTATCCAGCGTTTCAAGCAGCGTAACCGTTCCCGGCGCAACGCCCAGGTCGATCTCACGGAGATAGATCTCTTTCAACGCCCACGCAACCCACTGGGCGTCGCTCCAGTTGTTCGCGATGTCGCCGACAGACGACGGACGCCAGTTGTCGAAGTAGTCCTCCAACGGAAGAGCATCACCGGCCGTGTCATCGTCCTCGGCGTGTTCGCCGGCTACGTCTTCGGCGTCGGCGCGTCGGTCGTCCCCTTCGTCGTTGGAGACGTCGGCAGGCTGACCCTGGCCGATGCGAAAGCCACAACGCTCCAACAGGGATTCCATGAACGCCAGATGCTGCCTGGCAATCCCCTTGCCCCGAAAATCGTGCTCCAGCCTCAGATTCGCGAGTTCAGCGACCCGATTGCCCTGACCGTCACCGGAGAAGCGCCACACGACTTCGCCGACCCTCTCAACATCATCGAACAGCGCACCCGCGAGGCCGTCCTCGGTCGGCTCAAGCGCAATGCGGTAGCGGCCGTGCCAACCGGAGAGATCCTGGCCCACCAGATGCAGTAGATCCCACTCGCCGTTGTCGACCACCCGGACCAGCAGTGGCTCGGCGAAGCGGGTATCTACCACCTTGCGGATGGCGCGGTCCTCGGCCCGATACCGCCGCTGTCGGCGCTCGAACTGTGGGTCGTCACGCAAATACTGGATCACGTGCACCCGCGTGTTTTTCAGCACCTCCAGGCCGAGGTCGGGGTCGTCGGGCGAGGTGAGGTTCGCCAGCTCACGAAGCTCCGGCAGATCCTCCAGCCGGGCTGTTGGAACGTAAAACGACGGCGGCACAAGGTGTAGGTCCGCTAGATCCGGAAAATCCTCCAGGTTCTCCGGGTCAAGTTGCGGCTGCTGGTCGGGGGTAAAGACTTCCAACGGTGCCAACAGTTCGTCATTAATTACGTCGTCGGTCCTCCAGCTGCCCGATCCTTCAAAGCCGACCGCCGAGGTCTGAATGCTCTTGATGGATTTGCGTAGTTGCGTTTCATCCATATTCCACACACAACCCCGACGGATCGCCTCGTAGGTGCTCTTCGTCCCGGTGCCCTCGGTCACCCACTTGACGAGGTCAACCTGACGGTCGCGGTAGTACCGCTCGAATCTCGCATCAAGCGTCTCGTCGAAGTCCTCGTCGGGCGTGTCTTTGAAAACCAGCTCGGCGTGATCGGCCACCAACTTGTCGTCATGGTCAAAGTGGTAGAAACGCCGGATCGTGCCTTTCGGGAGATTGCCCTCAAAGATCTCGCCGGCCAACACGAGTCGACGGCCGCCTCCATGATCGTCGAAATAGTCCTCGAAATAGCCGTCGAACTGAATCCAATACTTCTTCCCGAACCAGCCGGAGAGGTCCGCGGCCCAGTCGCTGGCTCGCTCCGGGTCACCGCTGGCGACCACCTCGCGCACCGAGTCGGCTTGACGGAAATCGGCCTGGCGGTCTTGGGGATGCCGGCCGCGATATTCCTCCTTACTTAGGGCCTCAGCATCGTCCGGGACAGCTTCCGCCGGCGTGACTCCTTGTGATGTGCCGTCAACGTCCGAAGCCGTGACAAACTTCGAAAAGACCTCTGCCAACAGCGAATCCAATCGTGCTTCGCGATCGGCTTTTTCGTTACTAAGGGCGTCAATCGCTTCGGCGTGCCTAACCAGCAAACGCAATTGCTCGGCGTCCATCGCCGCGTTCCCGGCAGCTGGCGCCTGAGACGCCGCATCACGCAGGCCGACCACGAATTCCAGCTGCAACGAGCCCTCGAACAGGTCACCGAGTTCCACGCCGTGCAAGCGTGCGATCTGCTCAATGAACTCATCGCGGAACATGTCCTTGATCTGGGAGTCGGCCCGGTCGCTGGCTTCCGCCAGCTCGGCGAGCTCGCTGGACGCCGCAGACAACCAATCGACTCTGCCGCACCAATGATCGTGCGCGGCAGCCGCTTTCGTGACATCCTCTTCGGACCCCGTCGACCCGAGGTCAGCCACCCGCGACTGCCAATAACGGCGCTGGCGCTGCGCGGTGCGCAGCGCTTGCTCAACCACCATCACCCTGATGACTCGTTTGTCGACGCGAGCCAACTCGGCAATCGATTCGACTAGGTCGTTGAGGTCCAGGAACTGCCGGCAACTATCGATTACACTCGCGACCACCTCCGAGTCGCTGTCGAGATCGCCCAACACGCTCGCCACCGAAATCGCGACCGAATGGGTCACGTCCGCCGTGTCGCGGCCCAACACCGGACGCAACCACTTGAACTCCGATGTCTCAAGGTATTCCAGCGCAGAGACAACCTCCGGCTGTTGCAACCCGGAGACCACGACCACGCGCTCCAGATCCCGCCTGGCCTTCAGCAATTCCAGCGCCTCACCGCCCTTGAATAGCTCTTTCGATGACTGCCCCATCAGCGATGCCTGGCCCGCAACATCCCTCCGGCGCTGCTCGCGCAATTCCACGTTCCGCCGCCGAAGTTCGGCGATCGCCGCGATCGCGCCCGACCGCGAGCCAGCTTCTTGCTCGTTGGCACTTTCGGACGAATCGCCTTTCTGTACTTCGGAAGTGGAATCGAGGCCGACAACCGCATCACCGTCGTCAACCGTCGGGTACGTTGGCGCCGGCTTACCCGCATCGTCGTCACCGCGACCGTCGCCGGACAGATCAGGAGCGCCGAACTCGTCATCGCCGCCTGAATCTTGTTGCACCTCAGCGCTGTCCATGCCATCACCAGAATCGCCGACATCCTCATGCACGGTCACCGACGAGCCGTTGATTTGCAGCGAAGTCCACCCCGCTTCATTGCCGCTGTCCACGTCGACATACACACCGTCTTCGCCCTGCCGTGCGGTCGCCATGCCATCAACGTTGAGCTGCTGCAGAATTCGGCCAAGCCGCTCTACGTCAACCCCGGATAAACCGATGATCCCTGCGCGCTCGGCGCCACGGACAATGCGCACGGCGGCATCGTCGGCGCTCTCCTCGGTTGCTGCGGACACATCGGTCCCGAATTCGCGCCGGCCAGACACAGCGAAGATGTACGAACGTTCGCCCTCGTCGATAACGAGCCGGGCTAACGGCACACCGGCCCAGTCGAGTCCTTCGACAGTGATCGTGCGGGCACCGACTTGCCCAGACACCGTGATCTGCGCACCCCCGGCACCGCGATTTTTTTCTTCTGTCCAGAGTTCCTCGGAGTGCGACGAAATGGCAGCCGCGCCAGCGGCAACGACCGGCCCCACGGCGGGAATGTCCTCGGTGATGGCTGCCAAAATCCTGCCAGCGTGACTGTGGATCAAACGTTCACGCAACGAGAGGGTGAAACCCTGCGCTATGCCGGCATCGCGAGTGATCCACATAGCCTGCGGCCCGTCGGTCGTGAAGGTCGCGTCCGTCCTCAGCTCTACGACACGTTTCCCGTCGCCATCCACCGTCGCCTTCAACCGACGGGTACGGAACGCGCGCGCCAATGACTCGGAAACGCCGGCAAGGCCAGCTTCGGATGAGGCGACCAACTCACGCACACGTTCGGCGGTGAGCCCCTGCTGCTTCCATACGTGAGTGTTGCTGGACCCGCTGCGGATCACCACCTCACCGGCGGAATCTATCTCGACCACCGTGCCCTCGGCCACTCGGCCGCCAACACCAGGCAGCACAATCGAAAGCCTTGCTGCTGCTGTCGACACGCCAACACTGTCTGGGTGGTCGGTGATCGCGATCCT
Organism: Mycobacterium heidelbergense; assembly: GCF_050205645.1. Taxonomy (GTDB): domain Bacteria; phylum Actinomycetota; class Actinomycetes; order Mycobacteriales; family Mycobacteriaceae; genus Mycobacterium; species Mycobacterium heidelbergense_A. Next base: position 60,724 of record NZ_JBNMQT010000025.1, read on the forward strand.
GTACGCGACATCCTCGACACTAACCACGTCGCCCACCCGCACAGCCACTGCGTCGTCCTCAACAACGTCACCGTTGAGCTCCACAACAACATCACGGGTAAGCCAAAAACGGCCAGCCTCAGGGTCTTCCAGGAATAGGCCGTCGTCCCGCACAACAAGTTTTACGCGGCCGGGCTCATCGGCGCCGATTGGGCCACCGGGCGGATCTGAACTGTCGATCGGCATAACACTCGCAGCGGCATCGCCGCCGTCGCCGTGATCGTCGCCTCCGGCATCCGGGACCGGCGGTTGAGGCTCCGCATCACCCGGATCATCGTCGGGATCCTCATATGAAGTCGCAGGAGTTTCCTGACCGCCGGCACCGATTTGCACTCCGATCAGGTCCCCGCTCACGGTGCCGGCTTTGATGTGCGCGGTGGTCGTACCAGAGGAGCTGTCGAGCTGCACTCCGACGACAGTCTCCCCAGCCGGCACATCACCCACGTCGAGGCGAATCGCCGAGCCATCGTCGCCGTGGGTCTCCTCCTCGTCGAAAGCCGGCTCCCCGGTGGGCTTTTGGGATACGTTTGGCGCGGTATCGCCAGACCCCATACGAACGACCACCGCACCTGTGGAGTCCATCTCGACGACCGTGTCACCGAACCGGAAATCACTGGCACTTGGCACCACGATGGAAATCGGTTCGTTCGCCTCAGGTTCCGCGTTGTCGGCGCCGTCGCCATCCGCCGTCGACAGGCCCGGGCTAGCATCCACCTGAATCGGGCGCACGGCCGGACCCGAAACCGGATCACCGTCAGCGACCAGCCGGTAGACGGCGTCGCCGACACGCACCTCGTCTCCCACCCGCACAGCAGTCATGCCGTGCACGGGTTGGCCGTTAACCCACACATCGCCAGCTGCAGGGCCGTGCAGGAATGAGCCACCCGGGCCCATGACCAGCCTCGCACGGCCAGATCCGTTGGTGGCCGAACCTGCATCGTCGGGTGCCTCCGGAGTGTGTGGGGGGCCGCGGGTGTGATTGTCTTCAAACTGGGCCTGGCGGATAGCCGCGTCGGCGAGCTTGAACACCGGTACCAGCAGCATGAGTTCCTCCCAGGCATCGAGCCACTCCGAGCGCATCGCCGTCTCTGCCAGAAGACCCAGCGTGCGGTCAATGTTCGTTGCGTCCAGCGCTTTTGGATGGTTAGCCAGGTGCTCGCTCAACACCGGAAACACATCGGCCAACTCCTGGATTCTGGCGGCCACCTTCGCCCACCGGGCCACCGCGGCGCCCAGCGTGTCGTCTCGGTCTGCTACATGGCCGTCGATCCAATCGCGGATCCGTTCGACCACCTCAGCGCGGATGAAATCCGTGGGCGCTACGTCGTAGTCATTGGGCGGACCCTGCAGCTGCCATTGGTATGGATCATCGGCCTCAGCCTCCTCGTCGAACGACAAACGCCACACCGCACCGTTAGGCTCGACGATCTGGTAAACCTCGCCGCCCGCCTCACCGACCGGCCTCCACCACGGACCCGATGCTGCTGGCCCCTCAGCGGAAATTCTTCCCGACTCGGCAGCCATCCCCGACAACTCAGGGCCAAGCATCTGAATCAGACGACCCAGCCGATGGTATTGCTCAGTCAGCTCCACCAGCTTCGTAAAGCGGTCATCGAATTTGAACTGCAGGCGCTCCTGGATGTCCCACAGTTCTCGCCGGTAGCTACCGCGTGCCAGCAATCGCTCCGGGTCTGCCCCATACTCCGGTGCAAGCTCACGCAACGGGCGCTCGACTTCGCCACGCTGCTCATCCAGGCCCGGTGTATCGGTCTCCGCGCCTGCCTGAGCCGCGCGTTCTGCGCCCCCGCCCTCGGGGTCGGTGGACTCGCGCGGTTGGTCGCCGCCGCCGGGGACGCCGGATCTGGCCGGCCACGCTCGCCTGAAGCGGGGCCCACGCGCACTTCGGCCGAACCCGTCCTCGGGGTAGCCACGCGCATTGCGCTGAACGTCCGGACCCCGATCGCCCGGCCCACGCTCTTCACGATCGGTAGCCCCCGGCGGCGTCGACGACGAATCGGCATCCGCAGCACCCTCCACAGGAGATTCTTCAGAAGGCGATGGGTCGGCAGGCCCCAATTCGTCAATACGATCGCCGGACGATGACGAGGGCGGATGCGACGTCAACTCGCCCGGGCTGGCGGCCTCGCTTGCCGGGGTGCCGCTTTGGTCACTACTTTCCGAATCCTGTTGAGAATCAACGTGGCTCGTACTATCAGCGCCGTCCAATATCGGCGCTACCGCTACCGGCGGGCCCGCCACTGCGGTGCTGCGACCCAATTCCCTTTCGTAGAGCTTGCTGTCGTGACCGAAGTAGTGGATCTCCCATATCGCGATCGGCTTGCCGGGGAAGCGCGCGACCAGGGCAGCGTCAACCATTTTGCGGACATTGCCGAAGTCGGGGTGGTTCGGCATGGGGCGGTTAAAGATAATCGACGCTTTGATCTTCCCGCTGTCAAAGATCTCATACAGCACCTTCAAGTTGACGGTGTGACCGTTGCATTCAATGGGTATCCAGCGAGGTGCACTCACGGCAGTCTCCAACTGCAGATGGTTCGGCCCGCGTGCCTGCACCGCGTGCAGGATCAGCGATGCAGCGCTTCGCGGCACTCCTGCTTCGTCGACCACCACTTCTGGGGTCGTCCGACTCGCGGCATCCACTCCGGTGACCAAACCCGAGATAAAACTCATATCCGAACCAGGGATCCCATCGACCTCATGCCAGACGATGGAGGCCGAGACCTCGAGGGGGACCCCCTCGGCCGATAGGGAGTGATCCGCGTCGGGCACCCCAGCCCGGTCTTCTAGCAGATCGCTGCCACCGCCCAGACCGTCCTCGGCATTGGCTCCCATCGCGGGAGCGCCATTGGCCACAAGATCGAGACCGGCCTGATAGGCGATCGTCACCGCCTCGGTTCGGTTCTTTGCATCCAGATCCCTCACGAGTTTGGCGACGCGCCGCCTTACGATGTCCTCACCGCACCGCAACTGTGCGGCGATCTCGTTATCGAAGTACGCCTTGGCCAGCATCATCAATAGCTTGCGTTGATCGTCGGTTAGCGCCGCCACACGATCCTGCGGGGATGGTGGCGCCTCAGCCGCGGACCTGGCCCGCCCTCTGACACGCACCGGGCCCGGATCGAGGAACCCATACCAGTAACACCAGGCCACCACCTGGGCGCGGTCGTGCACACCCAGCTTCGCCAGGATGTCGCCAACCTCGCTGCCCACAGCCCGCACACCCATTTCCAACTCGCTAGCAATATCTGGGTAGCTGAGCCCGTCGGCCAGCAGCGGCAACAGCTTGTCGCGTTGGTGGGGGGTTAACGCCGCCACGCGGTCCTGCGCGGAGCTCCGCACCTCAGCCGCCGACCCCGGATCTAGGAACCCACACCAGAGACACCACGCCACCACCTGGACACGGTCACGTGCCCCCAGCTTTGTCAGGATCTGCGCGACGTGCGTCTTTACGGTCTCAACATCGAGGGTCAACCGCTTCGCGATCTCTGGGTTGCTGAGCCCCTCAGCCAGCAGCTTCAGCACCTCGTGCTGGCGGGGGCTCAGTTCCGGCCAGCCCTCCCTCAGCCGCGCCCACACTGCAAACTGGGGGTCTGAGGCCGCGGCACCCTTGGACCGCTGCGGTACTTGGCCATCCCGGTTGGCAAGGGCCGCAGCCTGGGCGGGGTCGCGTACGCCCAGCTTCGCCAGGATCCTCGCAACGTACGACTTTACGGTTGTCTCACCGATGCTCAACCGGTTGGCGATCTCTCGGTTGCCGAGCTCGTCGATCAGCAGCTCCAGCACCTCGATCTCTCGGGGGC
>NZ_JBNMQT010000026.1:0-61460 GCF_050205645.1 Mycobacterium heidelbergense
GTAATCGCGTCACGATCGACAACCCCGCCCGAACTCATACCGCGAAACTAGCCAAGCCCACCGACAAAAAACGCCGCGTTGCAACTCCTGAAACTAAAGTGGCGCAAGTGATTACGATCGAACAGCACCTAGCTGACGTCGGGCCACGATGGAATCGTGGTCAACACGTCCGCGCCGTCGTCGGTGACGCTGACGGTGTCTCTGCGGAAGACCGCCCCGACGCCTTCCTGCCACACGTAGCCGGTGATCGCCAGCACCATCCCGGCATCGAGGCGGTCGTGTTCGCCGGCGGCCCAAAGCGTCTCGGAAACCACCGGTGGGTCGAAACCCAACCCCAGTCCATGCGCGACGGGCATCGGTGGCACCGGCTCACCGGCTACTGCATAGGCGGCGAGCAGCTCGTGCGTCGACGCGTCGGGGTGACACGCGGCAACCATCTTGTCGTACAACGCCTTTGACCGTTCGAACAGGTCGCGCACCGGTCCATCATCGATGCGGCCGGCTGGCCGGGTCCGGCCCACCTCGGCGACATAGCCGCCCGCCAGGGCGCCGGCGGCGAATGCGACAAGGTCGCCCGGTCGCACCTCGGTGTGCGCTCGAGCGCGTCGCCACGGGTGTTCCCGCGAGGTCACCCACGCGCCGTCCTGGGTGGCCGGCGTGCTCACCCCGCCCGCGGCCATGGCCTCCAGCAACGCCCCGGTCAATGTCCGCTCGGATACCCCCGGCCGCAATTCGCCGACGGCAGCGGCGAGCCCGGTCTCGGCGACGCGAAGCGCTTGGCCGATCGCGGCGACTTCATCGGCCGTCTTGATGCGGCGCGCCGCGCGCATCGCAAGCTCGGCGTCGACGATCTCGGCGTGCGGGAACGCGTCGGGCAGCAAGGCCGCGAAAGTCGGTGTGAGAGCATCGGTTCCGACTCGGCGTGCTGCTTCGGCGCCGTCGATCTTCTTCAGGACGTCGATGAGCGTCATCGGATTCCATGCCAGCCCGTACAGGTGGTCGTGGCCGATCTCTTCGGGGACCCCTTCGTCATCGGTGCTGTTGAGGTAGATGTCTCCGGTCGCGCGCACCACCACACACATCGGACCGAACGGTCGCGTCCCGGCGATCCACAGCTGCGGGGCTCCGGTGACGTAACGGATATTGGCCTGCCGGCCGAGGACCAAAATGTCGAGGTCGTGGGCGTCCATCTGGGCCAGCGCCCGGTCCCGGCGACCGGTCCGCAAGGCCGGCGCGTCGGGCACTACATCGTTCCCCATGGGTCAGTCGCCATAAGGGGAGTAAGGGTAGTCGGTGATCGGGGTGAAGCCGTCTTCGTTGATCACCACGATCTCTTCACTGCGGTAGCCGCCGGTCCCGTCCTCCCACACCACCGGCTCCAAAACCAGGACCATGCCGGGCGGAAAGACGAAGTTGTCATCGAATTCCGCACCGAGATCCGTTCCGATCATCGGGGTTTCAGCGGGGTAGGTACCGATGCCGTGGGCGAGGTAGAAGTGCGGCAGCCACGGCTTGCGGCCACCGTTGGCGGCGATCGCCGCCCGCGCGAGATCGCCCGACGTCGCGCCGGCTTTGGTCACCGCGAGCACGGCGTCCACGATGTCTCGCCACTGACGGAATTGATCTTGTTGCTTCTGTGTGGGTTGCTCGCCGACGACCCAGGTCCGGCCGAAGTCCGAGCAATACCCGGCGTAGGTGATGCTGATGTCGGTCCACAGCACGTCACCGGCGGCCAGTTCGCGATCGGTGGGTAGCAGCGGTAGCGCGAGATCGCCATGGGTAGTCCATACTCCGGCTTCCCGCGAACTCGGCATCACCTGCCAGATCGCCTCCAGCATGTTGGTGGTGGCGCCCAGCTCGAAAGCGCGCCGCACCAGCGTGGCGGACAGCTCGGTCTGCCGCACGCCCGGCGCCAACGCCCGCTGCACATCCACGATCGCTTCTTCGGTGATGCGGGACGCCCTGCGCAGGCAGGAAAGCTCATCGCGCGTCTTGACCAACTGCGCCGCACCGACCACGATCGCCGCATCCGTCGGCGCGCCCGCCGGGAAGAGCTTTCGCGGCGCGCGGCGCATGGCGCCCGTCAGCTCGTCGACCGCGATGCTCGCTCCCGCCGGGACCAGCTCGGCCAACTCGGCGGCGAAATGCTCGACGCCTTGGTCGAATTCGAGGTAGGCGGGGCCGTGCAGATGGTCCTCGGGCACCGGTGCTTCCGCGTACCCACCGCTGCGGAAAGGCATGAACAGATGCGGATGTTCGTCATCGGCCAGCACGACCGCCACCGGGCGCTCCACGTGCGAGAGACCCGCATCCAAAAGCGGCCAGCTGGCACCGGTCGCATACGTGACGTAGCCGTTCATCAGGAGGATCAGCGCGTCGATCCCATGGTCGGCCATCGCCGACCGCAGCCGCGCGCCGGTCTCTGCGCGCATGCGGGCCCAGTCCGGTTCATCGGGAATGTCGATGACCGAGCCGCGGGCGGCGAGAGAGTTTGCCATCGGTCAACAGGATACGCAGACCGGACCGCCGGGGAATAAGGTGAAGCGCGTGAATCCGCTGCAGCGGGCGGCGCGAAATCCGGCGGCGTACCGGCGGCTGTTCTTGCCGGGACGGGCCCTCGCCGAGGCGCTCGAATCGCTGCTGCGCTTCGCCAGCGGTGGGCGGGTCGGGGTGCTGGACCTCGCGGGGTTGCCCAACGTGCAGATCACGACCTCAGGCCGCAAAACGGGCCTGGCCCGGACGGCGACGGTCCAGTACGTCCCCGACGGGGACGGGATGGTGCTGGTCGGCTCCAACTGGGGCCGGGAGCGCCACCCGTCGTGGTCGGCGAATCTCAAAGCGACAGAACGCGTCATCGTGCGCCGGCGTGGCCATCGGTTCGTCGCGAAGGTGCGGCTACTCAGCGGCATCGAACGCGAACGGGCCTGGGCCACCGTCGTGGCCCACTGGCCCAACTATCAGATCGCCCAGGACCACGCCGAGCCGCGTCGGTTCAGGCTGTTTCTTCTGACGCCGGCCCCCGACTGACCACTCTAATCCCTACGGCCCCACCCCGTTTCGAGCTCGACTCAGGCCGAAGCGAGCGCGTCGAAGATCAGCTTGGCGTAGGTCGCCGTGCGCTCCGAACCGAGGATTCCGGGTCCCATCTTGTTCATGACGTAGGCGACGGTGGCCCGCCGATCGGGACACATCAACACCATCGAGCCGCCCCATCCGCCCCAGAAGCAGATCTTCTCGTCCGGAACGTACGGGAGTGCCTCGGTCCCGGCCAGCCCGTAGCCGAGGCCCCAGCGCAGCACCGCCGGTATGACGAGATCGGTCCCGTTGGCCTGCTCGTCGAAAATCATCTCGATGGTCTCCGGCCGCAGCAACTGCACACCGCGAACCGTGCCTCCCAACGAAATCGCCGACAGGATCGCCGACAGCGAACGCGCATTCCCGTGGCCGTTGAGGGCGCCCATGTCGGCGTCGCGCCAGGCCGGTGTGTTCGCGGCGTCGGCGTTCGGCGGGGGGCCGCTGAACGTCTTGCGCATCGGGCTGTCTTCGGGCAACAGGTCGAGCGGCAGCTCGAGGGGAGGCGGCGCGATGACCTCGGCGATGCGGTCGTAATCGGCGGGTGTGGCCCCGATCTGGAAGTCGGCGCCCAGCGGGCGGGCGATCTCGTCGCGGACGAACTCCTTCAGCGTGCTCCCGGTGACGCGCCGTATCACCTCGCCGATGAGATGGCCTTGATTGTGCGCGTGGTATCCGGACGCCGTGCCCGGTTCCCACCAGGGCGCTTGCCTGGCGAGGGCCGCGGTCGACGCGTCCCAGTCGTACATGTCCTCGGTCGCGAACGGTAGGTCCCAGCCGGACACCCCCGACGTGTGCGACAGGATGTGACGAATCTCGATGTCCTGCTTGCCATTTGCGGCGAACTCCGGCCAGTAAGCGCAGACCGGCGCGGCCGGTTCGATCAGGCCGCGGTCGATGACCATCAGGGCGGCCAGGCTGGTGACGGTCTTCGTCGAGGACCACACGTTGACGATCGTGTCCTTGGCCCAGGCGGTGGTCCGTGCGGCATCGGTGCAGCCGCCCCAGATGTCGACGACGGATTCGCCGTCTATGTCGACGGCGATGCATGCGCCGACCTCTTCACCGGAGACGATGTTGTCGGCCAGAGCGACCAGTACCTTGTCGAAGGCCTCGTCGCAGTGTCCGTGAATCACGTCCATGGCTGCTACCGTAACCCGCTTGCGCCGTTCGGATCGCGGCGAAGTTAATCCGGCAGCGAGGTAAAAGGCGACGTCGATCGCCGGAATTCTGCAACGACGGCGCCCAGGCTGCCCTGCCCGGGCGACAATGGTCGCCATGACCGAGTCCTTGGCGCTGTGGGGCAAGCGCGACGACATGATCGTGCGCGGGCGTCTGCCGTACAACGCCGAGCCACCGGCCGCGGTGCTGGCGCGCAGCGACATCACCCCGATCGACACGTTCTACGCGCGCAACCACGGCCCGTTCCCCGACATCTCGCCTCGGCAATGGCGACTGAGGGTCGACGGGTGCGTGGACGAGCCGCTCACCCTGACCTACGACCGGCTGACGACGGACTTCGACCGGCACAGCGTGGTGGCGACGCTCGCGTGCGCCGGCAATCGGCGTGCCGAGATGCTGCGGGTGCGACCGATCCCGGGCAAGGACCCGTGGGCGCACGGAGCGATCTCGACCGCGCGGTGGGGCGGGGTGCGCCTGTCGGACGTCCTCGCGGCCGCGCGGTGCCACCATGGTGACGGCCTGCACGTCGCCTTCGAAGCCCCGGACGTCGCCGAGGAGGCCCGACCCGTCCAGTCCTACGGCAGCTCGATCCCGCTGAGCAAAGCGCTCTCAGCGGAAGTGCTGCTGGCGTTCGAGATGAACTCCGAACCGCTTCCGCGCGCCCACGGCGGCCCGGTTCGCGTTGTGGTGCCCGGGTATGTCGGCGCGCGCAGCGTCAAATGGGTCACGGCCATCCGGGTGCAATCCGGCCCGTCCGACAACTACTTCCAGGCGCACGATTACCGCATCCTGCCGCCGGAAGCCGACGCGGACACCGTCGGGCCGGGTGCGGGCATCCCGCTCTCCTCGCTCGCGCTCAATTGCGACATCCTCGACCCCACCGACGGCGACCAGGTACCGGCGGGCGAGCTGACCATCCGCGGCTACGGGATCGCCGGCGACGGCCGCAGCGTCGAGCGCGTCGACGTATCGGTCGACAACGGGCGCACCTGGCGGCAGGCCGACCTGCACCCGGCGCCCAGCAAATGGTCGTGGCGTCCGTGGTCGCTGAGCGTCGACGTCGGACCGGGGCCGTTGTGCATCGCCGCGCGCGCCTGGGACGACACCGGCGCGTTGCAGCCGGAATCGGTGGCGTCGCTGTGGAATCCGCGGGGATACGGCAACAATGCCTGGGCCGTGGTCCCCGTGTGTGTGGCCTGAAGGACCCCGGCTTAGCCGCCCAGCCCCTTCTTGACGGCCGCGTCCTGCTTCTGGGCGACGTCGTTGACGAAGTCGTCGGGCGGCAGTGAGTCGGTCGGCCCGTAGAACTCGAGCGTGACGAACGCCTTGCCTTCGGTGAACAGCAGGATCAACACGCCCTTCGACTTGTCCGGGGCGTTCCCCGACAGCGTGGTTGCGCCGGTCCCAACGTTGACGGTCCCCGTCTGCGGGTCTTTGATGTTGGCGGCCAGCCCGCCCTTCGCCGCGTTCAGCGCATCCGTAGCCGCGGCGGGGTCGCTCAGCACCTGGATGGTGTCCTTGATGACGTGGCTGTTGTCTTGGGTGCTGAACGTCGTGGCGACCCCGGGTTGACCGTTCGGGTTGCTCACCGGCGGGCTGCCGTTGAACTGCACCGGCGCGTTGATATCGGTCGCCTGGATCAACAGCCCGGTGTAGTCGCTGGGCTGGGGCGGCGCCGACGAAGCCGGCGCAGAGCTGCTGGCCGAGGTGGCAGACGTGGCCGACCCCGACTTCGTCGTCGACGTGGGCGACGACGTCTTGTTGCCGCCGCATCCGGCCACCGACACCGTCAGCGCGGTTGCCGCGACTACGGCCGCGACCCCCGTCCGGGAAATCCTCATCGCACCATGCTCCTTCCGGGTTGCCTGGGACGACGCAGTCGACTTCGTCCGCCCGAAACGCACAGTACAGTGCGCGCGTCGATCGGGGTTCCGGCGAGCCGGCTACTCCAGCTGATCCCGCAGGGATCGCAGGGTGTTGGCCAGGATGCGCGAAACCTGCATTTGTGAGACCCCGATTCGCTCCGCGATCTGGCTTTGGGTCATCGATTCGAAGAATCGCATATGCAAAACCTCGCGCTCGCGCGGCGGCAGGGCGGACACCAGCACGCGCACGGCCTCTCGGTTGGTGATGTGGTCGATCTGGGGGTCGATCGCGCCGATCGCGTCGGCCACCAGACGCGGCTTGCCCGAGCCGTCACCCACTGGTGCGTCCAAGGACTCCAGCTGGTAGGCGTCGCCGGCGACGAGGCATTCGATGACCTCCTCGCGGGGGACTCCCAGCGCCTGCGACAACTCGGAGGCGGTGGGCGCTCGCCCGAGCGTTTGGACCAGATCGGCCGTCGTCCTGCTGATCTGGATGTGGAGCTCGCGCAGCCGGCGCGGCACGCGCATGCCCCAGCTGTAGTCGCGGAAATAGCGCCGGACCTCGCCCATCATGGTGGGGATCGCGAAGCCGATGAAGCTGGGTCCCTTGGCCGGGTCGAACCGGTTGATGGCGTTCATCAGCCCCAGGCGCGCCACCTGGGTCAAGTCATCGAGGCTTTCGCCGCGCCGCCCGAAATGCCTGGCCACGTGGTCGGCCAGGGGTAGGCATCGGGCGACGATGCGTTCGCGCTGCTGCCGGTATTCGTGCGATTCGGCGGGCAGCTCGCGCAAATCGAGGAACATGCCGACGACGTCGTCGTATGAATCGTCGGATTGTGTGGTGGCCGATCGGTTAGGGCGGGGTGGAGCAATTACGTCGATCATCTGCTGAACCGCCTCCTGCAGACTCAGCTTGTGGTGAAGACGCAGACGCGCGAACAGGTTTGCACCGCACACACTCCCTCTGAGCGTGTGCGGCGAGACTGTGCGTGCAGTCGTCCACCACTACACCCGTTTCAACGACGGGTCGGTTGTCAACAAGCGCACCCGTGCTGAGGGGAGGTGGCCGAAGCGATATCGCCGTAGCCACGCATGCCCAGCAGCCGTGTGGGCTGATTGGCCGCTTTGAGCTAAACGGCGACGTGTCCAGAACGGACGTCGCCTCTGATAGTACCTCTCATGGCATGAACCGGCGATCGGCCACCGCAGTCGATCTTGAACACGTGTAGATCTTGCGCACGCGTAAATCATGCGGTAAACACCCAGAACGGTGCGCCTCATCGACGGAACGCACCTTTCGTGCTGATTGTGGAACGGGTGCCACGCTTGGCACCGTCCCCCCTTTCAGCGCGCTGACGGCTCCAGTTGCGTAAGTGCAGGGATGACCGAGAGGGGACAGCGTCGCGTGGGAACTCACCCGGAAACACCGCGACCGCAGACCATAGAGGGCCCACCACATCAGCACCAGCGCAGAGGCGACACCGTCGTCTCGCTTCGCCACGACGGCTTCGGCGAGGACCCCGACCCGAACCGAATCCGCACATTGGTCAAAATCGCATCCCTGGTCGGAACGGGATCGCCCAGATCCCGGGGTGAAAGCGAAGCGCATGTGCAGCGGTTGGTGGAGGCGGAATGGCCCCTGCCTCCGATCTTGGTGCATCGTCCGACCATGCGGATTATCGACGGACACCATCGCGTCGCCGCGGCCAGGCGCAAGAGGTTCGAATACATCGATGCGTACCTGGTGAACGGATCCGAGGAGTCGGCATTCATTGTCGCGGTGCAAGAGAACGTCGTGCACGGACTTCCGCTGTCTCTGGCTGACCGTCGCGCCGCGGCGGCCAGAATACTTCGGACACACACCCATTGGTCTGATCGGGCGATTGCCACGGCGACGGGCCTGTCAGCCAAGACCGTCGGGGCGATTCGGCGCGCAACTGAGGAAAATCAGCAGTCGCACAACCGATTAGGCAAAGACGGCCGGGTCCGACCCCTGAACGCGACGGCCGGGCGGCAGGTTGCCGCAGAACTCCTGTCCTCGCAAACGGGAGGGTCCCTTCGCGAGATCGCCCGCGCGGCGGGCATATCCCTGTCCACCGTTCGCGACGTGCGCGACCGGTTGCGTCGCGGGGAGGACCCCGTGCCAGCGCCGGGGAAGCGACGTGCAGCGGTGCGGCAAGGGGAGAACCGCGACGTTTCTCCCGGCGGCCGCCCGACGCCGCCGCTCGGAACGCTTGCCGCCACGGACGAGTCCGCCGAGATCAACCGCGTCTTGCTGGCGCTCTCGAAAGATCCGGCGCTGCGCATGAACGCCGCCGGACGGGAACTACTGCGCTGGTTGCATCTGCACGCCGTCAGCTGTGCCGACAGTCGGAAAATTCCGGAGTCGGTTCCCGATCATTGTGTCGATCACCTGATCGAGTTGGCCCGGCATTGCTCCGCCAGCTGGGCGATGATCGCCCGCGACTGGTCGCAGCGATCGCGAACTCGCCCCCAATTTTCCATTGAGGTCGCAAACTGACACGCACGACGCGGGTCGGATTCTCAGTCGATCGTGCCCTGCAAGTCGAACTCCGTCAGCGTCTGCGCCGCGAGCCCGCGCAAAGCGGCCTTGGAGTCGGCGCTCCCGGGTTGGTGGCCGACCACGGTAATGAAGACTTTGCCGCCGGTGCGCCCGGACCCCAGGAAAAGTTGGCCGTGGCTTCGCTCCAGGCTGCCGCGCGTGACGCGTTGCTCCCTCAGGCGTAGGAAGACTTGGTCGGCATCGCTGCCATCGGGGCGGCCCACCGCCGGATCGAGGTCGCCCAGGTTGGAACAACCCACCGGGAGATCCGTGTAGACGAATGCGAGGTCGGCCAGCCGCTGCACCGCACGCTTGGGCGTCAACGGGGTCAAGGGCAGTAACCGTAACGACTCATCCGGCGCCTCCCGCAGGCTCCGAAGCGCGTGCTTGATGGCGGCGCGGACGTCGCGCAGATCCGCGGTCACCCGCATGGGCTCGACCGCGAAGGTCGCGAACGACAACGCGTTCGCGCGCGTATCGTGTTCGGTCCTGTCGCTGACCGGGAAGGACAGAGTGACGGCGCCGTCTCCGGCACGCCGCCGCCCACAGCGTTCGGCCAGCTTCGCGGCAAACCCGGCAAACAGCGAGTTACTGGTTCCGCCAAGGGCTTTCGCGCGCAGATCCCAATCGCTCTGATCGATGTGGATCGTGATGGCCGGAACCCTGACAAGCTCGTCGCCGCCGAGGCCAGCGGCGCGCGGGGGTGTCCGCGATTTCGCGATGTCGCCGCGCCGGCGGCGGGCCAGTCGCGCCGCCGCGACGAGTGTGCGGGCGATCTCGGGGGTGCCCCGCGCGGTCTGGCGAGCATCCTGAAGCACTGCGCGTGTTCGGCCGCGCCAATGTGGCGGTGGGTAGCCGAAATCGCGGGTGTTTCCCTCGACCGCGTCGGCTATCGCGACACAGAGCCCGAGGCCGTCGGCCACCGTGTGCGACACCACCAGGCTGATCGCCGTCGTGCCGTCCGTGAACGGAACGACTCCGAGATGCCAAGCCGGACCCCCCTCCGGGTCGACGGGCAGTTCCGCGCGTTCATCCGCCCACGCGCTGAGCCCCTCGCGCGGTCGGGGGTCCTCGGCGATATCGATGACGGACGGCGCCCGGCACGCCACCCACCGGTGGCGTGCGAACGGCAGGGGAGAGCGTTCGATCCGCCGTCCGAGCAACCCGTGGCCGAGGTTGCGCTGAAAGCGGCGCAGGCCGTCGAGGTCGATGGCGCGCCCATACACCCAGACGCACTGAACGACCTGGCCCTGACCGGTCGCACGCAGCCCCAGAAAAGACGCCTGGTCGATGAACGCGAGCCTGTTGTCCGGCAGCGCATTTCGCCCCGATCGGGCGCGGCGGTCAGCCCTCGACAAGGGCGATCGAATTCGCGCTGACGCCCAGTGCGGCATACACCTCGTCGCTCAGCGCGACGCTGCGCGGGTCCGCGTGGGCCATGGTGGCGTCAAATCGATTCATCACATACGAGTAGCCGATCCGATACTCCAGGTCGACGAAGGCGAAGGACCCGCCTGAGCCGCCGTGCCCGAAGATCTTCAGGTTGGGCCCGGCAAGGCCACGCTGGTTGAGCATGTACCCCACCCCCCAGCCGTGGTCGGCGACCCGGGCGCCCAGGCACACGTCGGTGTCGAAACCGCCCTGGCAGACCCGGACCTCCTCCATGTGCTCGCGGCTGAGCAGCTTTTCCTCCGCCAGCGCGCTGTAGAACGTCGCCATGCCTAGTGCGGACACGTGGCCGTTGGTGCCGGGAAATTCGGCGGAACGCCATGCCCCCAAGTCGATTCGCGAAAGTTCGTCGTCGGGGATGAAGTCGGCGGAGATGACCGCGGCCATCAGCGGATGGTCCGCGATGGTTCTGGCTTCTTGCGGCGCGGACGCGAAAATATCTCGCACATAAGGCTTGTCGACCATCTCGGCGCAGCGAGGGTGTTCGAACTCGGGCAGCCCGATGTGGACGTCGATGCCACCAAGCGGTTCGGCGATCTCGGCGCGCAGGTACTCGCCCATGGTGCGGCCGGACACCCGGCGAACCACCTCGCCGAGGATGAATCCGAAGGACGCCAGGTGGTAGCCCTGCGCGGTTCCGGGCTCCCACCATGGCTCGGCCTCCGCCAGTCGTTCGCAGACGCCTTCCCAATCCAGCGTCTGCTCCGGTGCCAGCCGGGTGCGCGGGCCGATCACTCCCGAGCGGTGACTCATCACCATCCGCAGCGTGATCGACTCCTTGCCCGCCTGGCCGAACTCCGGCCAGTACGCAGCCACCGGGGCGTCCAGGTCGATCTCGCCGCGGTCCGCCAGCAGATGCACACACGTACTGGTCAGGCCTTTGGTGCCGGAATAAACCGGGGCAATGGTGTCTTGCCGCCAGGGCGTGGTGGTTGCGTGGTCGGCCCACCCACCCCACAAGTTGACGACGAGGTCTCCCTCGACCCAAACGGCGACGGCCGCCCCCACCTCGCCGTTATCGACGAAGTTCCGCTCGAATGCGGTGCGGACTTTCTCGAAGCCCGCCGCGCACGAGCCCTGGATGTCGATTTCCGGGTCCGCGGTCATTCAAATCACCTGCGCCGCGTGCTCGTCGAGAAGGTGGGGCAGTGACTCGGACCGGCTCGGTGCGACTCCAGCGCCGTGCTCGGCGACGCGAAGATAGACGGACTTGAGTGCGCGGACATACCGCGATACCGATTCACGCGCAACCGGATGCTCGGGGTATGACACCGTCAGCGTGGTCTTTTTCTCGAATCGATTGACCCACATACAGACTTGGTCGGACAACCTGCTGTCGCCGTAGATCCCGGCGTTCAGTTCGTCCCACTGCGAACTCACCGGGATGCTGCGCACGTCGATGTACGAGAGCATCGGAACATCGCGTTCGGGCTTCTTGAGACCGAGTGCGGGGGGCGCCAACTCGAGTACTCGATCGAATGGGACGTCGGCCAGTTCCTTACCGGAATCGAACGACGCCTGCGCGACCCTGACCGCGGCACCGAATGACCCGGCAACCGGGACGGTGACGGGAATGAAGCTGGCGAACCAGCCCGGTGTGACAAACTCCGCCGGGGTACTACGGGTGTCGTAGGGCGTAATTCCGTGGTAGGTCCTGGCGCCGGTCAGTTCGTACTCGGCGAAAGCGGCACACGCGAACACGCCGCCGCTGAAGCGCGCACCCGCCTCCTTGCACGCGGACTCGAAGCGATCCGCCTGGTGCTCGTCCAGCAACGGCACGACAACCATGCCGCCCGTGCATGGCATCGACGAATCACCCAGTGGCAACGGGAAATCCGGCAGGGTTCCGCCGTTGTCCTCGGCGAACCGGATCCATGCGCGCACCTGCGGGGACTGGAAATCCAGCGCCGCGGCGTGTTGGTGCTGACGCACGCAGTACTCGTCGTAGCTGCCAGGCTCGGGCAGTGGGATGGGGGCGCCGCCGCTCGCCAATGCGGCGTAGTTCAGATGGATCTCCACGAAGTTCACCCCGACCGACATCCCGTCGATGACCAGATGGTCCGCGCTCATATAGAAGGTGAAGTGATCCGCGTGTTGGATGAGTCCGAAGCTCAGGCAATCCCAGTGCAGCGGATCCGGTGTGGCCAGGATCAGGGTCCGCAGCTGTGCCGGCGTCATTTCGCCGTGCTCGGTCGGCAGGAACTCGATGTCGGCGGGATCGGTGAACGTCCGCCGGACGATGCGGTCCGGACCCCGATACTCGAACCAACTGCGGTAGACGTCGTGGCGGCGCAGATGCGCGTTGATCGCATACGTCATCGCGGGGACATCACAAACGCCTGGTATGTCCCACGCGCCGACGCTCAGCCGCGCCATGTCGAGTCCCCGGGCCGCGTGTTCGCGGAATCCGCGGAGATGTTGGGTTTGCTGATAGCTGGCCGGTATCGCGCTTATCGGTGCTTGCTGCGCTTTATTGCGGGCCGTCGGTGTTGCGTGCCAAGAAATGACTACGCCATTTCCCGGATCCCAATTATGGAGCGTCCCGAACGTGACCACATAAACCCCCTCATAGGCGCAGCGAATTGGCCAGCGCGCCGCCTGGATCCAACCCCCGGTACGTCGTCGATGGGCGGTCGGACCCGTCAGCGTTAATTGACGTAGTGGTAGGCCACAGGTGCATATCTGCACGTCAGATGCCCTGCCGTTGGCAGACGTTAACGCATGTTAGACAGGTGGGCAACAGCTGGGATTGTGAGGAAGGTCACCGCGTAATTCAGTTGCTTTACTCGCAACCCTACGTTAATGCCGGCTTTACCGATTGGACTTATTTGGCGTTTCACAGACAAATTCGACTGCGCTATTAAACACTCATATAATTGCATATCGACCGAATTCGCGCGGCTAATCGACGCCGTCGGACCGCGCGGAGGCCGGCTGTGTAGTGTTCGGCGCATGCATGCAACCCACCGCAAGCGGCGTGTTTGTGCCTGCCACCGAGATAGGCTCTCGCACAATGCATTCCGGCTCCGGCGCCCATGAGTGATCGTGGCCTTCTGACCGGGCGTGGCGCGGTGGTCTCCGGCGGCAGCCGCGGTATCGGGCGCGCCGTCGCCGAACTGCTCGGCGATCTCGGCGCCGGCGTGGTGGTCAACGGGCGCGACGCCGGCGCGGTGCGGGAGACCGTCGCGGCGATCAGCGCATCGGGGGGACGAGCCACGCCGGTGGTCGGAGCCGCTGACGACGAGCGCATTGCCGCCGCTCTCGTCGACGCATGCACGACGACATTCGGACGACTCGACGTCCTGATCAACTGCGCCGGCATCGCCGAGCCGACCGGTTCCTCGATTCTGACTATCGCGCCCGACGAATTCGATCGCCTGATCAGCGCCCACCTCGGCACGGCGTTTCACACCTGCCGCATCGCGGCGCGTGTCATGGCGGCTCAGGGTCACGGCGCGATCGTCAACACCAGTTCGGTGGCTTTTCTCGGTGACTACGGCGGCACCGGCTACCCCGCGGGCAAGGGCGCCGTGAACGCGCTGACCATGGCCATCGCCGCGGAACTCAAAGCCCACGGCGTGCGGGCCAACGTGGTGTGCCCCGGCGCGAGGACACGGTTATCGACCGGCGCCGACTACGAAGCGCACATCGAGGACCTGCACCGGCGCGGGTTGCTCGACGAGATGACCATGCGGGCGTCGCTGGACAGCGCTGCGCCGGCGTTTGTGGCCCCGCTCTACGCCTACCTCGCCAGCGATCTGTCCCGGGATGTGACGGGTCAGATCTTCGTTGCCGCAGGCGGATTCGTCGGCCGGTTCGATCGCCCGACGCCGCGCCTGCTGGGTTATCGCGACCATCATGACGCCGAACCGTGGTCGATTGCGCAGCTGCACAAGATGATCGGCGGCGACTAAGCGATCACCGGGAAGATCACCAGTAGCGCCCCGTAGGCGATGGCGATCACCGTCGCACCGGCGAGGCTGATCCGGCCCGGTGCCCCGTCGATGGGGTCCAACCAGCGCCGGAAGGGCCGGGAAACGGCCGGGACGAGCACCCACTGCAGCAGCGCGATGCTGATCACGTTGCCGACGAACACCGACAGCGACTGCCCGACGCCCAGACGGCTCAGCACCGGCGACAGCCACGTGGATAGCACCATGACGGTCGGGTAGAGGCACAGCAGCACCAGCATCGCGGTTTTCCACCCCGGCGTAATCCTCGTGTGCCCCTGGTCAATTCGGATCGTGGAACCGAATGGGGCGTTGTGCGGAAGCTCGGCGAAGTCTCGGGTCAGCTTTCCGCGCAGGCGGGGCAGGGCTTCGTGGCGTTCCCGCGAGCCGACCCACGCCGCGAGCTGCTGTGCTGTGCGGAACCGCAGCACCGACGTCCACTGCCCTGCCGAATCCGCCGGAAAGACCGCGGTGCCTTGGTATCCGGGGAAAACGGAGCTGCTGCGAGTCAGATCGCCCTGCGCGGCAGTGAATTCGGATTCGCTTCCGGCGGCCACGCTGTGCAGAAAGATACCGACGTTGCCGGGCGGTGGCTCATCCTCGACAAGGATCAGGTCGGAGGCGCACCGCCAGTAGCCCTGCGCCTCGCCGTCGGCCAGTACCGCTTGGCGCTCGGGGCCGTCCAGCCATGCGTCGAGCCGATCCGCGCTGTCGAACACGACCTCGACGGCCCAATCGAGCCGGCTCCCTTGAACCGATTCGCGCGCGCTTACGTATCCAAGGGAGTGACGGGCGCACGCTTCGTATGCGGCTACCCACCGGCTGAACCGCTCAGGGTTGGAGGGCGGATGGAAGATCGTGATCGCGGAGGCCCCAGCAGACATACGAGCTGTCTACCACCACCGAGACGGCCGCTTCGGGTCCTTGTCGTAGGCGCCGGCGTCAGCGGGATCTCCGTTGCCAGGGGATTGCTGCGCGACGGCCACGACGTCACGGTTTTCGATCAGCGCAGTGACACGCGGGCGGGCGGGGGCGCCGTGACCATCTGGTCCAACGGCGAGACCGTGCTACGGCAGCTCGGCGTCGACATGGACGGCGCCGGTCAGCTGCTGTCCAGCGTGCAGGTCATGACCTCACGCGGGCACCGCATCGCCAACCTCGACGTGACCACGATGGTGAAACGGCTGGGCGCGCCCGTCCGGATGGTTCCGCGCCAGGTCCTGCTGGAAAGGCTGCTGACCGGCTTCCCGACCCATCGCATTCGATGCGGCTCCCGCGCGGTGGGGATCGCCACCACATCCACCGGTGTATGGGTCGAATTCGCGGACGGCACCGGGGTCGAGGGCGACTTGTTGATCGGCGCCGACGGCCTGCATTCGATGGTTCGCGATGTGGTCGGAGCGGAGGCGGCGCGGCCGACCGGGTGGTGCAGCTGGCAGGGACTCGTCACCGTTCCGGAGCTACCCGACAGGGGCGCCGCGTTCATCGTGATCGGCGACCGCGGAAACACCGGCGTGTGGCCGGCGGGAGGCTCCGCTGTGCAGTGGTGGTTCGATCTGCCGTGGTCCCACGGCTTTGTGCGGCCGCACCGTCCGATCGAGGTGATCCGCTCCAACTTCACTGGCTGGTCCGATGCGGTCGACCTGGTGCTGGCGAAGTTGACCGACGAGGATCTGACCGGCTCGCCGTACCCGCATTTTCGGCATCCGATTCCCCGACCGCTGCAGGCCGGTGCGGTGACGTTGCTCGGCGACGCCGCGCACACCATGCCGCCCACGCTCGCTCAGGGAACCAACCAGGCTCTGCTCGACACCATGGTGTTGTGCAAGGCGCTGTCGGATTTCCGGGCGACCGGCGGCAACGGCGAGCTGTGCAGGGCGCTGCGCTGGTACGAGCACACCAGGCGGCGCCGGGTCAGGGCCGTATCCCGCGTGGCTTCGCTGCAGGTCGCCCACGGCGAGTCCGTGCTGCGACCGGCGACCTTGATATCCGACCGGTTGCATACGTGGACCCTGACGACGTTCTTGCGGTTGACCAGTCACCGCCGGATGTCCGCGAAAATCGATCGCGGCCTCGGCGCCCCTACCCCCGTCGCCGCATGCCGTCCGTGAACGAGCCCCTAACCGTCCGGAGCGATTTCGACGCACCGTCGCGCTGGCTTTGGCTGGTCAAGTGGTGCGTGCTGGCCGTCCCGCATTACCCCATATTGATCGTTCTGTACCTGGTGTATCCGCCGCTCGTGCTCGTGGCCGGCGTCGCGATCTTGTGCACCGGACGGTATCCGCGGCCCATCTTCGACTTCAACGTGGGAGTGCTGCGCTGGTCGTGGCGCGTCATGAATTACCGGTTCCCGATGAACAGCACCGACAAATACCCGCCGTTCACCCTCAAGTCCCGGCCGGACTACCCGGGCGACCTCGAAGTCGACTATCCGCAGCGGCTGACCCGATGGGCGGTCCTGGTGAAGTCGTGGCTGCTGGCGCTCCCGCAGATATTCCTGTGCTGGGCGATGGAACCCCTGCTGCAGGTGCTCACCGTCGTCGCCGCGGTGACGCTCTTGTGCACCGGGACGATCCCGTCGGGAATGTTCGATCTCCTCATGGGCATCGTTCGATGGCGCTACCGGGTGGCGGTGTATGTTTCGTTGATGAGTGACCAGTATCCGCCGTTCCGAATGGATCTAGGTAGCCGATAACGCGCGCTAATCCGTTGTTCCCCTACGTATATCGGCTTGGCCAGCCAATCTTCGACAGGCTTTTCTACAACCGATATCGTCGAGCGGCGCTCGCCCACGCGACCGGCCGGCTGCTAATGGTCGGCCTCGGGCCCGGCGCCGACCTGAAGTATCTGCCGCCCGCGGTGACCTCGGTTGCGGCGGTGGAGCCGGTGGCCGCGTTCCGGCGGATGGCGTCCCGGCTCGCCGTTCGCCGCGGCGTTGCGGCCGACATCCTCGACGGAACAGGCGAGTCGATCCCGTTCGCGGACAACAGTTTTGACTCGGTTCACCTCGGTCTGGTGCTCTGCTCGGTGGGCGATGTGGCCGCGACACTGAGCGAAATCCGGCGGGTGCTGGTGCCGGGCGGGAGATTGGTCGTCCTCGAGCACATCCGCGGGGAGGGTGCCACGGGCCGGTTGCAGGACCTGATCGCAACGCCGTGGTCCTGGGTGGCCGGGGGATGCAAGCCGAATCGCCGCACCGGCGAGGCCATCGCCGCGGCCGGGTTCGATATCGCGGGACTGCGCGCCGTCCGCACCCCGGTGCCGTTCCCGTGCAAACCGCATCTGCAGGGATTCGCCACCTTGGTGGACTAGCCCGCTACTCGACGCTCACCGCTTCGATGATGTTGAGTCGCGCGGCGCGCCGCGCGGGCGGCGCCGAACCGAGCAGGCTGATCGCCACCGCCCCGAGGGTGAAGGCAAGGGCCGTCGAGCTGGGCCGGAAGGCGACGTGGAAATTCATCATGTCGCCACTGACGAGGCTGAACAGCCACTGGTCCGCGCACCCGAACGCCAGGCCCAAGACACCGCCGACGACGCCGATACCCGTCGCCTCAACCAGCACCATCCGCAGGGCGAATCGGCGGCTGGCGCCCATCGCCCGGAGCACGCCGATCTCGCGGCGCCGTTCGAGTACCGACAGCGTCAACGTGTTCAGCAGCGCCACGGCCGCCACGAGGACGACGATGATCCACACGGCGTTGGCGATGAACATGCTCTGGTGCATCGGTGCCTCCAGGCCCGCCAGCTCGGCGCGACCGTCATAGACGTAGGTCGGCGCGGGCACCACGCGGCGGACGTCGGCCAACAGGCGGTGCGGATCCACGCCTGGGGCGGCGGCGATCTGCAATGTCGTCGTTACCGGGCGGTCGAACCACGCGCGCATTTGATCGAGGCCCATCCCGACGGTGCCGATGACCGTCGAGAAGTAGGGCACCAGCGCCAGCACGGTTGCCTGCTGCACCCCGTGCGGTGTCTGCATCCGTAGTTGATCGCCGACCCGGACGTGCAGAACCTTGCCCAGGTTCTCCGACAGCACCACGCCCCGGCCGGCCAGCACCTGGTTGCGCACCCGGTCGTCAAGCGCGCGATACAGCGGATCGGCGGATTCGGGGGAGAACCCGTCGAGCATCACGCGGGTGCCTCCGACCTCCGCGAAACCGAACGCGCCTTCGGTCACGCGGCCGACGCCCGGTACCGCGGCCACCTTCTCGGAAATCCCTTGCGGCAGCGCATCGGTGGGGAAGCTGTCGGGAGGATTTGCACTCACCCAGACGGGGACGCCGGCGACCGGGGAGAAGATGCTACGCGCCGATTGGATCATGTCGTTGTTCGTGCCGGTGATCGCGACGGTGGTGACCACCGCGATCAGCACGGTCATCACGGTCGCCCACACCCGCCGCGGTGCGCGCTCGATGGTCGCCGCCGCCAGCGCCCCGACGGAGCCGAAGACACGCGCGGTCGCGGCCGTCGCGTTGACGATGGGCACGGTCAGCGCGAACCCCAGCGCGATCTCGGCCGAGAAGACGGCCGACATCGCGAGAAAAGCCCCGACGCCCCGTTGGGTGATGACCACGAAAAGCGCCACGGCGAAGACGACGACGGCCACCGCCCCGGTCGTGATCCGCAGCCAGCGGGGCACGCGGTCCGCCGCGGAAACCCCCGCGGGCGCCAGCGCCTCGATCGGTGCCACCTTGTACACCTGCCGCGCGGCCATCGCCGACGCGATCACGCTGGTGAGCGCGGTGGCCACGACGGCGGCCGGTATCGCGTAGCCGGGCAGCCAGTACTCGACACGCGCTTCCAGCCCCTGGGTCATGGCCGGAGGCAAACGGCCAATCGCGATGCGGCCCATCAGTATTCCGATGCCCGACCCGATGCCACCGCCGATCATTCCCAGCAGCGCGGCCTCGGCGAGCATGTCCCGAACGATGACCGAGCGGCGGCCGCCGATCGCGCGCAGCATCGAGATGACGGGCCGGCGCTGCGTGATCGCCATCGTCATCGTGGTGTAGATCAGAAACGCGCCGACCATTAGCGCGACCATCGCGCCCATCAGCGCCATGTAGTTCATCAGCTTGACACCGTCGCCGGCCCGGGTCGCCCTCATGCTCGGGTCGGCGACGATGGCTCTTCCGTTCACCGCGGCGCTGACCGCGGCGCGAACCTGGGCTAGATCCGCGCCGCGATTGACGGTGATCAGGATCGAATCGAGCTGCCCCTGACGCCCGGTTATGTTCTGCGCCAAGATAAGTGGGGCGAGGACGTAGTGCCCGCCGTTGAGGGCCGCAACCTGCTTACCCATGAGCACCTCGGTGACAGTGACCGAACCGGAGCCGAGTTGGAACGTCTCGCCTTTGGCGTGGCCTACACCCGGTCCGACGCGGACTCCGTTCGCCGGCCCGGCCGGCTGTGCCGCGCCGCCCTTTAACGCGTCCTTCAGGGCGCCGCCCAACGCCGCGATACGGTCATCGGCGCCGAACAGCAGAACCGGTCCCGACGATGTGGACGCCGACGTGCGAATCATCGGCGCCGCGATCGCCACGCCGGGTACGGCGGCCACGTCGGCGGCTATCGTGTCGGGAAACCCCGCGTCGGTGATGCCCGACACCTCCAGCGAGGCGATGCCGGCGATCCCGTCGGCGAGGCGGTTGACCGATCCGGTGATCGAGCCGAAGATGCCGAACACCGCGACCAGATACATTGCGGACACTGCCATTACGGCGATCGACGCCAGCGTGCGCCGCCGATGCACGGCAAGTTCGCGCAGGCTGAACACGCGCAGTCGGCTCGCCGCGGCACCGATCGTCCGGGCCGGTCTCACACCAGAACCGCCGAGCGGTCGTGGGAGACCACGCGGCCGTCCTGCAGCATGATCATCCGATCGGTCGCTTCGGCGGCCTCCGGGTTGTGCGTCACCATCACCACCATCCGGCCACGGCCGGGCTCGTGCGCCACTTCGCGCAGCAGCATCAAAATCGAAGCCCCCGTTGTGGAGTCGAGGTTGCCGGTAGGTTCGTCGGCGAGTATCAGCGGCGGATCCATCATCAGGGCGCGCGCCACGGCGACCCGCTGCATCTGGCCGCCGGACAGCTCCGAAGGGCGGTGCTGGGTCCGGTTGCCCAGCCCCACTCGTTCGAGCAGCCGTATCGCCTCCGGTTTGGCCTTGCCCAGCCGGACGCCGTCGAGCAGCTTCGGTACCGCCACGTTCTCCCACGCCGACAGGGTCGGCAGCAGATTGAAGAACTGGAATATGAAGCCCACTCGATGATGGCGAAACTCCGACTGCTGCCCGTCGGAAAGTTGTCCGATCTCGTCGCCGTCGAATTCGATCGAGCCGGAATCGGGGGAGTCCAACGCGCCGAGCAGATGCAGCAACGTGCTCTTGCCCGCCCCCGACGGCCCGACCATCGAGATGAACTGCCCGCCCTCGAGCCGCAGGCTGATCTTGTCGAGCGCACGCACGGTTTGTCCGCCGACCCGGTACTCGCGCACCACGTCCAGGAGATCGATGGTCAGCAGTTTGTGCTTGGGACCGGCGCAGGTGTCGACCCGTCTGAACATGATCCTCCCGCGAGTCCGCACGGCGCTGATATCGGAGATAACGAGTCCGAACCTCGATCGGTTCAGCCGGGTTCGCGTGTGCGGGGCGCCGCCGCGTCCTACGCTGTGCGGGACCCAGGAGGATATTTGCCGATGCAACCGAACCCGCTCGACCCCGTCGCCAGCGAACGGCTGTCGCACGCCGGGAAGGTCTTCACGTCCGACCTGTCGATCAATGAATTCGCCCTGCTGCACGGGGCGGGTTTCGAACCGATCGAACTCGTGATGGGCGTCTCCGTCTATCACGTCGGCTACCAATTCACCGGCATCAGGCAACAATCGGAGTTGCCCGTGCTTACCGACGCGACGTACCGCGCGCGCTGGAATGCCATGTCGCGGATGCAGGCCGAGGCCGATTCGCTGGGTGCGGACGGCGTGGTGGGTGTGCGGCTGGAATGGCGTCACCAAGGCGAAGGCGAACACCTCGAGTTCATCGCGGTCGGTACCGCGGTGCGCTACACGGCCAAGCCGGGCGCCTTTCGACGCGCCAACGGCCAGGCCTTTACCAGCCACCTGTCCGGGCAGGATCTGACGACGCTGCTGCGCTCCGGGTATACGCCGGTTGCGTTCGTGATGGGCAACTGCGTGTTCCACGTTGCAGTGCAAGGGTTTTTGACGATGCTGAAGCAGGTGGGCCGCAACGCGGAGATGCCGCAGTGGACGCAGGGTAGTTACCAGGCCCGTGAACTGGCGATGTCACGCATGCAGAGCGAGGCCGAGCGCGACGGCGGCAACGGTATCGTCGGCGTGCATTTCGCCGTCTCGAACTATGCCTGGGGACACCACACCGTCGAGTTCTATGTCGCGGGTACCGCCGTGCGCCGCAACGGCGAACCCCAGACCATCACACCGTCGTTCGTGTTGCCGATGAGCGAGTGATGACGGGTTTGGACCACGACCGGGTCAGCCACGCCATCGGAACCGCGTTGGCCGGTCCCGGGGGAGTTGGGCTGGTGGTCAGGGTGTTCTGCGGCGTGCCGGGAGTGATCCTGACCCCGGCAAGGCGGGGCTTTTTCCGCTCGCAGCCCGAGCGCATACAGATCGGCGACTGGCGCTACGAGGTCACCGCCGACGGGCGGCTCGCCGCGGCCCACGTGGTGAATGGCATTGTGCTGGCAGAGGACGTCCTCGCCGCGGCCGCCGTCGGACCGCACATCGCTCGCGCGCTCGGGCAGGTGGTGAGCAACTACGGCCCGACGATCATGCCCAATATCGACGCGGCGCTCGAAATGCTCGAGTCGGGAACGGGGCCGACCTTCGGATGATGGATCATCAAGCGATGCAACTCATTCCGGCGCCTACTCCGTTTCGCGCGGCCCCGCCTGGTCGATCGCCAGCACCCACCGGCTGAATTTCCACACACGGTGCTCCTTGACCGCGGTGAACTCGTAGCAGCCCGACAGGTCGGGGGTCGGCGGGCCCCCGTCCCGGATGGCGAACACCTGGACGTAGCAGTATCCGGTCGCCTCGGTCGCGCCCTGGCTGGAGAACCAGAACGAGTTCAGTGCGTGCCGGCGCTGGTTGTTCTCGGCCTTGAAGTCCTCTTTTCGGACCGCGAGCAATTTCATC
Source organism: Mycobacterium heidelbergense (assembly GCF_050205645.1). Lineage (GTDB taxonomy): Bacteria > Actinomycetota > Actinomycetes > Mycobacteriales > Mycobacteriaceae > Mycobacterium > Mycobacterium heidelbergense_A. Next base: position 22,251 of record NZ_JBNMQT010000026.1, read on the forward strand.
ACCGTGTCGACGTCCCCCGACAGCGCTTTGCCCTCGTGCTGCAGGACGAGCTGCGGCGACTCGGTGAACAGCGCACGGAAGTCGTCGAGATGATTCTCGTCATAGGTGTAGGCGTAGGCGCCGAACAGATTGATGATCGCCAACCGATCGGCGACGTCGAAGTCGGCGCCGCCGACGTCTCCGCGCGCCTGCTGCACGTCCACCACGGTTCGACCTCCTCGATCTCGCCGGCGTCACTGCGACCCTCTACGAATACTCCACCGTGTCAACGTCGAGCGGCAAGGAGGCGGTGCACGGCGGCGAGTGTGCGCTGACGGCGCCGTGGTTTCACATTCACAGCCCTGTGCGCCCACTCGGCGGTGTTTTCAGGCGACGGATGCGCCGAGTATGAGGTTGACCGCTTCGTCGAGTTGGCCCGCGATTTCGTCGTAGCTGACGAACCGCGCCGTCATCAGGGCACCCGCGAAGGTCATTTGCAGGGTGGATTTCACCGCGCGCGGCCAGCCCGGGCCCAGCGCGGCCCCGATCCGTCTGGACACCTCGTCGCCGATCTGTTCGCGCAGCAGCTTGACCGCCGGATCGTCGGCCATCAGCGCCGCCCCGCATGCGATGGTCAACTCCGGTTCGTCGGCGACGACCATCGCCATGTCTCGCATCGTCGCGCTGACCCGGGTTTTGGTGGTGTCGTTGTGGGTATGCAGCGGAAGTTCCCGCAGGAAGCGCAGATACACGGCAGCGACCAGCGCGCTTTTCGACGGAAAGTACGTGTAGGCGCTGGCCGGCGATACGCCGGCCCGGCTGGCGACGGCACGCATGGTCAGGGTGGCGTAGGACGATTCCCGCAATTCGGCTAGGCCTGCGTCGAGAACTTTGCGGATTGTCTGCCCGGGCCGGCGATCCGACCGTCGGGATGTGCTTGCCCCGGCACGGAGGGGAGGAGCAACTTCTCTAGACACCCGTCCAGTGTAGGGAATGAAAGGTAGGGCCGACAATGCTGCGCGCAGACGGGCCGAATCAGCTTATTACGGCGAGTACGGGGTCCTTTCGCCGCTTGGTTGACCTTGCCCCCTCCCGTCGAAGCCGCTACCCTCGGGCACCAAATACAGACATCTGTCCAGAAATTTCTCGGGGGCCGCCATGACCGATAGTTGTGTTCTCGTCACGGGGGCGTTCGGCCTGGTCGGCTCGGCGGTGGTGGCCGAGCTCGCCAGCCAGGGCAGCCACGTTATCGCGACCGACCTGGACGTCCCCGCGAATCGCAAACGCGCCGACGCCTTCGCCGCGCGCCCGGGGGTGGAGGTGCGGTGGGCCGACCTGACGTCGAGGGCAGACGTGGACGCCCTGCTCGCCGCCGTAACACCCACGGCCATCGTTCATTTGGCCGCCATCATTCCGCCGTTCTGCTATGCGCGCCCCGGGCTGGCACATGCGGTCAATGTGGACGCCACGGCGAGCCTGGTCCGGGCGGCCTCGGCGATGACCACCCCGCCGCGCTTCGTGCAAGCGTCCAGCGTCGCGGTCTACGGCGCCCGCAATCCGCATCGCAGCGATGAGTTGTTGACGACGTCGACACCGTTGCAACCCAGCGACCTCTACGGCGCGCACAAGGTCCTGGCGGAGGAGTGCGTGACCAATTCGGAGCTGGAGTGGGTGGTGCTCCGACTCGGCGGGGTGCTCCTGGCCGAACCGCAATGGGCACTCGACCGCGATCTGATCTTCTTCGAAGCCGTGCTGCCCTCCGATGGGCGCATCCAAACCGTCGACGTGCGCGACGTTGCCCGCGCGTTCCGCGCGGCCACCGTCACCGATCACGTCCGCGAGGTATTTCTCGTCGGTGGCGACGACACCCACCGCGTCACGCAGGCCAACGTGACCACCGAGGCCGTCGCGGCAATGGGCTTGCGGGGCGGGTTACCCCCGGGACGGCCTGGCGACCCCGACGACAACCGGGCCTGGTTCGCCACCGACTGGATGGACACCGAGCACGCGCAGAAAGTGCTTGGTTACCAACATCATTCGCTGCCCTCGATGTACGCCGAGATCCGCGCCAGGGTCGGATGGCGCCGTTGGCTGCTGAGGCCGCTCGCGCCCGTGCTGCGCTGGTATCTCAGGCGGCGCTCGCCGTATCGCGGGTTTCCCGGTCACCACGCGGACCCATGGGGAGCGATCGAGAAGCGCTGGGGCGACCCCCGTCCGTCGCCGCGCGTCGACGCGGAGGCACCGGCGGTGCGGCGGTAGCCACCCACGCGCTTAAGGTGGCGCCTGTGACGCGGGAGGACCGCCACCGCTGGGATCAGCGGTACACGACTCAGGGCCCGGCGGGCGCCGGGGCGGATGACCCGCCCGGCGTGTTCACCGGCTATGCCGAGGCATTCCCGACCGCGGGCCGCGCCCTCGACGTGGCATGCGGCCAGGGGCTCGGCGCGGTCTGGCTGGCCCGCCGAGGGTTGACCGTCTGGGGGCTGGACGTCTCTCCGGTGGCCATCGCCCAGGCGCGGGATCTGGCCGAGTGCAGCGGCGTCGCCGACCGCTGCCGGTTCGATGTCGTCGATCTCGACGAGGGTCTGCCGGACGGCCCGCCCGTCGACGTCGTCCTCTGCCACAAATTCCGCGACCGCCGCCTGGACGCGGCGATGATCGGGCGGCTTGCGCCCGGCGGATTACTCGCGATTGCGGTGCTCAGCGAAGTCGGGGCCGAGCCCGGGCCGTTCCGTGCGGCGGCAGGCGAGCTGCCCGCCGCGTTCGCCGCACTCGACCTGGTGGCCGCCGGCGAAGGGGAGGGCTGCGCCTGGCTACTGGCGCGCGCTTAACGATTCAGGTTTCCAGCCTGGCCCGCACCGCCGCCATTCGCTCTTCGAGCTCCGCCTCGTCGATGATGCCACGCGCCACGAGCGAGTACGCCAGCGCAACCAGCCGATTCTCGGGGTAGGGCAGATTCGAGTAGACGGTTGCCGACAACGCGTCCTCTTCGTCACGCCGATCGACGAAGTTGAGTATTTCTGGGCCGCAAGCACTTTGATCGAGCGCATCGCACATACCGTCGAGGCTTGTCTTCCACGGCGGTACGGGGTTATCGACGCCGTGCTTGGCCGCCATGCGGCTCCAGACCTGGTTTCGTTCAACGATTTTGGACAGCGGTGCGATCGACGTGCTCATCTGTCGCTAGTCCACGGGATGGATGGCCGGGCGGGTGTCGGTGACGACGTTGGTGGTCACCCCCGCTTTGGGCAACGCGACCCCGATCAGGCAATCGCGGGTGACGATTTCCGCGAGCTGGTCTTCGGTCCAGCCCTCGGTTCCCTCGGGACGGACGGGCAACACCATGAAACGGTGCTTCTGGTTGGAATCCTCCACGCGAATCTCTACCTCTTCCGGGAGGTACAGCCCGAACTCTGCCAGCACTTCTCGCGGCCAGCGCACGATGCGGCGGCGGAAGTTGGGCGTGCGGTACCACTCGGGTGAATTGCCAAGAATGGGACGCGGATAGCACGAGCACAACGTGCACACGATGACATGGTGCAGGGTGGGCGTGTCTTCGAGGACGTGAAAGGCCGTGAAGTCACTCGGTGTTCCAAAACCCGTCGGTTGCAGCCAGTCGACACCGACTTCCTTACTGGCCGCAAGCGGATCGGAGAGGGCCAGTTTCTTGAAGTCAGGGTCGAGCCATGCCCGGGCCACCAGGTGAGCGGCGGGCGTCGGGCCGATCTGCTCGGCGAATTCGGTGAAGCGGCGATGATCCTCTGCGGTGAAAATCCCCTTCTCGATACATAATTCGCGAAGGGCGATCTCGAGTACTTCGAAGTCGGTGATCTCATCCACCATCGGTGCGGCGGTACGGTCGTGATCGTGATCGTGATCGTCTGCGGTCACGCTGAGGTCCTTTCGCCGGCCGCTTCGAGCCACCGCTCGGGGATTTCTGTCTGCACCGTGTCGTTGTCCGGCCCGGTATAGCCCTGCCACAGCTCGGCGAGGTTGAACCGAACGATGTAAAACCATTCGGGCTTCTGGTCGGGCGCATCCCAAGTTTCATCCTCGGCCGCAGGGCTCTCGTAGGAGACGACAGCGATCTCGCCCTTGGCGCCGCGCACATACTCCTGGGTGCGGGTATAGAACAGGATGGGCAGGTCCCGAACGACGACCTTGTCGCCCACCCGGAACTTCGGTTCACCCGCTTGTCCCGCGTACACCTGGGGGTCGCCCTTGCCGACCGCGTGCGTGTGGTGACGGTTGCGGTCGACGTTGGACGGATCGCCTTCGAGCTTCGGCTTGGCCTCGAGGGTCTTTCCCTGCAGGCCGCCTTGATACCGCGCCTTCACCTCGGCCATCCGTTCGGCCAGCTCGGTCAGGCCGATGTGATGCTTCTCGACGAGGATGCGCGCGACGGCCAGCAGCCAGCGCCCGTAATAGGGCAGTCCGAGATAGATCGTGCGACCCAGGTCGACGTTGCCCATCCGGCGGCGTTCCTCCGACAGCCAGATTCCGCGCCAGCCGAGAACCTCGCACATGACGTACGTGTTCTCTTCCCATGCCTCGTATTGCTTGTTTTCCCACGGGATCGGGGCATCCGGTTCGCCGCCGACGTCGTGCGGGGTCTTGGTGTACGCGTCGAACCGCGCGTGGTCGATCAGGTCGGGCGTGGGCGCATCGGGAAGTTCTGGATACGAGGATTTGAGCCGGGCAACAAGGTCGAGACGGGCTACCCGGTCCGACGGAGTCGTCATGGCCTACATGCTCACTCCTAGCGGCGAGATCGCGCAACCGCTAAGCGAATCCCCGTGTCCGGTACTGTCACGAAGATGGAGCGGCGCGAGCTCGAAGCGGTCATTTACGAACGCGAACCGCCGATCGCCCGGATCATTCTGAATCGGGCCGAGAAGGCCAACACCAAAGATGCCGTACTGGTCACCGAAGTCGACAGTTGCCTGCACGAGGCCGACCGCGACAAGGAGATCAAGGTCGTCATCCTCAAGGCCAACGGCAAGGGCTTCTGCGGGGGCCACGTGGCTCGCTGGGGTCCGGACGAGAACCCGTACCCGGATTTCGGAAATACGTTCGAGGACCTCTACAAAGGCACCGCGGACCTGTTCCTGTGGCCGACGCTGTATTTGTGGGAATTCCCCAAGCCGACGATCTCGCAGATCCACGGTTATTGCATGGGCGGCGGGATTTACCTCGGACTGCTGACCGATTTCTGCGTGGCGTCCGAGGACGCGTATTTCCAGATGCCGCTGGCCCAAAGCCTCGGGGAACCCGGCGGCCACACCATGATCGAGCCCTGGTTGATGATGAACTGGCACCGGACCATGGACTGGTTGTTGCTGGCGCCAACGCTGTCCGCGCAGCAGGCCCTGGATTGGGGCCTGCTCAACAAGGTGGTGCCGCGCGAAGACCTCGAGGCGACCGTCGAGGAGATGGCGCGCAAGATCGCTCAAATCCCGTTGACCACGCTGATGGCGGTGAAGAGCAACGTCAAGCGGGCCTGGGAGCTGATGGGCATGCGGGTGCACCTGCAGGTCAGCCACATCCTGACCAACATGGTCGGCGCGGCGTCCGATGTTCAGGCGCGACGGGCCGAGCTCAAGCAGTCGGGCATGAAGCCGCGCGAATTCGTCGGCCGCGACGAGGCGGACTCACCGCCAACGTGACGCTGCAGTCACATTCGAGGCCGAGCGTGACGGCACAGTCACAGTCGGGCGAGAGAGGCAAGAGCTAGCGGCTCATCTCGCCGGCGATCTTGCGGCCCGCGGCATGGCGCGCCGCGACGTAACCGAACACCATCGTGTTGGCGATGCTCGCGCCGGCGCCCGGATACGTCCGGCCCATCACCGTGGCGGTGGTATTGCCGGTGGCGTACAGGCCCTCGATCACCCGGTCCTGTTCGTCGAGGACCTGCGCGTATTCGTTGGTGATCACACCCCCGCACGTCCCGACGTCAGCCGGCAACACCCTGGTGGCGTAGTAAGGCGCGCGGTCGAGCGGGCCGACGGCGGCGTTCGGACGGTAGCCGGGATCGCCGAGGCAGTCGTTGTAGGCCGATTGCCCCCGGCCGAAGTCGGGGTCGAGCCCCTTGGCGGCGAACTGGTTGAACCGCGCGACGGTGCTCGCCAATTCGTCTGCGGGAAGGTCGATTTCACGGGCCAGGTCGCCGATGGTGTCGGCCCGCTTCACCGCGCCGCCCTCGATCAGCTCGGGGGGCAGCTGCCGGTTGCGTTTGAGGGGATTGCTGCTGGTGACGTATCGGCGGACATAGCCCTCGTCGAAGATCATCCAGCACGGCACCGCCTTGTTGGCATACATCGCCTTACCGACCTCGACGTAGGAGTTCGACTCGTTGCAGAATCGCCGGCCCGTGGAGTCGACGTAGATGGCCCCGGGCCGCTGTCTTCCCGAGCCGAGTGACGCCGCGGCGGCGCCACCGTTGGCGATGAAAACCGAAGGTAGCCACCATGCTTCGTCGAGTAGATCGGTTTTGGCACCCAGGCGCATCGCCGTCTGCAGCACCTCGCCGGTGTCCCCGGCGTTGGCGATCGACCACTGCGCCTCGTTCGGCTGGTCTCCGCTGTATTTGCGTCGCATCTCCTTGTTGTGGCCAAAGCCGCCGGCGGCCAGCAGCACACCCTTGCGCGCCTCGATGTTCAGCGTCTCGCCGCCGTGGCGGACGCGGGCACCGACGACCCGGCCGTCTTCGACGACGAGGTCCTCCATCGCGGCATCGGTCCACAGCGGAGGCTCGCCGTCGCCAAGATCGATCAGCGTCTTCAACATCTGGGCGATCAGCGAGGCGCCGTTGGTCAGGATCTGGCGCCGACGCATCCGCGCCGATGCGGTGCGCAGGAACACCTTCGTCGCCACCGCGAACGCGCGCGGCGAACGGTTGAAATACTGAACCGAGCGCAGTTCGTTGGTCAGCACCACATACCCGTAGTTCTTGGCCAACGGCGGCTGCACCTTGTCGTGCCAGCTGCCGAGTTCGGCGGCGTCGAAGGGAATTCCTTCGACCGCGCGGCCGGACTCGTTGCCGCCCTTATGGTTTGGGTAGTAGTCGCTCCAGCCGGCGCATCGGATCAGCCGAACCCCTTTGCGAACAAGGAAATTGATCATTTCGAAGCCAGCGGTGAGAAAGACTTCGCGACGCGCGGGCGAGGACGCCGCACCGATGTCGCCAACCACGTCGGCCAGATAGGCCAACCCGGCCTCGTGCGAATCGGCGATTCCGTCGGCCCGCATCAGCGGGTTGTTCGGCATCCACACGATGCCGCCCGAAAGCCCGGTCGAACCGCCGACCAGGGCCTGCTTCTCGACGATCAGCGGCTCGAGCCCACAGTCGAGCGCGGCCAGCCCGGCGACCATGCCACCGCCGCCGCTACCGGCGATGAGCAGGTCGACGGAGCGATCCCACCGCGTCGTCATCGTGCCTCGGAGGTGAAGCCGAGATCGGCGACGGGAACGTCAATGGTGGTGTTGGTCTTCTGAATCGCGGGTACCAGCGACTCGTACGGCAGGCCGGCGAGGAAGCCGTCGACGACGCGCTCGAAATTCGAGATCAATCCCTCGATCCGATTCGACAGCCGCATGTATTCGAATCCCTTGGAGTGCAGCCCTTTTTGCTGCCGCGGCAGGTTCGAGAAGTCCTGGGCGGGGATCGGTGGCCAGCGCGGATCGTCGGGCGCCATCGGCTCGGGTGGTGTCGGTTTGCCCGCGGACTGGTCCGCGGGCAGACGGGTCAGCGACCAGATCTCGAACAGCGTTTCCTCGGGGCCCAGCGGGCGGATCCGGTACGACGAGGCGCTGCTGTAGGTGGGCAGGATGAAGTGGTGCGGGAAGCAGAAGCCGATCGCGTCGGTGATCCCGCGGCGAATCAGGTCGTTGAGGTCCGGCATGTCGCTGCCGCGGGCCCGATGCCAGCTGACGACGGCGTCGTTGAGTGCGGTGCGCCAGGCGGTCATCGCCTCGGCCGGATCGGACGGCAGCGCGATGGTCTGCAGCCCTTCGGCGATGCGGATGTCGTTCTCATGGGTCATGCCGCCCATGCCGTCGCCGAGGGTGCGCATGAAGTACAGGCTGCTGGCGACAACCGGGTGCACCGCTTCGGATGGGCTGCCGGTCTGCGCCGAGGGCAACAGCTGCGGGTGCGTCTGCGGAACGTGGTAGCCCTCCATGAACGCCGCGGTCGCGAGTTTCCAATTCACCGGCAGCCGGCACGATTGCCACCACTCGACGCGTAGCGATTCCACCTTCCAGGCGTCATAGATCGAGGCGAACGGCTCCATGCAGTCACGCGACGCGGGCGCGTCGTCGTCGAGGTTGATCCAGGCGCAGCCACCCCAAAGCTCGCACCTGACGGGAACGAGTTGCAGGTCGTGCGGGCGCAGGTTTTCCTCGGCGAACTCCTCGGGTCGCAGCACGAACGTGTTGCGGCCGTCGATGCCCCAGCACCAGCCGTGGAACGGGCAGACGAAGGTACGCCGATTTCCGTTGCCCTCCACCAGCTTTACCCCGCGGTGACGGCACGCGTTGTGGTACGCGCGGACGTTCTGGGCGTCGACCCGCACCACGATGATCGACTCGTCGAGAATCTCGTACTCCACGAAGTCGCCGGGTTTGGGGATCTCCTCCAGCCGGCAGGCCATCTGCCATACGCGCGGCCAGAACATCTCCTTCTCCAGCGCGTAGAACTCCGGATCGTAGTACCGCTGCTTGGGAATCCGGTCGACCGTCTCCACCGCCCACGGCACCGGGAGCGACGTCCAGTGCACATTGGTGCTCACCATTTCGTTCCCTCGTTCATAGGATCCGCGATACCCGCCCCTGCCAATAGCGTTCCCGGATACGCCTTTTGTAGAGCTTTCCGTTCGGGTCCCGGGGCAATTCGGGCTCGAATTCGACTGTGCGCGGGCATTTGTAGCCGGCCAGGTGTGCCCGGCAGTATTCGATGAGCTCCGCCTCGAGGTCGGGCCCGGGCGCAACGCCTTCGGCCGGTTGTACGACGGCCTTGACCTCTTCACCGAACTCGTCGTTGGGAACGCCGAATACCGCCGCATCGACCAGTTTCGGATGCATCACCAGGACGTTCTCCGCCTCCTGCGGGTAGATGTTCACCCCGCCGGAAACGATCATGAACGTCGATCGGTCGGTCAGGTACATGTACCCGTCCTCGTCGACGTAGCCCATGTCGCCCAGGGAGCGCCAGCCGCGGTCGTTGGACACCGACGCGGTCTTGGCGGGATCCTTGAAGTACTCGAAATCGGGTCCACCTTCGAAGTAAAGCTCTCCAGGCTGCCCGGTGGGAAGCTCCCGGCCGTCCTCGTCGAGGACGTGCACCGGCGCCATCGGTATGCCCACCGAGCCGGGGTGGGCCAGCCACTCCTCGGGGCCGATCGTGGTGCCGGCGAATCCCTCAGTGCCCCCGTAGTATTCGTGGATGATGGGCCCGAGCCACTTCATCATTTGATGCTTGACGTCCACCGGGCACGGGGCCGCCGCGTGGATGACACACCGCAGGCTGGAGACGTCGTATTTGTCGCGGACGGCCCTGGGCAGCTTGAGCATCCGCACGAACATCGTCGGCACGAACTGCGCGTGGGTGACGCCGTGCGTCTCGATCAGTCGTAAAACGGTCTCGGCGTCGAATTTCGCCATGACGATCGCCGCGGCGCCCACCCGATGGACCGCCATGGTGTAGTTCACCCCGGCGGCGTGGTAGAGCGGCGCGGGGGAGAGGTACACGCTCGATCGGTCCATCCCGTACTTGTGGGTGAGCGCCAGCTCCAGCACCGACTGGGCCCACGAGCCGTTGCCGTCGTCCGGGAGCGGGCGGCGAACGGCCTTGGGCCGTCCCGTGGTGCCCGACGAGTAGAGCATCTCGGAGCCGTCCGCCAGCGGCGGCGGATCACCGGCCGCGGTCAGCGCGTCCTCATAGGCCCGCCAGCCGGACGGCATGGCGCCGCCGACGGCCAGGCGGACGTCGACCGCGCCATTGACGTCGCGGACGTGAGCCGCGAGTTCGCCCATCGAGGCGTCGACGAAGACCGCTTTCGCGTCGGAATCGTCGATGACGTAGGAGACTTCTTCGGCGGTGAAGTGGGTGTTGACCGGCGTGTAGTAGAGCCCGGAAAGCTGGCAGCCCCAGGTGATTTCGAAGAACTCGGGCCGATTCGGCAGGACCAGGGCCACCCCGTCGCCGCGGCGCAGCCCGGCGTCGCGCAGCATCGCGGCGACCCGGAGGCTGCGGGCGTGCAGCTCGCCGAACGAGATCGTGCGGCCGCCGGCCATGATCAAGGCCGGCGCCTCGGCGGCAGCGATCGCGTGATCGGCGATGTTCACCAGCGGACCCCGAACGGTTTACGTGGTCGCGGCGCCGTCGGTCGACGCGGCCGCCGCGGCCTGGCGCCGGGCCTGCTCGGACGGCAGCACCTTGTCCTTGAACACCTGCTGTATCAGCTCCTGCACATCCTTGCTGATCGACGCCAGCGCGACGAGGTCGTTGGAGCTTTGCCAGTGCACCCGCATGCCCATCAGCTCCCAGGCCCGCTTGAGGTTGGCCTTGGTCGCCAACAGCGTCGTCAGCGGCGCCTGCGCGATGTGGCGCGCGATGGCGTCGGCACGCGCCTCCAGCTGGTCGTTCGGAACCACCTCGTTGACCAGGCCGACCTCCAGCGCCTTCTTGGCGTCGATGACCTCGGCGAGGTAGAGGTAGTAGGCCGCGCGACGCCAGTTCATGAAGACCCAGGGCTCGATCGAACATTCGCCCGACGGCATGCCGAAGCCCTGCAGCGGCGGGTAGGAGAAGTAGGCGTCCTCGGCGGCGATCACGATGTCGGTGGTCAGCCCGTAGTGGGTGCCGCCGCCGACGCAGTAGCCGTGCACGGCCGCGATGGTCGGCTTGGAGAACTCCCAGAGATTCAGGATGGGCTTGACGAACAGGTCGGTCTGCGGCTTCCACGGGGTGCCCATGACCTTGGCGCCCTCGACGAACTCCGGGTAGTCGACCGCGTTGTTGCCGATGGCGTGTCCCGAGCAGAAACCCTTGCCGTTGGCCTTGAGGATCAGCACCTTGATGTCGTAGTCGCGGTCCGCGTCCAGCAGTGCCGCGTCGACTTCCTCGGCCAGCTTCTGGTCCTGGGCGTTGGCCTTCTCGGGCCAGTTCAGCGTCACCCGTGCGATGGGTCCTTCCTTTTCGTAGATGATTCTCTCGCGGGTCTCGTTGAGGTCCATGCGTCTTACCTTTCGCTGTGCGGAGAAGTGATGACGCCGATTTCGGCGCCGATGTCGTAGGTGGTGCCGAGCTGGCCCGTCCACCGCACGGTGCCCGACGCCCCAGCTTCGATTTCCTGTTCCACCTTTTCGGTGGCGATCACGTAGATCGGGGTGCCCTCTTCGACATGCTCGCCGGCATCGACCAGGAAGTCGGTCAGCTCGGCTTCCGAGACGGCCACCGATACTCGTGGGATGCGAATGACGAAGTCAGCCACGCGCTTCCGCCCTGTCCAGTGTTCGCTGCGCGGCCGCGACGATCCGGGCGGGCGACGGATACACCTGCGCCTCGAGCTCGGCCGCGGCCGGGTTGGGGACGAACCTGGCGCCGACCCGCTCGACGGGCGCGGCCAGCTCGCCGAACAGCTCCGATTGCAGTATCGCGGCGATTTCCGCTCCCGGCCCGGCGAATTGCACTGCGTCGTGGATGATTACGGCTCGCCGGGTGCGGCGGGCGGAATCGACGATCGTCTCGACGTCGAGGGGAACGAGGGTGCGCAAGTCGACGACCGCCGCGCTGACGCCCTGCCCGGCCAGCGTGTCCGCCGCCGCCAGCGCCTCGTGTACTGCGCGGCCGTAGGCGATCAGACTCACGTCGGAGCCCGGTCGCTTGATGTCGGCCTGGCCGAGCGGAATCGAGAACCCGGGCTCTACGGGAACGGGCCCCTTCTTGCCCTGCAGGCGGATCGTCTCGACGAACAGGCAGGGGTCCTCGTCGAAGATCGCCGAAGTCAGCAGGCCCTTGCCGTCGCGGGGGGTGGAGGGCACGATCACCTTCATCCCGGGGATGTGCATGAACCACGCCTCCAGGCTCTGGGAATGGGTGGCGCCGGTGGCCAGTCCCGCGTACACCTGGGTGCGGATGGTGATCGGCGCGGTCGTGCGGCCGCCGGTCATGAATCGCAGTTTGGCGGCGTTGTTGATCAGCTGGTCGGCCGCGATGCCGATGAAGTCCATGATCATGATCTCGGCCACCGGCAGCAGCCCGTCGATCGCGGCGCCGATCGCCGCGCCGACGATCGCGGCTTCCGATATCGGTGTGTCCAGGACCCGGTCGTGGCCGTACTTCGTCGACAGCCCGGCGGTCGGGCCGGACGCCCCGGGATCGGCAATGTCCTCGCCCAGCAAGAAGACTCGGTCATCGGTCGCCAGCGCCTCGTCCAGCGCGAGGTTCAGCGCCTCGCGCATCGTCATCTCTTTTTCTTGCATGACCTCGTCGCCCATGACCTCACACCGGAAACTTGATCGGGGTTGCGTACACGTCTTTGGCTAGTTCGTCGCTCGACGGGGATTCCGCGCCCATAACGGTTTTCAACGCGGCCTCCACGGTCGCGAGGGCTTCGGTGTCGATGCGGTCGAGCTCGTCCTCGGTGCAGATGCCGGCTTCGGCGAGGTGGCTGCGGAACCGTGGCACCGGGTCGGCCGCCATCGCCTCCGCCAGTTGCTCCTTGGGGATGTACGGCATCCGATCGCCGAAGTAGTGGCCGCGAAAGCGGAACGTCACGCACTCGATGAAGGTGGGGCCGGCACCGTCGCGCGCCCGCCGCAGCGCGTCGTCAAGAGCGGATTTCACCGCCAGCGGGTCGTTGCCGTCCACCCGGATGCCGGGCATGCCGTAGCCGGCGGCCCGATCGGCGACGCGCTCGAGCTTCATGGTGTCGGCGGTCGGCGTCATCTCGGCATAGAGGTTGTTCTGGCACACGAACACCAACGGCAAGTCCCACAACGCGGCCATGTTCGCGGCCTCGTGAAACGAGCCGGTGTTGGTGGCCCCGTCGCCGAAGCTGACCACCGTGACGCGGTCGATGCCCTTGCGTTTGGCGGCCATCGCCAGTCCCACAGCCACCGGCGGCCCGGCTCCGACGATCCCGGTCGAGAGCATCACGCCGTTGGCGGGTTTGGCGATGTGCATGGTGCCGCCCTTGCCGCGGCTGGCGCCGACGGTCCGGCCCATCATCTCGCCGTAGATCTCCTCGAGCGGAACCCCCTTGCCGATGAGGTCATGCAGCCCCCGATACGTGGTCACCAGCTGGTCGTCGCCTCGTAGCGCGACCCCCATGGCGGCGGCGATCGCCTCCTGGCCGCGCGAGGGCCAATACACGCACATGAACTCGCCGGTGCCGATGCCCTTGGAAAGCCGGTCGTCGGCGGCCTTCATCAGCACCATCAGCTGGTAGAGGCGGCGTTGCAGGTCCTTAGGCACTGCTGCGGGGCGTTCGTCGGTCATCGCGTAATTCCCTTGTGGGGCAGTCCGATTGGTGATCCCACCGCGGTCACGCACCGGACCAGGGCTTGACCTTGAGGAAGCCGCCGCCGTCCACCCGCAGCTGCTGTCCGGTGATGTAGCGTGCCGCGTCGGAGGCGAGGAACACCACCGCCTCGCTGATGTCCTCGGGTTCGACATAGGGGATCGGCATCGCTTGGACCACCGGGAAAACCGGTTCGGCGTCCTCGCGCGTCGGTTCCTTCAAGTCGGGCCGGAAGGCCCGGTACATCGGCGCGCTGTGCAACATATCGGTATTGACATTCGTCGGGTGCACGGCGTTCATCCGGATCGAGAACTTCGCCAGCGCCAGGGCGAAGTCGTTGACGTAATGCGCGGCAGCGAGTTTGGCGAAGGCATACCCGGCCCCGCCGGGACCGCCGTCGATCCCGCTGGTGTTCATCGACGACATGAATGCGGCATTGGACCCGATCACGATGATCGACGCCCCGGCCTCAAGATGTTTGAGGCTCGCGTGCACCAGGTTGAGCACGCCGAGCAGGTCCACGTCCACCGCGTCGGCGAAGGCCTGCGGCGGTAATCCCGCGGTGAGCGGACAGATGCCGGCGTTGGCCACCACGATGTCGAGATGCCCGAACTCCGCGACACCTTCGTCGATCGCCGCGGCCAGCGCCACCCGGTCGCGAACATCGGCGACCGCCGTGAACGCCCGCTGCCCCTCCTTCTCGACCAGTCGCGCCGTCTCTTCCAGATCCTCGGGCCGCGCCAGGGGGTACTCGTTGGTTTCGATGTCCGCACACAGATCCACCGCGATGATGTCCGCGCCCTCCGCGGCCAGCATCCGCGCATGCGAACGCCCTTGACCGCGCGCGGCGCCACTGATCACGGCCACCTTGCCCGCTACCCTGCCCATCGCCCGTCCTCTATCCCCGCGCCTATGTCAGCGACCCACGTTGGGGCCCAAAGCCGTTCGGATCGGGTCAATGGTCGGCTCCATCGCATCTCTTCCACGTAAAACTGCGCGTGGCTGCAGCCGGGCTCTCAGTATCCCTTAGAGTAGCTAGAATATCTAAAATAGCAAGAAATGGTGGCGGCTGAGGGGATCGGCGATGTCAGGCGTGCTGAGTGGGGTCCGGGTCGTCGAATTGGCCTCGTGGACGTACGTGCCGTCGGCCGGTGCCGCCCTGGCGGATTGGGGCGCCGACGTGATCAAGGTGGAAGGCGTCGCGTCCGGGGATCCGGGACGGGCGCTGGTCGTCGGTGGCTTCACCCGCGAAGCGGCCCGCCCGGACGCCGACTTCATCCTCGAGCTGGGCAACCGCGGCAAGCGCAGCATCGCCATCGACATCAAATCCGACACCGGGCGGGAGTTGTTCGGCCGGCTGTTGGCCAGTGCGGACGTCTTCCTGACCAATTGGCTGCCGGCGGCGCTCGAACGGGCCAGGCTCACCGTCGAGGACATCCGCGCGTTCAACCCGAAGATAATCATCGCGCGGGGGACCGGCCTCGGGGTGCGCGGCCCGGACCGGGATCGCGGCGGTTTCGACGCCGCCACCTATCTGGCACGGGGCGGGGTCGCGTACACGTTGACGCCGTTCGGGTCCGAAACGCCCGCCGTCCAGGGCCCCGGTTTTGGGGATCTGCAGGGCGGGGCGACCCTGGCCGGGGGCGTGTGCGCCGCGTTGTTCCACCGGGAGCGAACCGGTGAGCCGACGATCGTCGACTCTTCGCTGCTGGCCCAGGCGATGTGGGCCATCGCGCCGGCGATTTGCGCGGCCGATTTCTTCGACATCGACGGCATTCCGGGCGCGCCGCCGGGGCTGGCCATCAATCCGCTCGTGAATCGGTACAAGACCAAGGACGGCAGATGGATTCAGCTTGTCTTCTTGCAGCCCGACAAATTCTGGGCTGGATTCTGCGAGCGGATCGGTCTGCCGGAGTTGGCCACCGACGAGCGCTTCGTGCCGTCGAGCAATCTGATCGCCAATGCGGCCGCGGCGACCGAGATCGTCGCCGAGACGTTCGCCGCCCATGACCTCGCGCACTGGCAGAAGGTGCTGGCCGACGAGCCGGGGGTGTGGGCGGCGCTGGCCACACCGCGGGAGACCCTCAACGACCCGCAAGTCGAACCCAACGGATACGTGGTGACCAACGTCGACGACCACGGCGAGAAATACCGGATCGTCGCTGCACCCGTCCAATTCGACGAAACCCCGCCGGGGCCGGCGCGTGCTCCAGAGCATGGGCAGCACACCGAGGAAATCCTGCTCGAGCTAGACGTCGACTGGGACGACATCGCCAAGGCAAAGGACCTCAGAGCCATTCTGTGAGGCCGGCGACCGCCCTTGATTTTGATACCCCACGGGGTATAGTAGTGGTTGGGCGTATACCCCCAGGGGTACCGCGTGTCGAACGAAACGGAGGATCCAGTGGTCGGCGATCAGGACAGCATCGCGGCGGTGCTCAACCGGCTGCGCCGCGCTCAGGGACAGCTTGCCGGGGTGATCTCGATGATCGAGCAGGGCCGCGATTGCAAGGACGTCGTTACCCAGCTCGCCGCGGTGTCGCGAGCCCTCGACCGGGCCGGGTTCAAGATCGTGGCCACCGGGTTGAAGGACTGTGTCGCGGGTACCACCGTCGACGGCGCGGCACCCATGAGCGAAGCCGAGCTGGAGAAGCTGTTCCTGGCGCTCGCCTAAGGCGCGTGCGGGCAGCTTGTTCGAACAGAAAGGGAAAGTCGAATGGACATCGCGATCTCAACACCGCTGCGCGCCTCTTTCGAAGACGCGGTCGCGCGGACTCGTGAGGCGCTCGCGGAGCAAGGGTTTGGCGTATTGACCGAGATCGACATGAAGGCCACGCTGAAAGCCAAACTTGGCGAGGACATGGAGAACTACCTGATCCTCGGCGCCTGCAACCCGCCGTTGGCGCATCGGGCGGTGGAGGCGAATCGCCAGATCGGCCTGCTGCTGCCGTGCAACGTCGTCGTGCGCGCCGACCCCGATGATGCGGACACGGTGCTCGTCGAAGCGATGAACCCCGGGCTGCTGGTGGAGGTCACCGGCGAGCCGGAGCTGCGTCCCGTCGCCGAAGAGGTTACGGGCAGGCTGCGAGCGGCAATCGACTCGTTGAAACACGATCAGCCGGTCAGCTGATAGGCTCACGCGAATCATGTTCTGCGCCCGCGCGTTTGGCATCTGATCGATCTCAACACGATCACAACCGCGTATCGATGTAGGCGCCGGTCTGGCACAACAACGTCGATCCACAAATCATTGCACAGGGCACCTTTGAAGGATCGGGTCGCGAGTTGCGGGGACTCGCAAGGGATCCTGGCTCCACCGAGTAGTGGATTTCGTGAAGCGTCAACAGGAGGTATCCGCAGCATGATGGCCAACTGGGTCCCCGCCCAGACTACGTGTGGCCCGAACTCCGGTCGCATTCTCGACACCGCGCGGGGCATTCTCATCGGACTCCGCCGGTGTCGCTCGGACGCGGCTTTCGACGAATTGCACAGCGCGGCACTGCGTCACCGGGTGCCGGTGTTTGCGATGGCGTGGGCGCTGGTCCACCTGGCCGGTGATGGCGAGAAGACGAGCAGCTTCACCGATGCGCAGTCGGCGGCCCGTCGCGAGTGGGGGCCGCTGTTCACCGAGTCGGCTGCGGTGATGAGTTGAGTGGCGATGAGGAACTTGGCACGGCCGGGGTCCCGGGGGGTACCGCGGCCGTTGCCAACTCTCATCGATCGAGTCAAAAGCCCTCGGAGCGTGATGTTTTCCCGCTGAGGCTGCACTGGCCTACGCGGTCACGCCGCATCAGGAACTACCGCAAGAGCGCGATACTTTCTGCCGCCACCGACGATCGCGCGGTGAACTTTCCTCGGTGATGCTCGCCGGTCGGCGCCTTGACGGCGTCAACGCGTCCAGGCCGGTGCGCCGGACGCCGTGCGCAACGCGTCGACAATGCGCTGCTCCTTCTCGAGGAAGCGCTCGGTGGGTGCCGGCACGGATATCGCGACCACCGTGTCACCCACCGCCCGTCGTCCGATCGCGGCCGCGGAAATGCCGGGAGTGTGTTCCCCGCGATCGAAAGCGATTCCGGTGCGGCGGATCTCGGCGATCTCGCGGCGCAACCGTTCGGCGACCACCGGGTCGAACCGGGAGATGAGGTTGTCGGCGTCGGCGTCGTCGAGGGCGGCGAGGGCCGCCTTTCCGTTTGCGGTGACATCTAGCGGGAATCGGAGGCCGACGGCCGAAACGGCCCGCAGGCGGTGTGACGATTCGATCTGGTCGACGAACCACATGCGCTGGCCACGCAGTATCGACAGGTCGACGGTCTCGCCGTCGGTGGCGCGCGATACCCGCTCTATGGTCGGACGGAAGACCGCCGCCACGCGCTCACCGGCGGCGCTGCCGAACCCCAGCACGCGCTCGCCCAGCGCGAAACGGCCATGCGAATCGACGCTGGCCAGTCCGACCTCGACCAGGCCCATGAGCAACCGGCGGACCGTCGTCTTCGCCAACCCGAGCCGCTCACTGAGGTCGACGAGGCGCAGGCGTCCGGGCTCCGCGGCGATCTCATCCAGCGCTGCGGCGGCCCGGCGCAGAACCTGGATGCCCTCGTCGCGATTCGTCTGAGATTTCTGTTCCATGCGCGGCACCACTCCACTATAGTGTTCCGCATTACGGATCGTAAAGAACCGTATTGTGGATCAAAGGAGTTCCGGATGAGTGCGCTACCTGCAGGTCGGCATTATTTCCGCGGCGACGACGGGTACGAAACCGCTCGCCGCGGCACCGTGTGGAACCAACGCGTTCCCGAGCGCTATCCGGAAGTGATCGTCGTGGCCGCCGGCGTCGACGACGTCGTCGGCGCGCTGCGCTACGCCAGGGCCAACGGCCTCAAGGTCAGCATGCGGTCGGGTGGGCACAGCTGGGCGGCCAACCATCTGCGTGACGGCTCCTTGCTGCTCGACATGAAAGGCGTCGACCACGCGACGATCGACGCCGACAAGGCCACCGCCGTCGTCGGCCCGGGGAAGGGCGGCAGTGTGCTCATGGGCGAGTTGGAGGCTCAGAATCTGTTCTTTCCCGCCGGCCACTGCAAGGGTGTCTGCGTCGGCGGCTATCTGCTTCAGGGCGGCTACGGCTGGAACAGCCGCGTCTGGGGTTTGGCGTGCGAGAACGTGATCGGACTCGACGTGGTCACCGCGGACGGCGAACAGATCCACTGCGACGCGGAGAACCATCCAGAGCTGTACTGGGCCGCACGCGGGGCGGGTCCCGGCTTCTTCGGAGTGGTTACCTCCTTCCATCTCAAGCTCTTCCCGCGTCCGGCCGCCTGCGGTACGAGCGTGTACGTCTACCCGATCGAGCTGGCAGACGAGATCTATACCTGGGCCCGTAACGTCAGCGCCGAGGTCGACCGACGCGTCGAAATGCAAATCGTCGCAAGCAAAAGCGTCCCGAGCATGAACCTGGACGGCCCGGCCATCACGTTCGCCTCCCCGGCGTTCGCCGACTCCGAAAAGGAAGCGGAGGAGGCGCTGGCGATCTTCGGCACCGTCCCCGTCGTCGACAAAGCGCTCGTCAAAATACCTTATATGCCAACCGATATGCCCACCTGGTACGACGCCGTGATGAGCAACTACCTGTCCGACTATCGCTATACCGCGGACAACATGTGGACATCGGCCTCCGCCGAAGACCTGCTGCCCGGAATTCGCAACATCATCGACACGATCCCGGACCACCCGTCGCACTTCCTGTGGCTGAACTGGGGGCCGTCACCGCGGCGCCCGGACATGGCCTACAGCATCGAAGACGAGGTCTATCTGGCGCTCTACGGCGCTTGGAAGAACGAATCCGACGACGAGAAGTACGGCGACTGGGCGCGCTCCAACATGGCGGCGATGTCGCACTTGGCCACCGGAATTCAGCTTGCCGACGAAAACCTGGGCCAGCGACCGGCCCGGTTCGCCAGCGACGAGGCCATGGTTCGCCTGGACAAGGCGCGCGCCGCCTACGATCCCGACGGTTTGTTCAACAGCTGGATGGGACGAGTCTGATGGCCGGCGAACTCTACCTCGGCTATCGCGGTGACGACGCCCAGACGCCGTTCGGCAAGTTCTTCAAGTCCGAGATGGCAACACTGCCATCGCACGTCGTCGAGGCGTTACATCATGGTCCGCAGGCCGGGCCGGCGCTGCTGGCGTTCGAAGACGCGGCGAGCATCGCCGACGAGGGCTACCAGCAGACGGAGAACGGCTACGGCGTGCTCGACGACGGGAGCATGCAGGTGTCCGTGCGCACCGACATGCCCGGCGTCACGCCCGCGATGTGGGCGTGGTGGTTCGGCTGGCACGGCTGCGACACCCGTCGATACAAACTGTGGCATCCGCGCGCGCACCTGTCGGCTCGATGGAAAGACGGTGGCGACGCCGGCCGTCCGGGCGCGCAGCGCTACATCGGCCGTTGGTCGATGATCAGCGAGTACATCGGCTCGGCAAGGCTCAATGCCGCAATTCAATTCGTCACACCGGCCACCATGGGCCTGCCCGCCGATACCGACGATGCGGTGTCGATCTGCGCGCGGTTGGGGTCCGGTGACGCCCCGGTGGACGCGGGCTGGTTCGTCCATCAGATCCGGTCGACCCAGGGCGGGGCCGAAATGCGGTCACGGTTTTGGATGGGCGGGCCGCACATCGCCGTGCGCAACGCTCCCGGCGTGGCCTCGCGTGCTGTCCGTCCGCTCGCGTCACGGGTGCTCGGCAACTCGGAGTCCTACGCTCGCAATCTTCTGGTGCACTGCGCCCAGGAGATGAATCACCTGGCGGGTTTCCTACCCGACCTGTACGACGCCCTGGGTAACGATTGACCCTTGCTCAGGTGAATGCGGGCGCGACGAACCGTTGCACCAGTTGGTGTTCCGTCTCGTCATCGCCGGCGGGCCATTCCATCAGCGACAGCACTACCCGCACCACCCACTGCGCGGCCTGGGCGTCGCCGTCGGGCAGCCCGGTGAGTTCGGTGGCGAAGCGCCCCAACAGTGGCGATCCGGTCAGCCACTCCATCTCGTTGACTCGGGCCGAGCTGATCATGAGCGGGTATAGGGGATCGGTTCGGATCAGCTTGAGCGCCAGCGTGATCGCGGTGACAACCCGCTCGGCCCCGCTCATCGTTTCGACGGTTTGACGCACCGTTTCGATGACGCGGGAGGCGGTGCGGACGACGACCGCGTCGCGGATCTCGGCCTTTCCGCCGGCGTACCGGTAGACCGTGGCCCGAGAACAGTGGACCCGTTTGGCCAACCTGTCGATATCGAAGGCATCCAGGCCTTCGCGCGTGATCATGTCGGTGGCCGCGGCATAGATGCGTTCGGCGGCCATCTCGCGGCGATCGCCCCCGACCAACCAATCATTACGCGGCACTGCGCGCGCCCTTTCGCCAGAGAATCAAAGTCATCATAATCTCAGAGTGAGACATGGGTCGCTATTTTTCTCAGAGTAGTCCCAGGTCCGGGCACCGTGCTGAGACGGCCCGATGAGCGGGTGCCGGCCAGCGGATGTCAACTTCACGCAGCGCGTTGACGTGCGGATATCCGGGCCACCACGCTGGATAGCGTGACAGTCGCCGACGAGGCCTTCTTCAGTGCCGAAGCGCTGCAAGATCCGTATCCGCTCTATGAGCGCATGCGCGCCGCTGGCCCGGTGCACCGGATCGGGGGCTCCGAGTTCTATGCGGTGTGTGACTGGGATGCAGTCAACGACGCCATCGGCCGTCCGGAGGATTTTTCCGCAAATCTCACCGCAACCATGACGTGTTCGGCCGAAGGCATCGTCAAGCCTTTCGAGATGGCCCCGCTCGGCGATCCGACACACGTGCTGGCGACGGCCGACGATCCCGCCCACGCAGTGCATCGCAAGCAGTTGGTGCGCCATCTGTCGGCCAGGCGGATCGGCGCCATCGAGCAGTTCGTCGCGGACACCGCGGAGAGGTTGTGGAACGAGACGCTGCGCGATGGGCACATCGAGTGGATGGGCGCCGTGGCCAACCGCCTGCCCATGATGGTGGTGGCCGAGCTGATCGGGGTGCCCGACGCCGACGTCGACCGGTTGGTGAAATGGGGGTACGCGGCCACCCAGCTGCTCGAAGGTCTGGTCAGCGAAGAAGAGCTCGCCGCTGCGGCTGGCGCCGTCATGGAGCTGAGCGGCTATATCAACGACCAATTCGCGCTCGCCGCCGCCGACCCCCAGGACAACCTGTTGGGCGAACTCGCCACCGCATGTGCCTCGGGTGAGCTGGACATGATCACCGCCCAGGCAATGATGGTGATCTTGTTCGCCGCAGGTGGGGAGTCGACCGCATCGTTGCTGGGCAGCGCGGCATGGATGCTGGCGCGGCGGCCTGAGGTTCAGCGTCAGGTGCGCGAAAACCCGGTACTGCTAACCGCATTCATCGAAGAGACGCTGCGCTACGAACCGCCGTTCCGGGGTCATTACCGGCACGTGCGCTACGACACGACGCTGGGTGGTGTAGACCTGCCCGCTGACTCCCATCTGCTGCTGTTATGGGGCGCAGCCAACAGAGACCCCGCCCACTTTGACACGCCGGGCGACTTTCGTCTTGACCGCACGCAAGCCAAGGGGCACATCAGCTTTGGGAAGGGAGCACACTTCTGCGTCGGCGCCGCGCTGGCGCGCCTGGAGGCTCGGATCGTGTTGCGCCAGCTGTTGGATCGCACCTCGGAGATCCAAGTGGTCGACGTCGGCCGGTGGCTACCGAGCATCCTGGTGCGGCGCCTCGAGCGGCTCGAATTGGCCGTCGCCTAACCGCCGGTCATTCCCCGGGCGGCAGTTCGCGCGGGCCGTCGGGCGCACGGAGCCGACGGGGTCCTCTTCGCTCCACCAACTCCCGCCCGCGGTCGCGCTCCGTGAGTGACGAACCCTCCGCGTCTCCGCCGGACAGCGGTCGCGATGAGTGCTCATGACGACGTACCTCATCGTCCGCGCGGCCTTCGCGCGACGATTGAATGCGGCGTCGGGACGGCTCGGCCGCCGGCTGCCGGTCGCCGGGGTCCGAACTCTCCGAGTCGACCGTGATCTTGCGAGTCCGCTTGAGCGAGAACGTGATCTCCTCGACCTCTTCGAACACCTGGCGGGCGGTACGCAGCGGCTGGGTGGTGTTGTCGATCACCCGCGCAACGAACGGCGGCACCAGCGGGCGAATCCAGCGCGCCGCGGCTTTGGTCGCGTCCGGAATCGACGGGATCAACGGTGCACCGCGCTCATCGTCGGCTTCGACCTCGCCGCTCGGTTCGATCTGCACCGGCAGGCTCTCGACGCCCTGCGCGCGGTGATCCTGTGCGCCGGCGGGCAATTGGGCGAGCGCTCGGCTGGCCGCTTCCGCTTCCGCGGCGATCGGCAGGTACATGTCTTCCTCCACGGGCTCGAAGGTACGCTGCGCCGACGCGCGCAGGGGCGCCTCAAGGGCCTCCGCGACCCGGCGGCGTTGCTGCTCGCGGTCGATTTCGGCCTGAGCCTCCACAGCGAGGCGGGCCTGGGTGAGTTGGTGCTCGGCCCAGAGGATTTCGGCCTCGCGGCGAACCTCTGCCCGCTTGACCGCGATCGCGGTATCCGCGTCGAGTTCGGCGCGTTCGCGCTCCGCGCGCGCCGAGGCGTGCCGATCCTGAGTCGTCTCGCCACGCCATAGCCGCAGGATCAGCGGCAGCAGGTAGATCAGCACGAAGAACGCGATCGTCAGTAGCCGCAGCATCAGTGCCCCGGTGCTGGCGAATGTGAGGTCGTTCATCGCGACCCAGCGTGCGCCGAGCCCTCGGCCGGCGTCCGCGACCACGCTTTGGCGTGCCTCGGTCAGCGCCTGCTCCTCGCGGGAGACTTTGGCGTCCAGCTCCGGGGCCTGGCGGTCACGAGCCGCCAGCGCGGTGTCCAGCTCATGCTGCGCATCGGCGAGAAGTTGGTTGGCCGTGCGTGTTTCGGGCCCGGCACCGGGAACTCCGGTGATTCGCGTCTGTGGGCACGCGGGCGTGGGGTTGTATTCGCAGCGTGCGACCACCAAGGCCTGGTCCTGATGCAGGCGGGCCTGTTCGACCGCGCTGTCGAGCGCGGCGCGCGCATCCCGCGTCTGTCGAAGCGATGCCGAGGCTGGCGCGACCGCGGGCGACGAGTCGGCGCCGCGCAGGGCCCGCTCGTCGAGGCGATGCTCGATCGAGGCGGAGAACACCACCAGCGCGGCAAGTTCGCCGACGACCGCGCCGACCGCCACTGCGACGGCTGCGCGTCCGGCAATGCCTGGCCGGCCACGGTCGGGCCCGCTGGTGGTTCCCCGCGTCACTGCGCCGACCAGCAGGCCGAAGACGAGCGTCAGCGGCACGATGACAAGCAGCGGCCAGCGCGCCGACTCCGAAACGGCCAAGGTCGCCACCAGCCACGCCAGCGCGGACCCGAACAGGACGACGGCGCCGGCGACGGCATGGGTGGACCGCTCGTGACGTTCGGCGAGTTCGCGCCAGTGTCCGCCGCCAAGCCAGGTGAACAGTGCCCCGACCGGGGACATGGCCGAGCGCGGCTCGGTAACTTCGTGGGCGCTCATAAGACTGAAAAACACCTCCAAGTCCTCCAGGGTCCCAGGCCGCCGGGCGACACACCGAATCGAAGCGACCGGCTGTGGTGTTGTTCACAACGGGATCAGGTGGGGATCAGGTCATCCGGTGCGAAATTCCTGCGACGCGTGCAGATCAGCGGCCGTTTCGGCAGGTGACGTGAGACGGTATAAGCCTATGCAGAACCACGATTATGTCACCTACGAAGAGTTCGGCCGCAGGTTCTTCGAGGTCGCCGTGACCCCCGAGCGGGTCGCAAACGCGTTTGCCGACATCGCGGGGAGCGAGTTCGCCATGGAGCCGATTGCCCAGGGCCCCGGCGGCATTGCCAAGGTCAGCGCCAACGTAAAAATCCATGACCCGCGCGTCACGCGCCGCCTGGGTGACAGCATCACGTTCGTCATACACATCCCGCTCTCGATCGATCTCCTCCTCGACCTACGGCTCGACAAGCAGCGGTTTGTGGTCTCCGGAGACATCGCGTTGCGCGCCACGGCACGAGCCGCCGAGCCGCTGCTGCTGATCGTCGACGTCGCGAAACCGCGGCCGTCCGACATCACCGTGAACGTGTCGTCCAAATCCTTCCGCGGCGAGATATTGCGCATCCTTGCCGGCGTCGACGGTGAGATCCGGCGCTTCGTCGCGCTGTACGTCGCCGAAGAAATCGACAAGCCTCAGTCCCAAGCGGCACAAATCATCGATGTCGCCCGCCAGCTGAACGAGTCGTGGCCCTAGCGCCTACCGGCCGACGAGCGATTCGCGCTCGGCTTGTCGTATCCGCCTGCGGTCCATGGCAAGCCAATCCAGACCGGCGCCCAGGGCGAGCAGCCCCACGATTGCCGCGTCGATGCCGGCATTGACGTGACCCAAAGCAAAATTGGCCACACAGACCACCAACGCAAGCACCGCGGCCGCAACCGCGACTCGCCCGGTGGTACGACCATGGCCGAAAAGGTCGCGCGAGACGTGCCTCATCAGCTCCTCCTCTGCTGTCTGGCATCACGCAGCTGGCCCGGGCAGCTCCTTTTCACGAGCTACCCGAAAAACCTTCCCGCCAAACGACTTCGGAAAGCCGGCGCCGTTGTGCCCTAGAGCGTCTGGTGACGCCCGAAATACTTGTGGTCTTCGCTGTAGCCGCCATAACCACTACCGATATCGGAGTAGTCGGCGACGAACTCGATGCCTTTGATCCACTTCACCAGCTTGAAGCCGTGCTGCAATTCGTTGCGCAGCCGCAGCGGTTTGCCGTGCATGTAGGGGAGCGGTTGGTCGTTCATGTTGTAGGCCAGCATCGTCATGTGATGATCCATCTGGCCGATGTGATGGGCGTTGTAGTAAATACCGCCGGTGGCGCCGAGTCCCATCGAATAGAACACCACCCATTTGGCCTCGGGCAACGGTTTGACGATGTCCATGATGGTCTGCATCTGTACGCCGCCCCACTTGGCCACGCCGGACCAGGCCTGGATGCAGAAATGCTGGCTGATCTGGTCGTGATAGGGCAGCGCCTTCAAGTCGTCCAGTGAGAACTCGGTCGGATGCTCGACGAGCCCATAAACCTTGAGGCGCCAATCACGAAAGTCGTTGGCCTCCAACTCTTTGTACTCGACGGTCTCGGGCAGCCGGCCATTGCGCCAGTGGTGTGGCGAGATGTCTTCTTCGGTGAAAGCACCGGGCTTGGGGTCGAGCTGCTCGAGTATCCGCTGGAACGGGCCGACCAGCGCGTAACCGACCCGCTGGACGACGCGTGGGTGCTTGATGGTGAACGGGGTGGCCCACACCCAGGCGACGGCGGTCACCACCATCGCCGCGGCGAAGATCCAGAAACCCATCCAGCTGTTGTCGTCGCGGGCGGCGAACATGTGGTTGAGGTTTTTCAGTGCGCTGGTCGCGAACACCAGCGTCACGTGCACGACGATGAAGAACAGGAAATACACCAGCACCAGGAAGTGCAGCGATCGCGCGTGTTGAATGCTCAGTCGCTTGCTGAGCCAGTGCACGCGCTGCGACAGCGCCGGTGACATCCCCAGCCCGGTGATCAGCGCGGCCGGGGCGGCGATGAACACGGTGGTGAAATACGCCAACACCTGCAGGCCGTTGTAGGCGACCCATCCGTTGTCCGCCGGCCAGTGCTCCACCGACAGGTACTGAATTGCGACCGACAACGCGTTGGGAAAGACGTCCCAGCTGGTCGGCACGATGTGGCGCCATTGCCCGGTGGTGAACAGCAGCACGTAGAAGACCGCGCCGTTGAGCAACCACAGCACGTCGATTCCGAGGTGCCACCAGCGGGCCAACCCGATCGAGTGGCGGAAGCCGGGCAGCCCGAGCTGCGGCGGCAACGCGACGGTGTCGGCATTGGCGGTCCACAGCTCGTCGTCGGGTACCGGCGGGCCCACTCGCAGCCACTCGTCCTTGCCGGGGGTGGCGTTGCGGCTGAAATACAGCCGGGGATGGTCACAGAGAATCTGGATGCCGGTCCGGATGATGAACATCATCATGAACAGGTTGAAGAAGTGGGTCCAGCCAAGCCACGCGGGCACGCCGGGCGTCTTGGCGGGGATGTCGGCGCCGGGGTAGCGCTGGACGAACGCGTGCACCGCCGGCGTGTTGTACAGCCCCTTGCCGATCGCCACCGCCGCGACCAGCAGGGCGAAGCCGATGGGGATCAGCCACAGGAGGTTGAACCACTTGTCGCGGCCGACGCGCAACTTTGGAGCGGTGGCCCGCCGGGTGAGGTCGAATCCGCCTCCGTACGCTTCGACGTCGATGGTGTCCTCGGCGGTATGAATCTCGTTGCGGTAGTCGGGGATTGACGTCAGCGGCGTGCCCGCGGTCAGTGTCGATACAGAGCCGTCGTGCGCTGCCCGATGATCGGTATTCGTCACGCGGCCGAAATTACCCCAAGGCGCTTGTACTAATCGGCCTCGATCGGGACGAAACACGCCCGCCCCGGTCCTTGCGGCCGTCGGCAATAGTTGCTGGGGGGCAAAATCCGCCTCAGCACGGGTCGGGGTCTCCGCAACTACCGAGTGAATGGCCTAATTTCGCCGCAAACGCGGTTCCTTGGGGGCCGCTGTGAGTTTGGGCAAAGTCTTCTGCCAGGTGGCGTTAGGCCGAGTCGCGCGGCCGCAATTGGCGCACCGGCCGCGTTTCGATGGCGTTGATCGTCAGCGCCCTGCGGCCGATGCGCCAACCCCCGTCGGTCAACTCGTAGTCGTCGTCGTAGCGCAGATGCCAGACCACGTCGACGACCTCGTCGGAGCGTTGGGTCCAGTGATGCGCGATGCAGGTAATGCGCCCCCGCGCGCAGCCCGGTTGAGCGATCTCGTCGTACACCTCGCCGATGATCGCGTGCTCGGTACGCGCGACCGCGGCGACCGCGCCGACTGCCGCGGTGATCTCCTGCTGACCCCGGTGCGAATGTATCGGCTCCAGTGAGGCTGGCGGATCCGGCACGGCCAGCTCGCCGTTCGTGGTGAACAGTCCAGCGACAGAGGCGAATTGACGATCGTCCACCCCGGCGGCGTACCGGTGCACCAAGTCGCTGAGGCCGGCTCGGTCGTCCGCTGAAAGGGTCATGACGGGATCAGGGACAGCCGTTGCGCGCAGGCCGACAGGATGTCTTGGGCCTCTTCGATAGTGGAAGTCGGCGGCATCGACAACACGATGCGATCCGCGCCCTGATCGATCAGGCTGCCCGCGCGGTCGGCGTCGATCTTGGTGACGGCGTGGCCCAACGAGACTTCGAGGCCCGCCGGATCACGGCCCAGCGACGACGCTTCCTCGCGCATCAGTGTGATCAGCGCCGCCAGTTTCGGGCCTGTCACGCCGAGCGGCTGAAAGCCGTCGCCGAAGCGTCCGGCGCGCCGCGCGGCCGCGCGGCTGTGCCCCCCGATATGAATCGGGAGCCGTTCGCCGGCAATGGGTTTGGGGTAGCACATGACATCGTCGAAGCCGAAGAAATCGCCGTGATAGGACGCGCCCCCGGGCTGGTCGGCCCACAGCGCGCGCAACACGGCCAGCTGTTCGTCGGCGCGTCGGCCCCGGCTGTCGAAATCCGCTCCGCATGCCTCGAGCTCTTCGCGAAGCCAGCCGACGCCGACGCACAGCCGCAGCCTTCCACCCGAGAGCGCGTCGACGGTCGCGGCGCGTTTGGCGAGCACCACCGGATGGTGGTTGGGCAGCACCAAAACCCCGGTGGCCAACCCCAGCCGGCTGGTGTGGCCGGCGAGAAACGCCAATAGGTCGAGGGGGTCGGGGATGGGGCAGTCGGCCGCCAGCCCGACTCGTCCCGAATTGTCGTACGGATAAACGCTGTCGTACCGGGTGGCCAGGACCGTGTGCTCCACAACGACGATCGATTCGAACCCGCACCGCTCGAGGTGGCTCGCAAAGCTCACCATCCAACGCGGATCCGCGGTGACGCCGTCGGCGACCGGGGCGACGACGGAAACCTTCATGGCACCCGAAGCTAACAGGTGGTCCTCGTCAGACAGCGGGAGGCGCGACCGAGGCGCGCACGGCCTCGGCCAGCGCGGCAGCCCGGCGATCCGTGAACACGTCCTCGAGCATCACCGGCCGCCCGTCCGGGCCGGTCAGCGGGACGCGCCAATTCGGATATTCGTCGGTGGTGCCGGGCTGGTTCTGCGTCCTGCGGTCACCGACGGCGTCAGTCAGCGCCACCCCCAGCAGCCGCGATGGCGTGCGGCCCAGGTATCGGTGCAGCGCGAGCACGATCTGTTCGGGATCTTCAAGGTCGGGCCCGTTCTCACTCAGCAGTCCAACCCGGCGCAGTTCGGCCAGCCAGGCCGCCAGTTCGGCGCGGTCGGACTCGAGCTCGGCCTCCACGGGCCGGGTCAGCAATCCCAGCGACTCTCGCAGCCGCACATGGTCACCGGCCAGATAGCCGGCGGTCGGCGGCAGGTCGTGGGTGGTGACCGACGACAGGCAGTATTCGCGCCAGCGCTCGGCCGGCAAGGGCCCGCCGTTTCCGTCGCGATCCAATTCGAACCAGAGGATCGAGGTGCCCAGCAGGCCGCGTAATAGTAGGTAGTCCCGCACCCACGGTTCGACCGTGCCCAGATCCTCGCCGACGACCAGGGCGCCGGCCCGGTGCGCTTCCAGGGCGACGATGCCGATCATCGCCTCGTGGTCGTAGCGCACGTAGGTGCCCTCGGTGGGCCGCGCGCCGTCGGGAATCCACCACAGCCGAAACAATCCGATGATGTGGTCGATGCGTACGCCGCCGGCGTGGCGCAGCACCGAGGAGATCAGCGCGCGGAACGGCCGGTACTCCTGCTCGTCCAGCCGGTCGGGCCGCCACGGCGGTTGCGACCAGTCCTGGCCGAGCTGGTTGAACTCGTCCGGCGGCGCCCCCGCGGTCACGCCGAGCGCCATCACGTCCTGAAGGGCCCAGGCGTCGGCACCGTTGGGGTGCACGCCGACGGCCAGGTCGTGCATGACGCCGATCGCCATGCCGGCCCGTCGCGCCTGCGATTGCGCCATGGCCAGCTGCTCGTCGAGCTGCCACTGCATCCAGCGGTGGAAATCGACTGTCTCCAAATGCTTTTCGACGAATCGGGCGACTCCGGCTCCCGTCGGATGCCGCAGGAAGCTCGGCCAGTGATGCCAGTCGCCGCCGTACTTCTCGGCCAGCGCACACCAGGTGGCGAAGTCGTCGAGCGCTCGGCCTTCGCGGTCCCGGAATGCCGCATAGGCCAGCTCGCGACCCGCCGACCGGGGTGCCCGATGCAGCAGCTTGAGCGCCGACCGCTTGGCCAGCCAGGCGCTGTCGCGGTCGATGGCGTCGATCTCGGCGGCCCGTTGCTGAACTTCCGCGCGCAACCGCCGCACCCGGCCGCGCTTGGTCAGTTCGGAGTATTCGGGGATGGCCTCGACTCGAAGGTAGAGCGGGTTGAAAAACCGGCGCGACGTCGGCAGGTACGGCGACGGCTCCATCGGGATCGTCGGAGTGGCCGCATGTAGCGGATTGACCAGCACATACTCGGCGTCGTGGCGGGATGCCGACCACACCGCGAGGTCGGTCAGATCGGTCAGGTCGCCGACGCCCCACGAGTGTCGGGACCGCACGCTGTAGAGCTGAGCGGCGAGTCCCCACGCGCGACGGGCACCGAGTTGCTCCGGCAGCCCCAACCAGTCGGGCGTCATGATGAGCGCGGCGCTGGTCTCGGAGCCGCCGGAACGCAGATGCACCCGGTGGTAGCCCAGCGGCAAATCGCCCGGCAAGACGAAGCTGGCCTCCCCGACCCAGCGACCATCCAGGTCGAAGGGGGGAGAGAAGTTGTCCACCTGCTGGATCCCGCCGTGCACCGTGCCGTCCTCGAGCTGCAGCCACACCTCGGCGGGATGACCGTGCGTCACGTGCACCCAGAACCGCGTCGGCGCGCCGGTCCGCCCGACGATGGTCGCCGGCAGCCGGCGTTCCCAATACGCGCGCAGTTGCGCCGTCATGGCCGCGTTGCGCTCCTGCTCGGTGCCGGCCGCCACACCGAGGGCGGCGAGCACCGCCACCAGCGTGCTCTCGCTGACCTGCACCCCCCGGCCCGTCCAGTCCTCGTAGGCGGTCGCGATGCCGAACCGCCTGGCAAGTTCGACCAGCGAGGGTGCGAGCTCAGTCATGTCGCCCATCTTGCGTCCATGACCCCACCGGCAGCGACTCGGCTGGGCGTCGCCCTGCTTTGCCGGCGACCGATCCACCCACTGTTCGTTCGCAGGTCAGCAAGCGTTCAACCAAACGCCTCGTCGACAGGACGGGGCCGCAAATTGCGGCTACCATTCCTAGGACACCGAGAAATCCGGCCGGGGGTCAGCGGGGCTGGGTTCAGGGATATAGCAATACGTAAAAGCGAACGCGAATCTCGCCACATGGCGATGTGTTTGCGGGTGCCTTACGGTTATCGGGTAGTTCGCGCGCTGGACAACGTCCAGGCGTTCTAGCAGACCGGATGGTGAAAATAACGTGGCGGAGGAAAGTCGCGGACAGCGTGGGTCGGGATACGGCCTCGGGTTGTCAACCCGGACCCAGGTAACCGGCTACCAGTTCCTGGCCCGGCGGACCGCAATGGCGCTGACCCGTTGGCGGGTCCGGATGGAAATCGAGCCGGGGCGCCGGCAGAACCTGGCCGTCGTCGCGTCGATCTCCGCGGCGCTCGTGATTTGCTTGGGCGCGTTGCTGTGGTCGTTCATCAGCCCGTCAGGCCAGATTAACGAGTCGCCGATCATCGCAGACCGTGACTCGGGCGCGCTGTACGTCCGCGTGGGTGACAAGTTGTACCCGGCGCTGAATCTGGCGTCGGCGCGGCTGATCACGGGGCGCCCCGACAACCCGCACCTGGTTCGCTCAAGCCAGATCGCCAAGCTTCCGCGCGGCCCGATGGTCGGCATCCCCGGTGCGCCGTCGACTTTCGGGCCCACGAGCCCCTCGTCGTCGTCGTGGCTGGTGTGCGACACCATCGCCTCGACCGGAGCGGGCTCGCCGTCGGGAGTGACCGTGACGGTGATCGACGGCACCCCGGACCTCGGCGGCCACCGACGGGTGCTGACCGGATCGGACGCGGTGGTGCTGAGCTACGGCGGCGACGCATGGGTCATCCGGGACGGACGCCGGTCGCGTGTCGACGGGGCGAACCGGGCGGTGCTGCTGCCGCTCGGAATGACCCCCGAGCAAGTCAGCATGGCAAAGCCGATGAGCCGCGCCCTGTTCGACGCGTTGCCGGTGGGGCCCGAACTGACCGTCCCGGAAATCCAGAACGCCGGCGCAGCGGCGACGTTCCCGGGAGCCCCCGGGCCGGTGGGCACCGTGCTGGTCACCCCGCAAATCAGTGGGCCGCAACAGTATTCGCTGGTGCTGGCCGATGGCGTGCAGACGCTGCCGCCGCTGGTGGCCCAGATTCTGCAGAATGCCGGCGGCCCGGCCAACGCCAAGCCCGTCACCGTCGAACCCGCCGCGCTGGCGAAAATGCCGGTGGTCAACAAGCTGGATCTCTCGTCCTATCCGGACAACCCGCTGAACGTGATGGACATCCGGGAGAACCCGGCGACCTGCTGGTGGTGGGAGAAGACGTCCGGGGAGAACCGGGCTCGCGTACAGGTCATCTCCGGGCCGACCATCCCGGTCGCCCAGGGCAACACCAACAGGGTGGTGTCGCTGGTGAAGGCCGACACGAGCGGTCGCGAGGCCGACCAGGTCTACTTCGGCCCCAACTTCGCGAACTTCGTGGCCGTCACCGGTAACGACCCCGGCGCCAAGACGACCGAATCCCTGTGGTGGCTCACCGACGCGGGCGCCCGGTTCGGGGTGGACGACACCCGCGATGTGCGCGAGGCGTTGGGGTTGCAAACAAAGCCGAGTCAGGCGCCGTGGGTGGCGCTGCGCCTGCTGCCGCAGGGACCGACGCTGTCCCGAGCGGACGCGTTGGTCCAGCACGACACCCTTCCGATGGATATGTCCCCTGCAGAGTTGGCGGTACCGAAGTGAAACGTGGTTTTGCCCGGCCCACACCGGAAAAGCCTCCGGTAATCAAGCCGGAGAACATCGTCCTACCAACGCCGTTGAGCGTTCCGCCGCCGGAGGGCAAACCGACGTGGCTGATCGTGGTGGGCGTTCTCGTCGTCGGCCTGCTGATCGGCATGGTGGCGATGGTCTTCGCCAGCGGCTCGCGCGTATTCGGCGGCGCCGGAGCGATTTTCCCGATCTTCATGATCGGTGGTGTCGCGATGATGATGTTCGGTGGCCGGTTCGGCGGCCAGCAGCAGATGAGCCGGCCGAAGCTGGACTCGATGCGCGCCCAGTTCATGTTGATGCTGGACATGCTGCGCGACACCGCCCACGAGTCGGCGGACAGCATGGACGCCAACTACCGGTGGTTCCACCCCGCGCCCGACACGCTGGCGGCCGCGGTGGGGTCGCCGCGGATGTGGGAACGCAAGCCCGACGGCAAGGACCTCAACTTCGGTGTGGTCCGGGTCGGTGTGGGCATGACGCGCCCCGAGGTGACGTGGGGTGAGCCCCAGAACATGCCCACCGACATCGAGCTGGAGCCGGTGACCGGGAAGGCGCTACAGGAGTTCGGGCGCTATCAAAGCGTCGTCTACAACCTGCCCAAGATGATCTCCCTGCTGGTCGAGCCGTGGTACTCGCTGATCGGGGACCGTGAGCAGGCACTGGCGCTGATGCGGGCGATCGTGTGCCAGCTGGCGTTCTCCCACGGTCCCGACCACGTGCAGATGGTCGTGGTGACTTCGGACCTGGAGGAGTGGGACTGGGTCAAGTGGCTGCCGCACTTCGGGGACCCGCGGCGTCAGGACGCGGCGGGCAACGCGCGGATGGTGTACGCGTCGGTGCGCGAATTCGCCGCCGAGCAAGCCGAATTGTTCGCCGGCCGTGGCTCGTTCACGCCCCGGCATGCCAGTTCGTCGGCGCAGACTCCCACGCCCCACACGGTAATCATCGCCGATGCCGTGGATCCCCAGTGGGAGTATGTGATCAGCGCCGAGGGTGTCGACGGGGTGACGTTCTTCGACCTGACCGGCTCGTCGATGTGGTCGTCCGTCCCCGAACGCACCTTGCGATTCGACGCTAAGGGCGTGATCGAGGCGCTGCCCCGCGACCGCGACACCTGGATGGTGATCGACGAGAAGCCCTGGTTCTTCGCGCTGACCGACCACCTCAGCGCCGCGGAGGCCGAGGAGTTCGCGCAGAAGCTGGCGCGCTGGCGCATCGCCGAGGCCTACGAGGAAATCGGCCAGCGAGTGGCCCACATTGGCGCGCGGGACATCTTGTCCTACTACGGAATTGAGGATCCGGCCGACATCGACTTCGACGCGCTGTGGGGGAGCCGCACCGACACCATGGGCCGGTCGAGGTTGCGCGCGCCGTTCGGCAACCGCTCCGACAATGGCGAGCTGTTGTTCTTGGACATGAAGTCGCTCGACGAAGGCGGCGACGGGCCGCACGGCGTCATGTCCGGGACGACGGGTTCGGGTAAGTCGACGCTGGTGCGAACCGTGATCGAGTCGCTGATGCTCAGCCACCCGCCCGAGGAGCTGCAGTTCGTTCTGGCCGACCTCAAGGGTGGGTCCGCGGTCAAGCCCTTCGCCGGGGTGCCGCACGTATCCCGGATCATCACCGACCTCGAAGAAGACCAGGCGCTGATGGAGCGCTTCCTGGACGCGCTGTGGGGCGAGATCGCCCGCCGCAAGGCGGTGTGCGACAACGCCGGCGTCGATGACGCCAAGGAGTACAACAGCGTCCGGTCCCGGATGCGCGCCCGCGGCCAGGACATGCCGCCGCTGCCGATGCTCGTGGTCGTCATCGACGAGTTCTACGAGTGGTTCCGCATCATGCCGACCGCCGTCGACGTGCTCGACTCGATCGGCCGGCAGGGCCGTGCGTATTGGATCCACCTGATGATGGCGTCGCAGACCATCGAGAGCCGGGCCGAAAAGCTCATGGAGAACATGGGATATCGCTTGGTGCTGAAGGCGCGCACCGCAGGCGCGGCGCAGGCCGCCGGTGTGCCCAACGCGGTGAACCTGCCGGCCCAGGCGGGTCTCGGTTACTTCCGCAAGAGTCTCGAGGACATCATCCGGTTCCAGGCCGAGTTCCTGTGGCGGGACTACTACCCGCGCGGGATCGACCTCGACGGCGACGAAACGCCGCAGCTGGTCCACAGCATCGATTACGTACGCCCGCAATTGTTTACGAACTCGTTCACCCCGCTCGAGGTGAGCGTCGGCGGACCGGACGTCGACACGGTGGCCGCCGAGGCGAATGGCGAGGTGCTCGGGATCGAGGGCGCCGAGAGCGAGGACGAAGAGGACATCAGGACACCGAAGGTCGGCACGGTGATCATCGATCAGCTCCGCAAGATCGATTTCGAGCCGTACCGGTTGTGGCAACCGCCGCTGACCCAGCCCGTCGCGATCGACGAGTTGGTCAACCGCTTCCTCGGACGCCAGTGGCAACAGGACTACGGCACCGCCAGGGATCTGGTGTTCCCAATCGGGATCATCGACCGCCCGTTCAAGCACGACCAGCCGCCGTGGACGGTCGACACCTCCGGGCCCGGTGCCAACGTGCTGATCCTGGGCGCCGGCGGCTCGGGCAAAACCAGCGCACTGCAGACGCTGATCTGCTCGGCCGCGCTGACCCACACCCCGGAGCAGGTTCAGTTCTACTGCCTGGCCTACAGCAGCACCGCGCTGACGACCGTCGCCCGTCTGCCCCACGTCGGTGAGGTGGCCGGCCCGACGGATCCCTACGGTGTGCGCCGGACGGTGGCCGAACTGCTGGCGCTGGTGCGGGAACGCAAGCGCAGCTTCCTCGAATACGGGATCGCGTCGATGGAGGTGTTCCGGCGGCGCAAGTTCGGTGGCGAGGCCGGCGCGGTGCCCAACGACGGGTTCGGCGATGTGTACCTGGTGATCGACAACTACCGCGCCCTGGCCGAGGAAAACGAGGTGCTGATCGAGCAGGTGAACATGATCATCAACCAGGGACCCTCTTTCGGGGTCCATGTGGTGGTCACCGCCGACCGGGAGTCGGAGCTGCGCCCGCCGGTCCGGAGCGGATTCGGTTCCCGGGTCGAGTTGCGACTGGCGGCGGTGGAAGACGCCAAGCTGGTGCGGTCCCGGTTCGCCAAGGATGTTCCGGTCAAGCCGGGGCGCGGCATGGTCGCGGTCAACTACGTCCGACTCGACAGCGACCCGCAGGCGGGTCTGCACACCTTGGTGGCGCGGCCCGCGCTGGCCAACACGGCCGACAACGTTTTCGAGTCCGACAGCGTCGTCGACGCCGTCAGCCGCATCGCGAGCGGCCAGGCGACGCCGGTTCGCCGGCTGCCCGCCCGGTTCGGCGTGGAACAGGTGCGCGAGCTGGCCGCCCGGGACACCCGCCAAGGCGTGGGCGCGGGCGGAATCGCCTGGGCGATATCCGAATTGGACCTGGCGCCGGTCTATCTGAACTTCGCCGAGAATGCCCACCTGATGGTGACCGGCCGTCGCGAATGCGGTCGAACCACGACGCTGGCCACCATCATGTCCGAGATCGGCCGGTTGTACGCGCCGGGCGCCACCAGCGCCCCGACGCCCCCACCGGGCCGGCCGTCGGCCCAGGTGTGGCTGGTCGACCCACGCCGTCAGCTACTGACCGTGCTGGGCTCCGAGTACGTCGAGAAATTCGCCTACAACCTCGACGGCGTACAGGCCATGATGGGTGAGCTCTCTGCGGTGCTGGCCAGTCGGCAACCCCCGCCCGGCCTGTCCGCGGAAGAGTTGTTGTCGCGGTCGTGGTGGAGCGGGCCGGAGATCTTCCTGATCGTCGACGACATCCAGCAGCTTCCCCCGGGCTTCGACTCGCCGCTGCATCAGGCGGCACCCTGGGTGACCAGGGCCGCCGACGTGGGCTTGCACGTCCTCGTGACGCGGACGTTCGGCGGCTGGTCGTCGGCGGGCAGCGACCCGATACTGCGGGCACTGCACCAGGCGAACGCGCCCTTGCTGGTGATGGATGCCGACCCCGACGAGGGCTTCATCCGCGGCAAGATGAAGGGCGGCCCGCTGCCCCGTGGCCGCGGCCTGCTGATGGCCGAGGACACCGGCGTGTTCGTTCAGGTGGCGGCAACCGAACTGCGTAAGTAGGGTCAGCCCCAGCGCAGCGGTAATGACTTGAGCGCGAAGGACTTTGACGGGAATTTGATTTCCGGGGCGTAGTCCGTCGGCGCCTCGAAGTCAGGGATCTGCTGGAGCCATTCGCCGACGATCACCGTCAGCTCGATCCGTGCCAGATGGGAGCCCAGGCAGCGGTGCGGGCCGCTGCCAAATCCCCAGTGGCGGTGCACTTTTCCGTCCATGACCAGGTCATCGGTGGACCAGGCGTCGCTGCCGTCACGGTTGACCGCGGCCATACACAACCGGACCTGCGAGCCCGGCGGCAGCGTCATGCCGCCGACGTTGACGAACTCGGTGACAATCCTGGGCGCCACCGGCGCCGGCGGCTGCAGCCGAATGATCTCTTCGATGAAAACCCTTATTTGCTTCGGATTGTCGCGAAGCTCGGCGCGCAACTGCGGCCTGCGCGCCAGCTCGAACAGAGAAAACCCGATGATCGCCGTCACCGTGTCCAGACCCGCCAGGATCAACAGGTGGCTCATGCCCAGCAGCTCGAGATCGGTGAAGTCGCCCGGCCCGGTCATCACGCGTGACAGCATGTCCGTGCCCGGCTCCTTGCGGCGCCGTTGGACCGCTTCGGTGAGATATTCGAGCAGTTCCAGCTCTCCTGCCTGCATCTCGGCGATGGTGACGCCTTCCTTGTCGCCGATGATGGCGTCTTTCCAGGCGATGAGGCGGTCACGGTCCTCCAGCGGCAGGCCGTAGAGGTCGAGGAAGGCCTGAAAGGGATAGAGCCTGGCGAAATCCGCCATGACCTCGCACTCGCCCCGGCCGGCGAGGGCCCCGATCATCTCGGAGGCATGCCGCTGCAGCACCGGCCGGGACTCACTCAGCGCGGCCGGGCTGAAATACGGCTGCAGGATTTTGCGGTAGTGCGTGTGCTGCGGCGGGTCGAACGCCAGCGGGAGCACCGGCAGCGGATCGGAGGGCGGTTGCAGGATCGTTGACGAAAAGACCTTGGGATTGCGCAGCGCGGCAAGCACATCCTCGCGTCGCGTCAGGTAGTAGTAGCCATTCATGAACACCACGGGCCCGGCGTCGCGCAGTGTCTTCCACCCGACCCCTCGGTCTTCGGCCATCGGCAACGTGAAGTAGTCGAGGCGCGGTAGGTAGAACGTGCCCGGCTGCCAATCGCCAAGGGTGCTCATGCGCTCCGATCCCCGGTTGTCTTCCCGGTCTAGACTCTAGCGACCGACCGATCTACCCGCCGATTTGTCAAGTCCGATCCGGTGCGCACCAGCCGTCGGGGGAGGAAGCCGTGAGGGTTCGTCTCGAAAAGTCGAAATGCGTGGGCCACGCGCAGTGCTACGCCGTCGACCCGGACCTGTTCCCCATCGACGAGTCCGGCTATTCGATCCTCGAGGAGCACGAGGTAGCGCCCGGGGATGCGCAGCTGACGCGCGACGGTGTGGCTTCATGCCCGGAGATGGCACTGATCCTCGAAGAGGAGTGACGGCCGAAAAGCAAACTGCGGGTGAACAATCGGTTGTCGCAAATGAACAGAAGCTGGCCTGGAATGAATAGTGGCTGGCAAGTAGTGAAAACGTCGCGCCGTTGGTCGGGCGTGCCCGCGATGGCCCGCTAATGTCTTGTGCGAGCGGCAGTTCAGAGAAAAACGAGCTGTCGCTCGGTTGCTGACAGTGGGGTGAAGTAGGCGGAATGCGCATGTCCTTCCTGACCGGACACTCAGCCGCTCGCTTTGCCGAGTCGAAAGACCCCAGTCAGTGGCTTGCCTAGGGTCAGCGCGGTCCCTGGGTCGGCAATTGGCGACAACGCCCGTCGACCAAATCGCGACCCTGCCCACAGATTGTCTGACGGCTGCGATCGCAAGCGCGATCACAGCCAACTGAGGAGGACACGGTGTTGGACTTCGCGGCGTTACCGCCCGAAATCAATTCCGGTCTGATGTATGCGGGTCCCGGCTCGGGGCCGATGTTGGCGGCGGCTGCTGCGTGGGATGAGTTGGCCGCGGAGTTGGCCGCGGCGGCCAGTGGCTATGGGTCGGTGGTGTCGGAGTTGACCAGCGCGCCCTGGGTGGGCCCGGCCTCGAGGTCGATGCTGGCCGCGGTCGCTCCCTATGTGAGCTGGCTGTCCACAGTGGCCGGGCAAACCGAGGAGACCGCCAACCAGGCCCGCGCGGCCGCGGGGGCCTATGAGACCGCGTTTATGGGCACGGTGCCCCCACCGGTGATCGCGGCCAACCGGGTGTTGTTGATGACGCTGATCGCGACCAACTTCTTCGGCCAAAACACCCCGGCGATCATGGCCACCGAAGCCCAATACATGGAGATGTGGGCCCAAGACGCCGCCACCATGTATGCCTACTCGGCCTCCGCAGCGCTGGCCTCAGCCCTGCAGCCATTTGAGACCCCGCCGAACACCACCACCCCCGAGGCCCCCGCCGAACAGGCCCTGGCAGT
>NZ_JBNMQT010000027.1:0-61336 GCF_050205645.1 Mycobacterium heidelbergense
CCCCTGGAGGCATCCGCCCCGGCGCCGAAAATTAACGCCCCGATACCCCTAGCCGCGCCTATGCCGATACACCCGCAGGCCGCGCCGCTGCCCGCGGCTCCCGCGATGCCGGCTCCGCCTGCTCCCGCGGCTCCGGTGATTCCGGTGCCTGTCGTGGTGCCTCCGCTGGCGCCGGTTCCGGCGACCCCGCTCCTGGTGCCAGGTCTCGAAACGATGATGCGGCCACCGGTGATCCAGCTCCCACCGCGCGTATCGCCGCCGGTGGTGAATCAGCCGCCGGTCCAGGTCCCGCAGCTGCCATCGCCGCCGCAGGTGACTCCACCGGTCCATGTGCCGTCGCCGCCGCAGGTGACCCCGCCGCAGGTCACTCCACCGGTCCATGTGCCGCAGCCGCCGCAGGTGACCCCGCCGCAAGTGACTCCACCGGTCCACGTGCCGCAGCCGCCGCAGGTGACCCCGCCGCAGGTGACGCCGCCGCAGGTGACCCCACCGGTCCATGTGCCGCAGCCGCCGCAGGTGACCCCGCCGCAAGTGACTCCACCGAAGGTGACTCCACCGGTCCACGTGCCGCAGCCGCCGCAGGTAACCCCGCCGCAAGTGACTCCTCCAGTCCACGTCCCGCAGCCGCCGGTGGTCGCCCAGCCTCCGGTGCATGTCCCGCAGCCGCCGGTGGTCGCCCAGCCTCCGGTGCATGTCCCGCAGCCGCCGGTGGTCGCCCAGCCTCCGGTCCACGTCCCGTTGCCCGGCACCGGACCCAGTAGTCCTGGCGGTGGCGGACCGTTTGGAGGCGGCGGGCCATTCGGTGGTGGCGGGCCCCTCGGGGGAGGTGGCCACAACGGTGGCGGTCCCTTCGGCGGCGGACCAATTGGCGGCGGACCGATCGGCGGAGGCGGACCGATTGGCGGCGGTCACAGCGGCGGTGGCGGCGGACCGTTCGGTGGCGGCGGACCGTTCGGAGGCGGCGGCCTCGGCGGTGGAGGCTTTGGCGGCGGTGGCGGGGGCTTCGGCGGCGGCCACAGTAGCGGTGGCGGCGGGCACAAGTAGCCGTCCGTCGCGCCCGGACGGGCTTGGGTGTTGCAACTCGAAAACGCACCGCGACGGGTACTCACCACCCCGCGGCTACGCGGGTAGGCTCAGACAGATACGGGCTGGTCAAGAAGACGTGCCGCCCATTCGCTAGAACTTCATAAAGCTCAGCTAATCCCGGATCGTGGATCCTGCGCG
Organism: Mycobacterium heidelbergense; assembly: GCF_050205645.1. GTDB lineage: Bacteria > Actinomycetota > Actinomycetes > Mycobacteriales > Mycobacteriaceae > Mycobacterium > Mycobacterium heidelbergense_A. The sequence goes on from NZ_JBNMQT010000027.1 coordinate 1,225, forward strand.
GTGCTGCGGGACCAAAATCCTTGGCTAACAACGAGACTATCGAGGGAGAACTTTCAGCGGTGGTGGGCGTCGTGCTTGGCGTGTCGATGGCGCCGACGAAGGTCCGCATGGTGCTTGTCGAAGGTGAAAGCGCCGACGGGGCGGCCGTCGACCAGGACTACTTCGACGTCGCCGACGACTCGCCCCGCACCGCACCCATCCAGGTCGTCTCGGCCATTCTGGGTACGCGCGAAGGCGCCGAAGAGGGTGGCTATCAGCTGCTGTCGGCCGGCGTGACCTGGACCGACCACGTCGAGGCGGCGTTGCTTCGGGACGCGCTGATTTCGCACAAGGTCGAAAACGTCATGCTGGTGTCGGCCTTTATGGCTGCGGCCGCGCTGACGCAGGCAGTCGGCGACGCCACCAACTATGCGAACACCGCGATGCTCTTTGTGGAGCCGTACACCGCGACGCTGGCCGTGGTCGATACCGCCGACGGATCGGTGTCCGATGTGCACCGCAGGATTCTCCCCGACGACGAAGACCAGGCCGTCGCCGAACTCGTCCAGATGGTCTCCCGTGCGGAATCGCTGAAAACGCGCCCGGACGGTCTGGTCGTCGTCGGCTCCGGCGTCGATATCCCGATGATCAAGCCGGCCCTGGAGGCCGCGACCACACTCGCGCTTTCGGTACCCGACGAGCCGGAGATGGCGTTGGCTCGGGGTGCGGCGCTGGCGTCGGCGAACGCGCCGCTGTTCTCGTCGTCCACAGCCGCGCTGGGTTACGCGCTGGATCCCGGCACCGGCGAGGTCGACCCCCTGGCATTCACCGCGCAGTCGCCGGGACTACTGCCCGGATATCTGCCCGAATACCGTGGCGCCGCCGAGCCGTCCGCCGGCGCCGAGGCGGGCAACCCGGACGTGGCCTACAGCGCGGTACCAGACGACGATGCGGAAGCGGGCGTGGTTTCGGATGAGGTCGCGCAGCGCCGCCGGTCGGTCCTGCTGGTGGGCAGCACACTCGCGGTGATATTCATCACCGCGGTGGTGGCGCTGGAGATTGCGCTGGCGATCAGCATCCGGCCGACGGTCGCGTTGCGCCCCAATCCCGCCCAAAACGTCGTCGTCCCAACCCAATCCGCGCCCGCGCCCGCACCGGCGCCACCCGACATTGCGAGGCCGAAAATCCAGGCGCCCGCGCCGGTGGCGGTGCCGCATCCCATCGGCCCGCCGGCCGCGGCTCCGGTGCCCGCCGCTCCGCCGATCCCGGCGCCTGTGCTTGTCCCCGTTCCGCGCGTTCCGATCATCGGACCGCCGGCACCTCGCGGACCCTTCGGCGGTGGGCCCGGTCCGCGCGGGCCCTTTGGCGGCGGTCACGGTCCGTTCGGCGGCGGGCCCTTCGGCGGGGGACATGGACCCTTCGGCGGGGGACATGGACCCTTCGGCGGGCACGGCTTCGGGGGCTTTGGTGGCGGCCACGGATTCGGCGGTGGTCATGGCTTCGGGGGCTTTGGTGGCGGCCACGGATTCGGCGGTTTCGGGCACAGGTAGCCGCGCGCGTCAGTGCGGCGAATCGGCCGCGTCGAGCTATGGTGGCGGACTGGGGCTTGGTCGCGCCCGTGATCGTTAAGCCCCGGCAATGCGCTGTGTGGCGCAGCAAAACCGTTGGGGGACTTGGAGATAACGGTGGACATCGTACTTGGCGTTTCTATGGCGCCGGAGACAGTCCGCATGGTGCTCGTCGAGGGTATGGGCGCCGGCGGGGTGACCGTCGATCAGGACGACTTCGACGTCACCGGTGGTGGGGCGGCCGTCACCGCGGCGGAACGAGTGGTCGCGGCGATCCTCGGAACTCGGGAAAGCGCCGTCGAAGGCGGCAACCAGCTGGTGTCCAGCGGTGTGGCCTTTACTGATCGGGCCGAGGCCGCCGCGCTGCGTGATGCGTTGGCAGCACACAAGATTGAGAACGTCATGCTGGTCTCGGCGTTCATGGCCGCGGCGGCGCTGGCTCAGGCGGTCGGCAGCGCAACGAATTGCGCGCGCACCGCCCTGCTGTTCGTCGAGCCGGCCAACGCGACGCTGGCCGTTGTCGACAGCTCCGCGGGGTCGATCGTCGATGTGCGCCGGCGGCGCCTGCCCGACGGTGATGACGCGGCGCTGGCGCAGCTGACCGCGATGGTTTCGGGTGCGGAATCGATGAAAGCCCGCCCGGACGGGGTGTTTCTCGTCGGTTCTGGCGTGGACATCCCGTCGATCAAGCCGACGCTGGAGGCGGCGACGTCGCTGTCGGTCACGGCGCCCGAGGAACCGGATATGGCATTGGCGCGCGGGGCGGCGCTGGCGTCGGCGAACGCTCAGTTGGGTGCCCCGTCCACCGCTGCGCTGCCCGACGCGGATCCGGCCGGGTCCGGCTCAGCCGGGCTCGCCTACAGCGACGTCGCGGATGACGACGGCGCCCGCGAATCCGAGCCCGATCCGGGTGTGCGGCGTAGCCGCAAGGCCCTGGTGGCGATCGCCACCGCGGTGGTGGTCTTTGTCGGCGGGACGGTCGCGCTGACGCTCGCGTTGGCCTTCGGCAGCCGCCCGCACGTGGAGCAGCGACCGGATGTCGGCAAGTCCGTCGTCGCACCGGCGCCCGCGCCGCCGCCCTCGGCGGGACCCGGACCGGAAACGGCGGCACCCCCTAAGGACGCCCCGCCGCAGGATCCGTCCACGCGCACCAGGGACCGCGTCGACGACTGGTTGCACCGCCACATCGGGCACGGCATTCCGGGCCAGTAGCGGGTAGCCTCGGCCAAGACCCCGGTGCTCGGAACACGCGTAAAATCGGGCAATTGGGGAACCCAGGGGGAGTTCGCGGCGTAGCGCCGCCGGTTGAGCGTGCGACGACGACGTCCCTGGACGTGATGGCTAGCGATACGACCATGGAGGAGCTTTGGACACCGTACTTGGTGTGTCGATGGCGCCGACGGCAGTCAGGATGGTGCTGGTCGAGGGTGAAAACGGGGATGGCGCCACCGTCGACGAAGACAACTTCGACGTTTCCGCTGACGACGACGCGGCAACAGTGAGCGCGGCCGACCAAGTGGTGTCGGCGATCCTGGGTACCCGCGAGGGCGCCGCCGAGGGCGGCTACCAACTGGCGTCGACCGGCGTCACCTTCACCGACCCCGTCGAGGCCGCTGCCCTGCGTGATGCGCTGGCCGCGCACAAGGTCGAGAATGTGATGTTGGTCTCGGCCTTTCTGGCCGCGGCCGCACTGGCTCAAGCGGTCGGCAACCAGACCAACTACGCCCAGACGGCGCTGCTGTACATCGAGCCCGATACCGCGACCCTGGCGGTCGTCGACAGCGCCGACGGATCGATCGCCGACGTCCATCGCGAGGCGCTCCCGGACGACGACGCGGCCGCGGTGGCGAAGCTGGCCACGATGGTCTCCGCCGCCGAGGGGTTGGAGGCGCGCCCGGACGCGGTGTTCGTCGTCGGCTCCGGCATCGACATCCCGTTGATCAAGCCGGCGCTGGAGGCCGCGACCACCCTTCCGCTGACGGCGCCCGAGGAGCCGCACACGGCATTGGCCCGCGGAGCCGCGCTGGCGTCGGCGAGCGCGCCGCTGTTTGTCTCGTCCACTGCGGCACGTGCCTACGCTCAGGATCCCGGTACCGGAGCCATCGAGCCGCTCGCGGTCGCGCCCGGCTATTTCGAATTCCCCGGAACGCAAGCCCGCGAGGACCTGGCCTACAGCGCCGTTCCCGAGGACTTCGCCGACACCTATACCGGCGAGCACGCCCCCGCGACCGGTTTTGTCGACGTCGGCGAGCGGAGATCGTTCGGCCTGGTGGGGAGCGCCCTGGCGGGCATCTTCATCGTGGGCGTTGCGGCGCTGGTCGTTTCGCTTGCGATCGCCATCCGGCCGACGTCCGGCGTGCGGCCCGTTCCCGGTCACAACGTCGTCGCCCCCGCTCAGCCGGCACCGGCGGCCCCGGCGGCTCCCGCGCCCGCACCGGCGGCGGTTCCCGCGCCTGCCCCGGCCGCGGGTCCGGCGCCCGCGCCCGCGCCAGTTCCGGAGGCGCCGGCGCCCCAGGCTCCGGCTCCCGTCGCGGTGCCGCCGGCCCCGGCTCCGCCCGTTGTGGCGCCCGCCCCCGCTCCCGTACCCGTTCCCGAGGCTCCGGCGCCGATTCCTGCCGCGCCGGCGCCGGCCCCCGTGCCGGTGGCACCGATTCCGGTGCCGATTCCGTTGCCGATACCCGGCATCGGCGGTGGCCCTGGCGGCGGATTCCCCGGCGGCGGTGGCGGATTCCCCGGCGGCGGTGGCGGAGGCCACGGTGACTACGGCGGCGGCGGTGGCCACGACGGCGGCGGTCCGTTCGGCGGCGGCGGGGGTGGATTCCCCGGCGGCGGCCACGGCGGCTTCGGCGGCGGCGGCCCCTTCGGCGGTGGCGGCGGCTTCGGCGGCGGCCACGGCGGAGGCCGCGGACACTAGTTCCCCGGTGGCCACCTGTCATCTCCCGTTTGCCTGTCGCTCAGCGGGACGATGCAGTTAGCTCATCGCGGCCACCTACACCGGTTGTATGCGATGCACCGTTTTCGGCACCGGCTATCTGGGTGCCACGCACGCTGTCGGGATGGCCGAGCTGGGACACGAGGTCATCGGGGTCGATATCGATCCGGGTAAAGTCGCCAAGCTCGCAGGCGGCGACATTCCTTTCTACGAGCCGGGCCTGCAGAAGCTGTTGACCGAGAACCTGGCGGCGGGACGACTGCGGTTCACCACCGACTACGACCTGGCCGCGGAATTCGCCGACGTGCACTTCCTGGGGGTCGGCACGCCGCAGAAGAAGGGCGAGTACGGCGCCGACCTGCGCCACGTCCACGCGGTCATCGACGCACTGGTGCCCCGCCTGACCCGGCCGTCGGTGCTCGTCGGCAAGTCGACCGTTCCGGTGGGCACCGCAGCCGAGTTGAGTCAACGGGCAGCGACGCTGGCGCCGCGGGGCGTCGACGTCGAGGTGGCCTGGAATCCGGAGTTCCTCCGCGAGGGATACGCGGTACACGACACCTTGCACCCGGACCGCATTGTGCTTGGCGTCCAACAGGATTCGACGCACGCCGAGCCCGCGGTCCGCGAACTCTACGTGCCGCTGTTGGGTGCGGGTGTGCCGTTCCTGGTGACGGACTTGCAGACCGCGGAGCTGGTCAAGGTGTCGGCCAATGCTTTTCTGGCGACCAAGATTTCGTTCATCAACGCGATCTCCGAGGTGTGCGAGGCCGCCGGCGCCGACGTCAGCGTGCTGGCCGATGCGCTTGGATACGATCCGCGGATCGGGCGCCAATGTCTCAACGCGGGTTTGGGTTTCGGCGGCGGCTGCCTGCCCAAGGACATCCGCGCCTTCATGGCCCGCGCCGGCGAGCTCGGTGCCGACCAGGCGCTGACGTTCCTGCGCGAGGTCGACAGCATCAACATGCGCCGCCGCACCCGGATGGTCGAACTGGCCACCGCCGCGTGCGGCGGATCGCTGCTGGGCGCCAACATCGCCGTGCTCGGTGCGGCGTTCAAACCCGAGTCCGATGACGTCCGCGACTCGCCCGCGCTCAACGTCGCGGGCCAGCTGCAACTCAACGGCGCCGCGGTCAACGTGTACGACCCGAAGGCCCTCGACAACGCGCAGCGACTCTTCCCGACGCTCAACTACGCGGTATCGGTGGAAGAGGCCTGCGAGCGCGCCGACGCGGTGCTGGTGCTCACGGAGTGGCGGCAGTTCGTCGACCTCGACCCCGGCGACCTCGCCGATCGGGTGCGCGCCCGGGTCATCGTCGACGGCCGCAACTGCCTAGATGTCGCTCGTTGGCAGCGGGCGGGCTGGCGCGTGTTCCGGCTCGGCGCGCGACGGCCTTAGCCGGGCCATAGCGGGCCGTTCGGGCGGCCTCGAGGCGCGACTCGCCCTGGGCCCCAAGACATGTGTTAACGAGAAGAAAAATGCTTGATTCCGCGCTGTGACGGCCGCGCGATCCGCCGTCGTCACGTTCCGGCGACCATGCCTCCCATCAGTGCTTTTCCGCCGCCGCTGGCAAAAGTGCGACGCGGCTCACACATCTCAATATGACCGTGGTGTTACGGCAACCGCACAACCGTGAGACCGTGTCGGTGCGAATTTTTGATCGGGTAAAAACCTGCCTTACCCTCGGTAAATGACCGCACGATAGCCGTCGTTCGAGAGGAGGCGCCATGGTCGATCTGAACCCGAATTACCACAGCGCCGCCGACGCGGTGCTCGGTTTCAGCAAATATTTTCACCGCGGCGAGATTTCGCCGGACCACCGCGCGCTGCACAAGGTCGGTGGCCGGTCGGCCGACGACTTCTATCGGGACCGCTGGGCGCACGACAAGGTGGTCCGTTCGACGCACGGCGTCAACTGCACGGGATCGTGTTCGTGGAAGATCTACGTCAAAGACGGCGTAATCACCTGGGAATCCCAGCAAACCGACTACCCGTCGGTCGGCGCCGACAAGCCGGAGTACGAGCCGCGCGGCTGCCCTCGCGGCGCCTCGTTTTCCTGGTACACGTATTCGCCTGCGCGCGTGCGTTATCCGTACGTGCGCGGGGTCCTGCTGGAGTACTACCGCGAGGCCAAGGCGCGACTGAACGACCCCGTGCTGGCGTGGGCCGACATCGTGGACGATCCCGTCAAGTCCGCCCGCTACAAGGCGGCGCGCGGCAAGGGCGGGTTTGTGCGCGCCGAGTGGTGGGAGGCCGCCGAGATGGCGGCGGCCGCGCATGTGCACACGATCAAGAAGTACGGCCCCGACCGGGTCGCCGGCTTCTCGCCGATACCGGCGATGTCGATGGTCAGTCACGCCGTTGGGGCGCGGTTCATTTCGCTCCTCGGTGGGTCGATGCTGTCGTTCTACGACTGGTACGCCGACCTGCCGGTGGCGTCGCCGCAGGTGTTCGGCGACCAGACCGATGTGCCCGAGTCGGCCGACTGGTTCGACGCCGGATACCTGATCATGTGGGGCTCCAACGTTCCGGTCACCCGGACGCCCGACGCGCATTACATGACCGAGGCCCGCTACCGCGGCCAAAAGGTGGTCGTGGTTTCGCCCGACTACGCGGACAACACGAAGTTCGCCGACGAATGGCTGCCGGCGCGGCCGGGCACCGACGCGGCGCTCGCGATGGCGATGGGCCACGTCATCCTCAAGGAGTTCTTCGTCGACCGCACCACCCCCTACTTCACCGACTACGTGAAGCGCTACACCGACCTGCCGTTCCTGGTGACGCTGACCGAGCGCGACGGGGGCTGGCTGCCCGGAAAATTCCTCACCGCAGCGGATCTCGGCGACACCGGCGAAGGGGCCGAGTCCAAGACGGTCCTGCTCGACGCGCAGGCCAACCCCGTGGTGCCGAATGGCTCGCTGGGACACCGGTTCACGGCGTCCGGCGAGGGCAAGTGGAACCTCGACCTGCACGGCGTCGACCCGCTGCTGACGCTGCATGGCGTCGGCGACGACGTGGCCGAGGTGAAGCTGCCGCGCTTCGACGGCGACAGGCCCGGTGTGCTGGCCCGCGGGGTCCCGACAAAAATCGTTGCCGGACAACGCGTCACGACGGTCTTCGACATTCTGCTCGCCCAATACGGGGTGCATCGCGACGGCCTGCCCGGGGAGTGGCCCGCGGACTACGACGACGCAACCGTGCCGTACACCCCGGCCTGGCAGGAGCCGATCACCGGTGTGCCCGCAAAAGCGGTGGAACGGATCGCGCGCGAATTCGCCGACAACGCCGAACGTTCGCGCGGCCGGTCGATGATTCTGATGGGCGCGGGAACCAACCACTGGTTCCATTCCGACCAGATCTATCGCTCGTTTCTCACGCTGGTAATGCTCACCGGATGCCAGGGCGTCAACGGCGGCGGCTGGGCGCACTACGTCGGGCAGGAGAAGTGCCGGCCGGTCACCGGGTGGTCGACGCTGGCTTTCGCGTTGGACTGGCAGCGGCCGCCGCGCCAGATGCAGGGCACCGTGTTCTGGTACCTCGCGACCGACCAGTGGCGCTACGACCGGTTCACGTCGGAGGTGATGGCCTCCCCGCTGGCCGAGGGCCGGTTCGCGGGCCGGACCGCGGCTGACAGCATCGCCCTGGCCAGCCGGCTGGGCTGGATGCCGAGTTATCCCACGTTCAACCGCAATCCGCTCGATCTGGCCGACGAGGCGGCGCGGCTGGGAAAGGACGCGTCGGAGCACGTCGTCGACGGCCTGAAGTCCGGCCATCTGCAGTTCGCCTGCGAGGACCCGGACGCGCCCGAGAATTTCCCGCGCTGCCTGACGGTGTGGCGGTCCAACCTGCTGGGCTCGTCGGCCAAGGGCAACGAGTACTTCCTCAAGCACCTGCTGGGCACCGATTCCAACGTCGCGGCGACCGACGAGGACGCGGTGCGGCCGCAGGAAGTGCGCTGGCGCGACGAGGCGCCGGTGGGCAAGCTGGACCTGCTGTTGTCGATCGACTTCCGCAATACCAGCACCACATTGTTTTCCGACATCGTGCTGCCCGCGGCTACGTGGTATGAGAAGCACGACCTGTCGAGCACCGACATGCACCCGTTCGTGCACGCGTTCTCGCCGGCGATCTCACCGCCGTGGGAGACCAAGACCGACTTCGAGGCCTTCCACCGGATCGCACGCGGGTTCTCCTGGTTGGCCGAAAAGCACCTGGGGAAGCGCAAAGACATCATCGCCGTGCCGCTGCAGCACGACAGCGCCGACGCCACCGCGCAGCCCGGCGGACGCGTGCTGGACTGGAAAGCCGGTGAGTGCGAGCCGATTCCCGGCAAGACGATGCCGCGGCTGGTCGTCGTTGAGCGGGACTACCCGGCCGTTGGCGACAAGATGGCGGCGCTCGGGCCGATGGTGGAAACCGTCGGGCTGACGACCAAGGGTGTGACCACGCACCCCGACGCGGAGGTCGAGTACCTCAAGGGCGTCAACGGCACCGTGGTCAGCGGCATGGCCGTCGGGCGGCCGTCGCTGGCCAAGGACACCCACGCCGCCGAGGCGATCCTGGCGCTATCCGGAACGACGAACGGGCGCCTGGCGGTCGAGGGATTCGAGGCGCTGCAGCGGCGCACCGGAACCCAGCTGGCCGACCTCGCGAAGGAGAATGAGGGTCGGCGAATCACGTTCGCCGACACACAGTCTCGGCCGGTGCCGGTCAACACGTCGCCGGAGTGGTCCGGTTCGGAGACGGGCGGTCGCCGGTACTCGCCGTTCACGATCAACACCGAACGGCTCAAGCCGTGGCACACCTTGACGGGTCGCCAGCACTTCTACCTCGACCACGATTGGATGAGCGAACTCGGCGAGCAGTTGCCGATCTTCCGTCCGCCACTCGACATGACCGCCCTGTTCGACGAGCCGGCCGTCGGCGACACCACCGGCGGGATCACCGTGCGATATCTCACGCCGCACTCCAAGTGGTCCATCCACTCCGCATACCAGGACAACCTGCACATGCTCACGCTTTCCCGCGGCGGACAGGCGATCTGGATGTCCGACGTGGATGCGGCGAAGATCGGCGTCAAGGACAACGACTGGATCGAATGCACCAACCGCAACGGCGTGGTCAACGCGCGCGCGATCGTCAGCCACCGGATGCCCGAAGGCCTGGTGTTCATGTACCACGCGCAGGACAAGGCAGTGGACGTGCCCCGCACCGAGAAGACCGGAAAACGCGGCGGCATCCACAACGCGCTGACCCGGATCATGATCAAGCCGTCGCACCTGATTGGCGGCTACGCCCAGCAGTCCTTCGCGCTGAACTACCACGGCCCCACCGGAAACCAGCGCGACGAGGTCACCACGATCAGGCGCCGTTCGCAAGAAGTGGAGTACTGACATGAAAGTCATGGCTCAGCTCGCGATGGTGATGAACCTCGACAAATGCATCGGCTGCCACACCTGCAGCGTCACCTGCAAACAGGCCTGGACCAACCGCGGCGGCATGGAGTACGCCTGGTTCAACAACGTGGAAACCCGCCCCGGACAGGGATACCCGCGCCGCTACCAGGACCAGGAAAAGTGGAAGGGCGGCTGGACGCTCAACAAGCGCGGCAAGCTAACACTCAAGTCGGGATCGCGGATCAAGCGGCTGCTCAACATCTTCGCCAACCCCGACCTGCCCACGGTGTCGGACTACTACGACCCGTGGACCTACGACTACGAGAACCTGCTGTCCGCTCCCGCGATGGACACCACGCCGGTGGCCCGCCCCAAGTCGCTGATCACCGGCCAGGACACGAAGGTGACCTGGGGCGCGAACTGGGACGACGACCTCGGCGGCGGACCCGAGCAGGTCGGTCGGGACCCGTTGCTGGCCAAGCTATCCGACGAAGTGAAGCTCGAATTCGAGCAGACGTTCATGTTCTACCTGCCGCGCATCTGCGAGCACTGCCTCAACCCCTCGTGCGCCGCGTCGTGCCCGTCCGGCGCGATCTACAAGCGCAGCGAAGACGGCATCGTGCTGGTCGATCAGGACAAGTGTCGCGGCTGGCGGCAGTGCGTCACGGGCTGTCCCTACAAGAAGATCTACTTCAACCACAAGACCGGCAAGGCCGAGAAGTGCACGTTCTGCTACCCGCGCGTCGAGGTGGGCATCCCGACGGTGTGCTCGGAAACCTGCGTCGGCCGGCTGCGCTACATCGGGGTGCTGCTCTACGACGCCGATGCCGTCGCGGCCGCGGCGTCGGTCCAAGACGAGCAGGACCTCTACCCGTCGCAGCTCGGCGTCTTCTTGAACCCGCACGACCCTCGGGTGGTGGCGGAGGCCGAACGCGCCGGGATATCGAGCGAATGGATTGAGGCCGCGCAGAATTCGCCGGTGTACCGGCTCATCGTCGACTACCAGCTGGCGCTTCCACTGCACCCGGAGTACCGCACCATGCCGATGGTTTGGTACATCCCGCCGCTGTCCCCGGTCGTCGACGTGCTGGCCAAGACCGGCCACGACGGCGAGAACAAGAACAACTTGTTCGGCGCCATCGACGCCCTGCGCGTTCCGATCGAGTATCTGGCCGAGCTGTTCACCGCCGGTGATCCCGGGCCGGTTCGCCTTGCGCTGCAACGGCTTGCGGCGATGCGTTCGTACATGCGCGCGGCGAACCTGGGCGAGGAGTTCGACGACACCATCCCGGACTCGGTGCGGCTGACCGGCGACGAGATCGAATCGATGTACCGGCTGCTGGCGATCGCCAAGTACGCGGACCGCTACGTGATCCCCAGTGCGCGGGATCGGACGCGCACCGCCTGGACGCACTGGCCACCGGATGCAGCCTCGACGGCGACGGTGGGCCGGGAATGACAGCGTACGACGCGATGGCCGATAAGTTCCATCTGACCAACGGCAACGGCAACGGCACCGACAACGGTGATCGCAGCAAGTCCGGCAGGAACCTGCTCAACTGGGACGGCAAGAGCACCGACGGGCTGGTGCCTTCGAAATGAGTGCGCAGTGAAGACGTTGACCCGCAATCGTCGGCCGTCACGCGGCGCCGCGCTGTCCGAGCGCGACTGCCGGCTGTCGTGGCGCATCGCCGCGCTGCTGCTGGACTACCCCAGCGACCAGACGCTCGCGATGACCGATGAATTGACCGCCGCCGCAACGCAACTGCCCGGCGCGCTAGGCACGCCGATACTGGAGTTCCTGCGGCAGGAGTTCGGCGGCGCCGATCCGATGAGGCTGGCCGCGCGCTACGTCGAGACGTTCGACATGCGCCGGCGCGCCAGCCTGCACCTGACCTACTACGCCTACGGCGACACCCGCAAACGTGGCATGGCGCTGCTGCGCTTCAAGCACGCCTACCGTCAGGCGGGGATGCAACTGGGCGACGACGAACTGCCCGACTACCTGCCGCTGGTGCTCGAGTTCGCCGCGACCGTCGACCCCGCGCAAGGCGAGCGCCTGCTCGCCGAGCATGTTCCGGTACTGGAATTGCTCCGATTGTCGCTGCAGGACAGCGGGTCTGGCTATGCCGGCATCCTGGCTGCCGTCCTCGCCACGCTGCCGCCGATCAGCACCGCCGACCGGCGCCGCATCGCCGAGCTGGCCGCGGAGGGCCCGCCGGAGGAAGACGTCGGACTCGAGCCGTTCGCAATGGATCCGCTCGCGATGGATCCGCTGAGCGCCGGAGGTCGCCGATGAACATCGTGCTCTGGATGACCGCGCCGTATGTCGCCTTCACATCGTTTGTCGTGGGCCACCTCTGGCGCTACCGCACCGATCAGTTCGGCTGGACCACGCGGTCTTCGCAGATCTACGAAAGCCGGCTGCTGCGAATGGGCAGCCCGCTCTTTCACTTCGGCCTGCTCGGTGTTTTCGGTGGCCACGTCGTCGGCCTGATGATCCCCGAATCCTGGACGTCGGCGGTCGGATTCCCCGAATGGGCATACCACGTGATGGCCGTGACGATGGGCTCGCTGGCCGGGGCCGCGGTCGTGACCGGGCTGGGAATCCTGCTGTACCGGCGCATCACGGTGCCCGAGGTCAGGAAGGCAACCACCCGCAGCGACAAGGTGATGTACGCGCTACTGGTGGGTGCGCTGGTGACCGGGATGCTCAACACCCTGAACAACGTGTTCACCACCTACAACTATCGCGAGACCGTATCGCCGTGGTTTCGCAGCCTTTTCACGCTGGATCCGGCGGTCGAGCTGATGGCCAACGCGCCCTGGACGTTTCAGGTTCATGCGCTGATAGTCCTTGCACTGCTTGGTATTTGGCCGTACACGCGGCTGGTGCACATGTTCAGCGCGCCGGCCGGATATCTGGTGCGCCCCTATCTTGTTTACCGCAGCCGAGACCCGCAGAAGGCGTCGGCCAACCGCTACGCCAAGGCCTGGGTGGCGCCGGTGGCGCCGCCCGCACGCAGCCGCTGGGTGTGACGGCGATCTCATAAATAGCTCACGCGCCCGGCGTTCCCGATTGTGAGCAGCTTGTAGCACGCGGGTCATCGCGGGAAGCGTTGCCGCAATAACACTTTCCTACGGTGATTGCATGCTGTTACAGACGCGCCGACACACCATCGATGACTGGGACGCCGAAGACGTCAACGCCTGGAACAACGGCGGCGCAAAGATCGCGCGCCGCAACTTGATCTGGTCGATCTTCGCCGAGCACGTCGGATTTTCCGTCTGGTCGATCTGGTCGGTGATGGTCCTTTTCATGCCGCAGAACGTCTACCACATCGACGCCGCCGGAAAGTTCTTCCTCGTCGCGATGCCCACGCTGATCGGCGCGATCCTGCGCCTGCCCTACACGTTCGCGACCGCGACATTCGGCGGGCGCAACTGGACGGTGTTCTCCGCCGTGGCTTTGGCGTTACCCACCGCACTCACGCTCTACTGCATGGCACACCCCGGCACGTCCTACACGACCTTCATGATCGTGGCGGCGGTCGCCGGGCTGGGCGGCGGCAACTTCGCGTCGTCGATGACGAACATCAACGCGTTCTATCCGCAGCGGCTCAAGGGCTGGGCGCTGGGCCTGAACGCCGGCGGTGGCAACATCGGCGTCGCGATGATCCAGATCGTCGGGCTGTTGGTGATCGCCACCGCGGGAAACCGTGCGCCGCACCTGGTATGCGCCGTATATCTGGTCCTGTTGTCGCTCGCCGCGGTCGGTGCCGCGCTCTTCATGGACAACCTGACCAACCAGCGCACCAACGGCCGCTCGATGATCGACGTGATGCGCTACCGCGACTCGTGGTTGATCGCGCTGCTCTACATCGGCACGTTCGGCTCGTTCATCGGCTTCTCGTTCGCGTTCGGCCAAGTGCTGCAAATCAGCTTCCTGGCCAACCTGTCTCACGGCGCCAAAGTCACCCCGGCCATGACCGCCCACGCGGCCCTGCACGCCGCCCAGATCGCGTTCATCGGCCCGTTGCTGGGTTCGATCGCGCGGCCGCTGGGCGGTTCGCTGTCCGACCGCATCGGTGGTAGCCGGGTCACGCTGTACGTCTTCGCCGCGATGATCGCCGTGGCCGGCTGGCTGGTGGCGCTGGGCCGGATGGCCGACGCCGCCCACGGCGCCGTGTCGGGCGGCGGCATGGCCGCCTACGTGGCCGGGTTCGTCGCGCTGTTCATCCTGTCCGGAATCGGCAACGGCTCGGTGTACAAGATGATCCCGTCGATCTTCGACGCCAAGGCGCACAGCATGGACGATCTCGGCCAGGCCGAGAAGGCCGACTGGTCGCGCCGGATGTCGGGCGCGCTGATCGGGATCGCCGGGGCCATCGGCGCGCTCGGCGGTGTCGGGATCAACGTCGTGCTGCGCGCGTCGTACCTGTCGCCCGCGAAATCGGCGACGACCGCGTTCGGGGTCTTCCTGGCCTTCTACGTGGTGTGCGCGGCGATCACCTGGTTCGCCTACGTCCGCACGCCCGGCCGGTCGCCCGCGCGCAAGAAGGTCGCCGTCGCGGAGGCCGCCGCACCCGCGTGATTCCCGCCCCCCACGGGTCCGGGTAGCCTGACCGCGTGGACTATGCGGCCGCGTTCCTGAAGGAGAACCGCGCGTTCTCCGAGCTTTTCCGCGACGTCGACGAAGCCACGCCCGTGCCGACGTGCCCCGGTTGGAGCCTCAAGCAATTGCTGCGACACGTCGGCCGCGGCGATCGCTGGGCGGCGCAGATCGTGCGAGACCGGCTCGACACCTACCTCGACCCCCGCAGCGTCGAGGGCGGCAAGCCGCCGCCGGATCCCGCCGACGCCATCTCCTGGCTGCAAGGCGGCGCCCAGCGCCTCGTCGATGCCGTCGAGCTGTCGGGCGTCGAGACGCCGGTGTGGACGTTTCTCGGGACGCGGCCGGCGAATTGGTGGGTTCGGCGCCGGCTTCATGAAGTCGCGGTGCATCGCGCCGACGCCGCCATCGCGCTGGGCCGCGAGTTCACACTGGAACCCGACCTCGCGGCCGACGCGATCACCGAATGGCTTGAACGGGTTGCGATCCAAGCCGGAAGCGACGGCGAGGCATTACCGCTCGAGGAGGGCAACACCATCCACCTGCACGCAACCGATTCCAGTGCAACCAGCGAATGGACGATCAGTGCCGCCGACGGCCGGATCGGCTTAGCGCACGAGCATGGCAAGGGCACCGTGGCGCTGCGCGGCGGCGCCACCGAGCTGCTGCTGGCGCTCGTGCGCCGCGTTCCCGTCGGCGACACCGGTGTCGAAGTGTTCGGCGACGACTCGGTGTGGTCCCACTGGCTGGAACACACCGCGTTCTAGCCGGCGCCGGGTAAACGGCGTGTTCGGAGCGGGCACACGGTAACTTTCAGACCATGACCACATCGGAGATCGCCACCGTTCTGGCGTGGCACGACGCTCTCAACGCCGCCGACCTCGACACGTTGGTGGCCCTGTCCAGCGACGACATCGACATCGGCGACGCCCACGGGGCCGCACAAGGCCACGAGGCGCTGCGCAGGTGGGCCGCCTCGCGTAATGCGAAGGCGGAGATCGGCCGGATTTACGTGCACGACGGCGTCGTCGTCGTCGAGCAGAAGCTCAGCGGCCCGGACGATCCCGGCGCGGTCACCAACTCCGCGTCGGCGTTCCGGGTGGTCCATGACCGCGTCACTTCGGTCTTCCATCATCACGACCTGGCATCGGCGTTGGCGGCCACCGAGCTCACCGAAGCCGATTCCATCGATTGAGGCATCAGGAGCATTCATGCGCGGGATCATCTTGGCGGGCGGCTCGGGCACGCGCTTGCACCCGATCACCATGGGCATCAGCAAGCAGTTGCTGCCGGTCTACGACAAGCCGATGGTCTACTACCCGCTGTCCACGCTGATGATGGCGGGCATCCGCGACATTCTGGTGATCACCACCCCGCACGACGCGGAGGGCTTCGAGCGACTCCTCGGCGACGGCTCGCAGTTCGGAGTCGACATCAGCTACGCGACGCAGCATCGGCCCGACGGGCTGGCGCAGGCTTTCGTCGTCGGCGAGAAATACATCGGCGGCGATTCGGTGGCATTAGTGTTGGGGGACAACATCTTCTACGGCCCGGGGCTGGGCACCAGCCTGAGCCGCTTCCAAAACATCAGCGGCGGAGCAATTTTCGCGTACTGGGTGGCCAACCCGTCGGATTACGGCGTCGTCGAATTCGGGCCCGACGGCATGGCCCTGTCGCTGGAGGAGAAACCAGCCACGCCGAAGTCGCAGTACGCCGTGCCGGGCTTGTATTTCTACGACAACGACGTGGTCGAAATCGCCAAGGGCTTAAAGAAATCCGCGCGCGGCGAGTACGAGATCACCGAGGTCAACCAGATCTATCTCAACCGGGGTCGACTCGCTGTCGAGGTGATGGCCCGCGGCACGGCGTGGTTGGACACCGGCACATTCGACTCGCTGCTGGACGCCAGTGACTACGTCCGCACCCTGGAACGACGGCAAGGCCTGAAGGTCAGCGTTCCCGAGGAAGTGGCGTGGCGGCAGGGGTGGATCGACGCGGAGCACATGGAGCGACGCGCGCACACGTTGGTCAAGTCCGGGTACGGGCGCTACCTGCTGGAGCTGCTGGAACGGAACTGACACCTCCCGGTTTGGCCAGCACCGCCGCGATCGCCGTCGTCAGCGGCACCGAAAGTGCCAGCGCGACACCGCCAACCGCCGAGCGCGCTAGCTCGATGGCCACGCTCTCGCTCGTGAGCACGTCACCGAGTGAGCGGTTGGCGACGCTGAACAGCAACAGCAGCGGCAGCGAACTGCCGGCGTAGGCGAGCACCAGCGTGTACACCGTGCTGGCGATGTGATCGCGGCCCACCCGAATCGCGCCGAGAAAGATCGTCCGCCGCGAGCCGCCCAGGTGGGCGAGCTCGAACACCGTCGACGCCTGTGTCACCGTCACGTCGTTGAGCACACCCAGCGAACCGATGATGAACCCGGCAAGCAGGAGGCCACTGATCGAGACGTTGCCCAGATACGCGCTGACCGTGGAGTTCTGGTCGTCCGAGAGCCCGGTCAGATGAGCGAATTCGATTGCTGCCCAAGACAATCCCGCGGCCAGCAGCAACGCCGACAAGGTGCCCAGCAGCGCGGCGCTAGTGCGCAGGTTGACCCCGTGCGCGAGGTAGATCACCACGTAGAGGATCGCCGCCGACGCCACCAGTGCCACGGGGATAGCCGGCGCGCCGTCTCGCAGCGCGGGCAGCAGGAAAACCACCAGCACCAGGAACGCGACGACGATGCCCACGAGCGCGAGCAGCCCGCGCCAGCGCGCCACCGCGACGATCACCACCGCGAACACGATCGCGAGGCCGACCAGGGGCCAGCCGCGTTCGAAGTCGTAGAAGGCGTAGCTGGTGGCGCCCTGCTCGTCGACCTGCCGGACGAGCCGGATGTGGTCGCCGGCCGCGAATTGGGGCTGACCCGGACCGGGGGAGGACTCCAGCAGGGTGTTCGCGCCCGCGTTCGGTCCGGAATCGATTGCCACCAATGTCAGTACGCACCGCCCCGTGCCCGGGGTTCCGGGCTGGGGCGCGGTGCTCAGCACCTGGCCGGTCGACGGGCTGCCGCAGTCGCTGAGCCCGCTGGACAGGACGTGGGCGCGCTGGGTGCTCACCGCGCCGCCGGAGGCGTTCTGGAACGGCATTGGGATGGCGACGTGCTGGCGGCTGGGCCACAACAACACGGCGCCGACGATCACGGCCAGGCCGATCGCGGCCAGCAGCCCGACGACGATCCGGGCGGGCAGCGGTCCCAGCGAAGGGGGGCCGGAGGACAGGGTGTGCGAGTGTGCGTGGGTCACCCGCTCCACCGTAGAGGCGGCCGGAAACCGCCTACTGCCGGTAGCTGGCCAGGAAGTTGCCCAGCCGGTCGATCGCGGCCGCCAGATCGCGGGCCCAGGGCAGCGTCACGATTCGTAGGTGATCCGGTGTGGGCCAGTTGAACCCGGTGCCCTGGGTGACCAGGATCTTCTCCTGCAGCAGCAGATCGAGCACCAGCTGCTCGTCGTCTTCGATGTCGTAGACCTCGGGGTCCAGCCGCGGAAACGTATAAAGCGCACCCTCGGGTTTGACGCAGGACACCCCGGGAATCTCGTTGAGCTTCTTCCACGCGACGTCGCGCTGCTCGAGCAGCCGGCCGCCGGGAAGCACCAGGTCCTCGATGCTCTGGTGGCCACCGAGGGCGACCTGGATCGCGTGCTGGGCCGGAACGTTCGGGCACAACCGCATATTGGCCAGCAGGTTGATGCCCTCGATGAAGCTTTCGGCGTGGTCCTTTGGTCCGGTGATGGCCAGCCAGCCGGCGCGGTACCCGGCGACGCGGTAGGCCTTGGACAGACCGTTGAAGGTCAGACACAGCATGTCGTGCGCGAGCGACGCCACGCTGATGTGCTTGGCGTCGTCGTAGAGGATCTTGTCGTAGATCTCGTCGGCAAGGAGCAACAGCTGATGTTTGCGCGCCAGGTCGACCATCTGGGTGAGGACCTCGCGGCTGTACACGGCGCCCGTGGGGTTATTCGGGTTGATCACCACCAGCGCCTTGGTGCGCTCGGTGATCTTGGATTCGATGTCGGCGATGTCCGGCTGCCACGCCTGCGTCTCGTCGCACAGGTAGTGCACGGGGGTGCCGCCCGCCAGGGAGGTCGACGCCGTCCACAGCGGGTAATCCGGCGACGGGATCAGCACCTGGTCGCCGTTGTCCAGCAGGGCTTGCAGCGTCATGGTGATGAGCTCGGAGACCCCGTTTCCCAGGTAGACGTCATCGACGTCGAACCGCGGGAAGTCGTCGACCAGCTCGTAGCGGGTGACCACCGCGCGCCGGGCCGGCAGGATGCCCTGCGAGTCCGAGTAGCCCTGCGCGTACGGCAGCGCCTGGATCATGTCGCGCATGATCACGTCGGGCGCCTCGAAGCCGAACGGCGCCGGGTTGCCGATGTTGAGCTTGAGGATCCGATGCCCTTCGGCCTCCAGCCGTGCCGCGTGCTGGTGCACCGGGCCGCGGATTTCGTACAGGACGTCCTGAAGCTTGGACGACTGCGCGAAGGCGCGCTGCCGGTGATGACCTGCGGTATGCAGGTGCAGCTGGTGAGCGGTCACGTCACCTATGGTGCCATCTCTGTCCACCGAAATTTGCTGACAGAGCTCAAACTGTGATCAACGCTTCCCTGGGGGGCGGGCGCCGCGCGCGATGCCCAGCCCCTTAACAGGCGCGGCGGGTGCCGGCGGCGGGGCCGCCTCGCCGTCGGCGTCCTCGGACGGCTCCTGCTCGGCTTTCGCTTCCGGTTGCTGCTCGGCCGGCGTTGGCTGCGCGGGAGCGGCGGGCGCGGCTTTCTTGGCGCCGGGCCGTTTGGCGCCCGCGGCGATACCCAACCCCTTCACCGGCGCCGCGGGTGCGGCGGGTGCGTCGGGCGTGGCCGGGGCCTCGGCTTCCGCGGCCGGCGCGCTTTGCTCGGCCGCCGGGGCTGCGGCCTTCTTGGCGCCGGGTTTCTTGGCGCCGGCGGCCAACCCCAGGCCCTTGGCGGGTGCGGCCGGCGCGGCGGGCGGGGCGCTTGCCGACGCTTCGGCCGCTGGCGCCGCTTTCTTCGCACCGGGTCGCTTGGCGCCGCCGGCGATACCCAGCCCCTTTACCGGCGCAGCGGGTGCGGGAGCCTTGGCCGCAGCGGGCTGCTCGGCGGGCTTCGTGGGTGTCTCGGCGGGCGCCTCAGCCGGGGCTTCCGCGGGTGCGCTCGGCGCCGCGGCCTTCGGCGCCGCGGCGGCCCGCTTCTCGGCCTCCTTGGCGGCCGTGCCCTTCGCCGGCAGTGTCGCCTTGTCGTACTCGAGCGACCCCAACAGCACCTGGGCCACGTCGAGCACCTCGACGCCGCTGCGACCCGCCTCCTCCTGCCGGTCGTTGACGCCGTCGGTGACCATCACCCGGCAGAACGGGCACGCGGTGGCGACGGTGGTGGCCCCGGTGGCCAGCGCCTCGTCCACGCGTTCGTGGTTGATGCGCTTGCCGATGTGCTCTTCCATCCACATGCGGGCGCCGCCGGCGCCGCAGCAGAAGCTGCGCTCGGCGTGGCGTGGCATCTCGGTGAACTTCGCCCCGGAGGACCCGATCAGTTCGCGCGGCGCCTCGTACACCTTGTTGTGCCGGCCTAGATAGCACGGGTCGTGGTAGGTGATGTCCTGGGACACGGGGGTGACGGGAACCAGCTTCTTGTCGCGCACGAGGCGGTTGAGCAGCTGGGTGTGGTGCAGCACGGTGTAGTTGCTGCCCAGTTGCCGGTATTCCTTGCCGATGGTGTTGAAGCAGTGCGGGCAGGTGACCACGATCTTGCGGTCGACGGTCTCCACGCCCTCGAACAGTCCGTCCAGCGTTTCCACGGCCTGCTGGGCCAGCTGCTGGAACAGGAACTCGTTGCCCGACCGGCGCGCGGAGTCGCCGTTGCAGGTTTCACCGGTGCCGAGAACCAAGTACTTCACGCCCGCGATGGACAGCAGCTCGGCGACGGCCTTGGTGGTCTTCTTGGCCTTGTCGTCGTAGGCGCCCGCGCAGCCCACCCAGAACAGGTATTCGTAGCCGTCGAAGCTCTCCACGTCCTGGCCGTAGACCGGGACGTCGAAGTCCACCTCGTCGATCCAGTTGGTCCGGTCGCCGGCGTTCTGCCCCCACGGATTGCCCTTGGTTTCCAGGTTCTTGAACAACGTGGACAGCTCGGACGGAAACTCCGACTCCATCATCACCTGGTAGCGGCGCATGTCGACGATGTGGTCGACGTGCTCGATGTCCACCGGGCATTGCTCGACGCACGCGCCGCAGGTGACGCAGGACCACAGCACGTCGGGATCGATCACGCCGCCCTGTTCCTCGGTGCCCACGAGCGGGCGGTTCACCTGCTCGGGACCCGACCCGGGCACGCGGCCGAAGCCGGACTCCGGCACATGATGGTGCTCACCGCGACCCGACTCGACATAGCCGCCCTCGGCGACGGGTTCCTTTTCACCCAACAGATACGGCGCCTTGGCCATCCAGTGGTCGCGCAGGTCCATGATGACGAGCTTGGGCGACAGCGGCTTGCCGGTGTTCCAGGCCGGGCACTGCGACTGGCAGCGCCCGCACTCGGTGCAGGTGGCGAAGTCGAGCATGCCCTTCCAGGTGAAGTCCTCGATCTTGCCGCGCCCGAATTCCGCGTCGTCGGGCGGGTTTTCGAAGTCGATCGGCTTGCCGCCGGACTCGACCGGCAACAGCGGGCCCAACCCGTCGGGCAGCCGCTTGAACACCACGTTGATCGGCGCCAGGAAGATATGCAGGTGCTTGGAGTGCAGCACGATGATCAGGAAGGCCAGCATCACGCCGATGTGCAGCAGCAGCGCGACGGTTTCCAGGATTTCGTTGCCGGTGTGGCCCAGCGGCCGCAGGATCGCGCCGAACAGCTGCGACAGGAACGCCCCGTCACCGTAGGGCAGCGTGCCGTTGTTGACCGCCGACCCGCGCACCAGCACGTACGTCCAGATGACGTTGAAGATCATGAACAGGATCAGCCACGCGCCGCCGGTATGCGAGCCGTAAAACCTTGACGTGCGGCCGATTTCGCGCGGGCTGCGCATGATGCGGATCACCGCGAAGGTGGCGATACCGAGGAACACGGCCGTCGCGAAGAAGTCCTGCAGAAAACCCAGCGCGTCCCATCGGCCGATGATCGGGATGTGGAAGTTCGGCTGGAAGAGCAAGCCGTAGGCCTCGATGTAGACCGTGAGCAGGATGAAGAAGCCCCACATGGTGAAGAAGTGCGCGAGCCCCGGGATCGACCATTTCAGCAGCCGGCGCTGCCCGAAGACTTCGGCGACCTCGGTCCAGACCCGGGTCCCGACGTTGTCGGTGCGCCCGGTCGCCGGCTGGCCGGACATCACCAGCTTGTACAGCCATAGGACCCGGCGGGCCGCCAACGCCCCCACCAACACGGTCATGGCCAGGCCCACTACCAGTCTGATGACGGTCTGCGTGGTCACAGCAGGTCTCTCCCATGCGTCGTTGCTCTAGCGTGCTTTGTTGCCTGCTCAGGCTTGCTCATAGTGACACCTTCGCCGCTTTCGACGCGAGAGAGGTTGCCCTAACCTGCCGTCCGGCGACGCCCCTGGCCTGCGGCTCAGCGCCGCCCGGGAGGCGCGTTAGCGCCCGAACGGAAACTGCGGCAGCGGCAGTCCCCCGCGCGTGGTCGTCGGCGCGGCGGTGGTGGTTACCTGCGACGTCGTGGTCGGCGGGGCCGTGGTGGCCGTGGTGGTCGGCGGCGGGCTGGTCGTCGTGGGCGCCGCGCTCGTCGTGGTGGTGGGGGCTGGGGTCGTCGTCGTGGGCGCGGGCGACTGTGTGGTGTTCGTCGACGGCGGCGGCGGTGGGATCACCGTCACAGTGGGGCTGCTGTTCGGCCCGGTGATGGTGACGGTCTGCGACGTCTGCGGGGGTCCAGGTGCGTTCGTCGGGGCGGTGTTGGTGCGGAGCAGGGTCAGCGCCAACACCACGGCCACCAGCACCGCCGCGATCGCCGCCGCCACGGTCAACACCAGCGCGGTGCGTTTGTACCAAGGCAGCCCGGCGGCCGGCGCGGCATAACGATCCTCTTCGGCGTAGCCCAATCCCGTTGGTTCCCTGCCGTAGCCGGCCGGGTGTTCGGGGCCGGTGTAGGGGACCGGCTCCGCCCCGTAGGCGTCCTGCGACCACGCCAAGGGGACCGGCGGCACGCCCGCTCCAGCTGCGGTGGCAACCGTTTCGGTCGGGTTCTCGACGAGCGGACTCGCGGCGGTCGCCGCGCCAGCCGACGACTGCAGTCCGGCGAGCACCGCGGCGCCGATGGCGGCGCTGTAGACGGGCTGCGGAGTGGTGAGGACCGGCACCTGCAGACGCCCCGACAGTCGCGTGGTGATCAGCGGGATGCTCGCGCCACCGCCGACAATCGCCACGGCGGCGAGGCTGGATCGCGCAATCCCGTTGCGCCGCAACAATTCTTCGACGCTGCCGACAAATCGATCCAGGGGCTGGGCGATGAGTTGCTCGAATTCGCTGCGCGACAGCCCGACGTCCCTGCCGGAACCGTCCCGGATCGTGGCCATTGTGGCCGCCGACAGATGTTCCTTGGCGCGCTGGCATTCGACGAGCAGGCGGGTGAACGACGCGGGCCGCGTGACGCCGGCGGCGGCGCGGGTGGTGTCCGCGTCGGCCGCCGACCGCAGGTGGTTGAGGATGAGCTGATCGATGGCGTCGCCGGAGAAATCCGTATACCGGACCGAAGGACCGGTCTGCTGTGAGTTCGTCGCGGCGTCGGCCAGGGTGACGGTGGTGCCGCCGGCGCCGAAGTCGAACAGAGCGACCGTGCCGCCAGTCGGAAATCCCGGTTTGGCGCGCAGTGCCGTCAGCGCGGTCGTGGCGTCGGAGATCAACGCCGGGGCCACGCCGTTGGCAGCCAGCGTCGGTTGGGCGAAAAACTCGGCACGCAGGGCGGCGTACTGCGCCTCGGACCAATACGCGGGGACGGCCACGGTGATCGGCGACCCGTAGCCGGCCGTGCGCGCCATCGCCTCGAGCGCCTCGACGGTCAGGGCCTCGCCGAGGTATTTGCTTCCGTCGGCTGCCACCAACGAAGCCCGGTCTCCGACCCGCTCGACGAACCCCCGCATCACCAGGCCGGGTTCGGCTGCGTTCGGATTCTCTTCTGGCAGGCCAACTTCGGAGGGCCGCTGGTCGTACACCGTCAGCACGGATTTGCGGACCAGCGGGGCGCTGCCCTCGCGGGCCGCGACCAGGTTGGCCACGCCCAGCGACAACCCGAGCGACTCGCCCATATTGCGCACCCCCGTGTCCGTTGTCTCGCAGGCGAGTCTAGGTGCGCCGCCGCATCACCGGCCCGGCGGCAAGCTGACCTCGGCCGTTGGTGGCGGCGACGTGACCAACGTGGGCACCTCGGGGAAAGCCTCTGGGAAAGCCTCGGGCGGCGGCGACGTGACGACCGACGGTACCTCCGGGAAAGCCTCGGGCGCCGGCGAGTCGATGGTTGCTCCGGCGGCCGCGGCCGTCTCGTCGAGCACCGGTCGAGGCCGCGGAACGACGGGCGCCGCGGTTGTCGGCGTGGTCTCGATTACCGGCGCTGACATGGAGGGACCCTGGGCCAGCTGCAGGACGCCCCAGATGTTGAGTGCGATGAGGACCGCGATGGGGACGCCCCATCCGACCAACGCGATCAGTTTGCGCCAGCGCGGGATCGACTCCGCCGGCTCGGGCTCTTGCGTTCCCCCGATCACGCCAATCGCACGCGGCGGCGCATAGCTCGTCATGGCCGATGACGGTATCGGCGGGCGCAACCCGCGGACCGCTGCCACGCGCGCCCGCCACCGATCAGCGATCAAACCTTGATCGCACCGCAACCTGCCGTCAGCGCAGGGCGGGCGGGACCGTCATGGTTGGCCCTCCCGGAATGGTGATCACCGGCGGAAGCGACGGCATGTGATGCCGATGCGACGGCTGCTGCTGCGTGGGCTGCTGGGTCGGCTGTTGGGCCGGGGGCTCGACCGCACTGCTGCTCGGCGGTGACTCGGTCGTGGTGCTCGGCGACGTCGTGGTGGTGGTCGTCGTGGTTGTGCTGGTGGGGGTGGTCGTGCTGGTACTCGGGACGTGGCTGGTGCCCTGGTCTCCGCCGAGCAGCTGCGTGATGCCGAAAACGATCAACGCGATCAGGATCAGGACGAGCAAGGCCCATCCGAGCAGCATGACCGGCCGGCGGTACCAGGCTGTGGGCTCGGTTTCCTCGTCGAACGGATCGACGGATTGATCCGGTTGGTACTGCCCGGGCGGAGGTTCCCCGGGGGCCTGGCCGGTGGGGGCCGCTTCGGTGGATGGCGGCCGCTCACCCATGCCGAAACCCGCATGCCGGGTCGGTTCGTTGTGGAAGTCGTCCGGCGGGCCAGTGCGTGCCACGGCACCGATGGTACTGACCCCTCCGGCGGGTCAGCTCAGAACGTGTTCACCTTGTCGACGCTGACGAACATTCCGTGCCCGGTGTGGTCGTTGGTGAACCGGGTTCCGTCGGTGCTGGCGTTGATCGTCCAGCCCTGGGCCGCGTACGTCTTGTAGTCGATGGTGACGGTCGGGATGGCCCCCAGGTTGCCCAGCACCCACTCGACGGAACCGCCCGAAGTGATGCTGACGCCGTTGGCGTGCTCGCCGTCTTGCAGCGGAGAGTTGGTGAACGGCGCCTCGCACCCAACGGTGTCCTTGTTGATCTGGCAGCGCGTCACGCCGGACTTGGTTTCGATGAAGACGTAGCCGTTGTTGTCGGGTGGCAGCGGGATGGCACCGGCCGGCGCGGTCGGGCTTGCCGGTGTCGTGCTGGTGGGGGGCGTCGACGACGAAGGCGAGGGGCTCGACGTCGTCGTGGGGAAGGACGGTTCCGTCGGCCCCGTACCCGGCTTGGCGATCGGCCTGCCCTCGATGACGGAGCTGCAGCCGGAAACCAACTCAAGACTCGCCAGCAGGGCCACGACCAGCAGCGAGCCACCGGCCAGACTTCGCTGCGCCTTCCGCGATAACCGCACGCGTTACTCCCCGAGGATCTCAGATATCAGGAAATCAGCGTACGGCCGACAT
This sequence comes from Mycobacterium heidelbergense, assembly GCF_050205645.1. Classification (GTDB taxonomy): domain Bacteria; phylum Actinomycetota; class Actinomycetes; order Mycobacteriales; family Mycobacteriaceae; genus Mycobacterium; species Mycobacterium heidelbergense_A. Next base: position 26,815 of record NZ_JBNMQT010000027.1, read on the forward strand.
AACGAAAGTTGCTGCAGGCGGGCGGTTATCGATATCGAGCCGATGGCGCAGGTTTACCGCGGTGTGACACCGCGCCTTAAGCCGCCACGGATGGGTCGGTCGGCGGCAGGGCCGGGATCGCGTCGAGCGCGGCGGTCCTGACCCGATGTCGTACCAGGAACCAACCGCCGAAGAGCCCCGGGACGCCGATGATCGTCGCGCCGAGCAGCCACGGGCCCTGCACCTTGTCGAAGAACATCAGGACCACGACGCCGACCAGAAAGGCCAGCGTGAGATAGCCGCTGTAGGGCGAGAGCGGCATCCGGAAATTCGGCCGTTCCACCCTTCCGGCCTTCGCCCACCGGTAAAGCTGCAGCTGGCTCGCCACGATCGTCCCCCACGCGAAGACAATGCCCACGGCGGCGACATGGAGCACGATTTCGAACGCCTGGCTCGGTTTGACGGCGTTGAGCACGATGCCGAACAAACCGACCCCGCTCGTGAGCAGGATCCCGCCGTACGGCACACCGTTCCTCGACATCGGCGCGGTGAACTGCGGCCCGCTGCCGTTGATCGCCATCGAGCGCAGGATTCGGCCGGTGGAATACAGCCCCGCGTTCAAACTCGACAGCGCGGCGGTGAGCACCACGAGGTTCATCACGCTGCCCGCGCCGCTGTAACCCATTTTGGAGAAGAACGTCACGAACGGGCTGACGTGGTCCCGGTAGGCGGTGTAGGGCAGCAGCAGGCCCAGCAGGACCGTGGACCCGATGTAGAAGACCGCGATGCGGAATACCACCGAGTTGATCGCGCGCGGCATGATCTTCTCCGGGTTGGCCGTTTCCCCGGCCGCGATGCCGACCAATTCGATTGCGGCGTAAGCGAACACCACACCCGAGGTGACCAGCACCAAGGGCAGCAGGCCGGTGGGTAACAGGCCGCCATGGCTGTCCCACAGCCCCGTCCCGGTGTCATGCCCGTCGACCTTGTAGCGCCCGACCACAATGACCGTGCCGACGACGAGGAAGGTCACCAGCGCCAGCACCTTGACCAGCGAAGCCCAGAACTCCAGCTCACCGAAGGCCTTGACCGAGATCAGGTTCATCGACAACACCAGCACGAGCGCGATCAACGCGAGGGCCCACTGCGGGACGACCTGCAACGCTTTCCAGTAGTGGCAGTAGTGGGCAATCGCGGTGGTATCCACGATGCCCGTCATCGACCAGTTGAGGACATACATCCAGCCGGCGACGAAAGCCAGCTTCTCCCCGAAGAATTCGCGGGAGTAGGACACGAACGATCCCGACGACGGGCGGTGCAGCACCAGCTCGCCGAGCGCGCGCAGGATCAAGAAGACGAAGATGCCGCAGATCCCGTAGACCACGAACAGCCCGGGCCCCGCCGACGCGAGCCGTCCACCGGCACCGAGGAATAGGCCGGTTCCGATGGCGCCACCGAGGGCGATCATCTGTATCTGGCGATTTTTGAGGCCCTTGTGATAGCCCGCGTCTTCGCGCGCGAGCCGCGCGGCGGCGCTGTCTGGCTCTGACATCGAGCTCCTGCCGTGGTGGCTTCGGGAAAGCTCAGGCTAACCCATGGCTGTGCCGCACGCTCGTCAGCGGGAACGAAAGCTCGTGCGTGCACGTTGTGGTTCGATCGGCGGGAATGGGCAAACCCAGCGCGGGCTGACGACGGGAGAAAAGTGACACGACGACTCGGCGGCCTCCTGGCGCTTCCGCTTATCTGGGCGCTGGCGGCCCTGCTGGCTTGGCCGGCGCACGCCGACACCTACACCGACGCGCTGGTGGCCAAGTTCAATGCCCAGACGCACGTGGTCGCCGACCCGGCGGCGAGCCCGCCGTTGCAGAACCCCGACAGCCTGAACGAGCAGATCCTCACCGGCCGGTGGACGTGGAGTTCGACCCCGCCCGTCTGGGTGGCGGCGGTGACACCCGCCCAAACCGGCATCACCACGCCGGACGCCATCCACGACGTCATGGTGCGTCGCAATCCCGACTTCAGCGGCGTCATCCTGGTCATCGACGCCAAGGGCTACCACGTGCGCGCCTACAACGTGCCGAAGGCCATCGCGGACAACGTCGACCGACTCATGGGCCAGGCGGCCAGGGATAACCGCAACGACCCCCGCGGCGCGGCCCGTCAGTTCGTCGCCAGGCTGACCGCCGTGCAGGTGGCTTCCGGCGCGCCGGCAACGAGCTCCCCGGTGGTGCACCAGAAGCACACCAGCTGGACGTGGCTGTGGGTGCTGCTGGCCATCGTCGCCCTTGCGCTGGTGACGGTCGGCCTGATCTCATTCGTCGCGAGCCGGAATCGTAAGCGCCGCAAGGAGTCCGAGGCGCGAGAGCAGTTCAAGCAGGAACTGATCGCGGCGGAATCCGACGTCGCCGACCTCGACAACGCGGTGCTCGCCGAGAGCACCCCGGACGTCAGCGCGGAGCAGTTGAAGGCCAATGCCGGCCTGCACGACGCCCGCCAGGCATCCGAGACGGGGGACTACACCGCGGCGCTGGCACACCTCAGGGCGGTGCGGTCCACGGTGGACAAGGCCGACCGGAAGCTCAACCCGGCGAAGTACGCCGCGAACGCCGAGGAAGATCCCAAGCAGGCGCAGGTGCGGGCGAAGAACCCGGACACCGGGCAGTACGTCACGATCAACAACAACGACTATCGGGCGGTGCCGCAACCGGGCTACCCGCACTACTACGGCGGTGGCTACTACAACGGGATGTTCTTCAATCCCGGCTACTACCCGTATGCGTTCTGGGGTCCGGGCTGGGGCTGGGCTGTCGCCGATGTGGTGTTGCTCGACGCGCTGCTGGACGACCGTTGGGGCGGCGGCTACGGCGGCTACGAGCGCGGCTTCGAAGCTGGCCGGGATCCGGCGTTCGCGGACTCGGGCTTCAACAGCGGTCAGTCCGCCGGCTACGACAGCCAGCAGGCCAACGTCGGATTTGACGGGGGCTACTCGAGTTCCGGCGGCGACGTCGGATTCGGCGGCGGTTACGACTCCAGCGGCGGCAACTTCGACTTCGGCGGCGGGTCGGACTCCGGCGGTGGCTCGGACTTCGGCGGCGGGTCGGACTTCGGCGGTGGCTCGGACTTCGGCGGCGGCTCCGACTCCGGCGGCGGCGACTTCGGATTCTGAGAGTTCAGACCCCGGGGCCAGGCAATTTCCCGCTGCCGCGGGACCCGGGGAACAACACGCTCTCGCCCGCCGTTAGGATGATCAACAAGTTGAGTGACCCAGGCTCAATTCTGGGTTGACACCCGGAAGCCCGAAAGGGCAGGCTTGAGTGGGGTTCACTCAGCATAGTGCCACCAAAAAGCTCTACACACTCAGGAGGAATCACTATGGCTCGTGCGGTCGGTATCGACCTCGGGACCACCAACTCCGTCGTCGCGGTACTCGAGGGTGGCGACCCTGTCGTCGTCGCAAACTCCGAGGGCTCACGGACCACTCCGTCCATCGTCGCGTTCGCGCGCAACGGCGAAGTGCTCGTCGGCCAGCCCGCCAAGAACCAGGCGGTGACCAACGTCGACCGCACCGTGCGGTCGGTCAAGCGGCACATGGGCACGGACTGGTCCATTGAGATCGACGGGAAGAAATACACCGCGCAGGAGATAAGCGCCCGCGTGCTGATGAAGCTGAAGCGCGACGCCGAGGCCTACCTCGGTGAGGACATCACCGACGCGGTCATCACCACACCCGCCTACTTCAACGACGCCCAGCGTCAGGCGACCAAGGAGGCCGGCCAGATCGCCGGACTGAACGTGCTGCGCATCGTCAACGAGCCGACCGCGGCCGCGCTGGCCTACGGGCTGGACAAGGGCGAGAAGGAACAGCGCATCCTGGTCTTCGACCTCGGTGGCGGCACCTTCGACGTCTCGCTGCTGGAGATCGGCGAGGGCGTGGTCGAGGTCCGTGCCACCAGCGGTGACAACCACCTCGGTGGCGACGACTGGGACGACCGCATCGTCAACTGGCTCGTCGACAAGTTCAAGGGCACCAGCGGCATCGACCTGACCAAGGACAAGATGGCGATGCAGCGGCTGCGCGAGGCCGCCGAGAAGGCCAAGATCGAACTCTCGAGTTCGCAGAGCACCTCGATCAACCTGCCCTACATCACCGTCGACTCCGACAAGAACCCGCTGTTCCTCGACGAGCAGCTGACCCGTGCCGAGTTCCAGAAGATCACCCAGGATCTGCTCGACCGCACCCGTCAGCCCTTCCAGTCGGTGATCAAGGACGCCGGCATCTCGGTGTCCGAGATCGACCACGTCGTGATGGTGGGTGGTTCCACCCGGATGCCCGCGGTGTCGGATCTGGTCAAGGAGATGACCGGCGGCAAGGAGCCCAACAAGGGCGTCAACCCCGACGAGGTCGTCGCCGTTGGTGCGGCCCTGCAGGCGGGTGTCCTCAAGGGCGAGGTGAAAGACGTTCTGCTGCTTGACGTTACGCCGCTGAGCCTGGGTATCGAGACCAAGGGTGGCGTGATGACCAAGCTCATCGAACGCAACACCACGATCCCGACCAAGCGATCGGAGACCTTCACGACGGCCGACGACAACCAGCCGTCGGTGCAGATCCAGGTCTATCAGGGTGAGCGCGAAATCGCTTCGCACAACAAGCTGCTCGGCAGCTTCGAGCTGACCGGTATCCCGCCGGCTCCGCGCGGCGTCCCGCAGATCGAGGTCACCTTCGACATCGACGCCAACGGCATCGTGCACGTCACGGCCAAGGACAAGGGCACCGGCAAGGAGAACACGATCAAGATCCAGGAGGGCTCCGGCCTTTCCAAGGAGGAGATCGACCGGATGATCAAGGACGCCGAGGCGCACGCCGAGGAGGACCGCAAGCGTCGCGAGGAGGCCGATGTTCGCAACCAGGCCGAGACGCTGGTCTACCAAACGGAGAAGTTCGTCAAGGAGCAGCGTGAGGCCGAGGGCGGCTCGAAGGTTCCCGAGGACACCCTGAACAAGGTGGACGCCGCTGTGGCCGAGGCGAAGTCGGCGCTCGGCGGCACGGATATCACCGCGATCAAGGCGGCGATGGAGAAGCTGGGTCAGGAGTCTCAGGCGCTCGGACAGGCCATCTACGAGGCCACCCAGGCGGAGTCCGCGCAGGCCGGTGGTGGCGAGCCCGGCGGCGGCGCCGGAGCCGGCTCCGCTGACGACGTCGTGGACGCGGAGGTGGTCGACGACGACCGGGAGGCCAAGTGACCGAAGGCAACCCGCAGGAACAGGTAACCGTTACCGACAAACGGCGGATCGATCCCGAGACCGGCGAAGTACGGCATGTCCCTCCCGGCACCGCGCCGGGAGGGGCGGCGCCGTCCGCCGGTGACAAGGCCGACGAGGCGGGCGCCAAGGTCGCCGAGCTGACCGCCGATCTGCAGCGCGTGCAGGCTGATTTCGCCAACTACCGCAAGCGGGCGCTGCGCGATCAGCAGGCGGCGGCGGATCGGGCGAAGGCCACCGTGGTCAGCCAATTGTTGGGCGTACTCGACGATCTCGACCGGGCACGCGCCCACGGCGACCTCGACTCAGGCCCGCTGAAGTCGGTCGCCGACAAGCTGATGAGCGCGCTGACCGGGCTCGGCCTGGCGGCGTTCGGCGCCGAGGGCGAAGACTTCGACCCGGTGTTGCACGAAGCGGTGCAACACGAGGGCGACGGCGGCGAGGACTCCAAACCGGTCATCGGCACTGTCATGCGGCAGGGCTACCGGCTGGGCGAGAACGTGCTGCGCCACGCCCTCGTCGGCGTCGTCGACACGGTCGCCGAGGACGGCGAAGACTCGGCCGCCGCTGCCGAACCCGTCGAAAGCGAGGCCGAAGCCGAGCCGGCCGATGCGGACGATAACGCCGACACCTCAGGTGACTAAGGCTCAGAATCAAGACAACAACCGAAGAGAAAGGTGGGAGGGGGTGGCGCGACATGGCCCAGCGTGAATGGGTCGAAAAGGACTTCTATAAGGAGCTGGGCGTCTCCTCCGACGCCAGTCCCGAGGAGATCAAGCGTGCCTACCGCAAGCTAGCGCGCGATTTGCATCCGGATGCGAATCCCGACAACCCCGCCGCCGGCGAGCGATTCAAGGCGGTGTCGGAGGCGCACAACGTTTTGTCGGATCCCGCCAAGCGCAAGGAATACGACGAAACCCGCCGGCTGTTCGCCGGCGGAGGCTTCGGTGGCCGCAGGTTCGACACCGGCGGCTTCAGCTTCGACGTCGGCGGTGACGGCGCCGAGTTCAATCTCAACGATTTGTTCGACGCCGCGGGCCGAACCGGCGGCACCAACATCGGCGACCTGTTCGGGGGCCTGTTCGGCCGCGGCTCCAGCGCACGTCCCAGCCGGCCGCGGCGCGGCAACGATCTGGAGACCGAGACCGAGCTTGATTTCGTCGAGGCCGCCAAGGGCGTCGCGATGCCGTTGCGGCTGACCAGTCCCGCGCCGTGCACCAACTGCCACGGCAGCGGCGCGCGGCCGGGCACCAGCCCGAAGGTGTGTCCAACCTGCAACGGCTCCGGCGTAATCAGCCGGAATCAGGGCGCTTTCGGCTTTTCCGAGCCCTGCACCGATTGCCGGGGGAGCGGGTCGATCATCGAGCACCCCTGCGAGGAGTGCAAGGGCACCGGTGTCACCACGCGCACCCGCACCATCAACGTGCGGATTCCGCCGGGTGTCGAGGACGGACAGCGCATTCGGCTCGCGGGGCAAGGCGAGGCCGGGTTGCGGGGCGCCCCGTCGGGTGACCTGTATGTGACCGTGCATGTGCGGCCGGACAAGATCTTCGGCCGTGACGGCGATGACCTCACCGTGACCGTTCCGGTCAGCTTCACCGAATTAGCTTTGGGCTCAACGCTTTCGGTGCCCACGTTGGACGGCAAGGTGGGTGTCCGGGTGCCCAAGGGCACCGCCGACGGCCGCATCCTGCGGGTGCGCGGACGCGGCGTGCCCAAGCGGGACGGCGGCAGCGGGGACCTGCTCGTCACCGTCAAGGTCGCCGTCCCACCGAACGTGGAAGGCGCCGCCCAGGAGGCCCTGGAGGCGTACGCGGAGGCCGAGCGCTCCAGTGGCTTCAATCCCCGGGCCGGATGGGCAGGTAATCGCTGATGGCTAGACACCCCAAGCGAGACGACGCGCGGACCTTCCTGATTTCGGTCGCCGCCGAACTGGCCGGCATGCACGCGCAGACCCTGCGGACCTACGACCGCCTCGGGCTGGTCACCCCGCGCCGGACTTCCGGTGGGGGACGCCGTTATTCGCAGCACGACGTGGATCTGCTGCGCGAGGTGCAGCGGCTTTCCCAGGACGAGGGCGTCAACCTCGCCGGCATCAAGCGGATCATCGAGCTGACCAATCAGGTCGAGGCGCTGCAGGCGCGGCTGAAGGAAATGGCCGAGGAAATAGCCATGTTGCGCGCCAACCAGCGTCGTGATGTCGCCGTGGTGCCCAAGAGCACCGCGCTGGTGGTCTGGCAGCCGCGCAAGGGCCGCTGAGACTTCCTCCGCTAGACCCGTATCGAGAACTGTGTGACCGCCGGCTTGCCGGGGTGTGCGGACCGGTAGCCACCGCGGCGCAGCGCATCGGTCGGTGCGGTCATCGGCTCGAAACACACCACGTCCTCGGCGAGCGGCGCGAAGATCTGCGCCGCCGGATACCCCCGCTCGAAGTGCACTTCCAGGCGGCGCCCACCGCCGGACACGGCGAACGCCTCCCCATCGGCCACCTCGTCGTAGGCGTCGTCAAAGGCCTTGTCGCCCAACGGCTCTTCCCGCGCCGGCTGCTCTTCCGATTCGCCGGTGGGCAGGCCCTTTTCGTCGAGGCTCAAATGGCGAAGCGGTGGCGTTTCGACGATCCACTCCCCGCGGGCCACGTCAGGCAGCCGCAGATACGGATGAAAGCCGAAGCACAGCGGAACGGCCGTCTCCCCGGTTGCGGTGACGGTGGCGCGCACCGTCAGCCTCCGATCCGCCAGCCGCACTTCCACCGTCAGCAGATGCGGATAGGGGAAGCTGGCCAGCAGCCGGGGGTCGGCGCCGAAGTCCAGTTCGGCGGTCAACTCGTCGGCCGACTCCGCCGTCACCCGCCAGCCCGGGTAGGCGGCCAGTACGCCGTGGATGGGCAACCCGTTGGGATCGGCACGCACACCGTTTTCGCCCGGCGCCAGCTTCACGGTGACGTTCTCCACCGTATATGTGGTGTCGCCCAACCGATTTGCCCAGGGATACAAAATCGGAATCCCCATCGTCTTGCCGTCGGAGACGTAGGCGTCCAGCCCGCGGCGTTGCCCGAGCAGCTCGATACCGGAGTCGGCCAGCGACGTCCCGATCATGCCCGCGTCGGGCACCCACTGCGCGGTCACCGATGACGACGCGTCGTGCAGGGTCACGACATGCACGCGGTCAGCTTAACGTGACAGCGGGTCGTGCTGAATGCGTTCCGGTGGGGCGCCTTTGGCGATCAGAGCGGCCTTGGTGGCGCGGACCATGGCCGGCCCGCCGCAGATCAAGATCTGCCGGTCGCCCCAGCCGCCGTACTTGGTCACCACGTCGGGCAACCGTCCGCTTTGGCGCACGTGCAGGCCGCGCGGCGGCGTCACGTCGGGGTAGTCGGCGGCCCAGGGCGGGTCGCGGTTGTACTCGGTGACCGGCGAGACCGACAGCCACGGGTTGTGCGTGGAGACCTGCCACAGGGTGGGCAGGTCGTAGAGCTCGCAGAAGTAGCGGGCACCGAAGAACAGGTGCACCCGCGGGTTCTCCGCGTAGCGGGACATGTCCATGATCAACGCCCGCAGCGGCGCCAGGCCGGTGCTGCCGGCCACCATCAGCACGTCGCCGCCGTCCCGGTCGACGCTCAGGCCGCCGTGTGGACTGGACAATCGCCAGCGGTCGCCGGGGCGGGCTTCCTCGAGGATCGCGGTGCTGACCAACCCGCCGGGAACCAGGCGGACGTGAAACTCGATGCCGCCGTCCGGGTCGGCCGGAATGGCGGGGCTCAGATACCGCCAGCGGCGCGGGCACTGCGGAACCTGGACGTTGACGTACTGGCCCGGATGATAGGGCATCGGCCGGTCCAGCCGCAGCCGGACGACCGCGAGGTCCCGGGACACCCGAAGGTGCTCGATCAGGGTGCCGTCCCACCAGGCGGGTCCCTCCTCGGCGTCCGCAGCCCCGCTCATCACCCCGGTGATGAGGTGAAGCGACTGCGTGGCCGCGTCGTCGATCGCGTCGGTCCAGCCATCACCGACGTGCCCGCGCAGCGATGCATACAGCGCGCGATGCAACGTCTCGTAATGGGTTGACAGCACACCGTATTTGCGATGGTCGCGGCCGAGCTGGGCGAGAAAGGCCACCGGCTCCTGCGCGCGCTGCGCGACCAGCTCGCCGAACACCCAGTGCAGCGCGTGGGCGAAAGCGGCGCGCTGGGCCTCCATTTCGGGCGGGAACAGGTCGCGGATCGAGACGTCGAGGTCGAACCAGTTGGTGTAGAAGCTGCGGACGAGTTCGTTCCCGAGGCCCGGGCCCTCCGGCGCGAACGCGTCGCGCAGCACCTGCAGCGCGTCCCGGTCGTCTAAGCCCACGGACGCCGATTCTAAGTTCCGAGCAGGACGTCAACTCCCGAAGATCAAAAAGGTAGAGTTGAGCGGAACAGACTCAACCTTGACGACGTTGAACATCGCGACAAGCATTTTCACTACGTACTTGAACGGAGGTGTCGTGGATTCTTTCAACCCGACAACCAAGACGCAGGCGGCCCTGACGTCGGCACTCCAGGCGGCGAGCGAAGCCGGGAATCCCGAGATCAGGCCCGCTCACCTGCTGTTGGCGCTGCTGACCCAGAACGACGGGATCGCCGCGCCGCTATTGGAGGCTGTCGGCGTCGAGCCCGCCACCATCCGCGCCGAAGCGCAGCGGCTTCTGGACCAGCTGCCGCAGGCCAGCGGCGCCAGCTCGCAACCGCAGCTGTCACGCGAATCGCTGGCCGCCATCACCACCGCCCAGCAGCTGGCCACCGAGATGGACGACGAATACGTCTCCACCGAGCACCTCATGGTCGGGCTTGCCACCGGTGACTCCGACGTCGCCAAGCTGCTGACCGGACATGGCGCCTCGCCGCAAGCGTTGCGGGAGGCGTTCGTCAAAGTGCGCGGCAGCGCCCGGGTCACCAGCCCCGATCCCGAGTCCACCTACCAAGCGCTGGAAAAGTACTCCACCGACCTGACCGGGCGGGCCCGCGAGGGCAAACTCGACCCGGTCATCGGGCGGGACAACGAGATTCGCCGCGTCGTGCAGGTGCTCTCCCGTCGCACCAAGAACAACCCGGTGCTCATCGGCGAGCCCGGCGTCGGCAAGACCGCCATCGTCGAGGGCCTGGCGCAGCGCATCGTCGCCGGCGATGTGCCGGAAAGCCTGCGGGACAAGACCGTCATCGCCCTGGACCTCGGCTCGATGGTGGCCGGGGCCAAGTACCGCGGCGAGTTCGAGGAACGGCTCAAGGCCGTGCTCGACGACATCAAGAACTCCGCGGGCCAGATCATCACGTTCATCGACGAGCTGCACACCATCGTCGGCGCGGGCGCGACCGGCGAGGGCGCGATGGACGCCGGCAACATGATCAAGCCGATGCTGGCCCGCGGCGAGCTGCGGCTGGTCGGCGCCACCACCCTCGACGAATACCGCAAGCACATCGAAAAGGACGCCGCGCTGGAGCGGCGCTTCCAGCAGGTCTTCGTCGGCGAGCCGTCGGTCGAGGACACCGTCGGCATCCTGCGCGGCCTGAAGGACCGCTACGAGGTGCACCACGGTGTGCGCATCACCGACTCCGCGCTGGTGGCCGCGGCGGCGCTGTCCGACCGCTACATCACGGCGCGCTTTTTGCCGGACAAGGCGATTGACCTCGTCGACGAGGCGGCATCGCGACTGAGGATGGAGATCGACTCGCGGCCCGTCGAGATCGACGAGGTCGAGCGGCTGGTGCGCCGGCTCGAGATCGAAGAGATGGCGCTGGCCAAGGAAGAGGACGAGGCGTCCAAGGAGCGGCTGGAAAAGCTGCGCGCCGAGCTGGCCGATCACAAGGAGAAGCTGGCCGAGCTGACCGCGCGCTGGCAGAACGAGAAGAACGCGATCGACGTCGTGCGCGAGCTCAAGGAGCAGCTCGAGACGTTGCGCGGTGAATCCGAGCGCGCCGAGCGCGACGGCGACCTGGCCAAGGCCGCCGAGCTGCGGTACGGGCGGATCCCCGAGGTGGAGAAGAAACTCGACGCCGCAGGGCTGTTGGCCGCCGGCAGGGGCACAGCCCGCGAGAACGTGATGCTCAAGGAAGAGGTCGGTCCCGACGACATCGCCGACGTGGTGTCGGCGTGGACGGGCATCCCGGCCGGGCGGCTGTTGGAGGGCGAGACCGCCAAGCTGCTGCGGATGGAAGACGAGCTGGGCAAGCGCGTGGTCGGGCAGAAGAAGGCCGTGCAGGCCGTGTCCGACGCGGTGCGCCGGAGCCGCGCCGGGGTCGCCGACCCCAACCGGCCGACGGGATCGTTCTTGTTCCTGGGCCCCACCGGCGTCGGCAAGACGGAGCTGGCCAAGGCGCTCGCGGACTTCCTGTTCGACGACGAGCGGGCGATGGTCCGCATCGACATGAGCGAGTACGGCGAGAAGCACTCGGTGGCCCGCCTGGTGGGCGCGCCTCCCGGATACATCGGATACGACCAGGGCGGTCAGCTCACCGAGGCGGTACGCCGGCGGCCCTACACGGTGGTGCTGTTCGACGAGGTCGAAAAGGCCCACCCGGACGTGTTCGACGTGCTGCTGCAGGTGCTCGACGAGGGTCGCCTGACCGACGGCCAGGGCCGCACCGTCGACTTCCGCAACACGATCCTGATCCTGACGTCCAACCTCGGGTCGGGCGGCAGCGAGGAGCAGGTGCTGGCCGCGGTGCGTGCGACGTTCAAGCCGGAGTTCATCAACCGCTTGGACGACGTGCTGGTCTTCGATGGTCTCAACCCCGAAGAGCTGGTGCAGATCGTCGACATTCAGCTGGCCCAGCTGGGCAAGCGGCTGGCGCAACGCCGGCTGCAGCTGGAGGTGTCGCTGCCGGCCAAGAAGTGGCTGGCGCAGCGCGGGTTCGACCCGGTGTACGGCGCCCGGCCGCTGCGCCGGTTGGTGCAGCAGGCCATCGGCGACCAGCTGGCCAAGATGTTGCTGGCGGGCGACGTGCACGACGGCGACGTGGTGCCCGTCAACGTCAGTCCCGGCGGCGACTCGCTGGTTCTGGGCTAACCGAGTGTGAATCCCGGGCGCCGCCGGCTCACACTCAAAACCCTCAGCGCACACTGGGACGCCTGGTGCATGCTGTGATGGGGTTGTGACCTGGTCGGTTTCTGTATTCCAGGCCGATAGCAGATACCCTGTTGGGGATGGTCCCCCTTTGGTTCACGCTCTCCGCGCTGTGCTTTGTCGGCGCGGTGGTGTTGCTGTACGTCGATATCGATCGACGCCGGGGACGCAGCAGGCGGCGTCGGTCGTGGGCGCGGTCGCACGGCTTCGACTTCGAGCGCGAATCAACCGACATCCTGAAGCGCTGGAAGCGCGGGGTGATGTCGACGGTCGGCGATGTCCCGGCCCACAACGTCGTGCTCGGTCAGATTCGCGGCGAGGCCGTGTACATCTTCGACCTCGAGGAAGTCGCCACGGTGATCGCGCTGCACCGCAAGGTGGGCACCAATGTGGTCGTCGACCTGCGGCTCAAAGGGCTGAAAGAGCCACGGGAGAGCGACATTTGGTTGCTGGGCGCGATCGGGCCGCGGATGGTGTATTCCACCAACCTGGACGCGGCGCGGCGGGCCTGCGACCGCCGCATGGTCACCTTCGCGCACACCGCGCCCGACAGCGCCGAGATCATGTGGAACGAGCAGAACTGGACGCTGGTCGCCATGCCGATCGCGAGCACGCGCACCCAATGGGACGAGGGCCTGCGCACGGTCCGCCAGTTCAACGACCTGTTGCGGGTGTTGCCGCCGCTGCCGGAGGAGACCTCCGCCGAGGCGGGAGCGCCGGCCGGCCTTCGCAATGCGTCACCGAGCCGGCCGTTGGCTCCGGCTGGCCGCGCGGAGTTGACGGCGCGGCGCCCACAGCAAGACGTGGCCGGGCTGCTGGGCTCCGACGTTCAGGGCGCCCGCCGCAAACCCGAGCCGGTCCGCCGCGACCCCGGCGGGCGTCCGCCGCCGGCGGGACGCAACGGCCATCAGGCCACTAACTACCAGCGCTGATAGCGCGCCGGGCCGGTCGGGACCCGGTCAGTACACTGTCGCTCATGCCACGCCCCGTCGCCCGACGCTACGCACGCGACGAAGAGAGTCGGCGGTCGTGACCGGAGCTGACGAGCGCACGGAGCTGGCCGATCTGGTGCGACAGCTGTCGGTGGTGCACGGGCGGGTGACGTTGTCGTCGGGCAAGGAGGCCGACTACTACGTCGACCTGCGCCGCGCCACCCTGCACCACCGGGCCTCCGCGCTGATCGGCAGGCTGATGCGTGAGCTCACCCACGACTGGGACTACGCGGTCGTCGGCGGCCTGACATTGGGCGCCGATCCGGTGGCGACGGCGATCATGCACGCGCCGGGCCGTCCGATCGACGCGTTCGTCGTGCGCAAGTCGGCGAAAGCTCATGGCCTGCAACGCCTTATCGAGGGGTCGGAGGTCGCCGGTCAGCGCGTGCTGGTGGTCGAGGACACCAGCACCACCGGCGCGTCGGCGCTGACGGCCGTGCGTGCCGTGCAGGATGCGGGCGGCGACGTCGTAGGCGTGGCCACCGTGGTGGACCGCGCGACCGGCGCCGCGGAGGCCATCGAGGCCGAGGGCCTGTCGTACCGCAGCGTGCTGGGCCTCGCCGATCTGGGGCTGGGCTAGGCCGCGGGCGGTATGCGCAGCTTCATCGCGGTAGTCGCCTGTCTGGCCGTTTGCCTGGTCGGCTGCTCAGGGTCCACCCATCCCGTCAACCCGTACGGCGCCCAGGGCGCGCGGCTCGGCGAATCGCTGGCGCTGCTCGGCTGGAACATGTCGGTGTCGAACCTGCGCTGGGACGGCGACTACGTGCTGGTCGACGTCTCGGCTGCGGTGGCGTCCAAGGATTCGCATGCGCCGCACGCCAAGCCCGAGGACATCCGGTTCGGGCTTTACGGCGCGCTGGCGCATCCCATCGAGGCGTCCGGGCTCGGCAGTTGCAACGCCGCGGCGACCAGCGTGCACGACCTCGGATCTCCGCTGTCGGCCCCGCCCGACCGGCTGACCGGCACGGTCTGCCTCGGCCCGCTGAAGGACCACAGTCAGGTCCGCGGGATCTACAGCTACTCGCCGCGGGACCGGATCCCGAATACGTCGGCGGCCTATCCGGCGGCGTTTCCGCTGGGGATGATGCCGACCAATGCCAACGACACCGGCCTGGTCGTCAAGACCACCAGCCTGTCGGCCTGGCGCGCGGACGGAATCCCGGTCACCAAGGCGCAATTGGGCGATGCGGGGGCGTTCAACGGCAACGGCTACATGCTGTTAGGGCTGGAAGCCGACTCCGTCGCGGCCCGCTATCGCGACGACTCGGCCAAGCGCGGCGGCCCGTTGATGTTGCTCTCCTCGCCGACGTTGCCCGGGCCGGGATTGAATCCGGCCTGCGCGGCGTACGGGTCGTCGGTGCTGATCCTTCCCGACGCGTCGCTGGACGCCGTTCACGTCAACGCGTCGCTGTGCACCCAGGGCGAGATCAACGAGGCGCTGCTCTACGCGACGGTGGCGGTCGACGGCACCCACGCCGGGGTGTGGACGCAGAAATGACGGGACCCGGACCGACCGAATGGGGCCTACCGGCCGGGGGTGTCGGGCCCTGGGAGGGCGACCTTCCCGACGACCCGCGCTATGACCCAATCCTGTTGCGCGACGGCGATACTCGCAATGTCGTCGATGCCTACCGCTACTGGACCCGGGAAGCGATCATCGCCGACATCGATACGCGCCGGCAGCCGCTGCATGTGGCGATCGAGAACTTCGGCCACGACGCCAACATCGGCTCGGTGGTGCGAACCGCCAACGCGTTCGCCGTGCACACGGTGCACATCGTCGGGCGACGTCGCTGGAATCGCCGTGGCGCCATGGTGACCGATCGTTACCAGCGGCTGTGTCATCACGACAGCACCGCCGAACTGCTGGACTTCGCCGCCGACGCGGGTCTGACGGTCGTCGCCGTGGACAACGTTCCCGGCGCGGCGCGCCTGGAGGAGACGGCGCTGCCGCGCGAGTGCCTGCTGGTGTTCGGCCAGGAGGGGCCCGGCATCACCGGCGACACCCGCACGGGTGCGTCGATCACGGTGTCCATCGCCCAGTTTGGCTCCACGCGCAGCATCAACGCGGGCGTCGCCGCCGGGATCGCGATGCATGCCTGGATCAGGCAGCACGCGGACCTGACCCGCGCCTGGTAACGGGGCCGCGGCTTTCGATCGCGGCTCAGCGGGTACCAGACAGTCATGGCAGTGAGCACGCAAACCGACATTCCCCGCCGCGCCGCCGGCCCCGAGCAGCGGCCGCGCGGACAGCACCGATGGCTGGTCCTGGCGGTCATCGGCATCGCGCAGTTGATGGTGGTGCTCGACACCACGATCGTGAACATCGCGTTGCCCTCCGCGCAGTCGTCCCTTCATTTCGGCGTCGAAAGCCGGCAGTGGATCATCACCGCCTACTCATTGGCGTTCGGCAGCCTATTGCTACTGGGGGGGCGGCTGTCGGATATCGTCGGGCGCCGCCGCACGTTGTTGATCGGCCTGGCTGGATTCGCCGCCGCATCAGCGGTCGGCGGCGCGGCGACCAGTTTCGCGGTGCTGGCGGGCGCGCGCGCATTCCAGGGTGCCTTCGCGGCGGTTCTGGCCCCGGCGGCCTTGTCCACCCTCAACGTCGTCTTCACCGACGCCAAAGAGCGCGGAAAGGCGTTCGCCGTGTACGGCGCGATCGCCGGGGGCGGTGCCGTCGTGGGTCTGTTGCTCGGCGGCGCACTGACCGAGTGGCTGTCGTGGCGATGGTGTCTGTACGTGAATTTGGTTTTCGCGGTCGTCGCGGCCGCGGGGGTGCTGGCGTTGGTGGCGGCGAAAGATCACCGCGGCAGCTTGGCCCGGCTCGACTGGCTAGGCGTCATCACCGCTTCCGGGGGCTTGTTCTGTCTGGTTTACGGGCTGTCCAACGCCGAAACGCACAGCTGGAGCGCGCCGCTGACCGTCGTGATGTTCATCGGCAGCGGCCTGCTGCTGGCCGCCTTCGCGGTGATCGAGGCGCGGGCCGACGCACCGTTGCTGCCGCTGCGGATTGTCATGGACCGCAACCGCGTTGGCGCATACCTGGCCATCATGATCGCCTTTTGCAGCATGTTCAGCGCCTTCTTGTTCCTGACCTACTATGCCCAGCAAAACCTCGGCTACAGCCCGCTCAAGACCGGCGTGGCCTTCTTGCCGCTGGCCGGTGGTATCGCGGTGGCGGCCGGTCTGGCCAACGCGCGATTGATTCCGAGGCTGGGCCCCCGCCGGGTGATTCCGCCCGGGATGCTCATCGCTGCCGGCGGCATGTTCTGGCTGGCGCAGCTCGACGTCCACTCCACCTATGCGGGCAATGTATTTGGGCCGCTCCTGGCCCTGGGAGTAGGCATGGGCCTCACGTTCGCGCCTGCGATCGCCACGGCGACGGCAGGTGTTGACGGCCCCGATGCCGGCGTCGCGTCGGCGATGGTGAACACCAGCCAGCAGATCGGCGGTGCCATTGGAACGGCCGCGCTCTCAACCATTTTCGCGTCTGCACTGACCCGCTACATGGCCAGTCATCGGCCACCCAGCTCCGCTTTGCAACCCGCCGCCGCAGTGCACGGCTACACCGTCGCGTTCGGCGTCAGTTGCGGGCTGTTCCTGGCCGGGGCAGTGACTACCGCGCTGCTACTGCGGCGCGAATCCGTGGCTGAGCCGCACCACCGCGACACGGGCGACGGTGCCGAACGAGTCACGGTCGGAATCATCGCCGATCTCGAGCGGAAAATCGCGCGGCTGGAAGCCGAAAACCGCGATCTGTCAGCACAATTGGGACACCTGACCGCGGACCAGCCGCCGGTATCTCGCCCCGCGCCGCGCAATCCAATCAGATTGGACGCCAAGCTGCTTGGAGCCGCACTGGGCATTGCGCTGATTGCGGTCGCCATGATGGCCGCGACATTGCAAGGATCGCGATCGAACACCGGCGTTGTCTGGAACTGCGTCGCCAACACAAAACCACAAGCCGAGCATTACCGGCCGGGCTCGCTCAACCAACTGGCCAACGCGCCCGATTGCGAATTCGTGGGTGGCAAGCTAGTGGGTGTTCCCGGGCGCGTCTGATCCTCCCGAGTGTGCAATGAGGGTGGAGTTCGTCGGCGTGTCGCCGCCCTGGACGCACACGCAAAGCTGTCATAGCGCACTCGACTCGACGCAACCGGCATGAGGGAGGATCGGACGGTATGGATCAGCTATGGGCCAACCGGGCGGCCAGCTCCGAAGCCGCTGTCGCACAACGACACCTGAAACGGCTGTGGGCGCTGCCGGGCACCCAACTCGGAGTCGTCGCCTGGCCGTCGACCCGCAAGGACCGCCTTTTCGGCACCTGGCACTACTGGTGGCAGGCGCATCTGCTGGATTGCCTGGTCGATGCGCAGCTGCGGGATCCGCGGCCGCAGCGGCGCACCGAGATCAACCGCCAGGTGCGCTCGCACCGGCTGCGCAACAACTTTCGCTGGACCAACAGCTATTACGACGACATGGCGTGGCTGGCGCTGGCGCTGGAACGGGCGGCGCGGATAGCCGGCGTCGAACGCCACCGCGCGCTGCCCAAGCTCGCCGACCAGTTCGTCGAGGCGTGGGTGCCCGAGGACGGCGGTGGCATCCCATGGCGCAAGCAAGACCAGTTCTTCAACGCCCCCGCCAACGGACCGGCGGGGCTGTTCCTGGCCCGCTACTCCGACAGCCATCCCGACGTCCTGAAACGTGCCGAGCAGATGGGCGACTGGATAGACGCCACACTGATCGATCCGGAGACGCAGCTGGTGTTCGACGGCATCAAGGCCGGGTCGCTGGTACGCGCGCAGTACACCTACTGCCAGGGCGTGGTGCTCGGGCTGGAAACCGAGCTGGCGTCACGCACCGGCGCGGAAGCCAGGGCCCGCCACCAGGCCCGCGTGCATCGCCTGGTCGCGGCCGTCGACAAGCACATGGCGACGTCGGGTGTGCTCAAGGGCGCCGGCGGCGGGGACGGCGGACTGTTCGCCGGCATCACCGCCCGCTACCTCGCGCTGGTGGCCACCGCGCTGCCGGGAGACTCGGCCGACGACGCGGTGGCCCGCGACACCGCACGCATACTGGTGCTAGCCAGCGCGAAATCCGCATGGGACTACCGGCAAACGGTGAACGGTCTGCCGGTCTTCGGGCCGTTCTGGGACCGCGACGCCCAATTGCCCACCGCCGACGGCCACGCGGCGCAATTCGTCGCGGGCGCTGTGATGGAATCCGAGGTTGCCGAGCGCGATCTGTCGGTGCAGCTGTCCGGGTGGATGCTGATGGAGGCCGCCTGTAACGTCACCGCCGTGACGGCGGCCGGCGCGAGATGACCGAACCCGGCGGCTGGATTCCCGACGAGGCAACGCTGGCGCATGCCAACCTCACCCGCTTCCTGCGCTGGCTCGCCGCGACGGGACGCGGCGAATTCGCGGACTACCACGCGCTGTGGGCCAAGTCGGTGGCCAACATCGAATGGTTTTGGGACGCGGTCTTCGCCTACTTCGACGTCCAGACGGGCAGCCCACCGCGCTCGGTGCTGGGCAACCGTGCCATGCCGGGCACCGAGTGGTTTCCGGGTGCCACGCTCAACTACGCCGCCGAGGTCTTCCGCCACGCCACCGACGAGCGACCCGCCCTGATCGTCGTCGGCGAGGACGGCTCGAGCGAGTGGTCGTGGGCCCGGCTGGAGCGGGAGACGGCGGCGTTCGCCGCCTACCTCAAGGGTCTCGGCGTCCAGCCCGGCGACGCGGTCGTCGGATACCTGCCCAACGTCGCCGAGGCCGTCGTCGCCGCCCTGGCCGCGGCCAGCGTGGGCGCGATCTGGGCGGTGTGCAATCAGGACCTGGCCGTCGACGGCGTGGTCGCGAGGCTCGGTCAACTGGAGCCGGCCGTGCTGGTCGCGAGCGACGGCTCGAGCTACGCCGGCAACCGCATCGATCGCCGCGACGAGCTGGCCATGATCCGGCGGGCGCTGCCGACCCTGCGGGCCACCGTGGTGGTGCCGCGGCTCGGGCTCGATGTGGAACCCGACGCGGAACTGGTGCCGTGGGTTGCGGCCGTCCAAGCGGACGCCGCCCTGGAGACCACACCCGTACCGTTCGCGCATCCGCTGTGGGTGCTGTTCTCGTCGGGGACGACCGGCAAGCCGAAGGGCATCGTGCACGGCCACGGCGGCGTGCTGCTGGAGCACCTGAAGTATCTGAGCCTGCAGCTGGACCTGCACCCCGGCGACCGCTACCTGTGGTACTCGTCGACCAGCTGGGCGATGTGGAACATTCAGCTGTCCGGTCTGCTGGTCGACACCACCATCGTGCTCTACGACGGCAGCCCGACCCATCCGACGACCGACGGCCTCTGGCGGGTCGCCGCCCAGGCCGGTGTCACGTTCCTCGGCACCGGGGCCGGCTACCTGTTGGCCTGCGCCAAGGAAAAGCTGAAACCCGGTGCGACGTATCCACTGGACGGACTGCGCGCGGTGGGTTCAACGGGCTCACCGCTGCCGGCGGCCGGATTCCGTTGGGTACAAGAGGGACTCGGCCGGTGCGTTCCGGTGATCTCGATGAGCGGTGGCACCGACGTGTGCACGGCGTTCCTCGGCGGCTGCCCGATTCTGCCGGTGGTAGCCGGCGAGCTGTCGTGCATCTGCCTGGGCGCGGCCGTCGAATCCTGGTCGGCCGACGGAAGCCCGGTCATCGGGCAGGAGGGCGAACTCGTGCTCACCCAGCCGATGCCGTCGATGCCGGTCTGTTTCTGGAACGACGACGACGGCAGCCGTTACCGCGCCGCCTACTTCGACAAGTACCCGGGTGTGTGGTGTCACGGCGACTGGATCACCATCACCGACCGGGGATCCGTTGTGGTGCATGGCCGTTCGGACGCCACCCTCAATCGGCTCGGCGTCCGGATGGGCAGCACCGAGATCTACAGCGCGGTCGAGGGCCTGCCCGAGGTGCGCGACTGCCTGGTGGTCGGTGTGGAGCAGGACGACGGCGGCTACTGGATGCCGCTGTTCGTGGACCTGACGGACGGTGTGGAACTCGACGAGGAGCTGAAGTCGCGCATCGTCACCGAAATCCGTCGGCACGCCTCACCGCGGCACGTGCCGGATGCCGTCCTCGCGGTTGCCGGTATCCCGCGGACGCTGACCGGCAAACGCTTGGAAATCCCGATCAAACGGATCCTGCTCGGGGCGGCACCGGGTGAGGCCGTGCAACGCAGTTCGGTCGACAGGCCGGAACTGCTAGACGCTTTCGTTGCGTACCGGCGAAGTCGGGTCTGACTCGGGCTCCTGCTCGGCCGCGGGCTGCTTGGCCGCGCGGCGGCGACCCTTGTATCCGCGCCACGCGGCGATGAACGCCGGCATCAGCGACACGAACAGGATGGCCAGGATGATCTTTTCCAGGTTCTGGTGGACGAACGGCACGGTGCCCAGGAAGTAACCCGCCAGCGTCGCGCCGCCGCCCCAGGCGATGCCGCCGACGATGTCGAACCCGAGGAACACCGGGTAGCGCATGTACGACACCCCGGCGACCACCGGAACGAAGGTCCGCACGAACGGCGCGAAGCGGGCCAGGATGATCGCCCACGGCCCGTACTTCTCGAAGAACGCGTGCGACTCCGTCACGTAATGCTTCTTGAAGAACCGGGAATCTTCCTTCTTGAACAGCGCCGGCCCGATCCGCCGTCCGATGAAGTATCCGGTCTGATCGCCCAGCACCGCGACCAGCGCGACGGCGGGCGCCAGCACCCAGATGCTGGCGGGCGGGTTCGGGTGCGCGGCCAGCAGCCCGCCGGTGAACAACAGCGATTCCCCGGGCAGCAGCGGAAACAGCAATCCGGTCTCGATGAAGACGATGATCAGGATCCCGGGCAGCACCGCGGACCCGAAGACGCCGTTGGCGCCCAGCCAGTACATCGGGTCGAGGATGTCCGGCAGGGCCGTGACGGCGGTGTGCATGGTGGTTCAACATACCGTCGTTGCCTTTCAGGCGGGCAAAGCCGCCGCCCAGAGTGGGTGTCGAGCCCGTTCGCCGCGGTTGCGATACTGAGGCGTCATTCTTTCCGGGAGGAGTTTTCATGCCCATCGCAACGCCCGAGGTCTACGCCGAGATGCTGGGCCGTGCCAAGGAGAACTCATACGCTTTCCCGGCCATCAACTGCACCTCCTCGGAGACCGTCAACGCCGCCATCAAAGGCTTTGCCGACGCCGGCAGCGACGGCATCATCCAGTTCTCCACCGGCGGCGCGGAGTTCGCGTCGGGGCTCGGGGTGAAAGACATGGTCACCGGCGCGGTGGCGCTGGCCAAGTTCACCCGCAGCATCGCGGCCAAATACCCGATCAACGTCGCGCTGCACACCGATCACTGCCCGAAGGACAAGCTCGACACCTACGTGCGACCGCTGCTGGCGATCTCGGCCAAACGGGTGGCCGCCGGCAAGGACCCGCTCTTCCAGTCCCACATGTGGGACGGCTCCGCGGTGCCGATCGACGAGAACCTGGACATCGCGCAGGGGCTTCTCAAAGAGGCCGCGGCCGCAAAGATCATCCTCGAGATCGAGATCGGTGTGGTCGGCGGGGAAGAGGACGGTGTCGCCAACGAGATCAACGACAAGCTGTACACCACGCCGGACGACTTCGAGAAGACCATCGACGCGCTGGGCCACGGCGAGCACGGCAAATACCTGCTGGCCGCGACCTTCGGCAACGTGCACGGCGTGTACAAGCCGGGCAACGTGAAGCTCCGCCCCGACATCCTGGCCCAGGGGCAGAAGGTGGCGGCGGCCAAGCTCGGGTTGCCCGAGGACGCCAAGCCGTTCGACTTCGTTTTCCACGGCGGCTCGGGCTCGGAGAAGTCGGAGATCGAAGAGGCGCTGCGCTACGGCGTGGTGAAGATGAACGTCGACACCGACACCCAGTACGCCTTCACCCGCCCGATCGCCGGCCACATGTTCACCAACTACGACGGCGTCCTCAAGGTCGACGGCGAGGTGGGCAGCAAAAAGGTCTACGACCCGCGCAGCTACCTCAAGAAGGCCGAAGCCGCTATGACCGAGCGGGTCATCGAGGCCTGCAACGACCTGCACTGCGCGGGGAAGTCGGTCAGCTAGCCGCGATTTCGCCGCGAATGCCCGGCTGGCCGGGCACTCGGCACCGAACGCGCGGCTGGCCGGGCACTCGGCACAAACCGGAAGAGTCCAAAGCTAGCCGCTGGGGGACTGGCAGATCTCCCACTTGTCGTCGCGGTATTGCAGGTCCAGGCTGCGGGTCGAGCGCACCTGCGGGTCGTAGGCCATGAACGTGGTGACGTTCGCCTCGGCGTGTTGGCCGTTGACCACCACCTGGTCGATGCTGGCGATCACCGGATATTGCTTGGCCGCCGAGACGCGCTGGTAGGTCTCGGCCCACGCGTGCTCGTCGTAGTCCACATAGCCGTCGCGGGTGGTGCCGCACGTGATGCTGCGCAGCGCCGTCAGATCGCCCCGCTGCACGGCGACGTCGAACTGCTGGATCGTGTGGCGGACCTGATCTTCCGGCGAGACCTTCAAGTGCTTGCTGCGGGTCAGCAGCACCGTGCCCAGGATCGCGATCGCCGCCAGGGCCAACACCACGACGATCAGCGCCAGCACCAATCCCCAGTTGAATTGCCTTGCTGTCCGGACCTTTTCCCCGTCGCGTGGTGGAATCGACTGGGGTACAGCAGATTTCGGTGGCATTCCGGCGGGCGGCGTTGGCACGGGCGTCGTCGGCGGCGTTGCGAATACCTCGGTGGCGGGCTCGGGGGTGGTGGCGATGATCGCCGTCTCTTTCGCGTCGAATCCCGGTGCGGTGAAACGACGTTCGCGCTGCTGCCCCTCCGGATTCTCCGGATCGCCGGCCGGCTCGGGTTTGTTGAGCACCACCGTCTCGGTCTCGGCGTCGTTGGGGATCAGGGGCTGGCCCTCGGGCTGCTCTTCGCCGAACTCCGCGGCCCGCTCGTCGGCCGGGTCGTTCCGGGTTTCCGGCGGCTCGGACCCAGGCCGGTTCGGCGCGCCGCCGCGGTCGGGCTCGGGTGCGTTGGGCATGACGGCAGAATAGACGACATGACGCCGATGGGTGATCTTCTGGGACCTGATCCAATTCTGTTGCCTCCTGACAGCGATGCCGAGGCCGCGCTGCTCGCCAAGGAGAACCCGGGCATCGTCGCCGCCGCGCATCCGTCGGCGTCGGTGGCCTGGGCGGCGCTGGCCGAGGAGGCGCTGGCGGACGACAAGGCCATCACGGCCTACGCGTACGCGCGCACGGGTTATCACCGGGGCCTGGATCAGCTGCGCCGCAATGGTTGGAAGGGTTTCGGGCCGGTGCCGTATTCGCACGAGCCCAACCGGGGCTTCCTGCGGTGTGTGGCGGCGCTGGCGCGGGCCGCCGACGCGATCGGTGAGACCGACGAGTACGCGCGTTGCCTGGATCTGCTCGACGACTGCGATCCGGCCGCCCGCACGGCGCTCGGCCTCTAGCAGCCGTCCGAACAGTCGCCGTTGCCGCCCGGGCCGTCGATCTGAACCGTGGCGTGGTGCAACCCGCGCGCGGACAACACCGCTCGCGCGTCCTGCAGCACGCGCGCGGAGTCGGCGGTGCTGGTCAAGTGCGCCGTGCACATGTCCTTGCCGGGCGAAAGCGTCCATACGTGCAGGTCATGTACCTCGGTCACGCCGTCGACGGCGTGCAGGGCCGAACGCAGCTCCTCGACGTCGATGTGAACCGGCGACGATTCGGACAGGATCCGGAGCGCGTCGCGGGCCAGGGAGATGGCCCGCGGCAGGACCCACAGCGCGACCAGCACGGCGACCACCACGTCGGCGTACGGCCAGTGCGTGGTGACGGTGACCACGCCCGCGATCAGGACGCCCAGGCTGCCGACCGTGTCGGCGACGACTTCCATGTAGGCGCCCTTCACGGCCAGGCTCTGCGACGAGTGGGAGCGCAGCAGCAGCGCCACCACGAAGTTGGCGGCCAGGCCGGCCAGCGCGACGACAATCATCGGCACGCCCGGGATCGACGGAGCGTCCCGGAGCCGCCGGATGGCCTCCCAGAGGATGAATAGCGCGACCCCGATCAGCAGCCCTGCGTTGGCGACCGCGGTGAACACCTCGGCGCGATGCCAGCCGTAGGTGCGTGCAGGCGACGAACTGCCGCGCCGGGCCAGCACGACGGCGGCCAAGCCCATGAACACCGCCACCACGTCGGTCAGCATGTGGCCGGCGTCGGCCAGCAACGCGATCGAATTGATCAGCAGCGACGTCGTCAACTCCACGACAAAGAAGGCCGCCAGGATTGCCGCGGCCATGATCATGCGGGGGATCATCCGCGACGCGTCGGCCTCGGCCGGGGTGTGGTTGTGGCCGGCGCCCATGGGAATGCAATATATGCGCGTTGGCGCATGTATTGCAAGGGTCAGAACCAGCGGCTCCAGAACCGGGTGAGGGAGTTGCCGGCGGCCGCCAGCATGTGGGGCACGCCCGAGAGATCGAACAGCCAACCCACGATTCCGAAGAGCCATTGGTTCAGCACCGGCGCCAGCAGCACGAACAGCAGGATGAAAATCCCCCACTGCTTGGCGGGTGCCACCGCGCGCTGGGTCGCGGGGCTCAGGTGTGGCTCCAGGGCGTCGTAGCCGTCCAGGCCCGGGATCGGCAGCAGGTTCAGCACGACGGCCATGATCTG
The DNA here is from genome assembly GCF_050205645.1 of Mycobacterium heidelbergense. Lineage (GTDB taxonomy): Bacteria > Actinomycetota > Actinomycetes > Mycobacteriales > Mycobacteriaceae > Mycobacterium > Mycobacterium heidelbergense_A. Next base: position 51,838 of record NZ_JBNMQT010000027.1, read on the forward strand.
CAGGAAGCCGAGAAACGCGACGCCGGCCCACAGCACCACGTGGTTGGGGTCCAAGAACAACCGGGTGAGCGTCAGCAACAGGATCGCCAGCAGCAGGTTGGCCGCCGGGCCCGCCAGGCTGACCAGGGTGCGGCGCGTGGGCGTCATGAACCAGGTCCGCAGGTCCACCGCGGCGCCCGGCAGGCCGATCCCGCCCAGGGCGATGAACACCATCGGCAACAGCAGCGACAGCCCGGGATGGCTATAGCGCCGTGGATCCAGTGTCAGATAGCCGCGCACCGCGGCGTCGTGGTCGCCGAAGCGCCAGGCGGTCACCGCGTGCCCGAATTCGTGCAGGCACAGCGACACCAGCCAGCCCGCGATCACAAACGTGAAGACCCCGGCGTAGGCCAGCGGCCGCACGGTGGCCCCGGCCAGCCAGGCCAGCACGCCGCCGATCGCGGTCAATCCGAGTAGGGCCAAAAAGATCGGGCTGGGGCGCACCGATTCGTGCACCCGGGGAAAGCTCACCGATCGAAACTACCGGACCGCCAAGCGCCTCCGCTGTGGGCGCAGCGCCCAGGAGGCCACGGTGAGCCCCACCAGAATGACGGGACCCACCAGCGTTTTGGCGTCATCGCCGGCCCAGATGTGCGAGGCCGTCGCGCCGAGGTAGACGAACATCAGGCCCGCGTACGCCCATTCCTTCACCAGGGGCAGCCGCGGCGCCAGCAGCGCGACGCCGGCCGCCACGTAGCAGACGCCGAGGATGGTCATGAAGTACGGCGGATATCCCAGATGCGTCACGACGCCCTTGAACGGTTGCAGCCGCAAGGCGCCCATCGCCCCACCCACAAAACACTCGGCTGCGAGCAGGCCGGTCGTCGCCCAATAGGCGACGTTGATGCGTGTCATGAAACATCGACACCGCGCGGACCCGAAATGTGACTACCGGACCTGCAGCCACCCCTCGACGTGGCGGTAGAACGTCGACCGCCGCGCGGGCCGGGGTGCCGGAACACCGTCGCGCACCACGACGACGCCCGTGCTGCCCAGCTGGACGGCGCGGCCGGTGATCCATCGGCCGCCCTGAGTCCTGGCCCGCAGGCCCGGCACGGACAACGTCGGCTCGATGTCCGCACCGGCGACGTCGCCGTCGAACAGCGCAGTGTCATCGACGACGGCTTCGCCGTGAAGCGGCTCCCGGTCCTCGGCGGGTCGCCAGCTGGCCCGGCCCACGATCGCCGAGCCGGTTTCGTCGCGGATCAGCGGCACCCGCCGGGCCGTACCGCGCCGGGCCCGCCGGGCCGCGCGGCGTCCGACGGGGAGGCGGTAGACCCGGGTCGCCGCCGTGCGGCGGCGCGGCACGTACGCCACCTCGACGTCGAGCTGTTCCGCCCGCAACAGCCGGGTGAGCACCGCCGCCAGGTCGGCGTCGCCGCCGACCACCACCAGCCGAGGGTGTGGCCCGATGGCGTCGTCGATGGCGGCCGAGTCGGCCGCGCCGTCGGCTCGGCGGATCGGCAGGCCGTTCAGCCCGCGGGGCACCCGCGCGTCGCCGAACACCAACACCGCTACACCGGGCGTGGTATCGGCCGTGTTCACGACACTCCTCGCAAATCGCTGGGATAGGGTAGGTCACCGGCTGGACCACAATAAGCAGGCGAGACCAGGTGGGAGCATGTCATGCCGGCAATCGTCCTCATCGGCGCCCAATGGGGCGACGAGGGCAAAGGTAAGGCCACCGACCTGCTTGGTGGGCGCGCGCAGTGGGTGGTGCGCTATCAGGGCGGCAACAATGCCGGGCACACGGTCGTCTTGCCGACCGGTGAGAACTTCGCGCTGCATCTGATCCCGTCCGGGGTGCTGACGCCGGGCGTCACCAACGTGATCGGCAACGGCGTCGTCGTCGACCCCGGCGTGCTGCTCGACGAGCTGAAGGGCCTCGAGGCCCGCGGGGTCGACACCTCCAAGCTGTTGATCTCCGCCGACGCGCACCTGCTGATGCCCTACCACGTCGCCATCGACAAGGTCACCGAGCGCTACATGGGCAACAAGAAGATCGGCACCACCGGCCGCGGCATCGGCCCTTGCTATCAGGACAAGATCGCCCGCATGGGAATCCGGGTCGCCGACGTGCTCGACCCGGAGCTGTTGTCGCACAAGGTCGATGCGGCGCTGGAACTCAAGAACCAGATCCTGGTCAAGGTCTACAACCGCAAGGCGCTGGAGGCCGACCACGTCGTCGAGGTCCTGCTGGAACAGGCCGAGGGATTTCGGCACCGCATCGCCGACACCCGGCTGTTGCTCAACGCCGCGTTGGAAGCCGGCGAAACGGTGTTGCTGGAGGGCTCGCAGGGCACGCTGCTCGACGTCGACCACGGCACGTATCCCTATGTGACGTCGTCGAATCCGACGGCGGGCGGTGCGGCCGTCGGGTCCGGCATCGGGCCGACCCGGATCACCACCGTGCTCGGCATCCTCAAGGCCTACACCACCCGGGTGGGCTCCGGCCCGTTCCCCACCGAATTGTTCGACGAGAACGGCGAATACCTGTCGAAGACCGGCGGCGAATTCGGTGTCACCACCGGGCGGCGCCGGCGCTGCGGCTGGTTCGACGCGGTCATCGCCCGCTACGCCACCCGGGTCAACGGCATCACCGACTACTTCCTGACCAAACTCGACGTCCTGTCCAGCCTGGAGACGGTGCCGGTGTGCGTCGGCTACCGGATCGACGGGGCCCAAACTCATGAAATGCCGATGACGCAAAGCGATCTGCACCGCGCCGAGCCGATCTACGAGGAGCTGCCCGGCTGGTGGGAGGACATCTCGGCAGCGCGCGAGTTCGACGACCTGCCGGCCAAGGCCCGCGACTACGTATTGCGTCTGGAAGAGCTTGCCGGAGCACACGTTTCGTGCATCGGGGTCGGTCCCGGACGTGATCAGACGATCGTGCGCCGCGACATCCTGGCGGCCCGCCCGTGACCCAGCAACCAGAACAAGTCGAGCCGGACCCCAAACAACTCGACCCCGAATACGAGCATCACGGCGGCTTTCCGGAATACGGCCCGGCCAGCCCCGGGCGTGGATTCGGCCGCTTCGTGGAGTCCATGCGCCGGCTGCAGGACCTTGCCGTGTCCGCCGACCCCGGCGACGGTGTCTGGGACGACGCGGCCGATCGTGCCGCGGCGCTGGTGGAGTTGCTGGGCCCGTTCGAAGCCGACGAGGGTAAGGCGCCGGCCGGGCGGACGCCCGACCTGCCCGGCATGGGCAGCCTGCTGCTGCCGCCGTGGACATTGACACGGTATGCGCCCGACGGCGTCGAAATGACGGGCTATTTCACCAGGTTTCACGTCGGCGGCAACCACGCCGTGCACGGCGGTGTGCTGCCGCTGCTGTTTGACCACATGTTCGGGATGATCTCGCACGCCGCGGGACGGCCGATCAGCCGGACGGCCTTCCTGCATGTCGACTACCGCAAGATCACCCCGATCGATACGCCGTTGGTGGTGCGCGGTCGCGTCACCAGTACCGAGGGACGCAAGGCGTTCGTGTCCGCCGAATTGGTCGACGGCGACGCCGCGGTGTTGGCCGAAGGCACCGGCCTGATGGTGCGGTTGCTGCCGGGCCAGCCCTGAGCAGCGCTTTTGCGCCGCCGACCTATCCTTGTGCAGTGACTGACGGCTTGAACCGCGGACCCGCCGACGACGACAAAACGTCGGCGATCGTGGTGGCCCCGCAGGCCGGCGAGGCGCGCGCCGGCGGGGACGGCGACGTGCGGCCCCGCGTGCTGCTGCTGGGTTCCGACGAACTCAGCCGGGAGCTGACGATCACCTTGCGGCGGCTGGGCGCCGAGGTGATCGCGGTCGACGGTTACGCGGACGCGCCCGCGCACCGGGTCGCCGACCAATCGCTCGTCATCGCCATGACCAACGCCGACGAGCTGTCGGCGGCCTTCCTGCGGCTGCAACCCGACTTCGTGGTGACCGCCACCGAGGCGGTCTCCGTCGACGCCCTCGACGCCCTGGCCACCGGGACCCACAACGAGCTCGCAGAAGCGGTGCCCAGCGCTCGCGCCGTGCGGCTCACCGCCGACCGTGAGGGCTTGCGCCGGCTGGCCGCCGACCAACTGGGCCTGCCCACGGCGCCGTTCTGGTTCGCCGGATCGGTCGGCGAGCTCGAGGCGGTGGCCGCGCACGCGGGGTATCCGTTGCTGGTCAAACCGGTCAGGGGGCCGGCAGGCCCGGGACGATCGATGGTCGACGGACCCGACGACATCGCGCCCGCCTGGCGGCGTGCCGCGGGCGGGCAGGCACAACCGCGAGTGCTGGCCGAAGCGGTGGTCGAGATCGAATTCGACGTCACCCTGTTCGCGGTGCGCAGCGAAGGCGCGCGCGGACCGGTGATCGAGTTCTGCCCGCCCATCGGTCATCGCCGCGCCGAGGCCGGACTGCTGGAATCCTGGCAACCCCAAGAAATGAGCGGCGCCGCGCTGGACGCCGCCAAATCCATCGCCGCGCGCATCGTCAAGGCGCTCGGCGGGCGCGGGGTCTTCGGTGTCGAATTGATGATCAATGGCGACGAGGTGTACTTCAACGACGTCACCGCATTCCCGCGGCAGAGTGCCTGGGTAACGCTGCGCACCCAGCGGCTTTCGGTGTTCGATCTGCAGGCACGCGCCATTCTCGGCCTGCCGGTGGACACGATCATGATTTCGCCGGGTGCCGCCCACGCGATACCGCGGACCGACGGGGGAGGATTTCCCGGCGCCGACGCGCTCAGCGGCGCGCTCGCCGTCCCCGAAGGCGATCTCCTGGTGTTCGGCCCGCCCGCGGGTGCGGCGCGCCAACTCGGTGTGGCGCTGGCCACAGCGCCAGCTGTGGCGGCCGCACGTGACCGCGCCCGACAGGTGGCGACCGCGGTGAATATGCGAGACTCACGCGGGTGAGCTACGCAGGAGATATCACGCCGCTCGAGGCATGGAAGATGCTCAGCGACAACCCCCATGCGGTGCTGGTCGACGTGCGCACCGATGCCGAATGGCGGTTCGTCGGTGTGCCCGATCTGTCCAGCCTCGGCCGGGACGTGGTGTACATCGAATGGAATACGACCGACGGGGCGCGCAACGAGAACTTCGCGGCCGAACTGCGGAACCACATACCGCCCGCAGCGGACGACGAAGAGCGGCCGGTGGTCTTCCTGTGTCGCTCGGGCAACCGCTCCATCGGGGCCGCAGAGGTCGCGACCGAGGTCGGCATCACCCCGGCCTACAACGTGCTCGACGGCTTTGAAGGTCATCTCAACGCTCACGGCCATCGCGGCGAAACGGGTTGGCGGGCAATAGGATTGCCCTGGAAGCAGTTATGACCCGCGCCGGCGACGATGCAGAGCGAAGCGATGAGGAGGAGCGGCGCACATGACCGACGTTCCCTCGGTCCGCATTCCCGAGCCGCTGCCCGACGGCGTCAGCCAGGCCACCACCGGGGTGCGCGGCGGGATCCTGCGGTCCGGCTTCGACGAGACCGCCGAGGCCATGTATTTGACGTCCGGCTACGTCTACGAGTCGGCCGCCGACGCGGAGAAGTCGTTCACCGGCGAAATCGACCGCTTCGTGTACTCGCGATACGGCAACCCCACCGTTTCCATGTTCGAGGAACGGTTGCGGCTGATCGAGGGCGCGCCGGCCGCATTCGCCACCGCGAGCGGCATGGCCGCGGTGTTCACCTCGCTGGGCGCGCTGCTGGCCGCCGGGGACCGGTTGGTCGCCTCGCGCAGCCTGTTCGGGTCGTGTTTCGTGGTGTGCAACGAGATCCTGCCGCGCTGGGGCGTGGAGACGGTGTTCGTCGACGGCGACGACCTCGCGCAGTGGGAGCGGGCGCTGTCGGTGCCCACCGCGGCGGTGTTCTTCGAGACGCCGTCCAATCCGATGCAGTCGCTGGTCGACATCGCCGCCGTCACCGAACTGGCTCATGCCGCGGGGGCAAAGGTGGTGTTGGACAACGTGTTTGCCACGCCGCTGCTGCAGCAGGGCATTCCACTGGGGGTCGACGTGGTGGTGTACTCGGGCACCAAGCACATCGACGGTCAGGGCCGGGTGCTGGGTGGCGCAATCCTGGGCGACAAGGAGTACATCGACGGTCCGGTGCAGAAGCTGATGCGCCACACCGGACCGGCGATGAGTGCCTTCAACGCCTGGGTGTTGCTGAAAGGCCTTGAGACGCTGGCGATTCGCGTCGAGCATGCCAATTCGTCGGCGCAGCGGATCGCGGAATTCCTGGAGTCTCATCCGGCGGTGAGTTGGGTGCGCTATCCCTATCTGACGTCACACCCTCAGTACGATCTGGCCAAACGTCAGATGACCGGGGGCGGCACCGTGGTCACGTTCGCGCTCGACTGCGCGGAAAGTGCGGCCAAGCAACGGGCGTTCGAGGTGCTGGACAAGCTGCGGCTGATCAACATCTCCAACAACCTGGGTGACGCCAAATCGCTTGTCACCCACCCGGCGACGACGACGCACCGGGCGATGGGCCCGGAGGGCCGCGCCGCGATCGGGCTGGGCGACAACGTGGTCCGCATCTCGGTCGGGCTGGAAGGCGCCGACGACCTGATCGCGGACATCGATCGGGCCCTGAGCTAGCCGGCTTGCCTTTCGGCGGCATCGGCGCGCTCGGCCGCGGCCAGCGCCCCTTCCTCCGCATGTGCCTGCATCCAGTTCGTCACCACCCTGGCGTAGACCATCTGGCTGGTGATGGCCATCTGACCGCGGGTGCGGCCCAGGAAGGAGATACCCCAGGCGAACATGGCCGCGATGCGGTTGCGGTGGCCGATCAGGTAATACAGGTGCAGCACCAGCCAGGCCAGCCAGGCGATGAAGCCGCCGAACTCCAGTTTGCCAACCTGCGCTACGGCGCTGAATCGGGACACCGTCGCCATGCTGCCCTTGTCGAAGTACTTGAACGGCTTGCGATTTGCCGGGTCGTCGTGTCCCTTGAGTCCGTGTTTGATCGCCGTCGTCGCGTAGTGCGCCCCCTGAATCGCGCCCTGCGCCATCCCGGGCACGCCCTGCATCGACATCAGATCACCGATGACGAAGACGTTCGGGTGCCCCTTGACGGTGAGATCGGGTTCCACCACCACCCGCCCGGCGCGGTCGACTTCGGTCCCGTCGGACTGGTCGGCGATCATCTTGCCCAGCGCGCTGGCCTGCACCCCGGCCGCCCATACCTTGCAGGCGCATTCGATGCGCCGTTCGCCGCCGTCCTTGTCCTTGATGGTGATGCCCTTGTAGTCGACGGCGCTGACCATCGCGTTGAGCTGGATCTCGACGTCCATCTTCTCCAGCCGGCGCTGCGCCTTGAGGCCTAGCTTCTTTCCCATCGGCGGGAGCACCGCCGGGGCGGCGTCGAGCAGGATCACCCGGCAGTCGCTGGGTTTGATTGTGCGAAACGCCCCTGCCAGGGTGCGCTCGGCGAGTTCGACGATCTGTCCGGCGACCTCGACGCCCGTCGGCCCGGCACCGACCACCACGAAGGTCAGGCGCCGTTCCCGCTCGGCCGGGTCGGTGGCGACCTCGGCCGCCTCGAACGCGCCCAGGATGCGGCCGCGCAGCTCCAGGGCGTCGTCGATGGTCTTCATGCCGGGCGAGAAGGTGGCGAACTGGTCGTTGCCGAAGTAGGAGGTCTGCGCGCCCGCGGCGACGATGAGGCTGTCGTACGGCGTCACGGTTTGCATGTCGATCAACTTCGACGTGACGGTCTGCGCCTTGAGGTCGATCGCGTTGACCTCGCCCAGCAGCACCCGGACGTTCTGTTGCTTACGCAGGATCAGCCGGGTCGTCGGGGCGATGTCGCCTTCGGACAGGATCCCGGTGGCCACTTGATACAGCAGCGGCTGGAACAGGTGGGTGGTCGTTTTGGAGATCAGCGTGATGTCCACGTCGGCCCGCTTGAGCGCCTTGGCCGCGGTCAGGCCGCCGAATCCGCTTCCGATGATGACGACGCGATGGCGCGACATAGCTACCCCTTTCACCTCTCCCAACCCTATGTTGCCGGGAGCGCCTTCTATAATCGAACAGACGTTCGAAGAGATGGACGACGGCGCCGTGGTGCCGTTTCCGCTCGGTCCCACTCACCCGTCGAAACCTCAAACTGCTGTGCCGCTAACCACCTGCTGAAGAGACTTTGGGGCCGGCGACGCTCGTCAGGCGCCACAGAAGCGGCTGGAGCCGTATTTGCCTGAGCACCAGATGTCACCTGCGTTCGCATCGGTGAGTTCGGCGTCGTTGTCGGCTAGGTGGAGGACGGTGACGCCGTCTGGGGCCACGACGAGCTCGGCTTTCCACGCCGTGTGCTCGTTGAGGTGGCCCTCCAGTCCGTCGCCCCAGGCACCGATGCGCTGGTCTAACCTGATCGCGAGACCCGGGCCGTCGCCCTGCGTCCAGCGCGTGGTCCACTTCTCGCCGTCGCGGGCGCTGGACCCGAGCAGGATCGTCCCGGTGCCGTCGGGCGCGATCGTCATCATGCTTAGGTGCCTCTGCCAGCCTCCGACGTAGTCGCCGCGCGACGGCTGCATCGGCGGGTTGTCCGCCGGATCGGCGTTGGCGACCGCGGCATGCGCAATGAGGGCGGCTGCTGCCGCGGTGAGCGCAGTGATCGAGCGAACAGTAAGTTTCGGCATGGCGTATGTCCCTTCTGTGGTAGTTCCGGGGTCTGGATGTGCCGTGCCAGGCACGGGTCGTTAGCTCTACCCGCCTGTGACGGCCGTTCGTGGAAAGAGTCCGGCAGCCGCCTTGCGTAATCCTTGTGCGATTCTTGCAACGGCCTCGCCAAGTGTTCTTTAGCCAGTCGGTACCACCACCTGCTCAAGACTTTCCATAACGAGTGGCACGATCTTCAGTTGCCGGACGGAACGCTGGTGTGGACGTCTCCGTCCGGCCGCGCGTACACCACGAAACCTTTTGGTGCTCAGCTCTTTACGGCGCTTTCCATGCCGGCAGGAACACTGAATATGCCGGCCAGCCGGCCGCCGCCGCAGCCCATCCGCGGAGTCATGATGCCGCTGCGACGACGAACTCGCGCCCAGGGCCGCGCCGCCCGCATCGGCTGGGAACGCGGCATCAACGAAGCCCGAATGGCGGCCGACCCATCGCCCTTCTGGAACGTCCACGCGCTCGCGTTGTTCGCGACGCGGCACCAATTGCATTGTTTCACCCTCGTGCGGGAATGGAGGGTGCGAGTATGTGCGTCTAGGTCCGAAATGGGAGGGGCGAGAAATGGTCTGGGGGATGGACGAGGGGATCCGCGGCGCGGTGACGAGAACACTTGTCGCAGCGGCATTTATAGGTCTTAGCGCGACCGGTGTGGTCGTTCCCGCAAATGCAACGCCCAGCGTTGTCGATGCGCTCGGCCGGCCGGTTCCGCTCGATGACCTGCCCACCGGCCCGGACGATCCCAGATGCTTGCAGTTCCCGGGGTACGCCCCGTGTCAGGGCGGTCCATATTGGCAGGGGCCGCCCTGACAC
>NZ_JBNMQT010000028.1:0-57687 GCF_050205645.1 Mycobacterium heidelbergense
CGCCGCCGGATACAGCGCCACTTCATGCGCCTTGACCGAGAACCACACCCGCTGCCCGGGCGCCAACCGCAACTCCGACGCGGCATCAACGGTAATTTCCGCCGCCAGGCCCGGCGCGCCATCGGCCTGCTCCCCGGCGCGGACCAACACCGCGGAACCCCGGACTCCCAGCTCCGCCACCGTCAGCTCGATGCAGTTGCGCGGGCTGCCGTGCGGCCGGTCGCGATAGACGGCGACCGCCGTCGGCGGGAACACCGCGATGGCGTCCCGCCCGACGCCGAGTTCCTGGGCGGGAATCCCGTGCCAGTTCCCGCCGGAGCGAGCCCGTAGCGCGCCGTCATCTCCGATCGTCCCGTTGACCAGATTGATCCCCGCGATGCGGGCCCCGAAATGGCTGCGCGGCGCGGCCAGCACCTCGGCCACCGGGCCGAGCTCGGCGATCTTCCCGGACTCCAGCACCAGCACCCGATCGGCCAGGGTCAACACGTCGAGCAGGTCATGCGTTACGAGGACCACGGCGCAGCCGCCGCGGGTGACGACGTTGCGCAGCACCGCGCGGATGGCCGCGGCCGCGCCGACGTCCAGCCCGGTGAGCGGCTCGTCGAGCAGCAGCACGTCGGGCTCGGCCGCCAACGCCCGGGCGATCGCCACCCGCTGGGCCTGGCCGCCGGACAGCTCGCGCGATTTCCGGTCGGCGAGCCCCTCGGCATCCACCTCGCGCAGCCAGCGCAGCGCCGTCTCGCGCCGCCCGGCGCGACCGGAACGCGACATGAGCATCCTCCGACGGCTGTGCGGTCCGAAGGCGACGTTGGCTGCGACGCTCATATGCGGGAACAGCAGCGGGTCCTGCAGCAACAGCCCGACCCGGCGATCGTGGGTCGCCACGTTCAGTCCGGCCGTCGTGTCGGTCAACACCCGATCCCCCAGGCGCACCATGCCCTCGTCGGGATCCACCAGCCCGGCGATGACGTGCAGAACGGTCGACTTCCCGGCGCCGTTCGGCCCCAGCACCGCGAGCACCTCGCCCGCGGACACCGAAAACTCCACGCTCAGCAGCCGATTGGCCACTACCGCCCGAAGCTGCAGCTCGCTCACCGCCGGCTACCTCGCCCGGTTCCCAATAGGGTCCCCGGTCAGCCTGCGGGCACCTAGGCCGAGCACCACCACCGACGCCACCACGACGAGCAGGATCGACAACGCCACCGCCGCGTTCGCGTCGCTCACCCGCTGTAGGTAAATCTCGAGCGGCAGTGTGCGAGTCACCCCCTGCCGCGAACCGGCGAAGGTCAGCGTCGCGCCGAACTCCCCCAGCGACCGGGCGAACGCCAGCACCGCCCCCGACACCATGCCGGGCAGCAGCAGCGGCAGGGTCACCCGCCACCACACGATGCTGGGCCGCGCCCCCAGCGTCGCCGCGACCACCTCGTAGTCGGCTCCCGCGGTACGCGCAGCACCCTCAAGGGAGATCACCAGAAACGGCAGCGAGACGAAGGTCTGCGCCAACACGACGGCGGTGGTGCTGAACGCGATGCTGACACCGGCGGCGTCCAAGTACCGCCCGACCAATCCGAGTCGGCCGAACGCATACAGCAACGCGATGCCACCAACCACCGGCGGCAACACCAGCGGCACCAGGATCAGCGGTCGCAGCAATCGCACCAGCCTCCCGGTGCCGCGGGCCAATACCAGCGCCATGGGCACTCCGAGCAGCACACACAACGCGGTGCTGGCGGAGGCGGTCTTCAGGCTCAGCAGCAGCGCGGTCCGCGACGAAGGGCTGGTGATCAGCGTCCAGAAATTCGGCCAGTCGACCTCGATCGCGATCGACAGCAGCGGCAATGCGACGAAGACGATCCCCGCGGCGGCGGGGATGTACACCCAGCGGGGCAGATCCGTCGGCCGGTGCACGATCGGTGGTCAGGGTTTGGCGAAGCCCGACTGGGCGAGGATCTGCTGACCCGCGTCGGAGGTCACGAAAGTCACGAACTTCTGCGCCAGGGCCGGCTTCGGCGCCTTCTTCAGCACCCCGATCGGATAGACGTTGACGGCGCCCGCTGCTTCGGGGAACTGCACGGTCGTCACCTTGTTTCCGGCGCTGTGTGCGTCGGTGACGTATACAAGCCCGGCGTCGGCCTGCCCGCTGGTGACCTTGTTGAGGACGTCGGTCACGCTGAGCTCCTCACTGACCGGGTTGAGGCGCACCCGGGTGCTGTCTTCGACGCGTTGGGTCGCCGATCCGCAGGGCACTGGCTTTTGGCAGATCACCACGCTGAGACCGGGTTTGGCGAGATCGGCGAAGGAGCCGATGTTTTTCGGGTTGCGCGGGGCGGTGACGATCGCCAAGGTGTTGGCGGCGAAGTTCGTCGGGGTGGCGGCCAGCAGCCCGGCCCTGGTGACCACGTCCATCTGGGCGGTGTCGGCGGACGCGAAGACGTCGCCGGTCGCGCCCTGGGTCAGCTGGGTCGCGAGCTCCGAGGAGCCGCCGAACTCGAACTCGACACCGCCGCCGGGGTTCTCGGTCTTGAACCGCTCGCCGAGCTGGGTGAACGCGGATTTCAGCGAGGCCGCCGCGAAGACCACGAGCGAGCCGGAGGTCCGCGGCGGCGCGGACGGCGACGACAAGGGCTGTTTGGTGCCGCAGGACACGAGCGCCGTCAGCAGCATCGCGGATAGCCCGAAGGCCAGGACCCGGCGCATGGATGAACCCTAACCCGCCGAGGATGCGGTCCGCTTGGGGGCTAAATCGTCGCAAAAACGTGGCCGCCGAATAGTTATTCAAATGATTCGCGCGGCGCGCCGCCGGGAATTTCGCCGAATAGCTACTGTCCAGTAACATCGACGGAGATCGACGCCGCAACGTCGGGGTTCAACGTTGAACATGAGGAGGTCATGGCTGTGGAAGTGCTGGTCACCGGCGGGGACACGGAGCTGGGGCGCACAGTGGCCGAGGGCTTTCGCGATGACGGTCACAAGGTGACCCTCGTGGGCGCGCGGCGCAGCGACCTCGAAATCGCCGCCAAAGAACTCGACGTGGACGCGATCGTCGTCGACACCACCGACCCGGCCAGCCTCGAAGAGGCGCGGGGCCTGTTCCCCCATCACCTCGACACCATCGTCCACGTGCCGGCTCCCGGCTGGGACGGCGGCGACCCGCGCACCTATTCGATGTCCGACACGGCCCGGGCGTGGCGCAACGCGCTTGACGCGACGGTGCTATCGGCGGTGCTGACCGTGCAGGCGGTTGGCGATCACCTGCGTTCCGGTGGCTCCATCATCGGCGTGGTGGCGGAAAACCCGCCCGCCGGCAGCGTCGACGCCGGAATCAAAGCGGCCCTTTCGAACTGGGCTGCCGGCCAGGCCGAGATCTTCGGCACTCGCGGGATCACCATCAATGTGGTGGCCAGCGGGCGCAGCGCCCAGGCGGGCTACGACGGCCTCTCGCGCACCCCGCCGTCGGTCGCGACGGAGGTCGCCCGCTTGGCGCTGTTCCTCACCACCTCAGCGGCTCGCCACATCACCGGCCAGACGTTGCATGTCAGCCACGGCGCGCTGGCCAGTTTCGCCTGAGGCTGAATAAGAGCCGTATCCCGTCGGCCCGGCGCCGCACTACGGTAGAGCGCGTGGCTATTCGACTCGGTCTGCAAATTCCCAACTTCTCTTACGGCACCGGGGTGGACAAACTCTTCCCCACTGTTCTGGCTCAGGCCCGCGAGGCCGAATCGGCTGGGTTCGACTCGGTTTTCGTGATGGACCACTTCTACCAACTGCCCATGCTGGGCGATCCCGACCAGCCGATGCTGGAGGCGTACACCGCGCTGGGTGCGCTGGCCACCGCGACCGAACGCGTGCAGCTGGGCACCTTGGTAACCGGTAACAGCTATCGCAATCCGACGCTGCTGGCCAAAATCATCACCACGCTCGACGTGGTGAGCCAGGGCCGGGCGATCCTGGGCATCGGCACCGGCTGGTTCGAACTCGAGCACGATCAGCTGGGCTTCGAATTCGGCAGCTTCACCGACAGGTTCAACCGGCTCGACGAGGCGCTGCAGATCATCCTGCCGATGATCAAGGGCGAACGGCCGACCTTTTCCGGCAAGTGGTATCACACCGACCAGGCGATGGCCAATCCTCGCTTCCGCGAACACATTCCGCTGATGATCGGCGGCAGCGGCGAGAAGAAGACGATCCCGCTCGCCGCTCGGCACTTCGACCACCTCAACATCATCGCCGGGTTCGACGAGCTGCCGGCCAAGGTGCGGGTGGTGCGGGAGCGCTGCGAGGAGATCGGCCGCGATCCGGCCACGCTGGAAACCAGCACCCTGACCACCGCGGTCGTCGACGAGAACTTCAAGGCCGACCAGATCCCCGCGGAGATGACCCAGCGCATGGTCGTCGGCAGCGCCGAATCGGTCGCCGACCAGATCAAGACGAAGATCCTGGACGCCGGTATCGACGGGGTGATCATCAACATGCCCTTCTACACACCCGGCATCGTCGCCGCGGCCGGCGAGGCGCTGCGGCCCTTGGTCGGCCTGTAACCGGGGACCGTCGCGAGCCGCGGGCATGACGCGGATCACGTTCGGCGACCAGCGGTAATACCGCCGGTGTGGTTCATTACACAGGCTTACGATCTGGGTTTCCGGGTGGCGGCTTGACTAGCGTGGTAGCTAACTGAATTCGCGCGTCAAGGAGCCCCGGCAGGAGCAACGGATACATGAGCCCGCAGCCAGAAGGTACAGCTGAACCGAAGCGTCGGCATCGAGTCGTCATCATCGGATCAGGATTCGGCGGACTCAACGCGGCAAAGAAGCTCAAGCGGGCCGATGTCGACATCAAACTGATCGCCCGCACCACCCACCACCTGTTTCAGCCGTTGCTGTACCAGGTGGCCACCGGGATCATCTCCGAGGGGGAAATCGCCCCACCGACCCGGGTGGTGTTGCGCAACCAGCGCAACGTGCAGGTCCTGCTCGGCAACGTCACCCACATCGACCTGGCCAACCAGTGCGTCGTGTCGGAGTTGCTGGGCCACACCTACGAAACCCCCTACGACAGCCTGATCGTGGCCGCCGGGGCCGGCCAGTCCTACTTCGGCAACGACCATTTCGCCGAGTTCGCGCCCGGCATGAAATCGATCGACGACGCGCTGGAGTTGCGCGGCCGCATCCTCAGCGCGTTCGAGCAGGCGGAGCGGTCGAGCGATCCCGAGCGCCGCAGGAAGCTGCTGACGTTCACCGTCGTCGGGGCCGGGCCCACCGGGGTCGAAATGGCCGGGCAGATCGCCGAATTGGCGCAACACACCATGCGAGGCTCGTTCCGGCACATCGATTCGACCAGGGCGCGGGTGATCCTGCTCGACGCCGCGCCCGCGGTGTTGCCGCCGATGGGCGAAAAGCTGGGCGAGCGTGCGGCCGCACGACTGGAGAAGATGGGCGTCGAGATTCAGCTGGGCGCCATGGTCACCGACGTGGACCGCAATGGCATCACCGTCAAGGACTCCGACGGCACCGTCCGACGTATCGAGTCGGCCTGCAAGGTCTGGTCCGCGGGCGTACAGGCCAGCCGCCTGGGCAGGGATCTCGCCGAGCAGTCGCCGGCCGAATTGGACCGGGCCGGGCGGGTGAAGGTGCTGCCCGACCTGTCGATCCCCGGGTACCCGAACGTGTTCGTCGTCGGCGATATGGCCGCCGTCGAGGGCGTGCCGGGGGTGGCCCAGGGCGCCATCCAGGGCGCCAAGTACGTCGCCAACACGATCAAGGCCGAGCTCGCCGGCGCCGACCCGGCGGAGCGGGAGCCGTTCCAGTACTTCGACAAGGGCTCGATGGCGACCGTGTCGCGGTTCTCGGCGGTGGCCAAGATCGGTCCGCTGGAGTTCAGCGGTTTCATTGCGTGGCTGATCTGGTTGGTGCTGCACCTGGTGTACCTGATCGGGTTCAAGACCAAGATCACCACGCTGTTGTCGTGGACGGTGACCTTCCTCAGCACCCGGCGCGGCCAGCTGACGATCACCGACCAGCAGGCGTTCGCGCGTACGCGGCTCGAACAGCTCGCCGAATTGGCCGCCGAGGCCCGCGGCCCGGCCGAAGCCGCGCGGGTGGCTAGCTAGCCCGGTTGCGCGACTTGGAATCCGTTGTAGCGCAAGGGATTACATCTCCACGAGGTTTTGCAGCCGCACCTGACCCCGGGCGACCACCCGGTCGTCCGCGTCGGTGATGGTGACCAGCCACAGCTGCTGACGCCGGCCGCGATGGATCGGGTCTGCGGCGCCGTAGACCATCCCCGAGCCGATGGACCGCAAGAAATCGGTGTTGTTGTTGACCCCGACGACGTTCCCGCCGCCGCGCGTGGCGAGCCAGGTGTAGGCGGCGACGCTGGCCATGCTCTCGACCATCGAGCAGTACACACCGCCGTGCACCAGGCCCATCGGTTGCAGCAGCTTCGGCGTGACCTCTAGTTGCGCCCGGGCCCCGTCGGGGCTGAGTTCGGTGAATTGCAGCCCTATTTCGCTGTCGAACGGGGCGGTGAAATCCGGGGGGAGGCTCGCGTCGGGCGGCGTTGGCACGCTCATGTGTCTACACCATGGGCAACCCGGCCGACGCGAGGCGGCGGTGGCAACCGCCGAAAACAGGCGAGCCCCGTGCGCTAATGGCACGGGGCTCGCCGATCGAGTTGGACGGACCGGGGGTCACTGCAGCCCTCAGGACTCTGCCGCGGTCCGTTGTCTCTCGACCGAACTCAGCATAGGCAAGGCTGCCCTAATATTGCAAGGGCGGGTTGAAGCTTCCGGGTCCGCGCCGGCGGGGCCCGGAGGTGGTCACAGACATTGCCCAGCATTCGATACGACAGTCGGTAGTAAACAAGGAGTACGCTTGGTCCAACGCTCAGGAGATGACGAACTATGGCCAAACTGACACGGCTCGGGGACCTGGAACGCGCCGTCATGGACCATCTGTGGTCCACGGCGGAACCCCAGACCGTTCGCCAGGTCCACGAAGCGTTGTCGGCACGACGCGACCTCGCTTACACGACGATCATGACCGTGCTGCAGCGGCTGGCCAAGAAGAATCTGGTCTCGCAGATCCGCGACGACCGGGCCCACCGGTACGCGCCCGTGCACGGTCGCGACGAGCTGGTCGCGGGGCTGATGGTCGATGCCCTCGCTCAGGCTGAGGACTCCGGCGACCGACACGCCGCGCTGGTGCACTTCGTCGAACGCGTCGGCGCCGACGAGGCGGACGCACTGCGGCGGGCGCTCGCCGAATTGGAAGCAAGCCAACGCAAGACGCCATCGGCTGGCGCTACCGCTGAGGAGTAAGGGAGACTAGCAGCGTGTCCGCGGCGGCCTTCACCCTCCTCGCGGTGCTGCTAGTCGGCCCGGCGCCGGCGTTGTTGGCACGCGCGACGTGGCCGCTGCGCGCTCCCCGGGCCGCGATGGTGCTGTGGCAGGCCATCGCGCTGGCCGCGGTGCTCTCGGCGTTCAGCGCCGGAATCGCGATCGCCACGCGGGTGCTCATGCCCGGGCCCGACGGGCGGCCGACGGCCAGCGTCATCGGTGCCGCGGACCGGCTTGGCTGGCCGCTGTGGGCGGCATACATCGCCGTATTCGCGCTGACCGTGCTGGTCGGTGTGCGGTTGATGATCTCGATGGCGCGGGTGGCCATCGCCAACCGGCGACGGCGCGCGCACCACCGCATGGTGGTCGACCTGGTCGGCGTGGGACACGATGCGGCGCTGGCGCAGACTTGCGCGTGGGCCCGTGACCTTCGCGTCTTGGACGTGCCCCAGCCGCTCGCCTACTGCCTGCCCGGTGTGCGCAGCCGCGTGGTGGTCAGCGAAGGAACGCTGAACACACTCGCCGAGGCCGAAGTCGCGGCCATCCTCACCCACGAACGGGCCCATCTACGGGCGCGGCACGACCTCGTCCTGGAAGCCTTCACCGCGGTGCATGCCGCATTCCCGCGGCTGGTCCGCAGCGCCAACGCGCTGCGGGCGGTGCAACTGCTCGTCGAGCTGCTGGCCGACGACGCCGCGGTGCGCGCCACCGGTCGCACTCCCCTGGCTCGCGCGCTGGTCGCCTGCGCGTCCGGCCTGGCGCCGTCGGGCGCGCTGGCCGCGAGCGGGCCCAGTACCGTGTTGCGAGTTCGCCGGCTGTCCGGGAGCGGCAACAGCGTGATGCTGTCGGCCGCCGCGTACCTGACCGCGGCGGCGGTGTTCGTGGTGCCCACCGTCGCGCTGGCCGTACCGTGGCTCACCGAGCTGCAGCGGCTGTTCAACCTCTAGCGCACCGCGAAACCCCTTGGAGGACCACCAGTCCGCTGTGCCACAGTGTTCTCCAACCGGAGAGGCCTAACTGAAAGGCAAGACATGAGTTCGTCCGATTCCCAGCCGAATTCCAAGACCGGCACCGCGCAGATCGGCGTCACGGGCCTGGCCGTCATGGGCTCGAACATCGCCCGCAATTTCGCCCGGCACGGCTACACGGTGGCACTGCACAACCGGTCCGTCGCCAAGACCGACGCGCTGCTGAAGGAGCACGGTGACGAGGGCACGTTCGTGCGATCGGAGACCATCGAGGAATTCCTGGACGCGCTCGAGAAGCCGCGGCGCGTGCTGATCATGGTCAAGGCCGGCGATCCCACCGACGCCGTCATCGATCAGCTCGCCGACGCCATGGAAAAGGGCGACATCATCATCGACGGCGGCAACGCGCTCTACACGGACACCATCCGCCGAGAGAAGGCGATGCGCGAACGCGGGCTGCACTTCGTCGGCGCCGGCATCTCCGGCGGCGAGGAGGGCGCGCTCAACGGGCCGTCGATCATGCCGGGCGGGCCGGCCGAGTCCTACAAATCACTGGGGCCCCTGCTCGAGGAGATCTCCGCGCACGTCGACGGCGTGCCGTGCTGCACGCACATCGGGCCCGACGGCGCCGGGCACTTCGTGAAGATGGTTCACAACGGCATCGAGTACTCCGACATGCAATTGATCGGCGAGGCCTACCAGCTGCTACGCGACGGGCTCGGCAAGACCGCCGAGGAGATCGCCGGCGTGTTCGACGAGTGGAACAAGGGCGATCTGGACAGCTTCCTGGTCGAGATCACCGCGCAGGTGCTGCGTCAGACCGACGCACGCACCGGTAAGCCGCTGGTGGACGTGATCCTCGACGAGGCCGAGCAGAAGGGCACCGGGCGCTGGACGGTGAAGTCAGCGCTGGATCTCGGTGTGCCGGTCACCGGGATCGCCGAGGCGGTGTTCGCCCGCGCGCTGTCGGGTTCGGTGATCCAGCGCAAGGCCACCACCGGGCTGGCGTCCGGTCAGCTGGGCGAAAAACCAAGCGATGCAAAGCAATTCGTGGAAGATGTGCGACAGGCCTTGTACGCATCGAAGATCATCGCCTATGCCCAGGGCTTCAACCAGATTCAGGCCGGCAGCGCCGAATACGACTGGGGCGTCACGCCCGGCGATCTCGCGACCATCTGGCGCGGCGGCTGCATCATCCGGGCCAAGTTCCTCAACCGGATCAAGGAGGCGTACGACTCCGATCCCGAGCTGCCCACGCTGATCGTGGCGCCGTATTTCCGCAGCGCCATCGAGGCCGCGATCGACAGCTGGCGGCGCGTTGTCGCTACCGCCACGCAGCTGGGCATCCCGATCCCGGGGTTCTCCTCGGCGCTGTCGTATTACGACGCGCTGCGCACCGAGCGGTTGCCGGCCGCCCTGACCCAGGGCCTGCGCGATTTCTTCGGAGCGCACACCTACGGCCGCATCGACGAGGACCCGGGCAAGAAGTTCCACACCCTGTGGAGCGGAGACCGCAGCGAAGTACCCGCCTAGCCCGGGCCAACTAACATGGCCTAGCGGGGGCTGCAGACGGTGGGGCGATAGCGATGAGATTTCTGGACGGGCACCGACCTGGGTACGACCTGACCTACAACGACGTCTTCATCGTGCCGAACAGTTCGGACGTCGCATCGCGGTTCGACGTCGATCTGTCCACCGGCGACGGCTCCGGCACCACCATCCCGGTGGTGGTCTCCAACATGACCGCCGTTGCCGGGCGGCGGATGGCCGAGACGGTGGCGCGGCGCGGCGGCATTGTGATTCTGCCGCAAGACCTTCCGATCACCGCGGTGCAGCAGACAGTGGAATTCGTCAAGAGCCGTGATCTCGTCCTCGACACCCCGGTGATGCTGGCGCCCGACGATTCGGTGTCCGACGCCGTCGCGCTGATCCACAAGCGGGCGCACGGTGTGGCCGTGGTGGTCTTCGAGGGGCGGCCCATCGGCCTGGTGACCGAATCGTCATGCCACGGCATCGACCGCTTCACCCGGGTGCGCGACGTCGCCACCCGTGACTTCGTCAGCGCCCCGATCGGAACCGATCCGCGCAAGATCTTCGATCTGCTCGAGCACGCGCCGATCGAGGTCGCGTTGGTGACCAACCCCGACGACACGCTGGCGGGGGTGTTGACCCGTACCGGCGCGCTGCGAACCGGTCTGTACACGCCGGCCACCGACGCAGGCGGGCGGCTGCGCATCGGCGCGGCCGTGGGTATCAGCGGCGATGTGGGCGCCAAGGCGCGCTCCCTCGTCGAAGCCGGCGTCGACGTGCTGGTCATCGATACCGCACACGGGCATCAGGTCAAGACGCTGGAGGCGATCAAACTGGTCGCATCGCTGGACTTGGGTGTCCCGCTGGCCGCGGGCAACGTCGTGTCGGCGGAAGGCACCCGGGATCTGCTGAGCGCCGGAGCGAACATCGTCAAGGTCGGTGTCGGCCCGGGAGCCATGTGCACCACCCGAATGATGACCGGAGTCGGCCGGCCGCAGTTCTCCGCGGTGCTCGAATGCGCTTCTGCGGCAAGGCAACTCGGTGGCCACGTCTGGGCGGACGGTGGGATCCGGCATCCGCGGGACGTGGCGCTGGCGCTGGCCGCCGGGGCGTCGAACGTCATGATCGGCTCGTGGTTCGCCGGAACCTACGAGTCGCCCGGCGACCTGATGCGCGATCGCGACGAGCAGCCGTACAAGGAGAGCTACGGCATGGCGTCCAAACGGGCGGTGGTGGCCCGCGCCGCCGCCGACACCGAGTTCGATCGCGCCCGCAAAGCGTTGTTCGAGGAAGGCATCTCGACGTCGCGAATGGGCCTGGACCCCGACCGCGGCGGCGTCGAGGACCTGATCGACCACATCACCTCGGGCGTGCGCAGCACCTGCACGTACGTCGGCGCCTCGAACCTGGCGGAGCTGCACGAACGGGCCGTCGTCGGCGTGCAATCCGCCGCCGGATTCGCCGAGGGACATCCGCTGCCGCTGGGCTGGTGACGCCGCCGCCTTCGCTACCATGTGAGTCCTGGAACTTTGCGGGCCGCAGCAAAGCGTGCGCGGCCCGGAACCGTACTAGAGCGAGAGGGATGACGTGCCGCAGGCACCCGCCGAGGCCCCGTTGCAGCCGGGGGCCTTTCGGGCGGAGCGGCGACTGCCCCCCGCGGCCCCGGTCAGACCGGCGACGCCGTCCCGATAACCGAGCCCCGCCATGAACGTCACCGTCACCGTCGTCAGCGTGCTGGCCATCGCGGTGCTCATCTTCGGCAACGGCGTGTTCGTCGCGGCCGAATTCTCGCTGACCGCGCTGGATCGCGCCACCGTTGAGGCCAACGCGCGCCGCGGCGGCCGTCGCGACCGCCTGATCCAACGCGCGCAGAACAGGCTGTCGTTCCAGCTCTCGGGTGCTCAGATCGGCATTTCCATCACCACGCTGGTGACGGGCTACCTGACCGAACCGATGGTGGCCGATCTGCCGCATCCGTGGTTCGACGCGATGGGGATTCCCGACCGGGTGGGCGACGCGATCATGGCGTTTCTGGTGATGGTGATCGTGACGTCGGTGTCGATGGTGTTCGGCGAGCTGGTCCCCAAATACCTCGCGGTGGCGCGGCCGCTGACGACCGCACGCGCCATCGTGGCCGTCCAGCTGCTGTTCTCGCTGCTGCTCACCCCGGCGATCCGATTGATGAACGGCGCGGCGAACTGGATCGTGCGCGAGCTGGGCATCGAGCCGGCCGAGGAGCTGCGCTCGGCCCGCTCCCCGCAGGAACTGGTGTCGCTGGTGCGCACCTCGGCGCGCAGCGGCTCGCTGGACCCCGCCACCGCCGCGCTGGTGCGCCGATCGCTGCAGTTCGGTGCGCTCACCGCCGAGGAGCTGATGACGCCGAGGTCCAAGATCGTCGCGCTGCAGACCGACGACACGCTCAGCGACCTGGTGGCCGCGGCCGCCGAGTCGGGGTTCTCCCGCTTCCCGATCGTCGCCGGCGATCTCGACGAGACCGTCGGGATCGTGCACGTCAAGCAGGTGTTCAAGGTTCCGCGGGCCGAGCGGCCGAGTACGCCGCTGGCGACGGTCGCCCAGCCGGTCCCCGTGGTCCCCTCGACGCTGGATGGCGACGCGGTGATGGCCGAGATCCGCGCCAACCCCCTGCAGACCGCGATGGTCGTCGACGAATACGGCGGCACCGCGGGCATGGTGACCGTCGAGGACCTGATCGAGGAGATCGTGGGCGACGTCCGCGACGAACACGACGACGCCACGCCCGACGTGGTGGCCGCCGGCGGGGGCTGGCGGGTGTCGGGCTTGCTGCGCATCGACGAGGTGGCCTCCGCCATCGGGTATCGCGCACCCGAGGGGCCATACGAGACCATCGGCGGTCTGGTGCTTCGCGAAATCGGTCATATCCCGGTGGTCGGCGAAACGGTCGAACTGACCGCGCTGGACCCGGACGGGCTGCTGGATGCCTCGATGCCCTGGCGCGCGACCGTGGTGCGGATGGACGGCCGCCGCATCGATCTGCTCGAGTTGGCCGAGCTGCGCGGCCGCGCCGAACCGGCGATGGGACTTGGCCACTGATGAACGACACGCTGGGAGTGGTGCTCGCGATCCTGCTGATCGGGGCGAACGCGTTCTTCGTCGGCGCGGAATTCTCGCTGATCTCGGCGCGGCGCGACCGCCTCGAAGCGTTGGCCGAGCAGGGCAAGGCGCGGGCGGTGACCGTGATCCGGGCCGGTGAGCAGCTGTCGTCGATGCTCGCCGGTGCCCAGTTGGGTGTCACGGTGGCGTCGCTGCTGCTGGGGCGGATCGGTGAGGCGGCGGTGGCCAACCTGCTGCGGCGAGGGCTCGGGCTCGCCGACATGAACCCGACGCTGCTCCACACGCTGTCGTTCGCGATCGCGCTGGCGATGGTGGTGACGCTGCACGTGCTGCTGGGCGAGATGGTGCCCAAGAACATCGCGCTGGCCGGTCCGGAACGCACGGCGATGCTGCTGGTCCCGCCGTACTTGGCGTACGTGCGCGCCGCCCGGCCGTTCATTGTGTTCTACAACAAATGCGCCAACGCGATACTGCGCGCGCTGGGCGTGGAGCCCAAGGACGAGCTGCACATCGCGGTCTCCCCCGTCGTCCTCAGCGAGATGATCGCCGAATCGGTGTCCGAGGGCCTGCTGGATCCCGAGGAGCACAGCAGGCTGACCCGCGCGCTGCAGATCGGCAGCCGGGTGGTCGGCGACGTGGCCGTACCGCTGGCGGACGTGCGGGCATTGTCGGTGGACGCCGCGGGCTCGGGGCCGAAGGTCGGCGCCGTCGAGCGAGCCCTGGCGCAGACCGGGTACTCCCGCTTTCCGGTCACGGCACGCGACGGAAAATTCGTCGGCTACCTGCACATCAAGGATGTGCTGACGCTCAACGACGATCCGGAGACCGTGATCGATCTGGCATTGGTGCGCCCGCTGCCGCGGGTACCCACGTCGTTGCCGCTCGCCGACGCGCTGTCGCGGATGCGGCGCAGCAACAGCCATCTGGCGCTGGTGACCAACGGCAGCGGTGACGTGATCGCGATGGTGGCGATGGAGGATCTGGTCGAGGACCTGGTCGGCAGCATGCGCGACGCGTCGTGAAAGACACGTAGCGACACCGCTCGCGGCCGCCTGGCGAAGTGCGCCGCCCATGGCCCGTATGATTGAACGGCCGCCGGCACACTAACGTGCTGGCGGGCTCACGGTCTTGGCCGGCAGTACATGCGTTGCCAGAAAGCGGTTCTCAAGGTCCGCCCCGGCGCCATGGGCGGTGCTGTTCGCGCGCCTGACCTGCGATTGCGGGTAAGGCGGATACGCTCGCTCGGGCTGCCGGCCGGTAGGCTGACGAAGTAGCCACTGGCGTCCAATGAGGCCATTTTGGAGGAGAAACATGACTGATCGCGTGTCGGTGGGGAACTTGCGCGTCGCCCGAGTGCTCTACGACTTCGTGAACAACGAGGCCCTGCCCGGCACCGATATCGATCCCGACAGCTTCTGGGCCGGCGTGGACAAGGTCGTCACCGACCTCACCCCGCAGAATCAGGATTTGCTGCGGCGGCGCGACGAACTGCAGGCCCAGATCGACAAGTGGCACCGTCACCGCGTCATCGAGCCGATCGACGTCGAGGCGTACCGCGAGTTCCTCGCCGAAATCGGTTACCTGCAGCCCGAACCCGCCGATTTCAGCATCACCACCTCCGGTGTCGACGACGAGATCACCACGACCGCGGGCCCGCAGCTGGTCGTGCCGGTGACCAATGCGCGGTTTGCGCTCAACGCGGCCAACGCCCGCTGGGGTTCGCTCTACGACGCCCTCTACGGCACCGACGTCATCCCCGAAACCGACGGCGCCGAGCAGGGCACCAGCTACAACAGGATCCGTGGCGACAAGGTGATCGCCTATGCGCGCAGGTTCCTCGACGAGGCGGTGCCGCTGTCGTCGGGTTCGTGGGCGGAAGCGACGGGCGTGAGCATCGACGACGGCCAGCTGAAGATCACCAGCGGCCCGGATTCCACCGGGTTGGCCCGGCCGGAGCAATTCGTGGGCTACAGCGGCGAACTGGGCTCCCCCGACTGGTCGGTGTTGCTGGTCAACCACGGGCTGCACATCGAGATCCTGATCGACCCCGAGTCGCCGATCGGCAAGACCGACGCGGCCGGAATCAAGGACGTGGTCCTCGAGTCGGCGGTGACCACGATCATCGACTTCGAGGACGCCGTCTCCGCCGTCGACGCCGACGA
This sequence comes from Mycobacterium heidelbergense, assembly GCF_050205645.1. Lineage (GTDB taxonomy): Bacteria > Actinomycetota > Actinomycetes > Mycobacteriales > Mycobacteriaceae > Mycobacterium > Mycobacterium heidelbergense_A. Next base: position 15,087 of record NZ_JBNMQT010000028.1, read on the forward strand.
CAAGGTCGGCGCCTACCGCAACTGGCTCGGCCTGAACAAGGGCGACCTGTCCGCGCAGGTCGACAAGGACGGCGAGGCGTTCACCCGGGTCCTCAACCAGGACCGCCACTACACCACCCCGGACGGTGGCGAGCTCGTATTGCCCGGGCGCGCACTGCTATTCGTCCGCAACGTCGGGCACCTGATGACCAACGACGCCATCGTCTTCGACAACGAGGGGGCCGACGGCAACGAGGTGTACGAGGGCATCATGGACGCGCTGTTCACCGGTGTGAGCGCGATACACGGTCTCAAGGCCAGCGACGCCAATGGGCCGCTCACGAACAGCCGCACCGGGTCCATCTACATCGTCAAGCCGAAGATGCACGGCCCCGACGAGGTCGCGTTCACCGCCGAGCTGTTCAGCCGCGTCGAAGACGTGCTGGGGTTGCCGCAGACCACGCTGAAGGTCGGCGTCATGGACGAGGAGCGGCGCACCACCCTCAACCTGAAGGCCTGCATCAAGGCCGTCACCGACCGGATTGTTTTCATCAACACCGGTTTCCTGGACCGCACCGGCGACGAGATCCACACCTCGATGGAGGCCGGCCCCATGGTGCGCAAGGGCACCATGAAGAGCCAGCCGTGGATCCTGGGCTACGAGGACAACAACGTCGACACCGGCCTGGCCGCCGGGTTCGCCGGCCACGCCCAGATCGGCAAGGGCATGTGGACCATGACCGAGCTGATGGCCGACATGGTCGAGCAGAAAATCGGCCAGCCCCGCGCCGGCGCCAGCACAGCATGGGTGCCCTCGCCCACCGCGGCCACACTGCACGCGCTGCACTACCACAAGGTCGACGTGATCGAGGTGCAGAAGGAGCTGGCCGGCAAGACGCGCACCGACATCGACCAATTGCTGACCATTCCGCTGGCCAAGGAACTGGCCTGGGCGCCCGAGGAGATCCGCGAGGAAGTCGACAACAACTGCCAGTCCATCCTGGGCTATGTGGTGCGCTGGATCGACCAGGGCGTCGGGTCGTCGAAGGTTCCCGACATTCACAACGTGGCGCTCATGGAGGACCGCGCCACGCTGCGCATCTCCAGCCAGCTGCTGGCCAACTGGCTGCGCCACGGCGTGATCACCGAAGAGGACGTCCGGGCCGGCCTGGAACGCATGGCCCCGATGGTGGATCAGCAGAACGCCGGGGACGCGGCGTATCAGCCGATGGCGCCGAACTTCGACGACAACATCGCCTTCCAGGCCGCGCAAGAGCTGATCCTGGCCGGAGGGCAGCAGCCCAACGGCTACACGGAGCCGATCCTGCATCGGCGTCGACGGGAATTCAAAGCCCGCGCGGCAGGCGGCTGAGTCCGCAACAGGTCATGTGATGGTTCGACGGAAAGGCGGCGCGCACCGGCATGGGTAGGCACAGTTTGCCCGACCCCGAAGACTCCGGCGACGAACCCGTTGACGATGACGTTGCCGACGATGTGTACGCCGACGATGTGCACGCCGACGATCTGCACACCGACAGCGGCCGATATCTGAACGCCGGCCAGGAAACCGAAACGCCGGGCAGCTTCGGCGACTATCGCCGCTACCGGGACGCGGGTCACTACGCCGACGAGGAGTACTTCGGCGCCGCCGAGGACGACTACGCCGACGAGGAATTCGCCGACGACGGGGATGCGTACCCCGCCGACGACGCCTTCGCGGTCGATGCCGGCGGCGAATATCCGGAATTTCCGACCCGAACGACGGCCGCGGGGAGCGCGGAGCGATCCGACCCACCGACCGGCGGCCACCGGGGACTCGGCGACTGGCGCGGCGGCCACCGCAGCGCCGGCGGACGGCGCGGGGTCAGCATCGGCGTCATCGTCGCCCTCGTTGCCGTCGTGGTGGTCGTGGGCACCGTGATCCTGTGGAGCTTCTTCGGCGACGTGCTGTCCAACCGCTCGCACACCGCCGCCGCGCGCTGCGTCGGGGGCAAAGAGACCGTCGCCGTCGTCGTGGACCCGTCGCTGACCGATCCGGTGCAGCAGTTCGCGGAAAGCTACAACTCGACGGCGGGTCCGGTCGGCGACCACTGCATGCAGGTCAGCGTCAAACCCGCCGGCTCCGACGCCGTCGTCGCCGGCTTCATCGGCAAGTGGCCCGCCGAACTGGGCGGCCAGCCGGCGTTGTGGATTCCGGCCAGCTCCGTGTCGGCGGCGCGGCTCTCCGCGGCCGCGGGTCAGAAAACGATCAGCGACAGCCGGTCGCTGGTCAGCTCGCCGGTGATGCTCGCCGTGCGCCCCGAGCTCCAGCCGGCCCTCGCCAATCAGAGCTGGGCGACGCTGCCCGGCCTGCAAACCAACCCGAACGCGTTGGCCGGCTTGAACCTGCCCGGGTGGGGATCGCTGCGGCTGGCGCTGCCGACGAACGGCAACAGCGACGCCGCCTACCTCGCCGGCGAGGCGGTGGCGGTCGCGTCGGCGCCCGCCGGTGCACCGGCGACCCAGGGCACCGCCGCCCTGCGCAGCTTGACCAGCGCCCAACCGAAATTGGCGGACAATTCGCTCACGGAGGCGATGAACACGCTGCTGAAGCCCGGTGACGCGGCGTCCGCGCCGGTGCACGCCGTCGTCACCACCGAGCAGCAGCTGTTCCAGCGTGGCCAGTCGCTGCCGGACGCCAAGAACGCGCTGGGTTCCTGGCTACCGCCCGGGCCCGCCCCCGTCGCCGACTACCCCACCGTGTTGCTCAACGGCTCGTGGCTGACGCACGAACAGAGCTCGGCGGCCAGCGAATTCACCCACTTCATGCGCAGGCCCGAGCAACTCGCGAAGCTGGCCAAGGCCGGCTTCCGGGTCAACGGTGTCAAGCCGCCGGCCAGCGCGGTGACCGGTTTCCCCGCCCTGCCGTCCACGTTGTCGGTCGGCGATGACACGATGCGCGTCACGCTCGCCGACGCCATGTCCGCGCCGTCGAGCGGGTTGGCCGCGACGATCATGCTCGACCAGTCGATGCCCGCCGACGAGGGCGGAAAGTCGCGGCTGGCCAACGTGGTTGGCGCGCTGAGCGAACGGATCAAGGCGCTGCCGCCCAACGCCGTCGTGGGGCTGTGGACGTTCGACGGCCGCGAGGGCCGATCGGAGGTCGCGGCCGGGCCGCTGTCCGACCCCGTCAACGGCCAACCCCGCTCGGCGGCGCTGACGGCGGCGCTGGACAAGCAATCCGCATCGGCCGGCGGTGCGGTGTCGTTCACCACGCTGCGCATGCTCTACCAGGAGATGCAAGCCAAATATGTTGCCGGACAACCCAATTCGATATTAGTGATCACGGCGGGTCCGCACACCGACCAAACCCTGGACGGCGCGGGGCTGCAGAATTTCATCCGCACCGGCGCCGACCCGGCCAAACCGATCGCGGTCAACGTCATCGACTTCGGCGCGGACCCCGACCGGGCGACCTGGGAAGCCGTCGCCCAGCTCAGCGGCGGCAGCTACCAGAACCTTTCGACGTCGACCTCCCCGGACCTCGCCACGGCGATCACTCAATACCTGGGCTAGCGCTGCGCAATCTCTCACGCTCGGAGATGTCACAGGGCGGGCATACCATCGGGAGCGCCATCCGAGGAGGGGTAATGCGCATCGATTTCACTCCCGACCCACAGCTGTACCCGTTCGAGTCGCGCTGGTTCGATACCTCGCGCGGCCGCATGCACTACGTGGACGAGGGGACGGGGCCACCGATCCTGTTCTGCCACGGCAACCCGACCTGGAGCTTCCTGTACCGCGACATCATCGTCGCGCTGCGCGACCGCTTCCGGTGCATCGCACCGGATTACCTCGGTTTCGGGCTCTCGGATCGGCCGGAGGGATTCGGCTACAAAATCGACGAGCACGCACGGGTCGTCGGCGAGTTCGTCGACCACCTCGGCCTGGACGGGTACGTGACGATGGGCCAGGACTGGGGTGGGCCGATCGGCATGGCCGTCGCGGTCGAGCGCGCCGATCGGGTGCGCGGGGTTGTGCTGGGGAACACCTGGTTCTGGCCGGCGGATACCTTCGCGACGAAGGCCTTCAGCAGGGTCATGGGCAGTCCGCCGATGCAGTACGCGGTCCTGCGGCACAACTTCTTCGTCGAACGCCTGATTCCGTCGGGGACGGCGCGACGGCCGAGCGCCGCGGTGATGGAGCACTACCGGGCGGTGCAGCCCAACGCTGAGGCACGAAAAGGCGTGGCCGAGATGCCCAAACAAATCCTCGCGGCCCATCCCCTGCTGGGACGGCTCGCCGCGGAGGTGCCGGCCAAGCTGGGCGCCAAGCCCGCGCTGCTGGTGTGGGGGATGAAGGACGTCGCGTTCCGGCCCGGCCCGACGATTCCGCGGATGCGCGAGACCTTTCCCGACCACGTCCTAATAGAGCTACCCGAGGCCAAGCATTTCATCCAGGAGGACGCCCCCGAGCAGATCGCCGCGGCGATCGTCGACCGCTTCGGCTAGACGAAAGCCTCCACCGGCGGGCAGGAGCAGACCAGGTTGCGGTCGCCGTAGGCGCCGTCGATGCGGCGCACCGGCGGCCAGACTTTGGGCCGGAATGCCTTGCCGAGCGGGTAGGCGGCCTGTTCGCGGGTGTAAGGGTGATCCCACTCGGAGACCACCAGACACTCGGCGGTGTGGGGCGCGCCCCGCAACGGGTTGTCGTCGACGGGCCACTCCCCCGCGCCGACCCGGTCGATCTCGCGGCGGATCGCGATCATGGCCTCGCAGAAGGCGTCGACCTCGGTCAGGCTCTCGCTTTCGGTGGGCTCCACCATCAGCGTGCCGGCCACCGGGAAGCTCATGGTTGGCGCGTGGAAACCGTAGTCCGCCAACCGTTTTGCGACATCGTCGACGGTGACGCCGGTCGACTTGGTGATGCCGCGCAGGTCCAGGATGCACTCGTGGGCGACCATGCCATTCTCGCCGGTGTAGAGCACCGGGAAGTATTCGTCGAGGCGCCGGGCGATGTAGTTGGCCGACGCGATCGCGGTCAGCGACGCCGCCCGCAATCCGTCGGCGCCCATCATGCGGATGTAGGCCCACGTGATCGGCAGGATCGAGGCCGACCCGTACGGTGCCGACGACACCGGCCGGCCGCCGGGCAGCTCGGGCGCGTAGGGGTGACCGGGCAGGTATTTGGCCAGGTGCGAGCGCGCCGCCACCGGCCCGACGCCGGGCCCGCCGCCGCCGTGCGGGATGCAGAACGTCTTGTGCAGGTTCAGGTGGCTGATGTCGCCGCCGAATTTGCCCGGCCGCGCCAGGCCGACCAGCGCGTTGAGGTTGGCGCCGTCGATGTACACCTGGCCGCCGGCGTCGTGCACGGCCGCGCAGATGTCCGCGATGTCGTGCTCGTACACGCCGTGCGTCGACGGGTAGGTGATCATCAGCGCCGCCAGCCGGTCCGCGTGCTCGGCCACCTTCGCGCGCAGGTCGTCGAGATCGACGTCGCCGTTGTCGCGGCAGGCCACCACCGCCACCCGCAGCCCGGCCAACGCCGCCGACGCGGCATTGGTGCCGTGGGCGCTGGACGGGATCAGGCAGATGTCGCGGTGCGGCTCGCCGCGGTCGGCGTGGTAGTCGTGAATCGCCAACAGGCCGGCGTACTCGCCCTGCGAGCCGGCATTGGGCTGCAACGAGACCGCGTCGTAGCCGGTGATCTGCACCAGCCAGGTCTCCAGGTCGGAGATGAGCCGCCGCAAGCCCGCGCTGTCAGATGCCGGAGCGAACGGATGCAGGCGGGCGAATTCCGGCCAGGTGACCGGCTCCATCTCGGCGGCGGCGTTGAGTTTCATCGTGCAGGATCCGAGCGGAATCATGCTGCGGTCCAAGGCAATATCCTTGTCGGCCAGCGTGCGCAAATAGCGCATCATCGCCGTCTCGGTGCGGTATTGCGTGAACGCGGGATGCGTCAGGAACTCCGAGGCGCGGGTAGCGATGTCGGCGCGGGCAGGTTGCTTCGCCGTTGCCCCGAACGCGTCCAGCACGATCGCGACGTGCTCGGCGGTCGTGACCTCGTCGCAGGCCACCGACACGTGGTCGGCGTCGACGCGCCACAGGTTGATGCCCTTGGCTTTGGCCGCGGCGATCACCGCGTCGGCGCGCCCCGGAACGCGCGCCAGCACGGTGTCGAAGTACTTGTCGTGCACCAGCGCTGTGTTGGCTGCCGCGCCCAACCCGGAGGCGATCGCCTCGGCGTGGCCATGCACCCGCCGCGCGATCTCGGTCAGGCCGTCCGCCCCGTGGTAGCTGGCGTACATCGCGGCCATCACCGCCAGCAGCACCTGCGCGGTGCAGATGTTGCTGGTCGCCTTGTCGCGGCGGATGTGCTGCTCGCGGGTCTGCAAGGCGAGCCGGTAGGCCGGGGATCCGTCGGCGTCTACCGACACCCCGACCAGCCGGCCCGGCAGCTGACGGGCGTGCTTGGCGTGCACGGCCAGGTATCCGGCGTGCGGGCCGCCGAATCCCATTGGGACACCGAATCTTTGGGTGGTGCCGAACGCGACGTCGGCGCCGATCTCGCCGGGCGGCGTGATCAACGTGAGGGCCAACAGGTCGGCGCCGATGGCGACCAGCGCGCCGCGGTCGTGCGCCGCCTGGATCAAAGCCGACCAGTCCGTTACCCGGCCGCTGGCACCCGGCAGCTGGGCGATCACACCGAAGAATTCGCCGTCGGGCAGGCCATCGCGCAGGTCGGCGGTCACGATCTCGATGCCCAGCGGCTTGGCTCGGGTGGTCAGCACCGCGGCGGTCTGGGCGAAGACGTCGACGTCGACGGCCAGCCGGTTGGCCGCGCCACGAGCGGCCCGGTGCATCAACGTCATCGCCTCGGCGGCGGCGGTGCCTTCGTCGAGCATCGATGCGTTGGCAACCTCGAGGCCGGTGAGGTCGGCGACCATGGTCTGGAAGTTCAGGAGCGCTTCCAGCCGACCCTGGCTGATCTCGGGCTGATACGGCGTGTAGGCCGTGTACCAGGCCGGGTTCTCCATGATGTTGCGCAACAGCACCGGCGGCGTGAGCGTGTCGTAGTAGCCCTGCCCGATCATCGACACCGCGACGGTGTTGGCGTCGGCCAGCGCCCGCAGCTCGCTCAGCGCCTCGGCCTCGCTCGCGGCCGGCGGCAACGCGTCCAGACCCGGCGCGGCACCGTCGGCGAGCTCGTCGAGAATGCCGGTGGGGACCGCCTTGGCCGCCAGCTCGTCGAGCGAGTCGACACCGATGACGGCGAGCATGGCCGCGACGGCCGGGCCGTCGGGACCGATGTGCCGGGCGGCGAAAGTTGGCTGGTCGGACACTGGCGAACTCCTGACAGGGCAGAGGGACGAGCGGCCCTCTCCCTCTGTCTTCACCCGGTCGCCGGGTGCCTGAGAGATTCGGCGCCGGTGAAGCGCCTTTCCCCATCGGCGGGTGTGACCGCTGCCGGTCGCACCGCTTTCCAGAGGCATCGTTGTCTTGCGCGGTCCGGGTGCCTGAGAGGTTGACGGAGAGGTGTTGCTCCTTCGGCGTCCGTGACTGGCGATCACGGAACTCTCCCGCGCGAGGGCGATGCGGCCCCCAGCTTACTCGGCCGCGCTCAGTTGCCCTCGAGGGCGCGGTGTTAGCCGATCTTGCGGTCGCGGTGCTTGCGCCGGGACGCCAGCTCGTCTTCCGGGGCGTCGATCGATTCGCCGCCGTCGGCGCGCTCGCCGGGGAAGTCCGCGATGACGCCGGTCAGCTCGCGCATCGCGCCGGACACCGCGATGCCGAACACGCCCTGGCCGCCCTGCAGCAGGTCGACGACCTCTTCGGCCGAGGTGCACTCGTAAACCGTGGTGCCGTCGGAGAACAGGGTGATGTTGGCCAGATCCTGGACGCCGCGCTGGCGCAGATGGTCGACCGCGACGCGGATGTTGTGCAGCGAGATCCCGGTGTCGAGCAAGCGCTTGACGATCTTGAGAACCAGGATGTCCTTGAAGGAGTAGAGCCGCTGGCTGCCGGACCCCGCCGCGCTGCGGATCGACGGAACGACCAGCGAGGTGCGCGCCCAGTAGTCCAGCTGGCGGTAGGTGATGCCGGCGATCTGGCAGGCACTCGGCCCGCGGTAGCCGACAAGCTCGTCGGGCACGGAATCGTCGGGGAACAGTCCGGGCTGCACGGCCACGCTCGGCGCGGTGGCGCTGTGGTCGGTCGTGGCGTCCGCGTGGTCAGCTAGGTCTAACTGCTCTTGACGTGGCGTCTCGCTCACGGTTCGTTCCTCTCGCCGATCGCGCTCGTTTACTAGCTGCGTTCGCAGGCTGCCTCGGCAGCCATGTTTGCTCAGGCCCGAGTGCTAGAGAGCTTACGCTTTCCGACAGCCGCCGCGCCTTAGTCGTAATCAAAGTATGGCCGCCGCAGGGGTGAGTCGGCGCGCTATCCGCCAGGCGTGTCGACATCGCGGGCCCAGATGAGATGCATCCGTGATGTCGCTCTCCACCCTAGTGGCTGCCCGCGCGGATTGCCCGGGCCGCCGGCGGGACGCCGCTACCTGCGGCTTCCCAAACCCGATGGGATAGCCAGCTCAAGTGGCCTTGAAATCGTCGGGCGACACGCTGTCGAGGAACTCCTTGAATTTCTCCACCTCGTCTTCGCGGACGGCGGTGTTGGATTCCTCGTCGCTCTCGTCGGGGATCAGCAGACCGGCCTGGGCGAGCACCGCCTCCTCGACGTAGATCGGGACGCCGACCCGCAGCGCGATCGCCACCGAATCCGAGGGGCGCGCCGACACCGTGATGTTGCGGTCGAAGACCAGGTCAGCGTAGAAAGTGCCCTCCTGCAGATCGACGATCCGCACCTCTTTCAGCGAATGCCCAAGCGCTGCAATGAGATCCCTGATGAGATCGTGCGTCAGCGGCCGGGGTGGTTCCACGCCTTGTTGCTCGAGCGCAATGGCGGCCGCCTCGGACTGGCCGATCCAGATCGGCAGATAGCGGTCACCGTTGGCCTCGCGCAGCAAGAGCACCGGCTGGTTCTGCGGCTGCTCCACGCGAATGCCGACAACACGAACTTCGCCCATCTGTGTCTGCCCTCCGCACATGCACCCGAACGCCAAGCTATCGAACGAAAGTCTAGTCCTCAGCGATGCAGAACGTCGCGAACGGCAGACTTGATCAGCGAGGTATGCAAAGTGATAGCGAGTGCCGCGACCTCACGCGCCAGGTCGTCGGCGCGGTCGAGAGCGCCGGCCTTGCCGGCTTTGACTACCGGCCCGGCGATTTGGGCGATCAGATCGGACTGCCGGTCGGCCGCCGACCGGAAGGCCCGCAGATGCCGCGGCTCGACGCCGTAGTCGGCCAGCGCCCGTGCGCACTGCAGGATCACCACAGCGTGTTCGTCGAACAGCCCGCCCGGACCGGTGGTGATCACCCCGGCCTTGAGCAGCGCGGTCAGCAGCCCATCGTCCACACCGGAGCGCTCCAGGAGCTCTTCGCGGCTCAACCGGATGCGGGTGGGCGCCACCGCGGCCTGATCGGACCCGGCCTCACCGCCGGCGGAACCGGGATCGCTGCCCGCGACGGACACCAATCGCGGTACGCCGTAAGGCGATCCGAACGACGGCAGCTCGCCGTCGGGCTGCGCGTCCAGCTGTGACCTGATCACCTTCAGCGGCAGGTAATGATCCCGCTGAGCGGTAAGGATGAAGCGCAGCCGGGCGCAGTCGTACGCGGTGAACCTGCGGTATCCGGAGGCAGCACGCTGCGGCGTCACCAGTCCCTCGGCCTCCAAGAAGCGAATCTTGGAGATCGTGACATCGGGGAAATCCGGCCTCAACAGTTCGAGGACCGCCCCGATCGACATCCCGGCCAGCGCCGGGCTATCGGGCGCGCTCACTAGCCTGAAGATCCTCCCTCGTCATCACCCTGCTTGGGTCCGGTCAAAAACACCAGACGGAACTTTCCGATCTGGACCTCGTCACCGTTCGCCAGCACCGCGGAATCCACCGGCTCGCGATTGACGTAGGTGCCGTTGAGGCTACCAACATCGACGACCTGGAAGTCGTTGCCTTCCAACCTGAATTCGGCGTGGCGACGGCTCACGGTGACGTCATCGAGGAAGATGTCGCTGTCAGGATGCCGGCCGGCTGACGTGATGGCCTGGTCGAGCAGGAAGCGTGAGCCGGCGTTCGGTCCCCGTTTGACGACCAGCAGAGCCGAGCCCGCGGGCAGACCTTCGACGCCGGATACCGCGCTCTCGGTTCCCGCTTGCGCGGGAGCGTCCAGTTCGTTGAGGAAGTCGGCACGGAAAACGGAAGTCGTCTCCACGGTGACTTCGTCAGCGTTCTGGTCCTGCTCTTTCCCTGAGTCCATGTCCGTCACGCGCTGCTCCTCACTGGCCGCTGTGGCGTTATCTGACCGGGCCGCTCGGCCGGCTCCCCACTAGGCGCTTTGCCTCGTACTGCCGATAACTGCGTTCTCATTGTGATCCGTTTGACCGTACCGCGCACCAGTCGGCGATGTCCCCACCACTGCGCGATCGACAGGCTGCAGGGACATTAGCAATCGTCATTCGGTTAGTGTGCCGCGGTAGGCCTCGGCGTCAAGCAATGTGCCGAGGGCCGACTCGAGCCCGGCGGCGTCGGAAACCTGCACATCCACCAGCCAGCCGGCGCCATACGGGTCGGAGTTGACCAGCTGCGGACTGCCGTCCAGATCGGAATTGACGGCGGTGACCCTGCCCGATACGGGCGCGTAGAGGTCCGACACGGATTTCGTCGATTCCACCTCGCCGAAGGATTCGCCGGCGACCAGCTCGGTGCCGACGTCGGGAAGCTGAACGAAGACGACGTCGCCGAGTGCCGCCTGGGCGAAGTCGGTGATCCCGATCCGCGCGGCGTCTTCCCCGCTGCGGCGAACCCACTCGTGTTCGGCGGTGTAGTGCAGCTCGGCCGGGATATCGCTCACGGTGTTCCTGTTCTGGTCGGTGTGCTCACTTGACGGGCTGAGCGTATTGGTGCGGTTTTGGTTGTCGCAAGGTCGTCACGTCCACCCGGTCGGCCTGCTGCACCGACATCCGCGCACCGACGCGCTTGATGCTGTCCTCCGCGCCGCCAGGAATGTTCATCGCGGCGGCCAGCGTCGGCGGATCGCCAATCGCCAGAATCGAATACGGCGGCGACAGCGTCTTGCCGTCGATGGTCAACGAGCCGGGCGTGCCCACCACCCAGGTGTCGACGCCCACCCGTACCGACTGGTGGGCATCGTTGGTCTCGACCGCCTCGGCGCCGGCGGCGCGCAACTCATTGATCACGTCGAGCATGGCCTCGGGTGACACCCCGGGGCCGGGGTCGTCGATCGTGACCGTGACGCCGGGCCCGGTGGCGCCGACGGAGCCGACCAGAATCGACAGCGCGGCCAGCCGGGCCTGAGCGCTTTGGATCGCGGCCTGATCGGTGTTGCCCGACGCCTGCAGTTGATTCAGCGTGTTCTGCAGTTCGGCGACTTCGGTGTTCAGCGTGGCCTCGCGCTGCCGCAACGAATCCAGCAGCACCAACAGGTCCGCGGGGCGCGCCGTGTCCAGCGAGTCACCCGATTTCGTCTGGCGGACCTGGGTGATGATCGCGAGCCCCAGAACCAGGCACAGCAGGGCCGCCAGTATCCCGAACAAGAGCCGCGAGCGCCCGGCCCGCAGCAGTCCGGACCATCCGGTCCGCTGCACCGACCCGATCTCGGGCCGTGGGCTGTCCGACGGCAATTCGTGGCGGCCGCGCTGGGCGTCGTCGGCCTTGTGCTCACCTTCGGAGTGGCCGTGCCGGGTTGGCGCGTCACGACTTTCGTCGCGCGCGTCCTGTGGCGGCTCGTCGCTCACGCTGACTCCACAGTCGTCACGCCCCGAACAGCCGTCGCCGCAGCGCGGCCGCGTTGCCGAAAATGCGTATACCCAACACGACGATGATGGCCGTGGACAACTGCGTGCCGACACCCAGTTGATCGCCGACGTAGACGATCAGCGCCGCCACGAAGACGTTGAAGACGAACGACACCACGAAAACCTTGGGATCGAAGATCCGCTCGAGGTAGGCGCGCAGCCCGCCGAACACCGCGTCGAGCGCGGCGACCACCGCGATGGGCAGATACGGTTGGACAACCTCGGGCACGGCGGGATGGAAGACCAACCCCAGCACGATGCCGAGCGCCAGCGCCGCGATACCGATCATGCGAGGACTTTTCTCACTAGGGCCCAATCTGTTTGGCGAACTTGACTTCCCGGACCGACCCGGCCGGCAGCGACAGACCGTCGGAGACGTTCACGGTGACGCCGACGCCGTAGGAGACCTCCAGCAGCCTAAGACGCTGTCGTCCCGGGCTGCCGTCGAAGACGTCGCGCATCGAGCGCGGCGGCCCGACCGCGAGGATCGTGTACGGGCTGCCGGTGGGGTTGTTGTCGACGAGGATCGCTCCCCCGGCCTGCCGGATCGTTACATTCGGCCCGATCCGAACCCCGCCGACCGAAATGGCTTCGGCGCCGCTGGCCCACAACGAGTTGACGACGAGCTGTAGGTCGCGGTCGAGGATGATCTGCCGGCTGCCGGTGACTCGCTGCTTGGACACGTCGGAAAGGTTGGGGCTGGCACCGGGCTCGGTCACGGTCACGGTCAGACCGGGGCCGATGATCGGCGTGCTGGCCGCGGCCAGGCTGAGCGCGTCCAGACGGGTCAGCAGCCGCTGCCCCTCGGCGTTGTCGGCCAGCGCGTGTCGCTGCACATCGTCGACCTGGGTCGAGAGCGTGGTGCGCCGCTTGGACAGCCGGGCGGCGGTGTCTTCGGTCGAGCGGACGCTGCGCGCCAGCAGCTGTTGGGCGGAGCGCACACCGGGTTCGACCGAGCGGGCCTGCGCGACCGCGGCGGCGAACACGGTGGCGACCAGCATCGCCGCCAGGGCCTGCCAGAGCCAACCGAAAACGCGCGCCCGCGCGGCCTTGGGTGTGGCAGTGCGGCTACGTTTTTCGGCCGCGGCGGCGTACCCGGGATCCAGATGCTCCGACAGCAGGGCGCGCAGCAGCGACGGCACCGGGATCAGCGTCGGACGCGCCGCCTCGTGGGCGCTGCGGCCGGCGTTGGGGTCGTAGCCGCCGAGCAGGCGGTCGGGTTCAGCCATGCGCACCCGCTTTGAGCGTGGGCATCCGGCGCACGACCAACGTCAGCTGCACCACGTACAGCACGAACGCCCACAGGTAGGTGTAGATGCCCCAGATCAAGAATGCCCAGCCGATGGCGCCGATCACGCGGCTCCACAACGCGTCCCAGGTGCCCAGCAGGACGAGCGGGAAACCGGACATCAGGGCGAAGGTGGCGGCCTTGCCGACGTACGTCACCGGCAGCGCCGACAGCCCGCGGCTTCGCAGCAGGGGCAGGCTCGCGGCCAGCAGCCCGTCGCGCACCAGCAGCGTGACGACGAACCACCACGGCAGGACGCCGCCGATCGCCATGACGACGGGCACGGTGACCATGTAGAGACGATCGACCGCCGGGTCCAGCAGAACACCAAGACGCGACGACTGGTTCAGCGCCCGCGCGATCTTGCCGTCGGCCCAGTCGGAGGCGCCGCTGAACATCAGGATGGCCACCGCCCAACCGTCGGCGTGCGCGAACACCAGCGCGTAGACGAACACCGGGATCAGCGCCAGGCGGATGGCGCTGAGCAAGTTGGGCACGGTCAGTACCCGGTCGGGCGGAGGCACGTGCTCCATGAGCCGTGACCTTAGCCGGGAGAAGATGTGGTCCGCACGACGGACCACGCCCGGCGAGCGTGCGGGTGGCCGCACACTCGGCCACCAGCGTGCGGCTGGACGCACGTTGGGCGCCCGGACCGTCGGCCTAGCGGAATACCCCGGGAAGGCTCAGGGTCGCGAGCGTGTCGTCCGAGAGCGGGTTGTCGTTGACCATGTAGGTCCACGTCGACGTCGGCCGGGCCAGCTTCGACAGATCCAGCCCCGGCTCCTCTTCGAGCACGTTCGCGGTTTCGAACGTCTGCTGCGCCGCTTCGATCGCATCCGCGGCCAGCGAGGCGAACGCGTCGACGGCCAGCCGATGGAACTCGTCCAGCGGATTTTGCCGGCCCAGCGCGCGCAGGTGAATGCTCTCGCGGATGTCGGCCAGGTACGCCAGATGGTCGGCCCATCCGCGGTCGAGGTGATACAGCATGATCAGCCGGCAGATCGTCTCGAGGCGTTCGTCGGCCTCGTCCTCGGGCATCGCCTCAGCCAGCTCTTCATAGCGTTTGGGCGCGAGCTCGGCGAGCTCGTCGCGCGCGGTTGTGGTGCGCAGCAACGTGTTTCGCCGGTCGACGATGATGGCGCGCTGCTGGGCGATCAGCTGGTTGTAGCGCCAGGTGTTCGCGTGCACGTCGAGCATCCGGCCCTCGGCGACACGCTGGGCGTGATCGAGCAGCCCGGCCGCCTTGGGGCTGACGATCCGGCCGTCCCCGTTTTCCGGGTCGGTTTCCATGGGCAGCTTGTTCTGGTCGAGGTTGGCCACCACGACGTCGTCTTCCCAACTGGAGAAGAACACCGACGAGCCGGGGTCGCCCTGCCGTCCGGCCCGCCCGCGCAGCTGGTTGTCCAGCCGCTCGGTGTGATGCCGGCCGGTGCCGACGACGTGCAGCCCGCCCAGGTCGGCGACCCTGTCGTGGTCGGCTTCGTCGGATCCGCCCAGCCGGATATCGGTACCGCGCCCCGCCATCTGGGTGGACACCGTGACCGACTCGAATTTGCCGGCCTCGGCGATAACCTGCGCTTCCTCGGCGTCGTTCTTGGCGTTGAGCACCACCGCGGGCACGCCGCGGCGCAGCAGCCGCTCGTGCAGGTCCTCGGACTCGGCGACATCGCGGGTGCCGACCAGCATCGGCTGTCCGGTTTCGTGCACCTCGGCGATGTGCGCCACGATCGCGTCGTTCTTGGCGGCGGCGGTGATGTACACGCGGTCGGACTCGTCCTCGCGAATGTTGGGCTCATTCGGCGGAATCGGTGACACTCCGAGCTTGTAGAACTGGCGCAGCTGCTCACCGGCGGCCAGCGCGGTGCCGGTCATGCCGCACACGGTGGTGTAGCGGTTGATCAGCGCCTGCACCGTGATGGTGTCGAGGACCTCGCCGGTCTCGGTGGTCTCGATGCCCTCTTTCGCCTCGACGGCGGCCTGCAGGCCGTCGGGCCAGCGCTGCAGCTGCGCGATGCGGCCGCGCGCGGCATTGATCAGGTGCACGGCGTCGTCCCGAACGATGTAGTGCACGTCGCGCTGGAGCAGCACATGCGCGTGCAGCGCCACGTTGACCTCGGTGAGCGTGGTGCCGACGTGTTCCTCGGAGTAGAGGTCGATGCCGCCGAGCGCCTTCTCCACTTTGCGCGCGCCGACCTCGGTCAGGTGGACGTTGCGGCTGTCGGAGTCGGTGTCGTAATCGGTCTCGGCGGCGAGTTCGCCGACGAGTTTGATGATCTCCAGCCGCGGGGTCTCCCGGTGCGTCGTGCCGGCCAGCACCAGCGGCACCAGCGCCTCGTCGACCAGAACGGAGTCGGCCTCATCGATAAGGGCCACATCGGGATTCGGCGACACCAGGTCGGCGACGTCGGTCACGAGCTGGTCCCGCAGCACGTCGAAGCCGATCTCATTGACCGAGGCGTAGGTGACGTCACAGTCGTAGGCGGCCCTGCGTTCCTCGCTCGTCGACTCCGCGGTGATCCAGCCGACGGTCAGGCCCATGGCCTCCAGCAGCGGCCCCATCCACTCGGCGTCGCGGCGGGCCAGGTAGTCGTTGATGGTCACCACGTGCACGTGCCGGCCGGCGATGGCATACCCGGCGGCCGCGATGGCCCCGGCGAGCGTCTTGCCCTCGCCGGTGGCCATCTCGATCACGTCGCCGTCAAGCATGCGCAGCGCGCCGAGCAGCTGAACATCGAACGGGCGCAACGCCGTTGACCGTTCGGCGGCTTCCCGGGCGATCGCGAGGAACTGCGCGATGTCGTCGGATTCGGCGAGGTCGTCGAGGTTGAGCAGCCCCGCCGCCTTGCGCAGTTGCTCGTCGGTGAGGCCGGCGGCTTCCTCGTCGTACTCCGACGAGGCGGTCACCTGAGCGAGCGAGCGGCTTCGGTCCTTTTCGGTGCTGGCTCCCAGCAGCCGCCAAAATCGGCTGCTCAGCCTGCCAGGTTCAGCGCGGGTGGTCTTTGGCACAGGTCAACGGTACGCGGTGGGCGAGCTATGCCAGGTTGGACCGGCGTGGATAGGCGACGCTCGGATCGGTGAGCACGTTGACGACGGCCGGCAGGCCGCTGCCGAAGGCACGCTCCAGGGCGGGGCGCAGCTCGGCGGGCGCGGACACCAGCTCACCGTGGCCGCCCAGCGCGCGGACGACCTCGTCGTAGCGCGTGCCCGGACGCAACTCCGCCACCACCGAATAGCCGTAAATCGCCTCCATCGGGTGCTTTTCGAGGGCCCAGATCCCGTTGTTGCCGATCACCGAAACGACCGGCACGTTGTGCCGCACCAGGGTGTCCCACTCCATGCCGCTGAACCCGAAGGCGCCGTCACCCTGCAGCAGGACGACCTGGCGGTCGGGGTGGGCCAGCTTGGCGGCCAGCGCGTAGCCGGGGCCGGAACCCAGGCAGCCGAAGGGGCCGCTGTCCAGCCAACAGCCCGGCAAATAGCTGTCGATCACCCGGCCCGCGTAGGACCCGAAATCGCCGGCGTCGACGACCACGATGGCGTCGCGGTCCAGCAGGGGGGCCAGCTCGGCGTACACCCGCATCGGGTGCAGCGGCGTGCGATCGTCGCCCCGCTCGGCTGCTTCGGAGCTTCGCGCCGCGCTTTCGGCCGTGCGCAGCTCGGCGATCCAGTCCCGATGCTCCCCCGGCCCGGCCAGCGCCGAGAGGATCGACGTGAGGTCGCCGTAAAGACCGGCCGCGACGGGCCGCGGATGCTCGCGCCCCGGTTCGGCACGATCCGCCACGACGAGCTGGGTCTGGGGCCCGAACACCTTGCCGAATCCCAGCCGAAAATCCATGGGCACGCCGACGACCAGCGCCACGTCCGCCTCGCCCAGCGCTTTGGCCCGGGCCCGCGAGAACGCCAACGGGTGGTCGGCGGGCACCACACCGCGGGCCATCCCGTTCATCAGCACCGGGATCTGCCGCTCCTCGGCGAGACGCAGCAGCGCCGCCTCCGCGTGCCCCCACCACACGTTGGTGCCCGCCATGATCACCGGCCGGTGTGCCGCGGCGAGCAGGTCCGCGGCACGCTCGAGCGCCGCGCCGTCGGGGGCCGGGCCCGGCGGCACGTCGGCGAGAGCGCCGGGGCGGCCGGGGTCCTCGGATACGGCGAACACGTGGTCCATCGGGAAGTCGACGAATCCCACCCCCGAGGGGGCGCCGACCGCCGCGCGCAACGCCTCGTCAACCATCAGCCCCGCCGCCTCGGCGGATTGTGCGGTGGCCGCGAAGCGAGCCAGCGGCGCCACGAACGGCACGTGGTCGATCTCCTGCAGCGAACCCATGCCCCAGCGCCCAGCGGGGGCGCGGCCACCGAGCACCACCAGCGGCGACTGGTTCTGCTGCGCGGCGGCCATCGCGCTCATGCCGTTGGTGACGCCCGGACCGGCGGTCAGCGCGGCGACGCCGGGGACCCTGGTCACCTTCGACCAGCCCTCGGCGGCAAAGGTCGCCGTCTGCTCGTGCCGGGTATCGATCAGCCGGATACCCTCGTCACGGCAGCCGTCGTAGATGGAAAACAGGTGGCCGCCGGACAACGTGAAGATGGTGTCGATTCCGCTGGCTTTGAGCCGGCGTGCGATGAGCCGGCCGGCATGCACGGTCTGGCTGGACGGAGCGTCGATGCTCATCCAGGCAGCCTATCCACCCTGCCTCGGGTAACTTCGCGGGGAAGTGTCCACCATGAGGCTCCGCCGGATGCCTCGGTAGCAAGGAGACGTCGAAGTTGGACCCCAAGCCGTTCAAGGAATCCATCAACTGGTCGGCTGCGCTCCATGACTCCCTGCGCTGGCTGGGCGAAGCCTGGGCGATCAGTGCCGTGTGCCTGATCGTGGTGCTGGTCGTGATCAGGTATGTGACGGTCTGGGGGCGCCAGTATTGGCGGATCACCAGGGGCTACTTCGTCGGTCCACAGGCCGTCAAGGTCTGGCTGATGCTAGGCGTGCTGCTGCTGTTGGTCCTGCTGTCCGTGCGCCTCGCCGTGCTGCTGAGTTACCAGAGCAACGACCTGTTCACATCCCTGCAGACCGCGTTCGAAGGCATTGCGGCGGGCGACGCCAGGGTGAAAAACTCTGGCATTCACGGCTTTTGGATGTCGCTGTGGCATTTCAGTGTGTTGGCAACCATCTTCATCGCCCGCATCCTGGTCGACATCTATCTGACGCAGCGCTTCATCATCGCGTGGCGTGTCTGGCTGACCGCCCACCTCACCGATGACTGGCTCGACGGCAGGGCCTACTACCGGGATCTGTTCATCGACAACACCATCGACAACCCGGATCAGCGGATCCAACAAGATGTCGACATCTTCACGGCGGGGGTCGGTCCGACCCCCAACATCCCGTCCAACGAGACGCAGAACACCTTGTTGTTCGGCGCCGTGCGTGCGGTGGCTTCGGTGATTTCGTTCGCGGCGATCCTCTGGAACCTCTCCGGCGGC
Organism: Mycobacterium heidelbergense; assembly: GCF_050205645.1. Classification (GTDB taxonomy): domain Bacteria; phylum Actinomycetota; class Actinomycetes; order Mycobacteriales; family Mycobacteriaceae; genus Mycobacterium; species Mycobacterium heidelbergense_A. The sequence goes on from NZ_JBNMQT010000028.1 coordinate 33,738, forward strand.
CTGAACATTTTCGGCTTCACGCTGCCGCGCGCGATGTTCTGGGTCGTCGTGGTCTACGTCTTCATCGCGACCGTCGTCGCGTTCTGGCTGGGGCGTCCGCTGATCTGGCTCAGCTTCAACAACGAGAAGCTCAACGCCGCATTCCGGTACGCGCTGGTGCGGTTGCGCGATGCCGCCGAGGCGGTCGGCTTCTATCGCGGCGAACGAGTGGAGCGAACGCAACTGATGGGGCGCTTCACCCCGGTCATCACCAACTACCGCAGGTTTGTCCGCCGGACCATCATTTTCAACGGATGGAACTGGTCGATGTCGCAGGCAATCGTCCCGCTGCCGTGGGTGATTCAGGCGCCGCGACTGTTCGCCGGCCAGATCGCCTTCGGCGACGTCGGCCAGACGGCGACCTCATTCGGCGAAATCCACGACTCGCTGTCGTTCTTCCGCAACAACTACGACGCGTTCGCGGCGTTCCGGGCGGCGATCATCCGGTTGCACGGGCTCGTCGACGCCAACGCGCAAGGGCGCGAACTGCCGGCGGTGCTGGTCAAGCCGAGTCAAGAGGTGGCCGTCGAGCTCGCCGGCGTCGAAGTGCGCACACCGGCCGGCGACCAATTGATCGATTCGCTTGACGTGCAACTGGATAGCGGCGAGGCGCTGGTGATCACCGGCCGTTCCGGCGCCGGCAAGACCACGCTGCTGCGCAGCCTGGCCGAGCTGTGGCCGTACGCCTCCGGGACGCTGTGCCGCCCGGAGGGTGACAACGCGACGATGTTCCTGTCGCAATTGCCGTATGTGCCATTGGGCACGCTGCGCACCGTGGTGTGCTATCCGAATTCTCCCGACGACATCCCGGACGGCGTCCTGCGCGACGTGCTGAACAAGGTCGCGTTGGCCCCGCTCTATGACCGGATCGACGAGGAGCAGGATTGGGCGAAGGTGCTCTCCCCCGGCGAGCAGCAGCGCGTCGCGTTCGCGCGCATCTTGCTCACCAGGCCGCGGGCGGTATTCCTCGACGAGGCCACCTCGGCGCTGGACGAGGGACTGGAATTCGCGCTCTACCAATTGCTGCGAACCGAGCTACCGGACTGCGTCGTGGTCAGCGTCAGCCACCGGCACACCGTGGAGCAGCATCACGGAAAACAGCTCCAACTGCTCGGCGACGGGCAGTGGCGGCTCGGCCCGGTGGAAAAGGAGCCGGCGCCGGTCTAGCGCGTCGCGCCGAGGCTGTAATTTTGCAGGGGTTTACTCGCACTTTTCCTGCGAAATTACAGTCTCGATGCGTCCCTAGCGCGTCGCCGCGTGGGCTCCGGCCCGGCGGCCGAAAAACGAGCCTTCGCCCAGTTGTGTGCCGCTGGCGTAGCCCTTGCCGTCCTGGGCGATGTTCGACGCGCACGCCCCGACCGCGTATAAGCCCGCCACCACCGTGCCGTCTTCGCGCAGAACCTGCCCGTCCACGGACACGGCCAGCCCGCCGACGGTGAACCCGGCATACATGGCCTTGCCCAGCGACATGTCGAACGCCCCCCACGGCCCTTTGTCTTGCGGCGCAAGGAATTCCGGCTGCTTGTGAAAGTCGGGATCCTCGCCACGCGCGGCATAGGTGTTGTACCGGTCCAGCGTCGCGGCCAAGTTGCCTTCGGGGATCCCCAGCGCGGATTCCATCTCCGCGACGCTCTCCCACCCGTCGATGAGCGGAACCAGCGGCATCTTGGGATGTTCCAGGTGCGCCTCGTCGACGATCAGGTACGCCGCGCTGTCGGGCTGATCCATGATGAAACCCGAAGTCCTGGAATGGTAGGAATCCTCGGCGACGAACCGCTGCCCCAGCTTGTTGACGACGATCCCGGTCAGCAGGATCGACGGCGGGTAGGGCGGCGCGGTGATGAAGATCTGGTCCATGTGCTGGGTGGCGCCGCCGGCGGATACGCCCATCCGGATGCCCAGGCCGTCGTCGTAGGTGTTGCCGAGCACGAACGGTTTCTCGGCCAGTTTCGGCGTGTACGTGGCTACCATGTCGGGGTTCATCACGAATCCGCCGGCAGCGATGATGACCGACTTTGCCTTGATCGCACCGGTTTCGGTGAACCGCTTCCACGTCACACCGGTCACCGCACCCGAGCCGTCCACGATGAGCTCGGTGGCCCCGGTCTCGTACCGGACTTGCACGCCCAGGCTCGCGGCCCGTTTGAGCAGTAGGTCGATCACCATGCTGGCGCCGCCGGTGTCGCCGGGCACGGGCACCTTGTGGCCGCGCGGCGCCGGCACCGCCTGCTCGAGGAACGGCCACACCTTCTCGTTGCCGGTGAACATCAACCCCTCGGTGTTGGGCTGGATCACCGCCTTCCCCGGAAAGTAGCTGCGCTCGAACTGGAAACCCAGGTCTTCCAGCCAATTGAAATGCTCGACGCTGCCTTCGCAGTACGCGCGAATCTTGGCGTGGTCTGGTTCCCGGGAGACCGCAACGAGGTATTTGTACATCTCTTCGGGCGAGTCGGGATTGCCCGTCGCCTCCTGGACCGCGGTGCCGCCGCCGAGGTAAAAGTGGCCCCCCGCAAGCGAAGTGGTGCCGCCCGCCACGGCCGCCCGTTCGAGCACCAGCACCCGCGCGCCCGCGGCGGCCGCGCTCACCGCGGCGCATCCACCGCCGATACCGAAACCGATCACGACCACGTCGACGTCATCCGACCACGACGTGACCGTGCCTGCGTCGACGGTTGCTGGTATATCGGTGCTCACCGCTGCTCCTGTTTGATGTAGTCGTAAAACGCCCGCATTTCGGGCGAGACGTAAGCGATCTCCACGAACGGCACGCCCGCCTGCGGAGCCGAGACGTAGGCGAACTGAATTCCGCCCGGCATGACGCCCTGCTGCACCACGGGCGCGCCGTGATCGGCCGCCTCGGTCAGCGCCGTGTCGAATTTCTCGGGGCTCTCGGCCTCGATGCAGATGTGATGCAAACCCGGGCCCGAGTCGCGCAAAAACTCACTATAGATACTCTGCCCACGGACCGGGCAGATCAGCTCCAACTGCATGTCACCGAGATAGCTCAGCGAGATGCTGGCGACGAAGTCGGCGGGCTCGCCACGATAGCTGCACGCATCCGGAGCAAAGTGCACGTCGGGAATCCGCACCCACTTCCGAACGCCTAAAAGGCCGGTGAGGGCCTTTTCGGTGGCGTCCAGGTCCGGGGTAACCCATGCGATCTGCGTCGGCGATTGAGTGGGAGGGGTCATCGATTGGCAGGATAGCCCAGTCTGCCGGCTGGCAGAAAGGGCCGGAAAGACTTTGCCGTAATCGGGCGTCCGTCGCCCGGAGACGCCGGGTGAACACGTTCTAATTCAGGCCCGGCGTCAATGCTGGGCCAGCAGGTCCACCAGCAGGCGAAGCTGGGTGTCGAAGATCGCCTCGGGATCGGTGAGGGTGTCCGCGCCGTACTGCCCGAACACCTCGAGGCTGATCGCGCCCAGCACGCCGGCCCAGAACAAAAAGCACTTGGCGATGACGGAATCGTCGCCGGGAAAGCCGAATTCGTGGCGGATCCGGTCGAAATCCGACGACATCGGTTGCGGCGCAACGGTATCGGTCAACCTGATGTCTCCGGTCGCGATCCCCGCGGCGATGGCGTCGAAGATGGCTCCCACTACGCGGGTGCCGACCCCGACGGTGCGCTCCGGGGGCGCGTGGTATCCGGGCACCGGGCTGCCGTAGAGCAGGGCCCACTGAGCGGGATGCGCCACGGCCCAGCGCCGCGCCGCCCGCGCGATCGCGATGACGTCGTCACTCCACACCTCGTCCGCGGTGTCGCGGGCCCGGTCCACCGCGTCGGCCAGGTCGGAGTAGGCGTCGATCAGCAGCAAGGTCAGCAACTCGTCACGGCTGGACACGTAGCGGTACACGGCCGAGGACACCATGCCCAGGTCGCGGGCGATCGCACGCAGTGACAAGCCGGCCGCGCCGCGGTCGACCAGGTGGACCCGGCCCAGCTCGACGATGCGCGCCTCGATCTGTTCCCGCGATTCCTGGCGTTTGCCCACGTAGCCAGTCTGACACAAACGAGATCACCGCTCTTGCTTTTCGCTACGTGCTGTGTCACCGTGTCTACTACCGAGAGCACCGCTCTCATTCGCTCAGCCGATGGGACACCCGAGAGGACGCACGATGCCCACCCGATACGAAGAACCGAACCGGGCCGCGCGGGCCGCAAACGCGGCCATCCGCTGGCTCGCCGAGCTGGGGATCAGCATCGCGGGGACCCGGGCCCTGCGTGTGCGTGGCCGCAAGAGCGGAAAACAGCGCGCAGTGGTGATCAATCTGCTGACCGTCGACGGCGTGGACTATCTCGTCTCGCCACGCGGCAACACCCAGTGGGCACGCAACGTGCGCGCCGCGGGCGTCGTCGAGGTCGGACCGCGCTGGCGCAGGAAACGACTAATCGCCACCGAGCTGAGCGACACGGCCAAACCCGAAGTGGTGCAACGCTATTTGGCCCGGTGGTACTGGCAGGTCAAGGGGTATGTCGCCGGGCTGACGCCGGAATCCAGCGATGAGGAGCTGCGTGCCGCCGCGCCGTCTATCCCGGTCTTCGTGCTCGCCGCGGGCGGCTAACTCGCGCTAGTGCGCATCCCGAGGTCCTCGCGGACCTGTTCGGAGGTGGACCGCCACGACACCGCCGCCGGGAAGTCCCCCCACATGCTGTTGAAGATCCCGACGATCTGCCCGGGCCCCCCGTCGGGGGCGAGGTAGACCGGACCACCCGAATCGCCCTGGTGGCTCTGGACGCCGTGGGACATGGTGAACCACCCGTTGTTGACGGCTTCCACCGTCCCGCAGGTCTCGCCGGTGGCGACACCGAAATGGCAGACCGCCTGCCCCGGCTGGACGGTCAGACCCGGGGTCGAGACCAGCGCGCGCCCGCCCGGCAGGATGTTGTTCGCCGGCACGTTGTCGAGGACGATCGCCTCGTAGTCGTTGATCACCTGGTCGGTGGCCACCGTCGAGCCGCTGGGTGTGTTGTCCCGGAACGTCGCCAGGTGCCCGATGACGTGGCGGTCCTTGTCGGTGACGACTCCCCCGCCGCGGCAGTGCCCCGCGGTGAACGCGATCTTCAGGCCCGGGTCGACGTAACCCAGGGTGCAGAGGTGGCTGTCCTGGTGGATCTCCATGCCGGGGAAGACCACGATGGGGTCCGCGGCGGCGGTCGCGGCCCGCAGCCCGGGCACCAGCGCCGCGACGGTGACGGAGGCGACAAAAGCGCGAATTGCCAGGCAGCGCACCATGGACTCCGTTCCGTCGGGGCCGGCGCACGCGCCGGCCACGGGTTGAGATTACGGCGCACATCTCGCCGACGTTGAGTCTTTCGCGTGACCTGGTCTTGACGTTACCGTGACGTGGCGAGCGGCGCCGCGCCGTCGGTTTGACCTGCGGCGCGGGGTGCCCAGCCCGGCGGGCCGAAGACGTAGCCCAGGCGATCGCGCAGGCGGCTCGCCGATCGCCAATCGCGGGCTATTGCGACGTATTCGCGGATCTGCAGGTTCCAGATGTTGAACGTGTCCACCTGCTTGGTCAGGCCGTAGTGCGGGCGAAACGTCTCCGCCTGGAAGCTACCGAACAACCGGTCCCAGATGATGAAGATGCCGCCGTAGTTCTTGTCGAGATACACCTTGTCCATGCCGTGGTGCACCCGGTGGTGCGACGGCGTGTTGAAGACGAATTCGAACGGCCGCGGAAGTTTGTCGATCCGCTCGGTGTGCACCCAGAACTGGTAGATCAGGTTCAGCGACCAACTGAAGAACACCATCCATGGGGGAAGTCCCAACAGCGGCAACGGAATCCACATCAGGACCTCCCCACTGTTGTTCCACTTCTGGCGCAGCGCGGTGGCGAAGTTGAAGTACTCGCTGGAGTGGTGGGCCTGATGGGTGGCCCAGATCAGCCGGACCCGGTGCGCGATGCGGTGATACGCGTAGTACAGCAGGTCCACGCCGAGGATCGCGATCACCCACGTGTACCACTCGCTCACCGACAGGTGCCACGGTGCGACATAGGCGTAGATCGCCGCATAGCCGAACAGGGCCAGGGTCTTCCAGGCTGCGGTGGTCGCTATCGACACCAGCCCCATCGAGATGCTCGCCATCGAGTCGCGCGTCAGGTACGCGCCGGACGCCGGTCGTGGTGTCTCGGCGCCGGCCGCCTCGAGGGCCTCCAGCTTGCGGGCCGCCGTCCACTCGAGAATCAACAGCAACAAAAAGAAGGGGATGGCGAACAGCACCGGATCCCGCATCTGCGAGGGCAGCGCGAACCAGAACCCGGTCAAGGCGTGCACACCGATAGATTACGACCATCGGCGCGGACGCGACCGGGCCGGATGGAGGAGACGGTGAGCGCGTGACCGCAGTGATCGTCATCGGCTCGGGGTTCGCGGGGCTATGGGCGGGGCTCGGCGCGGCCCGGCGACTCGACGAGCTCGCCGTCCCAGCGGGCACCGTCGACATCACCGTGCTGAGCGCCAAACCGTTTCACGACATCCGGGTCCGCAACTACGAGGCCGATCTGAGCGCCTGCCGCATCCCGCTCGCCGACCTGCTCGACCCCGCGGGAGTCACGCACGTCACCGCCGAGGTAACGGCGATCGACACGGCAGCCCGCGTCGTCACCACATCCCGTGGCATGAGGTACGGCTACGACCGGCTGGTGTTGGCGTCGGGCAGTCAGCTGGTCAAACCCGCCATACCCGGGCTGCGGGAGTTCGGTTTCGACGTCGACACCCATGACGACGCCCTCGCGCTGCAGCGCCACCTGCGCGGCCTTGCCGACGATCCGCACACTGCCGCGGCCGCGACCGTCGTCGTGGTCGGGGCCGGGCTGACCGGCATCGAGACGGCCTGCGAGCTGCCAAAGCGGCTGCGCGCGTTGTTCTCCGAGGGTTCGGTCACGCCTCGGGTAATGCTGATCGACCACAATGCCGTCGGCTCCGATATGGGTTCGTCGGCACTGCCGGTGATCGAAAAGGCCTTGTCGGACAACGGCATCGAGACCAGGACCGGGGTCAGGGTCGCGACGGTGGACAAGGATGGCGTTTCGCTGTCGACGGGTGAGCGGCTCGACGCGGCCACGGTGGTGTGGTGCGCGGGCATGCGGGCGAGCCCGCTGACCGAGCAGCTCGGCGTGGCCCGGGATCGCCTGGGCCGGGTGCCCGTCGACGACTATCTGCGCGTGATCGGGGTGCCGTCCGTGTTCGCGGCGGGTGATGTGGCGGCGGCCCGGATGGACGACGAGCACTTGTCGGTGATGTCGTGTCAGCACGGCCGGCCGATGGGACGCTACGCCGGCTTCAACGTGATCAGCGACCTATTCGGTGAGCCCATGCTTCCCCTTCGGATCCCGTGGTACGTAACGGTTCTCGATCTCGGACCGGCCGGCGCGGTCTACACCGAGGGATGGAATCGCATGGTGGTCTCCAATGGCGCGCAGGCCAAGGCCACCAAGCGGACCATCAATACCCGGCGAATCTATCCCCCGCTGACCCGAACCCGTGCCGACCTGCTGGCCGCGGCCGCGCCGGAGTTGCAGGCGCGACCGTAGTCGCGCGGCGCTATTCCGATTGCTGGGCTTTGTCGCCGGCGTACCACTGCACCGCGCGAACCCCGGGTTGCAGCGACAGTTCGGCCACCAGCCGCTCGAGCCTGGTCGGCGTATGGCCGTCCATGAGTAGGTGTGCGCTCAAGGTGATTTCGTCGTCGTCGGCGTGCCCGGTGTGGATGCCACGCAGCGTGATGTCGTGGCTGCTGGCGTGTTGCACGATCTGGGCGCGCGCGTACTTCTCTGATTTGGGTCGGCAGACCACCTGCACCAGATAGGGCTGCAGGCTTTCGTCCTCCTCGACGCTGTTGTCGTGGTCGATCAGCCGGCCGAGCGGGCGCCCAAACAGGTGGATGCCGACGACGGTCGCGGTGCCGATCGCCGTGAAGGCCAGATGACCGGAGGCGGCCAGTACACCGACCGCCGCGGAGCACCACAGGGTGGCGGCGGTGTTGAGGCCCCTGACGTTGAAACCCTCGCGCAGGATCACCCCTCCGCCGAGAAAGCCGATGCCCGACACCACATATGACGCGACCCGGGTGGGGCTGCTGTCTTCGGTGGCGACCGCGTACAGCACGAACAACGTTGCGCCGCCGGCGACAAGCGCGTTGGTGCGCAGGCCGGCCAAGCGTGCCCGCCATTGCCGTTCCAGTCCGATGAGGGCGCCGCAGCCCACCCCGACCGCCAGCCGGAGCGCGAAATCGGCGACGCTCAGCGTCTGCATGCCGCACTCCTTCCTGCCTCACCACATCTAGCCACATCCAGGTGAACGGCAGGTGGCAACTAGTGCCCGTGTGGCCCGACTACCGCGCCACGTCCCCGGCACTCAATTGTTGGGGGCAGTAATACTTCGCCGCGATCGCCAGGAACACCGACGCGTGGGTGGTGGTCAATGCGGGATTGCTTCGCTGCAGGTCGCCGACCAGCTCCGGGCCGGATTTGCCGGTACCGATCCACCCGCAGGCCGCTTTGGCGGATGCGATCGCTTGATCCGGGCTGGTGTAGTTGATGCCCGCGCCACGCACCGTCGCCAAGAAGGAGACGTCGTCGACCCCGCCCGGATCGCCGAAGGCAGGGGCCGCAAGCGCGATCGCGGTCGGGACGCCCAGCAGTGCGAGGAGCAGTCTCATGACTTCGCGCCGGTGGTCAGGCCTTGGATAGCTGATGGGGGCAGTAGTACTTGGCGGAGAGCAAGGCGAAATTGGATGCCATCTCCATGTCCATCCCCGGGTTGTGCATCTTCACGTCGTGCACCAGCTCCAGGCCCGACTCGCCGTTGTTCAAGCACGAACACACCGCTCGGCCGGCGCCAACGGCCGCGTCCGGGCTGGAAAAGCTGAAGCCGGCCTGGTGCAGCGCGGAGATGAAGCCCGCGTCGTCCCCGTCGGGAACCGGAGGAGGATTGGCATGGGCCGGCGCGGCGAAGCCGATCATCGCGGAAACGCCGAGCAATGTCAGTAGGGTTCTCATGACTCACCAACTTTCCAATTATGTTGCGCGCTAGCCCAATTGGGCTTCCGACGGCACGACCTTGGCTTTGCCGCCCTTGGATAGGTGCACCGCGTGGATGCCGGGTTTCTTCGAGAGCTGCTCGAGCAGGGCGTCCAGGCCTTCTTGATCGACGTTGTGGTGCTGCACGCTTTCGGGCTTTTCCGATATCTGCGCGACCAGACGCTTGAGCTGCTCGGGCGATTGCTTGTCCTTGAGGTCTTTGATCTTGGCGAGACGACCGCGGACGCCGGCGTTCACTACGGTGGGACCCCCGGCGCCCATGGCACTGCCGAGCATTCCCGCCATCGACATCGAGCTGAGCAGACCCTCGCCCAGGGAGGCCGCAGGCACGGCATCCGGCCCGGCGGCCGACAGGGCGGCGGCGACCGTCCTGATCGCCGGGGTGGCCGTGGCCCAGCTCGGCGGAATCGACAGCTTTCCGACCAACGTGCCGGCATTTCCCATGCTCGCCGACACCGCACTGTAGAGCGTGCCCCGGCCGAAGCCCAACGCTCCGAGCCCGGCGCCCAGCGCGTCCTTCGGCAGCGCGCCATAGGCCGCGGGTGGGGCGAACTTCAACCACTGCGACAGCGGAAAGTTGATCAGCAGCCCGATGTCGTTGAACCCCGTGGTGAAGCCGAGCGGAACCTTGATGGCGTTGTATAGGGCTGTGTACCAGGCACTGCCGTTTGGGACGGTGTTGAGCAGGCCTGCCACCGTGGAGTTGTAGTTGGTGGCGAGCCCCGCGAGAAACGACAGTATGGGGTTGTTCGTAATGAACGAGCTGGCCGAGCTGGCGGTTGACGCCGCATTGCCCGCCGGGGATGCGGCGGCCGCGGTCACCGCAGCCGCCTGCATCGCCGTACCCGACGTGCTGGTGGTCTGTGGCGGCTCGGTAAACGGTGTCAACCGGGATGCTGCGGCCGACGAGCTGAAGTAGCTGTCCATCGCCAGGGCGTCCTGAGCCCACATCTCGGAGTACTCGGTCTCGGTGGCCGCGATCGACGCGGTGTTCTGACCGAAGACGTTGGTCGCCACCAGCTGTGCGAGCAGGGCACGGTTTTCCGCGATCACCGGCGGGGGCACGTGTGCGGCGAACGCCGTCTCGTAGGCGCTGGCGGCCGCGGTCGCCTGGGAGGCGGCTTCGTGGGCCTGGGCCGCGGTGCCTTGCATCCAGGCGATATAGGGAGCGGCCGCGGCCGCCATGGACAGCGACGACGGCCCTATCCAGGGCCCGCCGGTCAGGCTGGAGACCACCGACGAGTAGGAGGCCGCGGTGGACTGCAGTTCGGTGGCCAGGTCATCCCAGGCCACCGCGGCGGCCAGCAGCGACTCGGCTCCCGGGCCGGCATACATCCGGCCCGAGTTGAACTCCGGCGGAAAGGCTCCGTAAAACATGGCTAAACCCCTTCTCCGGTGACGCGCACGCGGGTGGACCGTGCTGGGCGGCTCGACGTCGTCATCGCGGTCAGTCCTCGAGCGCCGGGATCACGATGATGGTGGCCGCGGCGGGGTCGGCCTCGGCGACGACGCCGCCCAGCGCCTTGGCCGCCGCCCCACCGCCGGAGTACGTGGCGCTGGCGGCCAGGGCTCGTCCCGCCAGGCTCGACAGGGCCATCTGGCTGAAGGCTCCACCTTCGCCGGCGAGTGCGGCCTCCGGAGCGGCCGCGAGGTTTGCCGGCAACACCGAGGCGAGCGTCCGGATCGCCGGGGCGGCTTCGGTCCAGCCCTGCGGCACCGACATGCTTCCCACCAGGGGCGCTTTACCCATCGACCCCGAGACCTGGCCGACGGCGGAGCTCAGCATGGGCTTGACGGCGTTGGCGCCACCGGTCAGCGGCGCCAACGCCCCGTTGATGGCTTTCGGGCCCGACAAGTAGGCGGCGGCTCCCTGCCCGTTTTGGCCCCACGCGTACGCCTGCCCGAACGAGAGGAACGGACCGCCGGGTATGGCGGTCAACCCCTGCAGCGAGTACGGCCCGGTCAGGGTCGACCAGATGGTGTTCCAGTCCGTCAGGCTCTGCGGCACCGCCGGCAAACCGACTCCCGTCGCGGCCGCGGTCGACGTCGCGTTGGTCGTCGCGTTGCCCGTTGCCAGGCTCTGCAGCGCACTCGGTGTCGCGGTGACCAATTGGGACAGCTGCGACGCCGTGTTCGAGCCGGACACGGTGCTGGACTGCGCAACCGCGGCCGCTTGCGTTGCTCCGCCCGCGTCATTGGTGGTTTTCGGCGGCTGGATGAACGGGGTCAGCTGCGATGCCGTTGCCGACGCACCCGCATAGGCATACATGGCGGCGGCATCCTGCGCCCACATCTCCATGTAGTGCGCCTCGGTCGCGGCGATGGCGGGGGTGTTTTGGCCCAAGAAGTTCGTGGCGATCAGCGCGGCGAGCAGGGCGCGGTTGGCCGCGATCACCGGCGGCGGCACCGTGGCCGCGAACGCAGTCTCGTAGGCGCCCGCGGCCAGCTTGGCCTGCGTGGCCGCCTGCTCGGCCTGCACACCGGTGGCATTCATCCACGCCACGTAGGGCGCCGCGGCCGCCGCCATCGCAATCGAGGAGGGGCCCGTCCACGGCCCGACGGTCAGGCCTTCGATGGTCGACCCGTACGACGCCGCGGTGGACTGCAGCTCGGCGGCCAGCTCATCCCACGCCGCGGCGGCGGCCAGCAACGGCCCCGCCCCCGCCCCGACGTACATCCGGCCGGAGTTGACCTCCGGCGGCAGCGCCCCGAAATCCAACATCTATTACCTCCGGTCCCCTATTCGGCCGCCATGGTAGGCGCCATTAAGCGTCGAGCCAGCAAACGCGCTGTGGCTCTAATGGAATCCATTGATTTCGCCGCAGAGTGCATGAGTTTGATTTGCGCTCGTCGGAGACAGCCGGACTCCCATCCTCTCTTAGTTGTGAATTTCACAGGATGCATCGGGCCGCTCTGCCCGTGCCCGCCTGGGCTAGGAATCATGCTGATCGAAACGTATTCACAATGCGTTCCCGACGAGTAATCAGAATGTAAAACATTAATGTCACGTTTCCCTGGTGCGGATGTGAGAACTCTGTTTCACAGTTAACGCGGTTCGGCGCCGAAACCCCTAGTCAACACCACTATTTGCGCGTCAGCCAGCCGGCCCGGTGCACGCGCAAGGGGTCTGCTATTTGGTGTCGCCGATCACATTTCAGTGTCGTCGGTGATCGCGTTAACTGCGGTTAACGTCAATAATTACTTCTTTGTTCGCAAACTTTACATTGCCCTATTGCATCACGGGCAGCGATGATATCGGTGGAAGCGCCTTATCGCGATGGAATGCAAAGCGCATTGCAATTGCACATCGATCGCACATGTGTTGACTGAAACATGAGCATCGATGATGAATGTATGTCTGCCGGATGTGCGCAAATTCTACGTACAGATTCTCCGGCTTATGTACCACCTGGAAGCCGCGGCCTGGCCCGGTGATGCCCAGCTTGCAGCGCTGCGGCGTCGGCCCCGTGGCGGCGCCGCGCATCGGCAGCGCCGAATTGATGGTTAATCGTCATGCCACCCTCCCCTGAATTTCACTAAGGGTAAACCTGGCTCGCTGCCACAGCGCTGATTAGCTGCTGCCGGTTGCCTGTGAGGTCGAAAGCCGCCGTTCGCAGTGCTAAATGGGGTGATTCAACTCGACGGCCTTGCCCGGCAGCCCGCCTATACCGTTGCCGAACGCTCACGTGAATGACGTGGCGCTTGTGAGATGGTGCGGGGCGATCTACTATCCCGCGGCCGGCGGGCGCGCCACGAAGGCGACGCGGAAGCCGTATTGAGGCATTGCGCGGCCCTCGCCCCGGGCACCCATATGTCCCCCCACCGGTACTGAGGGCGTGCTGGCCGAGACGGGTGGGGCGGGCGCATCCCCCGGGGCGCTGACGAGCGTCGAGGCAAGCGGACTTTGCACCGGCGCGGGCGTGGCCCAGCCTTGTGGCACTGACAGTGGGCCGACGAGACCTCCCCTGCCCATGGAGGCGGTGACCGAGTTGACCAGCGACACGCCGCCCGGCGGGCTCCCCAGCGCGCCGGCAGTTGTTGCGCTGGCCGCGCCTTCCGCTGCGTCGGCAGCACTTCCGGCGGCTTGATCCATCGACATGAAGTCGGAGGCAACGCCGAGATATCTGGCCGGCATGTAGAAGCCGGACGCGAAGATGGTGTTCCAGATATTGGCGTTGGGTCCAAAGTTGTTCCAGATCGCGGAATTCAGGAGATCGTCCAGGCTGGCAGGGGCCGACGCCGTCGGAGCGGCCGGCGCGGCCAGACTTTGCAAACTGCCGGGCACCGCGGACATCAGCTGTGAAACCGTGCTTTGCCCGGTGCCCGCCGAGGTGGCCGCGGCCTGGCCCACCGCCGCCGACTGCGCCGGCAACGCGGCGGAATCGGTGGTCTCCGTGGGCGGGTCGAACGGGGTCAGCTGGCTGGCGACGGCCGAGGCGCCCGCATAGCCGTACATGGCCGCGGCGTCCTGGGCCCACATTTCGAGGTACTGAGCCTCGGTGGCCGCGATCGCGGGGGTGTTCTGGCCGAAAAAGTTGGTGGCGATCAGCGCCGCGAGCAGGCTGCGGTTGGCGGCGATGACAGGCGGCGGCACCGTGGCGGCAAACGCGGCCTCGTAGGCCGCGACGGCTGCCTCGGCCTGGGTGGCGGTTTCCTCCGCCTGCGCCGCGGTGGTGCTCATCCATGCCACATACGGCGCGGCCGCGGCCGCCATCGACGCCGACGCCGGGCCGTACCACGCCTGGCCGGTCAACTCCGAAAGCACCGAGTCGTAGCCTTGCGCGGTGGCCCGCAACTCCGCGGCCAGTCCATACCAGGCCGAAGCCGCGGCCAACAGCGGGCCTGCGCCGACCCCCGAATACATGCGACCCGAGTTGATTTCGGGAGGAAGCATGGCGAAATCCATTGGCGCGGTCATTCGTCAGCCTCCTCCCCTTTTTGCTAGCCGGTGTCAGGTGGCCCCGTGGGCGCTGGTGCGCACAGAGGGCGAGGTGAAGCGCAGGCGTTATCCCGCAGAGGGCGGGCGTGTGACGAACGAAGGTTTGAAGCCGTACTGCGGGGGCATGTGGCGGCCGAAGCCCCGGCCGCCGCCCAGCGGCATGCCGGGCATGCCTGCTGCCACCGCTGGGGGTGGCGCCACCATCGGTGTGGCATTGATTGCGGAAGACAGCTGGGGCGCGGCCCCCGTCCAGCTCGCCGGTACCGTCAGCCCTCCGACCTGGGGTGCCGCCCCCAGCCCCGCCGACACTGTGTTGCCGACGGCCCCGAGGCCGCCCGCCGGGGCGACCGCCTGCGCCAGGCCGGCGGCTGCCGCTCCGTCCGCCGCGGCGCCGGCCGCGCCGGCGGCCGCGTCGCCCGCGCCTTGGGTCATGAAGTTGGAGGCGGTGCCGAGGTAGTTGCCCGGCATATAGAACCCGGACGAGAAGATGGTGTTCCAGATATTCGCGTTCGGTCCAAAGTTGTTCCAGATCGACGAATTCAGGAGATCGTCCAGGCTGGCTGGGTCGGCCGCCGTCGAGGCCGCCGGGGAGGCCATGCTCTGCAGCGTGCCCGGGACCGACGTCATCAGCTTTGACAGCGTGCTTTGCCCCGTGCCCGCCGAGGTGGCCGCGGCCTGGGTCACCGCCGCCGACTGAGACGTCGTTGCGGCGGGGTTGACGATCGGTTGGGGCGCGTCGAACTCGGTTAGCCTGCTCGCCGCGGCTGATGATCCGGCATAGCCGTACATCGCTGCGGCGTCTTGGCCCCACATCTCCCCGTATTGGGCCTCGGTGGCCGCGATCGCGGGGGTGTTGAGGCCCAAGAAGTTGGTCGAGACCAGCGACGCCAGCTGGGCGCGGTTGGCCGCGATCTCTGCTGGGGGAACCGTGGCCGCGAAAGCGGTCTCGTAGGCCGCCGCGGCGGCCTCAGCCTGGGTGGCGGTCTCCTCGGCCTGCACCGCGGTGGTGTTCATCCACTCCACGTAGGGTGCGGCCGCGGACGCCATCATCGCCGATGCCGGGCCATGCCATTCCTCGTCGGTCAGCGCCGAAAGCACCGCACCATACGACAGCGCCGTGGATCGTAGCTCCGCGGCCAGGCCCTTCCACGCCGACGCAGCCGCCAGCATCGAGGCCGAACCCGTCCCCGAATACATCCGAGCCGAGTTGACCTCCGGAGAAAGCATCGCAAAATCAAGCGTCATCGTTCGCGCCCCTCTCTGACTTGTTGCGATCGCGTTGGGGTTGGGAAGCCTGCCCCCCGGATAAGGCAAGCCTAAGTTAACGGAGATCTAAGCGCACCACCAGGTCCCGCATCCGGCACGTCATGCCGGGCACTGCCGTCACTTGGACGCTCACTGCTGCGAAATGGGCCGGCGTCTGGCGTGAATTGTGTTGCGGTCAAGGCGAATCCAACACCATTCAGGTGACCGGCAGCTGTCGTCACCGCTCCCGGACCCCTAATTGCAAACGACATCGGCCCCTCCTCGCGTCACGCGACCCGTTGGTTGCTGGTGGATTGCTGGCGCCGTTGCGCACCGCCGCGGCGGCCCAAGCAAGACACTCACACCGAAATGATAACCGTTTTCATTACGGGTCCGACGACCGGCCCGGATTTGCCGGGCCAGGCATGATCAGGACCGAGGAAACGAGGCCGGGGTCGGTCGTAACGAAACGGTCGTCGTTCTGGAATACGGAATATCGTCGGGACTCATTTCGCGCCCACCTCCTCACGGCCAGGACACACGGGGGTGCCACCTGCATCGCACGTTGGGGAGGAGCGCCCGAGAAAACCACCCGGGCACCGCACCCCTCTCGTCAGAGCTTTGGCACCACACGGCGTATCCGGACCGAACCGGAAGCCACTTGGGCTCAACCCTTAAGCCGGGAAGAGCTGTCCTGACCCTGGGCGTCTCTCGACGTTCGAGGTCAGTGGCCTATATCCATGTAGACGCCTCACCTAGCGAGGTGCATACGAAAGCCATGGTGGCATTCGGACCGGGGTGAGTCAACTTAGCTGCCGGCCGATTTGCGCTGCCGCGACGAGGCGCGCTAGGTCGACTTCTTCTCGGCCACCGCCGCGCTCAGACCCTCGGCCAGGTCGTCGCTGGTGAGCTCCTTGAACCGCAGCAGGTCGCGCTCGCTGAATTCGGTTGTGTCGCTGGACAGTACGGCGTCGAGGTCCTCGTCGTCCAGGCGGAAGCTCCGGTGGTCGCGGGCCTTTTCCACCACATTGCGCACGAAACCGGCGTTGCCGAGCGTATCGATACCGCGGATCAGATCCCCGTCCTCCGAGTAGCTCTCGTCGAGATAGAACTTCGTGTACGACGGCAGCAACGCCTGGGCCGATTCGTCGGTGATGACGTCCTCGTTTTCCCGCCCCATCAGTTGGGTCAGCGCGACAAGTTCGTCCGGGGTGTAGCTGAAGAACTCGATCACCGTCGAAAAGCGCCGCCGCAGACCCTGATTCACCTCGAGCATCTTGTCCATCGCCTTGGCGTAGCCCGCACCGAAGACGACGAGCTCGTCGCGATGATTCTCCATGTACAGCAGCAGCGTATTGATGATCGCATTGCCGTAGGGGTCGCCCTGGTGATAGCCGCGCTCGTGCAGGGTGTGCATCTCGTCGAAGAAGACCGCCCCGCCCAATGCGCCCTCGAGCATCTCCTCGGTGTTCTTCTCCGCGTCGGCCATGTAGCGGCCCAACAGCTTGGTGCGGCTGGTCTCCACCACGAGCGGCTTGCGCAGCACGGTGAGGCCGCACAGTTGCTTGGTGAACGCCCGCGCCACCGATGTCTTGCCGGTTCCCGGCGGCCCGAGCAACAAGGTGTGGCGCGATGTCACCGGCACGGGCAGCCCCATCTTGGCTCGGGCCAGGTTCACCTTGGTCGTCGACTTGATGAGCTTGATTTCGCGTTTGGCTTTTTCCATGCCGAGCATCGCGTTGAGCTCGGCGTCGCCTTCGGCCAGATATTTGGCGGCTTCCTCGGCGTGGCGGGCGGCCTCCGTCTGCGCGCGGGTCGGTGCGCTGTCCGGGTCCCACGGGTCCGTGCGGGCCTCGATCGTCTGCGGGTCGGTCAATATCAGCCGATAATCGTTGTTGTCCAACGCTTCCCGGGCCGGGGTGAATTTGGGATCGCGCGAATACACCCGGCGTAACAGCTCGGCGGCCTCCTCCTCGCGACCGAGGTGGCGCAGGCACATGCCTTGGGTGTAGAGCGCGACGTTGGCCGCGCCCGGCACCCGGTCCGCCTCGATGGCCGCCTGGGCGCGACGGACGGCCTCCTCGAACACCCCGAGCGACGCCAGGGCCGTGGTGGCCATCGCCGCACCCGCGGCTTTGAGCTCGGGGTTGCGCCAGACCTTCCCCTCCGGGAACTGCAGGAGGACGTCCGGCCATCGTCCGGTGCGGAAATACAGCACGCCGCGCACGTAGTTGATCAGCTCTTCGTCGAATGGATGCCTCGGCTCGACGCCGTCGAGCAGTTTCGCGGCTTCTTCGTAGTGTTTCGCCTCGGCGAGCGCCGCGGCGTACGCGCAGGCGAGCGACTCCCCGCTGGTGACCGCCAGCCGCAGGAACAACCCGTCGGATACCTCGGGCCGGAACTGCAATTCGGTCACCCCGAGGCGCCGGATCTCCCACCCGAACGTCCTGATCGATGCCCACGCGCCGCGGAGCACCTCGAGGCTCTGGTCACCGGCGAGCACCCGGGCCAGCCATGCGTCGCACATGTCGGGATCGATGGTGGACGCCATGGCGAACATCTGCGATGCCACCTGCGGGTTGTGGCTGGGCTGCAGCCCATTGACCGAGATGCCGGACGCCAACAGGCCGGCGACCATCGCGTTACGGGCGTCCTCGGGGGTTGACTGCGGACGACTCATTGCGCTGCAGGCAAGGCCGCAGCGTTGTCCCGCACCTGAGCCACCGGCAGCACCAACTCATCGCCTTCCAGCAGGTCCCGGGTGGGCACCACCAGTAAGGGCCGAGTGGTCGGGGCAGGCAGGCTGGCGCGCACCGCGGCCAGTTGGCGGCCGGTGAGCCGGTTGAGTCCGTGCGGCAACCCCTTGGGGGTCCGCTTGTCGCTGTGGTAGCGCACCCAGGCGGAGACCAGCGGCCGGCCGCCCGACGTGGTGAGCCGGATGGTCACCACGGTCGCCTCGGTGTCGGGCTGCCACAGGTCGTCGACCGTGTCCGTGGTGATGTCCGACGGCGTCAACCAAAAACTCGTCGCAAACCCGTTGAAATGCTTGAGGTAGCGCCAGCCGGGGCGGCTCCAGGTCGGTTCGAGATCGGCCAGTACGGCCTTGTCGACCTCGGCGAGCTCGTCGGCCGTCAGCGGCCGGGCCGCGCAGCCGTGGCCATCGAGGTCTTGGGCGAGGCGTTCGGTGGCCGCGACCAACGTCGACGCCAACGAATCGCGGGCCGCGACGGCGGCGACGTTGCGCTGGGGGTTCATCCGCAGAACCAGCCAGGTGCGGCGCACGTACGAGGCGGGCTGGTCGCCCACCACCTCCCACTCTTCGGGCCCCCAGTCGTCGAGCTTCGACAGCTCGGCGGCGTTGCCGCCGCGGCGTATCTTCACCGACACGACGTCGATGCCGTCGAGGTGGATGTCGAACTGGTGCAGCCCCTCAGCGACCGCCTGCACCAGCAGGGTGGGGGCCGACGCCGTCGTGCGATGGTGGCGGTGGCGCCCGGGAGCGTCGTCCTCACCGCCGTCGACCGCGATCACCGAAACCAGACGGCCCGCGTACTCGCGTACCCCGACCGTGTCGCGCCCGTATTTACGTTGGTAATCGACGGCGGGCGTGCAGCCGGCGGCCAGCGCGGTGCCCGGATCGGCGGACCAATCCCACAACCACGTGGCCAACCCGGAGGTGAGTGTGAGGCCGTGGTGGGTGACCAGCGAGAGCAACGTGACGATCACCGCCAGGCCGACCCCGACCCAAAAGGCGATGCGGTGCTCGCCCTGCCAGGAGTCTGGGCAGTGGCTGGCCACCAGCAAGATCACGACGTCGACCAAGAACACCGCGGTGACGCGCAGCCACGACAACGACAACCCGAATCTGCGTTGAGGATTCATTACTATCGTCGCTCCGCCCTCATTGCTGCTTCCGTCGCTTCATCATCGTCGCGACACCGAATACCGCGCCGCCGATGAGTAATGCCCCGGTCAGTCCGCCGGCGGCCACCCACACTGGCACCATATCGCGGCGCGGGGCCGGCTTAGGCACCGTCAGCGGCGCCGACAATTGCTGCGGCGGCTTTGCCGGGCCTTCGGGCACATCCCAGGTCAGCGCCGCCACCGGGTCGACCACGCCGTAGCCGATCTGGTTATCCACGCCGCGTGCGGGCGCCCTGGCGGTGCGGGTCAACCGGTTGATGACCTGGTACGCCGAGAGCTGCGGGAACTTGGCGCGCACGAGCGCGGCCACCCCGGACACGATCGCCGCCGAGAAGCTGGTGCCGGCCGGAACCAGCAGTGTGTTGTCCGGGCCGTCGATCGCGTTGATCAGGCCGTCGTCGCGGGGCGAGAGCCCGATGACGTCGGTACCGGGTGCGGCGATGCCCACCCACGGTCCGGCGATGCTCGACGCGCCCTGGCCCTGACCGCCTTGGGTCAGCGGCCGACCGTCCGGGTCCACCGCTCCTACGGTCAGCACGTAGTCGCTGAACCACGACGGCGTGACGACGGTGGTGACCGCGTTCCAGTTGCGGGGATCCTTGGGCTGCAACGGATCGAAGATCGGGTTTTGCTTGCAGTCTTTCTTGCTGCTGTCCCCGGCCGCGGCGACGATGACGGCGTTCTTGTCGACCGCCGCGTACCGGACCGCCGCACCCAGCGAGCGCTGGTCGATGATGTTGCGCGCGCTCATGCAGGTCACATCGGAGATGTTGATGATCTGGGCGCCCAAGTTGGCGGCATGCACGATCGCCCGTGCCATCGTCTCGACGTTGTCCACCTTCGCGCGGGTCTGCGGATCCTCGTCACCGGTGTAGGCATCCTTGAGACCGAACGCCTGGCTGGACTGGCGGATCGCAATGATGTCGACTTCGGGGGCGACTCCGCTGAAGGCGTCGGGCGCCCCTCCCGCGGGTGGCGGGGGCGGCGGTGGCGGCTTCGGCGGGTCGAGTGGACGCGGGTCGACGGGGTTGTCGACGCCGACGATGTGCTTGCCGCCGGAGTAGCTGGGGATGGTCACCGTGCCCGAACCGCCACGATTGCCGGACGGGGCCTGACCGGCTCCCGGCGCCGGGCCCCCCTGAGCCGGTGCCGGCGGTGCCGCCGGCTGTGGCGCTCCTGGGAATCCCGGTATCCCGAAGGGCCCCGGCGCCGCGGGCGGAGCCTCCGATTGCGGCGGCGGGGGAACCATCGTCACCGTCTGCGGCAGCGGCGACAACGTGACCGTCTGCGGCGGCGGCGCTTTCGGGGGCGGTTCGGTGGTCGGAATGGTGACTGGCTTACGCGGTCCCGCGGGCGGCGGTGTTGCGCCGCTGGCGGGGGCCGCGCCGATCATCGACGCCACGATCGTCCCGTGGGCGTCGCAGTCCGACAATCCGTCGCCGCCCATGACGTAGTCGCCGCCGGGGATCAGATGCTGGAACCGGGGGTGTGGGGTCACGCCCGTGTCGATGACGGCGACTTTGATCCCCGCCCCGCGGCCGAACTGCCAGGCCTCCTGCAAGTTCAGCATGTCCATGTACTTCGGCTGCAACCGAAAATCGGTGCCCGGCAGCACCCCGACCTCGGTGCAGTACGAATTCTGCTTCATCGGCGCGGGCGGTCCGGGCGGACCGTCGGGCGGAACCGCGGCGGGATCGACCGTCGGCGGCGAGATCGCGTACGCCGGCGGCAAGCCGGCTAACGCGCCCGACGTGAGCAGGAGGGCGGCGACGGTCGCGCGCGACGCGCGACCACGCCACACCCTGGTGCTAGCGGTACCGAATCGCCGCATAGACATTCATCAGCCACAATGCCAACGGGAAGATCGGCATCAGGCAGAGGTATTCGATCCATTCCACGAACTTGCGGAACAGCGGGCTGTAGATCGTGTTGGGCACAACCGCCGCGGCCGTCAGGCCCGCCGCCGGCAGCAGAACCAGGATCCCGGTGCAGATCGCCACCGAAAGCGGCGAGTGCAGCACCAGCGCGTAGCGCACTACCACCGTGCCGACGATCAGCACGGACGTCACGGCCAAGGTGATCGCCTGCCAGCGGTCGACGTAGGAACGCCCGCGCAGCATCAGGAACCCGGCGCTGAAGCCGGCGAGCAGCAGCGGGAGCCACCGTTGACCGGTGTGCGGATCGGCCAGCGCGGCCAGCGAAACCACCATCAGCACGCCCAGCCCGATCAGCAGCCCGGTCAGGAACGACCGGGCCCGTTCCGCCTGCAGCAGCACGTCGCGCACCGACGCGGGCCCTTCCAACACCGGGGGGCCACCGTCGGAACGCACCACGGTGGTGGGCAGGTCGGGTCGAGCCTCGAACACCCAGCGGCTGGTGGCCGACGGGAATACCGGCAGCCGAATGCCGGCCAGCCGGCGGGACATCGCCGGGGCGGCATGGTAGGCCAGCACGCAGACCAGCACCACGCAGCTGAGCAGCGTCACCGCACTGCTATTCGCGACCATCCGCGCCAGGGCGGCAATCGCCGCCACCGCGCTGATGGTGATGATCGCGGTGTAGGTGCCGAGCCGCCGGCCGGTGAAACGCAGGGCCAACATGGTCTCGATGGTCAGCACTCCGAAGCCCAGTACCGCATGCGGGGAACCCACCCCGCCGGGCGGTGCTGCTGCCGCGGCGACTGCCAGCGGCGCCAGGCCACTCAACAGCATGATGTCGCCGACGCGCCGATCCGCGTCGGTTTGGGCCCGTGCCAGCAGCATCATCGACACGCCCAGCACGACCAGG
Organism: Mycobacterium heidelbergense; assembly: GCF_050205645.1. Lineage (GTDB taxonomy): Bacteria > Actinomycetota > Actinomycetes > Mycobacteriales > Mycobacteriaceae > Mycobacterium > Mycobacterium heidelbergense_A. The sequence goes on from NZ_JBNMQT010000028.1 coordinate 55,720, forward strand.
GCGATCACTGCGGAGTAGATGGTGGTCAGCCACGAGTTGTGGTGGAAGCGCCACCAGCCCAGCAGCGCCGTCGCGGCGATCACGCCGGTGGCCACCATCGAGGCGCCGACCTGAACGGCGATGACGGGGTCGATCGCGGCGAACCTCTTGCTGAGGTTCTGCGAAACGGCGGTGGAGATGTGTTCGACGACTTGCGATCGCTTCTCGGTGTCAACGATGAACCGGATCCAGAGCCGGTCGCCGTCATAGATGTCTTGCTCGGTGAGCGATTGCGTGGCCCGCAGCGGTGTGCCGTCGACCAGGCACAGCGCCCATTTGCCGCGGCCCTTGGCTTCTAACGGTGTCTCGCCGAGCTCGCGCAACCGGCTGTTGACTACCTTCAGCAGCGGGTCGGTCATCACCGAGACGGGGGCATTGGCATCGAGCAGGACGCCGATCTGGACGCCCTCGCCGGCCATGATGCCGACCACGACGGCCCGAGGCTGCGAGATTCCCTCGATGTCGGGCTGTGGTGCTTCAACTACCGCAGTTACCGCAGTCATCGCTGCGCACCCCCTTGCGTGGTGAATGAGTTGACCCGTGCATCTAGCCGCGCGGGGGCAGCTGCCGACCTGCTCACCATGGCGCCGTGGCGTCGGAGGATGTGCAGCCCGAACAATTCGGATTTCATCTGTCTCGCCCTCGCGATATTAGTTGTTGTGGGTTTGCTGGCGAATCATCGTTAATGATTCTAGAGAAGTATGCCGTGTTTGCCTCTCGGCCGCACGTTCTGGGCAAAGCCGTTGGTAAACACTATGTTTCGCAAGCGGGTTCACACCCTGCGGTGGGTTTTCCACTCGCCGTAAGGCAACGTATCCAGGACGGTTTTTATACCGACCTGCACCAATTGCGGGGTCGCTGGGCAGATGGCCAACCACGCCTCCCCCGAACCCGCGGTTCGGGCCTGTTGATAAAGCGCGATCCGGCCGCCCGAACCGTCTTTGAGCGACAGCACCGAGGCGCTCGGGCCCTTGGCGTCGTCCCGGTACTGGCGCGCATAGACGGCGACCTCGGCCGCCGGGTCCGACAGCGCCTGCCCTAACGCGGCCACGGTGGCGGCGCTGATGCCCATTCGCCGGAGATCTCCGCCGGAGAACACGTTGAAGCCGGACTCCTGCCACGACTTCGTGACTTCCAGCATCTCCTCCAGCGGCACGTTGACCGCGTTGATCGCCGCGGGCTCCGCATGATGAATCGACTCGAGGCCGTCCAGGACGAGTGACGCGATCGAGGCGCTGTCCGCGACGGCGACGTCGTCGACCGTGATGTCGTTGCCCACCCGAACCGCCGATACCCAGTGCTGACCGCGCCGGGCGAGCACCACGCGGAACTCATTGTCGGGGATGTCGCGGGACCCGGGCGCCTGGTTCTCGTCGTCGACGACGCCGTAGAGCAGCTTGCCCCGCGAGAGCAGGGCGATGATCTCGAGGTCGGGCGCGGCGAGCACCCGCATCCGAGCGGCCACCTGCTCCTGTACCTCGTTCAGTTCGCCGACGACGATGCCCTGCTCGCGCATCACCGCCATGCCGGGGTGTTCGTTGAGCCAGTCGCTCGAGTCGGTGGAGACGTACGGCCGGCACCGCAGTTCCGGCGCGACATGCCGAATGTCCAGCAGCGCCTGGAGCATCCAGAAGCCGTCGACGTTGACGGTGATGTCGGTGCGCGTGCTCTGTGAGTCCATCAATACCTCGAAAGTCGACCTGCTCGGATAACCGCAGGACGCGGCAGCACACCGATATGTGGTGTGCTGCCGCGCCTGAAGTTGGGTGTTAGGCCCAGCTGGACCCAACGGCGCTGTCGGTGCTGGCCATGTTGTTGCCGGCGGTCTGCACCTTTTGGCCGTGGGCGTTGGCCTGCTCGTAAATCACCTGGAAGTTCCGACCCAACTGGGTGATGAACTCCTGGCAGGCCACCGAACCCGCGCCGCCC
>NZ_JBNMQT010000029.1:0-56416 GCF_050205645.1 Mycobacterium heidelbergense
GCTCAGGCCCTCCCAGCCCTCCCGCACCCGCGGCTCCCGCAGCCCCGCCCACAGGGCGAACTGCGCCGGGTCAATGGGCGCGGCATCCTTGGACCGCTGCTGTACTAGGCCCTCACGGTAGGCCACGATCACCGCCTGGACGCGGTTGCGTACACCAAGCTTCGCCACGATCGCGTTGAAGTGTGACTTTACGGTCGGCTCATTGAGGTAGTACCGCTTGGCGATCTCTTTCGTGCTGAGACCCTGTGTGGCCAGCACCCTCAGCATCTCGCGCTCGCGGTCACTTAACGGCGCCAGACCCCCCCGCAGAGCTGGTGGCGCGTCGGCGACAGACGGATGCTCTTCACCCCGTGCCAGCCCTTCCAGCCGCCCCGGCGACGCGGTGTCGGACGCCTCCTTTCCGGAGGCCGCGGAGCTGGTCGACCCTCGCCCTCCCCTCAAGGGGAACCCACGCTTACGTCGGTCGAACATGTCCGCGGGATCGTTGCGCGCATTGCGCTGAGCGTCCGGATCCCGGTGAAGACCGGCCGGTTCCGGATCCTCTGGGCCCTTGTCCTTTTCAACCTCGGAGCCCACCGGCTGTGTGATCGCGCGGTCAGGCATAACGGTGTCAGTGCTTTCACCCGGATCCTCAGCCTGCGAACCCGAATCACCAAGCGGCGGCGACTCCACCATGGTGGGCGGTGCCCAGTCATCGAGCCGGTCGGCCGCGTCGTCGAGCAGCGCCGCGACCTGGCGGGCCTGGATACTGTTAAGCGGGCCCGCCTCCCAGGAGACCTCGACGTAGACCCCCGGTGGCTCCTGGTCGACGTCGATGGTCCCGTCAGCGAATTGGGTGGCCCCCACAGACACCGTCAGATCGTGCCCTTTGACGCGGCGCTCGGCGGTCGTGATGAATCGATACGCTTGGGGCTGGCCAGGCTCCCACCGGCCGTCCCATTGGGCCCCCGCGGGTAACGGAATATCAGAACCGGTCTCAGCAGTATCAGCCCGATCCGACGAAGGACGCGACCCACGTGGAGCGACCTGATCTGGCGACTCGACCGCGGTGGGCGGCGCCCACTCGTCGAGCCGGTCGGCCGCGTCGTCGAGCAGCGCCGCGACCTGGCGGGCCTGGATACTGCTAAGCGGGCCCGCCTCCCAGGAGACCTCGACGTAGACCCCCGGTGGCTCCTGGTCGACGTCGATGGTCCCGTCAGCGAATTGGGTGGCCCCCACAGACACCGTCAGATCGTGCCCTTTGACGCGGCGCTCGGCGGTCGTGATGAATCGATACGCTTGGGGCTGGCCAGGCTCCCACTGGCCGTCCCATTGGGCCCCCGCGGGCAACGGAACATCAGAATCCGTCTCACCCGTATCAACCGAATCTGGCCACACGACTGAGGCGGGGGACGCTTGGAGCTGCTTCGGTTCACTCGCGGACAACGTCGTTTCGCCGACCCGGTGCGGACCGGGCTTCTCTGTCTGTCCGGCGCTGAACTCGTGCGGCTGGTCGCCACCGTCGGCGCCGCCGGACCTGGCCGGCCACGCTTTCCTTGACCGCGATCCACGCGCACCTCGGCCGAACCCGTCCTCGGGGTAGCCATCACGCGCATTGCGCTCAAATGGACCCAAGAAATCGCCAGGTCCACGCGCTTGGCGATCAGTAACCGCGCCAGGGGATTGTTCGCTTGCGCTGGGGCTTATCAACGAGTTGACGTGACGCGCAGCCTCCGCCGTGGCTGCCTCGATCGAGGCGGGCGTGCCGTCGGTGTGCACGACCTTCACGAGCTTCTCGAGCAGCAGGCGTCTATCGTCCATCCACTGCCTGCCGAAGTGGCCCATGTGGTCGGATTCCACGTCGGGGTACTTGAGCTCACCCGTGTTCAAGAACGATTCGATCTGTTCGGCGAGATAGGCGCTGCCGTTGTTGGGGCGGTTCTTGTCGGCGTCGTAGACGGCCTTGTCGCCCATCGGACCGCGCATCGAGTCGTCGGCCATGAGCACAACCGGGTTGCCCTTCTCGATGGCGCGCATGAAGTCGAAGACCGTCACATCGCGTCCACCCACCGCAACAAACGCAGTGGAGGCCAGGGCGGTCGCTTGGTTGTACTGGGCCTTGTCGTCGAATACGTGCTTGGGCGTGCTTGCATATGCGGCCCGGTCCATCTCGGCAGGGAACTTGCTGGGATCGATGTAGCGGACGTAGTCCTTTGCGGTGATCGACACGACGGGCACGCCCTTCTGCTGGCCGAGCATCGTCGTGATGGCGTCGATCGAGCCTTGATCAGCAGTCGGTGACGTCGTGAAACCGACGTTGGCGGAACCGAGTTCGTCGGCGAGCTTGTCGAGGAACGCGGCCGCGTTCTCCGCGTAGTTGGTGCCCGCGGGTGGAGCTGAATAGCCGGCCGTCGCGATGCGCACTTTGCGCCCCCCGAAGATACGATCGGCAATACCGGCAATCTCCTCGGGCGACGACATTCCCTTGAGGTTGAACTCCTCGATCTTCACTTGCTCGACGCCGTCAAGGACGCCCTGAACACTGACGCGGCCGGTTGGCGCCCCATCGCCCCGAGCTCGCTGGCCCAGCAGGTAGCCGTCGTCGTCGCTACCCAATTCCGTGATGTAGGTCTCGCTGTTGTCACCGAAGTCGTGGACTGGGGTCGCCGCCGCTGCGGGGGTAGCGGGGGGCCTGCCGAATTCGACGGTGAGGGTGGTGCCGTCGGGCGCCGTGGTCAGATTCCACGTGGTGTCGGCGAGCAAGGTAGCAAGGTCCTCGCCCCAGGCGGATGTCAAGTGCTCGGCGCTACTCGGGGCGGGCACCCCGACGGTAAGTTCCAGCCGCACGCCAGATTCGTTGGAATGCAGGGTTTCCCGGATCTGGCCGCCGGTGCGCCGGGAGATGCCATAGGCGCGGGAGCCCAATTCGTCGAGCAGCACGAGCGCGTGCGACGACAGCTGATATGCCGCGCGGGACGAATTGACCGTCGCGAACAATTGCGCAAAGTCCAGGGCCGCGGCGCGCGAAGCCGCCGCGCTCCGATAAAGCGCATCGATCTGCCCGACCAAATGCGGGTAGCGGCGCTTGGCTTCTTCTACCAGTGCAGCGGTCCACTCGGGGGCGAGAGCTTCGATCGCACCGTCGTCCCACCGGTCGCAGTGGACGGGACCGCGGTGGGCCTCCTGCGCGGTGATGACAGTGGCCCACTCGAATCGCCCGTACGAGTTCTGATCCCGCAGCACCAGTCCGGCGATTTCATCGCGGTCTGGTTCGAGCATTACTCGCACATTGTCGTTTTCGTCCATAAACGACTCGTAATCGGTTGCGATCTCACGCAATTCCTCGTCGCTGACCCCGGCCGTCTTCATGGCCGCCAGCGCCGCGGCGAGCTGGTAGGGATGCATCAATAACCCAGTGGCGTACTCGTTTTCAACAGACCGGAACTTCCCGGCACCCGTCAACCGATAGATGCCGCCCTCGCTAAGCGCGTTGACGGGAACCACCACAGTCCCGTCGTCCGTCAACTCAACACGCTGCCGCAGTGCACGCTGCGAGGTCGGGGTCTCCACGACCGGCAGCCCCCGCGCGGCGGCCAGTCGCTGCAACCCTTGGGCATCCAATGCACTGATGGGTGCACCATCGGCCTGCGGACTGACCACCCCAATGATTTCCACACCGGGCCCAAAGGTGCTTTCGAACTCGACCGGCCCGCCCTCAGGCGCGTCGGTGATCAGCTGATCACCGTTGATCTCGCCCGGATATGACGGCCGCGCCATCCGCCGCGGCGAAATCCACACCAACAGTCCGGCTTGCTCCGGCAGATGCCGCTCATCAATGAGAACCGCATGAGCCATAGGCCGCCGGTCATTTCGGTTACGCCACGGGTCAGCACCAATCAGGTCCGGATCGCCAAGCAACACATCCTGTTGAACCCACTGAGCTAGCCGAGAATTCGGGCCCGCGATTTCTTTGAGCCACCCGCCCAGCGCGCTCACTGGCACCATCGCATAACGCCAACCCGGACCATGATCTCGAGGATTGGTAACCCCCAACGGGTTCGGCGCCAAAACCTCTTCGGGATTCGGCACAGCCACGCTCGAGTTGTCGTGACTGGTAGCTGAGACAACCCTGGGCCTGTGCAGCGCAACCCGGCCTTTGTCCGGCTTGTAGCCGAAGAGTTCAAAAGCAAGATGCCGCTCGCCAGCAGAGCTAGACAGCGTCATTTGCGCATCCACGCCACCGGCTGCTGCTGCGTCGCGGTCCTTAACCTTGGACCACTTATTAGCCGCTTTGGCGGCGGTCCCCTGGAATTCGGAATCGCCTGCAGCGATGACACCCAGCAGCGCCTCGGCGTCATCGACGAGTGTGCGTCCGCTCGTACGGCGCCACCGCACAGTAAGCTGGCGGCCGCCCTGCTCATCGGGCGTAACGGACACTATATGGCTGCTACCCTGCACGCTGATCTCGAGGCCGTTCTTGCGATCAATAGTCACGTGTAGGTAGGCCAACCGTTCCTCACGTGGGTATATCGACGATGTTTGCGACAATAACCGTTGCGCCAGCACCTTGGTCACGGCGCCGGCGAGGAGATAGGGCTCGGTCATTCCAGCAGTCAGCGAACCGAGCACAGGGCCGACCCGCGCGGGGGTGACCCCCATAAGCGACACGCTCGTTTCCAGGGCGCCCGTGTCATCGGTATCCAAATAAATATGGAAACTCTGATTGTCGAAGTCGCGTGGTTTGAGGTGGACAGATAGACGCCGTCCGTAGCGCCTCACTTCCACCCGCATTCCGTCATCGTTGAATGCGGCCAGAACCCGGCGAATCCAGTCCTGCAACAGCGGAACTGACACTCCGGACGGAACGATGACGTTCGAAGCATCGCGAACAACGCGCCCGGCGGTATCGGCGGCATCACCCGGGAACTTGTTCCCGGTCACCCTGATCTCGCGATCGACGTGGTTGATCTGCTCGATGGGGCGCTGTGCTATCGGCTGACCACCTGGCATCGCCCCCGCAACCGTGACCGTCCACATCTGGGCCACCGGATCACCGGTGACCATGACAGTGAGCATGCCCCTGGACGGGGCAACGTCAGCCAGACACGACCAGAGTGCTCCGACAACCGACTCGCGGGTTTTGTTGTTCTGCCATGGCAGCAAAGCGTTGATTTGGGACACCAGGTCGTCTTGTGAGAACTTGCCGCCGACGAATCGGAACGCGAGACGCCCCAACACCTCGCCGTCGGTGTCACCCGACTGGCCTCGAACCCACTGCCAGTACTCATCGGCCCGAGCCACATCGCCGTCGAAGAACTCGGCGACGACGTCGGGTGCGCCGACGGCCTCGGGGGTATCACCATCCTGCAGCCGTTCGATATCGCCGGACGTATCGGGCGATCGAACCGCGGTTCCGACTTCACCACCAGGAGCCGAATCCCGTTGAGAATCAACATTGTCTGTACCACCGTCGTCCGCCGGCTCGTGGAGCTCGGTGTCTGGCTTCGAAATCGGTTGCTGGACAACGTGTTCCACGACCTCGGCGTGGTCCTGTGGCGACGCGGAAGCGGCCCGTGGCCCTACCGCCCGGAAGAGCACGGCCGAAAGTTTCGAGACCTTGTTGAGGGAAACGACCGAGACATCTCCGCTCGTCGGGTCGACCCGAAGGATGTTCGATCCAAACTGTGCGGTGATCACGACCAAAAGATCGCCGACGTTCAGGCCGTGGGTCCGTTTGGCTACCCAGGCTATGACGCTGCCTGCCGCAGGATTCATTGCCGTCTTCGCTGCCTCCATCCGCAGGTCAACCTTGTTGCGCTTGGAATGTGTTCCGGCGCGAGCGGACAGGTCTGCCGTAGCCCACTCGAGCGGCGATACGTCGGGCCACTGGGGATCGGCGGCAACCGGACCGGACGCGGCGCCGGTGCGCCTCGCACTTTCCGCCCGCTGCACCTCCAGCGCCGCAATCCGGTATTCCTCCTTCGCGGACTCCAAATCTTTAGCGGTGAGAGGAAAGCCAAAACTGGAGAGTCCTCCGGATTCCCGCAGCGCAGAACGCAATTCGCGCAGCACAGACTTAAGAGGCGACACACCGATGCCCAGCGCGTCTTCCACAACTTCGATCCGATGAGCCCACGAAACCATCCGCAGCACAGCCCAGGCGTGCGCGGCACGCAGTTGCCCAAGCCGCCGGTACTCCGCGGCAGCCGCCTTGACCGCCGACGGATCCCCGCTACGACGCGCGTCCTCTAACCGGGAATACGCCTGCTCCAACCGGCGGGTAAACCGCACCATCTGCTGGGCTATCTCCGGCTCACCTTCGCTGCGCGGCTCGCCGGTACCGCTGCGGGACCCCTCGTTGTCCTCGCCGTCGGGGTCGTCGGTGTTCATGCGCATCGAGTAGTCGTCATGGGGCAGGTCGGTGCCGGACCGCGCGGCCACCAGCTTGCGAACAAGGTCCCCAACGCCCAACGGCTGGTCCGCCTCGCCGGACAGCTGCAGCGCCTTGCCCAATACCTCGCTGACCCGCGCCGGCACGTCCACTGGCGGGGCCCGGCTGCCCCCGGAATCGACCTGCACCGCCGCGAGGTCGTCGGGCGCGAAGCCGAACCACACTTGTCTAACCTCGGAATCGACCACGACACCAGAGCGCCCATAGTGCTGCTCCAACCACGCCATGTCGGGCCCCTCACGCTCGCCGTGGGTCACACTGACCCGCAACCACGGGCCCGATGCATCCTCGAGCACTGCTGCGACGACGCGCCCCGCCTCGACACGGGTGGCCTTCACCAGTGCGGCGACCGCCGCGACCGCCTCCGCCGCAGCACGCAGCGCCGCCTCGGGCGCCCAGCCACGATTCAGCGCCATATCAACGATCTCCCACAGCCGCTGCGACTCCGCGCCCCGCCACACCCAACTCACGGCACCGCTGGCGTCGGTGCCCGGATGCTGGTGCGCCGAATCGAACACCGCCCCAAGCAGTTCTCGGGCGATGTTGACGCGGTCGGCGGCCGTGGCTTCATCGGTGCCGAACCGCTCAGCAACCCGCTCCAGGGACTGCCCGAGGAACACATGATCGACAATCGCGTCGAACTCGTCAGCGGAAAAGCCCACAAACGTGGCGCGAATCCACTCCAGCACCTCGTCATCGCTGACTTCCGGCTCCAACACGGGGTGCGCGGTCTGGCTCGCCACCGAACGGTCCTGGCCGCTGCGCCGTTGTAGCACCGCACGCGCGAACTGCACCTGCCCCACCGATAAACCGAGCGCCTCGAAACGCCGGCCGCGCCGACTGCGCACCCTGGCCACCACATCGTCAACGCGGCGACCCAGATACACATCCTCGAAGCGCTTCCGGATCACCGCCCGCCGCGCCCCCGCGACCGAGTACCCCAACGCCTCAAGCCACCGCTCAGCGACCTCTGCGGACGGCCGATTCTTGCCCGTCTCCACGAGGCTGATCATCCGCTGATCCACTTCGACGGGCTTGGCCAAAGCGCGCTGGGACAAACGAAGCCTCTCGCGGGTGGCGCCCAACCAATAGAGCCGGAAGTAGTCGCAGTCGATCAATGTCTGCACCGCCGGCACCGCCAAAAAGTGGTCAAGCACCATCCGCAGCGCCATCCCCGTGTACCCGACAGCCGCAACCAACCGCTTAGCAGTGTCCCTCGGCGGTTTCGCGCCCCGCATGACCGAACTGACGCCTTGCTGACTCACCTTGGCCCTCCCGGCCAACTTGGCCTGGGTCCAGCCAAGGGTCTCGCAGTGGTCGCGCAGCCAATCCCCAAAACGCCCCGGGTAGGTGGCCAACATGTCCCTCAGGTCAGCAAGGTCGTCGGCGCTAAGCGAGTCGCTGACCGGATACTGCGCCAGACCCGCTGTGTTGTCCCCGGGCAACGAATCGTGGGCGTCATCGATATCCGATGATCGGGGCGCACCAAACGTTGCCTCAAGCAGTTGGGTGGCCGCGTCAACGCAGCCAACGGCCGCGGCTTCCTCTACACACAACCGCTCGGCGGTCCTGCCCAGAGGCTCGCGCAAAAGCACCCGGTCGAGAATGATGTCGACCTTTTCTTCCCCGCTCAGGGGTGTTGCGAGCACCTCTGCCGGCAGCTCCAACAGTGGCCCCCTCTCCGGCAGGTCCAGGACGGTGTCGATCTGGGCTGCGGGCAGCTCGGCCAATCTGGTGCGCAAGAAGTCGAGCACCACGCTATCGCTAACTTGTTGCCCCGACACCGAGTCCGCGGCTTGGCTGGCCGCGGTCCGGTCATCGCCGATCTCCCGCTGCAGCACCGCACGCGCCAAGTCAATCTGCCCCACCGGCAAACCGAGTGCCTGGGCCACCTCGGAATCACTTGGAGAGCGGCCCAATTTCGCGGAAAGCTGCTTGCGCCCGGTGCGCACCAACTCCACCAATTCGTCAACCGGCCGACCCAGATAGGCGCCTTGGAACCGGATCCGGATCACCGCCCGGCGCGCCTGCTCAACCGAGTAGCCCAGCTCCCGAAGCAACCGCTCAACGAGCTCCGCGGTCGGCGAAGTCTTGCCCGACTCCATATAGCTGACCATGCTCTGAGACACTTCGGCCCGCGTGGCCAAAGCGTCCTGGGAAAAACGACCCTCGCGGGTAGCGCGGAACCAATACCGGAAGTAGTCGCAGTCGATCAACGCCTGCACCGCCGGCACCGGAACGTAGTGGTCGAGAATCACCCCCAGCGCCATGCCCCGGTACTCCAGACCCTCAACCAGCTGCTTAGCAATATCCCTCGACAACCATTGGCCGCTCACGACCTGAGAGACCGCGCGCTCAGGCACTCCAGCGCGCTCGGCAAAGTCGTGGTAGCTCAAGTCACGGGATCGGAGTTCCTCGCCTAGCGCCCGCCCGAAAGCGCGTGCGGTGTCGCGCGCACCGGTACCCGACCGCGGTGGACCAAGGGCCTCCTCAAGGAGCTGCATGGCTGTGTTGACACGTTGATCGGCCGTGGCTTCATCGGTCTCCAACCGCTCGGCAAGCCTGTCCAGAGGCTGCCCCAGGAGCACGTGATCGAGAATCGCTTCGACCTCGTCGGCCGCCAGGTCGGCCAACACTGCACGAACGACGTCCACCACCGCGCGGTCGAGGACTTCACGTTGCGACAACATCTGGTCCGCGGCCTGGCTCGTCGTCGAATCCTCATTACCGATCGCCCGGTCCAGCACGCTACGCACGAACTCAACCTGCACCTGCGGCAAATCGAGTGCCGCGGCCACGACGGCATCATCCGGGTATTGCCCCGATTCCTCGAAATGCGTGTCGCGCCAGGCGCGCACATCCGCCACCAGTTTGTCAACGGGCCGACCCAGATACACACCTTCGACGCCGATCCGCATCGCGCCCAGCCGCGCCTCCTCAACCGTGCAGTCAGGCAAGGCCGCAATCAACCGCCCAGCCGCCTGCCCGGATACCCGCACGATCCCCGCGGCCTTGCCCGACTCCACGTAGCTGACGAGGCTTTTATGCAGTTGGGCCCGTGCGGCCAAGTCGAACTGCGCCCAGCCCAGCGACCCGCGTTTGATGCGTAGCCACTTCCCGAAGGCCCCGGACCGGGCCAACACCTTCAGCACTAACGCCTCGGAACCGCCGTCGATGTGCTCGCCGCCGAGTGTGTTGTCGTCCGCGGGCTTCTCTGTCTGTCCGTTGGCGGACTCACGCGGCTGGTTGCCGCCACCGGAGACGCCGGCGGACCTGGCCGGCCCTCGCCCTCCCCCGAAGCGGAACCCAGGCTTGCGTCGGTCGATCGTGTCCGCGGGATCGTTACGCGCATTGCGCTGAGAGACCTCACCCCAGAAATCGTTGCCGAGTCCACGCTCCCGAGGATCGACAACCTCCGGCAACGTCGACGACGAATCGGCATCCGCAGCACCCTCCGGGGGCGATTCTTCAGAATGCGACGGGTCGGCAGCCCCCGATTGGTCAATACGATCGCCGGACGATGGCGAGGGCGAATCCTCCGGCTTCGTCAAATAAGCAACTGCGGTGAGTGACACCGTTGTTTCATCCAAAGGTGGCGGCCACGCTCCCCGCCGCCTGTTGTACGCGTCGACGTACTCGACCACCGAATCGCGGTTTTCGGCAATGATCGCGCTGCCGTTCGGCGAGGCTGTGTTCCACGATGCCAGGACACCCACCGAGCCCGGCGGCATCGCCGCCACGGTTGTCTGAATCTGGTCATAGGACGCCAACTGCACATCCGATCCGACGACGCTAAAGAACAACCCGGCGGAGATTGTCGTTGACCTGTCCATCAGGTTTTCGGCGCTGAACTCCCGCTCGTACATCAGCGACAAATAACCAAGCACAAACATCGCGCTTTCATCGAGAGGGCGCCCACGAATGGCAGCGAACGCGGGATTACGCGAAATGCCAAGGCTGTCAGCGACTTCGGCATCGGTAAGGCCGGACGCCGCCAGCCGCGTCAAGACATCACGCTCCCGCGCGGTCAACTCACGTTGGCGTGCGCGGGCCGCCTCGCCTGCCGCGTCGAGCCGACCGACGCGGTCAGCATCGCGGACCGCACGACTTGACAGCTGCCTTGCAGCCTCGAGCAACGCCTGCCGCTGCTCCGCGGCTAACGCGCGCCATTCCGAAACCCTGTCAGCGACTTCGGCATCGGTAAGGCCACGAGCCAGTCGCGTCAGCACTTCACGCTCCTGCGCGGTCAGGTCACGCTGGCGTGCGCGGCTGGCGGCCTCGCCTGCCGGGTCGCCGCTTTGGTCACCACTTGCCGAATCCTGTTGAGACTCAGCGTAGCTCGTACTATCACCGCCGCCCGACGTCGGCGCATCCGCTTCCGGCATGCCCGCAACGGCGATGTCGGTTGTGGGCAGGAAAGGCCGCTCAACATGCTCGATATCTGAGTGCTCGCAGTCGATTTCGAGCACCGACGCGTCCGGCCGCACCACCCGCGCAATGGTCGGCGTGCTGCTGTGCGCGTCGAACACTTCCAGTCGAATGGTCGGTCTGTACGACTGCAAGCTCTCCCACGTCCAGAAGACCGTCAACACCACCCGTCGAGGCCCCGCGGCACGCTGACGATCGACCTCATCCTCGAACATCTCGGACAGCACCGTCTGCAACGTCGAGGCCAACGCGGCGAATTCGCCCACCCGGCCGAAAGCGCTGCGCCCGAGGGCCCTCTCGACCGCGGCGTGCACGACCGGTTCGACGCCAGCCAATGGCTCACCCGTTCCCACCGGCAGCTCCGCACGCAGCACCGGGCCGTTCTGAGGGTCCGTCCACGAATCGACCACAAGTCCGTGACTTTCACCGCTCAGCACAGCCCTGAACTCGCCGCGTGGACCACCGCTGCCTACTGTCAACTGCCAAGCGGTGTGCGAGGCGCCAACGCTAATAACGGATCTCGCACTACGAAGGAACGCCGCGATAACGGTGTCGGCGATCGCCTGCAAGGATTCGCTGTATGGCAGGCTGGCCCCTCCCAACTTGCCGACGATCTCGTCGTCGACATACCCGCCGACGACCGGAAGTGTCACACTTGTGGTTTCGTCCGAGATGAATTCGAAGTGCGCCGCATCAAGCAACCCAGCCTGAATCCGGCCGCGCACGTCATATCCATTGAAACGGTGCGCCGTGAGCTCCACAGAACCGGCCCTCGCCTGCATCCGCTGTATCAGATAGCTGACCGCATTGGACCGCGCATGTCGCGCCACTCGCCAGTTGACGGCCCGGTCGATGCGCCGGGCAACGTCGGCTGGGGCGTCGCCGGGGCCGAAGCGTTCCACAACGGGGCTTTGCTCTGCGGCTATGCCGAACGCTCTGGCCTGTTCAGCTACTGGATCCCGCAGTGGGATAGGAAATTCGCGGTCGGCGATCAGTAGCCCGGCATCGTCGTGGGCGGCAACTCGAAATACCGAATACTGGTGCCGGTGCCCTAACCAATTCCAACGAGCAGCCTGTGCCCCATTGAATTCCATGACCAACCGGCCGGACCTGAAAGCGCGCGCATGACCCTCGTTACTGAACACCGCGAGCAACTCGCGCGCCTCAACGGCAGCGCGCCTCCCCGCCACGTCGATGGCCTCGCACAGATCCGCGGCCTCGTCCACCCGACCTGTCGCGTCTATCCACTCATGCGACGGCCGCCGGAAGCCCAACGCCATCCCATCGCGAACGAACCACCCTGCCGCGGCGACCCGCACAGCCAGGTCCAGATCTGCGTCGACGACCACCGGCACCTCGACCCGCACCACTGACGTCTCGCTCATGGCCGAAACATCAGGAGGCGGCGCCCGCGCATCAACGACGACCGAAAACTCGGGGCGGGGACCATCAACGGTGGCTCGCAATGAGTGCCCGTCGCTGCCATCCTGGCGCAACGTCGTGGTCAATTGGGTGGGCGCCGTTGGTGATTCGTCTCGCGCCAAGGTAGTCGACGCCGACTCGAAGGCCGCGCCGAGCACATAAGCTGCCGCCTCACCCCAACGACCGTGCTGCGCCAACTCGGCGATCACCCACTCAAGTGCCTCCCGGCGAGCCGGCGACGCTCCCGCCCAAACCGACGCATTCACCTGCACCTCAACACTGGACTGCGTCACCTGGATTACCAGCGACGCCGCCTCACCGGCAGGGCCATCCAAATCGATACGCACACCGCGCACATCGCCCTCGTGGAAAGACCGCACATCGATCCCTGCAACGAGGCCCGCACCGAGCGTGCCACCGTAGATGAAACGCGCTAAGAAACCGGCAGCCGCACGCGCCGTGTCCCGAACACCCTCGGGCCACTCCGACATCGCATCGCCGACGACATCACTCATGTACAACGTCGAGTGCACCGGTTGCGTCAGCGACTCGGCAGATTCTTGCGATGACGATCGTGTCGGCGCGATCTCACCTCGAATCGCCGCGAGCGCGGCCTCAAACTCGGCTTGTCCGGATGCCGCGCCCAGGCCGTCGGCGGGCTCGGCGCCCGCCTGAGTCGCGCGTTCCTCGTCCTCGCCGTCCGGGTCGTCGGCGTTCCTGCGCATCGAGTAGTCGTCATCGTCTTGGTCTGTGTGTGCGACGGTGAATCCATGTGGCGTATCGGGGCGGGCGGGACCGGTGCCCGGCCACACCGGGTAGCCGTCTGGGGTGAACACCGCCGCCCAACACTGACCCTGTGAGGTCGTGGGGGACATGTCGTCGTGTGGGGTGAGTTCGCCCAAATCGATCGTCTGTAAGTGGTGGCCCTCGCCGTGGTAGTCCCGGTCGTGCTCGCGGGCAGGGTCATAGTGGATCTTCAGCTCCACCCGATACACATGCCCGGCGCGCTCTCCCGGTGCGGGAGCCCGCACCACCACCGCAAACACACCGTCATCGCTGTGCTCGCGAATGGGCTGATCCTCACCGGCGTTGATCTCATCCATGCGTCGCAGCGCCTTGGCCTGCTGACGCAGCAACCGCTCAACGGCAGCCTGCACCAGCGACCGATCGCCGTCGGGCAGCCGGCGATATTCGGCCCCGGTGAAGGCCCCCACGAACTCCACATCGGCCCCGGCCCGCCCGATCACATCGCGGGGACCAAAGCCCACCCGCGCCCGGCCGGCACCCAAGCGGGGACTGGCCCAATCCAGCCGGAAGTAGCGATCTCCACCCAATTCCGTTGCCGGGTCGCGGTATTCGTCAAACCACGCCGGCACATGCTGACCCTCCGCATCGGTGAACACCACCCACACTGGCTGCGTCGGATCCTGGTCCTCGGTCTCGGTCACGCCCGTCACGGTCTCGTCCACGAAATCCAGAACAACCTTGCCAGCACCATCCAACCGGGCAATCCACGAATGCACCGACCCCAAATCCCCGGCAACCACCGGTGATTGCACGATGGTGGCCCGCAGACCCTCACCCGCTGCCCCCAACTCCGCGGCCCGCTCTGCAAGCAGCCGCTTGGCCTCAGCCACACCGGCCGCCCGCATCGCCGGCCCGCCCCGCACCGCCTCCAACACCGCCACTGTCGGCGCCGTCACCGCACAACCCGTGCGCTCCTCAACCTCAGCCAACGCCAACGCCAAACACTCATTAGGCGGCGGTCGGTGGTCGATCACCTCGATGCGACGGTTTCCGTCCTCGTCCTCAAGGCTTTCCAACATGTTCTTGACGGCGGGAGGCGCACCCAGCAAGCAATGCACCTGGATCTGCGCTGCCTCCCCGTCGACCCAGTACTCCCGGTTGAAATGGGAGATCTGAAGTAGCTCGACGCCATGGGCTTCCAGCCTTGTTTTGCGGTCGAGTAGTTTGCGGGGCGACAGGGCTCTCGCTAGATGCCAGACCCCACCGGCGACGACGTCGATGTCGGCGGCGATGACACCTAGCGTCGGGTGCTCGGCAGTGACACGCTGGGACAAGGCTTCGATGCGATCGAATCCTTCGGCCAACCCGATCGCGCCGAGCAAACCACGTACCTCTCCCGCTACACCACCGATCCCACGCAAGTCCACGGTGTCGGGTGCGAGCGCTTGTCCCGTCGCACCCCTGCCTTCGAAATACTGGGCCGACAATTCGGCCAGCCGCCGACGAAACTTCGCGATCTGATCGAGCCATCGCCGCCCGCCTCTGTCCGCCAGGCCCTCGTGCCTCTCGAGCAGGGCATGCACCCGCCGTTCGGCATCACCCAGCTCCTCGAGCGCCGCGTCCAGCGCGTCGATGCCGACACGCTGATCCTGGCCCGGTTCTTCTTCGACCGCCGCTGTCGGCTGGTCCCGCGCTGGGGAAGTCGGATCATCCAGGTTCGGGCGAGCGCCACCGAGGTCGTCGTCGCTGTCGCTCGCGGGTCCCGCATCGCCGGGTCTTGCTGCCCCGATGGTGGGGGTGCCGGGGGCCAGGACAGGTCTGGCCGTCCCGGTTTCGCTCGACGTGAATTGTCGCCGTTCGTCGCTATCCGCGCAGAACTCCGAAACCACCTCTGCCAACCGCGAATCCAATCGCGCCTTGCGATCGGCGAACTCGCGACGGAGACGATTGATCGCTTGGGCGTGCCCAACCAGCGTGTCCAGTTGCCGGGTGTCCGTTAGTTGATCCTCGGCCGATTCCGCTGCTCCTCCGCGCGCCGCATCACGCAGAACGAGAAGGAATTTCAGCTCCAACGAGCGCTCGCTCAGCTCTGCCACTAGCACCGTGTAGGAGCGCGCGGCCTGCTGCATCTCCGCGTCATCGGTCAGGTCCTTGATCTGGAATGCGACCCGCTCGGGCACGGCTGCCAGGTCAACGAGCTCAACGGCGGCTTCAAACAACAGATTGTCTCTTTCGCGCCAATAATTGTGCGCGGCAACCGCTTCCGCTAGCTCCTCGCTCGGACCGGCCGGCCTGAGTGCGCTCACCCTCGCCTGCCAGTAACGGCGTTGGTAGGGCGCGGCGGCTAGCGCTTGCTGGAACCGCCCGATCCCGATGAACCTTTCCACGGCCTCAGCCAACGAGCGAGTTGTTTCAATCAGGGCGTCGAGATTGAGGAACTCCCGACACTTCGCGATCATGCGCTCAACCGCGCGCATCAGATCCGCAACCGCGCCCGCGATGGCGCCGGAAGAGTCCTGCGTCAAATCCTCCGTCAGCGAAATCAAAGCCTCGACCACCGATTGCACGACCGGCGGAGTTAGCGCCACATCGCGGTTCAGCACCAGCCGCAGCTTCTCGAGTCCATTCTGCGCAAGGATTTCCAGCGCAGCTTCAATCTCCCAATCCCGCAACGCGTCATTCACCACCCGCTGCGCCGCATCCCGCCTGCCCTTGAGCCGCGTCAGCGCCTCCCCGCCTTCGAACACGCCTTCCGGTGACTCCCCCACACGCAACGCCAGATCCCGAACGTACTTCCGGATGTTGTTGCGGTCTTTCTCGATCTGCGCGTGCAGGTCGGCGATCTTCAACAGCACGTCAGCGTCTGCAAAATACTTGTGCACTTGCCAGCCAGTGCGTGAAGGCTGGGGAGCAGCGGCGTCGGCCGTTACTGCCGGTTCTATACCGAGCGAATTGTTGACGTCGGTTTGCTGCTTGATCAGGAGATTGCTGAGATGCCGGCAGACCGGCCATGTCGCTTCGAGGCGGCCGAGGCGTTGCGCCGCAACGACGATTGCGACTGGGTCCGGTGACGCGGCCGTCAACGCCTGCCGCAACTCCTGCCAGGCATCGGCCCGCGCCGTCCAAAACGTGGAGCGAAGCCACCCGGTCGGGTCGAGCGGCGCAGGCAACTCGAGCCGCCGGACCACCGAATCCAGCTGAGCACGTAAGGCAATCTCGTCACGCGCCTTCGCCTCCACAACCCGGAGGTCACTCGGCACGTCGTCCATACCATCGAGTCGCAGGGCCACATTATGCAGAGCGTCTCGGCGCGCGCCCGCTCTCTGAATCGCCCTCACGGATTGGATCAACGAATTCATCTCGATGAAACGACGAGCCGGCCCCAACGTCTTCGGCATCTCCAACGACTCACTGGATATCGTTTCGACGTAGCGCAACACCAATTTCACCGATTCCGGATCGAGATCGACCCCGTCCTCCGGATAAGGCAGTCCAAACTCCCTCGCCGCGTCCACGAATGATCTTTGCGCCAGGTTCGCGAAAGCTTGGAACTGTTCGCTGTTCCAGCTGTCCGAAAGCAGCTGATCCGCGAGACCCACCGCCGTTGCCCGCTCGCGCAATTCCTCCAACAGCAGGCGATAGTTGTCGTCCGCCTGCTGCGACAACTCAGTCAGGCAGAAACCCGGCTCGCGTCGCTCATCGTCAATCTTGACTGTTCTCGCCTCAACCACCTGGCCGGCGTGCACCATGCCCGCCTGTTCGGCAATCTCCGGCAATTCCATGACGCTGTCAACCAGCACGAGGCTCTCGACCTTGTCCTGGTCCCACGCTTGACCGTTATGCCCGACGGCCTGAATCCAGTAGGTCGCGTTGGCCGGTCCCGCATGGAGTAGGGCGCTAGCTTGGCCCGCCAACGCCTCGGCCTGATGCTGCCGCAACTCCGCGTCTGCGTCACACGGGACGCCGAACCGAACCACCACCACGGTGGCCACCGGCAGACCCTCGAACCTGCGATGCTCGTCGAGCTCGCGGTCGAGCATGCGTTGCGCCTGCAGCGGATTCGTCGCATCAAGCACGCGCACCCGAACACTCGCTGTGTCAACCGAATACGGATCGCCGAACGCGACCGCCAGCTGCACCCACGGGCGGTCCTCGGATTCGTCGGCGGCCGCCGACACCAGTGACGCACCCAGTTCGGCCGACACGAATCCCCCTATCCATGCCGCCTCCTGCAGCACCCGCGCCGCCCGCTCGCCCGTAACGCGACCCAGCGCGTCGGTCACCACGGAGGTGACCGACCGGTGTCGAGTCTCCAACGACGGCGCTGATATCGGGGCGCCCAGCACTCGCGGCCCGGCAGTACCCGGCGAATGGAGCCACGCCAAAGCAGAAGCAGACTCCGCGGTGGTCTCGACAATCTCGACCGCGGTGTCAAGCGATCTGTCCGGCCCGTCGGCTAGTGGGCCGTCCAGACCGGCAGGCGTCGGCGACGCACGAGCGGCATCAGGCTCCTGGGACCTCACCCGCTCCTGGACGCCGAGCCAGTCATCGATCAGGTTTTGCCACTGAGGCAGCTGCGCGCCGAGATGCGCGCAGAACGGCCGTGTCGCGTCGAGGCGGGCGAGGCGTTGCGCCGCAGCCGCGATGGCGGCTGGGTCCCGTGACGGCGCGGCCAACGCCTGCGCGAACTTGCGCTCGGCGTCCTCACGCGCCGACGACCATGTGGTTCTGAGCCAGTGGCCCACGTCCCAACCACCCGGCGGCGCCAGCTCAAGCTGCGCGGCCACCGAGTCCACCTGCGCCCATAAATCAATTTCGTTGTGGGCCAGCCCATCCAGACGCATCTCGACCAGATCGTCCACACCCGAAGCCGGCAGGTCGGCCAGAGCGTCTCGGCGCGCTTTCACCCACCCCATCCACTCGACAATGGTGGTCAGGGAATCCAGCAGGACCAACCGATGGCACCAGAGCCGCGTCGCCTGCTTGTCCTCTGGCGACACGTCGTGCATCTCATCGAGCCGGTCCAGCAGCGACTGGGGAACGGCACCATAACCCGGATACCGCTGCTCGAGCTCCCCGCTCAGCGCGTCGTATTCGTCCTCGAAAGCGGTGAATTGTTCGTCCCAGTTGTCTGGATCTAGCTGATCCGCGCCGAGTTCGCCGGCCACGGCCTGCAGTTCCTGCCGCAGCAGGCGCAGATCATCCTCAGTCCGCTGCCACAACTTAGTAAGCCAAGGACCAAATCCACGCCGCTCGTAGTGAACCTGACCAAATCTCGCGGGCACCGAGTGCGACGGCATCACTGGCCCACCGTGCACCACCGTGCCCGTCTGTTCGGCAAACCCCGGTGACGCCATGGCGGCTTCGACCAGGCGGAGGTTTTCGACCTGGGCAAGGTCGGCCGCGCGGATCTGTTGCTCGGGTAGCTGAGCCTCAACTGAGCAGGCCGCGTTAGCTGGACCCGCCCGACACAACGCGCTTATCTGGCCCGCCAAAGCCTCGGCCTGACGCTGCCACAGCTCCGTGTCAGCCTCGCTCGAGGCGCCCAGGCAAACCACCACCACGGTGACCATCAGCAGATCACCGAACTTGGCGCGATGCTCATCCCGCTCCTCGGCGAGGATGCGTTGTGCTTCAGCTGCGTTGTCGGCATCAAGCACCCGCACCCGAATACACGCTGTGTCAACCGAATCCGGATCGCCGAACGCGACCGCCAGCTGCGCCCACGGACGGTCGTCGGATTCGTCGACGGCCGCCGACACCACCGACGCACCCAACTCAGCCGACGCGAATGCCGCGGTCTGTTGCGCCTCCTGCAGCACCTGCGCCACCGGCTCAACCGCCGCCCGAACCAGTCCGTCAGCCAGCACCGAGGTGATCAACCGGTGTCGGATCTCCAGCGACGGCGCCGACGTCGAGGCACCCAGGACGCGCGGCCCGGCCCCACCCGTCTCGTAGAGCCACACCAAAGCAGAAGCAGACTGCGCGGTGGTCTCCACAACCGATGCCGCCACATCATCGTCCGGCCTATTCTCGCCGCCGCCGGACGCATCGGACCGTGCTTGCCGGCGCCTCCTCAAGCGGGACCTGTGCGCACCACGGCCGAACCCGTCCTCAGGGTGGATAGTCCTATTGCGCCCAAAGTCTCGATCCGCGTAATCACCCAGCCCAACGCGCGGTTCCACCTGCTCTGGCCTTGCCGCGACCAGGCGGCGCCGGTAGGCGTAAGCCAGCATCTGGGCGTAATCATCAGCGCCCAGCCGGTGGCAAAGACCCTCGAGCAATAAGTGGACACCGGATCTGCCCGATCTGCCCAACCCGGCGGCGATGTCGCCGACGCTGTCCCTGGCGGCCAACCGCACGAGCACCCACCGCTGCTCACGACTCAACTGCACCGCCGGTGGCCGGACCTCGCGCGGCGCCTGCATCTCGGGCGGCGCCTGCACCACACCGCTGTCGTAGGACATCGCCACCAACTCGGCAAGACTACGCGCACCCACCCGCTGCTGGGCCCGATGCAAACACGTCTGCACCGCGGCCACCGACAACCCTGTCCAGTCGCTGATCTCCTGCTCCGACCAGCCCCCGGCACGCAGCTTGACCAGCTGCAACTCCCGTCCCTCCAACCGGCCCCGCCCCACCTCGGCGAAATCAACCACCAAACCGGCCTCACGCGCCAACCTCACCAACTCGGCGCGATCGCCCACACCCAACCTCGCCATGACCTGCCGCACCCCAGCACTGTCCTCGCTGCGCCCCTCGGCACCGATCTCCCTCATTGCCGCACGCTCAGCCTTGCCCAACTGCGCCAGCAACGCCTCAGCGTCGTCCGAGGGCCCCGCATACAGCAGCCCCGACCGGAACAACAACGCCACCAGCTGGGCACGATCATCAGCACCGACCGCCGCCGCCACGGCGTCCAAGAACGCCGACACCACGCCCTCGGCCAAACCCACCCGGCCCGCCACCGCCCGATCACCGCACACCTCACCCAGCGCCGCCAGCACCGCACGCCCCGGCACGGCCAAGAACCGCACGCCATCCAGAAAGTCCTCGCCGAACTCGGCATCATCCAGAAAGTCCTCGCCGAACTCCGCATCCGGGGCAGCGGCCTTCCACAAGAAGTACAGCCTCACCAGATGTATTCGGTCGCGGTCGCGCGCACCCAGCGGCTCCGGCAACGTCCCGACGTGGAATCGCGCGGTGCCTTTGCTGATGCCTAGCTCCGCGCCGATCTCGGCGTCGGTAAGCCCCGCAGCCACCAGGGCCCACACCTCACGCTGACGTCCCGTCAACGTCTCCACCCGCCCCATCAGGGTTGCTGGGTGTTCCGCGGATTCTGGACAGGGGTCGTCCGGGAATCGCGGATGTAGTAACCCCAGCTGGTAGGCCTTGGCCACCACATCGGGGCGATTGCGGGCCCCCAGCATGTCCTGCAAGCGTTTGATACGCCTATTCACTGCGTTAGCAGTGGTGTTCAACTCGACGGCGATCTGTTCGGACGTGAACCCCTGGTCCAACAGCTCAATCACCTGCTGCTGGCCTTCGATCCCCTCGACAGCGCCGCGACGAGGTGTTGGCGTGCGCTCCGGGGGTTTGCGTTCGGGACCGGTGTCGACGACCGAACCCCCAGCACCCCCCGGCCATCGTTTTCCGGATTGGCCGGAGGTGCCCATGGGGTCTAGCTCGCGGGGGCCCTGACCGACGGACCTGGGGGTGGTGGTGCTCATCCTGGATCGCTCAGCACCGGCCGCCCCCTCAGCCGAGTGGTGTGTGTCATCGCCCTCACCGCCGTGACGGCCTTCGACCGGGCTGCCCACCTCCTGAGGGACGGCGGACGCCGGATCGAGCACGCCATAGCGGAAGAATAGGTCCACCAGCTGGTTGCGGTTCCTTACACGCAGCAGCCTGTAAAGGCGCTCCAAGTGGTTTTTCACACCCTTGCGTCTCAAACCAAATTTTGCAGCGACCTCCTCGAGGGTGCCGCCATCAGCAACTGCCGCCACAACCTGGCGTTTCCGCGCGGTCAGCCTCTTGAGCAGCGGCCGTAGGTGCGCTGGCGCGTCGGCCACACTCTCCCGAGCCAGCCACCCGCGCTGGTGGGCCTTCTTGACCACGTGGTAGCGGTCCGTTGCACCCAATAGCTCACAGATAGCCGCGACCTCGGTTGACGCCCGGCTAGAACTGGTGTGCAGCTCTGCGGCGATCTGCTTATCGCTGCGGCCATCGACCACCATCATCAGCAGCCGGTATCGACTTTCGAGCGACAACTGACTCTTTAGCACCAGCAGCCGCCCGCCGCGGCTCTTCAGATCCAGCAGGCCACCCAGTTCGATCTTCGCCACCAACTCGGGGCGACTCGCGGCACCCAGCTCCTCCGTGATGCGGTCGATGCAGGTTTCCACGACGGACTCACCGAGATGCAACTGCGCGGCGATGTCCACGTCGCTGCGCCCATCGACCACCATCGCCAACACCCGGCGTTCGTCGACGGACAACGCCACTTGGGGCTTTGCCTGCCCGATCTCGTCGGGCGGCCCCGGATCCCGCTCGCCCGCGTCGCGGTGGTTATCGGAGTCGCCCGACGTGTTGTCCCCGCCGCCAAAGCCGGCCGACCGTGCTGCCCATCGCGCTGCCCCGGATCGGGACCCACGCGTACCTCGGCCGAACAACCTGTCCTCGGGGTAGCCACGCACATCGCGCCTAAAGCGCTCACCTAAGAAACCGCCGCCCAGTCCACCGCCGGGTTCCGGATCGTCGGGAGCAGCCGCACCCTTTATGCGATCAACATCTGAGCGCAGTTCGTCGGCTGACGGAAGGCCCCCGCCCATCCGACGGACCACCGCGTCGGCAACTTTGAACACCGGTCCCAATAGCAACAGTTCGCTGAAGTCATCGAGCCGATCCGGAACCATGGGCGTCTGTGCCAGAAGGTCCAGCGTCCGGTCGATGTTCGCTGCGCCAAGCGCGTCGGGGTGATCATCCAGAAACTCGCTCAACCACGGAAAATGGCCGGCCAACTCCTGGATCCTCGCGGCCACCTGCACCCACCGGGACACCGCGGCCCCAAGGGTGTCGTCGGGTTCGACCGCACTACCGTTGATCCAATCGCGGATCTGTTCGACCGCCTGGGCACGGACGGGAACCGGAGCCGTCATCCAGTCGTCGTTGGGCGGATGCTGCAGCCGCCATCCCGTCCGGTATGGATTGTCAGTGGCGGGCTCATCGACGGCCCACAACCGCCAGACGGCGCCGTCCGGTTCGACGATTTCGTAAATCTCGCTGCCGACCTCACCGACCGACCTCCACCCGGGTCCCGCTGCCAGCCCGTTCGCTAACGTCTGCCCGCCCTCGGCGGCCGCCCGCAGCAACTGAGGGCCAAGCATCCCGATTAGACGGCTCAGCCGATGGTATTGATGAGTCAGCTCCGCCAGCCGCCTGTAGTTGTCATCAAATTCGAGATCCGGGCCGCCGCGGATGGCTAGTAGTTCTCGCCGGTAACGATCGGGTGCCAACAATCGCTTCGGGTTGGCCCCGTACCGCGGTGCGAGCTGACGCAACATGTGCTCGACTCGGCCACGCTGCTCATCCAGGCCGAGATGCTCTGTCTGCCCGACGGCGTCGCCATCCTCACCGCCGGCTCCCCCGTCGTCAGCCGCGTCCGCGTCGGGCTCGGCAGCTTGCGGTTCGCCAGATCCGGGTTGCCCATAATCGCCGACCGCCGATTCCGCTGGTGGATTCTGGGCGCCAATTCTCTGCCGCTCCGATACAACAAGCCTCCACTGGTGATACAGGGTCACCAACTGGGGTCTGCGTGCTGGACTCAGCTTGCGCGACAACTTACTGACATGATTTGCCACGGTCGACGCACTGATGGTCATCCTTTTGGCGATCGCTTTGGTATTTAGCGCCTCGGCCAGCAACATCAGCACCTCGCGTTCAGGAGGGGCCAACTTAGCCATGATGTCGAGCAGGTGGTCTGGGCCGTGCGGCCACTGCGGACGTATTAGGTCGAGTAGGTAGGCCTTCGCGACTGCCTGAGTACGGTCGCCCTTTGCATCGAGCTTGTCCAGGATTTCCCCGATAAGCTTTACCGCCTCCGACGCGCTGGTGCCTTCCCGCTCGCCGATCTGTTTGTCGTTGAGCCCCTGGGCCACCAACCAAATCAACCGGCACTGGTACTCGGTCAGGATCTCTGCGCCCTGCTCCGACGGCTCATCGCCTCCGGGCTCACGACTTCCCACACCCGCGCGCGTTTCAGCGTTCGATTCCCCGCGGGCATGGCTGACCCCGATCGCGGCGTCGTCCGCGCCAGACTCGCCGTCTGCATGATGGTCGGGCTTCCCGGATGCGCCCACATAGAAGTCAAAGTCAAACTGGTCGGGTCCGTAGTGCCAGCGGATGTTCGGGTAGTTCTGCATGAACGCCGCCGGCACCGGCGTCATCGGATGTCCTTCCTTGGTCAGGATCAACACCAACCGGTCCGTGCCCGAGTTGGGCTGGCCGGCAACCCTTTCCAGGCCGAGGTCGTCTGGCTCCAGGATGCCAGCCTCATTCGGGGCCCACAGCTGGGCATGCCAGGTCGTCTGGCCCAGTTTCGGCGGAATGAGCACCGCCACCATCAGCCCGTCCGCGGCATCCGGCCCAGCCGTATCGTCAATCCACCCGCGCACAGCACCGGCCAGCTCGGGGATCGACACGTCGTCATCCAGATGCCGGAAATACTCAAAGACCTCGCCGGGCAGCCCGTCTTGGCCCAGCATCCCTGCCAGCACCTCGGCGACCGGTACTCCCAGGTTGCCCTCAACCGCGGCAGGGTTGCTCTCAACCTCGGGAACACGTACCGGCCAACGACGTTCGGGATGATCGCGCGTGTTGTGCTCAACACGGTCCTTGATCTTGGCCACCAACGCCCGACCACACTCATTGAGCTCTCGTGAGTAGTCGACCACCTCGATGCGGCGGTTTCCGTCCTCGTCCTCGAGGCTTTCCAGCATCTGCTTGATGCCGCGCGGCACACCGCGCAAGCAATGCCAGATGATCCGCGGCGGCTTCCCGTTGACCCAGTATTTCTTGTTGGAATGGGACGCCCGAAGTTGTCTGAGGGCTTGGGCTCTCAGCGTGGGTTTGCGGTCCTGCAGTTTGCGGGGTGCCTCGACTTTCACCTCATGCCAGACCCGCCCGTTATCGGTGACGAGGTCGATCTCGGCGACGATGCGCCCCAGTGTCGGGTGCTTAGCGGTGACACGTTGGGATACGGCGTCGACCCGGTCGAATTGCTCGGCCACCGCGATCTCGCCGCACAAACCAAACACCAATAGCACTAGACCCTCGATCCGATTCCATTCCGGGGCGTCTGGGGTGATCGGTTGTCCAGTCGACGTCTTGCCTTGGAAATATTGGGGACACGCTTCGGCGAGCTCTCGCCGAGTGTTCGCGATCTTGTCAAGCAGTTGGCGCCGCCCCGGGTCCGCCAGGTCCTCGAGATCGACCGGACGGTTTGCACGCATCCGCCGTCCGGCATCGGCCAGGTCCTTGAGCGCGGCGACCAGTGCGTCGATGCCGACACGCCGATCCCCATCCAGCGACGCATCGATCTCGAGGTCCCACCCGTGCTCGGCGCGATAGATACAGGCGAGCCAATCCACAAAGTTGGAGTCGGCCGCTTGCGCGCGCTCACGCCAGGTACCCACCCACGTCTCGGTATCGTCCGCCGCCGAAGTGTCGATCATTCGGCGCGCACGCTCGGTGCCAAGGAACGCGGCCCAGCCCTCATCGTCGCTGACCCCCGACGCCGGCTCCTTGAGAAGCAGCTCCCGACGCACGGCTGCGGCCCGTTCCTCCAGGTGCTCCCGATGCCGTTCGCGGACCAGGCGCCTAGCCAATTTGATGGCGCTGCGATCGGTGCCCACACGGTCGATCTCCGCCTCCACATCCAGAAGCGTCTCGCCGCCGGTCTCCTCGGACCCACCAGGACCCTCACCTTCGCTGCGCTGCCGTTGCACCTCGCGGTCGGGCGTCTCATCCTCATCGCCGAGTGAACCTGGTGGGTTTCCGGGCCGATCGGAACCCTGCAACGCATGCTCGGGCAGTTCGCCTGTCGGCGCGCGTCCGGCGGCGGCGGGGTGATAGCCGAACACACACTGCGGTAGGCCGTCGCCCGCGCGCTCTGTGCGAGTCACCACGATGTTCAGGTCGCGGGCCGCCACCACCACGGCCTGCCCGTGTACATCGAGACCCAGCGCGGGCGTGCCGGCGGGAAGCCGCACGAACACCACCAGACCATCTTGGCCGCGATACCTTTCGATCAGCGGATACCGTGCGATCACCGACTGCATTGGCATCGCGGTGTTGTGAACCTCACCCACCAGATAACCGCTTAGATGCATGACGGCACCCGGCTCGCTGGGCACCTCCACGTGGTCGACAGGCAGCCATGCGCGCACTACGACGTCTTCAGGGAGCGGCTTGAGCCGTTGGTCGGCATCGATCAGGCCAATGTCGTTTTCCATCTCGTCGGAGCGCTCACCTTGATCGCGGTGCACGAGATACCGATTGATCGTGGCGAACCAGTCCTTCATCGCGCGCAACACCGCAGGGGTCGCGACCTCCGAGACCGCTCTTGTCCCCGCGGCAAACGCAGAAACACCCGAGTGCCAAATGTCGCGGACGTAGGTGATCGCCGCGCTGCGCGTGTCCTGCAGCCCAAACACCTTGGCGGGCACGCCCTCGGCGTCGATGAGTTCCGCGACCGCACGATCGAGCGGGTTCGCCACGTCGGCCCGCGGCCGGTATTTGAACCCAGAGGATGACGTCCTTGCGGGAACACCCAGCACCTGCTCCAGGTAGGTCAGCGCATGCACAGAGACCTCGATGTTCATCCATGTAGCGAGAGCCTTGTGAAGCAGCTCACGGTCATATCCGTGTGCGTAAGCGGCGTCAAGGAGCTCCCGAGCTTTCGCGACGAGTTGCTGGTCCGCCACCAACTGCTGGCGGGGCACTTGTTGGTCGAGTCGCTCCGCCAGCTCGACGAGTGCATCCACGCTGCGCTCTCGTGCGGTCAAGGCGCCGGCATACACCTTCTGCGCGGCCGCTTGCGCCCACACCCCGTACGAGCTCGTGCTGAGGGTTTGCCGCACCGTGTGTACCGCGTCCCCGAAGGCCCGAACGTCGTCAACCGTTTCCTTGTAATAGCTTGCGACGACGTTAATCTGATTCAGAATCCGATCGTCTGAGGTGCTTGGGCTCCCTCCTAAGCTCAGCAGATTTCGCCACTCCTCCAAGTGTTTTGCGACACGTATCAGGTACCGAACGACTTGTTCTCCCTCACCGACTCTCAACACTGGCTCCGGATCCACTGGGCTACTCAGCCCGCCGGCCAAGGAGTTCAGCAGCTCGGCGGCGCCGAACATCTGCGACTCCGCGATAAGGATCATCACCTCGCTACTGGTTAGTATCTGGCGCCGCTCGTCCCCGTGCGCTGCATCGTCATCGTCGTCTTCGTCGATGAGGCCAGCGAACTCGAAGACCTCGTCGAACCTGGTTCCGAGCCCAAGGTTCGGATTCTCCTGCAAGACCAACGCCTGGCGTTGCTCGGTAGTGCCTATCGCATGCAACAGCAGCACGCACAGCACCTTTTCTGGCGCACTGGCCCGCAGCCCCCAATGCCAGACTGCGGCAAAGGATTCCACCAGCGCTTTAACCGGTTCGAAGGCGCCGTGTTCGTCGAAACACGCCGTCGTCAGCCCATTGCGCAGCCATCGCATGAAATCCTGCGGCTGCCCCCCAATAACCTGGTGATAGCGGCGCAGCGTGGGCAACGCCTGTTCCACGAGATCGAGCCCTGGTTCGTCCTCGTTGGCTGCCTGTTCCCCGTCGATCGGTGCCAGGCGATATTGGGCTTCAAATATGATGGCCCGACCCAACGCGCTGATCATGTCGCCGTAGCCGACAGCTCCGACCGGATCGCAATAATAGCCCAGCAGCGACGCGCGAGTGGACTCCGCCGAGTACTTTTCCGGATTGGCAGCGAAGTCCGCATTCACGCTCAGCCGCATTCCAGCGAGGGGGTCAGCGGTAACCGCCGTTCTGCCTTTCCGTACAGTTCCCTGCCCGGTTTCTCCGAAACCCCCACGTGGGAAATGGATCAGGGGCAGCTGCGCGACGTCGATGATCGCCTGCCCGACATTGACTGCAACATCACGATCCGCATCCTCGAACCCAAACGGATCAGCATCGAGCTCCATTTGCAGTTCGTCGACCACCGCTTGCGCAGTCGGGTTCAAACTCAGATCAACCTCGCCGCCCCGATCCACCGGTTCGTGCTGTAGTAACGCCCGTCGCTCAGCCACCACCTGGGTCTGCTCTTTGGCCAGTTCAACCAGCACACGCTGCTCGTCGCTGCTGGCGCCCAGCGCCACGGCGGCAATGGCATTGAGCACGGCCGCGTGCGCCTTCCATTCGACGCCGCCCGGCACAACCTCGTCGCGCCAGGCGAGGTATTCGTCGCCCGGGCCCTGGTAGGTCTCCCGCAATACCCGATCGGCGAACAGGATCGCCCGATACCCGCCGGACTCGACCAACGCCGACGCCAACGCCTCAAAGACCAACGCCACCACCGGCCGGTCAGCGAACACCGCCGACAGCGGCCCCGGGGACGACACCGCGCCGGAATTGACCCGGACAGAGATACCACCGAGGCCCAACTGTGTTTCATATCGGGCGTTTTCAGCGAGCTCATCCGTAACATCGAGCGCCTCGATCAGTAGACCATCGACGAACTCCGTGCCGAACCAATCCACGACCCACTCGACGTCGTGAACCGCATCGGTATCGAAGTTGCCGAAAGATGCACGGGTGCCATGCTTTTCGCGCAGCCTTTGCGCCACCTTCTGGTGTGCTCCGCCGTGGCCAGGGTCCTCTACGGCGCCGCTGGTGGAACCGGCGGACGACGTCGGGTCCTGGACCGTGGCGGTCGCATCGCCGGGTTCTGCTGGGTCGCCCGGGGTGTGGTCGCCGCTGCCGGAGATGCTGGCCCTGGCAGGCCCTCGTACTCCCCTGGATCGGGATCTACGTATACCGCGGCCAAACCCGTCTTCGGGGTAGTCACGCGCATCGCGCTTAACGCGCGGCCCCCAGCCGCCCAGTCCACGCTTAGGGCGATCGGTAACCCCCAGAAGTGCGATCACCGCATCGCGGCCGCCCTCCAGCCATTTCGCGAAATCCCATGGGGCCTCACCGCGGCTGACCAATTCCGCGTGACGTCTCAGCAGTCCGAGCACGGGCTGGTCGGACCCGGCCGACCCCACCAACAACTCGTAGGGCAACCCGAATCTCAGCGCGAACACCGCATACACCACGTGGGCAGGATCAGACGGTGGCGCCGCGTCGCTCTGCACAGTCGCGTCGGGCTGTACATCTCCGTCGAAGAGGTCCCACCCTTCCGGGACGTAGCCGGCGAGCCCGCTAAACCACCGCCCGAAAGGCGAAGACTCCGACACCATGTGGCTTTCCGCGAGGTAGCGGTGCATCCACTCCAACGCATCCTTGATCGTGGCGATGTTTCCCACCCACTGCTCGAAAGACTGGTTCACAACGCCGCGGTCAACCAACCACCGATACAGCCCCTCCAACGCGGACTTGAGGTTCGGCAGATCAACCACGACCCGATGCAATCCCTCCAGCGCGGGTTTGAGGTTCTGCAGCAGATCGATCTCAGCGACGCTCGAATCCGCTTGCCGCGCAGCCACATCAGGAGCCGACGGCAACGCGTCGGCATCGGCGGCGTCCGGCCTCAGAGCCTTGATGATGTTCGGCCCGCCGTTGGCCAGGATCTCCCGTAGTACTTTCATAGCGTTCCTAGCGGCCGCCGCTTCGCGCCCGCCGCCTCGCGTTTGAAGATCCGCATCCGGTGAGCTGGTATCGGGCTCTGGCAGTCCGGCCATCGCGTATCCGAATTTTTCGGCGATGACGTACACCGCCTTTTTGGGATCCCGCAGCTGCTGGGGATCAATGTTGATGACTGTGCTGTCGTGATCCGTATAGCTACCGCTGCCCGCATTGAACGCGAAACGCCAACCGCCAGACTGCAGGTGTTGCCACTGATCCAGCAATGTCTCGGACAACGCGGCAAGCCCGTTCACCGGGTTCCAGCCGGCGACGTCGGGGAAGTCGGGGAAGTCGTCACACACGACTTCGATGGGAGTTTGGGCGATCATCGCCGCCATCAGTCCCTGGTCGTCATCCATCTTCTCCTTGACCGCCTCGGGGGCGTCGTAGTCCGTGAGCACCTTTCTCGTGTCGTGCCTTGAGGTGTGCACCACGATGCGCCCGGATTCGACCGTCACCGGGATGTGGTCCCAGCAGTTGTCGCGTGGCAGGGTTTTCGGCGCGGCATCCAATGCGTCGATCAGCCCTTGCGCACTGGCTTTTCTGGTGTAGGCGCCGGCGTGGCGTATCACCTTTTGCAAGCGGGCTGCATGCTGCCGTGCTTTGCGCGGGTTGGACGCGACCACGCGGAGGCGCTCCGTGAGCAGCTTGACATCCACGGGTGCGCCTTCGTCGTGCTTGACGAGGTTGAACCGCTTCACGTCCCTGATGAACTCGCGCCGCGCCTTGCGCGTCATGCCAGCGCGGTCAGCGAGCTCGGTCAGCCACACGCCCGCACCGCTGCTGGTTGTCACGATCACCGGCACTCCCTGAGCGATCGCCTCGGTCGCCACCAAACCGAAACCTTCTACCCACGAGGGCACCACCACAACCGCTGCCTTGCGGATCTGGTCACGGATCTTGTTGGGGTCCGACGTGCGCGGCAATACCTCCACGGCCGCAGGATCGCCGACGCCCTCGGCCAGCTTCGCCTGTTCCTTTTCCAACTTCTCGGGCTCAATTGGACCGCCCAGTGCGACCAGGCGAATGCCCTGTTCTGGCTGAGGCAGTGCGCCGACCGCTGCGGCGAGTTCGGGACCGCCTTTGTGACGGGCGCCGACGAACCCGAGGAACAGCACCTCCAAAGGTTCTTCGGAAGAGGGCAGCGCCGGCTGTTCGGCCAGCTCCACGACGGGAGCCAGTACGTGCGGAACGCCTCGCCCAGCCGATGCCGCGACGCTCGCGCCATACCGGCCCAGCACCGAGCCGATGCCGGCGAAGACGTCGGCGTCAGCGTAGATGTCGGTGGCGATGCTCCAGAGGCTGCCACCTGGCCTGGGCAGCGCGCGCCTACGGGCCGGCGTCTCATGCACGATCCGCCCCGTTAGCACATCAGGATTGTGATGCGCGGCAACCCATTTGGCGAACATGCGCGCCGCCATACCTGCCTGCTTGGTGTGGCCGATGACGTAGTCCGGGTTGCCTGACAGACACGCCCGCAGCGCATCCCAGTCGGGGAACATCAGCTGATGCGCGTCGGCGGTGGGATCACGATCGCGCGGCGTAAGCACGGTGACACCCGGCGGAATCTCGGACCCGGGAATCACCTCCCCCACATAGACGTACACCTCATAGCCGGCCTCGGCGAACCCACGGCACAAGTCGATGTTCATCGTCGCGGCCCCGCCCGTCGCCAATCCCCACTTGTGTGCGAAAACCACCACAACCTTGGACTCACCGACTTCGGACGGGTGTTCGAGTGAGCCGCCGCGGAGAACGCGGATAGGGCCGGCGTCCTCAGCACCGGGGATGTCGGTGTCGCGTTGTTCAGCGTTGTCGGGCGCAGTGCCGCCAAAGTCCTCGTCAGTGGTGTCGCCGTCACCCTCGTGCGGCTCGCCGAACTCGCGGTCGCCGCCGCGGCCCACCCGGCCCGCAGGCGAGGATGCTGACCTGTCAGTCCGGGACGGCAGCCGGAGCACGCGTCGCTTGTAGGCGTTCAGCACCAGCTCGGCGTCGCTGCCCGCATCAAGCTCGCTCCGGGCACCGCGGATCAGCTTTCTAGCTTCCCAAACCGGGATGCGCAGGCGCTTGGCGATGTCGGCTTCCTTGTTTCCGACGGCCAAGCACCCCACCACAAATCGTTCCGCACGGCTCAGCTGTGACCCGCGCTCGTCTTCCGGTAGTTCGACCAAGTGGCTCGCGCAGGCCATCGCCATCAGGTGAGCTGGAGTGAGCGCCCCCAGCCACTCCATCGCGTCACGGAGGACAGGGTCCATGCCTTTTAGCTCGTATTGCCGCGGGTCAGCGATGCCCTCATCGCTTGACAACGCCTCGGCCCACCGCCTCAACGCCCGCAGTTGGCGCTTCGTCAGCTTTTCCGGCCCTGTCGGCTGAGCTGGCGGCGCATCGTCGAGGGACGCTGAATCGCGCACGCCAAGCTCGCCAAGTAGGCCGTACTTGGCGAGCTTGGCCACAGCCTGGCTGCGCGTGTCTGCCTCCAGCTTGGCCAGCACAGCCTTGACGTGGCCCTTCACGGTGTCTAGTCCGATCCCCAATTCGTCGACGATCCGGTGGTTTTCGAGCCCCAACGCCAGCAGCGTCAAAACCTCAAGCTGACGAAGTGTCATCCCCCCAACAGCGGCTCGGAGTCGCAGGGCTTCTGGCGCGCCTTCCGACGGCTTCCGAACAAGCACGCCGAGCTCGTAGGCCAAGTTGACCGCCTGGGTGCGGTTATCTAGTCCCAGCTTGCGCAGCAGCCTGCTGACGTGATGCTTGATCGTGTCCTCAGTGAATCCGACATTCTTGGCGATCTGCGCATTGCTGAGCCCCTGGCCTAGTAGCCTCAACAGCTTGCGCTCGTCGCGGTGCAGGTCGAATTGCCGCCTGTCACGGATGCGATTATTACTTAACAGCGCCTCGGCCCACTGCCTAAACACCTGCTGTTCCCGCTTCGTCAGCTTTTTCAGATCTATTTTGTCTACGCCAAACTCATCCAGTAGGTCATACTTGGCGAGCTTTGCCACCGCCTGGCTGCGCGTGCCTGCTTCAAGCTTGGCCAGTAGGGTCTTGACGTGGGTCTTCGCGGTATTTACGCCGATGCCCAACTCGTCGGCGATTTGTTGGTTTTCGAGCCCCAACACCAGCAGCGTCAATACTTCACGCTCGCGACCTGTTAGCCCCTCAACAGCGGTGCGGAGCCGAAGGGCTTCTGGCGCGCCCTGCGACGGCTCCCGGGCGCCAAGCTCGTTGGCCAAGTTGACCGCCTGGGTGCGGTTATCTAGTCCCAGCTTGCGCAGCAGCCTGCCGACATGATGCTTGATCGTGTTCTCAGTGAATCCGACATTCTTGGCGATCTGCGCATTGCTGAGCCCCTGGCCTAGTAGCCTTAACAGCTTGCCCTCGTAGCGGTCCAGGTCGGTCAACGAAGCGGGGGGCGATCCGTGCGCGGGTTCCACTGCCGGCCCTCGTGCCTCTCGTCGAGCACAGCTTTCGCCGTCCTGCTCATGGACGCCGGTGTTGTCGCGGCCGCTGACGTCGGTTTCCGCGGGCCCGCGCAGGCCTTCTTCCTCACCCCCAGCCGACCCTTCGGCAGGAGCAGACGAAGGCGATGCAGCGGGGGGATTCGACTCGGCGGTGTCTAGGTGCTCATCACCCGAGGGCACCAGGTAGTCCGCCAGCAGGTCGCGGACCTCTTGGAGCACCCCCTCGCGACCCGAAGCCAACATCGGTTCGCTAGGTCGGTCCGCGACACCCACGTGCAGGTCTGCCTCGCCATCAGCTGCGTCGCCGGGCCCGTCGGCCGGCACAGCACCGAACGTCTGCTCGGACATCGACACAGCGGGCACGCCGTCGAGGCCCGGCATCGGTCGGTTTGTTTCCTTTTTCAGGTATCGCCATCCGGCGCGCTTCTCGACAATTTCGATCGAAAATGCTGAGACGTCATAGTCCCAGCGATGCGTGAATAGAGCCTCGGCGGTCCACTGCTTGACGCGCATTGGGTTCGCCGGGTCGTAGTCTCCGGCGTAGCCACCCCACCAGGTGTTGGTTTCCTTGTCGTACCATGCATAATTAAAATTCGTGCCGTTCGGCGGCCGAGCTTGATGCAGATCTTTCGACATATCGACCCGACCGGTATGGGGGTTTGGCGCAAACCTTGTGGGATCGGGTGTGTCGACGCCATACGTGAGGTCGACATCGGTATCTTCGATTTTGAATGAGCGGGCATTTTCATTTTGACCGGACCACAAGTCCTTATAAATGATCACCGCCTCGAGGCTCTGTAGTTTGCCGCTGGGCAGGGCCTGCTCGATACCGAGTCGACCGAGATCGGAATCGGGATGCGCTTGCACCAGGCGCACAATCTCTGCGGCATCCACGGGTTTTGTTGCAAATATTTTGTTCAGTTCATTCGCATAGTATTCGGCTTTGGCGAAGATACGTTTATTACCTTCGACTTTCGCTTTGTTCATGGCATCTTGCAATTCTTTAGCATTATGTCCTGTGGAAACCCTTGATAACGTTTCCCTGGCTTTCTCTAGATTTGCCTGGCACCATTCCAGATGCTCGGTTGCACTCATTGTTATCCCGGACGCGCCGTGCGTGAAAGTCAAATCGTCTGTTCCGTGCTTCCTTATGCCGTCTTCCGCGTCGGTGAGGAGCATCTGAAAGA
Source organism: Mycobacterium heidelbergense (assembly GCF_050205645.1). Taxonomy (GTDB): domain Bacteria; phylum Actinomycetota; class Actinomycetes; order Mycobacteriales; family Mycobacteriaceae; genus Mycobacterium; species Mycobacterium heidelbergense_A. Next base: position 33,564 of record NZ_JBNMQT010000029.1, read on the forward strand.
ACGCCAGATTGCTCTCGGCCGCCTCGATAGGGGCCAAGGTTTTACCTAGCTTCGCGATCTGCGCGTGTGACTTCACGTCACTGAAGGCGATCCTCATCGAGGGATCTCCGGCGGTTTGGCCGAGACGGTCCAGCACAATGCCGATACACCCCCGACGGATTGTCTCCCGTCGCTCATGCCCAACTGCCTGGCCGTCCTTTTTCTCCAGCATGCGAATGTATTCATCCAACGGATAATCGCGGTGCGTGACCGCACGCCCCTGAGAATCAACAGCGTGCGGGTCGAGCGGAGATGCCCACCCGATCGGATCCGGTGCGGGCTCCGAGGCTGCCGACACCACGTCTATGGTTTCGATGGGAGTTTGGGCGATCATCGCCGACATGACGTCCGGATCGGTCGTCATCGCGTCCGCGACAGCCTCGGCGATGTCGTACTCCGTCAGCTCCACCCCCGGGGTGGTGTGCACCAGCAGGCGATCGGGTTCGACTGTGACCCGGGTGCGCGTCCAAACCGGTTGGCGTGGCGGCACTATCAGCGCGGAGAACGCCGCATCGATCAGCCCCTGTGCGCTCCGGACTCTGGTGTAGCTGCTCATCTTGTGCTGTAGGCCGCGTGCATGAGCCCGTGCGGCGGGCAGGTCCGCGAGCACCGCGCCGAGCCGCTCCTTTAGCACCTCGACGTCCACGGGTGCGCCCGCGTCGTGCTTGATGAGGTTGAACCGTGCCACGCGCCTGATGAACTTGCGCCGCGACTTGCCCGTAATGCCGACTCGATCGGCGAGCTCAACTAGCAACCTGCCCGCGCCGCTGTCGGCTGTCGCGATCACCGGCACTCCCTGCGCGATCGCCTCGGTCACCACCAAACCGAAATCTTCAAACCGAGAGGGCGCCACGACGACTGCCGCCGAGCGAACCTGGTCACGAATTGCGTTGGCGTCAGACGTGTGCGGCAATGCCTCGACCGCGCCAGCATCGCCGACGAGTTCCGCCAGCTTCGCCTTACCTTGCTCCAACTTCGCAGGTGGATAGCCGAGTGCGACCAGGCGAACACTCGGACCTTCCTCGCCCAGACCACCTACCGCAGCGGCAAGTGGCTCACCGCCTTTCACAGGGTCCTCGACTCGCCCGAGAAACAAGACTTTCGCTTCGTCAGCAGAAGGCAGCGGCGGCTGTTCGGCCATCGCCACGACGGGAGTCAGTTCGTGGGTCGCGCCTCGTCCAGCCGATGTCGAGACGGTCAGGGCGTACCGGCCCAGCATCGAACCCACGCCGGCGTTCACGTCGCCGGCAGCGAAAATGTCGGCGGCTAGGATCCAACGCCCGATACCTGGCCTGTCCCGCAGAATGTTCCTGGGGATCGGCGTTTCATGGATAATAAGCGCCCTTCGTACGGCAGGATTCTGCTCGGCAACCTTCTTGGCAAACATGCGCGCAGCCATGGCTGCCCATCCGCTATGACCGATGACGAGGTCGACGTCATCCGGCAGGTCGTCCCAATCGGAGAACATGTCGCGCACTGTGATCAAAGTGATCCCCTGCGGAATCTCGGATCCGGGGACCACCTCGACTGCGCACACAAGCACCTCGTGGCCAGCCTCGGCCAGCCCGCGGCACAGGTCCATGTTCACCGCCTGAGCCCCGCCGTGCGCCAATCCCCAGTCGTACGCGAAAACCAGAACTCGCTTGCTCCCGGCAGCAGGAAGGCCCACGGTTTTGTCGCCGCCGTCCTCTACTGGAACAGCTCCACGAGACAATCGATATGGATCGATTGACTCCATTCGCTGCAGAACGCGCTCTCGCCATTGCTCGTCAGCCATCCAGCCGTACGAGGCAATGAGGCGGCCCCACTGGGAAACGAGAGGATCGGGAGCCCCGCGGTTGTGCGCGTCGCCAAGGTCTTCGGCGGCGGGCCGTCCATACTTTTCACCCATAGCGGCGGTGTGCCGCTTGGCGTCCCGGCGAGCATCCTCCAGCGTGTAGCCCGGGTCGTTTTCCAACCGGTCGGCCGTCAGGTCGTTGAATGTGGCGTGATCGAGGCGCAGCTCATCGCGACCGCGGTCGCGGTCGAGCACCCATTCGTTCGGCGGCTGGTAGATCCTGCGGAAGAACGCTCCGCCGCGCAGCTGCTTGATGAGGCTCTGGCGGGAGGTCATCAGCCTGGGACCGTACACAGGAGGAAACTCTTGGGTGTTACCGTAAATCCCCGTTAGCCGGTCGGCCTGTTCGATGTCGTTGACCCGAATGCCGGCCCTGTTGAACACCCGGCCCAGCACCCGCGGACCTATGCGCGCGGACCTTTCGTCCTCCTGGAACAAATCCAGCTCGGTCTCCGGCGAATCCGGCGACGAGAGGCCATGCAGGTCGGCAGCCGCCACCCAGCGGGTGATCTTGTCGGCGCGCGCCGCGTGAGTCTCATCGATCTCCCATATCCGCCGCAGACGGGCGGTGTCCTTGGCCCGCTGGGCTTTGGTTTCTTCGTCGAATCCGGTGCCGTGCACCGCCATCGCCATCAGCCGGGCATCAATATCATCATCGTCGTCGCCAATTTCATACCGCAGGGCGCGAGCGTACAGCAGTTTTGCCGAGGCCAATTCGTCGTAGTTCTCTGGGTTTTCGCGCTCCCGGCCGCCGCCGTAGTCGAGGTCGCTGCCGGCATCAGCGGCCATCGCCGACGCGATATCTTCGGTGTCCTCGCCCTGCAGCACACCATTGCGCACGATGTTTCGCAGGTCCTCCAAAATTCCGAAGCCGTTGTGGAAGAAGGCCCCGACCTGATATTCCTTCTTCTCCAATTTCCCGTGCAGGTGATTTGCCCTGCCGATTTTCGGGTGTCCATACAGCACACGGTTGGCGAATAGTTCCTCGGCCGTCAGCAGGATCAGCTTGACGGTCTTTGGCTTCATCAAGTCCATCCGCTGCTCCGCCGGCAGCTCCGCCAGCAGCATGTTGGTGATCTCTTTGATCTCGCCGTCAAGCACATCGGTCGACAGGGGCGGAGCCGTCTCGCTCAGGAGCCGCGCCTTGACCCAATCGGCCAAAGGTTCGTCGCGCGGCAGGTTGCGTTCCTGGATCCGGGCGTAAACCTCGGCTGGCCAGGCCACGTGCTTTATTTCGCCGAGTTCGGCGATGTGTACTGCCTCGATGGGCTGCCACTTTCGGTCCCACAGATCTTCGTGCGACACCAGGCCGTGCCAGCCGTACGACACCCGCAGCCGGCCAAGTGCCAACGCCGGGTAACGCCGGGAGGGCTGGGGCAAGACGCCGACCTTGAGCCCGTTGGGCAGGGTGCGGTAATCCTCCTCGTCACTGATCTCCACCGTCGTCCAGCCCGACTCCGGGTCCGCCAGCTGGTCGTACAGCTCCTTGGTCACCGATAGCTCGACGACATCGGCTTCGCCCGGCACGCCACCCGGCGGGTCGCCGCCCAGCGCCTGCTTGATCGCCAGACGACCAACCAGCACACCGTGTTCGGCCAGTTGTTGGGCCAGCTGCGGGTCCAGGCTGCGGATGTCGGTGAGGCCGGCATCGCGCGATGACTCTTCGCCGGTAGGGGACTCCGATTTCGACTTCGACTTGCCGTCGCGTCGGTCGGCACTGGGCGCGGGTCCAAGCCCGATTGCGGGCAGGGGGACGCCGTCGCTGTTGACGGCGATGGCGTGCACGGTGGTGCCGGATTCAAGTTGGAGGTGGCCGAGGACGTGCGCTTCCGTCGAGCACGCGTAGTCGTGCTCCACGGTCGCGTGGGGGTCGGTGTCAGTGGGGGCGGCGACGACCCAGTGCAGCTGCAATTCCCCGTCTTTGAATCTCCCGTCGTCGGGCTCGGGAGTGGTTAGGGTCCACACCTGCTCGGGCTCACCGGGCGTCGGCGGGGCGGTTGTCAGGAAGACCAGATCGGTCTCGTCCTCAGGGTCCAGGAGCGCGGCGCCCAGAGCGCCGATGTCGGGACTGTGGTCCCATTGGCTGTCGGCGGCGACGGATTGCGGTGATTGCGAGTCAGCTCCGGCGATGGCATGGCCGCGGAGATAGTTGGCGAATTCGGTTGCGGTTAAAGCACTCTGGGTCTGCGCGACGGCACGGCTGGCGTCGGCACTGGCAGTGCTCCTGGTAGTGGCACGCTTCTTGAGACGATTCGCGAAGAAAGCCAACTGCGGTACGGCGCCCAACAACGGCACTGACGCCTGCTCGACCGACTCCGGATCCGCCTCGGCCGCAGCAGGTTTGGCCGAATCGGTAGTGACGGAATCGTCGACAGTGACGGACGACGTGTCCGCACCAACCGCCGGAACATCCGTTGCGCCCCCACCAACCGACGGAGCATCCGTCGTCCCCGCGCCAACCGCCAAAACGTCTGTCGCGTCCCCACCAACCGGCGGAGCTGCGTCCACCGTGGCGCCACCACCGTCGGACAGCGCAACCTGCGGCGCTGCACCCAGCGGCTCGACCGGCGAAGTGCTCTGCTCGGCCGGCGTGGTCCCACCAGCCGGCGCAACACCCGACTTGCCCACACCACCGGGCGCCGACCTATCGGCACCCGTCTTGCCGTGATCGGTTGGCGACGACCGTTCGACCGGACGGCTGTCCCCATCGACGGGCGGCGCGCGCCCCGGTGTGGGCCGTGTCCCTAGTTTCAGCGTGCCCTCTGCGGGCGCGGTCGGCGGCACGTAAAGGGCCGGTGCGGGTCGGGTGCGATAGCTTTGCCCGCGCCGGGGGGTGAGTAGATGCTCTTCGGCCGCACGTTGCACGGCCGGCGCGGTCTCTTCGCGCAGAATTCTCTCTGCCTCCGCCACAACACTTTTGGCGGCTTCACGTTCGGCCGCCGTCTTAGCGGTATCGCGGGCCCCAACAGCGTCGAGGAATTGAATGACCTGCTTGCGGACCACGTCGTTAGCCACCCGAGTTCGGAAGTTCTCCGGCGACAAGTACTTCTTGTAGCCGCCCGGGGTACCGCCGTTTTCCCGGTCCTCGCCTTCGCCCCCACGCGCGGCGCGGCCCTCGGCCTGCCTGACGGCTCGATCCCCGTACTCGGGCCCGCCGTCCATTTTGACGGCCGTGCCCCCGGCCGCGCGCCACGTCCGGTTCGGAGTCGGGTCGATGCCACGAGTGTCACCCTTGTTGCCGAAATGGAGCTTGATGTCATTGTCGAGAGCTTCCCTGATGCGTACGCGGAGCTCGGACATGCGTACGTCAAATTCATCGCCGAAGGCGTCCGTGAGGTTGACGTGTTCACCGATTAACTCGACGACCTTGTTCACGTGGTATTCGACTTCAAACTCTTTTTTAAGGTGTTTGCCGAGCAGATTGTCCCATTGGTGCTCACCTTTGGAGGCGTCCTTGAGGTGCTCCTCGAGGAACTTGTACAGGTCGTACTTATCGCCGCCCCACTGCTTGGTCTCCAGTTTGGCGAGCCGTTCGGCCTCCGCGCCGTTGCCGTGCTCATCCCACCAGCGGGCATCCCGCATGGTGTATTCCACTTTCAATTCGACACCGTCGGCGATCTTGAGCCCGCGCTCGTTGGCCATCGCGCGCGCACGCGCATCGGTCAGTTGGTCGAACCAATCGACCAGCCCCTTCTCGTGGTCCAGCTTGTCGCGCCAATCGGTCAGTTTGATCTCTTTGCCGCCAACGAACCGGATATCGTCTCCGCGGATGTTGCGGTTGTCGAAACACACCACCCACTGCGGACGATCTGCCAACCGCACGCCAACAACCTGACCGCCCCGCACGACCAACTCAAGCTGCCCGTCGTCGAGGATGTCGCTGGCCATGCCCTGAAGTTTGGCTTGCTCGCTGTCAAAGATCTGAGGTGGAGCCTCTTCACGCAATTTCGACTCGTAATACGGTTTGACCTCCGCAACCAAAATGCCGTGGCGCTCGTAGAATTCGCGCTGGGCGAGTATGGCGGTGCCCGACCATCCTGATGTGTCGTGCATCAAATAGCTGTTGATGAATTGATCCACCGACACATACAGCGAGTTTTCCGGCAGATCGGCCTTCATCTGCTTGCGCGCCATCAGGTCGAGGAACTTACCGACGCGCTGTAACCGGGTCTGGCTGCCCGTCTCCCGATCGTCCATCACCTTGTCGTTGGTGCTCGACGCAAGTAGCGCGACCTTGCCCTCGCCTTCTGGATCGCCCCCATGGGCATCAATCCAATCGCTGTTGCGGCGATAAGCCCATTTCGCCTCCGCGCAATCGGCATACAACTGGGCATGAGGATCGTCAGCGGTCACCGGATCCCCGCCGGCGCGGTTGAGGAACTCGATCGCCTTGTCGGTCAAGCTCGCACCCCACGGCCCCATGGTGTTGTCCGGCCTGCCAAAATGCTTGGCGGTCAACCCGAGCTTTTCGGCTGCGTCCATGCGATCCAAGACCGCTTGATGCAGGGCCACCTCCTCGGCGGGCGCGTCTTCGCTACCGCCGGGCGACAACACGGCCTCCATCGGGTCAAGCACCGTGCAGAATTCGTCAGCGATCAGACGGCCGGGCGGGAACGGCTTGAACCGCCGCTCGCTTCCATATCTCTGCGCCGCGTCGTCGAGAATTTTCTTCACAACGTGAAGCGGCGGCTGCTCGTTGAGCCGCTCACGTAGGGGCGCCAGGATCTGTTCGCGTCGCGCCTCAAGTTCTTTCTCTGATACGCCGCGTTCGGCGGGTACGGCCTTTTCACCGATGTGCTCAAGCATGGAATGGATCTCATGCAGTGTGCGGAACTCGTACTTCTCCCACGTGGCGGCGTAGCCTCGGCTGCGGCCGTCGACCTCCTCGGGCAACTCCCCCTTGTCGTCCATGCGTCCGAAGTCGACGGGCAACTCACCAACCGGCGAGCGGGTCAGTTTCTCCACCGCGTCGACCATCTCAGAGGCCAGTTGGTCATTGCTGGTCGTGAAATGAACGGTGCCATGCTCGAGCAAGTCGAACACGATCTTGACGCTCGATATCAGGGTCTTGCCCTCGCCGGTGTTGACATTACCGACACCGAGCATCCACGCCATGTACTGCGTCTCCCGCATATCCATTCCCGTGGCGCGGCGCACAAATTCGGGCATGGTGGTGAGTCGTTCGATGGTGGTGCCGTTAATCATCGTGTCAAGCACGTGGTCGTCGGTCGCGCGCACCGCCACCGAGTCCTCCGGTGAGCGCCACATCAGCTCGTCATAAACCGCCGCCATTTTCTCGACGGCCGCCGCGGCGGCCTCACGCGCGCGCCGCGCGTCGTCCAACACCATATGATCGGCCAGCCCGTCGTCGTAGGCCTTCCTATACGCCTCATCCGCCCCGCGCAATAGCGCGATGCGCTGCTCGAGCATCCTCTTCACGCTCGATTCGAATGTCTTGCGCGCCTGGGCATAAGCCTGCGCCGCCGCCTTTTCCTGTGCCCGCCGTAACTCAACCTTGGCGGCCAGCGCATGAACAGCCAGCTCCTCCTGGAGGTGTTCGGCGCGGATAGTTACCGCGGACTCGAAGTCGGCGATCTCCTGCCGCTCGGGCCCCCCACCAGAGAACAGCCGCGCCCAAGCTCGGCGCAGCAGCGATCCTTCTCGCTCGCGGCCCGCGCTCAATGCAGCCCGCCGCTCGGCCTGCGCTGCCTCCAGCTGGGCGCCGTGATCACCCCGCGCAGCGTGCGCGGCGCGCAACAACGCCTCACGCCTGATCATGTCCTGGCGCAGCCGCGCCCTGGCGTCGGCGATATCGGCCTGCAGATGCTCCAGACGCTGCCGGCTAGGCTCAGAACGAGTCGACTCCGTGTGATGCTCCTCTTGGAGCTTCTCCAACTCCTCCACGTCATCCGCGACGGCCTTCCCCGCGTCGGCGATGCGCGCATCCCACTGTCCTTGCACCCTGGTCTGGAATTCGTCGTCCGCGTCTTTACGCGCCTGTCGAGCGTCCTCGAATGTCTTGTGTGTATCCGTCACGACGTCACGCAAGTCATACATGCGGTCACGGGTGTCGGCCAACGCCTGTTGGGTCTGGTCCTCGGCCGCGTCGATCCTCTGCTGCCCCTGGGTCTGCTCCGCGTCGTAGCGCTTGTCGACCTCGTTACGCAATGCCTTGTCGTGGGCCGCAACAGCGTCCTTGTGAGCGACCTTGGCCTCCATATGATCTCGAGCGCTCGCAACGAGATCTTCCAACCCCGGGGTCCACTCTTTGATCGGGGTCTGAAGTACCGATTCGGTCGCGGTCCGCAATACCTCTTCATAGGACTCCCGCGCATCCTCGACGCCGTTTCTAGCCCGCCACTCTTCGGTTTGGGCGGTCCCGAGGCGCTTGTTCAGTTCGGCAAGTTGTTGCTGGCGTGCGGATTTCGCTGCGGGATCGAATTCCGTGGGAGTCGCCTTTAAGCTGTCACGCTCAGCAACAAGGGCCTTCAGTTCCGCCTGACGCGCCGCCAAGTCGTCCTGGGCGCGCACCAGCGTCTCGTGCGCATGCTGCACACGCTCGTCCTGCTTGGCCATCGCCGACTCGAACGTGGCCCGACTCTTCTCAGCGCGTGCGCGTGCCGCAGCCGCCTTTTCCTGCGCATCAGTCACCCACGGTTCTTTGCGCGCGGCTTGAGTCAGCTCGGCCCTCTTCTTCGCCACATTCCGGCCCATCACCTCCTGCTCTTTGGGGGCAACCTCGGTCGTCTGGGCCAAGGCCTGGGTCGCCTTGTTGAGCGCCTCGATCTCGTCTCGCAACGCCTTCTCGTGGGCCGCAGCCGCGTTCTCAAGAGCCTGGCCGGCCTCCGTACGCTCTCGAGCACAGCCAAAAAGCTCCTCCACCTCCGCGGGCTGCTTTCCGGATGCGAGCCGCAACTCGGCGTCAAGGGATGTCGTCGCAACCTCGACGTCGGCTTTAGCCGTCCACTCTTTGGCTTCGGCGGTCGCGACGTGCAAGTCCAGGTCGGCAAGTTGTCGCTGGCGCGCGAATTCCGCTGCGGCATCGGATCCCGCGGGAGTCCCCCTCAAGCGGTCACGCTCGGCCCTGGCGGCCTCTAGTTCCGCCTTCCGCCCCGCCCAGTCCTCTTCCGCGCGCACCAGATTCGCGTGCGCCTGCTGCACCCGTTCGTCCTGCTTGGCCATCGCCGAATCGAATGCGGCCCGACTGTTCTCGTAGCGATCGCGGGCCTCGTTCTCGTGGCGCCTCGCGTCGCTCAAGCGCAGCTTCTCGGGCGGGGCTAAAGCGGCCGGCTCGGTCTGCTCCCGCCTGTTCCGGTCCAGCGCCTTGGGCTCGCCGACGGTAGCCTTGGCGGCCTCGGCCGGCGACGCTGCGTCGCGCTTTTCCGTTTCCTGCAACGGCTTCTGAGCATCCTGGACTTCGGCGAGGACCTCGTCCGCGCGCTCTTGTGTGGCCGTAACGGCTTGTGTGGCCGTAACGGCATCATCCGTCGCCGCTTCGCGCATGTCAGTCGCGACCTTCAAGGCCGCCTTATGCTCCGACCTGGCCCGGGCGCGATCCGCGAAGCGATCGTTAAGATCGGCTAAGGCCGTATTGCCCTCCGCGTCAAGCCGCTCGCGCAACGGATCCCAATCCCCCGCCTTAAGCAAGGCGATCCCCTCGGCGTCGAGTCGGCTCTTCATAGATTCGAGAGCCGACTTCAAATCCGCCTCCGCACGCACTAGCCTCTCGTGCGCCTTTTGCACCCGTTCGTCCTGGTTGGCCATCGCGGATTCGGGCGCGGCCTTGCTCTGCTGTGCGGCCTGAGCCTTAGGCTCTTCCGCCGTCGTCGCTTGGCGCGGGTCCATAGCCCGGGCGGCGTCAACGGGCTTACCGCGCTCCTGAGCGACGGGGTCTGTGGTCGTCTCAGCCACCCGGGCCTCTGCCGGTCGACCCGGTGCGCCGTCTGCCGGCGGAGCCAGTGGCTGCTCGGTGTGGTGGGCATCCGGCTCGGCGTATACCGGCTCGACGTGCCCGCCGGCGGCCTCACGCCCCCCCGGGGTGTCCGGATCGCCGATGGGCAGGATGATCCGGCCGTCTTGGGCCGGGCCTTCGGGGGATGTGGCGGCAGGGTATTCGCCGCCGGTTTGCTGATTGTGGTCTGGCGGTGAAGCGGCGGCGTCTACGCCGGGCTCGGCGTCTTTGGCGGCGGGTTGCCTAAGCTCGGCGCGCGCATCCGGGGTTGTTTCTGGGCCTGAATCGGCGCCGTGCTCGGCAGGAACCGCCAGTGGATGACCGGGGTCCGGTGTTGCTTCCACCCCAGAGGGGGTGGGGATTTCGACCGCCGTGTCGCGGGGTCCAGCGTCGACGCCCGGGTGCTGTGCACCCCGCGCCTCTGAGGGGCCGGCGGCCGTGCTGCGCTCAGCGCTTGCCGCCCCGCTGCGAGCCTCGGGTGCGCCGTCGGAGCGCGGGCCCTGGCCCCCCGCCGTGGCCTGGGTGGGACGGCCGCCGGTGGCGGTCCCGGCCGCGCGCGCGCCCTGCTCCCCGGTTCCCGCCGACGCGCCAGCTGCCCGATCACCGCCCCCGGCAGTCAGGCCCGCGGGCGTGGGCGTGGGTGTGGCTGGCGCGGCGGCCCCCGATGCGGCCGCACCCTCATGTCCACTGGTGGTTGCAGGTGCCGGGTCGGCGCCGAGGGTGCCGAGGTGATCATCGAGGGCAGGCCGCGGCGCGGGCACCACCGCCGCCACATCGCGCGGGGCGATTTGTGGCGGCGGGCCCCCCGACGCGTCGTGGCCGCCGCTCCCGGCAGGAACACCGCCCAGCGCCGCACTGTGACCAGCCCCGAAAAGACCCATCGCCAACAGCGACTCCGCGCCCATGGACCCAGCGCCGCCAGCGCCGACCGCCGCACCGCCGACCACACCCCCGGCCGCACCGGCCACCGCCCGATTGACCACCGCCGGCAGATCCTCGCCCGCCGCATGAGCGACCATGCCCGCCGGTCCGCCCGCCAACGCACCCTCGGCCATCGACTCCCCGGCCTTGAGAATCTGGGCCGCATCCCAACCGCCGCGGCCCTCCACGCCGTCCTGAACGAACTGGATCCCCGACTCCTGGGCCGCCCCGATGGCAAACGCCTCCCTCGCGCCCTTGCCCAGCTGTTTGGCCACCGCCAGCGCCGCCACCCGCCCCGGGGCACCGGCCGCCTCACCGGCCAGCTCGCCCAGCCCGCTGGCGGCCTGCTCACCCTTGGCCACCAGCCGCGGCAGCATCGTGTCGCGCAGCGCCGCACCTAGTGCGGCCTCCACCCGACCTTCCGCCTGCGCCGCCAGCTCACGAATCGCCTCGACGGCGGTCTGTTTGGCCACCGGAATATCGGCCAGCGACCCACCCCCAGTCGCCGGCGAGTTGGCCAGATCCCGCAACATCTGCGCCAACAACACCGTCAACGTGGTCGCGATCCCCAGCTTGACGGCCTGGATCTCGGTGGCGCCCTGCTTGGCCACATCCCCCAACCCGTTTTGGGCCCCCACCAGCTTGTCCACCGAATACGGCCCGCCGAACAACATCTGAAACTGCTCCTGGGCGGCCTGTGCGGTCTGCCCAGCCAACACCGCCGGCGTGGTCGCACACACCCGCGCCAACGCCGGCATCAACGCCGAAAACCCCTCGGCGGCCCGATACCACGCGCCCGAGACCCGATCCAACCCAGACTCACTCGCCGGTGGTCCCGGCCACGCCGAACCCGCCAAATACGCCAACGGCCGCACCGCGGGCGGCAACTGAATATCCACCGAGATATCCATCAACCCACCCCGCCGCACCCAGCCACCAAACCAACCCGGGGTGCGCGAGGGCTAGCGCCCACCCAGCCCGGCCAGGCCGACAAAGACTTCGCGTCGCCCGCAACCACGACGCCACCCGGCCGCATCAGATGTCCCTCGCGCAGCGTTTGGTACATGCTGTATCGCACCATTCCGAGAGATCACCACCTTGCCCAGCGTCCGATGCCTTGGCCCGCCGACAGGCGGAATGGAATCCGCGACTCGCGAGAGGTAGTCAACCAGCGATCAAGCGGATTCCGGATACACAGCGTATCACCAATCGGAGCAGAGCATCCACTGTCCACCAAAACCGCCGGATCTGGACGTGACCTGTCGAGAAACTCGGGCTGGCCTCGGTCGCGCCGATCGACCTGGTAGGGATCGTCGAGAAGTATGTCGGGCGGGAGCACAAGTCCGTCGAATACTCTGCGGCACACCCTGATTGGCGTCCCGCCGAGACACCGACGGTGACCGGCTCGCGGCCACGTTGACCAAGCGTGTGGCGGCTCCCACATTGGCCGGGCATTTACGGGCCAGGCGCCTCGTGAGCATTGTCGTCCCACGAGACCGCGCTTGTGCGCGCCACAACGTGGTGCCTCGGCCAGACGCTGCTCGCGCGTGTGCCGGCAGCGTGGACCGCCGAGCACCACGAGAAACCTTGTGGAGAGCGGTCAGGATTGGCGATCGGTATGTGCTGGACTCGACAGGGGCGCCCATCCCGCCACGGTTGTCGAGTCCTATTGTCCCGCATGTGATCTTGATTTTCACTAACTAGGCCGGCCGCTATAGCACGGGACGGCCCCGAAACTTTTGCCGGGCATCGCTCATGGAGGTGCGCAGGCGTTGCGGTTCACGTTGGACGCGACCGAGGAGCAATCCCGTTAGTTGGGACGGCGTTTCGAGGCGCACAGCAAAGCGTCACCTCACCAACGCAGACCACCACATCACGATAAGTTCGGCGTGCGTGCCTGCCGCCATACCCTGACATGGCTACGTTGGGATGCGAAAACAGTTCCCCACTAGGCGTTTTCGTAATTCCCCATCCCTGCGAAAGCGTCCATTGCCACAACGATGATGTGAAGTGCCATGTCCCTACCTAGCCCAGGTCAACGACCGCGGTGCCGCCGCTGCGAGTGGCGTGGGTGTAGACGTCTTACACGAAGTTGACGGGAGCGATTCCGGCGATGGCTGCCTTGACCTTGGGATCGGTCTCCATAGCGTCGGCCACCGCCAGGATGAGGTCGTGGTCGCCCGCTTCGTCGCCATAGGGATACACCGACACCCCCCAGCCGATCGCCTTGACCCGCGCGCGTGCGGGGGTGCCCTGCAAGGGCGGATCGGATCTGGCGTTTCGCGCGGCGTTGACCAAGTGCTCGGCGCTGTGTTGCGGGGTGAACGATGCGAGCCGCTCTTGCAGCTGCCGGGCGTTGGCCCACGCCGCGGGCAGATCGTCTAGAACGGCGTCGAGTCGCTCGATCCAGGCGTCGACGGATGGTGGTGCGCCGAAGTGCTGCTCGACGAGGTTGAACCGCTCGGCCGCCTCACGATACCCGGACAGACCGGTGAGGAACCGGCCGGCTCCGCTGCTCGACGGCATCATCACCGGCACGCCGTGTTCGATTGCCTCGGTGGCGACCAGGCCGAATGACTCGATCCGGGAAGGCATGATGACCAGCGTCGCCGAACGGATAATCGCCTTCAACTCTTCGGGATTCGAGGTACGCGGCAGCACCTCGACCGCGTCCGGCTCGCCAACCAAGGCAGCCAGGCGACCACGCGCTTGCCGGAGTGTCTGGGGGTCGCCGCCAACCGTCACCAGCCGTGTGTCGTGGCCGCGGCTGCGCCGTTGCGACACGATTCGTGCGGCCTCCTCGGCGCCCTTCAGCGGGTCGTCCGTTCGGCCGAACAACAGCACCCTCTCCGGCGCATCCGGCGAGGGCAGCGGCGGCTGTTCGGCCATCGTCAGCATGGGCGGCAACTCGAGGACCGATGCGCGCCCGCCCATCGATGACGACGCCAGCGCTTCCGCGGTCAACACCTCTCCCACGCCCGACACCAGATCGACATGGCGGGCTATGTAGATGTCGGCGGCCAGCCGAGCCCTACCGATATGTGGGGTCTTCGCAAGGGTGTACCACGCCATGGGCAATAGATGAAGCAGGTGAATACTTTTCGCGTCGGGATAGCGGTGCTCGACGGCTGCCACGGCGGCCATCCCGCCGTCGTGGCCGTGCCCTATCACCAGGTCCACCGACTCGGGCAAGTCCGCCAAGCCGGCGGGTTTGCCGTTCCGTGGGCCGATCACCGTCACGCCGGGCGGTACCGCTGCCTCCGCCTCCCGCCTCACCCGGACGTACACCTCGCGCCCGGCGTCTGCCCACCCGCGACACAAGTCCATGTTCAACGTCTCCATGCCGTTGTTCCGACCCCATCTGTCGCAGTACACCAAGATCCTGCGCGGCCAGGCGTCACCCCCCGCGAGGTCATCGCCGCCGGCCGCGCCAGGGCCCGGCATGTCAGGGCCGTCGCTGCCGTTGCCTCCACCATTTCGCGACTCCGGCTCGCCGTGCCCCGGATCGCTGTCGCCGTGCCCGGCTTTGATGACGCCAACATCCTTGCTGGGGCCGCCGTCAACCACCCGCTGCGAGTCGCCGACAGGGCGATCCTCATCGCGGGGTTTTTGAACATCGCTGCCGGTGTGGTCGGGGGCTGGGTGGTCCTCACCGGCCTGGTTTTGCCGCTGGGACTCCGGATTGTTGGGGTGATCGCTGCCCGGTTTTGCTGCGGGGTTGTCGAGCCCGCGGTCGGGGTCGTTTCGTCGGTGCGTCGTGGTGTTGGCGTCGTGGGGCTGGTGGTCTTCCCGGGCGGCGGCGGATTCATCGACTCCCCCGCGCGGATGTTTGACCCCGGGCAAAGATGTGCCGTCTATCAGATGACGGCCCAGATCGAGGTCGTCGGTCAGCGTCGATTCCCGGACCACAGTGTGATGGTCAAACCGCAGGAATCCGTCCGCCAGGACCAAACCGTCGCGATTGCAGAGCAGTTGCAAACCGAGGTCATTGGCGTTTGCGGTTGCCCAGTAGTGACCGTTCCGGTCTGCCATGACCAACAGCCGACCGTATAGCGCTCTGATCTCTCCCGCGGCGGCCACAGGCGCCCCCGCGAAGAACGACGAATGGTGCAGGCGCTCGAATATCTCGGTGCTAAAGGGATCGAGGGCGTAGAGATTGGCACTGCGATCCATCACGAACATTGCCATCGCCGAATCGCCGACGTGGAACGGTGTGCCGTCTGCCGCGCGGTACAGCCGGCCGTCGGGCCCGACGAACACGCGTGTCGCCTCAAGCTCGGCGGCGGACAGATTGTGCCGCCGGCGAAAGCGCGGAATATTCCAATCGTCTTCGCCGTGATACTGCTGGCGCAGCGGATGGCTCGCGGTCAGCCCGGATCCTGTGTGTGCGGGCGGGATTCGGTCGAGCGGGACATTACGCGGCACTGGGCACCAGTACCCTTCTGAATCCCTCCAGTACATCACCTCAGCTCCTTGCCACCACCCCGATTCGATCGTGGCGGAGCGGACTTCGGGCGAATCGATCTCGGACAGCTGGATCTTGGCGTGCGGGTCGACTCGGCCGGACAGGTACTGAATGTGTGCGCCCCGCTCCGTGAGCGCGGCGGCGAGCTCGGGGAACTGATCCAGCGTTGTGGTCAACGCCGCGTCATGATCCGACCCCTCCCAGTCGACGATGACAACGCGTGGATGCTCCCCACCGACCAGGCCGACGCGGCTGTTCAAGGCGCGGCCGCCGGCAGCCTCGATCGCGCCGCGCGCAGCGTCGGTGAGCTCCTTTTCGAACTCGTAATTCGCGCTCTCGCAAGGAGCTTCGAATTCAGGCTGCCCAGGCAGTCGCACCTCACTGAACCGCACTACGGTGTCGGCATTGCTGGCATCGGCCTGGCCGACGGTCGGGTCCTCTGCGCAATGCGTCCGCTGTGCCCGTGCGAAGTCATCGCCGCCGTCTTCACCCGACCGCGTTCCACCATCGCCACCACCTCCGCCGGCCCCACCACGATGGCTCCCGTCGCCGCCAAAATCGCCTGGTTCGCCGCGACGGTTGCGTGCCCCGTCGCCGACGGTGTCGGAGGTTCCGCCGGCGGGCGTCGCGGGCGGCCCAGTTGGGGAGTCCCCTGCGGTGGGAGAGTCGGCAAGAGCGGCGTGCTGATCGGTGGTCGGGTCGGCCCGCGTGGGGTTGGCGGTGTCGGTGACGGGCTGGATGTCGACCGCCGGCGGTGAGGTGATCGAGGGATCCAGGATCCCTTCTCGGTTGCTGGATTCGAGGCGAGTGATTGGGGAGTGCGCCGCCTGAGCGCCTGCGGGGAGGTGGTCGGCGTGCACCTCCGCGGCAAGCGCCCTCGGCAGGTTGTCCGCCGCCGGGCCCCGCTCAGCCACCGGCGCGCCGTCGGGCCGGATGCCATCGGCACCGGCGGCCGCGGGGCCGGGCGTGGGTGCGGTGGCCGACCGCCCCTCACGGTCTGCCGCATCGGTTCGGTTCGCGCTGGCAGCGGTGGACCCCTCCGCCAATCGCGTGCTGCGATCACCAGGGTTGGGCGACGTGTTCGACGGGGGGCCGCCGACGCGATCACGGCCCGCCGGGACCGCGGGCGTGCCTGGCGCGGTCGCCGATTGAGCCGCTGGCACGACGCCTTTGGTGGTGGAATCCATCCCGCTAGCGGTGCCATTGCGTGCCGTGCTGGCCTGTCCGGAGGCCGACTCACCGCCGCGGGCCGTGTCGAAGCCGGCCGCGCGATGTGGGGTGGTGTCGGCCGGTGGGCCACCAGATTCAGCGTGGCCTTGGCTCCCCCCATGGTTAGCACCGCCCACCGCGCTGTGCGCGGCTCCTAGGATCCCGAGGCCGAGAATCGCCGGGTCCACCGGCCCACCGTCGGCGACGGTGGGAACCGCAACGCTGGCCTCCGCCGCGGCCGCACCGGCCACCACCCGATTGACCACATGCGGGAGATCACCGGCGACCTCACCAACCAGGCCGCCCACCGGCCCACCCACCCCGGCACCCACGGCCATCAATTCCGCGGTCTTAAAGATCCGCCCTAGATTGAAGCCGCCGCGGCCTTCAACGCCCTGAATACCCTCCACGCCCCCCTCTTGAACCAGTCCGGTGACTAACGCGGACGCCGCACTGTTGCCCAGCTGCAACACCGCCGCTGCCCCCGCCTGCTCACCCCGCGCCGTTAGCCGCGACACCGTCGTCTTGGGCAACGCCTCGGCCAGCGCGGCCTCCAACCCGTCGGCGACCTGCGACTCCAGCTCACGAATCGCTTCGGCGGCCGTCTGCTTGGCCACCGGAATATCGGCCAGAGACGAACCTCCGGTCGCCGGGGCGTTGATCTCATCCCAGGCAATCAACGCCGCCGTAACCAGCAACGTGAGGATGATGTTCAGCTTGAGGGCCTGCAGCTCGGTGGCGTCCTGCCTGGCTAGATCCCCCAACCCGCACTGCGCCGCGACCAGCTTGTCCATCGCAAACTCGCCTGCAAACAACAAGCCGAACTGGTTGTGGGCGGCCTGGGCGGTGTGCCCACCCAAAACGTTCTGGGTCGCCGCACACACCCGCTTCAACTCTGGTATCAATGCGCTAAACCCAGCAGCCGTCTGATACCACGCGGCAGCAATGCGATCCATCCCCGACTCACTGGCATCCGCCGGCCACGCCGAGCCTGCCAAATAGGCCAACGGCCGCAAACCCGCGGGCATCTGAATATCCATCTGAATATCCATCAACCCACCCCACCCCAAGCCACCACACCAACCCCAGACCCGCGGGCGCTAACCTCCACCGCAGGGATCAAAATCCGCCACAGGCAACCACAGTGTTTGGTTCGAAAGTTACATCGCACCTGTTTCGTAACTATTTCGATTGATTGTCTGGACCGCTACACGGGCTCACCGGCCCAGTGAGCAGCGCCACATCGTCGGCGGGTGATGCACCCTTCTCATGCGACCACCCGTCGCATCCGGCAACGTGACTCGGCACGTCGCTGACAGACCTGCAGCGGTGACGCTGAGGTTATTCCGACGGTACAGATAACGTGCGAGACCTGTTGCTGCGCAAGGACAATAGCGACAATTTGGATAGGTCGCTGGCGTGCACGACAATCACCAAAGGCGCCGTCATGTCCACCTCGTTATCGTCCCCGAGGTGTTCGCCTTCCAATCGAATCTAGGCTGGGCCTCGCTCAGGTGTCAGTCGAGTCCTCGCGCGCGGACACCCGCGGCTCGGTGGCGCCGGGTGCGATGTCATCGACGTCGCCGTCGGCCGCGACATCGGTATCGCCGAGCCGGACGTCTGCCGCGCCCTCGCGTCCGATGTCAACGCCGCTCTCGTCGTGGTCGGTGGGTGACACGGTGGGCGGCCGCTCATGCGGGGGTTGTTGCTCACCGACCGGGTGGGAACCCGCGACGTCGTCGGAATGGCCTGTGGCAAGGCCGATCCCGTCGGCGGCCTGCTCATCGCCGACGACACCGCTGCGCCGCGCTTTTTCGGGCCCGCGGCGTCGAGCGCGCGCAGCGCCTTCGGGCCCGGCGCTGTTCCCGTCGGCCGCCGCCGAACGCGGTGGGCCCGCGGCACGCGGTGAGCCCGCGGCATCTTCTGCGGGACGATCCACACCTGTGCCGGGCCGCTGCTTGCCCGGGTCGACCTGAGCCGCGGAAGGTTCCGCCAGCCCCGAGCCGCCATCCATTGCCGGGGTCGCCGACTCCGAATCCTCCGGGCCCGGGCCATCCGGCGCGCCGGCGCGCCGCCGTTGCGGCGGCGTCGGGAAGCCCGGCGGCGGTAGGTACGGCGGCGCCGATGGATCCGACCCTATCGGCCCCGCGGCGTCGCTCAACGGTTCGGTGTCGGGCGAGGCAGTCGATTGGTCAAGTGCCTCTTGCGATGTGCCGGCATCAACTGGCGCGGCCGCCGCGGCGCCCGCGTCGGCACCCAAGCTAGCAGCGTCGTCGGAAGGGCCGTCGGCCGCCGACGCGTCCGCCGTTACGCCGTCAGAGCCCGGATCCTCGTCCGCCGCATCGCCTTGACCCGCGGCACCGCCACTGCCGGGTCCGCCCCAAGATCCGCCGCCACCGGTGCTTCCGCTGCCGATACCGCCGGCCGGGCTCCCCGACCCTGTGGCCGTGGTCGGTGAGGCGACCGCATTAGCTGGTTGCCCAACCATATTGGTGAGAGCCGGAGTGGCGGCAGCGGCGGGGGTGCCCCCGATCGCACCGGCCGACGTCGGGCCCCCGGCGCCTTGTCCAACGGGGGCCCCATGTTGGCCGGCAGGGCTGCCCGACACCGCTCCATTGTCGTCGGCCTGTTGGAACGAATCCGCCGCCTGCCTGAGCATGTCCGAGTAGTAATCGAGCAGGGCGGTCTTGGCGTCAACCGACCCGTTCACCCAATCGACTTGGGCCAGGTAACCACCGGGGCCGTCGGCGAATTGATGTCCAATGTCGCCGTCACCCCATACAGGGCCCTCGGCGGCTAGCTCTGCCCGAAGTGTTGCCATCACCGTCTTCATCGCGGAGCTGACCTCGTGCAGGTCGCGGGAGACGCGACGGAGTTCCTCCGGTGAGGCACGGAATTCTGCGGCCATCGGCTCATCTCCTCACTGTGGGGAAATCGGCATCGCCGCGGTCGTCGTAGCCAACGCCCGAAGGCGCAGCGGGCTCCTGGCGCCGCGGCGCCTCGACAAAGGCGTCCAGCCCAGGTGGTACCAAATCCTTGGGATCCGGGATGTTCTCGACGATGTCGGAAAACGACGGGAACTCCTTGTGCCGCTCATTGATCGGCGCCAACATCTCGGCGACGCGCCGCGAGGCATCCTCGGCGGCTGCCCGCGCCGCCTCGGTGATGTGGTCTCCAAGATCCTCGAAGTCATGGTCATCGAGGTACGACTTGTCGATGACCGCTTTGACCAGCTGGCCCCTGGCATCGACGGTGACTTCGACAGTGCCATCGGCAGCCTGCGCGTTGAGTCTCAGCGCGGCCTGCTTCTTTTGCAGGGCCGCAATATCTGTCAGCTGATCCTGCAACCGCGCCAACACGTCGGTCACCCGGTCACGGGCCGCGTCGTTACTCATCTACCTCACCTGCCGTCTACGAGTATCGCTTGCTGTGGCGATACATAGTGTATCGCCACAGTTTGGCGGGTCAATTCGAGCGACAAGGAGCGGTCGGACGACCTCTTGCTGACGAATACCTGTCAGGCCTTCGCCAAAACAAACCCGCTGATCGCTTTGCCAGCGGTCCCAGACGATGCGATTCATTGAATCTGAGCCGCGCCGTCTGTGTTAATGGATTTAGTCCCAGAGTATCTCGCGCTGACCTCACCGAAATATGGCTCTGCGCAGTCGATTCGCCCTCTCGGTACTCCATAGCCCGCTTGAGTGGCCGCATCTCTGCGGTATGCAACGTCCGGTGATCACTCTGCTGCCATACGCTGGACGCCCAGCTTCCTGGCCAAATTCTTCAGGACCTGTCGACTCGGGCGTGGCGGCGAACAGAACTGTCTGCCACAATAAGCGATACTTGGTGTATCACGGATAGTCAGCCCACGGAGTTGAACATGAAGTCCCACTTCCGCCCGTGTTCAAATCGGGCTAATAGCCAGGGCGCACGCCTCGCTACCGCCACCGACGGGACGTACTACCCGAAGTTTGAGACCGACTCACACACCCCACATGCCACAAGCTTGGGCACGATTGCCGGAGTGGTCGCCCGCGGCGCGGCTTTGGGTTTGACTGCCGCCGTAGCCGCCTGGGCGCGCCGGGTCGGCCAGCGCCGAACCGGCTCGCTACGCCGACTAGCGCCGCGATTCAAACCCCATACCCTTCAAGGCAATTTGCGTAGATCAGGCGAGAACGCCCACCGAATGGGAGGTTGCAATGCTGGCACCCACTGCGCCGTGGATCGAGACTTGTAGCCAACTCCTGCTTTCCCGGGAACTGGTAAGGCTTCTGGGCCTGCCCGACGGGGTGGTTGTGACCCCGTTGGTAGGCGAAGCCGCCGGCGATACGCACTGAGCGCGTCACGAGTCGCCATCTCGCCTATCCGGGGCAAGCGCGCGGCCCTCGATCAGTTCCGCATGAACAGCGCAGTCCTCGTGCGATGTCGGACACCGACATCAATCAACAGAGATGCCCGCCGTGACAGAGAACCGATTGATTGGCGTCGCATGTGATCACCGAGATCGGTGTTGGTGAACGGGCGTCGGTCCGGGGCGTGGCCTCCAACACCACACGGCCGCGACTGGCGGTTACTGGGGTCTGGGAGGTCAGTGGTTGTGGATTTGCCCTAATTAGACGGACGTCCGTCACAGATTGTGAAGTCGGGGTTGGAGGCGCGGCCGCCACTCGTCAACGACCACTAGCGGATACGCAGAACGATCTGCCACAATACGAAGATACACTCTGTATCATGAAGCGCAGATAACGCCCGATCGTTCCGGTAGGCGGTCTTGATGACGACGGTGATGCTGGGGCCGGGATTCGCACGTCAAAGGAGACAAGGCGATGGCAGACCAATTTCGTATCGACCCCGCTGAGGTGCGCGCGGTTGCTGATGGCCTAGCGGGTTTGAGTGCTCGGATGACAGGGCACGTGTCGGGGCTGGGAGCGCAGGTGTCCGCCGCGGGTGCACCATGGGGTAGCGATGCCACCGGCGATCAGTTCGCAGGCGGGCCGGACGGTTTAGTGGCCCACATGCAGCAGTCGTTGCAGGCGATGGCCGCACGCGCCGAGACGGTCCAGCGCCACGCGGATCGTCTCGCGACGGCCGCGGGGTTTTTCGAGCTGGCCGATCAGGCCTAGCAGCTTGCGCATCCGGGTCTAGGGCGCGTCGATGGTTTTCGACATTGCCACCTTGCATGGGCTCGCCGCCGATATCGGCGCTCCCATTCCTAATGGCGACCCAGACGCGCTTTTCGCCCTCGCTGATCACATAGAGGCCTCGGCGCAGGCCTGGGACGGTCACGCCGATGAACTGGCGCAGTTGAAGGCGCAGCTGCGCTCGGTGTTGGCCGGCGACACCGCCGAGGCCCACGACCAACAGTTAGCGAAGTTACTCGACGGCCCGGATTCGCTGCAGGGCGATTCTGAGGCGGTGCGGGCAGGGGTGGCGGCGCTGCGCAATTACGCGGCCGATCTGGAGGACAACCAGTCGACCTCACTATTGCTGGTGGGTTGGCTGCTGGCGACCACAATCCGGGGGATAGCCTCGGCCGCTGTCACCGGCGGGGAATCGCTAGTGGAAGTGGCGCTCGCGCGGGTGCGCACGGCGGCAGCGATCAACGCGCTCAAAGAAGCGTTGTGGCGGCGTATCGCAACCGTCCTGACCGAGTTGCTGGCCAACACCTGTCGGGGAGTGTTGTTCGGCGGCGCCGAGCAGCTGGCGCTACAGAGCGTTCAGATCGCGAGGGGAGAACGCACGAGCCTCAATGGGCAACTGATCACGGAGACTGGGCTGTCTTTTGCCAAGTTCGGGGGCCCAGCCGAGGCGGTCGAACGCGGGTTGTTGTGGGGGGTCGCCGGTGTTGTCAACGACTCCAAGGCTGCTAGCGTGGCCGCGTGGGCGACGAGCAAGGTGTTATCCGGGATCGGGGGCAATACGTTTGCCACCGCCATTGCCGGCGACCCAATCACCCTCGAAACCCTGCGGACTGGGGCCTTGATGGGCGTAGTCGGGGCGGCCGGGGACGTCCGCGGTACGGGCGGTAACGGCGGTAAGGGCGCACCGGCCGTAGACACCAAGCCCAACGGAAACGGCTTCACCTCGCCGGCCGAGACCACCCATGATGCTGGCCCCCAGGCCCACACCGCCCCAGCGCCGGCCCCCACCGCCGAGCCAGCCAAGGCCGCCGGTGAGCACAGCGCCGGCACGCCAGCGGCTGCCTCGCCCGCTGCCGCCGACCCCGGGGCGCGGCCGGTGGAGGCGACCGCCACCAGGCCGCCGGCGACAGCCGACGCTGGACACATGCCTGTCGCACACCCCGCCGCCGGCGTCGAACCGCCGCCTGCCACACACGCCTCGGCTAGCTCACACCTTCAGGAGGGCACAGTCGATATCTCGACAGGCTCGCAAACGGCCCACACCGGGCCCCCCACCGCCACAGCCAGTCC
>NZ_JBNMQT010000030.1:0-52570 GCF_050205645.1 Mycobacterium heidelbergense
CCGCCGGCCGGAAACAACCCATGACCCCGAGTCAGCAGCCGATCAACCCCAGCCACAAACTCCGCAACACTCACCCACCAAAATTAACCCGACCCAAACCCCCCAGCCACACCCACGCTTGGCCAGTTCGCCACGCCCTCTAGTGGCCGCCCTCTGGGTACGTTGGCGGCGGGATCAACGGCCCGCCCGGGCGATACGGTTCCGGCACCATGTCCCCGTGCCACAGGTAAATCCCCGAGCCCGGCAGGTACTCATTCCAGCCATACGGCGGCGGATCACCTGCCCATCCCGGTGGATAGAACTTCGCCCCGGGAAAAGCTGACTGCGGCACCCACACGCCCGAGTTCGGGGCCAACTCCACATACGGATCGGGATGACCGTGCTCGTCGACCACCGTGCCCGGCCCCAACGCCCCCGGCGGAAGCAGCTTGTAGTAAGGGATCTCATCGGATCTCACGAAATAGTGCGGAACCTGATCCGGGTGCTTCGTCCTGTCATAAACATCCACCCACGGCGGCGAATCAGGAAAGTTCGGCGGACCCAACCCGCCCTTGCCCGCGTAATGCGGCTCGTGATGCTTGTCCCCAGGCTTCCACTTACCCGACGCATCAAGCGGCGTCGCCGGCGGGGAATCCTTGGCCCCACCCGACAGCGTCTGATACCCCGCCTCCACCTGCCGCAGCCCCGCCGTCACCCCCTGATACTCGGTTTTGGTCGACTGGAGCTGGCCCTGCATCGCCGAAAGGTGTTGATCCATCGCGGCCATCAACAACTGCGCTCCCGCCGGCGAGTTGCTCACCGGCATCAACGACGCCGCCGTCGTGCGGGCCTGATCACGAATCAACGCCGACGCGATCCGGCCCTGCTCACCGATCACCTCACCCTGGGCAGCGGTCTGCGCCAACTCCTCATCCAAACCCGCCGCACCGGTCTGCGCCTGCTGATACGAGCCCGCGGCACCGATCACACCGCTCTGCAACCCACTAGACCCCGCGGGCGAGCCCGGCACCGAACCCACCGCCGACACCGGCAACTCACCACCGGCACCCCAGGCCGGATACAGCTCATGCGCACGCGTCAGCAGCCGATCAACCCCAGCAACAAACGCCGCAACACCCACCCACCAAAACTAACCACCCCACCCCAGCTATGCGACAGCCGAACCAGGCGCGATCGCCGCCCGCGAGTACCGTATCTAATCACTGGCACCATGTACCTATGGCTTTCAATGTCAAAGACGAAGAGGTCATCCGCTTCGCCGACGAGCTCGCCGCCCGCTTGCACCTACCGAGCCGCATCGACGCCATCCGTTATGCCCTGAGGGCCCAGATCGAAATCACCCAATCCCGCACCGGAAACCGCACCGGCGAACTGCTCGACGTCCTCAAGACCGAGATCTGGCCCCTTCTCGACGAACGCACCCCGATTACCAAGCCTGAACGCGAACAGGCCCTCGGATACGACCTAGCAACCGGCGTTTGACGTCCTCCCGCTGGCTGAAGCCAGGGGATTCCAACCCCGTCCACTGCCTATGCGGCAGGAGAGCAGAGTTGAGGTTCACGGTTCGTAGACCGGCTAGTGCCGAGGTCTCCCCGTGCTGTCACCGCCCGTCCGGCGGCGATGTTGCGTGCGGCGTTCACGTCAGCGTTGGTCGGGCCCGCGGTGCAGGCTTGGCACTCGAAAACCGCTTGGCTCTTACGGTTTCCAGGAGCAACATGCCCACATTCGGCGCATCGTTGCGACGTGTACGCGGCCGGGACCTGCTCGACCCGGCCAAAAGCCTTGTTCTGCAAGCGCGCAGCGAAAAGACCCCAACCGCTGCGGCTAATAGCCCGGTTCAGACCGCGCTTCTGCGCAACCCCGACACCAGGTCGCTGGATGGTCCCCCGCGCAGAGCGGGTCATCGCAGGAACATCAAGGGCCTCGAGGCGGATCGTGTCGAAGCGGCGCGCGACATCGGTGGTGGCCTTTTCGACCCAGTCCTTACGGCGGTCGGCCTCACGGGCCTTGAGTTTGGCGATCGCGCGCTTGGTGCGCGCCCGCCGGTTGGAACCACGCTCGGCACGCGCCAGCCGCTTTTGCAGCACCTTCACCCGGGTGGCCTCACTGCGGCTCAGCCCCGCCACGTGCAGCAGTTCACCGGTCGACAAGGCCGCCGCCACTGTCACGCCGCGGTCAATACCCACCACCGAGCCATCGGCAGGCCCGGGAAGCGGTTCCGGTGCGTGGGCGAACGCGATATGCCAGCGCCCGACCCGATCACACGTCACCCGGTAGGACTTGACACCCTCGGGCACCGGCCTCGACAAGCGGACCCGGATCCAGCCGATCTTGGGCACCCATACCCGGCCGAAGCGGCGGTTCAGACGCTCGAAGTGATGCGCTTTCACCGCGACCTGCCGAAAACCCTCATGCACACCGGCTTTGCGCCACGTCGGGCGGCGATGCGTTCCAGCGAAAAAGTTGCGCATCGCCTGCGCGAAATCCCGCAACGTCTGCTGCTGCACCGTCTGCGAGCCCGCCGCCAACCACTCGTATTCGGCACGGGCCGCCGTCAACTGGGCGCACTGCTCGTTATAGCCCGGCGCACGGCGACCCGGCCGCCAATGCTGCTGCTGCTCGACCGCCAAATTCCACACATACCGGGCATGGCGACAATGCTCGGCCAACACCACCGCCTGCTCAGCAGTCGGAAGCAACCGATACCGCGACATACCCGCAACCTAACCGCCACCACCGACAACACCGCGAAAGGAGACGTGGCGTTTCCTCCCCCGGCCAAAGCCAAGGATTTCCACGCCGCAACCAACCGATGAACACCGACTCATCCGCAATCATCGCCCTCATCCAGGGCGAGACCGCCTCCACCGAACAGATCGCCGCGGCCCTCGCCGCCGTCTTCGACCGGCTAAGCAGCGAGATCAACCTTGACCTACAGCCGTTCACCGTTGAGCACGTGGCGCTGGCGCATCGCGCCTACGTCCAGTACGGAAAGGGCCGACATCCCGCCGCTCTCAACTACGGCGACACCATGGCCTACGCCACCGCCAAACTCGCACACGAACCACTCATCGCCGTCGGCAATGACTTCGCCCAAACAGACCTCGAATTCAATGGCGTCATCGGCTACTGGCCGAACGCCCTGATCCGCCACTCCAGACGGGATCTATTGCAGCACTAGGTCTTTCAACGGCGCCCGTAACCCAGCAACCCAGGCCGCATACACCACGTTAAGTAGATCCGCGCCGTGTCGCTCCCAACACAACAGCGCCTCCAACCGACGGCACTTCACGAATTCCCTTGTATAGCTGACGATCTGGCCGGGGTTCTCTACACCATCCAAACCTGGCCGCTGGGCCGCCATCATCACCAGCGCGTCCTCGTGCTGCTCGCCCAACAGCGCCCACTCCTCAGCCTTGGGCCAGCGCTGCGCCACCAGCGCATGGGCGACAGACTGAGCCACCGATGACAACTCCTCACCGGGAATGCCGAATGCCAACTGGCGGGTCAACTCTCGACAATAGTCACGCACCATCGAGTCATCGGCCGCGACCAAATCCGCGTACAAGGCCGCGTCCACGGTTTGCAGCCGATGCGACCGCGACGGCAACAACTCGGCCGCCGGATTATCCACCACGCCAACAGGTTTCACACCAGTCGCTACTTCGGGCACCGCCGGATGCTCCGCCAAGAACTCCGACGGCCACGCCCACGTCGTCGCTACCGCTCCCACGTTATCCGCGCACTCCCGGGCCGCGCGCACTGCCTTATCGGCCGGATTCACCCACCCGAACCAGCGGGCGTCAAACTCCTCACTATGCCCGCCAGCCACCGGCATCGTCTTGCGCAGGAACACACCCGGCGGGATATAGGCTGCGCCGTCGTTCGTGGCCACCCACAACGTTGGCATCCCCGACGTGTTACGGCCAACGGCCACAGCCCAATCCAAGCCAGGGTCCGTCACACTCGCGGCCCCGGCCAGCTCGGCCACCGCCATCCTCGCCAGCTCCAAATCCGACGCAGCCAAATCACGGCCCACCGTCGCGCCCTCACGACGGCCCGCCACCGGCATCAACCCAGTCCCTGCTCCCGACCCCGATGACCCCCCTCCGGTCTCAGCAGGAACCGAGGGCGCAGCTGGCACCGACCCAACCGGCGGCGCACCCGACGCGCCCTGTGGAGGAAGCACCGAACCATACGAGGTCAAACCACCCGCCGGAACACCAGCTGCCGGCACCGGCGCCGCCGCCGGCGTCGATGCGCTCGCCGGCGTTGCAGGAGTCACCGGAGCAGCCGCCGGCGCCGCCGACGTCGGAGCCGTCTCGACCGGCGCCGCCAACGGCGTCAACGGAGCCTGAGCCACCGGCGGAACAGCACCCGCCGCCGACGCACCGGCCGCCAAACCGCGCCCAAAATCCATGCCCAACGACGGCATCTGCGATCCCTGCAAACCTGACGCACTCAGCCCGGTCGGCGGTGCCATACCGCTGGGGAACCCGCCAAAGCCGCCCATTAGACCCTGCAACCCAGACATCGGAAACCCACCAGAGCTCCCACTAGGCATACTCGGCAAACTCGGCAACCCGCTACCCATCAACGAAGTCAACGGATTGTGGCTGGGAGGCAGTACACCGTCCGTTGAGGGACGCGTCGAAATACCGCCGGGCACACCGGTCGCAGGTTCATGCCCGCCTGACGGGTCGGTATGAAGTCCGCTGCCTTTAGCTGGAGACGGCAAGTTGGGGTCGGGTGTGCCAGGTGGCCCAGGGGGCGCGTCTGGATCCGAGGACTGATCTGTTCCGCCGTTCTGCCCAGCTGGTTTTACCTTCGGGCCGCCGGGCCCGCCCTCCTTGAAGTGGTTCGTGAATTGCATGGTGTATTGGCTTGCGAAGCCTTGCAGATCAGACGAGTAGCCCTGAATCGCCGCTCGGTGCACACCCAGGATTACCGCGACCTGGGCAAGTGACTGGCCCGATCCACTGCGCAGAAACGCCTCGGCCTCTTTGTGCGCGGCGTCGCTTTCTTTGGCCATGAGGCGCTTCGTCATACCGACATCGCTGGACGCCCGCTTGAACAAGCCGGAAGCAATCCTGCTGACCTCCGCCTGTTTGAACTTTATCGACGCTGCCTCGGTGTACGCGCTACGCGCAGCATCTGCGCTCGTACCCACCCAGGAGCCTCCGTCGAACACCCTGCTCGCGGCCTGGTGGGCGTCCATCGCGTTGTCCTCGAACGACTTTGATTCATTCAGGAGTGTTTCCGCGTCGTTGGCCAGATGCGTTTCAGAATCTTGCGGCCACACAAATGGTTGGAAGAGGATGTGGACGAACGGCCCGTTCGGTTTGGGGTGATCACCACCGCCGCCACCAAGAGCTGGGATACCTGATGCCAGCTTGGAAATCGGTTTCGCCGCACCAAACAGTTTTAGTAGCCGCTGCGCTTGTTGACTATTGCGCTGCGCCCACCAAGAAGGAATCTCGTCCCCGCTCGGACTACTCACCCCCACCATCGCCGCCTACCGGGGCAAACCACACGCGTCGGCGAAGGCATCCGTTGCGCTATTTCGAACGTCAGTCAGCCGGTTCAGTTCTGGTGTCGGCGTATTGCCCATAGCAGCTGTCGTTTGGTCCAACGTTGCGCCAACGTACCTACGAGCTGCGTCTGTGACGTCTGATGGCACCGCGGGCGTGAGCGCGCTCTGCACAGCAACTGCGCTGTTCACGCCCCGCAGGACGATCGGCATGTTCAGATTCCCCTGCACGCGAAGCCCGCCTTGTCCTTCTTGGCCCCGTACGGATACATCGAAAACTTGGCACAAGTGACTTTTCGCTGCTGCCGCATCGGCAGGACTGACCTGGGCAGTTGGCGGTGCAGCTGGTGCAGCCGACGGTGCGGAGGAGGGTTGCTCGGCCGACTGTGTCGTGTTGTGCATCGCCACGAAGGTGACTGCAGAAGCCGTAGCAGCTGAGATCACCACAGCGAGTGGCAGCCCGAGCGCGACCCACAACCAGCCCCGTCGACGCGGCGGCTTTGGGTTGGGTGGAAAGCCATTAGCGAACGGTGCACCGGTGGGTAGCGCTGTCCCCATCGCCTGCCCGGATAGAGGCAGCGGTGCGGGTGGCTGCGCGGGCGGTTGGGGCAGCGTCACGGATGGCGCCCCTTCCCTCGCCCACGGTGATGAGGTCACTGCTGCTCCTATGTGCTCAGTACGCCTGAGTTACCGGCTTCAGTCGATTGGACGGTCATGATGCTGAACTCTCGGCTTCCAGTGTTCGCCGCCGCGCGGGCCTCCGTTTCGGCCACCTGCACGGCTCGCGCGCCGAGCGCTGCGCCGACCAAGGACGTCATGTAGCCGCCGACACAAAGGCTGCCGAGACTTGAGCCGGACTGTTCAGCTACTGACTCATCTGCGGAGGACAAGCCGGCTTCGGTGTCGGCCGCATCCATCGTGAACTTCGCTGCCATGCCCGCATCTTACCGCCCGGATTGCGGCTACACATCGTCTAACCAGCACCGTTATGTGCGACCACTGTGGAAGGCCGGTAGGGGTCCAAGGCAGTCCCGTGGGTGCGACCCGACCGGTCAAAACGACGTGGCGGCAGGCGTAGTAGGTCGCTGGCGCCAGCAGCACGTGATCAGTAGCCGCTCCGCCTACTGCTGTTGCGCTTCGCCCACCATGGGACCTCGCGTCCGCTCGGGCATCTACCCCACCATGGCCGCCTATCGCGGCAAACCACACGCGTCGGACAGCGCATCAATCGCGCCGTTCGATACGGTCGTCAGACGATTGATTTCATCAATCGATGTATTCCCCATGGCGGCCGTGGCGACATCGAGTGTCGTAGTGATATATCGCTTGGCGGTCGATGCGACGTCAGCTGGTACCGCGGGAACAAGTGCGTTCTCGACCGCCAGCGCGCTCGTCACGGCCTGCAGAGTCACGGGCATATCCAGATTTCCTTGAACCCGAAATCCGCCTTGTCCTTTCTGCCCCACCGAAACCTCAAATACGTGGCATAGATTCTGTTTTGCCATCGTCGCATCGGCCGCGTTGACTTGCGGAGTCGTCGGCGCTACCGGTGCAGAGGATGGTT
Source organism: Mycobacterium heidelbergense (assembly GCF_050205645.1). GTDB lineage: Bacteria > Actinomycetota > Actinomycetes > Mycobacteriales > Mycobacteriaceae > Mycobacterium > Mycobacterium heidelbergense_A. Next base: position 7,095 of record NZ_JBNMQT010000030.1, read on the forward strand.
CGGTGGTCGATTGTGTTCCGTTGTGCATCGCTGCCAACGTGACTATTGAAGCCGTAGCAGCTGAGATCACCACGGCGAGTGGCAGCCCCAGCGTGACCCACAGCCAGCCATAACGACGCGGCGGATTTGGGCCTGGTGCTTGAAATGTGGTGACCACGAGGCGATTTCGACTAGCCCAGCAGGGCCAGACGCGGGTCATCCACCCAGGAGTCGCCCAGGACGCCATAGGCGCTCCACAGGCTCAGTGCGGGGGCGGCTGCACCGCTAAGCCGCACCGGGTAGGTGGAGTCAAATCCGAGCGTCAAGGTCCACTGCTGCAAATCCGGGTAGAACTCGGTGCACGCCTCGAACCAGAAACTAACCATCCCGTGCGGCGTCGTTGTGCAGATGAGCCGATCGGTCGTCACGATCACTGCACAGGTCTGATGAAACCGCCACTGAGCGGCGGCGCGCTGGGCCGCCGCCGCCTTGCGCCGGTGATTGACCACGCCTTGGACCGCCAGTGCCCCGACCATGACCGCCGGATGTCCGACCACAATCAGCGGCAGCGGTGAGTACCGGCCATCGCCGCCACAAAAGCGGCTGTAATCGATCTCGGCGCTGAGCAGCGCGCGCTCCCCCGGCTCGAGGACTGGCCCATACACCTCGATCGGGGTCGGGGCCCGACCGGCCCGCAGCGCTGCCGCGCAACCGCGGCTGTAGTGCCACCACTGCTCAGCTTGAGTGGGCGGGTGCCACATTGCCCGAGGTTGGCACGCACCATCAGTTCCGCCAGCGGGGCCGCCGCGGATGCGTGCTGGCGTCGACTGCCCCCGGCGCACGGGCAGGTTATGCCGCTGCGGTGGCGGTACTTGTGGCGTTGGAATGTCGAACATGTCCGCACGTTACCTTTCCGACGCGACACCGCCCGCCGGGCAGCAGGAGCCTCGCGGTTCACAGGCATGCTGGTGGCCACCCAGGTAACAGTGGCTCATGCGGCGACTCAAGGGCGGATCTCTCGCAGCTCGGCCAAAATCCGGATCGCTTCGGCGCGCTCATCGTCTCCGAGCCAGGGCAGCATCCAGATCAGCGCCTCCTCGGTCTCGCGGGAGGCAGCGCTGAACTCCTCGTCCATCGCCGTGCGGGCGGCCTCGGACATGTGGTCGCGGTGCTCGAGAAACGCCTGGCGCATCGTGACCAGTCGCTGAGCAACAGCGAACCGCTCGGCCGCCGCCCTGGCCGTATCCGCGCTTGCGGGCGGGCCCGCCGCCACACTCGGGGCGCCGGCCGCGCGAGGTGTACCGCCGTCCAAGACGACGTCGACGCTGCCGTCTTGCCATTCAATTGCCCGTTCCAAGGCTCGGCGCAGCCGGCGGCTCAGGCGGCCTGAGCGGTTGGTTTCCACCGCGCGCACCGTCGCTACCGACAGGCCGCCGCGTTCGGCGACATCGGTCTGGGTCAGCTTGAGCTGTTTGCGGCGAAGTCGCACTTCGGTGGCCAGCCGCTCCCAGGACATGACCCGTATCTTGCCCGACAAACCGCCAGATTTCGCCATCCGCGCCGCTAAAACAGAGGATTCAGCGCTTTGGGGTCTCCGTGATTTGAGCGCAATGGCTCCGGCCGTGAAACACCCTCTGACATGCGTCGACACCGCTTCCTGCTGCGGGCTGCGTGGGTAGGCGGAGGCGGCCATCCTCAAATTTTAGCGGTGTAACCGCTAAAACCGCCAGAATATCTGTTAGATTATCGGTAATTCACGGGTGTTCCGCCGCAGTGAAGAACTGACCACCAGGAAGGAAACTGCCATGACCACCGCCCTCCCCCGTCCTGCCGAAACCCCCACCACCGTTGCCAGGCTCTTCTCGTCCTTCCAGATGCGCGCCGAGGTGCGCCTGTTCCAAACCAGCCAGGACTTGGCCTGCCAAGAAGATCCCGAGCTGTTCTTCAACCCCCGTACCAAGCACCGCGCCATCAGGCGCTGCGCTGAATGCCCATTCCGCGGCCGCTGCGGCTACAACGCCGTGGCCACCGGCGCCACACACGGCGTCTGGGGTGGCGTCATCCTCCCCGGCGCCAAGCCCAAAGAACTCAGGCCGATCTATGCGCACCTGGCCGCCCAGTTTGAACAGCGCCGCCAGACCGAACTCGGCGACCTCCAGGTCGCCCCGCTGCCCGACCGGATCGACGACATCGACGTCGACGAGACCGAGGACGACGAACCACTGGTCTTTCACGCCGGCGCCGCATAGGAGGTTGCGATGAGCTCCGTCATCGCCGAGCATCCCGCGATCGCCAGCATCGATGACAATGGCACCGAACGCATCACCGTGTTCGACGACGACACATCGGTCATTTGCGGCGCCTACCGACCCGTCGGCCACCTGTACTGGCGGCTGTATCTCGCTGCAGCAGTCGCCAGCGCCGCCTGCCCCACTGCGCAAGTCCCACCCCCACATCTGCTGGCAGCCCGCCGCGAAGACGCGTGTCGATGGGTCGAACTCATTGGACGCCTCTACACCCACCCGGCAGCGGTCGGCGGATAAGCCCACTGAAGGTCCTCATCGTGGATCGTGCGCGTTTCCGCGTCGGCCACGGTCCCTATCCGCTGCGCTCAACACGCGGCTTGCCGTCCGCGTGCTGAGCCCGTTGCCTCGAGCCTACTTCACCAGCAATGGCCCCCGGGTGCGCGATCACCAGTCGGTGCGCAGCGCCTTGAGCTCATGCCAGGACGACTCGGGCCCCCAGTACCGGTCGATCACCTCGTTGCTGGCCTCGCGTAGTCGCTCATTGCCATCGCGCAGCACCTCGGTGATCAAGTCTTCCAGCCCGGTGTGGGTGTAATCGGTCAGAGCGGTCGGCTCGATGTACAAATCCCGCAGGTAGCCATCGCGGTCGAACGAGGCCACCACCACATCGCTGATCGGGTCGCGTTCACTGATGTTCTGCACGGCCGTGTTCAGTTCGGCGATCATCGCCCGGGTCACTCGAAGCCCCTGATCGACCGCCGCGATTCGTTCCTGAGGCGTGCTCACGGCTTGTTCCGATCATCGGGTTTCGGGCGGCCTTCTCGGCGGTTTTTGACCGGCTCACTGTTGGCCGGCGCCACCACTTTGAGCTTGCGGTCGCGGTAAAGCTGCTTGTTGTCCGCGCCGGAACCCTCGCGGCCGGCGCCCCGCGGCGGCATCATCATCGGGCCCATAGCGCCCATCGCCGGTGCGGGTGTTTCCGGCGCGACCGGCGCCGGCGACGGTGCCGAGATCGGCGCGGCCGCGGCCGGGGCCGCGGCGACTTCGGTCGGTGGGGCCAATGGAGCCTCCCCACCAGCAGGCTCGGTGTCTGCTCCACCTCCTCCTCCAGCACCCATGTCGTCGGGAGCCGACAGATCGCCGCCTGATGGGGGCTCGGGTGACTGCGGTGACCCTTCGCCGCCGTGCTGCGGTTCACCACCCGAGGGATGCTGGCCGCCCAGACCGCTCATCATCGGCGCGGCCGCCTGTTCCATCCCCTGCAGTGCCTTTTGGCCGGCACCGGCCAGACCGCCCAGCACACCACCCAAGCCGCCCACCACGCCGCCGATGACGCCTGGAATGACTTGTGAGGGCAGCTCGGCGCCCGCCGAAGGCAGCGCATCGCCTAGCGGATTCGCCGCCGCGGCAGGATCGGTGGCGCCGGCCGGCCAAGTCGGCCCGCTGGTCAGATGTTGTCCCAGACCCGGACCACCTTGCACCGGATCCAGCGGTGCGCTCTTGGGTGAGTGCAGTGTCTCGCGCTGACCCACCGGCCCTTCACCGACGCCAACGGGCGGCGCCGCGGGCGCCACATCCGGGATCGGGCCCGGCGGCGGTGTCGGCACCCTCGGCTGCGCCGGAGCCGCCTCGGCGAACGTGTACGTGCCAAACCCCGACGTCGCGGCCGAATACAGCTTGGAGACCTTCACCTGGGCATTAACCACCGCAACCCGCTGAAGGCCCCCGGAGCGCGCATTGGACTGCAAGGCCGCTTTGAGCTCTCGCTCGGCGTCGAGCACCTGGCGATAAGGCGGCACATCGGTGAGGACTTTGGAGAAATGCTGCACATGATTCCCGGCCTGCTCGGCCAAGCCGTCCACAAACTCGGCGTGGCCCTGATACCAGGTCTGCAGCGCGCGCATCCGGGCCATGGCCGCATCCGCTGAGGATGACTGCCAGGCCTCCCCCGCGGTGCTCATTGCCGAGCCGAGCTGATCGGCCGCGTCGCGCAGCTGCCGGGATTCGGCGCGCAAGCTTGATTCCATCACCTGCCAGGTCTGCTTGCCGGTGCCGGCGCGGCCGGTTTCGATCAGGCGGGCGATATCGCGCGGGCTTGCCGGGACCTCACCGGCGGGCAGGTTCGCCCCCACGCCGCCAGCGCCCAGATCCGCGGGCATCACCTGCCCCCCCGGCATGCTGCGCCCGCCCGGGGCCGCCGCAGCTCCGCCCCCGCTGCCCAGCCTCGCGGCTGACTGGGCTTCTTGAGCGTCATAGGCGCCGGCAGTGGCATCGAGGGTCACTCCGAACTGGCCTGCTATCGCGTTGGCCAGCACGGTGTATTTGCGCGCCAATGTCACCTGCGCGGTCAACCGGGTGCTCGCCCCCACCGACACCATGTCCGATGCGCTGGGCTGCACCTGAGCCGAACCCGGTGTCGCGGTCGCGCCAGCAGCATCTGCCTGACGCCCCGCCGATCGGACGACGTCGGTATCAACGCGTACTGAATCCGCCACCGCGTAGCCCTCGAGTTAGGTCTGCAGGATTTGCTGGCTGTCGCCTTCGGTCTGCTGGTAGGAGCCCAGGCTGGACCGGATATGGCCGGCCACGCCCTCGCAATACTGCCCCAACGAGTGACCCGCCGCCGTGCGCGCCTGCAGCGTCTCATGCAGCGCCTGGCGCACTTCCCAGCCGATGTCACCGAAGCTTTGTCCCACGCTTTGCGCCGTGCCGGGATCGACAGAGAGACGTTCTCGCACCCGCGGGGCCTCTTGATCCCACCACTGTGCGTGCTGATCCCACTCGTCGAAATTCAGCATCACATCGTTGCCGGCCACTGCACACCTCCGGTTGAACTGGCTCTTTGCTAAAGCCTAACAACGGCTTCGCGCGCTACGCATCGGTCGAACGATTTCAAAAATTGAGGGTTCGTCGGTATTCGTCGACGTCGGTCAGACTTGGCCACCCCGGCGTCGTCGGCAGCGTCGCCCCGGTCTGCTCAATGATGCGCATACGCTGCTCGGCGCGCGCGCGCATCAACGCCAGCCGGTGCAGCCGCATAATGCGCTCCGCCAGGATCTCTGCGGTCCACGAGCGGGTGACTTCCGGTTCGAGTTGGACCCGAAGGCCCTCCCCTTGCCAGTCCAGCTCGACCATCAGGGCCCCATCGGCCGACCATTCAGCGACAGTGGGAAGGACTTCCTGCTGGGGTTGCTCGTCGGTCACGGCGACTCCCGCATCATTGGCCCACATTTAGCCACCGCTGGTCGTCGTGGCTGGCAGCCCGGCCGGGGCAGCGGGCACCGGCGCGCCCGAGGGGGGCGCAGTGCCGGCCAGCGCGGGCGGGTCGACCCAGCCCAGAAAATCACCGGTAGGCAGCGCACTTTGCGGTTGTAGCTGGCCATCAAGCCAGATTTTGCCATTACCCATGTACATCACGGGGTCACGACTCTTGAATTGCGCGATTTGACCGGGCACCAAATGGCTCGGGTCGGCCGGCGCGGTCACCGGTGTTCCCGGCGGCGGCAGCTCCACGTGGGCCTGCTTCCACCCATCGCTGACCGTCGCCCCATTAAGCACGGCGCGCACCGCGGCGGCGTGTTGGGCGGTGGTCGCTGTCACCGGAGACCCGTCAGGCATCTGTATCACCCGGCTCGGGTCAGTGCTGGCCGCGCTCGCGGGCACCGCGGTAGCCGGGGCCGGCTGGGTCGCCGGTTGCGGCGACGTCGCGCCCGCGGGCTGTGTCTGGCCGTTCTTATCGCCGCTATCGCCCTTGGCCGGCGTCGCCTCGCCGTTCTTGTCGCCGTCGGCTTTGCCGTGCGACCCGTCCTGGAAATCATCGGATTTGCCGTGGTCGCGGGTGTCGCCGTCTTTGAACCCGTCACCGCCTTGGCCGGCCAAACCGCTCGCCAGCGGGCCCAACGCGCCCAGCGCGTCCATCGGCAGCGAGCCCGCACCACCACCTAGCGCGCCCGGGATCGCACCCAGGCCCGCCATCGCCGGGCCCAACATCGACAGCGGATCGCCCATACCGGCGCCGCCCAGCCCGGCCAGCGGATCGGTCAACCCGCCACCAGCGCCCTCACCAGCCGGATTCCCGCCGCCCGGACCGCCGCCGTCACCACCGCCACCGCCCGCCCCGGTGCCGGTGTCTGCGCCGGTGCCAGCGTCGCCGCCGCCATCACCCCCGTCGGCGCCGTTAGCGTCGGCCTTGGGTCTCTTCTTCGGATCACCGCCGCTGCCGCGGTACTGATTCCCCAGGGCCGCAAGTAACTCGGCCTGCTTTTTGCTGTCCACTTTGGCGCTGGCGAGAAGTTGTTGAATCTGGGCCAGCTGACCATCCAGAAATTGGTTGAACAACGCCATCGCGTGGGGATCGTTGGCCATCTGGGGGTTCGACGTCAGCGCGTGACGCGCCGTATCGATGCTGGAGATGATGGCGCTGATCCTCGAACGGGTGTCGTCATTGGCGGCGAAAATCTCTTTCAGCAGCCCGGCCAGCTTGTCATCGGTCGCCGCGATGTGTCCGCTTGCCTGCTGGTAGGAGGTACCCGCCTGATCGGCGCCTTGCTGTAATCCGTTGGGGCCGTTGGGCACTTGCGGAGCCGGCGTTGCCGCAGCCGGCCCCCACGGCGGCCCCGAGGTCGGCATGGTGGCCGGCATCCACGCGGGCGGCTGCGTACTGACCTCGTCATGCCCGCGAAATAGCCCCTTGAGGTCATCGAGCAAGTCATCTAAGACGTCGGAAATGCTCATCGCGCGCTCAAATCCCCTCTAACTGCAGGTCGTTGGGCAAAACGCTACCGCCGCACCAACGGCTATGCGACGGCCGCCGCCCACAGATCTGCTCGGGCCCAGCACCGACAAGCGGATCACCCGCACCGGCTGGCCTGCTAGCGACTGGTGGCCGCGGTTCCCAGCACCAGCGGGGCCGCATCGCGGGTCTTGGCGACCGTGTCGTGACTTCTCCGGCCGCTGGAAGGGGCCGGCTTCTTTTACGCCGCGGTTGCGGTGTGTAGGGCCAGTCCAGCCCTCAGTATGTTGCGTGCGGCGTGCGCGTCGGCGGGTGCGGTGTGACCGCAGCGTTGGCAGACGAATTCCGCTTGGCTGACGCGATTCTCGGGTGCTGCGTGACCGCAGCACTCACACCTGTCGGAGGTGTGCTGGGGGTTGACCTCGATCCAGGTGCGCCCAGCGTCTTCCGCTTTGGCGCGCAGTATCGAGACGAACTGGCCCCAGCCAGCGTCACTGATCGATTGGTTGAGCCCGGACTTGGCCCGGGCACCGTTGGCCAGGTACTGCCCGGGGTTGTCCGGATCAGGTTTGGGCTTCGCACGGCGCAGCATGTTCGAGATCTTGAGGTCCTCGACCACCAGCAGCTCGTAGCGGGCCACGAGTTCGCGAGCCTGTTTGTGGTGAAAGTCTTTACGCCGGTTGGCAATCTTACGATGCCGAGCGGCCACCGTCTCCCGGCGCGCGACCCGGGCTATTGGAGCCGCGCTTTGCGCGCTGCAATCGGTCCTGAGCCGCCTCCAACCGGGCGGCCTCCGCACGTGCCCACCGTGGATTGGCGACCTCGGTGCCATCAGAAAGCGTCGCGTAGGTCACCACTCCGACGTCGATCCCGGCCTGGCCGCCGGTGGCCGGTAACCGGTTGGTGGGAACGTCGTCACACGAGAGCACCAGCATCCAGCGCCGGCCGGCGCGTTTGATCTGGATCGTTTTCACCCGGCCCTGCACCTGGCGGTGCAGATGCACCTTCACCTCACCAACACCCTGCAAATACACCCGCCTGCTCCCGGGTAGCCAGCGTGCCCCGTCCCCGTCTTTGGGCCATTCCACCGAATCGAAGCGGGCCTTGCCCTTGAACCGCGGATAGCCCGGCGTCTGACCGCGTTTGACGCGGCGGAAGAACCCGTCGAACGCCTTGGTCAACCGGCGCAGGGTGGCCTGTTGGCTGGAAAACGACCACACTGCCTGATCCGGGCACACACTGCGGATCTCAGACAACTGTGCGGCCTGATCCCCGTAGTAGATGCGAGTCTTGTTGTGCGACCAGGCATCCCGGCGTTCCTGCAACGCCCCGTTATACAGCTCGCGATGCGCATCCAGGCACGCCGCCAACGCCACATGCTGACGTGCCGTCGGACGCAACCGGAACACATACGCACGTCGCATCAGGCCACTGCATCCCACTGGTGTTCGATGTAGCAGCGCACCGTCGACTCCCAGACGTATCCGACTGAGGCGGCGAAATACGACGGCGACGACAACACCTGGGCGAACCGCCGCAGGTACGGGAACTCTTGCCGGAGCACCCGGGCGGTGCGGCCCTTGAACGCCCGTACCACCGCCGCCGGTGCGTCGATCAGGCCGACGCGGACGAACAGGTGCATGTGATCGGGCATCACCTCGGCGGCCACGATCTCCCAGCCATGCAGCAACGGTGGCTCGCCGTGAGGCCGCCTACAGAACTAACCCGACTAGCCCTAGCCAGCGCCTCTAGCCGATTTGGACACGCTCCAGCACTGTTCTCGACGACGTAGGCCGTACGGCGGTTGCCGACCTCGCAGGTGTTCAGCTGACGCTAACAAGTTCGACAAGCGCTCAAGGCTGTCGTTTGTCGACGAACCCTTGCCGATCCGTCAAGCGATCTATTGTAGAAGCTGATACATACTGTATCATCACGTGTGGAGCACGCCGGAGATGTCGGTCATTTCGGTGGCTGATGTATGAGACGGTCACCGTACGGGCAGGGTTTCGCGCTTGAGTGAACGATGAAGAGATGGCCGTGTGACACCGCTTGAGCGGCGCAGCGTGTCCGCTGTTGTGGGTGATGGTGGCGCCGAGTTTCGATGGTGAGGCGGTGAACTGATGGCCGAGTTCATGGACGGTCGTGGGGATGGGTCGGCGGTTTTGTTTTTTGACCCGAATACCTTCCCCGCTGCGGTGGCCGGGGTGGCCCGGGCTTGCGACAGCATGGAAACGATCACGAAACAGGTTCCCCCAGCATCGGTGGATATGCACGCGTTCGGCGCTGTGAGTGCGGCGTGGCTGGCATTTCACACAGCGTGGTCGGCTGAGATGGCGACGGCGTGGTCAGCGCTTGATGAAATGGTCGGCATCTTGCCTGCTGTCGGCACGGCGTACGTGTACGCCGACCAGGGGGGCCCACCACCAGGGGTCGGCCACGGCGGCCCGCGGGGGGGACCCAGGTAGTGAGTGACGCCGACGCGCTCGAGGCGGCGTCGCACCTGATCGAGGCGGCACCGAACTTTTTCCCGGCGGTGTTGCTTTTGGTTGGTGACATCGACACGGCCTTAGCGGTCGAACCTCCTGCTGGTGATCCCGACGTCATCGCCGCCCAAGCCGACACCTACCAGCGCGTCGAACAGCTGTGCCAACAGGTCATAGACGACGAGTTGGCGGTGAACAAGAAAAGCCTGCCCGCCTCGTGGCATGGCCAGGCAGCAGAAAGCGCGACACAGGCCCTAAGTCTGTTGGCCTTGCAGGCCATTAGGGCACAGGGCGCCTTCGCAGCCGCCGCGAAGGCGTTGGCGACCTGGGCCGATCAGCTGCGCACGGCGCAAAGCCAAGACGCCCACGGTCAACAGCAGCTGCAGAACGCCAGAACCCAACTAGGGCAACCGGACCTGTACAACCTGGACCCGTCGATCCTCCAGGCGATCAAGGAGGCCGCGGCCGCGGGATGTCACCAGCGTTGGGAAGCGGCACGGTTGGCGGCCGGCGCGGCTGGCGACGCGTCAACCGCGCTGCGCCCCTGGCCCGGACAGGCACGCGCCCAACAGATCCGGGTTCCCGGTGTCGACGCGCTGACCGCGGTGACACTGGCCTACGACCACGGCGGCGGCGGCGCGCCGAGTCCTACCGCGAACATGCTGGCGTCCAAACAGCTCGACGCCATGTCGCCCGCGGATCGGGCGGCGTTCGAAAAATTGCTGGCCGACGCGTCGTCACCGGCCGAGGCCGAATACCTGTGGAAAGCCGCCAGCGCCGGCTACAACCTCGATCAACTCCAATCGTTCGGCGCGCTCATCCACCCACACGGCAACGACTCGGCATGGCTCCAAAAGCATTTGGACGGCCGCTATGCAATGCTGCCGGACACCACTGATGTGGATGCGCAAAACATGGCCGCCACGTTCAGCCAGGGGCAAGACCCCGACTGTGTGGCCGCCTCGACGGTGATGGCCCGGCTGCGCGCCGATCCAGTGCTCATGATGGGTACAACCACGGGGCAAGGGCCAGCGGCAGTCGGCGGGGCCAACGCCGGCGACGACAGCAGGGCTGCGATCACGGCCCGCGCGCAAACCCTGTTCACGCAGAACTACGCCTATGGGCGAACCGCCGAAGGCGATGATGCAAAGACGTTTCTGGGCATCACTTATCAGGACGCAGCACCGCCTGGGATCGGACCCACGGGAGCGATAGCGCTCGACAACAAGCTACTGACGCCGGTGACCGGCAGCACCTATGAGTATCAACCCCTCAACAACGCGGCAGACCGCCAAGCAGCGCTGCCGAAGATCGAGGCCGCAGCGCAAGCCGGCCAACCCGTGCCACTCGACGTGCGATCGTCGTCCGCGGCACACCAGATGGTCATCGAGGACTATGACGGATCCGGCGATCTCGAGATCCACAATCCTTGGGGCTCAACCCAATGGGTGCCCACCCAGCAATTCGTCGACGGCCAACTAGGCGCCCTGACCGACAATGGGCGACCCGGTGAGAGCATGCCAGATCCGTACGGTGTGGCGCTACCCCAGCAATGAACCCGCCACACGGAGTGGCGCCAGCAACTTCCGGACTGTCTGCCCTCGCTCGGGCAGCAGGCCCACAATTTCTGCCCGCTCGTAGGGCTATTGGGATCACTCTGATAACGCCGTTTCCCAGTAACGCACGCCAGCCCAGCTGAGCCCATCCGCATCCACGGCGGCAAATGCCCCGTCGACGGCCACGCGTGAAAACTGTTGCCGCCCACGCTGACTAACGCCGCCGTACCCAATACCGCCCACACAAACACCCAGTTCCAGAACTGATCGCGGTAGGGCGCCAACGAAACAATTGCCAGCGTCGCCAACACAAATCAACCCGTCAATGATCAACGGCCACAGCCACAACGGCCAGCCCGGCCACGCCGAGGCCGACGCCAGATCCCGAAGCGAGGCAAACGACAACACGAAGCTGACCGCGGCGATCCCCACCGTCATCCACACCGCCGCGCGGCGACTGCGCCGCACCAGATGCAGCGTGCGCATCTGCTCGTCGGTCTCAGTCCACGACAGCGCGGCAGGCCCGCTGCGGCACCGGAATTGAGGAAGCCAGCCCCACCGCGACTGCGACCAGTTGCTCTCGGCGGGTGAGCGCGCGGGCCGCGATACCGGTTCTCCGACGGGCTGCAGCTCACCGTCGACCTGCGTGGACGTCGGAGCGCCGTTGCGACGGGTGTCTTGCGCGATCACGGACGGATTCCTTTTTACAGGCAACAACACGGACGAGGCAGACTCAACCGGCGATCTCCGGCGCAAATCCGGAAGCCCCACGGGGGCATTCGCTTTCCCTCCCCCGCTCAGCTACTAGCCATGGATCGCCGTTGACGCTACAGCCGGGTATCGCCTTACGCGTCAGTTCACAACGGAATTCTCCCCATCCCCGGCTTGGCCGCGATCGCCGAAAAATTTCTCGGCCGCGGGTGCGGCGTAACGGAGGCGGCGCACCTTATGGTGAGCCTGCGCGGAAAACGGCGCGATATATCGGACGGCGGCGCAGCTCCCGCGGTCCGCTGGCCCGGCCTCTCCGGGGCAGTGACTGTTGTGACGGATGTTGCGGCGTGTCAGCCCGAAAACGGCGCCGCTATGCGGCATCCTGTCCACAGGCGGATATCCGCCTGTGGAGTACCCGGCGGATATCCGCCTGTGGCACGTAGCAGTTGGAAGACCGAACGAAAGGACGACCACCGCTCCGAGGGCTTTCGCCCGCCTGACTCACGATCCCACCGCACAACTACATAGCAAGCTTGCGACAGCGCCCTACACGGCGAAACCCCCGGCCCGAAGGCCGAGGGCGGCCGGTTCGAGCTGCAACTCGAACCGAATTGGTGCTTTCGCGAAAATCCCCACCTCGAAGGGAATCGTCATGAAAGACGCATTCCACGGTAGCGCACACCCTGTGCGTGGTCTAGTTACCGCGACCCGTGGATCCGCTCCTATCATCGTCCATCCTTACCGCGGCAGCAGTCGCTTATCGCGGCGGCGAGGGACCGCGCGGACCGCTCCCTTGTGGATACAGCGCGCCGGCGCGCACTGCGTCGGCCGTGCTCCGGGCATCGTGTTGGAGATCGACGCCGCCTGGTCGGCTATCCCGTGCTGGAGTGGCCGGGCCGGCGGGTGGGCGGAATCCACCGTGCCCGCCGCCTACGCGCAGTACTACCAATCACGCGTCCGGCCCCTGATGCCCAACAACCCCATCAGCCTCAAATCGCTGGTGGCGGTGGCCCAGGCGCGCGCCTCCTTCGCCGAGCACCGCACTGGACGCAACTGCCGGCCCACCAACGACAGACTTGCGCAGCTGACCGGCCTGTCGGTGCGCACCGTGCAGCGCGCCTCCACCGCACTGCGACTACTCGGTGTGGCCACCGAAGTGATGCGCGGCCGGCAGCGCACCCGGTCCGAGCGCTTTGCCAGCTGGCGCGTTGGGGACAAAGGCCGCGGCTGGGCGTCGGTATGGGCGCTGCACGACTGCCGAATCCAGTCGCTGTCACCCCATCCCGGAGGGTCTCTTTTCTCCCGAAAAAACTCCCCTAAATCAGTCCTTACCACCGTCGACCGGCGCCAACGCGCCGGTAGCGGCGCCGCTTCGCGCCGCCCAAGCCCGGACATCCAGGCTATCGCCCTGGCAAACATGTGGGTCCTTGACCAGCAAAGCCCGTCATGGGCTCGGCGTTATCGCACCGGCACACCCTGGGCGCGGATCTTGGCCGGCCCGGCGCGACACGGTTGGACCCCGCGCGATATCAACACCCTCATCCAAGACTGGATGGCGACCGGACACTGGTTGCCCGAGAGCCCGCATAAACCGATCGGGCTGCTCGGCGCGATGCTGGCCGCACACGGTGATCTGAGCCAGCGCCCGTCGGCCTACGATGTGGCGCGCGAACAAGAAGAACTCACTCAGGCACGCCAACGCATCACCGCCCAACTCGCCGCCCGGGAAAGCAACCGCCACGCCCGCGACGCCGGCCGTGCCGCGCTGTCGGGCCCCGGTCGCGCCGCCGCCCGAAAGGCCTTGGAAGACATCCGAGAACGGGCGCGGCGCCGACGCCGCGACAACCCTGAGGCAGGAGGTGGGCGATGAACGAGGCTCCTCCCCCACACAGATCGATGACGCTGGCCTGCCAACACGACCCGGAGCGATGGTTCGACCGACGCCGCCGCGGTCGAGCACTAACTCACTGCTTTGCCTGTCCGGTGCGGCCGTGGTGCGCCCAGCAGGCACTCAAATGCCATGCCTCGTGGGGAGTTTGGGCGGGCGTGTGGATCGACGGACGGCACGACGACGCCGCGCCGTATCTGCACGCCATCGCCGCGGACACCGCTGGCCCCGGTGATCCTCACCCACAAACCGCCAGCACCGACGCCAGCGAAGTTCCTCCGGCTCCGGCGCCGGCGCCGGAGCCGGCGCCGTTGCGCAGGCCATCGGCCGCCACCGTGTCTGGATCGGTTCCCGCGGCCGTGCTGGCCCGCAGCTCAGGGCACTGCGAAATTCTCACCGACAGTTGCCGCTACAGCCTCGACCGTGTCGTCAACCGCGCCGGCGGCGACGTCCCCGCTGAAAACCCCTCCCCCGCACGGCTCTTCGCCGCATGCGCGGTGTGCGCGGAGATCGTGGCGTGTCTCGAGCCGCAGCTAGCCGCCCGGTTGGGTTACCTCGTCGATGCCGGGCGCGATCCGGCGTGCGTACCCTTTCACTGGCGAGGTTCGCGTTGGGTCCTGCTCGACCGCGACGGATGGCTCACCGAACTGGGCCAGGACGCGCAAAGCGCTTAGCGACTCAACCGCGGTGAATTCTGCGCGGCGGGACGACGGCGGCGGCGCGTCAGCGCCTCCTCGACTAGATCGGACACGAAATCCTGCGCGGTCAGCAGCACATCATCGCGTTTTGCTTCCAGCCACGCCTGGCGCACCCGCTGCGCCGTGGCGGGACGCAGCCGCAAGGTGCGCGGTGCCTCCGGGACAGTCACAGTCATCGGCTGCGGGGGCGCAGGCAGCGTACTTACCGAGGCCGACGCCGCGACGTGTTCTGTCACTGTGACAGTCGGTGGCGCCGCAGTTTCGGCGGCCGCTGAGCTCACCGCAGAGGTTTGACGTGTCTGGGCGCCGGCGGTCGACAACATGCCCAAAACGGCTGCGGCGGTGTCTTTTTTAGGCATGGTGCTTTCCTCGATTCCGTCGCCCCTCATCCACCAGGGTCATGACTTCCACGGTGAAACCTGCATACGCCTGCGCCAGATCCGCATCGGCGTCCTCGTCGCCCAATACCACCTGGTCGCTGACCATCCGTTCAGCGGCGGTGCGTTTGGGAATCGACGTGTTGAAAATCGGCAGACCGTCATTGCGCAGCGCGTGCAGCGTCTCACGACTGATCAGCGTCTGCGACTCGTACTTGGTCAGCAGTACCCCAAGAAAAGTCGCCGAGAGCACCTGATGCTTGCGCAAGGTGGCCGACCATTCCAGGAACATGTTGACCCCCCGCCTGCCCCACTTGCTGGCATCGGTCGGCACGATGAACCAGTCGGCGGCATTGAGCGCGGTGATCACCAGCTGACCCAAATTCGGCGAAAGGTCGAGCACGATCGCGTCGTAGTCGTGATAGACCGGCGCCAGCACCATGGCCAGCTGTTCCTCACGCCGGTGCATAGTGACCAGTTCCATGTCCAGCTTGGCCACCGCCAGCGTGGAGGGCACCAAATCCAGGTTGTCCAGGCGCGTCTTGCGGATCACCTTGCCGATCGGCAAGCTCTCACCGATCAGGTCATAGATGTCGAACTCGACATCGTCGTCGGGATCAAACATGGACGTGGAGTTGCCCTGCGGATCGCAGTCCACCAGCAGGGTGCGCCACCCGCCGCGCGCCATACCGGCGGCCAGGTTTACCGCGGTAAAGGACTTTCCCACCCCGCCCTTGTGATTGGCGATCGCAATCACTTCCGCTTTCACAACGATCACTCCTTCACCATTGATCACATTCATTACAGCAGGGCGATCCCATGTTGGGGTATCACCGCAATGGTGTGTCGCGGTGATGTGATCGCGCCGTGACAGCGCGATGCGGCGATCCAACGATCAAGTGATCACGCAACCGGGTGATTCGGCGACGCGGTGATCTGGTCACGGTGTTGACCCGTGATGTGGTGATCGAATCGCCGGGCGACTTCGCAACCGGCACACCTAATCACGCTGTCACGCCGCGCCACCGTCACACCGCGACCGCGTGGCACCGTGACAACATCGCAGCGCAACACGGTGGCGCTGCGATCTGGTGATCGAGTCACCCGGTAATCGCGCGACATCATCACCCGCTAGCGCTGTGATGCGGTGACGGGGTGACCTGGTGAGCAAATCACGTCGTCGCCCCGCGACAAGGCGACGCGGTGATCGAGTCGCTCGGCGACCCCGTTGCTGCGCAACCCGGTGAGCACGTGACTGCGTCACGACATCACGCGATATCGCCGCGATCCGATGATCTGATAGGCCCGTGATGCGCGGACCAGATCACCCGGTCAGCCGCAGATGCCAGCGTGCCGACTCGTCGAAAACCAGCGCGGGGCTGCGCGCGGTGATCACCTGCCGTACGCGAGCAGACGTTCGGTGAGGTGGCGATCGCCAGAGGGCCACACAGCATCACAGTGACGAAAATGTCACGTGGGATGATGGTGTCGGTCCCCACAACGAACAAGCACGACGGGGGGCGGCGACTAGGTGCAGTGTGGCAGTGGGCATTCCGATGTGCGAGCCGGCGGGCTCGGCGTCCGCGGTGCACCCGCCGGTGAGGCGGGCTGAATTCAGCGAGTGTCGTGCACAGATCCCGACCTCAAAGCAGACCCCAACCGATCGCGTCGCCTTCTGGCGCCAGCAGTCGGGGACAGACGCGCATGCGTGAGTGCCGATCGGCCAAGCCCCGACGGCTTCGAACTTTACCGCGGTAAAGTCGGACCCTCGAATTTCTCGGCGATATCCCTTCTTGCGGGCCATCATCGCCGGCAACGCGCGAATCTCAGTGTTCGCTCGGCCGCCGCACGGTCGGGGCGCTTAGCGCGGCGGCGATGCGGCCACTTATGGGCGACGGGGGCGCCGGTCTCGACGTTCCAACCCGTGGGTCCACCCCTCTTACGCCGACGCGGCGCGCCGCTGAGTCTGGCCGCCCAATTCCGCGAATTGACTACGCAGGCCATCGGCGCGGGCCAACACGCTGTGCACGGCATAGGGCCGGGCGCTATCCAGAGCCAGCACCGCCGGTGCTGTCCGGACCTCGGATGCCGCTAGGCCCAGGATCACCATCGTCGCGGCGGACAGGTGATCGTCACGCCCGTCGATCTCCAGCTCATCGACCCACTCGCGCTCCTCGACATCAAAACGATCGGCCTGGTCCACCAGACCGACGATCACCGCACGCAGATCGTCGCGTCGAGCGGCGAGCCACGCCTCCACGACCGGCAACCGCTCGCGCTGCTCACGCTCGGCGCGGCGCGCCGCACGAACGATCTTCTCGTCCGGCCGGTCATAGCGCAGCAACGCCTCGAGCCGGTCAATGCGATCGAGCACGCCCTGCTTGCCCACGCCCACTTGGGAGCCGAGCTGGGACAGAAAAAGGCCACGATCGCGCCCGGCCTTCAGAAAGTGAAGTTCCCGGCGCCGATCCTCCCACCACAGCCAATTGTTCAATGTCAACGCATCGCACACGTCGGCTTGCAGCACCCAACGTGGAATGTTGGACCCACTGTATTTGCGCAGATAGTCCAACACATCCCGAGGATCCGACTCCGGTGAGTCCGGCAATTTCTCGCGGTCGGGGTCGTCGACTTTCGCGCGTCGCCGTGCGATCCTGACCAGGGCCAACCCCACCTCGGATCGATGGACATTGGGTCGGGCAGCCACCCCATCAGTATTTCACTGACGGATAGGCGGCGCTCACAACGACACGTCGGCATTCCCTTGACCCACAAGCCGATTCAGGCCGCCTCCACCGGATGTCATAGGCATCCATCCCGGCGATTCGCCCACCCCAGCGTTGGGCCGACAACAAACCATAGACAGGTCAGGCGATTTTCGCTGCGGGACAACGCCGTTGAGCCGACCTTTTACAGATCTTCGTTCGTGCTGCCCTGGACCGCCGCCGGCAGGACCAGTTAGCCACTTAACCGCGGTAAAGTCGAAATTGCCGAATATCCGCCTCCGAACAGCACTTTCACCGCGCACACCTCGTGCGTGACCGCAATAACTGATTTGCCTAACAGCCGATGCCCCGAGCAGTGACGCTGTCGGCCGCGCGTGTCGAGGCGACAGCCCCCAAATCGCACCGTAGACTGCGGCTGTCTCATCCGAAGTACTCCGCCGAGCGGGGGAAGCATACGGAAAGGCCTTTGATGGCTGTTCACGTCGTTCTCAATCAAAAGGGCGGCGTCGGCAAAAGCACCATCGCGGTCAATCTGGCCGCCGTGACCGCCGACGTCCTCAACCACGATGACGATCCGGACGCGAGCTCACCAGTCGCTGCGGTCTCCATCGACCCGCAGGGATCCGCGGTGTGGTGGGCCGCGCGCCTCGACGATCTCCCATTCCACATCGTGCAGGCCCACGACGACCTCGATGGGCTCAAACGCCTCGGCGAACTCGACGGCATCTCCCACGTGTATGTCGACACCCCAGGCTGGATCGACCTCGACGCGGGCGACGACACCTCCGACCCATTGGGCCGCGGGCCCGCCGCCGACGCCTTGCGGGTCGTTCTCGACGTCGCCGACCGCGTCATCGTCCCGATTGAAACCGAGCCGCTGAGCTTCGACCCGACCGCGCGCACCATCACCAAAGTGGTCCAGCCCCGCGCAATTCCGTACACCGTGGTCATCAACAATTGGGACGCGCGCGACGGCAGTCACGACCTCGACGAGACCAAGGAGTTCGTCAAGGCTAACCGATGGCCGCTGGCCCACACCGTGATTCGCCACTACAAACTGCACGCACGGGCCAGCGCGGATGGACTGGTCGTCACCGAGTATCCGCTCAACCGGGTGGCATTGCAGGCCCGCGAGGACTTCTACAAATTCGCCCTCGAACTCAACGTCGGAGGGGGGCGCTGATGGCCCGCGGACAGCGAACCAACCTCGCCAGCCTGGCTAACTCGGTCGGCGACCACTCACCGGTTGAACAGATCACCGCGATGCCCAGCCGAACCCTGCCGTTGACGGAGCTGACCCCCAATCCGCGAAACCCGCGCGACGATCTCGGGGATCTATCCGAACTCGAATCCATCGTCGACATGCAGCTACAGCCCGCGGTCGTGGTGAGCAAGGGCGCCTATCTCGCGCTGTACCCCGACGATTCGGTCCCGACCCGCTTCGTTGTCATCAACGGATGCCGCCGCCTGGCCGCCGCCCACAAGTACGGACGCAGTGACCTAGCCGTCGTCGTCAACGATGAGATCGCCCGCGACCGAGTCACGCTCATCTCGGCCTCCATCGCCGAAAACGTCGATCGACAAGACTTCGACGTGATCGAAGAGGCCAAAGCGGTGGAGTCGCTGGTCACCGAATGCGGCAGCGCGACAGTGGCGGCCGAGCGGCTCCGCAAGACCCAAGGCTGGGTCTCCCAACGACGCGCGTTGTTAGATCTCGTGCCCGAACTGCAAACCGCGTTGCGCAGAGGCGAACTGGCCATCCGGGAAGCCCGCTCCTTGGCTCGCGTGCCCTACGAGCAGCAGGTCGTGCGGTGGCGCGCGGCCCAAGATAAGAAGAACGACGATGCCCGGCATAACGGCGCCGCCGACCAACGGCTACCGAGTCCGTCGCGGATCATCTCCGCGGCACTAAACGAATTCAGCTCCAAGCCGCAGCTCCTGGCCGACGCACTGCGCACCCATCTGGGCCCCGACGGGGTGAAGACACTGCTGGCCGTGCTCGCCGAGGCACCCGCCGCGGTCTAAGAAACCATCCGCGACGCCGTCACGTTACGATTTGAGAGCCGGAGAATAGGGCAGTCGAATTCCTGACGGCACAACTACATTCGGCCCTTCATTCGGTTCTCGGGCATCCTATGGAATCGACTGCAGCGCTGGTCTACAGCAGCTCGGTCAGCTCACCCAGATGGCCAGGCGTCATAAACTGCGCTAACGCATCCAAATACCGGTGCGCCACCGCACGGTACTTGTCTGCGGCCTCGTTCGT
Source organism: Mycobacterium heidelbergense (assembly GCF_050205645.1). GTDB lineage: Bacteria > Actinomycetota > Actinomycetes > Mycobacteriales > Mycobacteriaceae > Mycobacterium > Mycobacterium heidelbergense_A. The sequence goes on from NZ_JBNMQT010000030.1 coordinate 26,757, forward strand.
TGACCGGTCGGCCTCGAGCAGATCCTGCTGAGACGCGATCAGTAGCCGGTTGGCCTCGGTCAACGAAACCACCTGTGCGCGAAGCTCATCGACCTCGGTCGGCGGTGGGGGAGCAGCGGCACCGCCCGGCGACGGAAGCTCGTCGGCATAGACATACCACCGCAAGCGTTCCGGTCGCGGCATGGCTCCACCGCGGATCTCACCGGCCTTGATGGCCCGGATGATGGTGCGCGGATCCTTGCCCAGCCGCTTTGCCGCCTGCGACAACGGCACAATCGAACCGCCGGGTGTGGTCTCCACACCCGGCGGCGGCCGCCTTGGCTGAGTCATCGTCGGGTCGCCCCGGCCGCGAGGCTCACCCTGCTCCCAGTAACGACAACATGCTGCTAATTAAGACCATCATAGCGACATCGCGACGTTCTGTGCGCGTCGAAGCTGCTATTTAAGGACATAGATGTCGTAAACTAACAGCATCGCGACGAGGTGAGGGTGACACCCCCGAGGTGCCGGAGGAAAACGTGAGCAACAGCGAGCAGCGAAAGCTGACGGGCAAAGTCCTGGTGCGCTTCACCGAAGAGGACTTGGAAGCACTTCAACAAGAAGCCACCCGGCAAGGCGTCAGCCTGCCGCACATGATGCGCGAAATGAGTCTGCGCACCCTGGTATCCCAGGCTTCCTGAGCCGCGAAGCCCCCGGTCGCTGACGCTAAGCGACCCTACGGTCGACAAGAAAGTGTTCTCTCACACGACCAGGATTCGCCGTCTCTCGTGACCAGGCCGCTCGGTTCGGATCTGCGGTAGCCGTCGGCGGCGACCAGGCTCTGCCCGAGGCCACGCGATCAGCACCAACCTAATCCGGCGGGTGGGGGCCCAAGCCGGCTTGATTCACTCGGCGCTGAATCTGGGCAAGGCTGATCCAGCAGTAATCGCCGGCATCAAGCACCATGGCCCACTCCTGCCAGCCATCAAGCGCGGCCTGGATGGCGGCATACGACACGTTCGGCCCACTGATGGCAAGCTCATCAAAATTATCTGAGCGTCCGACATCGCCGATGACGGCAACGAGCTGACCGGTCTCGGCGAAGACACGTGCATCTCCCGGCGGTGCCCAATTGCGCCGAAAGCGCAAGTGTCGTGGCCTGCCCGCGTCATCGAGAAAATCCCACGCCTCGCCGAAGTCGATCTCCACCCGTCTAATCATCTTCGTTTTGCCACAGTTCAGCAAAAACGCCGATCGCTGCGATCCCAAGTCCACGCCCCCCAGGGCGATCTCGGATCGCAGACGCACGACTTAGTGCTGCGGCAAGGCGCCAACACGTCGATGTCGGCATTGGCCTCCCGTTGTGCGCTGGCCCTCCAACATCCAACGGGGCTTGCCCCTGATCCTCGACGTCGACCACGCTGCGCACCGCGTGTCTGAGCGCAGGTGCTCAGCGCCATCTGGATGAAACCGCCGACTCGGCGGTCTTGCTAACAGCGCACGTATCAGCCAGGCAGTCGCGGGCTTGCGCGCCCGGGGGCGGCAGCGAGCGGCATTACCGGCATGACCGTGGCCCGGGGGATTCAACCGCATCGCAGCAGTCCGCGATCGTGTGACAGCCAATAGCCCGACGGTGCTACTTCGCATTTCCCGATCAATTCAATAGATCAGGTCAGATCGTCCCGCGAATAACCTTTGGCTGAACGGTCGGAAGCCGAAGATCGCCGGCGCTGCAGTAAGTACTCGGATGCAGCCGATGCGTTACGGCGCGTCCTGCATTTTGAGCTTCCACCCACCCACCACCGTCGACAGCGCCTCAGGAGGCGGATCGGTCAATGCGACGACGTCACCCACCTGATCCACAGTGCCTCGTCCTTCGAACAGCGCCACACAGACGTTGCCGTCCAACCGCGACGGAAACCGCACCCCCGCAGCGCCGCGGTCGTACAGATCGCCGGCTATCGACTGGGTTACCTTTCGCCGCTTAGTCGTGATTTCACCTAGATCGAGATGCTCCAGGCCGTACTCGACCAACAGCGCCGCATGGCGGTCTTCAAGCTCTTGGCGGATATCAGCATCGAATAGGTCGACTACCGGTCCATCCAACTCCAGCCTCGCCAGAACAAGCACATTTTCCCGGCGCCACTTCGCCGTCACCGCAGCAACCGGAAAATCATCGGCGGCCTCAGGCCCATACCGCTCGATATGACGCTGCCGCGCAGCCAGATTCGGCCGGAAATCCGCCAACACCTCTCGTAGACACGTCACCTCAAGCGAGGCCAAATACAGTGTTCGGAACCGCCGATCGGCGTCGTCGAATCGGTGCGAGAACCCATACAAGTCCAACGGGGTGAAATCAACGGGCGCGCGATAATATCCGACCCGCCACAGTGGGCCGTCCACTGGGCTGCCACTCACACCTGAAAAGTAGCCACCTGGCGCGCTGCTTGCACCACGACTTTGAAATCTGCCGTCTCGGTCGCAGCACCGAGTACCTCGATCGGCGCTTGATCGTCGAGGCGCGTGTTCGTGCCGAACAGCCACGCTTTAGCCGTCTCGTCGTCATAAGCGTCAACGAGCATCCGGACTACCTTGTAGCCCTCACGCAACCGACGCTGGGTCGGCGCGTGCGGTTGCGGGCCGTCCTCGCGGCTATAGCGGCCTATCTGCTTAGCATCGGCCAAGCCAGCGATCGCCGCCGCGACGCGCTGACCGACCGTGTCCTGCAAATACGTAGCGATCTCACGCATCGGCATCGAGGCCGCGTCGATATCAAGCCTGTGCGCCGCCGACGGGGTCAAAACCGCCATCCCGCACCTCCATCCCGTACAACCTCAAAGATCCATTAAAACCATACCATAAACCTCCGGTTAAACTACACCGTCTGACGCCCCAGCATACGTACACCGCTTGACGGTAGGCCTCGTCGCAAGCATCAAGGGTCGCCCAAGGCGAAATAGGACCCCCGCAAGCGCAGGGCGCTGCGCCGCTTGTCGAACAACTGCGGCGCGACAACGCCGGGGCCCTCGACAACGACGCCTAAGAAACCCGCGATTCGGCGCGCCTGCGATCAGCAACGCATCAGCTGGGCGGAGCAGCAATCATGCTCGGCGTGACCGGCGGTGGCGCATTGCCGCCCGTCGGCACCCCGTCGACAAACGCGAATTGCGTTCCACACAAGTCGGGCATGTAGTAATGCACACTCGGGTTCGCCGCCGACAACGTAGCGATCTGAAAAGGAGTGATCGGCGCCCAAGACCCAATCTTGGGTGGCAACGTCAGTCCTCCGATACCTCCGGTCGTCACACCGCCTAGGGTTCCCTGCGCTGGGTCCGCCGGGGTCTTGACCCAGATATCCCCATTGAGGGCGATGTTCTGGAACTGCCTGGCCTCGTAGGTGTACGCCACCCAGCGCTCCATCTGCCCCGTCGGTCCGATACGGGTGTAGGAGGTCAGATCCTCACCGGCAATGCGGAACTTGTACTGCTCTTGGTATGCGGCGAACGGGGCCGCATCGTCGTCGATCCAGGTCTGGCCCGGCGTGTAAAAGCCGGTCGGACCGCCCTCCGGGCCGTCGAACGGCACGTGCTGCGGGCGAGGGGGTGGCGGCGTGGCGCCGGTATAGGGAGGCGGCACATAATCCGTCCAGTACCCGAATCGGGGATCGCCGACAAACGGATTTCGGGGGTCTACGGCCGTGGGCGGCACCGGCGGCGTCGGGTCGCCGGGCTTCGGCTGGCCGGGCGTATCGAGCGGTATCGCCGGCGGGGAGTCCTTGGCCCCACCCGAGAGGGTCTGATAGCCCGCGGCCACGTGCTGCAGTCCCGCGGTGACGGCTTGGTATTGGGTTTTGGTCGACTGCAGCTGGCCCTGCATCGCCGAAAGGTGCTGATCCATCGCGGCCACCAGCAGCTGCGCTCCCGCTGGCGATCGGCTCATCGGCATCAGCGAGGCCGCCGCGGTGCGGGCCTGATCACGAATCAACCCCGACGCGATCCGGCCCTGCTCACCAATCACCGCGCCCTGGGCGGTGGTCTGCGCCAACTCCTCATCCAAACCCGCCGCACCGGTCTGCGCCTGCTGATACGAGCCCGCGGCACCGATCACACCGGTCTGCAACCCACTGGCCCCCCTGGGCGAGCCGGACACCGAACCCGCCGCCGACATCGGCAGCTCCACGCCCCCACTTGCCGACGGATACAACTCATGCGCACGCGTCAATACCCGATCAACCCCAGCAACAAACGCCGCAACACTCACCCGCCAAAATTAGCTGGAGCCCCGTCCGTTATGCGACAGCCAGGCCTCGGCAAGTTGCATACCCCATCCGCGGCTTAGCCCGGACGAACGGCGGGGAGCGCGGGGAAGCCGGGCGCCGCCAGCGATGACCGCGGCTGCCACCACGCGGTTTCGTTTTTGTTTCCTGCGTCAATTTCGGCCCGCGGCCGTAGTGCCCGGTGGTACGTTCCCGGTGGGGGGTAGGGGCCAGGGCCTGAGCCTTGGCCCCTCTCGCTATCCGAAACACCGCATTCGACATGTGTTGAGTAGAGCGCCAATTCGACACCCCGCTGCGGTGGTGGCATCCCCGCATCGTCGGCGTTCACGACCGCGGCGAGCCGCCGGCGGCGTCGACCTTTCGTGGACTACAACGGGTCTTCACCTCGGCCGCTACGACCAGCGGGACGTGTTCTGGCTCAAGGAACGATCCGACACTTTTCGAGGTGAGGTTGCCATCGGTGAGGTCGGTACGGAGGTGTCGGAAAACGCTGCGGGCAATGCGGCGTTCGATGCGGCGCAGGGCCTCGGCATGCGAGTCACCGCCCTCGCGCCGTTTGCGGTAGTAGCCTTCGGCAGGGCCGCCGCTTTTGATCTGGTTCATTGCGATGCGATAGAGAGCGACATTTAGCTGCCGATTTCCAGACCGAAAAGCCTTCAGGTGCACGCTTTTTGTTCCTGACCAATGCGGGATAGGGGCGACACCGGCATGGCGGGCAAACGCGGCTTCGCTGCGAAACCGCGACACGCCAGCGGTCTCTCCGATGAGTTTGGCTGCCGTCAGCTCGGCGCACCCGACAACATTCAGCACCGACGGGCCCGCTGCTCGCACGCGCTCGATGATGCGCTTTTCTACCGCATTGATCTGCTTGCTCAGCGCCACGATGTCGGCCAGTTCGTCGCGCGCCATCTCGGCCACCAATCCCGGCTGGGTAGCTAGCCAGATACGCAGTGCCTCTTGGTTTTTGACCCACTTCAACGATAAGGGCTTTGGCGCATGGGACGGGTCGAGCTCATGTATGCGCCACAACAGGCGGTTGATCACGGCATTGCGAGTTACAACCAAGACGTCTCGGCGATCCACCAACAGCTTGAACTCACGTGAAGCCCCATCGTGGCTGGCCACCGGCAGGTCGGGTTCTCGCAATACCGCCCGCGCCACCGCCAGCGCATCAATAGGATCCGACTTGCCCCAGGTCCGCGCCGACGCGCGCGTTCGCGCCATCAACTTCGTTGGCACACGCACCACCCGCTGACCCGCATCGAGCAGATCCCGTTCCAGCCGCGACGACAGCTGACGGCAATCCTCGATACCCCACACCAGATCGCGCCCGAACGCGCTACGAGCCCAGTCCAGCGCCTTGATGTGCCCGGCGCTGGTGGCCGGCACCGTGAGCTCGCCCAATGGGCGGCCACCACCATCGACGCCGACTAGCGTGTGGGTGGCTTTGTGCGCGTCGACTCCGATCACAATCATGAGAGCCGGTCCTTTCCTTGGATCCCCTGCAGTAATCGACCGGCGCGGAGCGGAGACGCAAGATGCTGGCGTGCCATCGTTGCGACGCGGCAACGGATCGGTCGCACGCCGGGTCGACATGAATCCATGAGGCCAGCCGAAGCGACATCATCATTGTGCTAGCCAGACCCGAAGTGCTGGGCGTGGGACCGATGCAGCTGCAACGGTGATCGCCCGAACCAGCGGTGTGACTGTCTCTATTCTCGCCGGTCGGTCCCGCCCGCCGAGCGCTGGCAGTACGGCCTGTAGCACGCATTTGAAGGCGGCAAACTGCCTCTTAGCCCCACGCGCGACGAATGGAACCGCACCCATCGTATCGCCGGTAGGTGCACATCATCGGCGTCAGCTGGCAGCGATGGGGAGGGATTTCTCGAGGGGGACGAGCCCGGCCTCGAAGTGTCACGTTGGTGGTGTCCTTGAACGCTTAGCGAATCTAATGGGCAGCCGGTATCAGGCAAGAAAAGAGATCCGCCGGTCGTGGGTGTAGACCGGAATTGCGGATCGCGGTGACACCGGTCAATCGATCAGGTGAATCACCATGCGAGCGATCGTCAAGTCCGCTGAGAAGGAATCGAGAATTACTGCGCCAGTAGGTGAATCTCGGAACCCCCGAGGGTCGGCGGGGGAGCCTTCGGTGCACGCGTCATGGCGGCCGCATGGGTTTCGGCGCACCGTGCATGCACGGCGCTGATGTCAGCCTGGCGCAGCATTAGATCCTTCGGACGGCCTGGCAACTGGACCTTCTGAGCCGAAACAACCAGAGACTTGGGGGAGGGGAATTATCAGCAGTCGTTGAAGTCACTTTCCAGTCGCCGCTGAAGTGCGGCCGCTTCCACGATCTGATAGCCCTGAGGGGCTTGGGTTTTCGGCGCGCCCTCTCCTCGGGTGCAGCTTGGCACCTTCAGCGAACCGGTGAACTGGTGAAAATTGTCGGGCTCTACCATGCGGGTCCACTCCAGTTGCAACGGGTGCTGTTTGGTGGGCGCCACGTCGGAGATGACTGATTTGAGGTCGCCGTATGCCCTGGCAGTGTCGGTGATGTATACCGACAGGGCGGTGATCCTCGCGTTGTCGATGCGAACGTAATAGACCGGCAAAGCCAGCCGCGATAGCAAAGTATCGATCGTTGCGCGCTGCTGGCCGCTGATTGGAACACCGACTTCCCATGTGGGGTACTTCGTCGGCTCGGCGGAACGGACATAGACCGTCATCGCTTCGGGCTTGACCGCCGCCAATACTGCGGTCAACACGTCGCTGGTGTGTTCGACATCCCATACGTCAAGCCGCGCACTAGTGCCCTCACGTGACCATTGGATGGCCGACTGCGGGACGCGGGTTCTGAGTTCCCGCAAGCGGTGTGTGTCGTCGACGATCTGGGCGGGGTCGAGCTGCGCGCCGCGTTTCACCTCCAGTTCATCGCCGACGACGAAGTCACAGGACTGGCGGTAGCCGTCGAAATGGCCGTCCTTGATACTTGTGATGCGCGAGGCGACGGCAGCGATCTGCTCCTCGCTCGCCTTGGGCATCGTCACCACCAATTTCAGTTCGGCGCCGTTCTCGAAATCGTTGATATAGCCGGGATCAACGCTGTCGACCCCGGGCATTTTCGCTATTTCGGCCTGAAGGTGGCGGGCCTCGGCACCGCGATCCGGAGCGGCGCACGCGCTCGCCGCCGCCACCAAACACGCCACGGCCGGCATGCAGAACCGCCACATCCGGCGCCAAATGATCAGCCTTAGCGCGGCGCTAATCGAATTGCCCGTCACCATATCGCCATTATCGGCGAGGGGCAGAGCTCCTTGCTTCATCGAGCCCGCACTCGCACCCAGCGGAGGCTGGGGAGTGGCAGCGTAGACCCCTTCGCACGTCACATGCTCACTCGCGGGCAATACGAGGCGCGAGTGGCTGCCGGGCGCTCAGGTGGGGCAGGCGCGCGCCAGGGTGGCCATCTCGTCGCCGAACTCGTGGTTAACCTGGGCCGCCGCCTTCGCCGTTGGCGGCAGTCGCGGGTTCAGCGGATCCTGTTTGCCCAGCTCGTCGTTCATCTGGTTGGCATCTTTCATGAATTCCCGCGCCAGCGCCGCGGCTCGTTGTGCGTGTGCCGACAGCTCAGGTGCAGTCACCTCGTTGGCGCGCTGCTGCAGGCCGTCGAGCCATGCCTGGTAGTCGGCGGCAGTCGGTACGGAGTCTTGTCCGTAGGAGCCCGGCGGCGCGAATCGCGTCTTTGCCTTCAGCGAGGCCTGCGTGTTGCGGTTGAACTCGATGAATTGCCGCACCCTCCAACACGGTTGAGCCCGCTCATCGATGCGCCACGCGACGACCAAACCACCTGTGGCCGCCGCCACGCACAACAGCGCCAGCAACCGTCGAGCAACCCTATGTCTACGGAGCCTGTTGGCGACCACGCGACCAAACTAACTGCTGATCACGCCGCGCCCAACCGCGTCGCCGGCGACCAGGTCTGTCCCACAGGTCACCACTACCTCGACCTCATCGCGAAGCTGCCCGCTGATACCGGTCACGCGGCGGGCCGAAAAGCAGTGGAAGTAGCAGGACCCTGCTTGGCAGGCTAGGGCGCATGGCGTTTGGGGACTACCAGTCCGAGATCTATCTGCGCGGCCTAGCCGGGGACCTACCCGTGCTGCCGATGACATATGCCGGCTTGGAGGCCAAGGCGTCTGCGGCGATGGCTCCGTCGGTGTGGTCCTTTGTTGCCGGGGGAGCGGGTGATGAATTCACGCAGCGGGGCAACGTCTCCGCGTTCGAGCGCTGGGGGCTGATTCCACGGATGTTCGTCGGAGCCAAGGAACGCGACCTATCCATAGAGGTGTTCGGGATGAAACTGGCGTCGCCGGTGTTCATGGCGCCCATCGGCGTCCTGGGAATCTGCGCCCAGGACGGCCACGGCGATTTGGCGACCGCCGGCGCCGCCGCCGCCACCGGGGTGCCGATGGTGGCGTCGGTCTTCGCTGCCGATCCGCTGGAGGATGTGGCGGTCGAATTCGGTGATACGCCAGGGTTTTTCCAGCTGTACGTGCCAAAGGATCGGGAGCTGGCAGCCAGCTTGGTGAAGCGCGCTGAGGTCGCAGGATATAAAGCCATCGTCGTCGCCCTGGACCAGCCCGTCACTGGCTGGCGTCCGCGCGACTTGGCGGCGGCGTACTCTCTACCGCTGCGTGGACACAGCCTGGCCAACTACACCAGCGACCCAGTATTCCGGGCCGCTCTAGCCCAGCCGCCAGAGCAGGATCTGCGGACCGTCGTACTTCACTGGTCACAAGTCTGGAGCAATCCGCTCAACTGGGACGACCTGCCATGGCTACGCTCACTTTCCGATCTACCGCTAATCGTCAAGGGCATCTGTCACCCCGATGATGCCCGGCGGGCCAAAGACGGTGGGGTGGACGGCATTTACTGCTCCAATCACGGCGGCCGCCACGCCAACGGCGGTCTGCCGGCACTGGACTGCCTGCCGGCGGTGGTGGAGGCGGCCGATGGGTTGCCCGTGTTGTTCGACTCCGGTATCCGCAGCGGCGCCGACATCGTCAAGGCCCTGGCCATGGGAGCGACCGCGGTCGGTATCGGCCGACCATATGTCTATGGGCTGGCGCTGGGCGGGGCCGACGGCGTTGTGCACGTGCTGCGCTCGCTGCTCGCCGAAGTCGACCTGATCATGGCCGTCGACGGATATCCCAGCGTGGGCAACTTCATCGCCGAAGCATTGCAACGTGTCGGCTAAAACATGACCGATCGAATATGGTTACCTGCGTTCCGATACCGGCGTTGTGAGTTACCGGCATTATCGGATCACGGTGCGGCACAGCATATTAGGGAATATGCGATGGTTTACCGGTAACTCTCCATATTCGATCCCGCCGTATTCGTCGACGCGGGGGAGGGTGGATCAGCGCACTTCGAACCACTCGTCATGAAGTGTGGCGTTACCCCTTGCGCCGTCGCCGACGACCACACCGCGAAAGACCGCGTGCATGCGGTTGAGCCAGCGGTACTTGTCGCAACTGGTCTCAAAATGCACCGCACCACGCAAAATCCTGCCCTCGCCAAACCCGCTCGACAAGTCGCAACGACCGCCGCCGTAAAGGTAAAGGACGTGGCCGTCCTCGGTTTCAACCGTGCCGCGATAATCCATCGTCGCGGTACCGTCCGCACCAACAACCAACCAGTCGGCACACGCGCGAGACCTCGCCCGCGCACGCATTCCTCGTCCCTCGAGCCAGCCGTCGGTCATCTCGACGATCGCGCGGGTGCCCATCGGAGTCTCGGGCAACACCACGTAGGGGGCCAGCGACCACACTCCCCGGAACAGCGGGACAAGCGATGGGTCTTCCTCGACACCGGGCAGGCGGCCTTTGATGTCGTCGACAAGCAGCATTGAGATCTCCTATACCTTGATGGCTCCAGGTATAGAATCGTTGCCTTGAGATGTCAAGGTAGTATTCGGATCGTGACCGCGATGAGGATGCGAAGAACCCCCGAGGAGGCTCGGCGGTTGATCCTCGACGCTGCGGCGGCGCTGCTTGCCGAGGGAGGTGTGGCTGCCGTGCAGGTACGTGCGGTGGCCGCGCGGGTCGGCATGACCGATGCCGGGGTCACCCATCACTTCGGCAATCGCGAGAAGCTACTCGCCGAGCTGCTGCGACACGGTGGCCGCCAGCTTAAAGCCGCGCTAGCAGACCTCGTCGCAGCGTGGTTGGACCACGGCGCCGATCTCCTCAACCTCGTCGAGTCTCTCGAAGGCTTGTACCGGCGCGGCTACGGCGAGCTCGCGGTAGCGCTATACGCCGCGGGATGGCGCGACACCGGAGCCGGCATCCTTGATCCGGTCGTCGACGCTCTGCATCAGCTTCGAGCACCTGGCAGCTCTATCGATGACACACGGCTCGCGGTCGCTGCTGTGCATCAAGCGATGGCAACAGAGGCCCTCTACGGCCGCGCCTTCCGGCGCAGTGCCGGCCTGAGCGGCGCTGCCGCCAACGACTCAGCCTCACAGCTGCGATGGTGGACCCGACAGCTCGAACTCGCACTTGGAGTCGACCCGGCCCAACAGAGCCGCCGTCAATCCCACAAGCCACCGATCGCATCAGGACGGCGCTCATGAGTTATGCCCACGACGTCGGCGGCATGCGGGCGGGACCGATCAATGTCGACGACAGCATCGAGTTCCACGACGCCTGGGAAACCAAGGTGTTCGCAGTGATGCGGGCCTTGGTCTACAACGAGATCTTCACCCTTGACGAGTTCCGACATGCCGTCGAACGCATCGAGCCCACAACGTATCTCGAGGCCTCCTACTTTCATCGCTGGCTAGACGCCATCGAACGACTCTGTGTCGAAAAAGGAATACTCACCCAAGCTGAACTCAAGCGCATCGCACCATCAGCGAAGGGAAAACCATGACCTTCGCACCAGGCCAACAAGTCCGCACCCGACCCAAACTCACCGAGGGACACACCCGGCTTCCCGACTACGCACGCGGTCGCGTCGGCACCATCCGCGGCCACCGCGGAAACTACGCGTTGCCTGACGAGCTTGTCGCCCACGGCCACAGCGAGCCACAAGCGCTCTACAGCGTCTACTTCGAGGCCAGCGATTTATGGGGTGACGATGCCGGTAATCATCGCGTCTACCTCGACCTCTACGAAAGCTATCTGCAACCCCCAGAAGACGAGACGCTATGAGCCACAACCATGCTCACACCGATCCACTCCGTGCACACATCACCGCCCGGGTCGCGGTGCTCGAACAGCGTTTGATCGAGCGCGGCGCCATCACCGGTGAACAACTCGACGACGTCCTTGAGATGTTCACTGCCCGGCTGGGCGCCCACCACGGGGCCCGCTACGTCGCCCGCGCCTGGACCGATCCCATATTCAAACGCGCCCTCCTCGACGATGCCACCGCGGTCGTGCGCCAATACGGCTACGACCTACGCGGCGCCCGCAACCGCGAATTGCCCTTCCTGCACTTAGAAGTCGTGGAAAACACCGCCGATGTTCACAACCTGGTGGTGTGCACCCTGTGCTCGTGCTATCCGATCGCGCTGCTCGGTCCATCCCCGTCCTGGTACAAAAGCATCGAATACCGGGCCCGCGCGGTGCGCGAACCACGCGCCGTGCTCGCTGAATTCGGCACCCATCTCGAGCCAGCAGTCCAAGTGCGCGTCTGGGACTCCACCGCCGACTGCCGATACCTGGTGCTGCCTCGCAAACCCGCCGGCTGCGACCACCTCACAGAAGAGCAACTCGCCGCAATAGTCACCCAGGCATGCTTGACTGGCACCACACAACCCATCGCGCCATCGCCTCCGCCGAGCTAGCGCTTCAGACCCCAAGCCGCGGGGAGGGGCATGCCAGAGCGCGCTTTGCGTCTGCACGTAGCAGGCGCAGCGATGCTATTTGCCGCGCGCCGGGGGTCTGCTGAGGTGCTCTAGTTCGCGGTTCAAGCGAGCCAGGCTGATGATATAGGCACAGGTTTGTCTGAGCACCTCGCGCTCTTCGGCGGACCATTCCACCAGCGGCGGCGTGGTGATCAGATAATCGAGAATCCTCGCTCGGCGGAGCGAATCGTGGGTGCGCTCGGCCACGCTGGCCAACAACTCGTGGAGTGCGGCATCACCAGGATCAACAACGTCTTGATCGGGCATCCTCAGAACTCTAGGCGCGGCCACCGACACAAAAGACCACAACAGAAGGCACGAAGTTGCTTTACCCCCGCCGGGTTGCCGCGAGGAATCGTTGGTCCCGAAGTGATCAGGCGCGGCCAGTGGCCAGCCCGAAGATCGCCTTTTCGACCTGTACCGGTGTGCGGCCGTACTTTTCTCCCCAGGTCGTCAGGGCTTCGAAATACCTTTGGTAGTCGGAAGTTCGGCCGAGCTCGAGTGATACGCCCGCATATTTCTCCAGCCAGTTGCGTACTTGCATGTCCAGGATGGGCGCAGCGTTCGGGTCGTCCGCACTCGTGAGTGCTGAGGCGAAGTAGAGCCACTTTGTGAAGAAGGCACTCGCGAGGTACTTGATACGCCCCGTGTTGTTCATGTAGCGGAAGCCCTCAACAGGGCCCTGAGCGCGTACTACTTCCGCGGCTTTGTCGAGCAGTCCGGCGACGTCGCCGCGCACTGGTGCGTTGTGAGCGCCCGGCCGGATACCCGTAAGTACCCAGCGGACTCTGGTTGCCCCGTAGCCGGCGTCACCGTAGCCCCAGACCATGGCGCCGACAAAGGCCGAAAGGACACGTCCGCACCCGAGCTCGGCCAAGACAACCTCGCGAACCGTACTTCGGTCGACGCGCTCCGGAAGGCGGTCAAGTACCTGCAGTGCCTCAGGTAGATCGTGCATCTCCTTGCGCCAACCAGCCGGACTCCAGCGGAAGGCGCGTTGCGGAAGCGGCTGCGTCGCTAGAACTTCGGTAAGTACGAGAGGCACATCGCGCTCCATCGTCCCTCGATCCAGTCGACGGTCTGGTCTCAGCCACAGGATTACGCAGATCACGCTCGATTACAACGGTTAGTCGCCGACGATGGCGGCCATGTCACTAGTCGTGAGCTTGTAAGCAGCCGAGATCAAGTCATTGACGTTTGTACGAAGGACTTCGAAGCGACCTGTCAGCGCCGTCCGTATGACTGCATCCTGCTCAGTTCTGAGCTGCACGACAATACCCTGCATCTCGTTGACAGCTACTTCGATCGCATGCTGCGAAGTAGTGTCCAAATTTGGCACAGGCACAGGATCCATGAATTTCTTGCGATGGACGACGTACTTGCCTCGATACAGGCGACCGCGCGACGCGACGAAAGCGTCGACCGCGGGGTGAGACAAGATCGCTTGTACAACATTGATCGAGTATGGGCAAGCAGCCGCGGGTCGCACGAAGCAGTAGGGGCCACCATCACCACCACCGGGCGCGACGAGCCGGTCGGTGTCGAGCATGTACTGCGGTGCGAGCGACAGCCCTCGCACGATGAGCTTGGGCGCATCAAGATTGGCGAGCGCCTGCGACCGACCGTAGGCCCAGAACGCGCCACCGGGATCAGGTATGGCTCGACGTTGAAGTGCGGACTTGTGGGCGGTCAGGTAGTTGAGCGCCTTCGGGTAGACCGCCTTCATGATGGCCTCGTCGTAGACGGTGGCTTTGCCCCGGCGGCGACGTGGCGGCGCAGGAGGCTGCACGTCGTACGGAAAGATTATGTAGGCATCCGGGACCGGGTCGCGGCCGTACGGCTCAAGCGTCCGGTCGCGGACTGCGGGACGCACGATCGCCCGCTCGACCTCACGCTCGACACCATCCAGGTCCTTGAATCGAACGATCAGGTCGGTCGAACGCTTAGGGTCGGGCTTGATGAAAAAGATGTCGTCCTTTGAGGTTTGCACTGCGACGAAACTCTTGACCCAACCGGCATCGCCGAGCTTGGCAATGGCGGCCTGCTGCATTTTCTCGAAGACCATGGTGCGCGCTTCGTCAGCAATAGGCCAACTTTCGCCTGTCAGCAACTTGCGCTCCAGGTGGACCACCGAGGACGTACCAGTGTCACGCCAAGCCGGGAGGTCGCGCACGATCTCGAGCTCTGCCGGACTCTTCGACGCCGGTCCGGCGACGACGAGCGCGGTGTAGGTTTGCCGTCCTTCAAACACCTGCTGTTCGCCGAAGTGCACGAGCCGGGTTAGTCGCGGTCCCAGTTTCCGGCGCATCCCGGTGGCAGGGAGCAGATTGGTGAATCGGTTGGGCACGATGTAAGCGAGATAGCCATCCCCGGCGAGGAATTGGAAGGCGCGTTCCACGAACAACTGGTAGAGGTCGAAGTTGTGCGACTCCGCCGACACATATCCGCTGCGTGCATCCTGGAAGTAAGCCAGCTGGTCTGCCATGAACCGCGACAACACCTGGATACGCACATACGGGGGATTGCCCACGACCAGGTCGAAGCCGCCAGCGTCCATGATCCCCGCGAAAATCTTTGTGAGGTCCAATGGCGCAGCCGCGGCTCGCCGTTCGGGAATAACGCCTGCAGTCGGGACAAGGCTGTCGAAGTTCGACTCAATGAGCGCGTTACCGACCAACAGGTTGCTCGACAGGTCCGGTAGCACGTTGCGTACTCTCGCGGGGTCGACAATCTCGTCGCCGAGCACTGCCAGGAGCAAACTGAGCTTCGCGACCTCCACGGCGGCACCGTCGATGTCGACCCCGAAAATGTGGCTTTTGACCAGCGCTGCCCGTTCGGCGAGTCCCACCACTTGGCCCGCGCGTTCTTGCGCCTCGATGAGGCGTTCCAGGACCTCGATTAGGAACGGCCCAGAGCCCATGGCCAGGTCAAGTGCTTTGAAATCCGGCGACACCGGTTGTCCCGCGGGGACCTGGGGGTCAAGGCCGCCGGCCACCAGTTTCGAGACGACCCACCCGGGAGTTGCCGCGACGCCACCTGCGTGGACGAGTTCTGGCTTCGGCGCAAGTACGACGCCGCGCTGCGCGTCAACCTCGACGCGCTCCGCAAGATACTGCTCGTACACCTCCGCGAGAATGTCCGGGCGGAGCACGCCAAATGCGAACTTACTACGCGGCCAATACATTTCGCGTACAACACCGATCAACACGGAGGGGCTGCAGGTCGTGGATGCCAACACGTCAAACAGCCCCGCGTTAAAGGCTCGGTCGGCGGCCTTGAATGCCTCGATGAGCTTGTCGTCCCGGGCCGACTTCAAAAGCTCTTCGTAGCGGCCGATGTTGCGGTCCTCACAGACACGCAGAAACAACAGCGCATTGAGCAGTCGCTGGGTGCGCCTACCGACTTCCCCTGCCGTCAGTGGCGGGTTCTGCTTCGCGATGTCAGAAGCCAGCGCGAATCGCCACTTCTTAAACTGAGCTAGGAACGACCGGTCGAATGGTGACGTGCCACGCGGTGGCTCGGCATAGGAATACAGATCGTAATACCCGGCGCTCGTAACGGATTCGTACGACAGTCGCGCCCACAGATCGTCAAAGCGCTCGAAGTAGTCGTCCACCGTGAAACGGCCACCCGGCACGACGGCCACGTCAGGTCCGTCGCCATCCTCAGGCGCAATAGTTGCATCGAAAACGGCGATCTGCGCAACGTTGGTCAGAACGGCTGCGGGCAGAGATAGCGACCACCCGTATGACCGCGCTTGCCGTGCCGGACCCGGCGCCACAGACAACCTGACGGACGGCTTCTTTGCTTCCACTGGCAGCCGGTCGCGACCCTGCATTCGTAGGAGGTAGTCAGGACGGCCGCCCACATCGCTCTCACTGAGTCCGCGTTCCAGCACCACGTCGCGAAGTTGCTGGGGCTGGCTATCTTCGTTGGACACGTCCCACCCGAGGATGCGTAGCAACCGGTCGATGTACTCGCTGCGAGCCTCCAACTCCGTATACGGCGAGTCGGCCGCTTCCAGATCCGCCGCGTGCCGCATATAGTCCGCGACGAAGACCGCCATCTCCTGGCGGGCCTCCCGCTTCGACAGACGGCGAAACCGCACGCTCCGAGGCTAATGACCCGACCAGCAATTCCCGACCGGGCGCGCCGCCAACGGCCAGGTTAGCCAATACTGTCCGACCCCTCAGCCAAGATGTACCCATGGCGAGGTTCGCGGCTAAGGCAGCACCCGAGGGTGACAAGCTCCGGGGCGGCTACTACACACCAGAACCCATCGCTCGCTTCGTCGCACAGTGGGCCGGACAGGCCGGCCCACGAATCCTAGAGCCCTCTTGCGGCGACGGGGCGATCCTGCGCGAACTAGTGTCGGCGGTCGGCCGCAAGAGGCTAGCCGCGATCGAACTGATCGCTGACGAGGCCAAGAAAGCCGCTGACAGCTCAGGTGCGCCCGTCAAAGTCGCCGACTTCTTCACATGGTTCACGCCAAAGCGCTACAGCAGCTTTGACGCTGTGGCAGCCAACCCGCCCTACATTCGGTTTGGGTCCTGGGATGAGTCATTCCGTGAGCCTGCACTTGCTCTCATGCGCAGCCACGGCTTCCGGCCCACAAAGCTGACCAACGCCTGGGTCCCCTTCGTGGTGGCCTCGGTGCTCGCTGTGCGCCCAGGTGGACGAGTGGCGTTGGTGCTTCCCGCTGAGCTGCTACAGGTCGGATACGCCGCCGCCCTGCGGTCGTACCTCATCGACAACTGCTCGCAGATAACCATCGTGTCCTTCCAGCGCCTCGTCTTTCCCGGCATCCTTCAAGAGGTCGTCCTACTGCTCGCCGAGCGCGGCACGGGCCCAGCCCAGATTCGGACCAGCGAAGTTCCCGACGCCTCACACTTAGACAACTACTGCTTCGCAGAGGCGCCCGCAGTACGCGCCCATCTGCACGAGGCCGAGAAATGGACAAAGTACTACCTCGACGCGGAGACCATCTCGAAGATACGTAACGTTCGCACCGATGGCCGGCTGCAACCACTGAACCGCTTCGCTGAAGTGGACGTAGGCGTAGTGACTGGGCGCAACTCGTTTTTCTGTCTGTCAGCAACGGACGCCACGCAGCGCAAGCTCGGAGCATTCACAGTTCCGCTCGTTGCGCGAAGCATGCAGATTCCGGCCCTTAGCTTTACCGAGTCAGACCTTGCCGAACAGGACACAACCGACGCACGGACGCGACTCCTTGCCCTGACGCCAGACCTGAATCTCAAACGCCAGACGGCAGTCGCCCGATACCTGGAGGAGGGAAGAGCCGACGGCGTCCCCGAAGGCTACAAATGCCGCATCAGGCGTACGTGGTGGGAGGTTCCATCTACCTGGGTCCCAGACGGTTTCATGCTGCGGCAGATCAGCACCCATCCACGGTTAATCGCAAACCAAGCCGGAGCGACCAGCACAGACACGGTCCACCGGGTGCGGGTGGCCCCCGGTGTGAACATGAAGCGGCTGGCGGTCGGCGCGTTCAACTCCGTGACATTCGCACTAGCTGAAGTGCTAGGCCGCAGCTATGGCGGGGGGATCCTGGAACTTGAGCCGAGCGAGTGCGGGTACCTGCCGGTCGTTGATCCCAAGATCGTCCCGAAGACGCTGCACCAGAAGGCCGACGAGCTCGTCAGGGAGCGACGCTACGACGATGCCCTCGACCTCGTGGATCAGGTCGTGCTGGTTGAGCGTCTAGGCTTCGCAGTCGACGAAGTGGCCGCACTCCGACGCGCATGGCTACAAATGCGCGACCGCCGTGCGGCGCGTTCGAAGCGGGCAGACCGGCACAAGTAGCACGGCGACGACAACACAGTTTTACTGCGATTCCTATCGATACAGGACATGCAAGCGAAAGCCTCTGCAAGAACGCATATTTGATTTCTCTGCACACCAGTCGCTTTGAAGACGAGCGCCGACGCTACCCGCCAAAACACCGCACGATTTCGTGGAAAACAGCAGTTATCCATGAACTGTGTCGTCGTACCAATCTTCGAGAAGCATCCCGGGGTTTAACGGTAATCTGCTGGTCCCATAAGATCTGGCCCGTCTGCGAACCGGCGCTGGGGCGGGATGGGTAGGCACACTGTCGACATGATTTCGTCGGCGATGGTGCGCCGCTTGGAGTCGCACAGTGGCAGTAGGAAGCCGATACCGATGGGAAGGACGTCCACGGTGTGGAGCAATAGGCGCAGTGTCGATGACCAGAAGCCGAGTGGCAGGCAGGTTTTCTCGCTGACAACTCGGAATTTCAGCGCCGATTTCCCCACGCTGGACCCCGTACGTACCTGCCTGTAGCCATTCCAAATCGTATAAGCAGCCGCCAGCATTAACGCGGCCAACATCGTCGACGCAATGAGGGCGAATCCTTCCCAAGAACCGGCTATTGCCAACTGGCAGTTGACATAGGCTTTTTCACACCCCGGCTCGGGGATCCAGAAGACACCGAACGCGACTGCCCCAAGAAGCAGGGGGGGCGCCGCGTCGATGAGCGCGGCGAACGTACGCCGGCCCCACGACGTGTATGCCTCCCTTGGTAATGCACCCGGAGGCTGCGGGTCGTCATTGGGTAGCGGCTGGCCGAGATTCACGGCCAGGGCATTGTGCTCATGCTGGACGGCGGCGAACACGCCAGCGAACATCACAAGCGCTACAAATAGGCATATTCCGTGCCCAGCCGCGGGGACAACACCGACTAGGTTGAGCACCACTAACACCGTCACCGCGGCGGACAGCGGGACTAGCCATGCGCGTGTGCGCCGCGCTGAGCCGACACCGGGGGGCTGGATCCGCGCGAGGTGGGTGAGGTGGACGGCCAAGGCAATCGGCGGCACGATCGACAGCAACAGTGCTGAGCCTAACGCCGGCCACAGGTGCGCGCGGGGATGACGGTGCCAGAAGCTGGGAGACGAGTGCAGCGCGCGTTCCCATTCGCGGCGCTCGCGCACCAGTCGCACCCAGATGGGCGATGGCACAACGAAATTGGCTGTGAGTGGGTAAGCCCACAAGAACAGGAAGGATATGAAGCCCAGGGCGGCTGTCTCCAGGGCCGAGCGGGCCTCAACAACGGCATGCGTGCCGGGCAGGCAGAAACCGGCCGGAGGGGCATATGTGTTCACCGTGCACGGCCTGGCGCGGCCGGTTTGAATAAGCCAGGCAATCCGGGCCCCGGCGATCGTGGTTGCAGCGATGATGCCAAGTACCCATCCGGCGGCATTCGTGGGTCGGCCCATGAGGCTGCCGGGCCACAACGCCCATAGGAGAACGCCGGCGGGAATGACGCTGATCCACAGGTCGAATGCGAATTCGCGAGGACGCCGGGCGCCAAGGGCTGTGAACACCGTTTGTTCGGACTGATAGAGCCCGACGGAGCGGGGGATGTTCCAGGCTACGGTGGTGTGGTTCAGATTCACCTTGCCGTTGGCCGCCAAGTTGAAGATGATGCGTTTGATCCGAAAGGCAGATGACAGCGGCCGAAGCACGAGGTAGCCGGCGACGGCCAGTGTCGAGGCGAGGGTGAGCAGCTCGCCCGGACCCGCCTTGGCGAACTGGTCAAACAGGTCCATGAACGAGCCGGCTGTCGGCACCGCCGACCCGGCACGAAGCGTCGCCTCGATCTGCGTGCGAACGGCAGCAGGATCACCCTGGTCGTTAAACAGCCACCGCAGGGCCTTCGCGATCGCGTTGCTCACCGGTACTGTGATGACACGAGTCACGATGAAGGCGGCAAAGAGTCCCGCGGCGATGATTAGCTTGGACCGCGGCTCTGGCAGCGACTTGTAGAAGGTTGCGACGAGTTCGCCCGACTTCTTCTCCTCATCCGTGAGGCCGCGCGTGGCCGCCAATCGGTCATACCTCTGCGTCAGCGTCGCGACCGACCGCCGGACATGGTGAATGACCATCGTTGAGGTTCCGATGGTGGGCCGGGCAGAAAGCGAAAGGCATCGAGAAAGCTGCGCGGCCGCGGTCGGGTCGCGATCCACACGAACGCGGGCAAAGCTGCAGCGGCGTCCAGCGCGACGCCGTATCCAATCAGGAGGCGCTTCACCGCATCGGCTGAGAGCGCTTCTGGTAGGTCGCCATCGGTGTCGCGGACGTGGCCGACGACGTCTGCCGCCGGGGCACCGAGGGCGTCGTCACGGGTCGTCATCGCCGTGGAATCTCTCGTGACCTCACACTTGCGCGCCCTTTCCGCCGGTGCTGGCAGCTGACCTGGTCTGTCGGTCGGCAGCAGATGACGCTGCAGGATTGAGTATCCGCTTGGTCCGAGAGAGGCGCGTGAGTAATGGACTACCTAAATGACAATCGGCGGAGGCTAGACGTACTGGCCGGTCGCCGCTCACCGCTCGGCTTGCTGCACCAGATAAGAGTCGGTGCGGCTGGGAGTATTAGCCAGCGCGCAGGGCGATGGCGGCGGTTGGGGAGGCGCGGGCTCGGCGCGTGAGCGACCGAGCGCTGACGTGGTCCATAGAGACACCATCGCGCGGATCACCGGATTCGACGACGAGACCACCACCTACTACTGGTAAGCCGGCATATTCGATCTCGCCGTATTCCGTCCGATAGGAATCTCGAATCCTCCCGAGGGTCCCCGGAGGACCTGGGCACCGCCGAGACGCTGCTGCGGCACGCCAACCTCAACACCACAGCCGTATACACACAGGTCTGCGATATGTGTCGTGTCGAGGCGATCGACCGACTCGAGCTGCCAGACTGACCCCCACGGGGGCCTGGGGCGCGCCGCCGCCAGGTGCGCAACTGTGCAACGAAGGACGAGAGAATAGACGACCGAGCTGCCGACGGGCTCCGCGACACGCCGGCCAGAACCGCGGAAATGCGCACTTGTGGTTGTAGCGTGATTTTCACGGAGAACGACAAAACCCCAAAACCGGGGGGTCGTCCCACCCGGTATGGGGTTCCGTCAAGCATCGCGTTTGAGCCGCGCGGTTCCTGACGGTACCACCGCCGATGCGGCGGTTCCAGATGACCCGCCGAGTTTGTGTGGATTCGACACCGATCGCCTCCGTAGTGAGGAACGAGATGTCTTCGTACATCGTCACCTACGATCTGTCCACACCCGGCCGCGACTACGAGAGCCTCTTCAGCTACCTGAAGTCGTTCCCGTACCACGCGCACGTGCTCGAGAGCAGCTGGGCAATCATCACCAGCAAGACCGCGCTGGAGGTGTGCAACGAGATCCTGCCGCACATCGACGGCAACGATCACGTGCTGGTCAACGAGGTGACTCTCAACGCGGCCTGGTTCGGTCTCCCGGACCCGGTCAGCGAGTGGCTGAAGAAGTATCTGCCGGCTGCCGCCTAACAGATCAAGTATAAACGCGGGGCACCTTCGGGTGTCCCGCGTTTTCCGTTGCAGGCCGTCTCCGTCGGGACCGTCCCCAAACCCACCCCCCGCGGCACCCAAAAACATTGAAACCCAACCATTTCCACCCCGGGCACACCCCGCCTAGACCCGCGACACGCCCAACCGCGTAGTCAGCAGCCCCACGCTTTTTTGCTCCGGTTTCTAAAAAAATTCGACTACCACGCGGTG
The DNA here is from genome assembly GCF_050205645.1 of Mycobacterium heidelbergense. Lineage (GTDB taxonomy): Bacteria > Actinomycetota > Actinomycetes > Mycobacteriales > Mycobacteriaceae > Mycobacterium > Mycobacterium heidelbergense_A. The sequence continues at coordinate 48,503 of NZ_JBNMQT010000030.1, forward strand.
TCGCGCCGGGCGTCGACGCCCGGTACCGCATGAGCACCATCGCCGGGTCTGTGGCGTCTATCCCCCGGCGGGGGAGCGGCACGCGCTGGCCCGGCCACCCCGACGTTGATCCTCGTATTCGCCGCTGCCGGCCACTAATGAGTCGATTCTCCTGACGTCATTGGATGTTGTCGCAGACTTGGTGACTCGGAAATGGTTACCAGACAACATAATACGGCGCGCCGATTTATCTGCGTTGCTCGCGCTATGAAATCCATTGACTTACAACATGATAACGGATATCTGCAGCTTAGCTGACATAATCTATTATCTGACTCTTGAGCCGATGCCTTCGCACACGGAAAAAGACGGGCAAGCTTATGATTCCCGAGCGGTTTCGATGAGCCCGTACAGAGGGTTTTGGGCAGCCGCTGCACGATTCTCCGCACCGGCTCCGTCAACGTAGCGTTGGGAGGTCACCATCGAGTCGTGCCCAAGAAGCTTCATCAGCGCGTACACGCTGACGTTGCCGTTGGCGAGCTCAGTGGCGAAGGTATGGCGGAAACCGTGTACCAGGACTCCGGCGGCACGTTGGCTGTTCAGCCCTGCTTTCTTGAACGCGCGTAGTACCCGGTACTGGAGCGTGCCCCGTGTCATGCGCTCACCGTCGCTGCCGACGAATAGTGGGGCGGTGGCCGGCCAGGCGGCTAGCCCCGTTCCGGTGAACCGTCGCTTCGTCGTTCCCGGAAAGCGAGCCGCTCGGGATCCCAGATACGCCTCGAGCTCGCGAATGAGGGCGTGTTCTATGGGTATGCGGCGATCTTTGTTTCCCTTACCGTGGACGTGGATGACACCTCCACCATCGGCGGGTCGAATATCGCCGATGTCGGCACGCACCAGTTCGTCCGCCCTCAGTCCGGTGAGCACAGCCGTCAGGACGATAGCCCGATCCCGCTCAGCCCAATCAGAACGGCGCTTTGAACCTTGGTCCAGATCGATCACCGTCAACAGCCCGGAAACCGTGTCGGCGCCCAGGCCTTTCGGAAGTGTCTTCGAGACTTTGGGCCGACCGATCAGCGACATCGGATTAGCTGCGATAACGTCGCGACTATAGAGAAAGTCGCACAACGTGTTCCAGTTCGACCAACACCGCCGAATCGATGCGGCCGAGTGCGTCTGCGCATAAGCGGCGAAGGCGGTCCGCAGCGTGTCCTTGGTCAGGGTGTCAGGCCTCAAATCAACAATCCGTTCGGCGTTGCCGATAAATAGAGTGGCGATGGCGTCGAAATCCTGCCGATACGCCCTCATCGTATGGGGTGACGGCTTGCGAATGACACGATCGGCAAGGAATTCCAAAAACCATGCCGGATAACCCGATTCACCGTTGTCTCGGCTGGGACGCTGCGGTGTCATTGAAACAATGGTCGCACGGTTTGATGGATAACGGCAATTATCCATGATCAGTGTCCACGCGTGTCGCCCGACACCAGCAGGGGATTGCGCATAGGCCGCAGCAGTTATCCATGACGTCATTGGCGTGTCGCGCCCCAGGCCTGGATGGATCGTCCGCTCCTTCTCCTTCTCCTTCGAGCAAGAGGTGTGATGTGCGGTTGGGGGTGGCGGTGTCGTAGATGCTGATGATCCTGCCGCCGCGCTGATAGTAGGACGCGATCCGTCTGATGCGGGTCGGATACGGCACTAGGTAACCGACGGCGAACTTCGCCAAACCTTGTAAACAGAAGGCGATCAAGAGAATCGTCAGCGTAACCGACATTGGAACTCCTTCGGGTCAATCACTGCCGACCCGACTTCCCGGCACACCGATTTCAACTTAGCAGCCCGTGTCCCGCTCAGGTGTTCTTGGCGGCGAAGCAGGGAATGGCGGCCAGGCGTCGGCCAGGTTGTAGGCGACACCCCCTACGCCGGATGGCCACCAGGTGCCGTGGTGCATCGCGACCCAAAACGCTTCGGCAGCCCGGGGTGACCACATGCTTGCGTTGACCCGGCGGCGATCGCACTATCCGGTTGTCCTCCACCGGGGCACCGAGCGCGTACGCGCTACCCCCGAGGCGGGCGTGTTCTATTTCGACCGACCGGTGCCGCCGTGCCAGGAGCCCGACCCTTGCTTGTGTTGGGAGTGGCTGTATGTGCCGTCGCCGTCGGGAAGGTTGCTCCGTGTGTGGTCCGGTGATGGCACGCAGTTCCCGTCGACGTTGATGTAGCCGCCGCACGTCGGCAGTGGAGCCTTCGGCGACAGCGGGGCCACGACTAAGTGCGGTTCGGCGCTGGAGATAGGCGCCGCACCGATACCAGCTCCCATCAGGATTGCAGTGCTTGCCAGTACCGAACGGACCATCTGTATCTACCCCTGAGTCTGCTGAGGACCCGCTATCGCCGGCCCTAGTGTCACCGTGGGATGTTAGCGCGAGCGCCCCGGCTGAGAGGTCGTTTTCATCGGGAAGTACCAAGCGACCACGTATCAAGATCCGGTACTCGCCGAATGCCCGTCCCCGGAGTACTCGGGGTGCGGGTGCAATAAGCATTTCACCGTGCTGGTAGTTCTTCCGGGCTGTTCTCCTGCGCACGATAGGACTGCGAGAGATGCGGGCTTGCCGCCGCCGACGCCGTGATGGGGGGAATACTCACCGGGGGATTCAGATCGCGAATTCCGAATGCCTCGAGCCGCTCGTCGATGTATTGCCTTGTCGCCCAGGATAACTTGAGTTCGATGGACTGCGGCCGATCCTGTGCTCTCTGCTCGCCGAACACAACGGTGATAGCCACGGCGAGGCAATACCCCAACGCCATCAACATCCACAAACACGTCCACCCGGCACGCCTCCACAGAACATCGTTCCAGAGACGACCCAGGTACCCGGCCACCACCATGGCGCCCAAGACAGACACCGGGATAAGCCATGCCTGAGTTGTCGACCCAGTTTCTACCAGGCCACTGAACCCGAGCAGCGATGCGAAGGACGCCCTGCTATAGGACGCGAAAATGGTTCCGAACAGCGCCAGCAGAACGCACACTCCGTGAATCATGTCGATTCGGCTGTGATCGGTCATCCAGCGATGAGCCGCGTCCAACCACGTTGCCGGTAATGACCCCGCAGCCCACCCCAAGAACTTTGACAATCCGTCAAGCGGTGTTTGAAAATGACTGTCGCCTGGCAGCACGCAGGACACACTAAGCAAGCCAAACCCGCTCGCCGCGACCATATATGGCGTTTCGAGCTTCAACGACACGCCCTGTTTGGCGGCACCAATCATCCCCGAGATATCCATAAAACTGCCCCCTGTCGTTCACCGAGATAGTCCCGAACAATATGCGCAAGGACCGACAAGTTGGTGACTCGATGGCGGTCTGCCGAAACGAGAAATGAACTCAGGACCGCCACCGAACCGTGAAAATCCCGCTAGCAGGGAGATCCGGACCGCCAGTACGGTGCGTCGTCGGCGCGAAACGCGGCCACTACCGCAGCGAGTTGATGGGACATGCCTTCGTCCACACCGTGGTCGATGACCATTCCGGCGTGGCCTACGCCGTCGAAAGCTTGAACGGTCAGCTAAAACCCGGAGGGTATCAGTCAGCAAGCCCAAGGTGATCTGAGGCTCGAGCCCGCCCCCATTGAGAACCCGAGCTCGCAGAACCTGCAACCGGCATCGGTCTCTAAGTAGACGCCAACAACACCCACCGTAGGTTGCTAAAGGGTCGCCACCACGATCCGCTTGACTGCCTGACGGCACCCGCATAGCCGGGTGCCTGGATCGTTTGTCGCGAAACCTGATTGGGCCCTGTGTGTTCCCTGCGAATCATGGTGATCCGGATCTTTCGACCCGACCGATCCTGTGGGGTTGGGCTACCTTGACGTCATGAACCTTCAGGTCGATCCCGCTTTGTAGGGGCACGCGGCGGCTGATGTGTCGGCGTTGCGGGACCATGTGCAAAATGTCTTCGATGAGCTGCAGTCCGACTTGGCAAGCCGCGGGACATTGTGGGAGCACGGCGAATTCGGGTCGGCGTTCGCGGGGGGCGCGCACGGTTATCTGGCTGCGAAAGGTCAACTGTTCCAAAGCGCTCAGAAT
>NZ_JBNMQT010000031.1:0-51850 GCF_050205645.1 Mycobacterium heidelbergense
CCGGTTGTCGGCGTTTGCCCCCGGCTATGACGTCAACCCCGAGGACCTCGGCACCACGACAGTCGATGTGGGCGCGGAGTTGGAGGCCATCAAGATGGTCTGCGCCGACGACATGCCGATCCAAGGTTGCGACGATACGCCCAGCATTGCAGGTGCCGATCACGGTCGCGAAGCGGTTCATCTTGCCCGCACAGAAATCGGTGAGCTGCTCGCCCGATTGGTCGAACAGTCGCTGGTATCGGTCCATATCAGCGCTGACGGGGCGCGCTACTCGTTGCTGGAAAGCCTTCGTCTGTTCGCTGAGGATCGACTGGCCAAGCGGTCCACCGCAGACGTTGATGAGCCGGCTCGGCTGGCGCGGCGGCACCGCCACTACTACCGCGACAAGGTCCTGCGCGCGCAACTCGAATGGTTTAGTCCCGCTGAACAGGATCTGTTGACCTGGGCGATAGGAGCGTGGTCAAACATCCGGCGCGCGATCGACACCAGCATGCCAGCCAGTGATCCAATCGTGGGCCTGCAGATCTGTGTCGGCATGCTTGCGCTTCGCGCACCGTTCTACATCGGTTCGCTGACGGAGATCCGAAACCGCATCGAGCAGACCCTGGCGGCCAGCCTTGCATCGGGGACCCAGCAGACCGAGCTGCAGCGTGCCGCGCTTGCCCTGACCGCTTGGTTGGCCCTGATTCAGGGGTGTCCTCAAGACGGCGAAGAGCTTTTGGAACGCTGTGTTGTTGAGTGCAATGCAGGTGCAGCCCGCGGCGGGCGCTGGCATGACCAGCCAGAAACCGATGTCGGGTTGCCCGCTGTGGTCGACTACGCCTGGGGTGCTGAGCTGTTGCTGGCGCGCCGGGATCCGCGGGCAATCGCTGTGTTTGCTCGTGCCCGCGAGAAGTTTCATGCCGCCGCAGACCGTGGGGGCGAAGCGATGAGCGAGATGTTCGAGGCCATGGCAGCCGGTTTCTACGGATCGGCTCAACAGGCGATGAGCATCGGTCACCGTCACCTCGAGCGGACCACCGGCGCCGGTGCAAAGTGGGCGAGGGCTTGGGCCCAGATGATGTTGGCAATCGCGCTGACCAAACATGGCGATGCCGAAGAGGCATTGAAGCTGGGTCGCGCCGCGCTTACCTACCAGGTACCCCTAGGAGATCAGCGGGGCACGACTTGGGCGGTCCACATTCGCGTATGGTCATTGGCACGACTGATCACCGATCGGCCTGCGGGCGCAGACGCCAAGCGCAGCACCTCGGTGAAGCTGGCGAGTGAGATCGCTTACCTTGCCGGAGGCCTGAAGACACAGCGAGCCCGCCTGGGCATGGGAATTGAGAACATGGGCCCATTCGCCGATGAAATGAGCGCTGCTGAAAACGTCGCGCGCGAGGTACTTGGACCAGACGCCTACGCCGACCTCGAAACACGGGGATCGCGGTTGTCCCCTGAGCATTTCGAGTTGCAGCGAGTCGCGCTGGGCGCTTTGCCGATAGACGTTCTGTCTCGCAACAATCCCGCCACAAAGGTCGCCTCGAATTGGCATGACTTGTCGAAGGCCGAGCAGGAAGTGGCGATCCTCGCCGCAGCGGGCTGGCCCAATAGCGCCATCGGAGTGCGCCGAGGGACCTCGACCAAGACCACCGATGCGCACATGTCGTCGATACTTCAGAAGCTAGTGATCAAGTCACGCGAGGATATAGTTCGTTTCGTTCCACAGGATCTCCGCCACCGCATTTCGCAGGAACGCTCCCACATTCTGCGGAACAGCCCAGAGAAACCACGATCTTCCGTCCAACGCCGGCCCCGTGGCTGAACGGGGCCGGCGTTCATTGCAAAGCAATCGGGCGCCGGCCCCGTCCAGGTACCCCAGTAGCCCAAAATAGGCGTCCACGGTTAAAACAATGGCCCGGCTAGAAACAATCTCTTCCGCAATGAATGTGTTGGAAAACCCACCTGCCACAGAGGAGCCGTAGGGTGGATGAAACGAGTATTTGTTGTGTGTATGTCGTCCGATCAGGATAGGTGAAGGTGAAATCGCCTTCGGCCACGACCACAACGGTGGTGTCTAGATGCGCGACGCACGACAGCTCTAAATCCATGGTAACGATCGCTTTGCTATTGCGGACATAGTCGGCGCGCGCTTCCGATGTCTCAGCCAGCACAGATCGTCCGCCGAGCATGCCTCCCGAAACGATGGTGATATCGGGAGCCATAAAGTGCCCAACATCGCTCTCGAAATCGAATGTGTGAGCGTTCCACGCGTCTTCATAGATACGCATGACGTCTTTGTGCATCGCAATAGCGGCATCAACACCACGGTCGGTTAGGAGCCCTACTCTACGTCGCATCGTGTCATGCTCCGACGAATCAAACTGCCGAGACAATGTAGTTGGGTTGATAATCGTCATGAGTCACTGATCCTTGTGCCTTGGACTGCGTCAAGTTTGAGCAGAAAATCGAATGTTGGTTCCGGGAGCAATCTGCTGCCGCAGCCGAATTGACTCCCAGCATCGCCGGAGGACAGACACCGCACGTGGATCGCGGTCTCGGCCGGTTTCGCCTCCCGCGGGCGCGGGGCAACCGAACCATCTCGGTCACGCCTGAGCGCCATGCCGCTTGCGGACCGCACGCCGGTCCGGGTTCGGCAGCTCATCTACTAAGGTCATGTGGACTCCCCTCATCCTCACCCCACCACCTTCGGCCAATCGGCCGTAAGCTGCGCCATCGCGCGTTTCATCGACGGCGCGCCGTGTGCAGCTGGCGCCGCCCAACCCGAGGTGAACTCCTTGGATAAACACAAGGCCATTGTCGGTCCAATGAGATACCGGCGACATCGGTAGGCGATAAGTGTCATACCTACCTACCCCGCAAAATCGTGCGGCGAGGTCCATTGCGTGCGTCGCTGACCGTCGCTGAAGGTACGGCGTTGTCTCGTTGTACTTTGGAATCAACCTGCTGGTCAGGTAAGGTGATGGCGATCATCGCCGGTTGGTGCGCACCTCCCTAAGGAACGATGGCGCAGCAACGAGGGCTTCATTTCACATATCGTGCGCTTACCATGGTCGAGGGTTGACCAATTCGGCTGTACTGGGAGTCCAATTGCCAAGACACGAGCCACCTGACGACGATCGTCGGGGACTGCAGCGCCCGCCTTGGCTCTCAGCCCAGGACGCGTATCGCGGTGAGGAGGTATGGCCGCCGCAACGTCACGGCGACAGCTTGGACGATCACGGTTCTTCCTGGGACGGCACGCCCCTGGATGGCGAGGCGGCACTGGCCGACAAGATGATCGGGGATCCGTTCGTCCCCGAGCCACCCGACCCGTGGGAGCAGCGATCTAGCGGGCACGCAGCTTCGGATGAGAATGAGCATCCGGTGCAGGGCTCCGAACCTGGTTATGGCGACGGCAATTTCACGCGTCAAAGCCTGGCGACAGGCGATCTGGGCGCGCACGATGTCGGCCGAGCAGATGGTGGTTACCGCGCCGAAGAAAGCAACTCGGCTCCCGAACAGCTTCACACGCAGCCTGTTTCAGGTGGCAATGACAGATCCCTCGAGCAGTCTGCCCACCCAATGTCGCTGCCCCCAAGGGAAGTTCATGCATCCATGATTCCTGAGAACCAGGATCACATGGCCTTCGATGTAGATGAACCGGGCATGGGACGCCCTGTCAAAGAACCCCCTTCGGCCGCGACGCAAGAGCCGCAACCAGGTCTGCAAGGATCGGGCTTCCCGCCACCGGGAGCGCCGCTACCGCCGCCCCCTCCAGGCTGGCCGCCCGGTGCCCCGGCGCCGCCCTCCTGGTGGGTTCCACCCGGGACTCCGGCGTGGCCGCCATTTCAACCTGGCGCACTGCCGCCGCCGGCCTGGGAACAACGCGTGCAAGCCCCGCCCGCCCAGTCACCTGCGGCCAGATCACCAGAAGCTCGCCCGGTACAGACGTTTCGGATGCCGCCGTCGCTCGACGAGGCGAAGGTCGTCAACCCCCGCAAGTTCGCGCCGCGATCAGGTTGGCGTCGCGCGGTTCACCGAGCCACGCGGGGACACATCAATCCTGGTGATTCGCGCAAAGACCGGGCGCAGGATGATCTGCTCTCCCAGATCCGCCAGCCCATCGCCGGCGACTTCAGGATCGCGGTGCTCTCAATCAAGGGTGGAGTCGGAAAGACCACGACGACATTGGGTTTGGGTTCAGCACTGGCGATGGCCCGCCACGACCGTGTTATCGCGCTGGATGCCAATCCGGACCGTGGAACGCTGGGCGAGCGTGTCCGCGATGTTTCCACCGATTCGACGGTGCGCGATCTGCTGATGGACCCAAATATCAAGCGCTACGCCGATGTTCGGGCCCACACGCGGATGGCCGTCAGCCGGCTAGAGGTTTTGGCAAGCGAGCAGGATCCCGCCGCGGCTGACGTTTTTGACGAGGCGGATTATCGGCGCGTGGTCGGCATTCTCGGCCACTACTACAACGTGATCCTGACAGATTGCGGCACTGGCATCATGCATTCGGCAATGGGCGGTGTCCTCGACTTGGCGCATGCGATCGTACTAGTCAGCCAACCGGCGATGGACGCGGTCCGAAGCGCATCGGCGACGCTGGATTGGCTTATGCAGCATGGGCATTCGAGGCTGGTGCGGCAAGGCCATGTGGTGCTCAGTGCGGCACGACCGGGTTCGGCCGCGCTGAAACTGGACAAAGTCCGCGAATTTTTCGAGGCACGTTGCCGGTCGATCCATGTCATCCCGTTCGATCCACACCTGGCGGAGGGCGCCGACGTCGACTTCGGAATGTTGAAACCAGCGACTCGACAGGCCTACCTCGAGTTGGCAGGCGCCGTTGCGGAGAACTTCCCCCTGCTACAGGCCCGCTAGCCTGGCCACGGCCGCCGGGGCTGGCTCATGGCGCCAGTAGTCCCGCCAGACTGAGCTGGTTGACCGCGGCGTCGACGTCGGCGCCGGGATGGTTGGTGAATATCGCGGCGACGTCGTCGTTGGTTGCGGCGTGACCGCTGGCCGCGGTGAGCAGGCTGTGACACTGGTCCTCGGTGTTGGGACCTGTTTGGCTCATCATCGCTTGGAGGGTTTTCTCGGCGGACCAGACCGGTGGGAGGGGCTCGTCGAGTTCCCCGGCGGTGCCGGTGGCCCCGCGATACCAGTGACAGTCGTCCCACCAGAAGCAGAAGCTGAGCAGACCGTTGCGGTAGCGGGTGTTAAGCACTGTGTTGTTGACCCACACGGGCGCCCCGGTGTAGAGGTCGGGGAGGGGTTGGCCGCCGTTATAGGCGGCTTCGAGTAGCGGAGAGTTCCATTTCCCGCCGGAGAGGATGGCGCGCCGTCCAGGCAGCAGGTAGAGGGTCGATCCGCTGCGGTGGTCGCTTTCATACCAGGCGTAGCCGGGGAAAATCCGTGGCCCCCAATGAGATTCGGCGCCGACGTAGGTTGCCGAGAGCACCGCCCAGCGTGCCAATAGGTCGGGCAGTGCCGGAAAATCTGGGGCGGGGGTGGCGGCGGTTCCGGCGGCGCGGTCGGCGGCTACCTCGATGGCGGCCCGCTTGGGTTCGCGACCCTGTACGGGTCCCGCGACATAGCCGGCCAGCCATATCGGTACGCGAGGACGGCGATAGGCGTCGAGATCGTTGCGATAGTGCTCGGCGGTCAGCAACTGGTCGTCAGGAAATGGTTCGTCGCCGTAGTCATAGTCGACGGTCATCGCGCCGCAGTTAGTGACCGTCAACAGCAGCCGCCACCACGGTCCCGCCGGCATGGCCGCGGTGACTTCTCGTTGCTGCCGAACCAGCTGCGCGATCGACTCCGGGACTGGCACCAGTCCCGGCTGGTCATCGGGCCAGAACCGTAGCTGTGCAACTTCGGCGGAGACCGTAAACGCGAACACCGCCGAAAACCGCTCCCAGCCCCGCGGGCCACGTTGCGCTAGCTGTTGGACGATGGGGTCGAGCAACCGCGACGCTTCGGCGGCGATCCGTGCCTGTACCCCGGCATCTTCCTCGGGCCGGGCGTCGACGCTCAAATCGCTGACCCTCGACGGGCCGTCGGCGCTGAGCCGGCTGGGCTGCCGCGTGACCCCGGCCATGAATTCTGAGTCATCCGACGCGCTTTGGGCGCGCTCGACGGCAACTTCCTGCGCTGTGAAGCGTTCGTGAGCTTGACGAGGCGGAATCGACGTCGACGTTTGGTGCACGCGCCCGGAGTCGCCAACCAAGAACACCGCTTGGTCCACAGGCATGTCCAGAAATGCAATGGGATCGCTTTTGTCGATACCTACCGGTGCATATACCCGCCAGCCCGCCTCGAAGCGAACCGCCTCCAACCCCTCGCTGGGATAATCCAAGCCGTTAGCCCGGACGAAATCCGACACCAGTGAAATCGCCTGTGCGGCCTCCACGCGCGACTCCTTCCCCAGTGTCGGGTTTCACTTTAGGCGACCATTCGTATTTCCCCGCGGTTCAGGGCTCTCGGCGCTAGCTAGCGGGCCGCTGGAGACCGCGTTAGCGACGAGGCGGGGTCGACATGTACGCCGATTTTGCGCAAGTGGTGGTCGAGAATCAGCCAAGCCTGGATGGTAAGTCGGTCAACGAGTTGGTCACGGGTGCCAACCCGGCGGCTAAGCCACCGAAGGACGGATGCGTCGAAAAGTCCGATCAGCCCGACGAGCGTGGCCTCGACAGCGTCGGGGTCGTCGCTGAGGCGCGGGAAGTAGCGAGCTGCGGCAGCGGTGATTTCGGTGGCGAGGTAGCTTCGCTCGACCGTTCGTGGCTGGGACTTGCGATGATATCCGCGGCTCACCAGGAATCGGTACAGGTTTGGATGCCTGTCTGCCCAGCTGACCTGGGCAGCGGTTAGTTCCCGGATCACATCAAGGGGGGTACCAGGCAAGTCCAAGCATGCCTGGATTTCGGAGCGCAGCTCGTGATAAACGCTGCGGGCCAGCGCTCGGTCGAGGTCGTCCTTGCTGGCAAAGTGGCGGTAGACGTTGGGCCGGGCGAGTCTGGCGCGTTGAGCGATCTGGCCGGTCAACGCATCGGGACCATACTCTTCGATCGCGGTGCGTGCGGCTTCGAGAATTTGCTCGTAGCGCACGAGCGGGGAGGAGTCGGTCGACGTCGCTTTCACTTCACCTCGTCGGGGCCGGTGTTGCTAACGGTTGATACAAAGTGTATCGCACAATGGGGCCGCGTGCTTACCAGGTCGTGGCCGACGCTAGATCCACCAGTGTCGAGTTCGCCGGCGCAGTGCTCGGTGCGAGGGCGACGGTCCCAGCCGCGCTCATCGCGGCCGCACTCGCCGAAGACACACAGATGCTGCGCGACCACATGGATACGATTGCCGTCCGATCGTTTCGGCAACGCTCACACCGGTGACCTCGGTCGTCCTCAAGGCCGGTGTCGAAGCGCGACTCGTGCGGAAGCGCATCACGTCAGTTGTATTGCGTCATATGGTCATTCACCACGCCGGCGGTCTGATCGCTGTTCCAACGCTCGGATCGGCGGGGTAACGCTATAGAAGAGAGCACCCCAGCGACCGCCTGGCGTTCAGCTGCGGTTGGTGGGCGCAGACAGGCATCGTTGGAGTAGCCGAGGTACCAGTCCAAGGTGGCGTAATGCGCTTTGGCGCAGGGCCCGTCGGTGAGGTTGGCGGCCGCGTCGCGCTTCGTGCGGTGCGCGCTGACAAAAGTGCCGTCGGCGGCGGTGACACACCACCCTGAGGGGTGACGTGCAAGGCACCATGTCGCGGGCGGGTTGGCGAAGTACCATTGTGCGACTCGGGCAAATGCATCCAGTTTCCGGTTCTGGTCGGGATCGCTCATGTGATCTTCTCTCTAGCCAACCGGGTCAGCGGGCCAGGCGGCTGGGCTCAGACCCGTGGAGCTGGCGGGCAAACAGCTCAGGCACAATCCGTGCGGGAAACGCCGCGCCAAATACGTCTGCCCACAGCGGTCGCAGACGCCGCCAAACACCTGCGTGGTCAGGGCAGCGCCAGCTCCGTGATCAGCGATGACTGGATGTGCTCCCGGGCGGATACACCAGGCAGTCGGGTGGCCCGGCTCCAGCCCAGCGCGGACGACGACCTCACTCGAGGATCCCTCATCATGACGAACGACGATCGAGCCAAGGTGGTGTTGCGCAACTGTGCGGCTATACATGTCGCAGCTCCCGGATGCCGCATGACTCAGGGGTCTGTCGAACTGTCGCCCGTCGCAAAACCGCCGGCTCGGCGCCCCTGTGGGCGTCGAAGAGCCCGGCGTACAGCGGCTGCCGTAACTCGCCCGCAACTGGTCGGGGCGCTTTGCATGTAGTTGAGAAGGTGAAGAACTGGGCTGCCATGGTGGCGATGACTTCGGACCTTTCGCTACCGCAGGACGCGTATCTGATACACGCTGTATCGACAGACGATACATCTTGTATCGATCCGGGGCAAGGGCCAGCCGCCTAAGCTACAGCCTGTCAACCTGTTGGCCCCGCGCCAGGGGCGAAAGAGGATCCGGGCTGACGCCGAATCCGCGGAGGTGGTGGTCGACTATCAGCCACGCGTGTGCGGTGAGGTCGTCGATGAGTCGCTCCGGCGTCTCGACGGGCCGACCCAGCCATCGGAGGACGCACGCATCGACCAGCCCGATTAGTGCGACGACGATACCCTCGGCGGCGTCGGGATCGTCGGCTATGTGCGGAAAGTAGCGTGCACCCGCCGCGGCAAGTTCGGCAGCGAAGTCGCTGCGCTTGGGCGTGCGCTGCGCGCTGCACAAGTGGCCGCGGCTGACCAAGAATCGATACAGGTTCTGGTGTCCCTGCGCCCAGGTGACCTGTGTCGCAATCGGCGCACGGATCACGTCAAGTGGGGTATCGCAGTGGTCTAACCGCGTCCGAATTTCGGCTCGCAACTCCTCATAGGCGCTGACGGCCACCGCGAGGTCTAGGTCGTCCTTGCTGGCAAAGTGCCGGTAGACATTCGGGCGGGCCAACCCAGCGCGCTTAGCGATCTGACTGGTCAGCGCATCGGGGCCGTGCTCCTCGATTACTGCCCGGGCGGCGTCGCGGATCCGGTCGCGCTGGACGATCACGGCGGAATCCGTGTCCGGCCTAGACGTCATAGTCAACCAGTCACCTTAGGAAGCCTGATGCTGCTACTGACTGAATCGGAGTGTACCGGTGTATCAGGGCGATACAGTATGTATCACGGATTGTGTTGAACTTATCCGAACTTAACGTACCAGGCCAAGGATTTCAGACGCCTGATCATCGGTCCCGGCCGATTGGCGAACTCCATGCGTCGCCGAGCCTGCATGCGCCTTTTACGAAAAGGAGGTGCGGCACAACACCGACAAGTTCGCGAGCAGCACCACGTCGTCGACCGGGAGTGTGGAACCGGGCAGGCCGAGCCGGGCCTGCTGTGTTTGTCGATCCCCGAGGAATGCGGCCGCGGGCCGTTCTCCGACCAGGTCGTCATGATGGAGGGGCCGTATCGGTTATTTGCAGTGAGGTGTCGCGCCGCATAGCCCTGATGCATCACGTAGGGGAGTTCAAACCGCACCTTCAGGATTCGCGATCGGGCCATCTCGCGGGCGGTAGTCGTGGGTGTCGTCGCCCCCTTGCAGCAATCGCCCAGGTATGTATCCTAGCACCTGAACGATACACTGCGTATCATAAGGATCCGGGATGCTCGCATCGGTTCTTGAACCTCACCACATACCGCTGAGCCAGGTCATCGGAGAAGCCATCGAGTACTTCCGACGCTGCCAACAGCCGGACGGTTCCATCTCCGACCATCCCTCCGCGGCGCTGTTCCGGGAATGGGACTCGGTCAACGCATTGAAGGCCATCGCGTTGTGGCAGAAAGATATTCCTTTCGATCTAACCGGCCTCATCGACCCAATGCTGGGATTTTTTGCTGCACAGGAGAAACCGACCGGCATGCTCAGCTGGGGTGGGGCGGAAATCGCGGCGGACGAGTATTGCACGGAGACCAGCAGCGAATACATCACGGCGCTGACGCTGCTCGGGCGCACCGAACAAGCATGCGTCAAAGCGAATTTTTTGCGCGACAGACAACTGGCCGATGGGCCGTGGGAAGAAGTGCACCCCCACGTCCCGAAGGCATTCCAGCTGGCGCCCTCGGTGACGGGGTTCGCGTTATTGGCGCTCGACGGTCTAGGTATTGAGCCGACGTACCTCGACGAAGCGCTTATGTTTCTGGCCGGCAAACAGCACAGCGATGGCCATTTCGGTATCAACTGGTATTATTACGCGTCCTATTACTACCTGATGCGCTCAACGGTGGCGGCATTAGCGAATTTCGGCAGCTACCGCGCAGTCGCGGCGGCCCGCGATTTTGTGCTGGCCCAGCAGCGGCCCGACGGTAGCTGGTTCAGCCGGGTCGAGGGCACCGGCACCGCGGCCGCACCCGAGTTGCACACGGCGTTCGCTGTGGCGACCCTTGCCCATGCAGGTATGTCCGCCGACGAGCGCCCGGTGCGCAGCGCGATCGGGTGGCTGCTCGATCGTCGCAGGCCGGATGGCTCGTGGTTCGGTGGCAATTATCCGTATCCGGCGATCGAGGGGTATGCCGATTTCTACGCGCCCAAAGATGCATTCACGACGGCGCAAGTGCTCTGCGCGCTCAAACAGTTGGAGACGACGTGAAGGAATACGGTCACGACGAGCCCATTGCGATTATCGGTATCGGCTGCAGGCTACCCGGGGGGATTACCGACAGCCACTCGTTGTGGCAGGCGCTCGAGGGCGGGGTTGACGCGATCGGCCCGGTCCCGGCAGACCGATGGGACGTTGAGCGTTATTACTCTCCGAGACCGCAGCAGCCCGGTCGGATGAGTACTCGCCACGGTGGCTTCCTCGATGAGGTCGACTCTTTCGACGCGGCATTCTTTGGCATATCAGGCCGTATCGCCGAGCAGATGGATCCCCAACAGCGGCTGTTGCTTGAGGTGTGCTGGGAGTCGCTTGAGGATGCGGGCATCGTGCCCGGTGATCTGGCAGGCGGGCGAACCGGTGTCTTCGTGGGCGCCTGCAGCCACGATTACGGAGGTCTGCAATCAACACCTGGCGAATTGGAGGGGCTCGGACCCCATTCGGCCACTGGCACTTTCATGAGCATTGTTTCCAATCGACTCTCCTACACCCTGGACCTGCGCGCTCCCAGCATGACCATCGACACCGCGTGCTCCTCGTCGCTCGTGGCCGTGCACGCCGCGGTACAGAGTCTGCGACGACGAGAAAGCGAACTGGCTTTGGTGGGCGGAGTCAACCTGATGCTGACTCCGCAGTTCGGCATCGCGCTGAGCCAGGCCGCGATGCTGTCACCGGATGGCCGGTCGCGCGCGTTCGATTCGTCGGCCAACGGCTATGTGCGAGGTGAGGGCGCGGCCATCGTGGTGCTCAAACCGCTTGCGCAGGCGCGGCGGGACCTCGATCGCGTGTACGCCGTGATTCGGGGCACCGCAGTCAACCAGGATGGGCGCACCCAGGGAATCACCGTACCGAATGGGCAAGCGCAAGAGGCCAACTTCTGCGCCGCGCTGGCCGCCGCCGGGATCGCACCCGCCCAGGTGGGCTACGTCGAGGCGCACGGCACCGGAACGCCGGTCGGCGACCCGATCGAAGCCAATGCTCTTGGGCGGGTAATCGCGCTCGGCCGTCCTGCTGGGCAGACGGCATTCTTGGGTTCGATCAAAACGAACATCGGTCATTTGGAGGCGGGCGCCGGCATCGCTGGTCTGATCAAGGCCGCGCTGTGCGTGCACCACCGGCGAATTCCGCCGAGTCTGCACTTCCGAAATCCCAACCCCGACATCGACTTCCCCGGCCTGCCGATCGCTGTTGCCACGGCCTCCCAACCCTGGCCAGACCAGTACATTCGTGCCGTCGCGAGTGTCAACTCGTTTGGGTTCGGTGGCACCAATGCAAACGTGGTAATCACCGAACCCGAGCCGGGCTGCCTCGGGCAGGCCGCTGACACCTTTTCTGCTGCATACCCTGAGCTCATTGCAGTCGCCACGGCATCTCAAATCGGTTGTGCCGACGGCGCCGTCGACGAAGCCCCGGGCGGCTCAACCATCACGGAACCCGACCCGCTACCGCTCAGCGCGCCGTCGCATCCGGCGGTGTTGACGTTCAGCGCGCGCAGCGAACAAGCCCTCGAGGGCCTCACTGCAAAGTACGCCCAGCTCCTTCGGCGCGAGGCCCACGACTTGGACGCGCTGGGCGCGGCCCTAGCGCTGCGGCGCACCCACCATGAGCACCGGCTGGTCGTGGTGGCGTCGAACGCGGCCGAGGCGGCCGCGAAACTCCAAGCAGCAGACGTGGTTAGAGGGCATGTGCCGCACGCCGCCACCAGGAAGATCGCGTTTCTGTTCAACGGCCAAGGCCCGCAGTGGTATGCGATGGGACGGACACTCCTGGAAACGTCGCCGGTGTATCGCGCAAAAATCCTGGAATGCGACGGGCTCGCAAGGCAGTTTCTCGACTGGTCGATCTATGAGGCATTGACGGCAGACGAAGCCTCCTCCCGGGTGGGGGAGACCCAGTGCCTGCAGCCAACGATGTTTGCGTTGCAGGTGGCTCTGGTCGAAGTGTGGAAATCCTGGGGCGTGCAACCGGATGCGGTGCTAGGGCACAGCATGGGTGAGATTGCGGCCGCCCACGTTTGTGGTGCGCTGAGCCTGTCCGACGCGCTCAAGGTGATCTGCAACAGGGCCCGCATCCAGCACAAGGCCGATCCCTCCGGCGGCATGATGTATATCGCGCTTCCCGCCGCTGAAGCAGCTGAACTCTGTGCAGCAGAACCCGACCTGCTGTGCGTATCGGCGGTCAATAGTCCGCGCGCCTGCACCGTGTCCGCCCGCCGAGCAGCGTTGCAGACATTGGCAACCCAACTCGATGAGCGCGGCATCTTCAACAGGTTGCTGCAGGTGAACTGCGCCTGCCACAGCCCCGACATGGATCCCTTGCGTGACGAGTTACTCGACGCACTGGACGGAATCGTGGGCAGAAATACCACCATCCCGATGTACTCGACGGCCACCGGCGCTCGAATTGACGGGCCCGAGATGGGCACCGACTACTGGTGGCACAACTTTCGCAATCCGGTGTTGTTCGAACCGGCGATTCGCTCCTTGCTCGTCGACGGCTACGACACCTTCGTCGAACTGAGCCCACATCCCGTGCTGGTCAACTCGCTCAACGAAATCACCACGGAGGCAGTGGTGGTGTCGTCGCTGGTTCGCAAGAAGGACGACTGGGCCAGTTTCCTCGACGGGTTCGCCCGGCTCTACAGCAGCGGCTGCCCGATAGCCTGGCGGCAGCGCTACCCTGCGGGCGCTCCAATCCTCGACCTGCCCACCACGGTCTGGAACCGTCAGAAGTTCTGGAACGAAAGCACGATCTCTCGCCGCGACCGGACCCTGCGGCAGGAACATCCGATGCTCAAACGGGTCGACGGCGCGCGCCCGGCCTGGGAAATCAATTGGGACGATCACCGACTGTCCTGGGTGCGTGATCATGATGTGTTCGGCTCGGTCATTGTGCCAGGCGCCTGCTACGTCGAAGCCGCGTTGTACGCCGCGCGGGAATTGACCGCTAGCCCATGCGCATTGGAGTTTGTCGAGTTCGAACGTGCCTGTGTGCTGTCCGACGAACCACAACTGAGCAGACTCGAACTCGACCCCGAACAAGGCACTTTCGAATTTCACCAGCGTGCGGTGCGTGGTGACACCTGGCTGCGCAATGTCCGCGGCCGATTCCATCCAGCGGCGACACAACCCAACGAGTCGTATGACATCGACGCGATCCGCTCCCGTTGCACTAACACCCACAAGGCGGTCGACATCTATGGTCGCCTGGCCGACAAAGGATATGTCTATGGGCCCGCGTTCTGTGGGATCGAGCGGCTGCATGTAGGCGCCGGTGAGGCCCTCGCCCGTATCTGCTCGCCTCGGATCCTTCGTAACCGCCTGTCGGGATACCTTTTTCATCCCGCCGTGCTCGATGCTTGCTTCCAGAGCGCGATTTTGCAGCCTTGCGGTGAGCGCCCCGATGAACTGCTACCGACCAGGTACTTGCCGACCGGAATGGAGCGGGTTCGGCTCTATCGGGACAGCGGCTTGCCCGCCTGGACCTACACTCGGGTCCGTAAGCATGACGACAGCTTGGTCGTTGACATCCATCTGCTCGACGAGCATGGAAAGTTGATCGCTGAGTTTACTCCGTTGACCGGCAAGGCCATCCCGCAGTCGGCAACCGTCGACGGCATCGAAAACCACTTCTACCAGCTCAGCTGGCAGCCGTCACAACGCGTAGCCCGACGGCAATGCGGTGCATTGGCCTCGGAGCCAACCGATTTGGCGCAAGAGCTCGCGCAGACCGCTCAGATGTTCGCTGAGCGACTGGATCGACATGTCTATGCCAGCACATATCAGCATGACGTTCGCAGGCTCTGCACCGCGTATGTGGCCGCCTGTCTCGATCAGTTCCAGCCAGATTCCGAATTTGCCGTGGCCGAGCTCTCCCGATTGCTGCCGAGGTATTACCGCGCGTTTCGCGGCATGGTGCGACTGCTGATCGAGGACGGCTCACTAAGTGAGCACGCGGATCGCTTGCGCCGAGAGCGTGCTGTCGAGTACGGAGCGGCAACACGGGAAGCCTCGGAAAAGCTATGGGCCGAGGTCTTTTCCAGATATCCCGAGTGCGCGTGGGAGCTGCTGCTGTTGCGCCGGACCGGAAGCCGGCTACACGACGTGTTGACCGGTGTCGTGGACCCGTTGGAGTTGCTGTTCCCGACGGGTTCGCTGGCCGAAATCGAGGCCATCTATCACACTTCGCCGATAGCGCGAATCTACAATCTGCTGGCCGGGCGCATCGCACGGTGCCTCGCTGAGCGCGCCGATCGGCGGCGCACGTTGCGCATACTCGAGGTCGGCGCGGGCACCGGCGGATTGACCGCAAGCCTGCTGCCGGTGCTGCCGGCGCAGCGATGCCAATATGTATTCACCGATGTGTCGGCGGCATTCCTGGCGACCGCGCAGGAACGGTTCCGCGACTACGACTTTGTCGAGTACCGGGTGCTGGACCTCGAACACGAGTTACCGGTAGAGGAATTCGGTTGGGGTTGCTTCGACTTGGTGGTGGCCGCCGATGTCGTGCATGCCACCGCCGACGTCAAGAGGAGCCTGTTAAGGCTCCACGACGTGCTCGCTCCCGGTGGAGCACTGCTACTACTGGAAGCTGCCCCCGACAGTCCTTGGCTTGACCTCACCTTCGGTCTCACGGCCGGCTGGTGGGCCGCGCGCGACGTGCGGCTGCGTCCGGACGGCCCCCTGCTGTGCGCGCAGGCATGGCAGGACTTGTTGTACTCGGTCGGTTTCGACAGCGTCGCCACGTTCAGCGATCCCGACCACTGCGGTGCGGGCTCCCAAGCGTTGTTGTTGGCGCGAACCCTTCCGGAGGCGGTTGGCGACGAGGAGTCGCGATGGCCGGCCGGCGAGTCATCGGCGGCAAATGGGCAAGACCGAAATGACCCCACGCCACAAGGGAACTGGTTGATCTTGACCGGTACCGACTCACTCGGCAAGGATCTGGCCACCCGAATCGACCAGCACGGTGGCCGAGCCGTCCTGGCTGAGGGCGTCGCCGAGCAGGATTTAAAAGCGCTGCAACCGGACGGCATCATCGACCTGCGTGCCGCTACCGGGCTGGCGCTGGACCAGGCGATGACGGAATCGTCGGTGCAGATTCTCGATCTGCTCACGACGATCTGTCGCACCGATGCGCCACGGTGGCCGCGAGTGTATGTGCTGACCCGCGGGGCTCATGGCTTCCGCAACGACGAGGTGAACTTGGCCGCCTCGCCCGCCTGGGGCCTTGAGCCGGTGGTGCGGCTTGAACTGCCGTCGCTGAACTACACCGTCATCGATCTCGACCCGACTCCCTCACCTGAAGAGTTGGATGCGGTGTGGGCGGAGCTGCGAAGCCGCGACAACGAACGCGAAATCGTGCTGCGCGGCGGGGAGCGGTTCGTACGCAGACTCATGCGGGTAGCGCAGCAGCCCGAGAGCGGTCCTGCGGCCGACTTGCCATCCGACGCCGGATTCGCCCTGGGTGCAGCCGCGGCTGGATCGCTGGACGAATTGCGCTATCACACCGAGAAGCGTCGCGCCCCGGATGCCGGGCAGGTCGAGATCGAGGTGATGGCAACGGGACTGAATTTTCTGGACGTCATGACCGCGCTCGGGCAGGTGCCGCCACTGGAATCTGCCGAGGGCTACCGCTTCGGGGCCGAATGCGCCGGCATTGTCACCCGGGTCGGCATCGGCGTTACCGACATCAACGTCGGCGATGAGGTTGTGGCGGTGAACGCCACGCAGGGAGCGGCGGCAAGCTATCTCACACTGCCGGCGACCGGTGTCGTTGCCAAGCCGGCGAGTCTGAGTTTCGAGGCGGCGTGCGCGCTGCCGATCGTGTTCCTGACGGCGTGGTATGCCTTGCACAAACTCGCTCGGCTCAATGCCGGCGAAAGGGTCTTGATCCATTGCGCCGCGGGCGGGACTGGGATGGCGGCCATCCAGATCGCACGCCATCTAGGTGCTGAGGTGTTCGCTACTGCGGGCAGCCCGGCAAAACGAGAACTACTGCGCACCCTCGGCGTCAAACATGTATTCGACTCGCGCTCGCTGGATTTCGCCGACGAGATCCGCATCGCCACCGACGGCGCTGGGGTCAACGTCGTGCTGAACTCGATTGCCGGTGAGTCCGTGTCGCGCAGCATCGCTTGTCTGGCGCCCTATGGGCGTTTCGTCGAACTCGGTAAGCGAGATCTGCTGCAGGACAGCCGGCTTGGCCTGCGCCACTTTCTGCGTAACCTCGCCTACTACAGCTTCGATTTGCGCCAACTCCTACTTGATCGCCCCGACGAAGTGCATACCGAGTTGACAGTATTGATGGGGCGTTTCGCCGCGCGCGAGCTACACCCCCTGCCTTATCGCGTCTTTCACCCTTCCCAGACCAAGGCGGCCTTTCGGCACATGGCCGCCGCTCGACACGTCGGCAAACTGGTACTGGCGATCGCCGAGCGCGAATTCTCGGTGGTGCGTGCCCCCGAGCCGCCATCGGTGCAGGGGACTTGGCTGATCACCGGTGGCCTCGGCGGTTTGGGCCTGGCCATGGCCGAGCACTTGGTCGATGCCGGCGTGCGCCACCTCGTGCTGGTCGGACGTTCTGGGGTGGCCGATGAGCAGGTCGCTGCCAAGCTCGCAGATCTTCGACAGCGCGGTGCGCACATCGATGTCGAGGCCGCAGACATCAGCGCGCGCGCCGCGGTGGCCGCGCTGCTCCATCGCATCGAGCTTGAGTTGCCGCCGCTTCGGGGTGTAATTCATTGCGCAATGGTTCTCGACGACGCGCCGCTCACCGAGCTGGACCGAACCCGTCTGATAAAAGTGTTGGCGCCCAAGGCGTTCGGCGCCTGGCATCTGCACGAGCTGACCGCGCACCTGCCGCTCGAGGCGTTTGTAATGTTCTCCTCGGCCACCTCGATGGTCGGCAATCGCGGTCAGGCGAACTACGCGATCGCCAACGCCTTCCTCGACCATCTTGCCCAGGCGAGGGCGGCTCGCAGGCAACGGGTGCTCACCGTGAACTGGGGCGCCGTGTCCGACGTGGGCTATGTGGCACGACACGACGACGTTGGCCGGATCGTGGCCATGACAGGAATGGGTGCGTTTAGTTCGACTCAGGCATTTGACGCCATGACGGCTTTGTGGGGCACTGGGCTGCCGCAGGTCGGCGTGTTGCCGATGGACTGGCCACAGTTCTTCCGTCACCATGGCCTCGAACCGCACGCTCAACCCCGCTACGAGCACATTTTCGCGCATGGTCTGGAACCCGTAGATGCCGTCGACACCGGAAGCCCCCTGCGGCAGCAGTTGCACACGCAGCCGCCCCAGGCGCGACGCGAGTTGGTGACCACCGCGCTCAAGACGCGTCTAGCCACCGTGCTGGGCATTCCGCTGGAGACCCTGGATGTGGAAATGCCGTTGATGGACTATCTGGATTCGCTGCTGGCTGTCGAAATCGGCTCGTGGCTGGAACGGGAATTGGGGGCCAAGGTCACCATCATGGAACTGATGAAGGGTCCGAGCACCGAACAGCTGTCCGCGCAGGTATTAGCCCAGTTGGACTAGCAAATAGTCATGGACGATGTTGCGTTCTGGCTGCCGAAGGCCGGAATTACTGTGCGCGGCAAGAGAACCCGAGGCGGTGGCGGCCCCCCGACGCTGTGCCTGCATGGAGTGCTGGACAATTGCGCTAGCTTCGATGCGCTGTCGCACTTTCTTGGCGACCTCGACCTGATCGCCATCGATCTGCCTGGACACGGCCTCTCCGACCCCCTCCCGTCGACCATGTGCGACTATCTCGATTACGCGTCGTGCGTATTGGAGCTAGCCCACACCCAGCGCTGGCAACGCTTCCGGCTGATCGGCCACTCGCTTGGCGGTGCCGTGTCCTCGCTTGTCGCCGGTATCCACCCCGACAAGATCGAACGGCTCGTTCTCATCGATGCCATCGGCCCGCAATCCGCCGAGCCCCCGCAGACCGTGTCGGCTATCGCACGTTATTTCCGCACCTATCTGGAAGGCGACCGGCACCCGGTCTACCGCAATCGAATCCAGGCGATAAAAGCCCGCGTGCAATTGGCCGACATCCTGCTGGAGACGGCGGAAGTCCTGGTTCAACGCGACCTGAAAGAAGTGACTGGGGGGTACTCCTGGCGTCACGACGTGCGACTCAATCGCGGACTGACCACCACCCTGTGCGAGGAACAAGTGCTGGGCTTCCTAAGCAATATCTCCGCGCCCACGCTGTTGGTGATGGCCGAACGGACCGCGTTGCGTGAGGGCTACTATCCACGACGGATAAGCAGCGTGTCGAAGTTGCAGAAGCTGGCCTGCCCGGGGGGCCATCACCTGCACATGGAAAATCCCGAACCGGTGGCCGCGGCAACCCGGGCCTTTCTGGCGACCGGATGATCCGGCCGTCCGCCACTGACGTTGATCCAAAGTTTCCCTTCTTTGGCGCAACTGCGTATCGGAGGCGTTGGCCTCGGCGCATCTCGCCGTCACGTGGCTGCCACAACCCAGCCGCCAAGGGGCCGGATATCGGTGCTTTCAGACTGTTCACTGCAAGACCGAAGCGATACACTCTGTATCGCAGAGCAATATCGCGGCAGTTCTAAGGATTACCACTAGTCGTCCGTCCGGAGGTCGCTCAATGTCGTCGCTGCCCAAGATCATCTCCGTCGACGACCACGTCGTGGAGCCGCCGGATCTGTGGACCGCGCGTATGGCGAGTCGGCACCGCGAATTCTTACCCCACGTGGTCCGCAAGAAGGGCGTGATCGACTTCGACGCGACCGGAAGGCTCGGTCTCATCGAGACAGACACGCCAGATGCGCGCTGGGGCGACATCTGGATCTACGACGATATGGCGTGGCCGTTCACGGTTGGTTACGCCAACGTCGGACGCTCGCGCGACCAAGGTCGCGCGCTCACTGAGCTGACCAATTATGACGAGATCCTTCCCGGCTGTTACGACCAGGCCGCGCGACTCGCCGACATGGACCTGAACCACACCGAGGCGTCGATGTGTTTCCCGACGATGCCTCGATTCTGTGGCCAAGCCTTCCTGGAGCGCAAGGACAAGGCTCTCGCGCTCGAGTGTGTCAAGGTCTACAACGACTGGATCATCGATGAGTGGTGCGGTGGGCACGCGCTTGGTCGACTCATTCCCAACGCCGTGATCCCGCTGTGGGATGCCGAGCTTGCCGCCGAAGAGGTGCGCCGCTGTGCGAACAAGGGTTCGCACGCCGTGGCGTTCTCCGAGGCGCCCTACGCGCTGGGCCTGCCGAGCATTCACTCCGGGGCATGGGAGCCCTTTTTCCGGGCCTGTGACGAGACCGAAACGGTGATCAACATCCACATCGGCTCGTCGTCGAAACTGCCAACCACTTCACCCGATGCGCCGTTTGGCGTCACCGCCGCGGTGCTGTGGACCAATTCGATGCTGTCGGTTACCGACTGGCTGTTCTCGGGCATCCTCGCACGTCACCCGAGGCTGAAGGTTGCTATGAGCGAGGGGCAGGTCGGCTGGATGCCGTTCGCGCTGCAGCGCATCGACGACGTGTGGGAGCGCGGTGAGATGTACGAATCGAACCTGCACGACCGTGTGCCCGCACCGCCTAGCTCCTACATCGAGGGGCGGCTCTACGGTTGCATCTTTGATGACGTGACCGGGTTGAGAGCTCGCGACGTGGTGGGGATGGGCCAGATCATGTTTGAGACCGACTACCCTCACGGCGACTCGACCTTTCCGAACTCGGCCGCCGTCGCCGGGAAGCTGGCAGCAGCCGCCGAACTGACTGAGCGCGAGACCTGGCAGTTTGTGCGCGGCAACGCCATTGAGTGTTACGGCCTGTCTCGCTACGGCATCATCGAATGAACCCGATTGCTGCCCGCGAATGCGCATGCACGGTCAAGGCCTGGGATTCCGGGCGCACGCAATCGAGGGAGGATCAAATGACCGCAACTTTGCGCACGCCGTCAAAATTGGTGCTGCGGACCCCGGCACAGCCCGTCGCCCCGGCATTGAAGCTGACGCCAGAGCAAGAACTCGCGCTGCTTGCCCGGGTGCTGTTCCGCGAAGGATACGACGACCATCTGGCCGGCCACATTACTTACAAGCAGGAGGATGGAACGTTCCTGGTGAACCCGTTCGGGCTGCCGTGGGATGAGGTGCGTGCCAGTGACGTGATGCGCATGGACGCCGAGGGGAACCGCCTCGACGGGCCGTGGACGATCACGCAGGCCATCACACTGCATGTTGAGTTGCATCGGGCTCGGTGCGACGTGACCGTCGCGGTCCATAACCACCCGCAGTGGTCTACCGTGTGGGCTGGCATGGCGCGCGTGCCAAAGATCTATGACCAGACGAGCGCCTTCTATACCGGAGAGGTGGCTGTACTGAAGGAATACAGGGGCGCGGTGGATGACGCCGATAATGCTCGCGATGTTGTCGCTGCCATGGGCTCGGCCGGTGTGGCGCTGCTGGCCAACCACGGCATCCTGATTGCGGCCAAGGACATCGACCAGGCCTACCTGCGTGGGATGTCTTTCGAGTGGAGGGCGCGCCAGGCCTGGCGCATCGAAGCTCTAGGCGGAGGCCAAGCGGTTCGCCCCGACGTGGTCCACGCCCTCGGAGACTCGTTCAACACCAACACATTTCCGGGTTTGTTCCCGGCCATGGCGCGGCGGGAGATACGCCGCGACCCATCCGTGCTGAGCTAAGGATGGTAGGGCGCCGGCAATATTGTTCACATTTGTGCCTGGCCGAATCGACTTAGCCTTGCCGCGAGAGCCAGTCGATCACCGCCGCCACGGCCTTCGCGTTGGCTGCCAGCCGCATAAGTAACACTACCTACCACCTACGGATGCAGGCTCAGATATACGACGGCAAAGTAGCCACTGTGACCGGCTCCCGGTTAGCGGCAATGCCGAGGCCACACGTGGCCTCGGATGCGCGGTGGGATTTGTTGAGGCGCGCTCAATGCGAGTGCGCTCCGGTGCTACGCACAGCGGTGGATTGGTTGGGGGAGCCATTCGAGACGATGGCCGCGTATCACCTGGGTTGGGATGTAGGTGGGTCGTCGGGCAAGTCGATTCGGGCCGCTTTGGTGTTGGGGGCCGCCGCGGCATGTGGTGATACAAGCGCTGCCGCGCCAGCGGCCGCCGCGGTGGAGTTGATACACAATTTCTCGCTACTTCATGACGACGTCATGGACCAGGATGCGACCCGTCGAGGCAGGCCTACGGTGTGGGCCGTGTGGGGCCAGACCAACGCGATCTTGTTGGGAGATGCGCTGCACGCCTTGGCTAGCCGTGTGTTGGCTGACATGCTGCGGCCGGCGGTTGCGGTGCGCGCGGTCTTGCGGTTGCAGTCGGCGTGTGTGGCACTGTGCGTCGGCCAGTTCCATGATTGCGCTTTCGAGACGCGCCCGGCGATAACGGTGGACGAGTATCTACGAATGGCGGCCGGTAAAACCGCAGAGTTAATGGGATGTGCGTGCGCATTGGGGGCGTTGAGCGCCCGTGCGGATACCGAAACCACATCGGCGCTAGAGCAGTTCGGCTATCAGCTAGGCCTGGCATTCCAGATCGTCGACGATGTAATGGGCATCTGGGGTGACCCTAAAGTGACCGGAAAACCGGTCGGCAATGATCTCTTTCGCCGTAAGGCAACCCTGCCGGTGGTGGCCGCGCTGAACTCAGACTCCGAAGCCGGCTTTGAGCTGGCCCAGCTGTATCAGTCCACAGCGCCGATGACCGTAGACGATGTTGCGCGTGCGACCGAGCTGGTGGAGGCCGCCGGGGGCCGCCAGGCCGCCCACCGGCACATCGATGAACGGAGCCGCGCTGCGATCGCGGCGCTGCCCGATCGGGTGCGATCAGAGGACCTGATCGCGTTGGCGCAATTGGTGGTCGATCGAGACAGGTGACATTGCGGTGCTACCTGAAAGGTGTTGCCTGATATGAGTGAGTCCTCTGCCGTTCGCTATGCAGTTGAGGGCGAACGGGCGACGACGGTGTTGGTGGCTTCGCCGCGCTCATTTTGCGCCGGGGTGGAGCGCGCAATCGAGACTGTCGAGCGTGTGCTCGAACGAGCCAGCGGCCCGGTGTATGTGCGCAAGCAGATCGTGCACAACGCAGTTGTCGTTGCTGAGCTGCGGGACCGCGGGGCGATTTTCGTCGGCGAACTTGACGACATCCCTGATCCGGCGCCGCCGGGTGCGGTGGTGGTGTTCTCGGCTCACGGGGTTTCCCCGGCGGTACGTGCTGCCGCTGATCGACGTGGGCTGCAGGTTGTCGATGCAACCTGCCCATTGGTGACCAAAGTCCATTCTGAG
The DNA here is from genome assembly GCF_050205645.1 of Mycobacterium heidelbergense. GTDB lineage: Bacteria > Actinomycetota > Actinomycetes > Mycobacteriales > Mycobacteriaceae > Mycobacterium > Mycobacterium heidelbergense_A. Next base: position 22,978 of record NZ_JBNMQT010000031.1, read on the forward strand.
GCCGCGCGTTTCGCCGCCCGCGGTGACACGGTGGTGTTGATCGGACACCGCGGCCACGAGGAATCCGAAGGCACCCTCGGAGTGGCGCCACAGTCAATGGTGTTGGTACAGACCGTAGCCGACGTGGCAGCGTTGAACATACCGACGGACGCGCAGGTGTCGTATCTGACGCAAACCACCATGGCGCTAGATGAAGCGGCAGAAGTCATCGAGGCGCTGCGGATGCGATGGCCCACGCTTCGTGATCCGCCCTCGGATGATATCTGTTATGCGACCACAAACCGACAGCGCGCGCTCAAATCCATTGTGGGTGATTGCGATCTCGTGCTGGTCGTCGGATCGCAAAACTCGTCGAACTCCCAACGCCTTGTTGAGATCGCCGAACGGCACCGCGTCTTGGCCCATCTCATCGACGGGCCCGGCGACATCGACGAGAACTGGTTGACCGACGCCACCACGATTGGCGTGACCGCCGGCGCCTCCGCCCCACCCCATCTCGTAGCCCAGGTCATCGACGCCCTGCGTGCGCGCGGTCCCATCAGAGTCAAGGAATGTAGCGTGGCCACGGAAACAGCGCGATTCGTTCTGCCCAAACAAGTTTCGCAGGCCGCGACCCTCGCCACGAAAAGCCGGCACCCCACAGCCCTCGTCCATCTCCGGGAGCCCGCCGACGCGTGTGCTCTGCCAGACGATCAACCGCCCCCGCGCGCCGACGAGATGCGCCAGCGCCTCATCAACACGCTCACCGCGATCGGAGGGCATCTGGGACAGGCATCTTCGCGCGGTCGTCGGGCCCGACGCGTCGGAGCGCTACCATGACGACTCCGGACGATCCGCGGACCCTCACCACACGCCGGGCCTTGCCCGTCTTCGCGTGTATTGCAACATATTTGGAGCTATCCGCCTTGGCGGAGAACGTGGGTTTGTGCGACGCCTTGTCGGCGGCCCAGCATGCAGTTGCCTGTTGCACCGCGCCGCTAGGTGTTTCGCGGGGGTCCGCCGCGTCCGTAACGAGGTACGCGTGTCGATGAGGGTTCCCAATCGATCGGGCTTGGGCAGCTTCCTTGCGGGTGCGGGCAGCGAGATGGCACTGCGTCGTATCGAGGAACTACGCACGACCGAATACGCCTACCTCGACGACGGAGATCACGTGTATCTCGATTACACCGGCGCCGGGTTGCCTGCTACTCGACAGCTCTACGCCCACGTAAAACGCGTGGCATCAGGTTGCTTCGGCAACCCCCATTCCGACAATCCAACCTCGATGGCCTCTACTGTGCTCGTCGAGCAGGCACGGCAGGCTGTGCTTCGCTGGTTCAACACGTCTGCGGATGAGTATGCGGTGGTCTTCACTCCGAACGCGACCGGCGCCTGCCGCCTTGTCGGAGAAGCGTATCCGTTCGGTCCGCACCGGCGCCTCGTGCTCACAGCGGACAATCACAACTCGGTCAACGGGCTACGGCGGTTCGCCCGCTCTCGTGGTGGCGCTGTCTGCTACATACCTCTGTCGACACCCGAACTGCGGGTGGCCGAAGAGAACCTGGCAAGCACCCTCGGCGGGCCTCGGAAGGGACTGTTCGCCTATCCCGCGCAAAGCAACTTCACCGGCGTCCGGCATCCGCTGAGCTGGGTGGCCCGCGCACAGGAAGCCGGTTACGACGTACTGCTTGATGCCGCCGCCTTTGTGCCATCGTGCAGGCTGCACCTGGGCGTCATCAAACCTGAATTCGTTGCGATGAGTTGGTACAAGGTGTTCGGCTACCCGACAGGTGTGGGATGCCTGCTCGCTCGCCGCGATGCTTTCGCCAGGCTGCGGCGGCGGCGGCCATGGTTCTCGGGTGGCACGATCATGGCAGTCAGCGTTCAAGGCAACTGGCACAAGTTGGCCGAAGACGAGGCCGCGTTTGAAGACGGCACACTGAACTTTCTCGCCATCCCCGACGTGACCGAGGGGCTGGCCTGGATGGACAGCATCGGCATGGACGCCGTCAGCGAGCACGTCGAGCGCCTGACGGGCCGACTCTTGCACGGACTCATAGACCTCAAGCACACCAATGGGTCTCCCATGGCCAGGATCTACGGCCCGCGCGACACTATCGGCCGCGGCGGAACCGTCGCGTTGAACTTCCTAGACCCCAGTGGTGCCTTGGTGGACGAGCGTGCGGTCGCACGCGACAGCTCAGCGGCCGGCATCTCGGTCCGGACCGGATGCTTCTGCAATCCCGGAGCCGGTGAATGGGCGTTCGGCCTGAGCCGCCGAAATGTGCGTGGCGGCTGGTGGCGCGGGTTCGCCCGTCAGGGCTCACGCACGGTGGACGACTATCTACGAATGATCGGGCTGCCCGTCGGCGGTGCCGTCCGCGTCTCGGTGGGGCTTCCCTCGAACATGGCAGACATTGAGCGATTCCTCGACTTCGCCGAGAGGACCTATCGCGATCGGCCAGTCAGCCGGGCCGGCCTGTCACCCAGGCTGCACTGCTAGGGGCTTCGGCCGCGCAGGGGCGCGGCGGGCGACGATGACGGCAGTGGCGGCAAGGAAAGACACGCTGAATCCTGCCAGGATGAGCCAGTCGGCCGCGACGGGACGAGAGAACGTCTCGCCATAGGAGGCGAGGAGCGGCGGGCCAAGGGGCGACGCTCCTGAGGCCCAGAGCGAGGTCACGCCAAGGCTATGCCCGAGCGCCTCGAAGGCCCAACGATTGGTCATCGCATAACTGATCCATCGGCCGACCTCAGCCATCGCCGGTACCGGAAGGATGGCGCCAACAAAGAGCACCTGCGGAAAACAGACCATCGGGAGCGCGATCGTCGCCTGGGCGGGCGCGGCAACAGCCACAGAGATCATTAGGCCGAATCCCAGCGCCGCCGCGGACGAGAGCAACAATGTCACGAACACGGAACCATAGTCCCCGGACGCGGGCAGCCGCCCCAACGCCCGCAGAACCACTAGAAACACAAAGTCGACCCCCGCGAGCACCGGAAGCAAAATGGTGACCTTTGCTAGCACGTACGGCGCCGCTTTCAGCCCGGTAAATCGTTCTCGGCGCAGCACGCCAATCTCCGTGCAGATCTGCAACAGCCCGTAGGTAAGCCCGAAAAAGAACCCGCCGAACGCCAGCCAGAAGACGATCATCACCATCGCCTCAGGGTTTGGTTGGGCAGGATCGAACGCGTTCGGCTCGAATAGCACAAGGAACATCGCGAGCACCATCAGCGGCGAGCCAACGAGAATCGCGAGCGTTAGGCGGTCTCGGCGGAGGATGTCGGCATCGCGCCGGGCGAGCAGCAGCCACTGACGGAACCCACCTGGCGGCACTACGTCACGTGAGTTGACGCTGGCGCGGGGAGAAAAAGCGGGCCGGGGTGCCTCCGTGAGGAGCTCGTACACGTCCGCCAGCGTGGCGACTCCGAAATGCGCACGCGCCTGCTCCGGCGTACCGAAGAAGGCCAGCCGACCTCCTTCTGCGAGCACCGCGACCTTGTCGCATCGCTCGGCATCGTGCGGGTTGTGTGTGGTCAGCACGATCGTTGCGCCGCCACCAGCCAGGCCGCGCAGCGAACGCATCAACTCCGCCCCGCGCGCGGGATCCAGCCCGGACGTCGGCTCGTCCAGGAAGAACGCGTCCGGCCCGGCTAGCAGTTCGGCCGCGATCGAGGCGCGCTTACGTTGTCCTCCGGACAATCTGCCGATCGGTACCGCCGCGCGATCCTCCAATTCCAGGACGCTGATGGCTGATTCGACTGAATCACCATTGACCCCGCGAAGGGCGGCGGTGTATTGAAGCGATCGTTCGAGCGGAAGCGTGAGGTGCACGATATCGTCCTGGGGGACGTATCCCACAGTGCCGCAAACGCTGCGGACTTGACCCGCAGTCGGCACGCGCATGCCACTCATGGTGTTCAGCAACGTGGTCTTGCCTGTACCGCTTGCCCCGACAATTGCCACCAATTCGCCGCTCTCCACGGCCAGAGTGATGTCGCGCAGCGCGACGATTTCGTCCGCGACACGGACGGATACCCCGAGCAGTTCTATCGCCGTCCCCACGATGATCAATCCTTCCTCGACATCGCCCCGGTGTCGGCGCTGACTTAGTGGCGATCACCTACCGGCATGGGACGGGTCGCGGTGATGAGCGGCCCCGTAGCTTGAATGAAGTGCCGGTTGCACGCAAAGCTTCCGGCAACTGTGATGCATGTTGCTCGGGGTGCTGCACACTCCGCATCGGTATGTGGTAGGGAGCCCGTAAGCAATTCGGTGCTCGCCGGCCCGCTCCGTAGGTAGCAACAGGTACGAATTGCCGATGTGCTGTCCAGGCTGGTTCAACGACCACACGACTTTCGCGGTACCCGGCACCTTCGGCGGCCCCCGGGATCATTCCGGCTATTCCCCGGACGATCGTGCAGATACAGTTCGGCCTCATCGTGAGCGGCGGCGATCGCGGCGACTACCGGCTCGAACTCGGGTTCCGCTCCTCCTGTTCAGCGAAGACACCGCTCGCGGCCTCCTCGACGACTTCCTGGCCCGATTGCACGCATTGCTCGAGGTGGGGTATCCGTTCAGTTCCAGCGGCACTGGGTCCATTGCCGCCCAAAAGCACTTGCTGATCTAGCTCGGTGGCCGCTGACCATTGCACTCGGAAACTGCTCGGAGTCATCGGGGTAGTCACAGACAGCCAGACCACCTTGTCGTTGCGTTCTCGTCGTATTCCTGGGCATCGCGGCGCGCTCCGAAACAACGAGTGTGCGCGCAAAACGCGGGACGGTTCACTTGGGAGTATCGTTTTGAGACGTGCGCACGGGGGACCCAGGGGATCCGGCCGCTTTGCCGCCTGTTCGGGGCGGGTTTGTTGGTCGTCAGCGGGAGTTGGATCGCATCGGTGCCCTGGTGATGGGGCCGGCCCGGTTGGTGACGTTGATTGGGCCGGGGGGGATCGGTAAGACTCGGCTGGCTGAGGAGGCTGCGCGTCGGTTGCACCGGGCGCGGCACACGCCGGTGTTTGCGGTTCGGTTGGCGCGGCTGGCTAGGGGCTCGGATGTGGCGGCGGTGCGCGAGGCGGTCGCCGCGGCGGTGCTGATGGACGGGTTCGCCGGCGCTTCGGCGTGGGATGGTGCGGTGCAGACGCTGTCGCCAGTAGATGGTGCTGGCCGGGTTGTGCCGACGATGCTGTTGCTGGATAACTGTGAACATGTGCTTGCCGGTGTCGGGCAGGTAATTGTCGATTTGCTCGATGCGGTGCCGGGGTTGACGATTTTAGCGACCAGCCGCGAGCCGGTCGGCTGGGTCGATGAGCAGTTGGTCACGGTGCCGCCGTTGTCGGGGACGCAGTCATTGGAGTTGTTTCGGCAGCGCGCTGAGTTGGCTGGTTATTCGATCAGCGCGCCGGACGAGGTGGAGTTGGCGCAGCAGATCTGCGGGCACATGCATGGGCATCCGTTGTATGTGCGGTTGGCGGCCGCGCGGATGTTCTATGAGCCGTTGCCGCTGATTCTTAAGCAGCTGAGTGGCGAGTCCGATGACATGCGGATGCGGTGGCGCCATGGGCCGCGGGCGGGGTTGGAGGGTCGTCACCGCAGCGTCACTGATGTGATCGCGTGGTCGTATGAGCTGTGCACCGATAAGCAGCGGTTGTTGTTTGACCGGTTGTCGGTGTTCGCGCCGGGGTATGACACCAGCGCCGAAGACGCCGATACCGGGGTTGCCGATGTGGGGGCGGAGTTGGAGGCCATCGAGGCCGTGTGCGCCGACGATGTGGCGATCGAGGGCTGCGACGGCACGCCGAGCAGCGAGCTCGCCGATCAGCCTGCGGTGGGCCTGGCCCGCGAGGAAATTTGTGAGCTGCTGGAGCGATTGGTGGAACAGTCGTTGGTCTCGATCCACATCAGCGCTACCGCGGTGCGCTACTCGTTGTTGGAGAGCCTTCGCCTGTTTGCTTCCGAGCGGCTTGCCGAGCGCTCAACTGCAGACAGTGATGAGCCGGCCCGGCTGGCGCGGCGACATTACTACTATTACCGCGACAAGGTCGCCCACGCGCAACTCGAATGGTTCGGTCCCGGCGAACAGGACCTACTGACCTGGGCGATAGGGGCGTGGTCGAACATCCGGCGCGCCATCGACACCAGCATGACAGCCGGGCAGCCAGTCGTGGGCCTGCAAATCTGTGTCGGCATGCTTGCGATTCCCGCACCGTTCTACATGGGTTCGTTGCCGGAGATCCGAAACCGCATCGAACAGACTCTGGCGGCCACGCTAGCGTCGCAAGACCAGGCGGACGAGCTACAACTCGCGGCACTCGCCCAGACGGCTTGGTTGGCCCTGATTCAGGGGCGTCCTCAGGACGCCGAAGACCTTTTGGACCGCTGTGTTGCGTGGTGGAATGCCAAGCCCCCCCTCCCAAAGCACTGGCGCGACCGGCCAGAAACCGATATCGGGTTGCCAGCCGTGGTCGATTACGCCTGGGGCGCCGAGCTGTTGCTGGCCCGCCGGGATCCGCGGGCAATCGCGGTGTTTGCGCGTGCCCGCAAGAAATTTCACGGCATCGCAGACCGTGGGGGCGAAGCGATGAGCGGGATGTTCGAGGCCATGGCAGCCGGATTCCTCGGGCCAGCGGACGAGGCGATGAACATCGGTCACCGTCACCTCGAGCGGACCACCGCAGCCGGTGCCGGGACGGCGAGGGCTTGGGCCCAGATGATGTTGGCGATCGCGCTGACCAAACATGGCGATGTGGAAAAGGCATTGGAGCTGGGCCGCGCCGCGCTGACTTGCCAGGTGCCCCTGGGAGACCAATGGGGCCCGACCTGGGCGGTGCACATTCGCATGTTCTCGTTGGCACGACTAATCACTGATCGGCGTGCGGGCGGAGACGCCAAGCGCAGCGCCCTGATCAAGCTGGCGAGCGAGATCGCTTACCTTGCCGGAGGCCTGAAGACTCAGCGAGCAAGGCTGGGTGTACTGATCGAGAACCTGGGTGGGTTCGCCGAGGAAACTGCCATTGCCGAGAAGGTCGCCCGCGAGATGCTCGGGCACGACGCCTACGCCGAGGCCGCGAAACGCGGGTCGCAGTTGTTCGCCGTGCGTTCCGAGTTGCAGCGCATCGCGCTGGGCACGTTTTCGGTAAACACTGCGTCGCCCGCTCCAGCGGGCACGTCCGCGAGCTGGCAGATTTTGACCGCAGCCGAGCAGGAAGTGGCCATCCTGGCTGCGGCTGGCTGGCCCAACAGCGCCATCGGAGTGCGCCGGGGAACCTCGACCAAAACGACTGACTCGCAAATATCGTCGATATTTCAGAAACTGGTGATCGACTCACGCAAGGAGATCGTTTCTTTCGTCCCGCAGGAGTTCCATAGCCGGGTTTCGGCGGAACGCTACCGTGGTGCACATCAGGGCCGAGACAAACCGCGACGCATTCATCCCCAGCCGCAGGGCTGAAGCCCGATGTTAGGTGAGTCGACGGCGCCAAAATTTAAATCGCCGGGCGGCGCAACTCTGAATCAACGCCGCTAGGTGGCCGGAATACTGCCTCTTGAAGTGTAGACGCGTGGCCCGGCGCACAGACCACTTTCGACCACCCCGGGTGGTCTGGAATGTATACGGGCACAAGTCAATCTGGCGATCATGGCCCGCCAGGGGCCGGAAAGTCACACATTGTCAGCGCTCATGAACACGCCGCTGAGGACCATGTGCGCATTGATGTAACTGCCGATGGGATGAATATTGTTAGTCACCGCGATGGAACGCGGCATCCGTCCCGACCGTCAACATGTCAATGTCGTCCACGACGATCAGATCTCACGAACAGGTTCGGGCGGCGGCGCGAGCGGCGCACCGACCATCTTTGCGTTTGCCGATTTGTGATCCCAGGCGATTCATCCGCCGGCGACGATTTCGGGATGACGCATCGGCAGTCATGCGATCCGATCAACCGTTACCGTTTTTGGGTTGTTGGCCCGCAAATACGTTGGCGCACCACCGATCCGGCACAGTGTTCACATCCATCCCAACGCCAGCGACCCCGAAGTCCGGCCCTGTCCGCGGCCATGAAATTCTCCCCATGGGGGGCCATTTAGCGCCCCGCTGGCGGCCAGTGAGTTCCCCGTAGGCTCCAACCTCCATCCATCCGGCTTCGACGAAATCATGCCAAAAACATTGGCGACGGCCACCGTCGACCGGCTGCTGCATCATGCGCATGTCGTTGTCACCCAAGGCGACAGCTACCGGCTGGCCCAAGCCACCGCAGGCCAAGGAGTCAAACCACTGCGCTGACCTAACAGTGTGACCCCAAGGGTTGGCCAGTGAGGCACGGGCTTCGGTGACGTGGTCAGCGCGACAATGTGTCCCGGATCGCCTGGACCACGGCGTCGGGCCGCACCCAGATGATGCCCGAGTGCCCGGCATCATCGAGGCGGCGGATCTGGGCCTGGGTGAACTTCGCGGCCACGTCGGTGTAGAGCTGGTGCTTAGCCTGGTTAGACTCGGCTCGCGATTCACGGGCGTCGGGCGGCAGCAGCTCCTGGGCAAAGCTGTCGACACCCATGGCGGACAACAAAATCAGCGGCAGGTCGGGATCGGGGCCAGCGTCGCGGACCTCGCCGAACAGCAGCGGTAGGTTCATCGGTTCGCGCACCGACTGCCGATAGCCGCGGCTGCTGAACCCTCGATCCAGCAGCGGTTCGCGGATCTCGGCGGGCCAGTCGGCCAGCGCCCGGCCAAACACGCTCCGATACCTGGCCCGCATTGCGTCCATCTGCTCGGGTCGGAACAGATCGTCGATATTGTCGTTCTTCAGCGCCTGCGCGTCCTTCTCCGGCAGGTAGTCGACAATGTCCTCGTGAGTTGGGTCGAGCAGAACCAAACCGGCAACCTCGTCTGAGAAACGCTTTGCGTACAGTCGCGCGTACAGACCACCGAGTGAATGTCCGACCAGCACGTACGGGCCGGGCACCGCTGCGGCACACAACAACTCATGCAGATCATCCGTGACCTGCGTGCCGCTGCGCGGAAGGTCCACAACGTCGCTCCAGCCCATGCCGAGTCGGTCATAGATCACGCTGGTGGTGAACTCCGCGACAAGGTTGTGCACGTTCCAGTAGTACAGGCCGAACATCCCCCCACCGGCCAAAAACACCACAGGCGGACCCCCAACACCGGAACGATGCAGAAGCATCGTTCCACCTGCGACCTCGTAGCCCACCCCCAACGGGGCCTCGGCCACGCCCGCACTGTCTTTCACCACACCCGGACACTCCCTCCGTCGTAAACATAACCAGCCCACCGGCCGCCGCCCGCCCAGACACCACCTAACAGCGGGGAATCAACTGGCCGCGGTTGGGGAGTGTCACTGGCCGCCACCGGGAACACAAATGGCCGCCACCGGGGAGGAAAGACTGACCGTTGACACGGCCCCAAGCCGGGATCATCACCCGGAACCGTGATCACGCCAACGAGGCGCAAACAACTGCGTCCTCCGTCCTGCGACTCGCAGGCTATGGGCCGACGAAACCGACGCGTGGCGCTGGTACGGAGGATGACACCAAATCCCCGCTGTCGCCCCTGGCGAACGTACTACCGATCTGGCAAAATGAGATACAGGATACACTGTGTATCGCACGTAAGTGAGCACGGCGCGACAGGTGACAGGTTGGGCAATGACGCAGACCGTCAACCAGTTACGGACGTCCTGGCGGCGGTCAGGGGATGCTGATCGTATTGCCACGATTGGCGGCCGATCGAGGCAAGTGACGTCCTGGCGCATCGGAAAGCGGTGCTACGGGAAATGGGTGACCTCTGGCCCTCCGCAGTGCAGCCGAGGGAGAGCCGGTGACGAAGGTTCGCCTTTTTACCCATGCGCGGCACGTAATCGAAACTGTTGAAGCAGAAATGCGGAAATGAGCTGTCGATGAGGGCATGGCCTCAGCGTTGGCCGGGAAACGGTCGCGCTACGGAAGTGGGTCACGTGCGGTGCCCCGATTATTTCGCGCTGCTTAAAGATATGCCCTTGCCTGTCTATCCGTTTCCAGATCATCCCAGCCCGTTCGAGGAACGGATAACAGAGGATCTGAACAAATGGTTGGATAATGACTACAGGTTTCTGACTGAAGAGGCTCGAAACCAATATAAGCGCCATGATTTCGGATTTGCGACCGCGCGATCGTTTCCATATTTGACCAGTTATCAGTACCTCCTGCCCATAACCAGGTACACGGCATGGGGCACGATCTTCGACGATCATTTCGAATACCTTTCCTTTGATGAAAAGGACAACTTGCGCGAACAAGTTGTCAGCGCGCTCCGAAGCGGCCGCATACCCGAGGGTCCGGAGGCGAACTACCTCATCCCGCTGATCGGGATGCGAGACGAATTGTTGGCATTCGAATTACCGTCCTGGTGGTTCGATCGGTTCGTTGACAGCCTGAACTGGTTCATAAGAGGCATCCAAGATGAGGATTGTTATAAAACGAATAATCGGATTCCTCCGGTCGAGCATCTGAAATTGATTCGAGAATATTCCATAGGAATGTATCCGTGGATCGAGCTGATAGCTCTAGAGCAGGGTTGTGTGCTGCCGAGCAGAATACTAGAGCATCCTGTAATCCGGCACCTGAAGAAGCTGGTTGCCAATATGGTTGCCTATCAAAACGATTTCGTGTCTTTGCCTAAAGAGCTGACACGTGGAGACGGTGAAGTCATGAATTTGGTACTGGCGGTACAACAAGACCGAATCATAGGGTTGGAGGAAGCGTATATGGCCGCCCTAGATATCCACAACGCAGATCTCAACGCTTTTCTGACATTGCAATCCAATCTGCCAGATTTTGGCGAGCATCAACGCGATGCCGAAGTATATGCGCGGTATCTCGCTCAATTGGTCAAAGGATGCGCCGACTGGGAAGGCAAGACCGCGTTCCGCTATTCCCAGGGAGGTTATGTCGAACCGCCGCGCGCAGAAAAGATTGAAAACGTCTACTCGTCTGACCCAGCCGCTCGACCCAAGACCTAGGGACCCTCACATGACATCGCCGAATTCCATTCCCATCGCGCCGGGGGCACTTCCGCTGCTGGGCCATCTGGTTCCGTTGATTCGTGACCCGTATGAGTTCCTTACCTCGCTGCCTGCCCACGGAGACGTCGTGCGTGTGCGATTAGGTCCGGCAACGATGGTGGTGGTGGTGTGTGATCCGGGACTTACCGATCGCGTCCTTCGCGACGACCGGACGTTCGACAAGGGCGGCCCCATCTACGACCGCGCCCGGGAAGTACTTGGCGATAGCCTGTCAACGTGCCCGCATAGCCTGCACCGACGGCAACGACGCCTAGCCCAACCCGCATTCCACTCCGCGCGAATGCCCGGCTACGCGCAGATCATGACTGACCATATACGCACCGTCACCGGCTCATGGCACGACAGGCAGATGCTCGACGTGCTCAGCGAAATGTTCACGATAACCAGCAGAATCACGACCGCCACCATGTTCTCGGATACGGTGCCGCCAGCGACGCAACGCCAGGTAATCGACGACTTCGCTCACGTGATCGCAGGTGTCTACACCAGGGCGCTCATACCTGCTCCGCTGGATCGCCTACCCACCCCCGGCAACCGGCGCTATCACCGAGCCCGCGCACGCCTACAGCACACGGTCGGCAACCTCATTTCCGACCGCCGAGCAACCGGCACTGACCACGGCGACCTGCTCTCGGCTCTCCTGAGCGCCCACGACGACCTCGACACACATGACGGGAATCTGTCCGACACCGAGATCACCAACCAAGTCCTCGCGTTTTATCTCGCTGGAACCGAGACCACAGCCACCGTGCTGGCCTGGGCACTGCATGAGGTGGCACACCACCCCCGGATCGAGCAAGCATTACGCACGGAAGTCGACGCAGTCCTGGGCGGGCGGCCGGCCACCCACGCCGATCTGCCCAGGTTGGAACTGACCGGCCGGATCATCACGGAGACTATGCGCCTTTGGCCACCGGGCTGGTGGCTCACTCGGGCTACCACCGCCGACACCCAACTTGGCGAACATCTCGTTGCGAAGGGCACCGTAGTTGTCTGCAGCCCCTACCTCATCCATCGCCGTCCAGACCTATACCCCGAGCCCGATCGTTTCGTGCCCGACCGATGGATTCCCGACGCGCGGCCCCAGCGCGATGCGTACATTCCCTTCGTCAGCGGCGCCCGCAAGTGCATTGGCGAACGGTTCGGCTACACCGAAGCAGTGCTGGCTTTGGCGACCATTGCCGCGCGCTGGCAGCTGGTGCCTCAGCTCAAACCACCGGTGCGCCCCACCCGGATGGGGGTTGTGATACGTCCACGGGGACTGCGCATGCGTACGGCCGCACGCATCCCAACCTCATCGCGGCAGCCCAGCATCACGAGATGACTGGGTAGCCGAATCGCCGGCAGGCCTTACGAATTCGACATCTCCGAAACCAAACTGACCGAGAGGGTTCGGTGACCGGAAACCACACTTCAGTAGCGGTCGACGATGGTGGCGCAGGGATGCAAACCCCGGTTCGCTGGCTGGCCCCGAGCGAGGAAATGTTCGTTTCGATGGGAGCATATGTTGGCTACTCGGTGCACATCCGGGGGAGGCTAGAGCTATCTGCATTGTCGGATGCATTCGCGGTTCTGCGGCGCACATACCCTGTGTTAGCTACTCGTCTCGTGGCGATGGACGGCGGCCATCTGATCGTTGCGTATTCAGATACTGAATCCGGCGTCGGCGTGTGTGATGACGGCGTCGATGAGCCGATGGCCGGTGCGGATCTGTACCCGGACAAAAAGGTAACCGCAGTCCACGTGGCACGCGGTGGCGATGGTGATCGGGCGGTTGTGACATTGTTGATCCATCACAGCATCGCCGATGGTCATCATGGGCTGGCACTGCTCGCCGATCTGTGGTCCTTATACACCGACATCACGAGTGGGAGCGTTCCGGCGGCCGTGCGCCATGATTATCCGGAATCGGTAGAGAAATTGTTCGCCGACCGTCGAATCGCTGATTTTAGCTATGCAGAGTTGCCGCCGTGCGCCGCGGTTCGGCGATTCGGGACCGCGACCAACCTACAGTTGCCTGGCTTCGTGAGCACATTCGTTCGCTGCCGGCTCAGCGTGGCGGAAACGGCTGCTCTCCTTGAGTTGAGTCACCGTTGCAAAGTCACGATGAATTCTGTGGTTTCGGCGGCGATCATCCTTACTGAATCAGATGTTCGAAGGGTTCGCCTCTGTGAAATCCCCTACTTCATAACGGTGGATCTGCGGAATAGGGTTACGCCTCCCGTGGAACCGACGGCCGGGACCAATATACTAGGCTTCGCTGGTTTTTCAGCTTCGATCGACACCACGGACGACCTAGTTGTAGTGGCACGCGCTGTTGCCGGCCAGTTATCCACCGAGCTCGCGGACGGCACGGTTGTCAAAACCGCCCTGCGGCCCCGACAGTTCCTCACAGACCTCATGTCGCCGGCAGCGCCGGAAAGTGTGATTACTACAAATTGGGGCAGAATACCCGCGCTACGTTCACCTACCGGGATCGAGTTCACGGACTTCCGCGCCGTATTCTATAACAAACCGCAGGAACCCCATACGTTGGTGCCAACACAGGCGACAGGATTTCACTCGTATGTCATCAGCTCATTTGATGAGCGATTGAGCGTCGAACTCCTCGTCCCGAATGCTACGCAGCTCGAATCGGCACGAGCGAGGGTCGCTAGCCTTGAAGCTCGTCTTCATTCCATCGGCTGAGGCTTGCTGCTCGGTCATATCCAGCATCGGCCTGGCCGGACCCTTTGCGGAACTTCAAGGGCACGTAAGTTGGACCGCAGTTTCATAAGCCATGACTGCAAACAAAGTTGCTTCAGGTTTTCGTGCTTCTGGGGGCCGGCATAGTTCGAGCCGGCCGCACTGTCCCTGGTTCAATGAGGGCGGATGTCCGATTGCTGCGCTGCTATGACGGTTTGCTGCAGCAGGACGGCGATGGTCGTTGGTCCGACTCCGCCGGGCACCGGTGTGATGAGGCTGGCTCTGTCGGCTGCGGGGACGTATTCGACGTCGCCAATGTTGCCGGGATTGTAGCCGGCGTCGATGACTATGGCTCCGCTTTTGATCCAAGCGCCCTTGATCAGTTCAGGTCGACCGACGGCTGCGATGACGATGTCGGCTTGAGCGACAATCCGAGGTAAGTCGGAGGTTCGCGAGTGGCAGTAGGTGACGGTCGCGTTTCGGCGCAGCAGCAGCATTCCGATGGGCTTGCCCAAGATGGGGCTGCGGCCGATGACGACGGCATGCAGGCCGGTGGGGGCGACCTCGTAAGCGTCCAGGAGATGCATGATTCCGGCTGGGGTGCAGGAGTGAAATCCTGGTTCCCCCAAAGCCATCGCGGCGAATGACGCCATGGTCACTCCATCAACGTCCTTGCGTGGGGTGATGGTCTCGAAGACTGCGCGTTCGTGGATCTGCGCTGGCATGGGGTGCTGCACCAAAATGCCATCAACGCTGTCGTCGTCAGAGAGTTCGTTCACCAGGGCGACGACCTCGTTGGTGGTCGCGGTTGCAGCCATGTGGTGGCTGCGCGAGTCCAATCCCGTGGTGCGGCATCGGTTAGTCTTCATCCGCACATAGGTGTGGGAGGCGGGGTCATCACCGACCAGAACTGTTGCCAGACAGGCCTTTCGCCCCATGTTCTTTTTGAACTCGGCCGCCTGTTGCCGGGTATCGGTCAGTATGGTGTTGGCGACATGCACGCCGTCGATGATTGTCGCGGGCAAGATCGTGCTCCTCACTAGTATTGTGGCTCCTCACTAGCGATGAGCCACCCACGCGGTCGGTGCGTCCAAGTCTTGCTTCCTGGTGGTTCCAGCTGCGCCAGTGGTCGATCCTGTTCACTTTCAAATTGGCCGCGTCAGGGGTCGGGTCGGTCATACGTGGTCGAGGTTGTCGAGCTCGTTGCGTGACGGCGTGCTGCGGTCATGTGATGATACACCATGTATCGTGCGGCTTGGCCATGGCGAGGTCGACGCGGGAGGATGAGTTTGTCAGATGCGAATCAGTGCCAGCGCAGCAATACGAGTTCGGAACACAAGCCCGGACCCATTGCGATCATGAGGCCCGCGCTTTGGGTGGGTGGCGGTTTGGCCAGGGTGTCGCGCAGCACATGTAGCACCGACGCCGACGATAGGTTGCCCACCTCGCCGAGCGATCGCCACGTCGGTGCTAGTGCCTCCGGTGGTAGGTCGAGGGCGTTGTTGATCGCTTCGATGATCCTGGGACCGCCGGGATGGACCACCCAGGCGCCGATGTCGGTGGTGGTGAGGCCGTGCGCTGCCAGAAACGTGGTCACGTCTTCGCCAATGTATTGCCGCAGTGCGGTCGCGACGTCCTTGGACAACACGAGTTCAAACCCTGTCCTGCCCACTTTGTAGCCCATGGCGTCTAGCGAGTCGGGATAGAGAAAACTGCGCGAATCGAGGATATCCGGGCCGCTCGCGCCGATCTTTTCGGCGCGACGCTCGCCGACGGCAATCACCGCCGCAGCTCCGTCGGCAAACAACGCGCTGCCCACCGAACCGGCCAGCGTCGGTTTGTATCCCGGAAAGGTGAGTGAGCAGAGCTCGACTGAGATCAGCGCCGCGACGCCGTCGGGCGTGCCGCGCAGGAAGTCATGCAGGAGAGCAACCCCGGCCGCACCGGCCACGCAGCCCAGGCCGAACAGCGGTACCCGCCGCACATCATCGCGCAGGCCCAGCCGCCCGGCGATCCGCGCATCCAACGAGGGCACCGCCAGCCCTGTGACCGTCGTGGTGATGAGCAGGTCGAGGTCTTGCGGCTGCAGGCCCGCCACGTCCAACGCTTCCGCCAGCGCCTCGCGACCGAGGTCCACCGCCTTTTCGATGAAAATGTGGTTTGCCTCACCGAAGTCGGCCAGTGCTGGATACCTTTCCTTCGGCAACACGAGGTGGCGACTATTGACCTTGGCGCTTGCATGCAGCTGTCGAACGATATCTTCGTAACCCTCGAACTCGGGGATGCTGAGGAAAAGGTCGGTGAGCTCTGGCTGGGTATAGCGATATGGTGGCAACGCACCACACACGCCCGCAATCACACTCATTGGTCTCCCACCCCTTGGTCCGACCCTGCGACGGTAATCTCCGAACGGTTTAATCGGATCGCTTAAACCACAAGCTTAGTCCGCTAGCGGTGCGGTGCGCACGCAAGTGAGGCGCCAGCGGTGTGTCGAACACGGTGAGCTGCTCGCGACAGCCATCTGAATGTCACGTACTGCGAGGCGCCTAGCACCCGCCGAAAGGCACTGTCGCATCAGTAGTTTGGGCTTTTGCTGGGCGCGCTATGCGGCCAACGCGTAACTTCAAGCACATCCTCGCGGAACTGTTCGACCGTGCGCAGCGTCCACGTGTACACCCGGGCGCCCGATGGCCAGGGTTCTCAAGTCGGGTGACGTTGCGGGCGACAGGATCGCGATTCACCGCGGTGGTGGGTGTCCGTGACAGAGCCGGTCGGCATGGCGCACGCTACCGGTCCGGTTGCTCACGCCGCCAGATGGTTTCGGACTCGCGGGTCGAGTCGGCAGTGCAGTGATGTATCGCGCACGCCGCACGCCACCCGACGACATCCGACGGTCGAGTGCTTTGATGTCGACCTCGCCGCGGCGGAGGGAAAACCTTTGACGGTAACATGATACAGGGCGTATCATTCCGCTACGATACAACCCGTATCGTAGCGAGTTATTACAGAAGGGACAAGACCATGGGCGTTGCGTTGGATGCAGTGCATGAGCTAGAACGACAGGACTTCACCGCAGCTAGTGCGAGGTCGCTTGTCTCGCCGCAAAGCCAGCAAATGTCGGGCTTCTGCGCAGTTATCCAAGTGATCGAATTTCCCTGAGACGGTTGAACGCCTCGGGCAGTAAAGACCGCGGGTGAGAGGTAACAATCACGGCGGGGACCCTGATGAGTCCCGGGCCGGGTCGGCTCCCAAAAGGCACCGGCTCGGGACTCATCGGACATGCTCGCCAGTCGAGACGGTGGCCGCAGTCAGGCCACGGATGGCTGAACTCGGGATTACCCGGATAGCCGACGTCACCGGCCTCGATCGCATTGGGTTGCCGGTTTTCATGGCGGTCCGTCCTAATTCACGCGCCATCTCCGTAGCGCAGGGCAAGGG
This sequence comes from Mycobacterium heidelbergense, assembly GCF_050205645.1. Lineage (GTDB taxonomy): Bacteria > Actinomycetota > Actinomycetes > Mycobacteriales > Mycobacteriaceae > Mycobacterium > Mycobacterium heidelbergense_A. The sequence continues at coordinate 40,161 of NZ_JBNMQT010000031.1, forward strand.
CGTAACACGTGACGCCGCAGTGGCATCGGCTCTCATGGAGGCCGTCGAGGGCTGGCATTGCGAGCGCGTCGATGTCGCGTTGGCGTACGACTCGTATGCGGCGTTGCGCAGGCGCGCGCGGACCGTTGATCCGATGCGCTTACCCGTGCGCAGGGGTGCTGTGTTTCAGCCAAGCTACCCGCTGTTGTGGGCCGAGGCCGCTGAACTGATAACGGGTGAGCCCATCTGGATACCGTTCGAATGCGTCTCAACGAACTTTGTCGAGCCGAATCGAGCCGGCGAGACTTTCATTGCGAGTACCAACGGGCTCGCGTCGGGAAACCATCGGTTGGAGGCGATCGTCCATGGTCTGTGCGAGCTGATCGAGCGAGATTCGTATGCGTTGTGGCTCGCGCGCGGCGGCAGCGATCAAGCGGGCACACGGGTCGACTTGACGACTGTGCACGACGGCGCGGTGCAGGGGTTGCTCTCGCAGCTATCGGACGCCGGAGTTTTGCTTGCCGTGTGGGAGCTCACCGCGGATACGGGCGTACCGGCTTTCTACTGTCAGCTCGTGGATCATCCAAATACGCCCCGGTGGGCGCATCTAGGCGTGTCCGCCGGTATGGGCTGCCACCTCGACGCTGTTGTCGCACTGTTGCGCGCCGTGACCGAAGCGGTGCAGTCCAGATTGACGAGCATCTCGGGGTCTCGTGATGACATGTTCCACTACGACACCCAGGCCAATCTCGACGACGTGCGTGCAACTGCAGAGCTTTTCCAGCGACCCGCGGACCGGGCGTTCACCCGAGTCGATCTCAGCACGGAGACGTTCAAGGACGACGTCGCCTGGCTTGGCGCGGCGCTTGCCCAGATTGGTCTCGACAGTGTTGCAGTCGTCGATCTGACGCGGCCCGATATCGGCATACCGGTCGTCAAGGTGGTCGTCGCAGGTCTAGAAACCAATCCGGAGGATGATCACTACGCTCCAGGTGAGCGCGCAATAGCGGCCGCAGGGAGCCCGACGTGAGCGGCGTTGTCGTGTTCATCGGACCGACCCTGCCCCTGGCCGAGGCGCAACGGGTGTTGCCGGGCGCTGAGTTTGTGGGACCGGCGCAACGAGGCGACATCGCCCGGGCGGTGCTCGATCGCCAGCCAGCCGCCATCGTGCTGATCGACGGGCTGTTCAACACTGTCCCCGCCGTCGTGCACAAGGAAATCCTGTTCGCGCTATCCAGCGGCGTGCGCGTGGTCGGTGCAGCGAGCATGGGAGCGCTGCGTGCCGCCGAGTTGTGGACGTACGGGATGGAAGGAATCGGCGAGATCTTCCGACGATTCCAGAGCGGTGCCTGGGAGTCAGACGATGAGGTAGCCGTGATCCACGGTCCGGCCGAGAGCGGGTTTCGGTCGGCTTCGGTCGCGCTGGCCAACATCCGGCTGGGGCTCGAGCAAGCATGCGAGCGCAAGCTTCTGGCGCCAGACCAAGCCGCGGGAATCGTCGAGAAGCTGCGCGCAGCCTTCTACCCTGAGCGTTCTTGGCAGGCTGCGTTCGCGATAGCACGCAACCTCGGCATGAGCGAGCAGGAGATTGGCGGCTTGAAGGCGTTCGTTGCTGCCGAGGCACCAGATGCCAAACGCGACGACGCCCTCGAAGCACTGAGCTCGGTCGGGGCGTGGCGCGAGTCGGACGCCAACGGCATGGCGGAGTCAGCGGCGGTCACATTCGACTTCGAGCCGACAATCTATTGGCGCAAGCTCTTAGGCGAGATCCACACTGCAGCACCTTTGGCTTGTGATCGAGGCAACGGAGACACACGTGTCGACTATCCGGCGCTGGTGCGTGATATCCGCGTGCAACCAGACGCCCGGGAGTTTCACCGCGGCGCTGCGCTGCTGCACCTCCTGCTGGCTCATGCGCGAGAGAACATGCCGCCGCTCACACCTGAGCAGTTGCAGCTCGCCGTCGATCGTTTTCGGCGGCGACGCGGCCTGCGCACCGCTGATCAGGCATTGAAGTTCTATCGCGAGCAACAACTCACCGGCAGCGAAATCGAAGTGCTTGCGCGGACAGAAGTCGCGCTCGACACACTGCTCGCGCAGCGCACTGGTAACCTCGCCGGGCTGCTCGCACTTGAACTCAAGCAGCGAGGCGAGTTCGCGGCCACGTTCGAGCGTGTATCGACCAAGCATCGCCTCCTCCAGGAACGAGCCGTGCACAGCCTGGCCTTGGAAGACCTCGGAGTGACGCTGGGTGAGCTGCTCGACTGGTACCAAGATCGGTTCGAGACGATCGAGGGATCCCTCGACTCGCATGCTGAGGCGCTTGGCTACCAATCGGCGCGAGAGTTCATCAGCGAGGTCATGCTCGAATATCACCTCCGGACCCAGGCCGCACCCACGCCTCAATCCGGTCGGTAGATGAGGAAGTGATCGTGTGACAGAAGGTGTGGAGCAGTGCGGGCGTAGCTGCGGGCTGGATCGCGGCAGTTTTGTTGCAGCGCACGGTGTCTCGGGATGTGTCGGCCATGCAGATCGAATCGCCCGACGTCCCCAGCGTCGGGTCGGTGCTTACGCCGATCCGGGCGTGACAGCGGCCGATACTCAGCTACTTCCCACCGTCTTGGCCCAGATTCCGCATGACCCATCAGCTTTCACCGAGGGCATTGAAATCGGCGGGGCGAACCTTTATGAGAGCACTGGACTGTGGGGGCACTCGCAGCTGCGTGAGCTCGACCCAGCGACAGGCGCGCTGCGCCGTTCGGTTTCGCTTCCGCCCGACTACTTCGGCGAGGGCATTGCAATCGTCGGCGACCGGATCTGGCAATTGACATATCGCAACGGCATTGCGATCGAATGGGACAAGGATACATTGACTGTCATCCGCGAAGTGCCGATGAGTGGCGAAGGTTGGGGCTTGTGTTCGGACGGGCGCCGGCTGGTCCAAAGCGATGGTACCTGCCGGTTGCGCTTCCGTAACGCCGCCGACTTCGTTGAAACAGGTTCAGTCACCGTGATCACCCGGACGGGAGAGCAACTGAACGGGCTCAACGGGTTGGCCTGCGTCGACGGGCAAGTATGGGCCAACATCTTTCCGACGGACCAGATCGTGCGCATTGACCTGGCCACCGGCCTGGTCACCGCGGTCGTCGACGCTAGCGGCCTTCTACCCGGCCCTCGGACACAAGGCCAGGTGCTCAATGGCATCGCCCACGTGGACGGCCAGATATTCCTATTGGCGGCCAAGTGGTGGCCGTTCATGTTCCGCGTACGATTCGACCCAGCTCCGTAACCTGAGCTAGCTCCAAAATGGATAACCGGCTGGCAGTTGGCACTGTGCAGGCACGGAAGTCAAATCCGTACGTGGGCGCAATCAGGTCAGCGGCGCGTGAAAGAACCACAGCTGACCTTCCAAATCACGCGCACCCCACTCCCGCACGCCATAGCCTTGATCAACAGGCTCTTCGATTACCTGAGCGCCCGCAGCAGTGCACCGCTGATAGTGAACATCGGCGTCGTCGACGTTGATGACCGTCATTCCCGTTGCAGCGCCGACACTTTCGGGGGACTTGTAGTCATCGGCCGAGGGGTGCAGCCATATCACATGGTCCCCGGCGAACACCTCACCATGGACATACCGGCCCTGACCATCCTGATGCAGCGGCCCGGGGCTCAGCCCGAATACTCGTACGAGATATCGTGGGCGGCTGCGATGTCGTCATACACCAGCGACGCTGTCGTGCTGCGTACGTTCGAATCAAGCATCGTCATCTCCTCGATAGTGGCGAACAACTCTTCAGTGGACGGATCGCTAAAACGCGCAAGTGACGACGCCATTTTCGACAGCCGCGACTGCAGGCTGGTTGCGAGCGCAACACGCCGGCGTGTGTCATCGAGATGACACGTCACCGCATCGCGTAACTGCCACTGCGGATCATCGAGCACCTCTTCGATGCGAGGAAGCGAGAACCCCAGACGCCGGAGTAAGCAGATCCGGTAGAGGCGCGCCACATCCTCGCCGGTGTAGAGCCGATGACCGGTCGGCGTACGGTGAGACGCCTTTAGTAAGCCGATGCGGTCGTAGTGATGCAGCGCCCTCACCGTCAGCCCGGTCAACTCAGCCAGCGCACCCACCTTCCACACCCGCGGCTGGTTCGTCGGCTGCTCCACATCAGACATCTCGATAACGCTACGACCTCACGCCGCGTCAGGAGCAAGGTCGGTTTCCAGCCCTCTAAAAATCTCTAGTCGGTAAGAGGACTTTGCCGTAGGGGCCAATTCGAGATGGCATAGCGGCCGTTGACTCTTGGTGCAGGTGCTTAACACCGACGGTAAGCAGTTTAATATCGAAACATTGCGATATCACTATGCACAAGAGATAGTCCTTGAGTTGTTGTGGCGCCGAGCGATTAAGCACTATGGTTAATAAGGCGCCTGCCTAATTCTCGGCGGGTTGGCCGTCCGGAAGTGGGGCAATCAATACCGACATGTTCTCCTGGGGGGAACGGCCAGGGACGCTTCGGTCTATCGAAAGGCTGTGCGCCTATGGTTTTTCCGATGTCGCCCATGGATGCATTTTTCCTTTGGGCCGAGACGCCGAGGCGACCGATGCACGTGGGCGCGCTTGCGGTACTGAGCCCACCGGAGGGCGCTGGCGCACGCGATCTGCGCGACATGTTCGCGGCTGCGCTGGCACGGGATCACGTTCCGCCGCTGTGGCGGCGGCGCCCTCGTCGCTCGCTTAGCTCCTTTGGACAGTGGTATTGGCATACCGAGCTCGAGGTCGACCTTGACTACCACCTGCAGATTGGCGCGTTGCCAAGGCAGGCCAGCGAGGCTGGGCTATGGGAATTCGTCTCGGAGCTGCATACAGGGATGCTGGACCGCTCCCGCCCGCTGTGGCGGATGTATCTGATCGAGGGGCTCCCCGGACGGCGGTACGCCCTCTACATCAAGACCCACAGCGCGCTAGCCGATGGTGTCTCGGCGATGCGGCTATTGCAGCGGACCACCAGCTCCGACCCCGACCAGCGCGCGATGCCCGCTCTGTGGGAAGTGACCGGGCAGGCGCCCGGAGGCAACGTCGCGGCGTCTGCGAGCGCGGTCGATCCGCTAGCGGTCGTGCGCACCGTACTCAGCGCCGTTGGAGATCTCGCGGGTGTTGTGCCTGCACTGGCCGACGCGGCTTGGCGAGCGGTGCGGCGACGCGGCGGTCCGCTGACCCTGGCCGCACCGCACACCCCGCTCAATGTCCCGATCGGTTCCGCCAGATCGTTCGCCGGTCGCACTTTCCCAATCGATCGGCTGCGGTTAGTCGCCAAGCGCACCAACGCCACTCTCAACGACATTGTGCTCGCCATGTGCGCAGGGGCGGTGCGCCGTTATCTTCTCGACCGCGAGGCGCTGCCGGGCGCGCCGCTGATGGCAACCGTGCCCGTTTCTCTGCGTGGTGACGAACCCGCCGGCGCGCCAGATCAGGTTCCGGGCAACAAGATCGGGGCGTTGACGTGCTCACTGGCCACACACCTGGCCGACCCGGCGGAGCGGCTGGCGGCGGTACAGGCGAGCATGCGCGACGGCAAGGCCGCGCTGGCCGACCGCAGCCAGCTGCAAGTGCTGACCATGAGTGCGCTTGGCGCAGTCCCGCTCGCATTTGCTATGACGCTTGGCCGTACGCCAGGGCGGTTGCGCCCAACGAACGTGGTGATTTCCAACATTGTCGGCCCACAGGGCCCGGTCTACTGGAACGGCGCCCGCGTCGAAACGATTCATCCGTTGTCGGTCCTGTTTGATGGCCAGGCGCTCAATATCACGTGCACCAGCATTGACGATCAGATCGCCTTCGGCCTGACCGGATGCCGTTGCGCCGTTCCGCGGATCGATACTCTCGCCGATTCCCTCGACCGCGAACTCGATGTGCTGGAAGCCTTTCATCGCATTCCCGACGCGGACTGCCGTGATCGACGTCGCGGTCTGGGGTCACGCCGTGTCCGGCCTCCCCGGCGACCAAACCAAATCTAACGAGCAAACGCTGCCAGGGACAGGACTTGAGTGATCTATTCGGTCTTACACGACCGCACGCGCGAAGATAGTCCTGATCGGGGATGCGTATCAGCTGGCTCCGGCGCGGACACCGGGGCCTCAGTTATGAAAAGGGTCGTGGTTTGCTTCGGCTTTGGCGTGGAATGTGGGAGCGTTCCGCCGAAACCCGATTCCGGATCTCCTGGGGGACGAAACGACCGATCTCCTTGCGTGAGTCGATCGCCAGTTTCTGAAATATTGACGATATTTGGGCGTCGATGGTCTTGGTCGAGGTTCCTCGGCGCACTCCGATGGCACTGTTGGGCCAGCCGGCCGCGGCCAGGATGGCGACCTCTTGTTCTGCCTCCGACAAGGTCTCCCAGTTCGATGCGCCGTTTGCGGCGAAACGGTCGCGCGTCGAGGTGCCGATCGACCATGTGCCCAACGCGATTTGCTGCAACTCAGAGCGATCAACAAATAATCGCGAGCCGCGTTTCGCGACGTCGGCGTAGGTTTCTTGGCCCAGTACATCCCGCGCGACCTGTTCGGCCCTGCTCGTCTCGTCACAGATCGGACCCATGTTCTCGATCAGCACACCCAGCCGCGCGCGCTGTGCCTTCACACCTCCGGCAAGATAAGCGATCTCGCTGGCCAGCTTGACCAGGTTGCTACGAGGGGCGTTTCCGGCCGCAATCTGGTCGGTGATCAATCGCGCCAATGACCACATGCGAACGTGAATCACCCACGTGGGGCTCCATTGGTCCCCAAGAGGCACCTGGCAGGCGAGCGCAGCGCGCCCCAACCCCAACGCCTGTTCCGCATCTCCGTGCTTGGTCAGCGCGATCGCCAATAGCAGCTGCGCCCACGACTGTGCCATCCTGGCACCGGCCGCGGTGGTGCGCTCCAGGTGCCGCTGACAGACGCTGATCGCCTGCTCAGCCGGCCCGAACAACCCGGCGGCCATGGCCTCGAACATCTCACTCATCGTCTCGCCGCCATGATCTGCCACGCTGCGAAATTTCTCTCGGGCACGAGCAAACACCGTGATCGCTCGCGGGTCGCGGGCCCATATCAACTCGGCTCCCCAGGCATAGTCGACCACCGCTGGGAACCCGGTGTAGGTGTCTGGCCGGTCACGCCAGCGCCCTTCGCGGCCCGCAGCTTCATCGCACTGAGTAACACAGCGTTCCAAGAGATCCTCAGCGTCTTGAGAAAAGCCCTGTTGTGTGAGTAACCACGTGATCACTGCCGTTGCGACAAGCTGGACCTCTGCTGGCTGGGGTCCTGACGCTTGGGCAGTCGCAAGCGTCCGCTCGATGTAGCTGCGAATCTCCGGCAACGAACCGAGCAGGAATGGAGCTCGAAGCGATAGCATGCCAAGGGCAATCTGCAACCCCACGACTGGCTCTCCCGCCGCCAGGCTGGTATCGATGGCCCGCCGGATGTTCGACCACGCCCCCATTGCCCAGGTCAGCAACTCCTGGTCAGCCGGACTAAACCATTCGGCTTGCGCGCGCAGGACCTTGTCGCGGTAGTAGTAGCGGTGCCGCCGCGCCAGCCGAGCCAGCTCATTAACGTCTGCACTGGACCGCTTGGCCAGCCGATCCTCAGCGAACAAACGAAGGCTTTCCAGCAGAAAATAGCGCACCTTGTCGGTTGTCATATGGACCGATACCAGCGATTGCTCCACCAAGCGGTCGAGCAGTTCATGAATTTCCGTGCGGCTCAGACAAACCGCGACCCGGTCTGCACCCGCAGTGCTCTGCGCGCCGTTGCAATCCTGGATCGGCACATCGTCGGCGCAGACGACCTCGATGGCCTCCAACTCCGCGCCCACATCGACCGTAGTGTTGCCCTCCGCGCTGACGTCGTATCCGGGGGCAAAGGCCGACAACCGGTCAAACAGTAATCGCTGCTTGTCGGTGCACAGCTCATAGGACCACGCGATCACATCGGTGATGCTGCGGTGCCGGCCCTCCGACCCCACCCGCGGCCCACGGCGCCACCGCATCCGCATGTCGTCGGATTCACCGCTGAGCTGCTTAAGGATTAACGGCAACGGCTCGTAAAAGACCCGCGCGGCCGCAAGCCGGATACATAACGGATTCCCGTGCATGTGCATGCACACTTGCTCAGCCAACTTGACCTGGCCGGGCTCGCTGATCGGACGTTCAGCCAGCCCGGCGCGATGTTGGAACAACTCCAGCGACTGGGTGGCTGACAACGGGGGGACGGCATCGAGCTGCTCATCGACCCAGCCGACCGGCTCGCGGCTGGTCGCTAAGATCGTCAACCCCGGCACCGCATCGAGCAAATCGGCGATTACCTGTCCGGCACCGGCGAGCACATGCTCGCAGTTATCTACAAGCAACACCGTGTCGATGACCCGGCCGGCCGCATCCAGCGGCGAGAGTTGGTGCACCGCACCGTCCCACGCCGAGGCGCCGACGAATCCGTCTACCAGCACAGCGGCCGTCACCGCCTCCCGCACCGCTGCGGCATCGGCGCCTTTGGGCAAGCGCGCCAGGCGCACCGCGAAGACAGGTGTGTGCCGCGCCCGGTGCACCCGACGCAGGGCTTCTTCGGCCAGTCTGGTCTTGCCGATACCGCCCGGCCCGATCAACGTCACCAACCGGGCCGACCCCATCAACAAGGCGCCAATGCGATCCAGCTCCCGCTCACGACCGACAAACCCCGCGCCACCAGGCGGCAAAGCCGTTAGATTCCCCGGACCCCCGGAACGCATACCAACACGATAGTGGCCCACTGATACACGACCAACGGCTAACCAAGCGGGTGCAACAACGACCACACTTTCCGATAGCCGGGGCAGTGATCCGTCATCGCTCACAGGGCGGGATACGAGCTTGCACCGCTCAGCGCCGCCATGCCCAGCTGCCCGCCGGCACCTCTGCGCTTTGTCGGCCCGCAACAGCGCCGGGATCGCCAATCAGCGCATTGGGCGCCGGCAATCGTTATCCTCTGCCTCCAGATCGGTAGCGGATCTCAGCGACGAACCGACGACCTTGGCCGTCTAGAACGTCCCAGGAGTAGGGAGCGCGCCACTGCGTAATCCCCAGCTTGTGGACTATGCGGCGGGCATCCATTTCCGACCGTATGTCGGCCATGCGCCGACCGTCACTCGTTATCAGTATCCACATGGTTACGCCTACGGACGAATGTGCCTGGCAACTTCGTCGTTACACATAAAAGCGGCGGATGCGCCATCATCTCTCCTCGACTGAAATCTTGGTCTGGATCTTGTAACCGCCTGCCGCCCTTGGCATTACCGCCGGTTGCGGACGACCTGGCTCACGCGTTGGGGTGCAGCTATCCGTAGGGTTCGCTCGCATGCCATCCTCCCCGGGAACGCACAGTCGACATGTGCGGCGGAGCCACGTCTTGCCACGGTGGTAGAAACTAGCCGCCCGAAGGCCCGTATCGCCTTGATAGATAGGCGCTTTAGTGCGTCTAGGACGTGCGCTTTAGGTGAAATCCGTACAGGAACACCACCGTCCGGTGCGCTGCTTGCCAGCCGCAGTCGTGCATGGCCGACGGCGGCCCGCAAATCATCACCTCGCGACTTGGCACGTCGACGATTATCTTGACACCTCCTTGAACACGGATTTAACGGCGACCGAGATCTCAAATGCCAGCACCAAACTGGCGACATCCCGGATTGCGCCGATGCTCTCGCAGCTCACTCACCGAGCCATCCGAAAGTTATTGTGGTTCAGGCCGGGCACCGCTACATCGGTAAGCGGTAAGTGTCATACCTATTGCGCACCAGATGGTTCGGCGGCGACCGTAGCGCAAGGGCGCAAATGGCTCCCCAATCCGTGCAGCGCCAGCTGGTCTGCCACCGACCACTCGCTACCAGCTGGCTCCGGCGTGCACATTGGGGCCTAAGTTACGAACTGGATCGTGGTCTGCTTCGGCTTTGGCGTGGAATGTGGGAGCGTTCCGCCGAAACCCGATTCCGGATCTCCTGGGGGACGAAACGACCGATCTCCTTGCGTGAGTCGATCGCCAGTTTCTGAAATATTGACGATATTTGGGCGTCGATGGTCTTGGTCGAGGTTCCTCGGCGCACTCCGATGGCACTGTTGGGCCAGCCGGCCGCGGCCAGGATGGCGACCTCTTGTTCTGCCTCCGACAAGGTCTCCCAGTTCGATGCGCCGTTTGCGGCGAGACGGTCGCGCGTCGAGGTGCCGATCGACCATGTGCCCAACGCGATTTGCTGCAACTCAGAGCGATCAACAAATAATCGCGAGCCGCGTTTCGCGACGTCGGCGTAGGTTTCTTGGCCCAGTACATCCCGCGCGACCTGTTCGGCCCTGCTCGTCTCGTCACAGATCGGACCCATGTTTTCGATCAGCACACCCAGCCGCGCGCGGTGTGTCGTGACGCCTCCGGAAAGGTAGGCGATCTCGCTGGCCAGCTTGACCAGGTTGCTACGAGGGGCGTTTCCGGCCGCGATCTGGTCGGTGATCAATCGCGCCAATGACCACATGCGAACGTGAATCACCCAGGTGGGGGCCCATTTATCTCCGAGAGCTACCTGGTAGGCCAGCGCGGCACGACCCAGCTGCAGCGCCTGTTCTGCGTCGCCGTATTTGGTCAGCGCGATCGCCAATAGCACCTGGGCCCACGACTGTGCCATCTCGGCACCGGCCGCGGTGGTGCGCTCCAGGTGCCGCTGACAGATGCTGATTGCCTGCTCGGCCGGCCCGAGGAATGCGGCGGCCATGGCCTCGAACATCTCACTCAGCGCCTTGCCGCCGCGATTCGCGGTGCCATGAAACTTCTCGCGGGCGCGAGCAAGTACAGCGATTGAGCGCGGATCGCGGCGGGCAAACATCAGCTCGAAACCCCACGCGTAATCGACCACAGCGGGCAACCCGATATCGATTTCTGGGTGGTCACGCCAGTGCCCTTCGGGCGCCGCGTCTGGGGCATATGCATCGACACTGCGCTCCAAAAACTCCTCGGCCTCCTGCAAATGCCCGTGATTGAGGAGCAAGCAAGTAATGAGCGCCGGCGTGACACGTTCGAGCTCGCTCACCTGGTGTTGCGAGGCTTGGACGGCCGCCAACGTCTGCTCGATACGGCTGCGGATCTCCTGCAACGAACCGAGCAGAAATGGAGCCCGAAGCGATAGCATGCCGGTGGCAATCTGCAACCCCACGATTGGATCCCTGGCTGGCATGCTGGTGTCGATCGCGCGGCGAATGTTTGACCACGCGCCCATTGCCCAAATCAGCAACCCATGTTCGGCCGGACTAAACCATTCGAGTTGCGCGCGCAGGACCTTGTCGCGGTAGTAGTGGCGGTGCCGCCGCGCCAGCCGCGCCGGCTCATTAACGTCTGCGGTGGACCGCTTGGCCAGTCGATCCTCAGCGAACAGACGAAGGCTTTCCAGCAGAAAATAGCGCACCTTGTTGGGTGTCATATGGACCGATACCAGCGATTGTTCGACCAAGCGGTCGAGCAGTTCACGAATTTCCGTGCGGCTCAGACGAACCGCGAGCTGATCTGCACCACCAGTTTTCTGCGCGCCGTCGCAACCTTGGATCGGCACATCGTCGGCGCAGACCATCTTGATGGCCTCCAACTCCGCGCCCACATCGACTGTCGTGGTGCCGAGGTCCTCGGGGTTGACGTCATAGCCGGGGGCAAACGCCGACAACCGG
>NZ_JBNMQT010000032.1:0-39432 GCF_050205645.1 Mycobacterium heidelbergense
GCACCAGCCCGCGTCGACGACATCGACATCCCCGCCCTACGCGCCCGCCGCGAGGCCGCCCACCACCACGCCCGGGAGCTCGCTGAGACCATCCTCACCGGTGGCGGTGGGCCCGCCGAACGCGCCGCCGCCACCGAACTCGCCCAGCTCCACAGCCGCCTGGCACAGCAGCGCCCCTACCAGCAGGCCCTCGCCACCGCCCACGCCCGCTGGGTCCACGCCGAAGACACCGCCGAATTGCATCGCCAACTGCTCGCCCAACTGGACGCCACCATCACCGCGGCCGCCCAGCGCGGCGAACATGACGCCGCTGCCCGCTACCGCGACCACCACACCGACGTCAGCCAACAAACCCATCGAGTCGACACCGCAGTGCGCACCGCCCGTGATCGCCTCAACACGGCCCGCGATCAACTCATCGACACCGCCGGCGGCGTCACCGGCATCGTCACCGAACAACACCTTCACGACCGGCGCGCTCAAGCACTGCGCGCCGACACCGAAACCCTCAACGCCGTGCGCCGCCACGCTCGCGACCTCGAGAACCAACTCGCCCGCGCCGAAGCCGCCGCCGCGCGCTCACTAGCCGAAACCCCCATCCACACCTACGATCTCGGCGCCGACCTGCACCAACTGCAAGACGAAGTCGAGTTCCTGCAAGCGGCCAGCGCCACCAGCCTCGCCGCCATGTACACCCCACCGCCGGCCGCCCTTCAAAGCCTCGACGACGAGCACCGCCGCGCCGTCAGCGCCATCACCACCAGCATTCACAGCGTCCAACTGCTTCACCTGCACCACGGCGCCGACAAAATCGCCACACTGGCGGCCCTGGCCGACACCGCCCACCACCACGACAAACCCGTCCTGGCGCTCACCAGCGCCAGCACCGACACTGAGCGTCCCTACGCCGACACCACGGCCACCATCGAGACCTACCGCGCCGACCTGACCGACAATCGCCACAGCCCGCCACTGGGCAGCCTGCTCATCGTCGATGACGCCCACGCCCTCACCCCTGCCCAACTGCGCTGGCTCGCACACAGCGCCACTGCCACCAACACCAAACTCCTACTCATCACCCCCGGCGAGCAGCACCCCGCCCACACCCTGCTCACCGTCCTGACCAACGAGCTGCCCCACACCCAACACCTCGGCACACCCGGCCCTCACCGACGTCACCACCGCACCGCCATCGACCGCGTCGAACACCACCTCGCCACCACCAACGCAGCCAGCCCCGACCAAAGCCGCGCCACCCAACTACTGCGCCAACGCAACCACGTCCTCGCCAAACTGCGCGACATCGCCAACACCACAACCCGATTGCATACGATCGCCGAACAAGACCGGTCCCGCGCACCCCGCCGCGACCAAGGCCGCGGCTACGGCCACGAACTCTAACCGCGCGGCGAATTCAAACACCTTAAAAGAGCCCGCAATTGGGCGGTTAATTGTTGAAAACGACTGGAACATTGAGTGGTCCGCGGATAGCGGGGGTGTCGCGCCAGGTGGCGGGGCCGACGAGTTCGGGGTTGCGGGTGAGGATCTGGCGCAGGGCCACGGTGGTTTCCAGTCTCGCCAGGGCTGCACCGAGGCAGTAGTGCGCTCCGTAGCCGAATGCCAGCGGTGCAGGTCCGCCACGGTCTGGGCGAAGTTGGTCCGGTTCTTCGAAGACAGTCGGATCACGGTTGGCGGCCGCGATGACGACGAGGGCCTGCTGGCCGGCGGAGATTGCCGCGTCACCGATGCGCTGATCCTGGGTGGCGGTGCGGGCGGTTGCTTGTACCGGGCCATCGAGTCGTAGCAGTTCGTTGAGTAGTGTCGGGTCGGTCGGGTCGAGGTTGTCGATGATTCGGGAGCCGTCCGTGCTTGGGTGCAGGAGTCGAATGATCCCGGCGCCCAGGAGATTTGCGGTGGTCTCGTGGCCGGCGACGGCGATGAGGATTGCCGTGATGACGACGTCGTCAAGTTCCAATGCGGGATCGGCGGCGATGAAGCTGAGCAGATCTTCGCCGGGGTGAGCTCTGCGGTCGGCGGCCAGGGGCAAGAACTCGGCGATTAACGTGGCGAATGCCGCGGCGCCGGCGTTGATTTCCTGCGAGTGGGCCAGCGCACCGAGCATGCGGATGATCGCCGGTGACTCGGCGCGCAGTAGATCGGCATTGTCCGGGTCTAGTCCCAGCCACTCGGCTGCCACGGTCAGCGGCAGCGGCAGGGCAATCTCGGCCATGAAATCGAATCGCGTGCCCACCGCGGGGTAGTCGATCACGCTCCGGGCAATCGTCTGGACGCCGTCGGTCAGGCCGGTGATAAACGAGGGTGTGAATACGTCACGCACTGAGTCGCGCAGACGGCGGTGGTTGGCTGCGTCGGTGAGCAGCATCGACCGATCAACCATGTCCGAGCCGAGGGGATCGATCGCCGCGCGGGTATTGGGGTTGACGCGAGGATCACTGGTCCAACCTGGTTCGCCCAGCACTTGGCGGGCGGTGTGGTAGCCGAGAATCAGCCAGGCCTGCGCGGTGTCGTCCCACACCACGTCGCCGTCGCGGCGACGCTGTTCGTAAAACGGGTAGGGGTCTGCGGGATTCCACGGAAGCCGTGGCGCGGTCGTGGTTTTAGGTGTGCTCATGGTGCTCCAGTCCAAAGGGCAGGCCACGCTGGCGCACCCAGGCGATGTGCTGTTTTCCCAGTGGCGTGATCGGCTCGGCGAGCCCGTCCATGTCATCGGTGATCGCGCGGGCGTGGATAGTGGCTCCCAGCATGGCGCATATCGCGGCGAGGCCGATGGTGACCCGGGGGAACAGCGCGAAGCCGTCAGGAACCGACATACGACGACCAGGGTGGTCAGGTGAGCGCACATCGATCATGTTGCGGATGGTGCGATGTGAAGCGTCCAGCGCATAAGTGGCCGGCTGAGGGACGAGCCACTCAGAAATAAATTCAGCGAACCACTGGTAGGCTTCGTCGGCCGTCACGGTGGAATCGGCAGCGAAGTAACCGGTTTCGGCCATCAGGTCGTGTAAATCCTGTTTGCGCCTTTCAATGGCCGCTCGAAAAACCTCAACCCATCTGCGACGCGAGTGTTCGGGCAGGATGGTAACGCAGCCATAGTCGACGAATCCGACCTGTCCGTCTGGCCCGAAGCGGTAGTTCCCAGGATGAGGATCGGCGTGAGCAAGATTGGCGTGGCGGGCCGAACCGATGAAGAACCTGTGGATGACTTCTGCCCACATGTTCTTGAGGTCCTGGTCAGCGTGTTGTGCGGCGGCCCAATCCAGTCCGTCCAGATAGGTCATCGTTAGCACCCCACCACCGGATGTCTCCCAGACGACCTCGGGTACGCGGATGAACGGGTGATCGCAGTAAAGTTCGCTGAACGCGGTCATGTTGGCCGCCTCGTGCCGGTAGTCGATTTCCTCGGAAATGCGGTCGGCGATCTCGCGCGTTGCCTGGCGTAGGTCAGGCATCGTGATACCTGATGCCGCAGATACGAATCGGAAGAATGTCGTCAGCAGTTCGGTGTTGGCCAGATCATCGCGAATCGCCTCTGCTACCCCCGGGTACTGGATCTTCACCGCGACCCGTCGGCCGTCGTGCAGAAGCGCGTGGTGGACCTGTCCGATCGAGGCCGCCGCCGTCGGCTCGCCGTTGAACTCTGTGAACAACTCCTCGACGGGCCGGCCGAGATCTGCGCGCAGTACTTCTTCGGCTAGCTGCGGGTGCATCGGTGGCGCATCGGCCTGCAACCGGGCCAGCGCCCTCTGGTAAGGCGAAAACTCGCCATTGCCAATCGAAACGGTGTCGACCATCGAGAAAATCTGGCCGGCCTTCATCAGCACGCCCTTAGTGACCGAGCAACTCCGCGTAGCGTTGGGCGGTGCGCTCGTGAAAGCGATCCACCGCGCCGGCGTTGCCGCCCTTCTCGCGCACACCGGCTACCATCCGCCCGCCCGCCGCGCGCGCGGTGAACCCGGCCAACGGCATCGTGCGGCGAATTCTTCCCCTCGGTACCGGGCGCTTGCTGATACCACTCATTGCAGATCCAGCCCGAAAGGCAGGCCACGCTGGCGCACCCAGGCGACGTGCTGCCTGCCCAGCGGTGTGATTGGCTCGGCCGCCCCGTCGAGGTCGTCGACCAGTGCGCGGATGTGAACGGTTCCGCGCAATGCCGCGCAGATTGCGTTGACGCTGAGATTGATCCGGGTTGTGGACACTAGGTCTTCGGGGATCGACATGCGACGGACCACGTGGTCTGGTGAGCGGAGGTCGATGAAGGCGCGGATGGCCCGTTGCGCGGTGTCGGGCAGGTAGGTGACGGGCTGGGGTGCAAGCACTTCATAGAAGATGTCGGCGTACCACTGGTAGGCCTCCTCGGTGGTGATGGTGGAGTCGCTGGTGAAAAACCCGATGGCGACCATCAGCTCGCGCACGTCGTGCTTGTGTCCCTCGAGCATCGCCCGAGCCAGAGCGACGATGTTGCGGCGTAGCTGTTCGGACACGACCTTCACGCAGCCAAAGTCAAGGAAGCCGACCCGCCCATCGGGACCGAAGCGGTAGTTGCCCGGGTGGGGATCGGCGTGAAAAAGATTGCCGTGCCGGATCGAACCCGTGACGAATCGCCAGATCACCTCGGTCCAGGTGTTCTTGAGCTCTTGGTCGGCCTGTTGTGCTGCGGCCCAGTCCATTCCCTCGAGATAGGTCATGGTCAGTACCCGGTCGCCGGACGCCTCGTAAATCACCTCGGGTATGTGGATGAAGGGATGGTCCCGATAGAGCTGGCTGAACGCGGTGATGTTGGCGGCTTCGTGACGATAGTCGAGCTCCTCTGAGATACGCGCCGCAATCTCCTTTGTCGAAGACCGCAGATCAGGCACCGTGGCACCTGATGTCGAAGCCGCGAATCGATAGAAGGTGGTCAGCAATTCTGAGTTGGCCAGATCGTCGCGGATCGCTTCTGCGGCACCGGGATACTGAATTTTCACGGCAACCTCGCGGCCATCGTGCAGCACCGCATGGTGGACTTGTCCGATCGAGGCCGCCGCCATCGGCTCGTCACTGAACTTGGCGAAAAGCTCCTCGACGGGGCGATCGAGATCAGCCTGCAGGACTTCTTTGGCTAGCTGAGGGTCCATCGGCGGTGCATCAGCCTGCAGCCGGGTCAGCGCCCTCTGGTAGGGCGACAGTTCGCCATCGCCCACAGCACCGGGGTCAACCATCGAAAACATCTGGCCGGCCTTCATCAACACGCCCTTGGAGTGCCCCAGCAGCTGGGCATACCGTTCGGCGGTGCGCTCATGGAAACGGTCCACCGCCCCGGCATCGCCCGACTTCTCGCGCAGGCCCGCCACCATCCGCCCACCAGCAGCGCGCGCGGTGAACCCGGCTAACGGCATGGTGCGGCGAATCCTCCCTGCGGTACCGGACGCTTGCTGATGCCGCTCATTGCGGAGCCGCGTTCCACGCCGATCCGCGAGTGGCCGTTATTCACCGGGCGGGCCGACCAGTGTTATTGACGGCCCCGTAATCACGGGTTTATCGTAGTCATTCTTCGGGTGTGACGCTCCTATTTTGGGGGTGGCCGTGCGACAGACTGGCGGAACAGCAAGCCAAGTCGGCAGCGCCCAATTTTGCGTATCCGGGCGATATTTCGTCCTGTCTAAGTCCAGCGTCTGGTGGCCGGCGCCACCACAGCTAGGCGCGGTTTAATCGTGCGTGCCCCGTCGGCCGTCCCGCCTGGCTCGCAAGCCGACGCCGCCTTCCTTCCCATGGCCCAGCTGCCCAAAGGAGGGCTGGCCGCACATGGCCTCGGCGAGCACTACAGTGTTAGCACCCAAACAGGCGCGCTGTCGGTTTCGGTGCCGATCGCGACAAGCCCGGGCCGCGGCGCAAGCGCTGCCGCGCTGACGCTGAACTACAGCAATGGTGCTGGCCGCTCGCCCTACGGTTTCGGTTGGGGGCTGTCGGTGCCGTCGGTGACCCGGCGCACCAGCAAGCAACTTCCCCGTTACAACTCTTCCGATATTTTCGGGCTGGCCGGCCTCGATGACCTTGTGCCCCAGCTTGAAAGCGACGGCGCCGGCGGGTGGCGCGCAGTCGAGCACACCGAGTTGATCGACGGCACACAACACCTGGTGCGGCGATTTCGTCCCCGCAGCGATGACACCCATACCCGCATCGAACAATGCGTACCCGCCGACACCGGCGTGCCGTTTTGGCGGACCACCGACTCGGGAAACGTCACACGTCTTTTCGGTCGCACCGCTGACAGTCGCATCAGTGACCCGGCGGATACCTCCGGCCGGCGCGTGTTCGAGTGGCTACTCGATGAGGTCCATGACGATTGCGGCAACGTAGCGATCTACGAATACAAACGCGAGGACACCGCCAATGTGGCGTCACAACCTGGTGAGGCGCACCGCCTGGCCGCGGGCGCCCTGCCGCAAGCCAACCGTTACCTCAAACGCATCCGCTACGGCAATGCCGTGCCCGCAGATCCGACCAGCACCACGATGATGGTCGTCGTCGACTACGGAGAACACGACCTATCGCCCACCGAAACCCGGTCGTGGCCAGCCCGGCCCGACGCGTACTCGACCTACACTGCCGGCTTCGAGGTTCGCACCTGGAGACTGTGCCAGCGACTGCTCATCTTCCACGACTTCGGTGCCGACCTCGGACCGGGGCCGACACCGCGGCTCGTGCGTTCACTTGAGCTTGGCCACGACGCCACACTGTCGCGGCTAAGCTCTCTGCGCCAAGTCGGATACAAGTGGAACGGCGCCGACTACGACGAACTTGCTTTGCCGCCACTGGAATTCGGCTACATCGACCCCCAGATCGGTGCACACGTCCACGACCTGGCGATCACCTCGATGCACGACGGCGCCCACATCCGCTTCGTTGACCTCGACAGCGACGGGCTGCCCGGCGTACTGACGACTACCCCGGGCGGCTGGTGGTATCAGCGCCCGGGCGGCGACGGCACTTTCGAGCCGCCGCGACGCGTCAACGAGCTACCCCCCACCGGCGCCGGCGGCCTGACCGGACTGCGTGACGTCGACGGCACCGGCCGTATCGGTGTTGCCGCCGAAACCAGCGGGCTCGCCGGGTCCTCGGTCCGCCAACCCGATCACAGCTGGGACCGCTACCAGCCCTACGACACCCGCGCCGTCATCGACCTCGCCGACCCGCGACTGCAGCGCATCGACCTGACCGGCGACGGCCTACCCGAGTTGGTCGTGCGCAGCGCCGACGAGATCAGCGCAACCACCTCACGCGGGCGCGCCGGCTACGGGCCCCGGTTGAAGATCCCGACCGCTGGCACCGAGGCGGCGGGGCCGCGCCCCCCGCTCGACGACACCGCCCACGTTTGGTTTAGCGCCGACATGTCCGGCGACGGGCTCCCCGATCTGGTCCGGGTGGGTCTGGCTGGGGTGAACTACTGGCCCAACCTCGGCTGGGGCCGCTACGGGGCCCGCATCACCATGACCGGCACACTGGCCCTCGACCGGCCAGACCATTTCGACGGCACCCGAATCCGACTGGCCGACATCGACGCCTCGGGCACCGCCGACCTGATCTATCTCGGTGACCGCGCGATCACGCTGTGGCGCAACAACTCCGGCACCTCCTGGAGCGACCCGCAGACCGTGATGCCGCTACCACCGGTCGACAATCTCGCCGATCTGCAAGTGCTTGACATCCTCGGCACGGGCACCCCCGCATTGGTGTGGACCAGCTCCGCACCCGCAGGACCCACCGCGGCCTATTTGGACCTCGCTGTCGGCGGGCGCCCTCATCAACTCAGCAGCATCGTCAACAACCTCGGTGCGCGCACCACCTTCTCCTATGACACCTCGGCGCGCCAACAGCTCGCCGCGCGGCGCGCGGGCCGGCCTTGGCACACCACCACCAGCAGCGCCGCGGTCGTGGTGTCCCGAGTGCAAGCCGACGATGACGTATCGCAAACCTCGCATGTGACCCGCTACCTGTACCGCGACGCCTATTTCGATCCAGTTGAGCGCGAGCCCCGCGGGTTCGGCTACGCCGAAACCCACGACGCCGAAACGCTGGCCGCCGGGGGCGACCCGCTCGATTTGCCGCCGGTGCGCAGCTGCGAATGGTTCGCTCTGGGCCGGCCCGGCGACCAGCAATATGACGTGTTCACCCAAGACCCGCACGCGATCCGGCTCGATCAGACCAAGCGGATCGGCATCAGCGGCGGTGTCGAGTACGAGCAGTCCGCGCGCGCCTTCGCCGGCAGGCAGGTTCGGGCCGAAACCTATGTCGATGACGGCGCAGCCACCGGCCCGGTGGTCGTGACGCAGACACGGATGTGTGTGCGCCAATTACAGCCGCGCCAGGGACCATGGCCAGCCGTCTTCCGCGTGGAGCCGCTCGAGACGCTGACCGCCCACTACGAACAAACCACCGACGATCCACGCCTCACCCACGACCTCACGCTGGGCACCGACGATCACGGCACCCCGAATTCGACGGTCAGTCTTGCCTACCCGCGGCGGGTACCGCAGATCGACGAACAAAACCAGGTGCTGATGACGTGGACGCTCACCGAGTTGGCGAGCCTCGATACCGTCGACGCGTTCCGGGTTTCGGAGACGACCGCGAGCAGCGAGTACGAAATCACCGGCGTGCCAGTACCGGCAGCCGTTGGCCGCTACACCCCTGACGGCCTAGCAGCACTGCTGCCCACGCTGGCCGAACGCGACTACGTCGAACCGACCACCGCCGGAGTCGGACAGCGCAGGCTGCGGGCCGCCACGCGCTACGAGTACTGGGATGACGCCGTGTCCACCCCGCTGCCGGCGGGCCAACTCGGCCGGCGTGCGCTGGTACGCCGCGTGCTTCGCTTCGCGATGACACCCACCCTGGTCGCTGACGTTTTCGCCACACTCGCCGATCAGGCGACACTGACCGGCAATGGCGGATATGCCCTCATCGATGGCCTGTGGTGGGCCAGCGACGGCATCCGCGGCTACAACCCGGCGGCGCTGTATCTGCCGGTCAGCCACACCACACCCTTCGGTAACACCGCCGAGGTCGAATACGACGCGCACAATCTTTTGGTCACCGTCGTTCGCGCGTCGACGACAGCACCGTTGTCGATGAACACCACCACGGCCGCCAACGACTACACGATTTTGGCGCACACCGCGCTCACCGACGCCAACAACATCGTCGAACGGGTCGAATTCGACCCGCTCGGGCGGGTGAGCCGATCGTGGCGACAAGCACCCGACCAAAGCGGAGACCCAGACGCGCTACCGGGAGCGATCTACACCTACGGCTCCGACGCGTGGCACACCGGGACCGGGCCGGCCTGGTCGCACTCGGCCATCCGCGTCAATCACGGCGCCGCTAACGGTCCGTGGCGAGAACAACGCCTCTTCGTCGACGGCTTCGGCCGCATCGCGATGACCAAAACATCGTGCGAACCCGGACAGGCCTGGGCTGATGACGGCGCCGGCGGGGTCATCAGCGTCGACACCACACCCGACCCGCGCTGGATCGGCACCGGCCGCACCGTGTTCGACAACAAAGGCCAACCGGTCGAACAATACGAACCCTACTTCGCGGTCGACTCGAGCTTCGACACCGCCGGCGCCCTCGTCAAACACGCTGTCCTGCAACGGCGCACCTATGACCCGCTCGGGCGGCTCATCCGCGTCGATCACCCCGATGGAACGCTGGAGACTGTCACCATCGGACCCTGGCAACAGGTCAACGCCGACCGCAACGACACCGTCGCATCGAGCACCTGGTATGCCCAACGCCAGCCCGGAGGCGCCGCAACCGCCGCCGAGCAGCGCGCGGCCACATTGGCGTTCGCCCACGCCAACACCGTCCTGGTGCAGCTGTGCGACCCGCTGGGCCGGTTTGTGCGTATCCGAGAAGACAACGGCGCCGACGGCGTCTACGAAACCCGCCACAGCCTCGATCTCGCCGGCGAGATCAGCGAGGTCCACGACGCGCGCGGCATCCGCGTCGGCACCCAATTGCGCGATGCTGCGGGACGCCTGGTGCGCACCGACAGCATCGACTCCGGCACCCAAGTCGCCTTGCCTGATGCCGCCGGCCGCCAAATCCGCAACCTCACCGCCGACGGCCACGTCGTGACGGCCCGTTACGACCTGCTCGGACGGCCCATCGAGCTATTGGTGCGTGACCCCGGCTCGAACATCGACCGGCTCGCCGAGCTCACCATCTACGGCGAAGCGCACCCGCAAGCACAAGCCCGCATGCTCGTCGGGCAGATACACCGCCGCTACGACGAAGCCGGCTACTCGCGCGCCGACCGTTACGACCTGGCCGGCAACCTCATCGTGGGAACCCGCCAACTCTTGGCCGCTGCCAATCCACCGGATTGGGGCCCCGCCGGGGGGCTTCCGCTGGCGCACATAGACGCCGCCACCGCGGGCCTGCTCGATCCCGAACCCTTCACCACCACAGGTCAATTCGACGCGCTTGGTCAAGCGGTGCGACAGACCCTCCCTGATGGAACTCGCATCACGTTCGGCTACAGCATCGGCGGCCTGAATACGATCACCGCCCGATACGCCGGCGCGGCGGCGGACACGGCGATCCTGACCGGTGTCGACTACGACGCGCGCCGGCGCCGCATCGCGATCAACCACGGCAACGGGGTATCGATCACCCACGTCTTCGATCCCGATTCGGGCCGCCCGGTTGCCCTCAACGCGCGCGCTGGGGCCAACGTGATCCAGCAGCTGCAATACACCTACGACCCGGTGGGCAACGTCGTGCAAATCCAAGACGGCGCAACGCAAACCACGTTCTTCGATGGCGCGGTGGTCGCCCCTGGATCCTTGTTTACCTACGACCCCGCATACCAGTTGCGCACCGCCACCGGCCGTGAACACTCCAGCCTCGGCGTCCAGCCCGATGCCGCCGATCCAGCATTGCCCCCGCTGCCGCACCCCAACGACGCCCACGCGCTACGCAACTACACCGAGACCTACACCTACGATCAAGTCGGCAACATCGTGTCCTTCGGTCACACCAGCACAACCAACAGCTGGACGCGCCGCTATCAATACACACCCGGCACCAATCGCCTTGCTGCCCACCAACTCCCGGGAAACCCCGACGCCGGTCCCTACTCGGCCACCTTCAGCTACGACGCCGGCGGCAATACCATTGCCGCCCCGAACATGTCGTCGCTGACGTGGAACCACGCGGGCCGCCTAGTCGGGGTCAACCTCGGCGGCGGCGGAACCCTCACCCTGAACTACGACGCCGCCGGTAACCGGGCCCGCAAAATATGGCAGCGCATCGGCGACCTGCGCGAGGAACGCATCTATCTCGGCGACTACGAACTGTTTCGCCGGTATCGCTCCAACGTGCTCGTATTCGAACGACGCACCATCCGCATCTCCGGTGGCCGCCGCGACATCGCGCTGGTCGAAACCGTCACCGTCGATACCGATCACCCCGGCTTCGACACCAGCCCGCGCACCCGCTACCAGTACAGCGACCTCATCGGGTCCAGCGCGCTGGAATGCGACGAAACCGGGGCGGTCATCTCCTACGAGGAATACCACCCCTTCGGCACCACCTCGTTGTGGTTGGCGCGCGGCGCTGCGGCGATCAGCACCAAACGCTACCGCTACCTCGGTAAGGAAAAAGACACCGAGACAGGGCTTTACGCCGCGGGTGCGCGTTACTACATGTGCTGGCTGGGCCGTTGGCTCAGTCCCGATCCCGCCGGCCTCATCGACGGTGTCAACCGCTACAGCTACGCCGCGAACAACCCGACGTCACGGGGCGATCCCAGCGGATTGGCGGCGTTGGACCAAGATCCGCAACTGTGGTTCAGCGAGATGAACAAGTGGGCGGTCGACGTGCGTGCGACCTACGGCGAGTGGAAAGCTACCAAGAAAGTCAAGGACTACTTCAAGGCACTGCATCGAATGCTGGGTGGGCCAAAAGAATACGACATCAGCCACCCACCCACTCGCCCATACGGCGTGCAGCGGCCGGGCGAAATCTCGAAGGTGACGCTGGAGAGCAGCTACTACAATCGCGCCCGCGCCGCCGCGGACAAAGTCATCAAAGCGGCGACCGAAAAAGCCGGTTCGCTTGTCCGCACCGCCGAGGGAAAGTGGCCGATCAAGGGCCCGCGCCTGACGGGAAGACCTCCCGCGGTGCCCTCGCTGGGCTGGAGCGAAAAAGGCAGGACAGGGCTGACACTAAGCAAGGAAGCACAGGACTGGGTAGCCCGGCAAGCATCCAAGCCGGCACCGAAACCGCTTCCCGCGGCCCCGCCCGGCCAGCAGCTCAGCTTGCCCGGAGTCAGCCAGCAGCCGACACCGCGGGGTGACCCGTATGGTCAAAGCGCGCAGCTCGATGAGTGGCTGGCCAAAAAGGGAGTCAGCAAAGCGCCCGCCCAGCCACCGCCGCCGGCCGCACCCGCCGCCGCTCCTGCCCCTGCCCCCGCGCCAAGCAGCGCCGCCCCGGCGCCCGAGGCGATCAAGACCGCTGACGTCACAGCCGCCGAATCGGCCGGCGCGACCAAAGCGGTCGAGACCGCCAATGACGCCACCACGGTCACCAGAACGGTGGATACCGCGGCCCCGGCTGCGGGCGCGCAAACGGCCGCGAAAGTCACCAAGGACGCCAGTGGCGTGGCCGACGTCAGTAAGGACACCGCGGCGGCCGCTGAAGTCGTCAAAGACGTCAAGAACACTGAGAAAGCAGCCGAGGTGACCAAGGACGCGGCGACCCTGTCGGCTGTCACCAAGGACGCCAGTGTGGTGGCCAAGTCCAGCGAAGTCGCCCAGGACGCCAAGTCGATCACTACCCTGGCCAAGACAGTCACCCCGGCCGCCAAGACCCTGACCCCCGCCGCCAAGGAAGCGGGCGCGTTGACGAAGGTGGTCAGCGGCACCATCAAGGTCGCCAAACCGGTCGTTAAGGTGATAGCGCCGGTCGCCAGAGTCGTTGGGGAAGTGGCCAAACCGCTAGGTGTTGCCACCGCCGCCGTCGATCTGGCCACCGCCAACAACAACACCGACCGGCTGGTCGCTTCCGGTGATCTCGTCGCCGGCGGGGCCGTCTACTTCGGTCCGGTCGGCGAGGCCTTTGCCGGCGGCTACACATTGGGCGGACTGGCCGATAAGGGCATCGAGAAAGCGTCGAAAGCCGCGTTCGGCGTGGACCTTTCACCCTCGAATGGGATCGGTCACGCGCTCGATGCTCAGGACAAGCTGGTTTCGGCGATCATCCCGAACGACCCGAACAAACCTGCCTACAAAAACGAAAACAAGATCGCCTGGTTCCTCATCGACAAACTCGGATTCTGACACGGGAGTCACGATGAACGATGCTGCCCGAGACCTTTCGATTGGTGCATCTGGCGCCGACGTGCGCCAGCTACACGCCCAAATGCTCGATCGGGGCGCCTCGATCGGCCGCGACGAGCTGGTCGAGGGTTTCTTCGGCGCCTCCACACGCCGCGAGCTCATCGCGATTCAGCACCGGCTTGATCTTGCTGCCACCGGCATCGCCGACGCCGACACCCTCGCCGCACTTGCACGTGGCAAGGACATCGAACACCGCAGCTACGTGGTCGGATTCGTCGTGGGCCCCGATCATCGGCCCGCGTCCCATCTGCAGATCCGCGCCCTGGACCGCGATCTACGCTCTAGCCAACTGCTCGGCGACACTACCACCGGCGACGACGGCTTCTACCTGGTGCGCTACACCCCTGAACGGGCCCATAACCTGGAGATCGGCACGGCCGATGTTTATGTTCAGGTGCTCGATCGCGACCGCCTGCTGTACGAAACACCGCTGGAGCAGACCGTTTTCAACGCTGCCGCGTTGGTGTCGATCACGGTCGAGCTGCCCACCGCGGTCGCGCCCGAGCACAGCGAGTATGAGCGGCTCACCGCGCTGATCGAGCCGCTTTTGGGCCAGTTGAGCTGGGCGGAGTTGACCGAAAACGACCGGCACCGCGATATCACCTTCCTGCAAGGCGAGACCGGCGTCGATCACGATCGGATCACTTGGCTGGTGCTGGCGCACCGCCTGGCCACCCTGATCGATATCAGCCCCTATTTCTTCTACGCACTGTTCACCCAACAGACCCTGGCCGCCGCCCAGAACTGGGCGTCGTTGACCCCGCGGCTTCAACTGAGCGTGACGACCCCGCTCGAGCCGCTGCTCTACGACATCGTGCTGTTGCCCGCCGCCGACGTGGAATCGGCCGTACGCGTAGCGACATCGACATTCATCGTCCCCGCCGCGCTGCTCGAGGAACTGCCCACCATTCGCAAGCTGCTCGATGAGCACCGCCAACAAGCGCAATCCTGGGTCAGCCAGCAGCGCACCCGCGTCATCAACAGCCACATCGCGCATCTGCTGCAGTCCGACGTCTCCGAGCAACTCAAGGCGATCATCGCCGCCGACCCACTCGGCGACCTCCCGTCGGTGCTGACCAAACTGGCCGACCTCAACCTCGTACCGACCGATCCCGCCACCACCGACATCGCCAACACACTGTCGATCACCGACATCCTCGGCGAGGACCCACACACGATCGATGCCGTCCAGAAGCGCTTCGGCATCACCGGCGAAAACCCGCACCGGCTGGCCGAACTGACCCCCGAGGACTGGGCATCGGCGATCGGCGGCGACAACCCCGCCGCGCACCAGCAAGGCGCCGTGATGGCCGCACGCATGGCCGCCCGCTACCCCACCACCGCGTTCGCCGCCCAGCTCGCCGCTGACCCCAACCCGCCGCTGCCGCACGCCGCCGCAGTCGCCGACACACTGGCCAGCCACCCCGAATTCGACCTCGCCACCGGCAACATCACCACCCTGCTGGCCCAGCACACCGAACCCGTCGACACCGACACCGCGGCCACGGTGCGCACAGCCCAGCGCGTCTATCGGCTCGCACCCACCTACACACACACCAAATCGCTACTCGAGCGCGGTATTTCGTCTGCGGCGGCCGTGATGCGCCAAGGTCAGAAACGGTTCGTGCGCGACGCCGTGCAAAGCGCCGACTTCACCACCGAGCAGGCCAACCAAACCTTCCGGACGGCCGCCAACGTGCACACCGCGAGCTTGATCGTCGCTGGCCAACTCCAGGGTGCGGCGGCCGCCACCCTCGTGCCGGCACTGGCCCCACAGCCCGCCCGGATCGAACCGGTGGTCAAAGACTTTCCGAACATGAAAAGCTTGTTCGCCGCCATCAACATGAGCGAGTGCACCGACTGCCGATCGGTGCACGGGGCGGCCGCCTACCTCGCCGACGTGCTGCAGTTTCTCGGCGACCGGCTTGTCGTGGACACCACCAGCGGTTCACCGGCCCCGCTTAAAGGTGCGCGCGACGTCCTGCTGGCACGGCGCCCCGACCTCGCCGTGACCGATCTCAACTGCGCCAACACCAACACGACCCTCCCTTACCTGGATGTGGTGTGTGAGCTCCTTGAGGACGCCGTCGCGCCCGACGCCGGGCTGCTCTACACCGGACCCGTTGCGCCGGGGACGATCTCGGCGGATCTACTGAACGCACTGACCGGCGCCGGACTGGCGTTCACCGACACTGCGATCATCTACGGGCCCGACCTCGACAACGGATACGTTGTTCGCGACACCGCCGCGGTGGTCGGCCTGACCCCCGACGGGGGTAACTGGCGCGCCCGGGTGCTGCGCCAAACATTTGGCAGCGCAGACGAACTCGCCGCCGCACCGGAATACGTCAATACCGACGCCTACCAGACGCTTGTCGCCAGCACCTGGTGCTTCACCCTACCGTTCGACCTGGCGCATCAGGAGACACGCCGATATTTCGCCCAATTCGACATCGACCGGGCTGAGCTGATGCGCCGGCTGCAGGTCGGCGGCGCCCCATCCGATGCCGCGTGTGCGGCGGAGTCACTGGGGCTTAGCGACGCTCAGCGCATACTGACCGTTACCGCCAACCCCGCTGCACAGCAAACGATCTGGAACACACCCACCACCCCGGCCTCTGATACCCTTTCGCACGTCGACAAGTTCGTCACCCGCGCCGAAATCACCTACCAGGACCTGCTGGAGCTTCTCGACTTGGGCTGGGTCGACGGGGGCCAGGACCTGTTCATCCAACACCTGGACTCCACCGCTGATCTATCCCAGAAACGCATCGTCAATCTCAACGACACGGCCCTCGATCGCATCCACCGCTTCATCCGGGCCCGTACCGCCACCGGCTGGCCCAGCCCCACCGTTGACCGGGCCATCCGCAGCACGGCCGGCGGAAACGGCACACTCAATGACGCATGCCTGATCGACTTCACCGCGATCACCACCGCAGCGGCTCGGCTGTCGCTGACCGTCGATGACACCCTGGACCTTCTGGAGACCCTCGACGTCGACGACCCGGCCGGCGCCTACGCAGCGACATTTCTCAACCCCGTACGCACGGGTGCAGTCGACGCCCACTTTGAACCCAAGGCCATCCACGCCAACGAGGCCGCCGAAGCGGGCTCCCCGGGCTCGGGCATCAAACTCGCCGCCGCAGCGACCTACCTCGGCCTAGCCCTGGGCACCACCCCCGCTGACACCACCTTGCTCATCGCGGCCGCCGGCGCCAACGCCGCGCTGACTGCTGCCAGCATCAGCACCACCTACGCACTGTCGCGGCTCGCCACCGCCCTAGGCCTCTCGGTTGGCGCCGTCACCGATCTGGTGGCCATCGTCGGCACCAACCCGTTGTCCTCAGCCGCACAACTGGCCGCGTTCGCCGACACCGCCGCAACGATGACCGCCTCAGCGCTGCCCATCTCGACCTGGCGCTACCTGCTGCGCCACGAGGCCGACGACCTGGCTGCCCTGGATATGCCGGGCGCGGCGATCACCAGCCTTCTCAACGACCTACACAAGTCCTACACCACCGCCAAAACAGCTGACTCACTTCAGCTTCCAGCCGACGGCACCCCCACCGAAAGCACCGCCTTAGTGCGCCCGTTCCTCGCGCGACTCCCGGGCATCACCGCCGACACGCTTTCGCAGATGCAAACACTGCTCACCGACACATGGGCCAACACCACCGTCACTGAATCGGCATTCATCGACGCCACCGTGGGAAGCTACGTCGACCCCGCCACCGGCACCAAACTCGACACCACCGCCATCCAGACCGCCCTCGCGGCCCGCGCCGCAAACCCCACCGACGCCACCTCAAACGCGGTGATCGCCGCAGTGGCTGACGCTGTCGGCACCTACCTCTACGACACCGACCGCCAAGCCGCACTCACCACAGCGATCGCCACCACCTTCGCTCTCGACGAGGACCTCACCTGGGATCTGCTCACCACCGCTCGGCTCAAAGAACCCCCCACGGCAGGACAACCACCCTTGAGCCAGATCCTGCTCGACGAGACCACCACCCCGGCCGCCGCTGACCTTCAACAGCGCGCCGTGCAGTTGCTGCACACCATGACCCTTGCCATCGGCAAACTCGGACTCTCGGCGCCCACCCTCACCTGGCTACTGGCCAACGCACACGCCCTGGGCTGGCTCGAGCTCGACCACCTTCCCTACCAACCGGCCCAACCCGCCACCGGATTGCCGGCCTGGCGTCAACTGCAGGGCTTCCTCGACATGGCCGCGGCCTACCCCGACGTCGCCAACCCCGCCGACGCCCAAACCCCGTACACCCTCACCGGGTTCTTCGACACCGTCCTCAAACCTGCCACCGCCGCCAAGCTGCTCACCTACCTGGCAACGCTGACCGGCACGGACCCGGCGACGCTGATCGACCTCGACACCCACCTGGGCCTGTCCACGCCCGACGTGTCCGCCTACCACAACCCCGCCACCACCGCCGGCATACTGGACACCCTCGCCATGCTGCGCACCCTTGGACTGGATATGGCCACCGCGGTCCAGGTCACAAAACCCGTCCTCGACCTCACTGATGCCGCCGGCATGCGCCGAGCCCTCAAGTCGCGCTACCCCGACAACCAATGGCTGGGCGTGCTCAAACAAATCCAGGATCCGCTGCGGGAAATGAAGCGCGACGCCCTGGTCGCCTATCTGCTCGCCGACAACCCCGACCTCACTTCCGTCGATGACCTCTATGACTACTTCCTCATCGACACGCAGATGACCGCCTGCATGTCAACATCACGCATCGTGCAGGGACACGCCACCGTGCAACTGTTCGCGATGCGCTGCCTGATGGGCGTTGAGCCGAAAAGCGTCGCCAGCGTGGGCACCGACGACGGCTGGACGCAATGGGACTGGATGGCGAACTTCCGGGTCTGGGAGGCCAACCGCAAAATCTTTCTGTGGCCAGAGAACTGGATCTTGCCCGATCTTCGGGACAACAAATCTGAACTGTTCATCGCGTTCGAAAACACGCTGCACCAAAACCAACTCACCGACGACACCATCTCCGACGCGATCGACACCTACCTGGAAGGTCTCGACGACATCGCTCACCTCGACGTCATGGCTGCCTACTACGACACCGCCCGTGAGGCAGAGCACGTGTTCGCCCGAACCCGCGGCGGCACCCCAGCTGTCTACTACCACAGGGAATTTCAAAAAGAGCGCGCATGGACCCCGTGGGAAAAGGTGCCGCTGGACATCAAAGGTGACCAACTGCTGGCGTTTTCACGCAACTCGCGTCTGACGATCGCGTGGCCGGAATTCACCAAGGAACCCGACGACACCTCCGATCCACCACCAATACCCGACCCCGACAACCTCAAAACCAGCGGCGGGACACCCACCAAAAAGCCGGCACACCGATGGAAGATCCAACTGGCGGTCAGCGAATACGCCGACGGACGGTGGCGCGAAAAACGCGTCAGCGACACCGCGCTCTACGCCCCCGACCCCACCAACTATTACGACTCGAGCGACTTCCCCGACCAGGACCAGTTCACCATGCTGGTATGGGGCCTGGGCGAAAACCAAGCCGTCTCCTGTTTCCAACAGGTCGGCTCGGCAACCGAATACACCCAAGGAGCGCCCCAGCAACTTTCGTTGATCGGCTCCTTCGCGCTCACCGGCTGCAAAGGCGTGCCCGAAGCCAACCAGGGTGGCGTCATGCCGGCCTGGCTCTACCCCGAATTCGTGCCCACCGCACTTGAGGCCGGACGCTTCCAAGAGACCGGCGGCCTCGACAAAGAGCTAGCCATCGTGGCAATGGCGGGCCAAACACCACAACAGATTTTCGGCCGAACCCCCGCCGGCCTCTACGAAGTCACCTACCCGCTGCAACTGACCGTCATCGACTGGATCCTCCTGTTGATCGAATTGTGGGCAATCGCTTCGTCCCAATCCAGCCTCACAGCTCGAACCTTCATGTCCCGGCGATCGGCTGTGGCGATTCCCACTGGCACGTTGCTGCCCTATTTCTTCGGCGACTACGCCCGTGATTACGTCATCGTTCCCGGCTTCTACCCGCGCCAATATGACCCCCGGCCCGCGCCGGCCACTAGCACCCAAACCCCGTTGGCGCCGGCGTTGACCAACGGATTCGACGTCGATGCGGCCAACGAACTCATCGCGGCCGATAACTACATCGAGGCCAATAAGCGAACCGCCTCTGATGTGTTGACCCTCATCAACGACGTGATCGCTCTTGCGACAAAGTATTTGGACAAATACAAGAAGGACCCCAGCGTTCCGATCACCGAACTGCTCAAAGAGCTGCAACAAGACACCGACTACAAGACGATCCTCGCCGAGCTTCGGCACTACCGGCAGCTGCGCTACGGACTGGAGGTGTCCAACTTCTACCACCCGTTGGTGTGCGCATTCCGCAAACTGCTCAACGGCTCAGGAGTTTCGGCGCTGATGGCCCGTGATACTCAGCTCACCGACACCGGATTCGACTTCGCTGCCACCTACCAGCCCGGCCCCGAAGTCATCGAACCCTACCCGCGCGAAATCGTCGACTTTCAACTCGACGGCGCCTACTCGTCCTACAACTGGGAGCTGTTTTTCCACGTCCCGTTCGATGTCGCCATGATGCTCAACCAAGACCAGCAATTCGACAAAGCACGCGACTGGTTCCACTACGTCTTCAACCCGGTCGGCATCGGCGATTACCCACTGCCCAGCCGCTTTTGGAACACCAAACCATTCTTCTTGACCACCGCTACTGACTACCTCAACGAACGTATCGACTCCATCATGAACGCAATCGCCGCCGATCCCAGCGGCGCAACGATCAGCGATCTGGCGTTCGCAGTCGCCCAATGGCGCGACAACCCGTTCAAGCCAGACGTGGTCGCACGATCACGACCCGTGGCCTACCAGATGGCCATCGTGATCAACTACGTGCAGAACCTCATCGACTGGGGCGACAACCTGTTCCGGCAATTCACCCGCGAGTCCGTCACCCAAGCCACCCAATTATATGTCCTGGCGGACAAGCTACTTGGCCCCAAACCGCAAATCATTCCCCCCGCCGTGCCAGTTCCAGACATGACCTACCAACAGCTACGCGGTGAACTCGACTTGTTCAGCAACGCCCTACTCGACCTGGAAAACCTGGTCCCCGACGTGAACGCCCTACCTCACCATGGGGCCGAGCTGCCCCCCTCGGGCACCTCGCTGACATCGCTGTACTTCTGCATTCCGCCAAACGAGACTCTGCTACAGAAGTGGGACCTGGTCGCCGACCGACTCTTCAAGATCCGCAACTGCCAAAACATCGACGGCATCCCGACACCGCTGGCCCTATTCTCCCCACCCATCGACCCCGGAGCACTTGTCCGCGCTGTCGCAGCAGGCCTCGACATCACACAGGTGCTGGCCGGTCTTGGCGCACCGCTACCGCACTACCACTTCACCACCATGGCCGGCAAAGCCAAAGACCTGGCACAACAGGTGGCAGGGCTGGGCAGCGAACTGACCGCCGCGCTGGAAAAGAAGAACGCCGAACGATTGGCCAACCTCCGCCAAACCCAGGAGATCGCGGTTCTCAACGCGATGCGCACCGTCAAACTCGCCTCGATCGAAGAAGCCAAAGGCGCGGTAACCGGTCTGCAACGAGCCCAGGACGTCATCGAGCAGCGCATCGTCTTCTATTCCTCGCAGCCCTTCATGAACACCGGGGAGACAACAGCGGTTGCACTCAACGCCACATCGCTGCTGGGCGAAGCCGCGGTGGCGCTAGGCTACACGCTCGCTGGCGGACTCAGGCTGATTCCTGACTTTATGGCCGGTGCAGCCGGGTTCGGCGGCTCCCCGACCGTCAATGCGACACTCGGTGGCCAATCAATCGGCAACTCGGCTGAGATGGCAGCGGCAACGCTGTCGTCGCTGACCCGTGTCGCGGACAAGTCCGCGGCGATGGCCAGCACCCAGGGTGGGTACCAACGCCGCCAAGATGAATGGAACTTCCAACTCGCCCTTGCCCAAAAGGAACTCGCCCAAAACCAGCAGCAGATCGCGAACGCGAATCTGCATCTGGACACACTGGCTAAAGACCTCCAAGAACACGACCTCCAGATCAAAAATGCCCAACAGCTCCAACAGTTCATGCTCACCAAGTTCACCAACGAGGAGCTCTACAACTGGATGGCCGCCCAGGTCAGCTCCGTATATTTTCAGGCCTACAAACTCGCCTATGACACCGCGATTAAAGCCCAACGCTGCTACTGCTACGAGCTGGCCCGCGATGACACATTCATCACCTACGGCTACTGGAACACCCAAAAGAAAGGCTTGATGACCGCCCACGCACTGCTGCACGACATCAACCGAATGGAGGCAGCGCATCTGGACAACAACATCCGCGAATACGAACTGACCAAACACATCTCACTGGCGCAACAAGACCCGTTCGCACTGCTGCAGCTCAAGACGACCGGAACAGCCACAGTCGTGATTCCCGAGATCGCCTTCGATCTCGACCATCCCACCCACTACCTACGCCGGATAAAAACTGTCAGCACCTCACTGCTGTGCAACGCAGGACCCTACACGACGGTGGGCATGACGCTATCGCTCATCACCAACAAGTACCGCAAAACAACCGACGAAGCGCCCCACCCGCACGAGTACGCCGAAGACGTCGGCAACGACGACCGATTCGCCTACAACGTCGGCACTATCGCCTCGATCGCCACCAGCACTGCGGTCTCAGACACCGGTCTGTTCGACCTGAACTTCCACGACGACCGCTACCTGCCGTTCGAAGGTGCCGGCGCCATTAGCACGTGGCGAATCGAATTGCCCACGAAATACCCGCAATTCGACTACGACACGATCAGCGACCTAATCCTGCATATCCGCTACACCGCCCGCGAGGGCGGCTCGGCATTCCGCAAGAGAGTCGAAACCGCGCTCACCGGTACCGCCATGCATGCAGCCACTCTCACCGACGGACACCAAGGCCTATATGCCGCCTATAGCCTTCGTGAGAGCTTCCCCAGCGAATGGTGGCAACTCGGCGAAACAGGCGCCACGTCGATCACCATCGACGAATCACATTTGCCCTACATAGCTCGAGGACACAACCCCACACTCACCACATACATCTGGGCCGCCAAAGTCCAGGCCGAACCACCCCAGTACACGCTTACGGTTAACGGGTCGGCCACCGCACTGCCCCGGCATCAGCTCATGCACTCAATCTGCATCGGACCTGCCGGCAACCCCACACTTGGCACCCCGGTCTCCATCAGCTGCGACCCGACCAAACTCGAGGACCTCTGGATTCTCGCCGGCTACACCATTGCCTAACAGCAACAACCAATCGCCACGCTCACTTGTTCATCGACAGGAGGTGTCAGGGATGCAGGCAGACTTCTTCAACAACGTCGCGGCTGTCGCCGTGGTGCTGATGTTCACCAAGGTCGTAACACACCGCTTACCCCGGGGCGATGCGAAAGCCCTCTCCAGCAGAAACGGTGCCTACCACGCGGCCACGGTGATCGCGGCGGCAATGGCCATCATTGTGGCGCTCCTCGCGACCGGAGTCAGGTCGGACAACCCCGTGTTTTACATCACCGCGTCAGCAATGCTCGGTGTGACCGGAATGTTGGTGCTTGTCGACGAGATCCGCCCGAGCCAACAGAGATCACGGCAGCGATGAAGCGCGATCGGACACCGGCGACAAGGCCGAAGCTGGGGAGTCCGCCTTGCCGCCGGCACCGAACACAGCGTAAATACCGCGCCCAGCATGCGCTAGGTACCTCCACCCCGTGGGCAACACCATCGGTCATCGCTGTGCCACGGCCGCCATCGCCACCGCGCTCACCGCCGCGAACGCCCACATGAACACAACCCGCGCCCCGAGTTTCTCGACGACATGTCATCGGACATTGCTAGCTACTTCGACCTGAAAAGTCGGCGCGTTGATCCAGGTCGGATTGGGTTGAGCCGGGAAGATGGCCTCAAGCGCCGCAGACGCTCGAACAAACTTCCGAGTGGCGTCCGTCCGCCGATTAGTTCGACTCGGGCCGTTCTTGTTTTTGAGCCTCCCACTCTTCGTTGGCCCGCTGCTGCTGCTCTTGTTGCTGCTGCTGGTGTGGCGGTTCTGGTGTGGGGTTTCCCGGATTGTCAGTCATCTGGCCGCTCCTGCCTCAAATGCCGTGCTAGATGGACGTCGAGGCGGCGTCCATCGTGCAAACTGGCGGCAGCCAGGAAATTTTCAGCGGAAGTTGCGATCGACATCGTTGAGTTACCCTCCGCGAGAGGCTCTCCGAAAACCTGCTACCGATGGACGAGTTCACCAGTCGCGATGTCCATCGCCCGCATGGTACTGAAACCCCGCCGAACTCCGCCCGTCATGCTCGCATTTTGCGGCCACACGCTCCCATTCGACTGTGCAGAGAACATGTTTCACCGCAAAGGTCTGTCAACCCGCACCAAGATCATCGAACTGCACTCAGCGTGGCTGGACGGCGGGACACCGCTGATCGTTGACGCTAATTGCTAACATTCACCGCTTACCTCGAGTACCGCTATCCGCGTAAGGTCTGCACGCCGAAGGTCATCGTCATCTCAGGACGTGGCCCGCCGCCATGGGTGAGCATCCAGCATCGCCGTCACTGCCTCAACCACCCCGGCATCTGCCTGACCTTCTTGCGCCATCCGCTGTACCGCCGACGCGATCCGGGCCAGCAGACCGCCATAGGCCCGGGTGGCGGCCCCCACATAGGTGCGCGCAGCCTGCGCCAGCCAGCCATCGCTATACCGGGCCGACAGTGCCCGTAACTGTTCAGACAGACCGCCGGCTTGGCCCTGCACCGTCGCCACCAGCGCGCGCACAGCCTCATCTTCAACCGACTGGCCGTCGCTGATCAGGGCGGCCTCCAGCGCATGGTCAAGATCACCTACGGCCGACAACGCATCTTCAATAAGGCCGGTGTGGGCGCGCAGTTCTGTAGCTGGAATAGGAACGCTCAGTAAGTGCGGGCCAGCGGCATCGACCATACGAGCCTGCTCGGCTTCCGCGCGCGCCTGCGCGGCCTCGGCCTGGGCCGCGTGCAGGGCCGCCATCGCGTGCTCGACCTGCTCGTTTGCCTCGGCGATCGCGTCGTCAGCTTCCGACCGGGTCCTGATCAAGGCCGCGTGGGCAGTTGAAATCTCTCCATCGGCGCGGCCCTGCGCCGCGGCGACCTCGGCGGCGGCGCCGGCGCGGACCCGTTCCATCTCGCCACGCAACTCTTCGAAGGCTTCCTGGGCTGCTCGGCGTTCTGTTGCGCGCTCAGTGATGCGTTGTTCGGCGCGCTCGTCCGCGGCGCGGGCCTGCTCGTGGGCGGCGGCCACCTCGGCGGCGGCATCAGCGCGCACTCGCTCCAACTCGGCGCGGATCTCTTCTAAGGCCCGCTGCGCGGTTGCGCGTTCCTCGCGGCGCTCTGCAGCGCGTTCTTCGGCGCGCTCGTCGGCGGCGCGGGCCTGCTCGTGGGCGGCGGCCACCTCGGTGGCGGCCTCGGCGCGCACACGTTCCAACTCGGCGCGCGCTTCTTCCAAAGCCTTTTGGGCACTGCGTAGTTCGGCGGTATGCTCGGCGGCCTGACGTGCAGCCTCCGTATTGGCGGCACGCGCCTGCTCGCGTGCTTCGGCGGCCGCCTGGGCAGACTCCTCGGCTTGGGTGCGTGCCATCTGCGCAGTCGTTTGAGCGTCACGTTGGGCTTGTTCAGCCTGGCGTGCCTGGTGCTCAGCGAGCGCACGTCGGTGGTCGGCATCGACGAGCTGCATCACCGGTGAAAGCTGTCTTGGTGCCGGTCCGGCGCGAGTGCGGTGCTCGATGAGCTCATGTTCACTCATCGCCGCTACCGCGGCCACGTCCGCGGGCGCGTTCTCGCCGCGGCGCTGGGCGGCATCCACCGCCTCGGTGGCGGCGCGTCTGGTCAGCGCAGCCCAGCGCTCTATGTCGAGCTCCTCAATGTGTTGGCGCAGGTGAGTCATCGGCGTCGACGCCTGCCCTCGCCGGTGACCGCGGCTTTGCTCGGCGCGCTGGCCGGGCTGCGGTTAGCCGGCGCCGGCGCGGGCTGTGGCTTCGGTGCCTGCTCCTGCTGCCCCGGCTGCCCGTCTGCGCCTGCGGCCGCGGGCGCAGATGCCGGTGAGGACGGCGCGGACGGTTCGGAAGCGACGCTGCTCTGCTGCGCTAACAGCCTCGACAGCTGGTTCAAGTACACCGTCACAGCTCCGGTGAGCGTGTCGTCGCCGAGCTCCTCGGCGTCGCGCAGCAGGCCCCGCAGCAGCTCTAGGGCCAGTTCTGGTCCCAGTCCCACCGTGGCCCGCTGACTGTCTGCCGGTTCGATCCCTGCGGTTTCCACTACCCACACCAAGCGCTGCCAGCACCGCTGCACCGCGTCATTGCGCCGCTGAGCCTCACGAACTTGTTCGTCGTGACGCTCTTGCTGCTCAAGCTGCGCGCGGTGTCGCTTGGATGCCCGCCCTACAGCGAACAGGGCCACCGCAGCCAGCAGCAGCGCTGCGACAAGGGCGGCCGCGCCGCCGAAGCCCGCTGACGTTAGAAACTCGCGAGCCGGCGGTAACGCCGGCGCTGCTTCAGGCGCGACGAATGGCGAGCTCGCAAGCGACGACATGGGAAAACCATACCGACCGTTGGAGGCCGGGCGCGACGGTCGTGCGAAGTTTGTTTCCGCCCGCCGCGCGTTGCGGTGGAAAGGTTTTGGCTCCCTTATAGCGCCCCAGAGAGAAGTGCGCGCGACCAGTCCGCGTTGATCCGCTCGAGCTCGGGAATCGGCCGCAGCGGTTCATCTGTCGCGTGGCGGTTGGCGAAATCGGCACGCAGACAGCCGAAAACGCGGCGCGCCACCCGGCGCTGCAAACGGCGCGTGGCCTCGGCAGGCGAGTCGTGAGCCTCGCGACGTTTGCGGAAATACTCCTGGCCGGGCCCGGGATGACGCCTCTGGGTCAACGCGATCCGGTACAACGCGGCATTGAGTTGGCGGTTTCCCGAGCGGCCCACGCGTACCCGCGTCCTGGTGCTCCCAGACCAGTGCGGAAGCGGAGCGACCCCCGCATAGCATGCGAACGCGGCCTCGCGGCGGAAACGCTGCACGCCCGCGGTCTCGGCAACCACCTTGGCCGCTGTGAGCTCCGCACACCCGACAATGCGCAAAAGCGAGGGCGCCGCAGTGCGCACCCGCACCGCGATTTGCTTCTCGAGCGCGTCGATCTCCTCGGTGACCGAGGTGATGTCGGCCAGCTCATCGCGGGCCAGCGACGCCACCAGGCCCGTCTGGCTGGCCAACCATGCATCGAGGGCATGTCGAGGGTTTACTCGATTCAGCGCGGCATG
This sequence comes from Mycobacterium heidelbergense, assembly GCF_050205645.1. GTDB lineage: Bacteria > Actinomycetota > Actinomycetes > Mycobacteriales > Mycobacteriaceae > Mycobacterium > Mycobacterium heidelbergense_A. Next base: position 26,780 of record NZ_JBNMQT010000032.1, read on the forward strand.
CTTGGGCGCGCGTGACGGGTCAAGTTCGTGTACCCGCCACAACAACCGATTGATCGTTGCCGTCCGGTGGATGACTAGGTCCTCGCGGCGATCCACCAACAGCTTCAACTCGCGCGACACCCCATCATGGGTGGCCACCGGCAAGTCCGGTTCCCGCAACACGGCCCGGGCCACCGCCAACGCATCGATCGGATCCGACTTGCCCCGTGTCCGCGCCGATGCGCGAGTGCGAGCCATCAGATGCGGTGGCACCCGCACCACCCGCTGCCCCGCATCCAGCAGCGCCCGCTCCAGCCGCGACGACAGGTTACGGCAGTCCTCAACCCCCCACAGCACATCGGCACCAAAAACGCTGCGAGCCCAGTCCAGCGCCCGAAGGTGCCCGGCCCCAGTCGCTTTCACCGTCAGCTCATCGAGCCGACGGCCGCCGGCGTCGACCCCGACCATCGTGTAAGTCGCCTTGTGCGCATCCACACCGACAACCACCATGACAACCACCCACTTTTGTCGCGGCCGCGGCGGCGGCCTCGTCTGGCCCCAGCCACAACACCCGGGGCCGGCACCACATAGGTAAGCCAGCCAAAGCGGCACTATTCCTCGAACGTCGGTCCCCGGGTGCAGCGGAGGTCGACCGCCTTACGACGGTCACCGACCAGGGCGCGATACTGCTGGGTTCCTGTAACGCGCCCAGATCCTCGCGCCGAACGCCGACATGACGGCGTCACGCTCACCCGAAGGCGGCATTCGATGGTAGGAGCCGGACGCACGGTGATGAGGACCAAGACATCGTAGCTCCGCGGTACTCCCCCAGCCCGTTTCTAGCGCAACCCGCGGAATGGTCGCGCGCCCCTAACCAACCTCTATGCAGAAAACGCCGCGGCCAGATGTCACCGAAGTGTGGCGGCAATACAGTTCGCGATTCAAGGCGGCGACGGCGTTTCTTGAGCGCTCAGACCCTTTCGCGGTCAGCGTCTCCTAGTGCTCAGCCAGATTAGACGCCATTGTCGGTACCGCCGGATCTGTTGGGTCCCTTGCGGTGACGTCCCTGCCCATTGCTGCGTGACGTGTCGATTACCCAGGCGTCGATCCCTGGACGGCGGTAGCGACGAGTCTTGAAGCGGCGCGGCGTTTGTGTTTCGACGCGCGCAGTTGCGCGCTGCGAATTCTCTGAATACGAGCGGTGGACCGGACCGTGAAGATGGCGAACCGTCGACTCCACCCGTCGGATCGCCAAGGCTCGCGCCCGCTCAATCACTTGGGCCTGCATTTCATCACGCGTTGACGCGGGAAGCCCTGCTCGCTGAATGCTGCTGAGTCGGTTGTTGGCGGTGTCGACGATCCGTCGAAGATCAGATCGCAGATACTCGGCGATGCTCACCTCAGCGGTCGGTGACAGTAGCTCGGCAGGCCACAGCCCACCGATAACCCACGGCGCGCAGTCCGCGGCGGGCCCGACGCCGGGCCTAACGGGGGAATGCACGATCGTTCTGCGGCCACGCAGTCGCGAAAGTAGCCAGCCGATCACCGCACCACTTAACCACATGGACATTGAAATCCGCGCGTGCCGCCAAGGCCATCCAAAACACGCACCGCGCCCGACACGCGCAGGCGGGAAAACGGGCGGTATCCCTTACAAGCTTGAGGTAGCCAAGCCCTCGATCACGTGCAGACTGCCGCTGATGACCATCGCGATCAGCAGCGCCGCTAACGCCACGGATACCAACAGGCCGCTTAGCCAGGGAAGTTTGCGCGAATCATGCACTGCGCGCCCGCCTTTCGCTCTTCATCCGCCGACATTCACTGATTCGGCCTACCACTGCACAATTAGTCAACCGCCGGTGGCAGATCGGTGCGCTCATCGCATGTCCTCATGACCGCCGGCGGGCATCGCGCTTGCGGGTCGCAACTGGCCGATCCAGTCGGGTTCGGACAACACAGCTGTGGCATGTACGCAAAACTCGCCATGGCGCGCCGGCAACGTCGCGCTCTGGTTGTGCACCTGTGCCACATGGTCGAAACCTGCCAACGACCCCAGACAAGTCGCGGCCTCCATGATCAGTAGCCATCCCCAAAACGCCGCCGCGCCATGGACTTTCGGCCGCGCCTGGCGTTCACCGATCTCAAACACCGCCATCACGGCGAACCCCTCTGATCGTGCCCGCGCCGGTGGCTGTGTGTTAATTCCCAGTGCGCCAGCCGACCCGGCTGATCGTGAACTCGGCGCACCACACCGCGCCGCTGCAGGATCATTAAGGCGCGGTACACCTCTTCAGCCACCACAGGCCGGCGTCCACGCCAACCACGACGTTCGGCAACGGCGATGCGCATCGCGCTGGTCGTGATAGGGCCCGTGGCGCCAGCTAGGACATCGACCAGCGCGGCGCGCAGCTGCTCGGCGTTCACTGCTTTACTGCCTCGGCGGCACGGCGATGACGATCCAGCACCCACTCCCACAAGTTGCGGGGTTGCTCCACCTTGGGTCTCTCCTCCAGCAGCGTCTTGACCGCCTGGTCGTATTTGGCGACGAAGTCCGGCCAGTCGGGCAGCTCGGTGCTGATACCGGCCGTGCCGCGGCGCAGCAGCCGCGCTTGCCCCAGGTTCTGTGGGAGCAGCCGCCGGTAATCGAGGCTGGGACCCAAATGCGAGGACAACGTCTTAGCCCCGCTGGCTTGATCGAAGGTTTCCTGGCGCCGCGTCGCCTCACGTGACCACTGCTCGCCGCGCTGCAACATCTCCATCTCGTCCGCCCCGTACATGATCAGCGCGGCCGGGAAGGTGGCGCGCAGCTCGCGGGCATAGGCGCTGCCGTAGACGGTGTCGAACTGGCAGGAGGCCTGCACCGAGAGCAACAGGTTCACCCCCAGGCCGCGGCCCTCCGAGACGTGGCGACGCAGATATGGCATGGGGGCCACGTTGGCTGCTTCATCGATCACCAGCAGCAGCCGGTGCAGCATTTCCTTGCGAGCCGTCTTGCCGCGCCAGCTGCGCACCAGATGTTCGAGCAACGTCACGGCCGCACCGGCGATCGATCCTTCGGCCGGGGCCAAGATGAACAACGTCGCATCCGGTTGGGACAGAAACGATTCATCGAAACACGGATCATTGATCCCGCGCAGCCCCAGCCGCATCCACGGCGTGACCGCCTTGCGCATCGTCAAGGCAATGCTGTCCCGCTGGCGCGGATCCATCGCCAAGGTGCGCATCAGCGCGTTGCGAAGCAACGGTTGGTCGTTGACATGCCGAGCCGCACAGTGCCAGCCCGGCGCATCGGGGTCATGGTCGTCTTCTCTTAAGTTGTCCACGGCCAGCAACACCCACTCGATGCCTTTGCCATTGCCGCGCGAGGAAGCCGCGTACAGCATCGCCGCCAGCGGGGCCTCAGTGTTGGCTTCCCAAATCCCGGCATCAGAGACCTGGTCGATGCCCGAACCCAGCCCGACCGCCGACATCTGCATCATCGTGTTGGCCGCGGTCACCGCCTGATCCGGCGTTGTGATCAGTGCGGTCGGATCAAACGAGCACACCTGCGCATCGGGCGGATACACCGCCGAGTAATCCGGTCGCAAGTCGATCACTTGCTTTGGGCCCCACCGGCGTTGGCACACCAACCACATTAGGTCGTCTTTGGACGACACACACACCGCCGGCCCGCCCCACAACACCGCCGCCGGCGCCAGCACGGCGCGGGTCTTACCGGTCTCGGTGGGTGCAGACACCAGCAGGTGGCACGCCCCCTCCGCTAAAGACAGCTTGCCATTGGAGCTATTGCGGCTAAATCCGCAGAACGGCGAGGATGGTGGGCAATACATTGCTAGAACCTTCTGATGGGGCTGCGATCCCCCGGCGGTTCATCGCGGCGGGTGGGGAACACCCCCGGCCCGGTCAGGTCATCGGCCTGCACAAAGCCGAAATCGATATCATCGATCTCTTCGGGCGGGCTCATCGGCCACCAGTCGCGTGCCCCGTCCACCGCCAGCCAGCCCTCCAAAATCCCGTAGATCCCCGCTGTCAGCAGGGTGGCGGGAATTTGGGCCAGCAGCCACGGCACCGCCGCGGCCGACACCAAAGAATTCCCCGGCCCCGTCAACCACAACAGCAGTGGCAGCGGAGCGCCAACGATCGCCGCCGACCACATGAACGCGGCAATCGGGTACGAACGCAGCTCGCCGGGAATTAGCTGAACCACACTCACCGACACGGCTTTACCCGCCGGCCACCCCAGTGGCGCCAGCAGTGCCGCAATTACGAATATCACCCACTCGTACATCGCGTACGAGGTTTTAATGGGCCGCGCATACCAAGGATGTATAACGTCATCGTCGGCAGGGTCGACCCGCGCGCCGGTATATTCGGTATCGCGATCTCGTATTTGACGCGCCAGTATTTCCGCGCGCCTTTTCTGGAATATGAAAGTGCGTTGGTTACGCGCGATCCACTTGCGGCGGATCTCGTCGAACCGGTCAGCCGGTACTGACATCAGCAGCACCCCCGGCAGGTCGTACAGGCTCAGTGTAGAAGTCGTCTAAACGTTGCGCGACGTCCAGTAAGAAGTTCTTCAACTCGGCCGCACAGCGCGACACCCCGGCGCATTCCGCGTCGCGCCGCGCCGCGTCGATCGCCGCCGCACATGAGCTGACCAGCTCTGATATCCGCATCGCGGGGGTAGCTCCGCCCAGTGTCCGCTGCGCGGAGCCCTCTTGCCATGCCAGCGCCACATCCAGGCGGGCCAGCGTCTTGACCGACAACCCGCCGCCGCGTTCAGCGGCCTTGTACAGCGTCGAGGGCGCCGGGCCACCCGCGGCTGCGAGGTCCTCGCGGGTCCAGCGCAGCTGCGCTAAGCGGTCCTCGACAAAAAACAGCAGCCGCCCCACTCCGTCTGCCGGGATTGCGTTCACACGAATGACGGTAACAACCGATCAAGTTATTTCGCTACGGCCGTGGAATATCGGTTATTGCATCCCTTAAGCTGGGCCCAAGGACAGGAGGTCAAGCAGATGCGTTTTGTTATCGGCGCTTTTCTCATCGCCCTCATGGGATGCGTTTTCACCCTGCTCACGGCGGTGATCTTCGTGACCCAGCACCTGTTTGCCAGCATCGTGATCGCGGGGCTGCTCGCCAGCGCCGCGGGTCTTCGCGCGCACCGCCGCAAGCCCCGGCGTGCACAGCGTGGCGTGGACTACCCCACCGCCGTGACGGGCCCCCAACTGCCGCCGTCGATTCGGTGGCCCGCACACAACATGTCCTCCGCGCCGCTGCGCCGGTCCATCCTGTCCCCCGGTTCCCGCAAGGCTCTGCCATGAACAACCCCGTAACCGACCACGAGCAGTATTGCGCCGCGACTCAGGCGTTCTTCGACGACATCGACAGCGACAGCCCAGACGACCTCGACATCGGGGCCGCCGCCATGCTCGGCGCGCAGCAACAAGCTCCGCCAAGCCCTGACCTTGAACCCGCCGAGGACCCCGTCGACGCCGACGCCGACGAGCAGCCCCGTGGACAACGGCTTGACGCCGAGGACTCCATTGATCTCGACGGTCCCGACCGCGCCGATGAACCACCCAGCCCTTTGGGTGACGACATCAGCGACGACCACGGCGATGTCGCCGAAAACCCGCAGCCGGCAAGTGATCTCGTCGACCAGCTCAGCTCTGCCGACACCGCCGGCGATGACATCGATAGCACTGGGCAATCGACACGCGCTCCCCGTTACAACAAAAACATCGCCGCCGGATTCGCGGCCATCACCGTGGCTGCCACCGTGCTGGTCAGCGCTGCCCTGCTAGCCATGCGCAGCCAACCGCACACCAATGAGCAGCCGCCCTCGCCCAACACCCGGCTCGCCGTTGCGCCCGCACCCTCGAGCACCACTCCAGCGGCCGACAACCAGGACTCCGCCATCCCCTACACCGCCACCGCGGTGGGATGCCTGCCCGGTTCGACTGCCGCGCAGTCCGTCGCCGGTCCGGACTCCACCCAGGCCTGGGTTTGTGTCACCGGCGGCAACGTCGGCCAATTCCTGGTCATCAACCTAGGCCGCACCATGGTCGTCACCGCCGTGTCGATCACCCCCGGCTGGGTCGGCGCCGACGCCTCCGGCGCCGACCAATGGCACCAGCATCGCGTGCTGACCCGCGTGCAATGGAGCTTCAACGACACCCCGCCCACCGCGGTGCCCCAAGAGACCGGTGCCGTGCACGGTGAAGCCACCAAACCCATGCCCGCTAGCGGTGTGTTGGCCTCGCGAATCGTCATGCTCGTCCAAGAAACCGGGCGAGCACCCGCCGACACCACCACCCCCACCACCACTGCCGCTCCCGGGGCCGGCAGCGGTTTCCTCGGCGAGGTACTGGGCCCACCGGCCGCACCCGCTGACCCGGCGCCGACCAGTCCCACCCCCGTGCTGCCCGGACTGGCCCCCGACTCCACCCACACCGATCCCGCCGACAACACCTTCGCGGTGTCATCGATCAAAATCTTCGGCCACTCACCCCTACACCCGTAGGAGGTTGCCACCGGCAATGCTCACCCACACGTGGCGCCACCGCCTGCAAGGCACTCATCGCGCGGCACGACGCGCCGGGCTCGTCGTCGGTCTGGCCTCCTGCAGTGTCGTGGCCATCGCCACCATCTGGGGATGGATCTTCGACGACCCCATCGACGTCGGCGGGCCGGCGCGCAGCGCGGTCAACCGCACCGCCCTGGTCGGCTCCTACGCCCAAGACTGTGTCACCCGCTGGCTCACCGCCACCGCAGCCCACCAGCAGGTCCTCCACGACTGCTTCTCGCTGCGCGACCCGATCCGGCTACCTACCACGCCCGCGCTCATCGTCACCTCCCCGGCCGTCTCCGCGGTCACCCTGGTCGGCGACACCGGCGCCGCCCAGCAGTGGAGTGTGGTTATCAGCGTCTGCGAGCGGGCATTTGAGGCGGCCACCCCCCACACCGCCTACTACCGGCTGCCCGTCGTCTACAGCAGCTACGGCCTACGGGCCAGCGCCCTGCCCGCCCGAGTCAACGGGCCCGGCGCCGGCGCGGACGCGCCGCTAGGCTATGCCGCCGCGGTCGCCGATACCTCACCAGCTTTCGCCACCGTCAGCGGATTCATCACCAGCTTCTTGACCGGCGCCGGCGGGCTGGAACGTTACGTCACCACCAGCTCTGGGCTGGCGCCTGCCGCCGACTACCACTCCGCCCAAGTCATCAAGCTCGTCGCCAACCACAGCCCCGGTGAGCGCGATGTCCCCTCCGAGGGCACCACCGTGCACGTGTTGGCCACCGTCAACGCTGTCACCAACCAATACGCCCCGCTGCAGCTGGACTACCCCATCGTGTTGACGGTCACCAGCGGCCGCTGGAGCGTCTCCGCACTGGACTATGCCCCCCTGCTCGCCGCGGGCGCTGAACTGACCCCCGTCATCCCCACCGCCGCAGCCCCGCACTAGAGCAACCAGGAACCCACCGTGAGCCTCGAGCACCTACCGTCGACGATCCTGATCGCCACAGCGGTGCTGCGCCTGGCCCGACTCGTGCGCTATCACCGCGGGCGCAGGCTCATCCGAACAGGGCTCCTGACCGCCGCCGCCGCAGGCGCCCTGTTGCTGCTCGTGGCGGCCGGCCACGCCATCCATCTCGACCCCACCCTGGGGACGCTGCCGCAGTCCTTGCGCGAAATCACGAAAGGAAACCCTTCATGACTACCGCCTCGGCCCCAACGATTTTGGCCGCCACTGACCTGGTTTCAGGCAGCCACTCCCTCTACACCATCGGCGTGGGGGTGCTGGTCGTGCTCATCCTGCTCGGCGGCGGGGCACGCGCGGCCGCCGCCTTCTTCGGCGGCCGCATCGGCGCCACCGTGGCCTGGGCCCTGACCGCGGTCATCGTCGCCGTCGTCGTCGGCTCCGGCTACGCCATCTACACCTCAACCAAACGCACCGTCGACCGCACCGGCATCACCACCGGCCAATTCGGCCAGTAAGCCGCGCCGCTGCCCCAACACCTCATCGCGACCGCCCCCTGGCCGGCGCTCACACCGTTCGAGGAACACCCCGTGACCGAATCAGCGCAGCTGTTCAAAGGTGTCCACGACACCCCCGTCTACACCGACATCCTGTTCAAAAAGCCGCTGCGACTACCGGTGGCGATCAGCCTGTACGGGGGCACAGCCCTGACCGTCGCACTGACCATCCTTGCCCTGGATTCCGGGCACGCCCGCGCCATCTTGATCTACGGCCTGATCCTGACCGGCGCCGCCGCCGGCGCCACCGCACTGCTCCCCCGCCAGCGGCCCACGCTGCGCTTCCGTATCGCCAGCGCGTGGCGCGCCCTGCGCCCCGCACCGGCCAGCAGCGCCACCGATTCGCTGCTGGCCCCGCCACGGGCCGCCATCGCGAACCTCAGCTTCACCGCCCACGGCGTCTACGCCCACTACCTGATCAGCGGGTTGCCCTACTACCTGCAATCCACCAAACGCCGCACCGCCGTGGCCGATCGCCACCAAACCCTGGCCCGCGAAATCCCCGCCGGCACATGGGTCTTCGGGTTATCCGTACCCCAAAACCAGCGCCAGCTACTGCGCGCCATGCTCGATGGCCACCGCGACCAACACCGCTGGATCAGCGCCTGCCGGCAAATGGCACCCGTCATCGGCGCCCAAACACCGCGCACCCGCATCTACTGGCTCGCCATGCCCGTCGACGCCGGCCGCGCCGGGCACAGCCCCGCAGGCCAAGTCGCCAAACTGCGCGACTGGGTCATCGGCCGCGACAAAGACTCCGACGACTCCGTGGCTGCCTACCAGCGACTCGCCCACGACATCATCACCGCCATCCCCGAAGAATTCGGACCCCAACCCGTCAGCGCCGACATGATGGACTGGTTCTGGCGCCACAACGCCTGGCGCGGCGTATTCAACAACGCCCTGCCCCGCCGCGCCACCACCACCCACCTCGACACCAGCGCACTGCCAGTCGCCGTCTTCGACGACGGCGACCAGCACCACCACGGCGGACGCGCCCTGCCCCTGCCCCTGGCCGCCACCGCACTCGCCGCTGCGGCTGCCGCCGCCGCCATACTCGTCGGCCCCCTGCTGGCCGCCCCACCCGCGGCCGGCGCCGCGGCCGCACTGCTGGCCTGGATCGCCGGCATCCGGCGCATCCCTTCCTGGAGCAAAACCCTGCGAGTCTTCAACCCTGACGGGGTCTATCCCGACAGCTACCAAGCCATCCTGCCCGTCGTCGACATGCCCAAAGCCGGCATCGTGTTTCCCGGCTCAGAATTTCTGCAAGCCCTCGACGACCTCGACACCGGCGCCACCTTCGACTTCGCCGTCAACCTCGTCACGCTAAGCCGCGAAATGGAATTCGTGCGCAACGACCGCGCCAAAGGCAACATCGATGACCAATTCACCCAGCGCCGCGACGTGCGCAACGGCGACGCCGAACTCATCGCCACCCGACGCCAACTCGCCGAATACAACCGCCAACTCCAAGCCAACATCGACGAACGGCCCTTGCACGCCGCCTTCGTCATCGCCGTCGGCGCACACGACCCGCACACCCTCGACTACAGCGTCAAACGCCTGCGCGAAGAACTCACCGGCTCCGGGCAAATCGCGATCCGCCACTATCGCGGCGCCCAAACCAGACTCTGGGCGGCCTTCAACCCCGCCGCACCCACCCACAAAACCACCGTCGACCAATTCGCCCAACCCACCACCACCAAGAAATGGTCACGGTTCGTCCCGTTCACCTCCTCCATGGTCGGTAACAGCACCGGAATCCTGTTGGGATTCAACCGAAACAACGCACTCAACAGCGCAGTGCTGCTCGACCTGGCCGCTGCCGCGCGGCGCAACCACAGCCCATGTCTGGTGTGCAGCGGCGCCCTGGGATACGGCAAATCCTATGCCGCCAAACGCATCACCCGCGCCGAAATCCAGCGCGGCACACAAGCATTCATCGTCGACCCGGGCATCGAATGGCAAAAAGCCCTAGGCGATGTCGACAACAAGGCCGTCATCGACATGGCGGGCAACCACTTTTCCTGCGACCCGCTGCGCACCTTCCCCCCGCATCAAGCAGGCGGCTACTGGCTCGACTACATGATCCCCATGATGAGCCTGGACCCGCGCAGCATCGCCGTCAGCCGCCTTCGCACCATCTTGGCTGCCGACGTCCGCCAACGCCTCGGCATCACCAGCACCGCAGCCCTCATCACCTACATCAACCACATCCAAGCCCCCACTGCCGGCCCCGACACCCGCTCACCGCACGTTGCCCAACTTGCCGACGACCTCGCCCCCATCGGCGCCGCTCTGCAATCCTGGGCCACCTACGACTTCACCCAAGCCATCTTCGATGACACCCTGCCTGTGCCCGACCTGGCCAGCCTCGACGTCACCATCTGGCTCACCGGCAGCCTCGATCTGCCCACCGCCGACGAAATGAACACCCCCCACCTCTACGAACGGCTCTCCGACCGCAAACGCGCCTCCGTGGCCATCTACGGCATGCTCGTGCGACTCGCCCGAGTGACATTCTTCGCCGACAGCGCCCGCTTCGGGCTGATCGTGCTCGAAGAGGCCGGTGCCCTGCTCAACTCCCGCGCCGGCGCCGACGACGCACACCTGATCAGCCGCCGAGCTCGCAAGCACTACACCGGGTTGCTGATCATCACCCAAAACCCGGTCAAAGACTTCGCCCTTATGGGCGATGAATTCATCACCCAACAACTGATCATGCCGTTCGAAAACGAAGACCTCGCACGCCAAGTCGCCGCCAAAGTTGCCATCCGCCTCGAGGACTACCCCGACATCGAAGAATTCTTCCTCGCCCAACCCTCACCCGAAGAAATGCGCGACCCCACCGCATTCGACGACCTCGACACCGCCGCCGGCGTCCACCGCCGCACCCGGCAAGGCTACGGATTCTTCGTCGACGAGTTCCGCCGCAAATCACCCATCTGGGTGGCCACCGAACCCGACACCGCCACCCACCACGCCTACAACACCACCCCCGGGCACGCGACATGACCAGCGCCCCAACCACATTCGGCCAGCGCGCCGCCGAATACCTCGGCTACCAAATGGCCACCCGGCCGCGCCTGCGGCGCCTGATGTCCTTCTGGATGATCACCCACACCCTTGGTGCCGCCGCGATCGGCGCCGCTCCACCCGCGACCGCCTCCACCCTGGCCGGCGCCCTGAACTGGACCGGCGTCACCGACAGCCACGGCGTCCCAGTCGGCAACTACTACCTGTCGGTGGTCAGCACCAGCGAAGCCATCACCAAAGCAGGCCCGGGTCTTAGCGCCGACCCCTCCAGCTGGGCCCGATGGCTAGCCAACGCCCTCACCGTCGGCCTGACCCACGAAAGCATCATCGAACTACTCCAAGCCCAAGCCGGCATCTACATCTTCATGATCGCCCTGTCGCTGTGGCTGCTGCGCTTCGCCATGTCCAACACCTGGCTGCTGTGGCTGGCCACCTGGTTTCGCCCTGTCTTCGAGACAATCCGGGTGATCCTTGCCGACCTGTGGGTTTTCCCTATCTGCCTCATGGCCGGCCTGGCAGTGGGCGCCTTCCACATTCTTTGGCACGGCCGCAAAGGCTTTGGATCGGGAATCATGGTCTCCACCGTGGCCATCGGCGTGCTCGGCGTCGTGCTCACCCGCGACCCCCTTTCTGACCTCTACAGCGAAAACGGGCTCCTCACCCAAGGACGCAACCTCGGTTTCAGCGTCTCCCAAGCGGCATTCAACAACGGCTCCATCACCACCGGCGGCGGCCCCGCCCAGCTGCAACACCTCACCGGCCTCATCGCCGACACCACCGTGCGCATGCCGTTGCAACTGATGAACTTCGGCACCACCGTCGATGACATCGGAAGCTGCGGAAACGCCTACACCGCGGCCATGCTCACCCCCCACGACGGCGCGGACCTCGCCGGCCCCGCCCACGCCATGGCCTCCTGCGGAGCACCCCAAGCCCTGTCCTTCGCCCAACACCTCTCCGGCGCCAACCTCGCACTAGGCAGCTGCTACGGCCTGCTCGGCGCGATCTTCGCCTTCTTCGTCTGCTACGTCACCTACAGCTACGTCATGGTGTGCTGCGCCGCCTTCGTCAACGCCCTACTGGCCATCGTGGCCGCCGCCCCCGCCATGATCCACGGACACCCGCGCCGGCGCGCCGGTCGGCGCATCGCAATGTTTTTCAAACACGCCGCCCTGGTTTTCGCCTACACCACCTACATCTCCCTGGCCGCGATGATCGTGCTGAAAATGGGGGCCCGCGGCGGCTACGCCGATCAAGTCGGCATGACCCACCCGCTGGCCCGGCTGTTCATGATCGCCATCATTTCCGTCGTCGCCATCGGCGTCTTCTGGTGGCTCAAACGCGAACTCGGCGATCACACCCGCCAAGACCTCACCCACTCGATCAGCGAACTCGGCCGCCACGGCCGCGAAGGCTACCAACGCGGACAAGACGCCTACGACCGCGCCCGAGACCTCAACTCGCGCGCACCCTGGTCAAAAAACCTCGACGACAACCAATCCGATAACCCCGACCAACCCGACCAGCCGCTGACCGGCCCCCCGGTCAGCGGCCGCCCACCCGGCGGACGGCCACCCTCACCCGGCAGCGCGCGCCACCACAC
>NZ_JBNMQT010000033.1:0-34487 GCF_050205645.1 Mycobacterium heidelbergense
TCACCACCACCACCCTCACCCTGGCCACCCGCCACAGCAACGACACCACCACCACAACCACCACCACACCACCCCCCACCACCACACCCACAGTGGCGATCGCCGACTTGAAAAGATTGCTGATCGCCGCCGATCAGATCAGCACCATCATGGGAGGCTCAGCCATGATGGCAGAACCCGTGCAGGAGAACATGTTCGACGACGCAGCCAACATGTCCGAGCACGAATGTGTCGGCACCTGGCTGCCAGCGCAGGCCGCGACCTACACCGGCAGCGGATGGGACGCCGTCGAGGCGCAAGAACTGCGCGCACCCGATGGTCAGCTTTGGCAGCACGGAGCCATTCAATCCGTCGTTGGATTCCCATCTCCCCAAGCCGCTCAGAAATTCCTCACCGCCCAGATCACCGCGTGGAAAGCCTGTGCCGCAAAGCGATTCACTATTACACCTCCCGGCTCACCGGCACAGCAATGGACATTCGGCCAATTCAGCACCGTCGATGACACATCAAGCATGACCCTCACCATGGACGGCTTCGCCGGCAGCTGCCAGCGCGCCATCAGCGCCCGCAGCAACGTCGTCATCGACGTCACCGCCTGCCAGAACGACGCCACCAACCAAGCCGGAACCATCGTCCACGACATCGCCGCCAAGATCACCCAATGAGCCCGGCAACCAATACCATCGAGATCCGCGCGATTCGGGTCGTCGTTGTGGCACTTGCCGTTTCGATTCTGGTGAGCGCCTGCAGCACCGAGGTCGCCGGCAACCCACGAGCCAGCAGCCCCCCACCCCTGCTCGAGCAAAACCAGATCGAAGCCCTCCTACCCACAGCCGAACAAACCGCCCAAGTCGTCGACGGCCCACACATCGAGATCGGCGCCGCACTCCGGGCCATCAAAGCCTTCCCCTTCCCGATCTCTGACCCCAACTGCTTCGCATCGATCTCCGAAGCAACCGAACCCGCCTACCGCGACAGCGGCTACGGCCCCGTCCGCGGCTTCATCCTCACCGAACCCGGCGGCAACCTCCATGCTCGCGAGCACCTCGTCGGCGAAGCAGTCGTGCTCTACCACACACCCCAACAAGCCGACGCACTCGTCTCCCACATCGTCGAACAGTGGTCGACCTGCGCGAACAAAACACTCACCGAATACCCCCCCGGAATGGCGCCGCAGAACTGGCCCCTGGGTAGCCCCAACGCCGACGACGACGTCCACACCTTGTTCAACTCCCAGGAAGCCGCCGGCGGCTGGGGCTGCTCACGCGCCATCACCTCCCGCCGCAACGTCGTCATCGACGTGCGCGTGTGCAGCAAGGCCGGCGAAGCCGCCCTCAATAACCAAGCCGCCACACTCGTGCACACCATCGCCGCGAAAATCCCCTTTTAAACGACCCATCAGCCCGACGACTCGCTTGCAATGTCGAGCGACCACTGGCACCACCTCACCTGGCCGCGCCAAGGCCGTCTGAACCCAGCAGCAACGGTTGACGGGCCCATAGGTGCAGAGGTCGGTCTGCTACCGCACGGAGACATCGAGAGTGAAGCGCCGAGCGATATGCGGTGGATTGGCGTTGTCTTCCTCCGCCAGGACCATATGAGCCGTTCCTGGTCCACCGCGCGGTACCGGCCCGTCGACGTGCTTTCGCCGTGACCGGCCGGCGGGGCACGGTCCGGTTCGTAACGATCACCGAGAATTTTCAGGTCCCTCCAGTCAGTGGGCTGCTCGCCGCGCCACTGGCACTTCGTCGTCTTGTAGTCATCGGCTAAGACGATGTCGAACAGGTCTCCTTGGGACAGCTCGACGTTCCCGCGGTTGTTGACGTCAGTGGCCGTCGCACCAGGTGTGGGCGCGCAGCCAGCCAGCAGCAGGGACATACCTACTGGTGGGGCTCGGGCGGCCCCCGTGTCCGACCCAGCGCGACGGTGCGAGATGTACACAGGCAAGTCGCCGCGGCCGACTACGCTGCCCCGAAGACGACCTGCGGCTGTAGCCGCCTTTTCCGAGAGGGGTCCGCGCTGTGACGGGATTGGGCGTCGCACGCCGCGTCGGGGCACTTCCCAACTCGGACTTGTTTGGCGTGGGCGAGCTTGAGCTATACCACCTCGGTCCGCCGCTGTGCGGCTACAACGTAGTCGCCGCGTCGAAGACACTGTGGGCTATGCGGGTTTCCCACCCGGATTCCCCTGAGCCACCCGATGATCCGGTCTCCACTGCGTTCTACGGCGTGACGGGAGAAGACCTACGCATCTTCAGAGAAACGAAGCTCCCCGGTAGCGCCGACGGCAGAACCCCATTCGGGCGCTGGCCAAACTCGGCTACGAGATCTGGCCCTCGTAATCACGTCAGGCGCTCGGCTACCGACGCGCGGGTTGCTAACGCCGACGAAGCGGATACTTATGACTCAACCCGATCGGAGTGATTTGGACGGTTCGAGCATTGGCGCAACGGCAATGGCGAAATCGCCCTTTGCTCAACACATGTCGATACCCTGCTGTTGACAGCGAGAGGGGCCAAGGCGCTGGCCCTGGCCCCTTCCCCGACGGCGAACCTACCACCTGGGATCACTGGTCCGCGAGCTGGAGCCGGCCGACGGGTGAACGGCCGTTAGCGGCAATTTGTCGGGTCCACCTTTAGAGTTGTGACCATGGCGAGCGAACCGGAACCACTTGAAAACCTAGTTGCGCGCAGAATCCGCGAACAACTCGGTGAAGGCGGCTTGGACCGCCTGATCCAAGCCCAAGAGGCGGTGCAAAAGTCCATCGCCATCCACGTTCCCGCCATGGCGGCCCATGCGTCGATGCCAGCGCCGACCGTGACCGTGACCGGAGGCATGGCAACGCAGCTACAACCACTGCAGACTTCAATCGTCGGGCGGGTCGATGTTGCGGCTCAATTCGAGCGAATACCCCCGCGAGGCTGTCGATGACGCTGTTGACGCGATCCGAGCAGCATCGCCAGGGTTGGCCGACGACATAGCGAACCGCAACCCCCAAGACATCATGTTGGCGCTCAACTTTTTCATGGCGCTGATGCAGATCGTCCAGGTCATTCTGACGGCGATACAGATCATCCACGCGGAACCCATGACACAGACGCACATCATCGAGATGTGCAAGCAGGCCATCAACTGCGTGATCAACGTACCGCCCGCGCACGGCTAGCCCGGCGCGGATTAGAACGGATTGCGAGCCGGGCGCGGCGCACCCTCGAGCTAGTTTGCGTCGGCCGCCGTGATCTTCACGACTCGCCGCGGACGCCCAGGCCGGGGGCGACGGCGCTCAGGGTGAGCGCGGTTTTCCTCGATCTGACGCTGCAGTTTCGTGTTCTGCAGGTACGCGTGCTCCGCCGCGGTCAAGACGACGGCTGGTTCTAACACAATCGTTCCGTCCGGTTGTTCGGTTGCTAGGTAGGTGTCGTGGCGGCCGAGCTTGCCAATGCTGATCCGACGCCGACTGTCTACTTCGATGACGACGGGCTCCATATAGAGAACTATAGGAGATAATAAGCCCTCTTTCCATCTTGATGCTATTGGGGTATTTGGGCAATGGGGCAAATCCGAGGTAGGGTGGTCTGGTGCTTGAGCTGGACCCGGAAGCGTACGACGAACTGGTCGCCCTCCGTGACCGCGATCCCGACTTCGCCGAACGCCTCGATGAATGGCTTGACCGCATCGAAGATGATCCCACCGACGCCAAGGTGCGGCGTCGGCTTATCCGGCCGGGCAGGGTTTGGGCCATCACCGTCGCCGAAGCCGACACGGATTACCTGATTCTGTGGGACCTCGACGGTGATACTCCGGTCATTCGCTACCTGGGGCCCGACGTACTTTCCTGATCATCAGCGGCGGTGGGTGGCGGTTCGCGGTTCATTCGGCCTCGGTGTTGATCGGGTCCGGCAATCACTGGGGTAGCAGCGCGCTACACCCCAGTGTCGCAACGGTTTTCAGTCCGACAGCCTCAGTTACCTTGTGAATGCGACTGTTTCAGATTAGAAGGAAAAAGTACTCCCACTAAGAAAGTGCCGGGAATCTGATTACAAATGAGTTGAGCGAGCTACTTTTGCCACGTCCGCAGTGTGTGACGCAAATCACATTGGGCCGGCCCTCTGATGTGGCCCTCCGATCCCTCAATCAGAGTTAGGAAAGGCCCGGGATCACTCGGCCGTCGACATCGCTTTGTTGGAAAGCGATGTACGCATCCCGACCAACCTTGCGGTAGTGCTCGTCCAGCCCGACGATCCACCACAGCGTCTCCCCAAGCGCGGCGTACCACAGACTCACCTCACCGGCGGCGATAGTTTGCGTAAACCTGTTACTCGCCGCCATGAAGGCTTCCCGGCCTAGTTCAACATCGCTCAAAGGGGTAGTCACTTATGAGATTGTGCCGCCGGCGAGCTGCGCGTGCCAGATCATCTGTTCGGGAAGACCTCGCATGTCGGAGCATAAACTCGCGTCATGGCACTGCCGTCAGACCGCCTTCCGTGGGCCTTTGGGTACAAACGTTTCGGCAACGATGAACTACCCGGCCACCTACTTGAAATTGCTAGGGCACGAGCCAACAGCGCAGTCCGCGCGGCCGATTTTTCGGCGATCTATTTGGGCGCGGAGACAACGATCCGCTGGCTCGACGCAGCGATCGATGCGGGGAGTGCAATTGAAATTTTGGCAAAGCACTATTTGAGCACTGTCAGCGCCGTTCTGTTGCTCGACAACAGCAAGCTGCAGGACACAGACTACCTGCATGCGGTGGGTAGATCCGACCTAGTTCCGAACGAAGACAAGTATCGGGCATTGAACCTCCGGACGCGAGGACCAAAGGAGTGCCTCGACCTGATTGGATTGATCACGAACAAAAAGGATCGGATCAGCGGTGGGAGCGCAAGGGCAGCTCTGGATGCACGCAATGCTGCTATCCATCTGGGGCTGGTTGATCGGGCGGAACTCCAAGCGGCGCTTATCAACTTCGCTCAAGTTATTGCCGAGCTGCTGACGGTATCCGACATCGCTCCCGGTGACTTTTGGAAGCCGGACGTACTGAAGTTGGTTAGCGACCTTCAGGCGGAAAAGCCGTTCTACGACGACCTTAACAAGAAGTTCGAAGACGCGCGGCAGAAGATCGACGGCAAGCGGATCGCTCGTGCGACGAAAAAGGCACTCGCCCAGACGGGCAAGACAGAGGATCAATTCGGTATCCAGACCATCCACTGGAAAAAGATCTCTTGTCCCGTTTGTGATTCTGCGGCAACACTTTCGGGCACTGAGAGGTTACACACCTACCAGAGCGCCGAGGATGCCTTTCGGACGACTGTGCTTTCGGACCCAGAGGAACTCTCGTGCGATGTGTGTGAACTGGCACTGGACAAGCGCGAGCTTAAGCAAGAGCATCTTGATCGCTACTGGGAGGTCGGGGAACGTTGGGCTACCGATAGAGAGATCGAGTACTACTACGACAACGCCTACGGCTGATGTGCATGATCTAGTGCGCCAGCCCTCCCTGATATCGCTGGTTGGTACTTCCTACGAGACAGTGTTGCGAGACCCTCAGGTCTCGTCACTTTTGAGATGCCCGGGATGCTCGCCCTACCTTGACAACTCGACCGCGAGTCCAAGGGACTTCGCGTTGTTCGACGCGGTGTCCCGCACCGGCTCACCAGCCGGTTTTAGGAGCGGCTGGTGGCAGGGTACTCGTTCGTAGCGGAAATGTTCCGATTGGTGGTCCCCATGGAGGTTCCCTCCACGTTTCCCCCGGAACGGTTGAAGTAACCGGCAGGCGGACCCGGGTGCTCGGCTGGTCGTGGAATGTCGAGTTCAGCAATGCGACAACCGCAATCACCCCAAGAGTGAGTGCAAGCACGGCCAGCACGAGCGGCCAGTGCTTGCGGATGGCGGGTCGGATTTGCTGTGGCACTTGGTCGCGAGGGGCTGGTCCTGCGTCCCTCGGCGGTCGCGGCGATTTGATTGCTTTCTTTGTATGGGTCGCTTGCTGTGGTGATGAGGGCGGTTTCTTCGCAGTCGCAGCTGGTCGGGCGGAAGGGGCTGGCTTCTTAACAGCGGTGGCCCGGGCGCTGGTGGGACTGCGCTGGTTCTGAGCGGTGACAGGTTCCACCCGCGACAAAGCTAGGGCCCGAGCGAACTCCTTGCAGTCTCGGAAACGATTGTTGGGATCCTTGGCCAGCGCGATGGTCAGCACCGAATCAAAGGCAGCAAGTTCAGGTCGCGTATCGGCCAGCGCGGGCGGTGCGGCATTGAGGTGTCGGCCAATGACTACTGCGGGATTGGAATGGCGGAATAAGTGGGATCCAGTGAGCAGATGATAGGTCGTAGCCGCCAACGCATATTGGTCGGCACGGCCATCGAGGTCTTCGCCCATCAGCTGTTCGGGGGCAGCGTAGGCCATTGTTCCGACCGTAAAGTTGGTTGCGGTCAGTCCGCTGATGTCATTGCGATTGCGCGCAATTCCAAAGTCTGCCAACAGGATCCGCTGCTCATCATTGGTGATCATAATGTTGGCGGGTTTGACATCGCGATGCAATAATCCGCGTTCGTGCGCGTAATCCAGTGCGTTCGCGACGGCGCTGACGATTTTTGTGACTTGTTGCGGGCGTAGGCCGGATGACGATTGGCGGGCAAGTAGGCGCGCAGCGTCCTGGCCGTCGACGTAATCCATCGAAATCCACAACTGGCCGTCGTCTTCCCCACGATCGTGAACACCCACGATGTTTGGGTGCCACAGCGTGGAGGCCAGGTCGGCCTCCCGATCGAAGCGGGCGCGATAGTCGGCATCGGATGAGATATCTGCACCCAGCACCTTGAGCGCGTCCTGTCGCGGCAAACGCGGGTGTTGTGCCAAATACACCTCGCCCATTCCGCCGGACCCCAACCGGCGCAAGATCCTGTATCCCGCAAACGCCTGACCGTTCGCTAACGGCATGCGCCGGATGTTACCCAGGAGGCGACGCCTTTACGGGGTATTCGGTCGTACGCACTGCGGGTAGCGCGGGCAATCGCGATGGGGTTAATGCTCTGGGACGTATTCGTCGGCCCCCGGCCAGTCCACCCACTGCGGCAATGGCGTTGGGGGCACGCCGCCGTGAATCAAGTCCAGGTATCCCGACGCGTACGGGTTGGGATAGCGCAACGGGCCGACACGACGAGCATTCCGCACAAAAGTGACCACCAAGACGGTGCAGCACAGCACAAGAAAGCTCAGCAATGCCATCTTGCCGATCAGCAGCCACGTCATAGCCGCACCTCAATCTGTTTGTCCCACATGGCTTTCTACCGGGCCGGCCAACGCGATGTGGCGCCGTTCTCTGGCGTCCACACCGCGCCTGGGTGTTCGACGTCGGGTTGGGCGGCCACGCGGCGTAAGGTCTTTCGAGCGCTGAAATTGGTCACCAGCGCAACCCAGTTCCACACCACCAGCGATCCCAGGCTCCACCAGCCGGCCAGCACGTTGTAGAGCTGTGCCTCCTGGATCGCGGCCTCACACTGGGCGAAAGTGCCGGTAACCGTGTAGGTGCGGCTATACCAGGCAACCACCAGCCCGGTGTGCTTGCGAAGCCGAACCTGAAATTGCCGTTCGGTCCCCGCAGCGGCAGGCCACCCGCCGCCGGTCGGCGGTACAGGGTTGCCCGCCCACTGCGGTACAGCGGGATGTGGTGGTGCCAACCCTGAGGCTGGCTGCGGGTAAGGATAGGCCTGCGGATAGCTGTACCGAGGGTCCTGCCAGTGCGGGTAAGACATCGTTTCCTCCCAGATGCGTGAGCGAGCTAGTCAAAGGTATTGGCCAGTCGATGAATTGGACGCCGCGGCCACCATCGCCGTGAAAGTCCCGGATTAGCCGTCGTGCTGCGCCTCCTCGTCAAGGAACTCGCACCAGGCCCGAAGTCACCGCTGCGGCGACGATGAAAAACAACAGGACCCCGCCTACGAACGGCAGCAGCATCCTGGAGGCGCGGCCGCGGTTGCGCGCATACACATAGATCGCGGCCGCGGCGCCGATGGCAACCGACAAGCAGAGAAACGTCGTGGGGCCGACTGCGTGGAAGTTGTAACCGGCGGCAAGCAACCCCCAAAGCGCGAGGATGTATGGGCCGGTGCCGGCTAGGAAACCCAACGCAGTCAGCACAAGGCTCACAAGCAGCTGTTTGATGTTCATGGGTGGCTTCTTTCTGGCCGCTGGGCCGGGTCGCTGGGTGTTCAGCTGAAAAGCTCGGTTGCCGAGAACCGGATTGATGGGCCGGCTGGATTGATGATGATGCCGCTGTGTGCTTGTGCACGAACCATATTGAGGACTTCTTGGGTAGTCAGTGCCGCGACGGCAGCGTCGGGGTGGTACGCGACAACCTCAGGGGCGCTGGTGAATCCGAGCAGGCTCGACGAGCCGTCGGGGTGCGCCATGGTGTGAACGCGGACTGTCCCGGGCACCGCGTCGTCGGCCGCCAGGAGCAGGGGGCCGTCCTGGCGCAGCAGCTCCAACACGGTGTGCCGATCGGTGTGGCCGGCATCGAGGCCGGCCAGGGTGTGCTTGAGTCTCCCGTTGTTGGGGTTACGTAGCGCAAAGTCGATCTCGGCAGACGCCAGCGCACATGTCGGACCGGCCGGGTCAACGTAGAGCCAGGCATCGCCTTGTCGGCGGGCCAGCTCGAGTGCTCCCGTGGCCGGGGTTACCAACGATTGTGTTTGCGTACCAGGCGGATACAGCCGGTTGATCTCGTCGTGACGAGTGAAGACGAACAGTGCCGAACGGTGATCAGGTCCGGTCCCGCGGCGGATCTGCAGGCGCGATCCCTTCGCGAAGGGCCCGTTGGTGAACGCGTCCGAACCTGTGACGTCAAACAGCACGTCCCCGTACATGCACAAGCGCAGCACCTCGAGGGCGCCCGGTTGGTTGGGGTGTGCGGCAAACCGTGCAATGGCCCCTCGTAGTGTGACGTTGTCGATCAAGCGAGGCCGGCCCGCGTTGGTTTCAGTGCTCATGTCTGTGGGTTCCTTTGTGCTACACGGCAAGTGGGTCACGCGATTCGCGACTGGTTCGCCCGGCATTGACGCGGCGTGGGAACCGATCGCGCGTGACGACTCCCGGTGGCCGGCGACAGCCTTTCGAGGGTGGTCGCATCGCTGATGGTCGGGCAGCTGCTCGGACGCGACGCGCAGTTGTCCTCGCCATCGGGGTCGGGCAGTGGTGCGACGGGGACATCGCCGAGTTCGGCGCGCCGGCGTTCCTCGAATTGAGCGGCCAGGCGGGCATAGACCGGCCTGAGCTGTCGCGGATAGTCGCCGGGCAGGATGACCCCACCCCAGACGCCGTGGGTCGCGCCCATCGCCACGGCGTTGTAGCCGCAGCGACCACGAAACGGGCATTCCGCGCATTTCTTCACGGCCGCTCGCCATTTGCGCGGGTTGAAGAACAGCTCGGGGTCTTCGTGGCAGGCCAGCTGTCGGTTGGTGTGAAACAGCCGTACATCGGCGCGCATCTGAAACGACGCGAACGGCCTGGCCAGGGCGCTGGGTTCAGCGAGCGGGTTGGTCGTCATGTGCAACGTTCCTCTGTGTGTTGGCGCGGCAGGGCCGCGAGGGTCAGTGAGGTCGGATGAAGCGCGATGTCAGCTCGGCGCTGCGTGAGGTGGGCGGTTTAGAGCGTTCGAGAGATTCGCTCCGCGATCTTGGTGGCGATCGCGCTGCTCTGCTCCGTCACATCCCAGCCGCAGGTTGATACGTCGACGACCACGTTGTTGCGCGCGGTCAGCGCGTGTTGGCAGCCCAATCCCTGGGCGCCTTCCCGGTTGGCGAGCGAGGTCAGCATGTCGCCTTGCTGGCTTACCGTCGCGATCCACCAGCTCTGAGGCGTCGTGTTCGGGGTGGTGGTCGTGACTGACGTGCCGTTGCATAGTGCCCAGCGTTTGGTTTCCGTGGCCACGAAGTCCTTGGCGGCTTTCGCGGTGGGGAAACTGACCACCGACTGATACACCTCGTGCCGCGGATGGTCCTGTTCGCGAAGGTATTGGGTCTGCACGGCCTGCCATCCGCTGCCCGCGTATGCAAACTTGTTGGCGTTGGCCCACACTCCGCCGCATTCGGGCTTGTCTGTGGTGTCGTTGTAGAGCTTGTCGGTCGTCCCGGCTGGATTCACCACCAGCTCGCGGGTGCCCATGATGCTGTTGATGGACGCCGTGTCGAGTAGAAGGCTGCCCAGAGCCTCCGGCTGTAAGAGCGGCGCCGGCGGTGGCACTGGCGCGACGGTCGAGGGCTGGGCTGAGGGGGCCGAGGGCGCAGCGCTGTGCGCGCTGGCCTCGCGAGGCTTGCTTGAACCGCCGGCGGCGACCAGAGCGACCAGCCCGACCCCCAACGCCAGCACCACGACCACGACCCCGGCGCCCAGCAGCAACCAGGTCCGCTGTGAGGTCGGCCGCGGGCGCACCGGCGCGGCAGGCCAGGCCGGCCCCGGGCCCAGCGGCGGTTGCACACGCATGGGTGGTCTGGCCCACGACGTCATCGGCGCCCCATAACGCGGCGCACTCGCCGGCCGCGGCGGCAGCGACCCGACGCCACCATTGTGGGGATGCACCGGGGCGGAACGCCCGACCCAACGCTGAAGGGGCATCGTGCGCGAGGTGTCAATGGACATCTGAATCTTCCTCTACCTGGATCTCAACCCGTACCCCAGGATCAAAGCACAACGCGCACATGTATGCAACATGTTTGCATCAACTTGGGTCGGCAGACCGTTAGGATCGCCGCGGTTTCGCTCGGCGCCAACAGGCGCACCATAGCTTAAAACGCCTGTAGAAACGGCTTGCGATCCCGATCTTGTCTGCGGCTGGTCGCTCGGGTTCCTTGGGCCATGTTTGCATCATGTACGCCACCGGTCAGCTGTGGCTATCGAGAGGTCAATATGCTAACTTGTTGAGGCAGACCTGCCGAGCTGTTCGGAGTGAGATCAATGCAGTCAACCCAGGGCATACCGCCGTCAGCGGGCGCCGCGGCGCTGGGCCGGCCATCCGCCCTCACCATCCGGGTGGGCGATCAGACCTACACCGTGCAACCCCACGAGGCGCCGATCGTCATCGGCCGCGACACCACCGCCAGGATCCGCATCGACGACGAGCGCATATCGCGCGTCCACGCACGCCTTGATCACTCCCGGGCAGGATGGCTCGCTGTCGACCAAGGCCGCAACGGCATCTTCCTCGACGGCATGCGACAACCTCAGATTCCGATCACGGGCACCACCACGATCCATTTGGGACACCCCCACGGCATAGCGGTCAGCTTCACCGAGACCATCGCTGACCCACAGCCGCGCCCCGACACCCGCGTCGACCCCGACGACACCGAGACCACCATGGTCACCGAGACCACCGATCCCGGTGTCGCCCGCGCCGGGGCAGCTGTGGCCATGCGCCGCAAAGAACTCGACCTGACACTGCGCTACTTCCCGGAAAACGGCATCATGAGCCAGGGCTCTTTGACCGCATTAGAAAAAGGACGAAGCTGGCCCCGCCGCGCCACCAGAGCCAAACTCGAAGAGGCCTTGGGCTGGCCACAAGGACACATCGCCGCCATCCGACACCAGCGAGTCCAGCCTGACGACGAGCAAACAATGGCGCTGACCAACACCATGCGCGCCCCACTGATGACCGACGTCGTGGAGCTGGCGCTGGACACCATCACCTCGGCGATCACCGACCTACCAGCACCGTCGGAGCCCGAATTCACCCCTCGCGCCAGCCGCATCCTCGGCGATCTGCGCCGAATCGAAGCGTCTGCGGCCCGCGCGGCGCGCGCCGCCACCGGCGACCCCTCGGTTGCCCGCATCCTCGGCGCCGTCCGCAAAACCTACAAAGATCTCATGCTGCGCGCGGCGCGAGCGCCAGGCGCGACGCTGGGCCAGCGGCTCTTCGCGGCCCGCCACCGCGCCGAACTAACCATTGAGGAAATGGCCAACGCCGCCGGCGTCCCCGTCGAAGTGATCAGCGCCGCCGAAGCCGACGCGCCACTTGACGGCCCCGCCGTCGCGGCCCTCTCGGCGGCGCTGACATCGCTGGGCGGCCGATAACCATCGAAGCAGCGCAGCGCATTGGTAGCGTCGACTACCATTTTCGCGTGATCCAGTGCCGTGCCAAGCGCCGGCCGCCCGCGCAGCAGGTCCTGGTCGCCGCGTTGAGCGCAACGATCGTGCTCAGTGCCGGCTGTACATCGGTGGTGGCTGGCAGCGCCACGAAGTCGGGTGGGCCGGCGCCACCAGCCGCCAACCTGGCGCTGCTCGATCCCGGGAACTATCCGCGCGCCCCGCGCCCCGCGCTCGGCACGGTTCCCAGCGCCGACGCCGGCGCGCGGGTGGAAGCCCAGCGCATGGCCGACATCGTCGTGGGCCCCTGGGACGTCGACCGAAAACTCATCGCCGGGCAGTCAGACGTGGCACCCACCACCGCCCTGCCCGATGCCGCCGCGCTCACGGCACTGGTGTTCGGCGCCTCCATTTCCGCTCAAGCGAGCGGGCACCACTTCGTGGTCGGATTTGTCAGCGGCCGCAAGACGGTGGAAGCTCCCGCGGGCCAACCCACACCGGCGGACAAGCCCAAGATCTTGGACAACGCGGTGCTGCGCTTCCCCACCCCCCAAGACGCCCAGGCCGCGGTCACTGAAATGGCAGCAGCCAATCTGGCGCTGCCCCGCGAGGGCAACGTGGCCCCCACCCGACTGCAAATCCCCGGCCACCCAACCACTTTGGCCAACATCGCCGCCGTCTCAGGGGGCTTTGAGGCCGAATCGTTCACCGCCCACGGGATGTATGTGTGCTTTCAGTACGCCGGCTCCAAAGAAAGCGCCGACGTGGTCGCCGACATGATCGGCAAAACACTCGACCTGCAAGCCCCGCTCATCGACCACTTTCAGCCCACACCACTCGACCAGTTGGCCGCCATGAACGCCGACCCGACCGGATTGCTGGCCCGCACCGTGCCCACCAGCAATCCCGGTGTCAACCAAGCAGCCGTCTATGAACCGCGCGGCGCCTTGCATTTTCGTCCCGATCCCCCAGCAACCCAGACCATGTTCGACGATGCGGGCATACAGCACGTCGCCGTCGATAGGACCACGGTCTATGAGGCCGTCGACGCGACCGG
Source organism: Mycobacterium heidelbergense (assembly GCF_050205645.1). GTDB lineage: Bacteria > Actinomycetota > Actinomycetes > Mycobacteriales > Mycobacteriaceae > Mycobacterium > Mycobacterium heidelbergense_A. The sequence goes on from NZ_JBNMQT010000033.1 coordinate 13,133, forward strand.
CGCCACACGCGCCGTCGACGGTCTGGTGCGCATCGATGTTCCCTACCTGGGCTACAAGTCAGCCCCCGGCATCAGCGGGCTGCCCTCAGCGCGCTGCTGGGATCGCGGTCCCAGTGACCCTGACCTGGCCGCGCTGCGCTACCTGTGTATCGCCGCGGGCGCGCACTACGCGTTCAAAGCCACTGCCGCCCAAGAACTTGACGCCCACCAAGTCATGGCCGCTCAATACCTGATGCTGGTCGGCTCATGAACATACCGGTGCGCGGTGGGGCCATCGTCGCGGCGGTGGCGATGCTGACCCTGGGATGCAGCTCGACGATCGAGGGAACCGCGGTCAAACCGCCGGGGGTCAGCGGTGGTGACGGTGTCGACGTCGCCTTGCTCGACGTCGGAAACTACCCCACAGTTCCGCGCCCGCCTCTTGGTGTGGCCGGCGACGCCATGCACGGCGGATGGGCCGAGGCCCGCCGCCTGGCCGACAACGTGGTCGGTCCATCTGAAGCCGATTCCACTCTGATCGACTACGCCCAAATCGAGAGCGGTGTGGTCAAAGACCGCGACGCAGTCAACTCGCTGCTCGGCGCCCCGATGGGAGAGGGGCTCGCCGGCCACAATTATGTCGCCGGATTTTCTAGCGCCCGCCATACCGATACCGGTGCCTACAAGGACCTGCTCAATATCGTGTTGGAACTTGCCGCACCCGCCGATGCGCCGGCGGCGGCGGCGGACATGGCGGCCAAAAGCACGACCTTGACAATGCCGTTTGACGACAAGCCAATTCCCACCCAGCATGTCTCCATACCCCGCTACCCGAACACCGCGGCGGTAACCTACCGCTGGACCTCCTCCTACCCAAACCCGGGCGAGCCGCGATTCTCAGTGACCGCAGTGACCGCACACGGGCAATACATCTTGGCCCAAACCGCCACGTCTGCCGAAAACGCTGATATCGCAGCCCAATTGGTCGCCACGGCACTGGATTTGCAGCAGCCGCTCATCGACCAGTTTCGACCGACCCCAGTCAATCAGCTAGCACAACTGCCGCTCGACCCTGACGGGCTCGTGGCCCGCACCCTGCCCGCTCAACAAGAAAACGAGACCGTCAATGACGGGATCTACGGCCGCCACGGGGCGCTGCACCTGGCCACCGGCGACCCAGTACATCTGCAGGCCCTGTTCAAATCCGCTGACGTCCAACAGGTTTCTTACTCTGTCGGCACCCGCGTCTATCAGACTCCGGCCGTCGACTCCGCCGCCCGCATCGTCGCCGACATGACCGGGCCCCACCAAGTCGCAGGAATCACCGGGATGCCCAAAGCGAAATGCTTTGCCGAAACCCTGGCGTTTTGGTGTGTCGGCGTCGCCGAGCGCTACGCCTACGAGATCCAAAACGAACAAGAAACCGCACTGCATCAGATGATGGCCGCCCAGTACCGGCTGCTGAGCGGAAAATGAGTCGGCAATGCCGCTAGCTGTCGGAACCATTGTCGCCGGCTACCGCATCGAGGCCGTTTTAGGCTCAGGCGGTATGGGCACGGTCTACCTTGCCCGCCATCCCAACCTTCCCCGCAGCGACGCGCTGAAAATTCTTTCCTCCGAACTTTCCGTTGATCGCCAGTTCCGCACCCGCTTCATCCGAGAAGCCGACCTGGCTGCCTCGCTGAACCATCCCAATATCGTCACCGTATTCGACCGCGGCCAAACCGACGACGGCCAGCTGTGGATCGCGATGCAATACGTTGAGGGCACCGCGGCAAGCGATTTGGACCGCCAATACCAGACGCTCGAGCGGATCGTGCGCATTATCGGCGACGTCGCCGCCGCGTTGGACTACGCTCACTCGCGGCGCATCCTGCATCGCGACATCAAACCCAGTAACTTCTTGGTGGCCTCCCCGGGAACCACGCATGAACGGGTGTTGTTGGCCGACTTCGGCATCGCGCGCGCCTTAGATGACGCCACCGCGCTCACAGCAACCGGATTGCTGGTCGGCACCGCCGCCTACGCCGCACCCGAGGCGATCGAAGGCGGCCATGTCGACCATCGCACCGACATCTATTCGCTGGGATGCGCGCTGTTTCGCCTCCTGACCGGCCGCACCCCCTATGACGAATCCGGCTCGCTACCGGCAATGTTGGCCGGACACCTGATGCGGCCAATCCCGCGGGCAAGTCAAATCGCGCCCGGCCTGGCACCGGCCATCGACGACGTCCTTGCACGAGCCCTCGCGAAAAATCCCGCCGACCGATTCAATACCGCCGGCGACTTCGCCGCCGCCACCGCCGCCGCCTTGACTGATCACGTCGCGCCACCGGGTTACATCGGCACAGAACCCACAAACCGCACCAATCCAACCCTGACGTATCCGCCCACCTGGCCGCCCGTGCCCGGGCCGGCCCACGGCCCCAGGACACCACCGCCCGATACTCCTGCGGCCCAGCACTATTCAGCTCTGCCACACCCGCCGCCGCTGAACGCCGCACCGCCTCAGCGCCGCCGCACAAGGCGCCGACTCATCCTGGCCGCAACAACCCTGATCGCGGTCATCGCAGTAATAGCCGGCGTGAGCACGTATCTGCTCGGTCACACAAGCGGAGGATTGGCGCCCTACCATCCGCAATCCTTGACCGGCAAGTTCGGCACCACCAAACTCGACCACAGGCCCGCAGCCGTCGCTGCCCTGGGCCCCGGTGATCCCGACGCCGTGCTGTCACTAGGCGTCCAACCGGTCGCCATGACCGAACCGCAAGGCAGCGCGCCGAGCTGGCTTCAATCCCTAGTCCGCTCCTCCACCCCAGTGCTCGCCACGCCCGACCCGGCCGCGATCTCCGCAACCAAACCCGACCTCATCATCGATACCGGCGACATCGACCACGCCACCTACAGCGCTTTGTCTGCCATCGCCCCCACCCTCACCCGGCCCGCCGACAACCCCCAGGACTGGGACTGGCAAAAACAACTGTCGTGGATCGCAACCGCTCTCGGCCGCTCCGACACCGCCAAATCAATCCTCAATGATGCAGCCGCCCAACAAAATAAGATCAAGTCAGATCACCCGGCCTTCTCAGGCAAATCCATCGTCGTTGTCAACTACACCGGCACAACCACCACCGCGGCTACCGACCCGTCCGCGCCCACCAGCTACGTCAAAGGCCTCGGATTCACCTACAGCACCCACTACAAGCGCAGCCCCAGCGACCCACCCGACACCCCGTTCAACATCGACGATTTCAACTATGTCGGCCGACGCACAGACGTCCTGCTCCTGCTACGCACCGATCCAGGCGCCGGCGGCGGCGGATATTCCGGCCTGCCCGCCAAATACAACGGATATGGTGGCATCCTGGTCATCGTCGACGATCCCTCGACGATCACCGCACTCAACACCGGCGGACCCACAGCCACCGCCTATCTCAACACCGCACTGGTCAACAAACTTTCCAATCAGATTCACTGAAACACCGTTACGTCAGCGGGAAAGCTCGATGAGCTCGCCCCTGATCACCCAGTGGGCGCCGACGGGTTCAGCGGGAAGCAACTCCCCGGCTACGCACAGGTGGTCCGTCGCCGATGCCATCCCCGCCAGAGTGCCGGCCCCACGTGATCAGGGTTATCACGGAACACCTCGAGGACCGGCTCAAGGTGTTGCTCCGCAACGCTGAGCGGTCACCCAACGACCACAACCACGGCGAATAGCGATCCAAAGTTTGCTGTCAGCAGTGCGGACAGTCCGCGCACAGCGGGCCAGCGCCGCCAACACCACGCGAGCCGGGCCATGACCGGATGGCGTAGGCAGCGCCCGAGTGGACCGCGAGTCTCGGAATTGCTGACCAGCATGTTTAAGAGGTGGCATGGGCAGGTTCCCTGAATTTTTTGGGTCCCGTAAATAAAATCTCGCGTCCGTGCGGTCGCGGGCGACCACCCCCGCCCCTGATTTTTCGGGGGAGGGGTTTGCTGGCTGGAATGCAGCCGGGCCTGCTGGGTGTAGCACCTGCTGGCACCCGCTTGCACCCGCTTGCATATGCATGCCACCGTATGCGCCCGTTTGCCGTATGCTGATGCCACATCAGTGCGACCCGTGGAGGGAGTGAGAATGGCCAGGACGACCGCTAGCACAGGCGCCGGGGTGACCGTTGTCACTCAGCGCGAGATGAGGAAGATGGTCACCTCCGACACGCGGCCCAGCGCCGCCCTGAGGCAGGCCATCGAGACGCGGAACGCCAAGTCCCACGGCCGTTGACCGGCCTGCGCTTCGAGCCGATCAGGCCGGAGCACAACGTCGCTTTCTTTGATTCCGGGGTCGCCGTTCTTGATAGCTGGCCCGGCCGCTGCCCTTTGAGCCGCCACTGCAAAACTACGGTGACGGCGATACGAAAGGTTTCCGTCACCACTGGGAGAAGTTGGACTACGTGTTCGGTCTGCCCAATCCCTATGTGTTCCAGCAGATCCCGCTGCTAGAAGAGGACCGGGTCGCTGTTGAGCGGTACATCCGGATGTGCCGACGCCTTGCAGGGTTCAGCGTAATCAACGACGGCTCCACGCTGTCGGTCGGCAGCGATGCAGACGGTGTGTGGCATATCCGGGTCGTGGACCCCCCAAGCGACGAAAGCTTCTTGGGCACGTCGGCCGCTTTCCGCCAGCTGCACAACGACGGCGAGCCGGCCTCATTCATCAACGCGTCCAATGCACCCTTCAAGGCAATGAAAACGCTTCCAGAGGAACAACAACCCGCGATCCGCGACACCGTGAAGCAGTGGCGCACCGCGCGGAGCAAGCTACAGAAACACACTCTCCAAACGCTTACCGCCCTCAAGGCGGGCAAGGCCACCCTCAACAATCCGGTGAGCTACGGCAACGTTAACCCCGAAGAGCTGATACGGACCTTCAACTACGGCGACTCACTTCACTTCGGGACTAAACGGAGCCAGCTGGACGACTTGCTGGCAGACCCACGCCATGAGGCGTACTACACGTATGCGGCGTTAAATTCGATCGTCGGGCTGAGTCATCTGTACTTCGGGTTCGCCAGTTCTACTGGAGAATGCGCTCGGTGGAGTGGTCTGACGAGTCGCCCAGTTGCCGTGTATGGGGCGCCGGCCGAAGTTGTTGTTGGCGAACGAATCTGATGGAACCCGGCCGGCCGTGCCCAAGGATACGGTCTGTACCAACGAGTTTCGCTGAGGGCTGAAGGTCGCAGGCCACACCGTGTCGCTGCCCGCGGATAAGCTGTCGGCATGCAGCAATGGCGAGTGGTCGTGCGGTGGCCAGCAAATAACAAGTTCATATTGGAGCGGAAAATCAAGGGCCTGCCCGATGTGGAACCGGAGGTCTGCGGCACCGGGGGCGCCGAATACTTCGTCACCGTGTACGTCCGGGCTGATGCCGCCGCCGATGAAGCCGAGACCCGCAAACTTGCGATCGAGAGGCTCACGGAGATCCTCGGCGAGACCGAGGCCAGAGCCGATCAGATTCAGGTTGATGGGCTCGAAGCAACACTGGTTGAGCGTGGAGAGGAAGAGGCCGAGGCGCCGGCCCTTGAGCGCGAGGCTCCGCTTGAGGCGGAGGAAGTGCCACTTTCCGAGTCTGAGTCCGGCCAGGACAGCTAAGACAGCCAATCTTGGAGACTGCGGCGAACCGCCGCCACGGCGTCGGTGGTGACCGGGCCGGTTGGTTTTGCCGGGCCGGGTCCTGGGCTGGAGGGCTCGGATTTTCTGCAAGAGGTTGTCGATTACCGGCATCGCGCTGTTGAGGACCGACGCGGCTGGCGACACCGTCAAGTAGTCGAAGGACCCATGCATCGAGAAAATGTCGGGTTCGGTGGTGTTGTCATGGTGCTGAATGACATTCCACACGCGGCTCGCGAACACGTCCCAGGCCACCGGGGCTGTCGCGGCTACTGGGAACGCGTCAAACGGCTACAGCAACAGATTGATCACTTGCGGTTGGCCTGCACCCGCGGGGGTTCGCCGGGCCCCCCCTTTTCTTCCCGCAAACCCGGCCCCAACCACACTGTGCGCCACCGCTCGCCAGGCCATCGCCACCGGCGCGCTGTGCGCGCCCGCCGGCGTCCTGGGCCTGGATGGCGCCAACCCTGTTGCGACCCCGGGCTGCACACCATGTGCCGGCGCGTCGACACCGGTCCGCGCCACCCAACCACGCCCACTCCTCACGCGCAGCCACGACGCGCCCCGCCGCGCTCGAGTGGCGGCCACGCGCCCGGCGGCAGCCGGGCGTGGCCAACCCGCCGCCGGTCGCGAGTGCGGTTGCCGCCGTGCGCCTTACCACAGGGTCGGGTCGGATAAGCCCAGCAGCGCCGCCTCGACGGCGTCGGCGTCCCAGCCGTGGCGCACCGCTTCGCGTAGCGCCACCGCCCGGGCGCGGCGCGCCTTGACCCCGTGATCGCCGCGGCGCACCAGCACCCGCCCGCCGCCGCGGCGCGCCTGCGCCATCATCAGCATGTTGTCGCCCTGCGAGCCGCCGATGATATGCACCAAGCCGCTCTCCCCGGGCAGGCTCGCCCGCACGCACGCCGGATTGTCGCAGCCGTGCAGCGCGCGTACCCACGGCTCCAAAGCGCTGCCGCCCAGCGCGGCGGCAAGCGCATACCGGTTCGCGCGCACCATGATCCGTGCGCCGCCGCGGCGCACCCAAAACCGGCCGTACCCATCCGCGCCGATCGACGAACACCAGATCGCGCAATCCTCCGCGCGCGGCCCGCGCACCAGATTGCCTTCGAAGCGGCGTAACTCCTCGGTGTGCGCCGCCGGATCGACCACCAGCCGTAGCGGTTGCGAAACCCCCATAACCCCCGATGCTTTCAGCTCCACGCGGCCTGCGGCCGCCCGTCGCCGCCATCATCCCCGCAGCCACCGACAGCCCCGCGCACACGCCTACGCCCGCGCCACCGCGGACCCCGCATACTGCGGCCCTGGTTCCATTCCGTCCGCGCCGACCTCGTTGTGCCCCAGCGTGTCTGAGAACACGTCGCTCGGGGATGCCGCCCCGGCCGCCGGCGTTGCCGTCGGCTGCGCAGTTGACTCCGCTGCGCGAATCAACTCCCGCACCGTTTTCTCGCTGACCCCGGCCATGCGGGCGATCTCGCGCAGCGCTTCACCCCGATCGCGCATCGCGCGCAGCGCCGTGCCGCACTGCAACCGGTGCATCGCTCGGCGCTGCGCGGCCTGCTCGGCCAGCGCCTGCTGACGCTCGGCCAACCACTCATCCACCGCCTCCGCTCGCTCGCGCGCGTCGAAGAACACCGCGAGATCCTCGACGTTGGCCCTGGTGCGCCGCACGATTTCATCCTGGGCCGCGGCCGCCGCTACACGTGCCGCCCGCCGAGCTGCCTTACTGACCGCGTTGTTTCCCATGACCCACACGCTAAAGCCCGCAAAACCCTTACGCCGCACCCGAACCCAAAAATCTCACCCCTACACCGACGCCCCATGCCCGGACCCGACCACTCACCACACCAGCTGTCCTGTCCGGCGGAAAGTTGCGGAGAGTGGGCCTGCATTGCAGGCGATTGAAAGATAGGTCAGGACCAGCGTGAGGCGATCTGTCCAGATTTACCTGGCATTTTCGACGGCGCGGATGGGCGAGTGGATGCGCTGCTTGGAAGAAGGTTCGTGGCCTCTTACGCAGCCAGCCGGCGAGTCCACACGTAATGCGACGCGCCCGCGGATGCCGTGAATAAAAGCCTGGAGCCCTACACGCTGCGGTTGAACCCCGGATAAGGCTCGCGAACCACCGCACCTAATCCAGCGCCATCACCTGATCGCGCTCCAACCACGACTCGTAACCCGACATGGCGGGCGAGCGTCGCCGACCTCCAGCAACCACCCAGATGCCGCTGCCCGATACGCCGCGAACCGGCGAACCGGCGCAACGTCTTCGAACCGAACACCCCCACATCCGCTGACGGCAGCCGAACCTGATCACCCGCCGAAGTCAGATACCCGACCTCGAACCCCACCCGAGCGTCGGCGACCCCACTTACCCCCACACGCCAGATTCTGCACCCGACAACCCCGCCGGCCCCGCAGCGACTCGCCAGCTAAATTCGACCTTCGCCATCCACACCCTCACGCTCATCTGATAATCGGAGGGAAGCGTGGATCCGGGAACGGGAACGGCCAGTCGCCACCCGGTGGAATCACGGGGCCAAATGGCGTTGGGTAATCGCCTTCCGGGACATAACCTCTCGCGTGGTATTTGAGCATCCTGTCGGGATTATCTACGGGGCACGCCGTGATCGAATAGTCTCCTCCCTGACGGGTGGTGACGACGTGGAAGGGGCCTTTTGGTGCCAGGCTGGGGGGAAGACCCCACACCCCCTCGCCTCTGAGACCCACGGGCACCTCGGTACTTCTGGGCGGGTGTCCCGAATCCTTCGGGTGAAGCGTAAAGTAGCCCGCACCTCTGTCGTCAAATGTCATGGCCTCCCAGAAATCTTCGAGGCGTAGAGAGGCGGAACCGGGAACGGAACCGTCCCAGATGAGAGATGGTTCGGTAAATATCACCTTGAGCGTCCCTTTGGTTCTTGGCACGGGCGCATTGGGGTTTCCTGGCGGCTCGTCGAAGCCGCCAGGTCCGTTATCTGCGGGCGGCGGCTCGTCGAAGCCGCCGGGTCCGTCATGTCCGGGTGGGGGTTTGTTGGGAGGGCCGCCGGGTCGGTCATGTCGGGGCGGGGGCTTGTCGGAATCTCCCGGTCCGCCATGTGCGTATTCACCTGACTTCCCGACGACCCCACCGCCAGCGATGCCGGGATCTGGGGTGTTGTGGCCGTCGCGGCCACTGTCGTGTGACTTTGGCTCACCTGGGCCCGGACCGCTGTTGTCGTGGCTGGCTTTGATGATGCCGATGTCCTCGGCCTCGGCGAGTGGGTCTTTGGCGCGGGTGGCGGTGGCGGGTTGTAGGTCGCCATGAATGTCGCGGGCAACGCCGCTGCGGCGCAGTTTGCCGCGTCGAGCACCAGCGGACCGGTTGGTGTCGTCGCGGGTGTTGTCTGGGCGTGCGGGGTCGCGGCGGGTGGTGAGCGGATCGGCTGGGCGCCTGTTGTCGCCGCGGGTGGCGTCGCCCCGGTCTACGAGGTGAGCGTCCGCAGCGGACCGAGTGGCCTGCCCGGCTGCGGCTGGCTCGGCGGCGATCGGCTGCGCGGGACGCTCCACCACGCTCCCGCTCGTGTGGCCGGCCCCTGCCCGCTCAACGTCGCCGTGCTGGGTGCTCGGGCCGGTGTGCGCGGCGGTGGTGTCGGCGCTACGCGCGGCCGCAGCCCCGGTCGGCTGGGCAGCGGACTCCCCAGCGGCAGAAGACGATTCGACAAGTCCGGCCCGCGCGTCCGATGTCGGACTTGGCGGCCCAACACCGGAGCCACGCTCCGAAGAGGCCGGCGGTGTCGAGCTGGGTTCCGGTGCGGCTGCACGCGGCATGTCTGGCGTCCCTGCGGGCGAGCCCGCCGCGGCGGACTGCGCCACCGAATCCGCATGCGGTGGACTGATCGGGTCGTTGGGCGGTCTGGCCTCATGCGGCGCGGAGGTGAGGTTCAGTACCCCTTCTTCGTGGGACCTGGCAGCCGGGGTCGTTTCACTCGCCCCCGGGAGGGCGGTGGCGGGCCGGGCTTGGCTATCGGCGGTATTGGCGGCTTCGCTAGGGTGCGTGTTCTGGGCGGCCACTTCGGTTGGGGCCGATGGGTGCTCAGGAGTGGATCCGGTCGCTGACCGGGTGCCCGGGTCACCAGCGCCTGGTGAACCATGGGCATCTGGGCGGCCGGTGGACAAGGCTGGGGGGGTGGGTTTGGTGGGCGGAGGGGCCGCATTGGTTTGTGGTAGGCCCGCATTCGAGTCAACCGGTCCGTCCCTAGCCGGGATCTCGAGGTCACCGGACGGTGCGCGGGCTGCCTCAACGCCGTTGGCCGGCAGCTGGTTTTCGGTGGGGGTGTGCATCGACGTGGTGTGTTCGCCGGCGCCGTGCGCAGCCCCCAACGCACCTAGGCCGACACCGGAAAACGGGTCCGTGAGATCACCTGTGGTGAGCCCGCCTGCGGTGTTGGCGGCAACCATGCCAGACATCCCGGCCACCGCGGCTTTCGCGGCGCCGGCCACAGCGCCGCCCTCGCTGCCCAGAACCTGTGCGACCTCAGTGCCGACCCCGCCGGCGGCCAGGCCTTCGGCCTCGGAGACCGCCAGGGTTTTGGCGAGGCTTTCGATGCTGAGTTGTTGGGGGTGGCCCTCACCGGCTAACACCGCAGCGGTGAATCCTTGTTGCTTGAGCCCAAAGCTGACCGCCTGCGAACCGCCTCTGACCGCCATCTGAGCCACCGTGGTCCGCGGTGCTGCAGCCGCAAGGGTCTCGGCGATATCGCCGGTGATCTTGGAAAAAAACCTGTTGATCACTTCTTTGGCCTGCATCACGATGACCGGGATCCACGCCAGCGATTCATCACCGGTCACCGGGGCACTGGCCAACGCTTGCAGAATGTCTTTTCCCGCATAGATCAGCGCGAACACGGCCCCCAACTTGTAGGCCTGCACGTTGGTTCCGGTGGCGTCGCCGGCATCACCGAAGGTGTCCAGCGCCTCGAGGATCTTGTCCACCGCATAGGGGCCGCCGAACAGCTGGGCGATCTGGTGTAAGGCTTCCTGTTGGGTCTGGCCTTCCAAAACGTCGACGAGCTGGGTGGGTGCGCGCGCCAAGTCCGGAACCAACGCAGCCACTTGGGCCTTGAGCGCACGCGCCTCGGCTGCATGCTGCCACCACGCACTCTCACTGCCATTCGGCTCAGGCCCCTGCGGCCAGGGCGGGCCCACCAGCGTGGCCACCCACGAGACCTGCGGGGGGATCTGAATATCCATAGTCTGATGCCCAGGGCGCGATCCGCTGGCCCGCTGCCGGGGCGGCTAAACCTCGTCGGCTGCCGGGAAAATGCGCGCGGCCTGCCCTAAAACATCGGCGTGGGATTTCAGAAAATCAGCTTGCGCGGCCACCGCGCGCGCCACCTCGTCCCAGTGGGCCCAATGATCGGCCATGTCGGCGTGAGTTTGAGCGCAATAGCCGGTAGGTTGCGCGCCCATTTGGGCTGCCACCGCCTGATGGCGAGAACCCACATCGCCCACCGAATGGGCGACACTGGCCAGCCCCTCGGGTCTCACCGCGAACGGGTCAGTCATCAGCTCATCTCCTCACCGTGGGAAACCTGGCCTCGTCATCGCCGTCGTCGTCGCGGCCACCCACCGACACCCCAGAGGCTTTCTTCCACGGCGCGCCCGCAGCGAAATCGTCCAACCCGGCCGGCATCGCATCCCGCAGCTGCGTGATGTCCTCAACAATGTCGGACAAGGCGGGAAAGGCTTTGTCGCGCTGGTTGATCGGCGCCAACAACGCCGCCACCTGCTGCCCGGCCTCCCGTACCGCGGCTTGGGCCGCCTGCAGGACATGACCCCCCAACTCGTCGAAGTCGTGCTCGTCCAGATACGACGTGTCGATCACGACGTTCACCACCTGGCCCCGCGCATTAACCGTCACCTCAACGGTGCCCTCGGCAGCCCGGCCCTCCACCCGCAGCGCAGCCTGCTTCTTCTGCGCGGCCGCGACGTCGGCAAGCTGGCTTTGCAGACCAGCCAACACCTCATCAAGCCGGTCACGCATCGTCTCATTGCTCACGTCTCACCCGCCCACCGTGACGCCCACGCTCACCGGTATGATACACGCCGTATCACAAGGCGGGCGCAGGGCGCAGAACCCAAGCAACACAGCGAGCGTCAACCGATCGCGTCACCAGGTGCCGGGCGTTTTGGGCCCGAAGTTGATGGTCGAGCCGCTGGCGGCGATGGTGGCGGTGATGCCGTCCATTTCTGGTGCCCAGTCTCGGCCGCGGACGGGTGTGACGTGGCGGTGGTAGAGGATCACGGTGCCGCCGCGGCGGTTGCATGCGAACCAGTCCGCGCTGCGGCCGGTGCGCGCCACGCTGAGCGGGCTGGGCAGCAGGCTACGTGTTGCGCCGTGTTCGCGGGTTTGAGGAAACGTCTTGTCGGGCTTGCTGGGCGGGTGATGGCTGTCGTAGCGCATCCAGTGCATGATCGCCTGATTCCCGGGGTCGTTGTCGTCGCAGGCCCGGCCCAGCCGACGGCATGCCTCGGCGAGGAATTCGCGTCGCTGAGCGCTGTCACCGCTGGCGCGCTGACGCCACTGCGGCGAGGCGATCAGCGCAGCCAGGCTGACGGCTTCGGGGTACCCAGCGGCGAACACCCGCGACGATTGCCTTGTCGGTGGGGGTGTGCGGTCGCGCCCGCTGTATCGAGATGCCCAGGCGTTCGCAGGCTCGCGTGAAGGTCTCGGAGACAAACACTTTCCCGCCGTCGACGGTGATCGTGTCGGGCACGATCACCGGCCGGGCCGCCGCCAATTCCATCCGGGCGTCGATATCGAGCAGTCGGGCATGTGGCAGCACTGAGGCCGACATCTGCAACGCCGCCGACCAGCCTGGGCGCATCGGCTCGGGCACCACCATCTTCGCTAGCAGCAGTGCGGCGTCCACCGCCTTGGTCCCCACCGACCGCAGCACCGCTGTCGGGATGGTGCGCGTCGCCACATCGACGGCGATCGTCAAGTCCGCCCGCACCGGTGTCCCGTTGTCCAGCAAGACCATCACGTCAATCGGGGTCGAGTCGATCTGTACTTGTTCACCCGGCCTAGCCGCGAAGCTCGGCGTGAACATCGACTCGGGGCGGTTGGCGCTCTGACGGCGCGTGACTGCCGACCCGAACGTGTGGCGCCCGGTGTCCAGCGCATCGATGAGCTGATAAAACGCCGTGCGCGACGGCAACGGGACAATTCCGGGCCCGTACTGCTGTTCAAGGTTCTTGGCCACCCGACGCATCAGCCGCGACCGGGTACCCGTCGACGTGTCGGTCTCTGCGCCAATGCTGCGCGGACCGCGGCCACCACCCGCGCATCCGCGCGGCCTGTCACCGCGTGCTGTCGTGCTGCGCGCTGGTCGATCAATCCCCACAGGCCTTGCTGGCCATAGCGGGCGCGTCGGGCGTGCACCGTGCGCACACTGACTCCCAGCCCAGCGGCTTTCGTGGCGGCCCGCTCGCTGACTGTCGTCACAGCCGGATCGTAACCATCGCGGCACACCGCGCCCAGGCCCGCGTCGGGCGGTAGTCCGGTCTCCACCTCAACTATGTGACGTTCCCACTCCCGCACCGCGGCCACCGCCGCCGACGGCAGGGTCTCCAACAACCCGACCGGCTCCACCTCGGCCACTGGCTGCGCCCCAATGACCGCGAAACCAACCGAGCCCATCAGATGCGTCGCCAACATGACCTGGTCGACACCCTCACTCGAGCGCAGCCGCACCGACGTGCCGGCCAACGCCACCACCTGGTGCTCGGCGCCGTCACACTCCACCCAGTCACCCGGGCGCAGCACCCCAAATTCAGTCGGGGCTCACCGAATACCCGGCCCGTGCACCAGAGTCTGCTCATGCAACGGCCTCGACAGCATCGCGGTCAGTTCACGCCGCCACAGCAGGTGAAATAACACCGGCAACACCGCGATCGGGGTCACCGACTGCCCTCGCGCCGGCCGTCAGCGGAGTAGGCGTCACGAACACCTCCTGCAGCAGCTGCGCAACCTGGGGATCATGATGACGCGGATGGCGATACCCCGCCAGCCACCGCACGTTGGCGGCCAAGACCGGTTCAATGCCGCCAACCACGCGGTACTCCCACCCCAACCGCGCGCACAGGTGCGCGGTCGCTTCGAATTTCGCCAGATCGCCCACACGGCGCCACTCGACCGGTCGGCAGTCCACCACCACCGCCGAACCATCGGCGCGCCGTCCGAAATAGTCTGGGGTATGGCGCACTGTCGAACCGCGGGCATCGGGCCAGCTCAACCAAAATGGTTGCGCCGCAATCCCCACCACTGCCGAATCGAAGTCCAACAACATCAAATGATCGCGCTCCAGCCACGACTCAAAGCCAACATGGGTGCTCGTTGTGGCACACCACCAACTACCGCTCAAATGACGCTGACCCTTGCGGGCAGAAAACCGGCGCACCGGCCAGCCCATCCTCGAACACAACAGCCGCGGCCTCATCCAGTGAAAGCTGCTGCGGCACACCCTCTGCGGTAACCCAGCTCAATTCTGCTGGCGTCGTATCTGCCGTTGCTGCGTCGAACGCGTTCGTCAACACCTCCGTCACAGCCGACATTCTTCGCCATCACCTGCCACCAACCCCGTAACGACATGCAACCAAAACCCGGACACTGCAACACCGCATGCAACCTAACCCCGGACGCTGCAACCTTCACCCGTACGCGACACCAGCCAGCCTGTCCTGTCCGGGGACAGGTTGCGATAAGTCAGCTTGCATTGCAGGTAATTGAAAGATAAGTCGGGACGAAGTCCGGCGATCTGTCCGGACTTACCTTGCATTTTCCGCATTCGGAGGGGGCCAGTAGGTGGGCGACTTGCAAGGCCCGTAGCGTACTTGCGCGGTCACCCGATGACCCCGTACGGATGCGCTGCGAGCCGCAGACGCCGTGAACAGAACCCCGGTGTCAACGGTCAGCGGGAAACGCGGGTGTACGGTCGGTTCCGTTCCGGGTGGGCAGACACTTTTGGTCGGACCTGGCGGCTACGAGTTCCCCGGGGATGACCGGGTGGGGAATCAAATGCTCGGCCGCCCAAAGCTTTATCGGCGTTGACGTCGGTCTTCAAACAGGGTGACTCTGCGCCGCAATGCATTCGGTTTGCCGGATTTGGCACAGTTGATCAATGTCAGTTCCGGAACGACGGAATGGTGCGGCGGTTCGATCCGCCGGATGAAGGGGCGCCCGACCCATTCGTTGTCCTCGTTCCGCTCGCCTTCGATGTAGACCCATTGCGCTTTGCCCTGTCGCACGATGGTTTCTCCGAGGTACCAGATCGCGCCGTCCACGAACTCCCGGTTCTCCGGCTTGTCAAAGTCGGCCTCAGCCGGCAGCCGGGACTTGACCAGACATTCCAGCCGGTCGAGGGAGTCGACCGAGAAGTTGCATTCGGCCGGTCCGCCGGCGTATTCGGTGGCCCAGCTTGGGAATCGGGACTCCCGCAGGTGACGCCATGCGGCCAGGGTTCCGCGGTCCGGCGGGAAATCGGGATCGGGATCGAGCGCCGGAGTGGGCGCCTTGACCGGCGACCACCCGAGGTGCTCTCGCCGATAGTCCGCCACGGCGGTGGCCACCGCATCGAGGGCCTCGGTAAGGACACTGCCCGTGCGACGATCGGCGGCATCGGCCAACAGAACCAGCGGGGCCACCGGTGACAGGTCCAGGGCGGGATCGAAACTAACCAACGGCTGATTGTTAAGTTCGTCCCAGATCCAGGCACCACCGCCGGTCCGCAGGAGGATCTCGCCGAGATAACCGGCCGCCCGCACGACGAAGCCCTGCGAATTGTCCCGGACATCGCCGAACACCGCGGCCCACGTATCGAATCCATCGAGCAGAACCGATTCGAGCTCGGTCAGCGACCTCGTAGAGAAGTCGAACGGGAAGCCTTCAGGCAGCAGAAAATCCTGCAGCCCAGCCAGTCTCGGGTGCATTTCCTCCACCCACGCCTCGAGGACCTCCTCCGGCTCGTGGGCCATTCCACGATCCTTCCTTGCTCGACACACATTCCCCACGGTTATTGGGAACGCCGTCACCGCTAGCCCGAGCAGCTCTTCAGCGATGTTGCCGCGGGGGCCACCAACGGCGGCCCGGGTCCTCAGCTTCGGTGCGCCGGTTCGATCGTCACTGCTGCTTCGGCAAGACGCGACCATGCAATATGGTCGGGCCAGTCGACCGCCCGGTATCGAGTCGGGCGAAGCCCGGGGATTGGCGTGATGCCGGCGATCTCAACCGCGGACTGGAACGGAACCATCAGTGTCTGTTCCTTGTCCTCACGCACGAACGCGATGTAATCCACCTCGGGCAGCGAAGCGTGCACCCCTTCGCCCCACACCGTCAACATCTGCGGCGAATCATCCTCCTCCTGCTGGCGCACCATGATGTCGGCGACGAAGAGCGACGCGGACTCGTCATCATCGAAGTCCCCGCACACGACGGCGTCGAAGTTGTATTTCTGCTGCAGCCAATCGCGCTGCGCTCCGTATCGCGTGCAAGACAGCAGTATCCGGGCCCGGTCGACGGCGGGCGGCAACGGTCCGATGATCGCCCGATCCAGCGGCACCACCGTTCCGTCGTCGCCGACTGTGTAGGCCTGCGGCGACAGGGGGCGTGCGGCGTCACGGACTTCCTGCTCCACCGTCTGATAAAGCGCCTCAAGCAGTTCCGGATCAAGTGGAGCGACAATCAACGACGTGTCATCTGGAATGAACGCCAGCGGCCGGTGCCGCCAGCTGCGGGTGCGAGCCGCCAGCCAGCCCGGGACAAGCAGCGACGACGGGAGATAGCTCGAGTCATCGGTGACGACGCGGACGACGGCATCCACGTCGAAATCGGCGGTGATGACCGTTTCCGCGAGATTGCGCCGCGCTGTGTCGAACACCTCCTCCTCGCCCACGCCCCATTCGACCAGCTGCTGTGGCTCCAGAAGTTGGATCCGGTCCGGTTCGTCGATTGCCACCAACTCGTCGATGAACGGAAACGCCGGTCGCCGCAACGGCGGAAACGAATGTTCGAGCATGTAGGTGCAGGACCGCAGAACCGGTCGCAACAGCGGACGGACCTGCTCCCAGCTCGATACCGTCCGAGCTGGCGCGAGCATCGCGGTCACGAATCGCTCGGTCTCTGCTTGTCGTTCTTCGGCAGAACAATCCCGCACCTGCTGGAAAATGTTGCTCAGATTGAGCACCATGTCGCCGTTGTATCGGATGACGAACTCATCGGGTTCATAGGACACGCCAGTGGCGCCTGCCTTCATCATTTCCTGATAGACCTGCAACCCGAACTGCCATTGCGCAGTCCGCTCCTCGGATACCGACATCTACACCACCTTGCCTTCGCGCCGTATCCACCGACCCGAACCAGAGGCGGGTCGGTGCACATTGGCGCTGCGATTCCCACGTTGACGTCCCGCCTCTGGAAGCGCCACACCGTCCTCTGGGACGAATCCCCCGTAACGCCATACCGATCTGCAATCGCCCTCACCGGCACTGGCTGCAGCCCCGTGCGTCGGCCGATACGCAGCGTATCAGCCATGCTGCTGACCGCATCAATACCGGCTACTGGGCCGATCATCAGCTTGCTGAGCTTGCACAACTCGCTGTCGACACAGTGATGATACATTGCGTATCGCCACAGTGTGGTTTCTGGCGGCGGGTTCACGTTGGGTACCGATGTGGGTGGTGACCGGCTCAGCACGGCAGCCGCCAAGTGCAGAGGTCCATGAATGACGTCCCATCCCGGCGTTGAGGCACTCGCCAGGCTCGTCGGATGGACCGAGCGGCCGACATACAACCCAGACTGGGATGTGACTGAGCGGCTGCTCGGTAATCGCCTGCCGGACGACTTCAAGGAATTGCTCCGCGTGTTCCCGGTGGGAAAGTTCGCTGGGACTGTCCTGGTGCAGCCGCCCCGCGCGACCGGGAGTGAGGACGATCTCCTCTACCTCTTCAAGCAGGTGTTGAGCGATCTACGTAAGAAGAAGCGCAGCCCGTATGCGGTCTACCCAGACCGGCCCGGTCTGCTTCCCTGGGCGAACTGCTACGCAGGGTAGGCGGCCGAGTTGTTCTGGCTGGCCGACGATGGTGACCCGGACGAGTGGCCGGTGGTGCTGTCCGGTTGCGAGGCAATCCCGACCGCCGCCGGATCGAAATCCAGCACCATCACATGATCCCGTTCCAGCAACGACTCGTACCCGACATGCCGTGCAACCGTCGCCGACCACCAACGCCCACTCAGATGCCGCTGCCCCCGATACGCCGCGAACCGGCGCACTGCCGCAGCGTCTTCGAACCGAACACCCCCCGCATCGCCCAACGGCAGCCGAACCTGCTGACCCGCCGATGTCACATACCCGAGCTCAAAACTCATCGCCACGCCCACTCCAGCGTCGGCGGCGCTACTTACCCCCACGCGCCAAATCTTGCACCCAACAGCCCCATCGGCCCGGCAGCGACTCGCCAACTAAATCCGAACTTCGCCACACACTCGCCAACAAACCACGGAATTCGCCAACTAATCCCGGAACGGACACAGCCCACCGGCACTTAGCACACCTAACTACAACCCCTCCCCGCACATCACACCTCTTGCACTTAGGTCACGACGCGGTAACGGCGAGTGCATAGGTCGCCTAACCACCGCAATTTTTCTGATCGCGACCGTCGCGTAACGCGTGCGGCGATGTGAAAGTCAACGTGTGGTGATGGCGCGGTGATGGGCCTACACAAACTGACTGCTGGCGACGGGTACATGTACCTGATCCGGCAAGTCGCAGCCGCCGACGCCACCGACCGCGGCCGACCCAGCCTGACCGACTACTACAGCGCCAAAGGCGAATCCCCTGGCACCTGGATGGGCCACGGCCTGGCCGCACTCGGCCAGCCGGTCGCCCGTGATCGCCGCGACCCGCTGGTAGCCCAGCTGTGGTCGGTGCCGCATGGATCGCAGGTCAGCGAAGACCAAATGAAAGCCCTCTTCGGTGAAGGCCTGCACCCCAACGCCGACCGAATCACCCGGCACCTAAGCGGATTTGGCCTATCCCAAGCCGGCGCGATCGCCGCCGCCAGGCTCGGCCGGCCATTCGCCATCAACAACACCAACAACCGGTTCGTCACCCGGTTACGGCAGGCCTACCGCGACTACAACATCACCGTCGGCAACGACGAGCACGCCAGCCTGCCCGCCGACATCCGTTCGCGCATCCGCACCGCGCTGGGACGGGAAATGTTCACCGAAACCTACGCCCGCCCACCCGCCGATGACCGGGAACTATCGGGCTTCATCGCCCGCAATTCGCGGGCGGCCACCACCGCAGTGGCCGGCTACGACCTGACATTCACCCCGGTCAAATCCGTCTCTGCGCTGTGGGCAATCGCCCCGCGACCGATCGCGGCAGCCATCGAGGACTGCCACCACCAGGCTGTGGCCGAAACACTGGAATTTCTCGAAGAACACGCCGCGTTTTCGCGCATGGGTGCAGCCGGTGTGGCCCAAGTCAACACCACCGGATTGATCGCCGCGGCCTTTGATCACTGCGACTCCCGCGCGGGGGATCCCAACCTGCATACCCACCTGGTCATCAGCAACAAAGTGCAAGGCATCGGCGCCGACGGGATAGCGCGCTGGCTGGCCTTAGACGGCACCCCCCTGCACCACGCCACGGTGGC
This sequence comes from Mycobacterium heidelbergense, assembly GCF_050205645.1. Classification (GTDB taxonomy): domain Bacteria; phylum Actinomycetota; class Actinomycetes; order Mycobacteriales; family Mycobacteriaceae; genus Mycobacterium; species Mycobacterium heidelbergense_A. Next base: position 32,458 of record NZ_JBNMQT010000033.1, read on the forward strand.
CGCATCAGAGTTTTACAACACTCGCATCGAAGCGCTTCTGATCGCACAGCTCGGTGTGCGCTTCGCCGAAACCGCAACCACGCCAGGCAAACGGCCAGTGCGTGAAATCGTCGACATGGCCACAGCGTTGATCGAGAAATTCTCCTCGCGCAGCGCAGCCATCAACCACCGCGTGGGCCAACTGGCCAAACAATTCCAACTCGATCACGGCCGCGAACCGACCGTGACTGAGATGCTCGCGCTGTCTCAACAAGCCACCTTGGAAACCCGGCAAGCCAAACACGAACCGCGCTCATTGGGCGAGCAACGCCACACCTGGCGCGTACAGGCCGTCGAGGTCCTCGGCAGCCAGCGCGCCCTGACCGCCATGATCGCCAACGTCACCAATCACGCTGTGGCCCAACAGGTCGCAGTCACCGACAAATGGGTCCACGAACAAGCCGCGGCGGTCATCGCCACCGTCGCCGCCACCCGGGCCACCTGGACGGTCAATCACGTGCGAGCCCAAGCCCAACGAGCCCTGCGCTACGCCAACCACCCCGGCGGCCCCGAACTTGTCAACCGCCTCGTCGCCAGCGCGCTCGGCAAGCACAGCATCACCTTGACCAGCCACGCCGACACCGAGAAAGACGAGCCCGCCGTGCTGCGCCGCCGCGACGGCTCCAGCGTCTACACCCGCCACGACGCCACCGTCTACACCAGTGCGGCGATCATGGCGGCCGAGCGGCGCATCCTGGCCGCTGCCACCCCGCATAACGGGCGCACCGTCGATGACATCAGCATCGGTTTGGCCCTGGCTGAAACGCATGCCAACCACGGCCTAGAGCTCAACCAAGGACAAGTCGCACTGGTGCGCGAGATGGCCACGTCCGGGGCCCGCCTTCAGCTTGCGCTGGCCCCGGCCGGCACCGGCAAAACCACCGCCATGACCGCGTTGGCGGCTGCCTGGCGCAACAGTGGCGGCAGCGTCATCGGCCTAGCCCCCAGCGCCGCGGCCACCGAAGTTCTCAAGAAGGACATCGGCGCGCCAACCGACACCATCGCCAAACTCGTCCAGCTCACCCAGACCCGCGGCGGACAACCCGCACCCGCCGATGACCCGGCCCGAAAGTGGTTCAACACCATCGGTTCTGACTCGCTGCTCATCGTCGACGAAGCCGGCATGGCCTCCACGCTGGACCTCGACACCGTGATCGCTCACGCACTGGCACGCGGGGCCAGCGTGCGCCTTATTGGCGATGACCAACAGCTCGCCTCGATCTCTGCCGGCGGTATTCTGCGCGATCTAGCGCAGCGCCAACACACCGTCACCTTGAGCACCGTGGTGCGCTTCACCCACCCCGAAACCGGGCCCGCCGAAGCCGCCGCCAGCCTGGCCCTCCGCGCCGGTGACCCCGCCGGAATCGGCTTCTATATCGACCACCACCGCGTCCATGTCGGCGCCGACCAAACCGCCGCCGACATGGCCTACCGTGCCTGGGCGGCCGACCGCGCCGCCGGACGCGACTCCATCCTGTTGGCCCCCACCAACGAGCTCGTCGCCCAACTCAACGAACGCGCCCGCCTCGACAGACTCACCCACACTCCCGCCCCGAACAGCGACCCACAGTCGGCGGCCACCGTCACCCTCGCCGACGGGCTGACCGCCTCAGCCGGGGACTGGATCGCCACCCGCAAAAACGCCCGCTGGCTACGCACCACCACCCACGGCGCCTGGGTCAAAAACGGCCACCGCTGGATCATCCGCACCATCCACGACGACGGCTCCCTGACCGTCGTGCCCCTACGCGGCAAAGCCACCCCAGTGCGCCTACCCGCCCGCTACGTGACCACCTACACCACCCTGGGCTACGCCAGCACCATCAACGCCGCCCAAGGCATGACCGCCGGCGACCGCGACACCGAAGGCACCTGCCACATCGTGGGCTCCGACCGGCTCACCCGCCAACAGCTCTACGTCGCCGCCACCCGCGGACGCACCGAGAACCACCTCTATGTCTCCACCGCCGAAGCCGACCCCCACCGCATCC
>NZ_JBNMQT010000034.1:0-33983 GCF_050205645.1 Mycobacterium heidelbergense
CTCCCGGCCCGGCGCCGAGTCCCGCACCCGGCCCCGCGCCCCCGGCGCCGCCGCCCGGCCCGCCGGTGGGGGAGCCACCGCCGCCGGACCCGCGTAAGGATCTCGCCGAGCGCATCGCCGACCAAAAAGCGTTGCGGCAGAGCACCAATCAGTACATTCAGACGATCGCGCTCGAAGTGCAGGCCAAACACTGCGACAAAGAGGACATCCTGGCCGGCAACGACGACCCGGCCCTGCCCCTGATTACCTGCTCGACCGACCACAAGATGGCCTACCTGCTGGCGCCGTCGATCATCAGCGGCGACCAGATCCAGGACGCCACGTCGGGCATGAACCAGCGCGGGCTCGGTTACGTCGTCGACCTGCAATTCAAGACCGCGGCGGCAAACACGTGGGCCGACTTCACCGCCGCCCACATCGGTACCCAGACCGCGTTCACCCTGGACTCGCAGGTCGTCAGCGCCCCGATGATCCAGGAAGCCATCCCCGGCGGACGCACCCAGATCACCGGCGGTGATCCGCCATTCACCGCGTCCACCGCGCGCCAGCTGGCCAACGTGCTGAAGTACGGGTCGCTGCCGCTGTCCTTCGAATCATCGGAGGCCCAAACGGTTTCCGCGACACTGGGTTTGACGTCCTTGCGCGCGGGCCTGATCGCCGGCGCGATCGGATTGGTCCTGGTGTTGCTGTATTCGTTGCTGTATTACCGGGTGCTGGGATTGCTCACCGCGTTGTCGCTAACCGCTTCCGGCGCAATGGTTTTCGCGATCCTGGTGTTGCTGGGCCGATATATCAACTACACCCTGGACCTGGCGGGCATCGCGGGTCTGATCATCGGTATCGGCACCACCGCCGACTCGTTCGTGGTGTTCTTCGAACGCATCAAAGACGAGATCCGTGAAGGCCGGTCGTTCCGGTCGGCGGTGCCACGAGGCTGGGTGCGGGCGCGCAAGACCGTGGTGTCGGGCAACGCGGTGACCTTCCTGGCCGCCGCGGTGCTGTACTTCCTGGCGATCGGCCAGGTCAAGGGCTTCGCGTTCACCCTGGGACTGACCACCATCCTCGACCTCGTGGTGGTGTTCCTGGTGACCTGGCCGCTGGTGTACCTGGCGTCCAAGTCTCCAACGCTGGCCAAGCCGGCGTACAACGGCCTGGGAGCCGTGCAGCAGGTCGCCCGCGAACGCCGGGCTGCGTCGCACGTGAAGACGGGACAGGGATAGCGCATGGTTGCCTCCAAGGCCTCCAAAAGCAAGACCGAAACGGACGCGGTCGAAGTCACCGAAGCCACCGAAGGTGCCGTCGAGCTGACGTCCGCCGCCTCCGCCCAGCTGCCGCACCACAGCTTCTTCACCCGGCTCTACACCGGCACCGGCGCGTTCGAGGTGATCGGGCGCCGTCGGCTCTGGTACGGCATCAGCGGCGCGATCGTCGCGGTGGCGATCGTCAGCATCATCCTGCGCGGCTTCACATTCGGCATCGACTTCAAGGGTGGCACCACGGTGTCGATGCCGCGCGGCACCGCGACGGCCGCCTCGGTGTCCGACGTCTTCCGGAAGACGCTTGGCCGCGACGCGGAATCGGTGGTCATCGTCGGGAGCGGCGCGTCGGCCACGGTGCAGATTCGCTCGGAAACGCTGTCCAACGACCAAACGTCGAAACTGCGCAATGCCCTGTTCGACACGTTCCAGCCCAAGGGCAACGACGGTAAGCCCAGCAAGCAGGCAATCAGCGACTCGGCGGTGTCGGAAACCTGGGGCGACCAGATCACCAACAAGGCGCTGATCGCGCTGGTGGTGTTCGTCGCGCTGGTCAGCCTGTACATCACGGTGCGCTACGAGCGCTATATGGCCATCTCCGCGCTGACGACCATGTGTTTCGACCTCGCCGTCACCGCCGGCGTGTACTCGCTGGTGGGTTTCGAGGTCACCCCGGCCACGGTCATCGGCTGGCTGACGATCCTCGGGTTCTCCCTCTACGACACGGTCATCGTGTTCGACAAGGTCGAGGAGAACACCCACGGTTTCCAGCACACCACCCGGCGCACCTTCGCCGAGCAGGCCAACCTGGCGATCAACCAGACCTTCATGCGCTCGATCAACACCAGCCTGATCGGGGTGCTGCCGGTGCTGGCCCTGATGGTGGTGGCGGTGTGGCTGCTGGGCGTCGGCACGCTGAAGGACCTGGCGCTGGTCCAGCTGGTCGGCATCATCGTCGGCACCTACTCGTCGATCTTCTTCGCCACCCCGCTACTGGTCACACTGCGCGAGCGCACCGAGCTGGTGCGCGGCCACACCCGCCGCGTGATCCGACGGCGCAAGCCCTCGCACGAGGACACCGCCGAAGAGCCGGCCGAGGACGGCGCGGAGCCGGCTGAGGTGGCTGAGTCGTCCGACGCGCCCGCCAAGCCCGCATCGAACAAGCCGGCCCCGGGGGCGCGGCCGGTGCGGCCCACCGGTACCCGGCGCCCGACCGGCAAGCGAAACGCCGGCCGGCGGTAGTCACGTGCGGGCCGGCCGGGGGAGCCTGACGGGGTCGGCTGCCGCCGCTTTGGCCGTGATCCTCACGACGGCGTGCACGCTGACCGCGTGTTCGGGCAGCGCCGCCTCGCAGATCGACTACGTGGTCGACGGCGGCTTGCCCACCTACAACACGAATACCGTCGTCGGCGCCGCCTCCGCCGGCGCGCAGGCATTCGCGCGCACGCTGACCGGCTTCGGCTATCACGGCCCCGACGGACAGGTCGTCGCCGATCACGACTTCGGCACCATCTCGGTCGTCGGCGGTTCGCCGCTGGTGCTCGACTACCAGATCGCCGACAACGCCGTCTACTCCGACGGCAAACCGGTGACCTGCGACGACCTGGTGCTGGCGTGGGCGGCGCAATCCGGGCGGTTCCCCGGGTTCGACGCCGCCACCCACGCCGGCTACGTCGACATCGCCAACATCGAGTGCTCGCCCGGCCAGAAGAAGGCCCGCGTGTCGTTCGTCCCGGACCGCAGCGTCGTCGACTACACGCAACTGTTCACGGCGACGTCGATGATGCCGTCACACGTGATCGCCGACCAGCTGAACGGCGACGTGACCACAGCGCTGCTGAACAACAATGCGGGCCTGGTCGCGCAGATCGCGAAGCTGTGGAACACCACCTGGGACCTCAAGCCCGGGGTCGACCTCAGGCGCTTCCCGTCGTCGGGGCCGTACAAGATCCAGTCGATCCTCGATGGCGGCGCCGTGGCGCTCGTCGCCAACGACCGGTGGTGGGGCCCCAAGCCCATCACCAAACGGATCACCGTGTCGCCGCAGGCTCCCGACATCCAGGACCGGGTCAACAACCACAGCGTGGACGTGGTCGACGTCGCGGCCGGGTCGTCGGGCACGCTGGCCACCCCGGACAACTACCAGCGCACCGATTCGCCGTCGGCCGGCATCGAGCAGCTGATCTTCGCACCGCAGGGACCGCTGGCGCAGGCGAAGGCCCGCCGCGCGCTGGCGCTGTGCACGCCGCGCGACACGATCGCACACGACGCCGGCGTGCCGATCGCCAACTCGCGGCTGTCCCCGGCCACCGACGACGCCATCGCCGCCGGCGACGGGGCCGCCGAGGCCGCGCCGTTCGGCAAGGCGGACGCTGTCGCCGCGCGCGCTGCGCTGGACGGCGCGCCGCTGACGGTGCGGATCGGCTACCACGGACCCAACGCGCGGCTGGCGGTCACGATCGGCGAGATCACCAAATCGTGCGCCGCGGCCGGTATCACCGTCGTCAACCCCACACTGGACGGCCCGGGCCCCCAGGCACTCAAGGACGGAAAGATCGACGTGTTGCTGGCGAGTACGGGGGGCGCCGCGGGCAGCGGCTCGACTGGGTCGTCGGCGATGGACGCCTACGACCTGCACAGCGGCAACGGCAACAACCTGTCCGGCTACGCGAATCCCCAGATAGACGGCATAATCGGCGCGCTCGCGGTGTCCGCCGACCCCAGCGAGCGGATCAGGCTGCTGGCGGAGAGCGCTCCCGTACTTTGGGGCGATTTGCCGACGTTGCCCTTGTACCGCCAGCAGCGCACGCTGCTGATGTCGAAGAAAACGTATGCCGTGAGCACGAATCCGACACGCTGGGGGGCGGGCTGGAACATGGACAGATGGGCCCTAGTACAATAGAAGATGCGGTGACTAACGTCGGGGGGAAGCTTTGCTAGACAAGATCATCGCGTCGCTGACCCGGAACGTGGCCGATTTTCCCAAGCCCGGTGTCCAGTTCAAGGACCTCACCCCGCTGTTCGCCGATCGGGACGCGCTGGCCGCGATCACCGACGCGTTGGCGGAGATCGCGGCCGGCGCTGACCTGGTGGCCGGCGTCGACTCCCGCGGGTTCCTGGTGGCGGGCGCCGTCGCCGAGCGATTGGGCACCGGTGTGCTGGCCATCCGCAAGGGCGGAAAACTACCCCCGCCGCTGCACGCCGAGGCGTACGACCTGGAGTACGGCAGCGCCGTCCTGGAAATCCCCGCAGACGGCATCGATCTGAACGGCCGCAACGTCGTCCTCATCGACGACGTGCTGGCCACCGGGGGTACCCTCGCCGCCGCGACGCGGTTGCTCGAGCAGGCCGGGGCCAACGTGATCGCGGCGGTCGTCGTCTCCGAACTCGCCGAACTGGGTGGTCGCGAGGCCGTCGCCCCATTGCCGGTACACAGCTTGAGCTGCGTCTAACCTGGCGGTTACGCGATATCCTCGATGTCGGAGGTGACCACCGTGGCGGACGACAAGGGCGCGGCACAAGCCCTTGAGGTGCCCTTAGAGTCACCAGCATCGCCTCCGGTTCCCGAGGCGCCGGAGCCGCCGGCCGAGACCCTGAAGACCCCCAGCAGCGCGTCCCGCCGGGTGCGCGCCCGGCTGGCCCGGCGGATGACCGCCCAGCGCAGCACCCTCAACCCCGTGCTCGAGCCCTTGGTGGCGGTGCACCGGGAGATCTATCCCAAGGCGAACGTGCAGCTGCTGCAGCGCGCATTCGAGGTCGCCGACCAGCGCCACGCCACCCAGTTGCGGCATTCCGGTGATCCCTACATCACCCACCCGCTGGCGGTCGCCAACATCCTGGCCGAATTGGGCATGGACACCACCACTTTGGTGGCCGCGCTGCTGCACGACACCGTGGAGGACACCGGTTACACGCTCGAGGCTTTGAGCGAGGAATTCGGCGAAGAGGTCGGCCATCTCGTAGACGGCGTGACCAAGCTGGACCGCGTGGTGCTGGGCACCGCCGCCGAGGGCGAGACCATCCGCAAGATGATCACCGCCATGGCCCGCGATCCCCGCGTGTTGGTGATCAAGGTCGCCGACCGGCTGCACAACATGCGCACCATGCGCTTCCTGCCGCCGGAGAAGCAGGCCCGCAAGGCCCGCGAGACGCTGGAAGTCATTGCGCCGCTGGCGCATCGGCTGGGTATGGCCAGCGTCAAGTGGGAACTGGAAGACCTGGCGTTCGCTATCCTGCACCCGAAGAAGTACGAGGAGATCGTCCGGCTGGTCGCCGGCCGCGCGCCGTCGCGGGACACCTACCTGGCCAAGGTCCGCTCCGAGATCGTCAACACCCTGAACGCGTCGAAAATCAAGGCGACGGTGGAGGGTCGGCCCAAGCACTACTGGTCGATCTATCAGAAGATGATCGTCAAGGGACGCGATTTCGACGACATCCACGACCTGGTCGGCATCCGCATCCTGTGCGACGAGATCCGTGACTGCTATGCGGCTGTCGGCGTGGTGCATTCGCTGTGGCAGCCGATGGCCGGGCGGTTCAAGGACTACATCGCGCAGCCGAGATACGGCGTGTACCAGTCGCTGCACACCACCGTCGTCGGTCCGGAGGGCAAGCCGCTGGAGGTGCAGATCCGCACCAGCGACATGCACCGCACCGCCGAATTCGGCATCGCCGCGCACTGGCGGTACAAAGAAACCAAGGGCCGCAACGGTCTTCCCCATCCACACGCCTCCGCCGAGATCGACGACATGGCCTGGATGCGTCAGCTGCTCGACTGGCAACGGGAGGCCGCGGACCCGGGCGAGTTCCTGGAGTCGCTGCGCTACGACCTTGCGGTGCAAGAGATCTTCGTGTTCACCCCCAAGGGGGATGTCATCACCCTGCCGACGGGGTCGACTCCGGTGGACTTCGCCTACGCGGTGCACACCGAGGTCGGCCACCGCTGCATCGGCGCCCGGGTGAACGGGCGCCTGGTGGCGCTGGAGCGCAAGCTCGAAAACGGCGAAGTCGTCGAGGTTTTCACCTCCAAGGCGCCCAACGCGGGGCCCTCGCGCGACTGGCAGCAGTTCGTGGTCTCGCCGCGCGCCAAAACGAAGATACGGCAGTGGTTCGCCAAGGAGCGCCGCGAAGAAGCGCTGGAGGCCGGCAAGGAGGCGATGGCCCGCGAGGTACGCCGCGGCGGACTTCCGTTGCAGCGCTTGGTGAATGGCGAGTCGATGGCCGCGGTCGCGCGCGAGCTGCACTACACCGACGTGTCGGCGCTCTACACCGCGATCGGTGAGGGACACGTCTCGGCCCGGCACGTCGTGCAGCGGCTGCTGGCCGAGCTCGGCGGGATCGATCAGGCCGAAGAGGAGCTGGCCGAGCGGTCCACGCCGACGACCATGCTGCGACGCCCGCGCAGCACCGACGATGTCGGCGTCTCGGTTCCCGGAGCGCCGGGTGTGCTGACCAAGCTGGCCAAATGCTGCACGCCGGTGCCCGGCGATCAGATCATGGGCTTCGTCACCCGCGGCGGCGGGGTCAGCGTGCACCGCACCGACTGCACCAACGCGGCGTCGCTGCAGCAGCAGGCCGAGCGCATCATCGAGGTGCTCTGGGCTCCGTCGCCGTCGTCGGTATTTCTGGTGGCCATCCAGGTCGAGGCGCTCGACCGGCACCGGCTGCTCTCGGACGTGACGCGGGTGCTGGCCGACGAGAAGGTGAACATCCTCTCGGCGTCGGTCACCACGTCCGGTGACCGGGTGGCGATCAGCCGGTTCACCTTCGAGATGGGCGACCCCAAACACCTCGGGCATCTGCTCAACGTCGTGCGCAACGTCGAGGGCGTCTACGACGTCTACCGCGTGACGTCGGCGGCCTAAGGCCTACGCCTCCGACGGGGCTCAGCCCACGCGCACCGAGGTGATGGTGACGGTGCTGGCGGGCATACCCTCGTCCCGATTGCCGGCGATGCCCCCCTTGGCGATCTTGTCGATCGTCTCCAGGCCCGCTTCGTCGATCGTGCCCAGCACCGTGTAGATCGGCTCCATGTCGGTGTCCTTGAACACCAGATTGAACTGGCTGCCGTTGGTGTTGGGCCCGTTGTTGGCCATGGTGATGGTGCCACGCGGGTACACCACGGCCGCCCGCAGCGCGGGGTCGCCGGCCGGGTACTGATTGGCGGGGTATTCGTCGGCGTATTCGTAGCCGGGACCGCCGGTGCCCTCGTTGTCCGGGCCGCCGCACAGCAACAGGCCCCCGTCCGCCATGTTGCTCAGCCGGCCGCACTCGGTGTTGTCGAAGAACTGTTGCCGCACCAGGCTGGTGAAGCTGTTCACCGCGCACGGCGACTTGTTGTTGGCGAGCCGGATGCCGATGTTCCCGAAATTGGTGGAGATGGTGGCCGGGATCTCGGCGGGCTCGGTGGACACCCTGCCGGTCGGGGGCGGGGTCACAGGCTTGCTCGCCGGATCCGGCGCGGCGGGGTACTGGCAGTTGGCGCCCAGGTCGGCCGGCGGCGCAAACGCCGGCAGCTGGGGCACGCTCGGGGCGACCGACTCCGACGGTTTGGGGGTGCGGGCGCGGTTCGTTGGCCTGCCCCCGGTGGGCGCCGTGGACGCCGCGCTGTTTTTCGCGGGGGTGTCGCTGTGGGTCACCAGCGCGATGACCAGGGCCGTCACCGCTGCCAGCGCCAGCACCGACGCACCGACGATGCCGAAGACCAGACGTCTTGAGTGCGTCGGTGGGTGATACGCCGGCCGCGGGTCGACCTCGGCTGCCGGCGCGGACGGCACCGGAGCGGACGGCGTGGCTGGGGGCGGCAGCGGTGTTTGCGACGACGGCGCCGGACCGGGCGCCGCCATAATGCCCGTGCCGACCAGCGCGGCCTTGGCGTCTTCCGCCAGTTCGATCGCGGTCTGGTACCGCTCGTCGACGTCCTTCGCCATCCCCCGGGCGACCACCGCATCGAGGGCCGGCGGCACGTCGGGGGCGGTGATGGAGGCTCGCGGCGGCGGGGTGTTCAGGTGCCCGTTGAGCTGCTCTTCGAGGCTGTCGCCCACGAAAGGGCGGACGCCGGTCAAGGATTCGTGCAGCACGCAGGCCAACGAATACACGTCGGCGCGGTGGTCGGTGCTGCCGCGGAAACGCTCGGGCGCCATGTACGCCACGGTGCCCATCGTGTGTCCGGTGTGGGTGAGCGCGGTGTCGGCGGCCGTGCGCGCGATCCCGAAGTCGATCAGGTAGACGAAATCTCGCGCGTTGGTGAGCAAGATGTTCGTCGGCTTGATATCGCGATGAATCAACCCCACCTGGTGGGCGCTATCCAGCGCCGCCGCAACCTGTTCGATCACCGCGACCGCGCGCTGTGGGCTGAGTCGCCCGCCGTTCTCCTTGATGTACTGCGCCAGGTCGCGGCCCTCGATCAGCCGCATGTCGACATACAGCTGACCGTCGATCTCGCCGTAATTGTGGATCGGCACCACGTGTGGGTCGTTGAGGCTTGCCGCGATGCGTGCCTCGCGCCGGAAGCGTTCCTGGAACTCCGCGTCTTGGGCGAGATGGGTGGGCAGCACCTTGAGGGCGACTACCCGATCGGTGCTGGCGTCGTAGGCGCGGAAGACCTGTCCCATTCCGCCGCGACCCAAGACATCCAGCAACTGGTAATGGCCGAATGATTCCTTCCCCACGCAACGACCATAAACTTTCGACCGCGCCGGTCGTGGGAATCGCGCCAACAAAGCGCGATTAATGTTGCGCCGCTTGAGGGTTTAGTCCAGCAGCAGCGACTTGATGGTGACCTCGCTGTTGGGCGCCCCGTCCTCGCCGCCGCCGGAGACGCCGGCCTTGGCGATCTTGTCGAGGGTCGCCAGCCCGTCGGCCTGGATGGTGCCGAAGACGGTGTATTGCGGCGGTAGCTGAGAGTCCTTGTAGACCATGAAGAATTGGCTGCCGTTGGTGCCCGGTCCGGCGTTAGCCATGGCCAGCGTGCCGCGCGGGTAGACGACCGGCTCCCGCAGCTTCGGATCGTTCGGCGGGTACTGGTCGGTCGGGTACTCGTTGGCGAATTGGTAGCCGGGGCCGCCGCTGCCATCGCCCTTGGGGTCGCCGCATTGCAGGACGGCCAGCGTGTCCGAGGTGGTCAGCCGGTGGCATTTGGTGTTGTCGAAGTATTTCTGGCCTATCAGGCTCGCGAAACTGTTGACCGTGCAAGGTGATTCGTTGTTGGCCAACATCAAGCCGATGTTGCCCTGACTGGTCGCCATGCTAGCGCTGACTTGGGCCGGGTCGGTCGGAATCTTGCCGGTCCGCGGCGGCTTGACCGGCTTGGCGGCCGGGTCCGGCGATGCCGGGTACTGACAGTTGGCGCCGGTGGTGGCCGTCGGCTTGAACGGCGGCAACGGCGCAACCTGGCCCGTCTGCGGAGCGGCCGTCGTGGCCGGCGCCGAGCTGCTGGCCGGGGTGGTCGTCGCGGCGGTGGTGTTCTTGTGTTCGCTTTTGCTGTTGACCACGGCGATCACGACGGCGGCGACGATCGCCACTGCCACGATCGAGCCACCGGCGATGAGCGCGATCCGGCGCCGTTTGGCTTGCTTCTGGCGGCGCTCCAGCTGCCGTTCGAGTTTGCGCTTGGCTGTCGCACGTCGCTGTTCGTTGGTCGGCACGGCCGGTATGCCTCCATGGTTGCTTCAGTCGGGGCCAACTTGCCTGCTCAGGCTAATGTGGGCGCGGTGCCCGGTGTCAACCGGGCCCCCGTGGGAAACTGGGAACCGTGTTGATCACCGGATTTCCCGCCGGGGTGTTGCAGTGCAACTGCTACGTGCTGGCCGAACGGCCCGGGACGGATTGCGTCATCGTCGACCCCGGGCAGCGGGCGATGGGCCCGCTGCGGCGCATCCTCGATGAGAACCGGCTGACTCCCGCGGCGGTGTTGCTCACCCACGGTCACATCGACCACATGTGGTCCGCGCAGAAGGTTTCCGACACCTTCGGCTGCCCGACCTACATTCATCCCGAGGACCGGTTCATGCTGAAAGACCCGATCTACGGCCTGGGCCCGCGGCTGGCCCAGGTGGTGGCCGGTGCGTTCTTCCGCGAACCCAAGCAGGTGGTCGAGCTGGATCGTGACGGCGACAAGATCGATCTGGGCAGCGTGACGGTCAATGTCGATCACACGCCCGGGCACACCCGCGGATCGGTGGTGTTTCGGGTCGCCTCCGACAAGGACGTGGTGTTCACCGGCGACACGTTGTTCGAGCGCTCGATCGGGCGCACCGACCTGTTCGGGGGCAGCGGCCGCGACCTGCTGACCTCGATCGTCGACAAATTGCTGGTTCTCGATGACGCCACGGTGGTGCTGCCGGGGCACGGCAACTCCACCACGATCGGTGCCGAACGACGTTTCAACCCGTTCCTCGAAGGCCTGAGCTCGTGACGGAGTTTGTTGCGCCCAAGGGGGTGCCGGACTATGTCCCGCCGGAGTCGGCGCAGTTCGTCGCGGTGCGTGACGGGTTGCTCGCCGCCGCCCGCCGGGCCGGGTACGGCGACGTCGAGCTGCCCATTTTCGAGGACACCGCGCTGTTCGCGCGCGGCGTCGGCGAATCCACCGACGTGGTGTCCAAGGAGATGTACACCTTCGCCGACCGCGGTAACCGCTCGGTGACGCTGCGGCCCGAGGGCACGGCCTCGGTGGTGCGGGCGGTGATCGAACACGGCCTGGACCGCGGCGCGCTGCCGGTGAAGCTGTGTTATGCGGGCCCGTTCTTCCGCTACGAGCGTCCACAGGCCGGGCGCTATCGCCAGCTGCAGCAGGTGGGCGTGGAGGCGATCGGTGTCGACGATCCCGCGCTGGACGCCGAGGTCATCGCCGTCGCCGACGCCGGGTTCCGCTCGCTGGGTCTGGACGGATTCCGGCTGGAAATCACCTCGCTGGGCGACGACAGCTGCCGCCCGCAATACCGGGAACTGTTGCAGGACTTCCTGTTTGGGCTCGACCTCGACGAGGAAACCCGGCGACGTGCCGAGCTCAACCCGTTGCGGGTGCTCGACGACAAACGCCCCGAGGTGCGGGCGATGACGGCCGACGCGCCGGTCCTGCTCGATCACCTCTCCGATGTGGCCAAGCAGCATTTCGACAGCGTGCTGGCGCACCTGGACGCGCTGGGCGTGCCGTACGTCCTCAACCCGCGGATGGTGCGAGGCCTGGACTACTACACCAAGACCACGTTCGAGTTCGTGCACGACGGCCTCGGCGCGCAATCCGGCATCGGCGGCGGCGGTCGCTACGACGGCCTGATGCGCGAGCTGGGCGGACAAGACTTGTCCGGCATCGGATTTGGGCTCGGCGTGGACCGGACCCTGCTGGCGTTGCGGGCCGAGGGCAAGAGCGTGGGGGAGACGACGCGCTGCGACGTGTTCTGTGTGCCGCTGAGCGAGCCGGCCAAGCTGCGGCTCGCGGTGCTGGCCGGGCAGCTGCGCGCGTCCGGCGTCCGAGTCGACATGGCCTACGGCGACCGCGGGCTCAAGGGCGCGATGCGTGCTGCGGACCGTTCCGGCGCCCACCTCGCGCTGGTTGCGGGCGACCGTGATCTCGAGGCCGGCACGGTCGGAGTCAAGGACCTCGGATCGGGTGAGCAGATCTCAGTGCCGGTGGATTCCGTTGTCGCCGAGGTACTTTCGCGCTTCGGGCACCGCAAATGATCGACAAGGGATTACGAACCATGGACCTGGTGTGCCCCGAGGGACACGTCGCCGGCCAATTGATCCAGAGCATTGAGCACCGGTCCATTGGGATCGAGCTACCCGGCGAGGCGCTCGAGGAATGGCCACGCGGCGGCGACAAAATGTACACACTCCTGACTTGCCCCGGATGCAACCGGCGGGTTTACGGATCGACGGAAGCGATCCAAGAGCGGGCCACCTGGCAGTCGGAGATCGAATCCGAGCCGCAATGCAGATACGCGCTGCGCTACCTGGAGGACGGCCTAACTTAGCCGGATCGCGAAATTGACGGCCGGCATAGGTGCGCACGTTTGGCGCGTTTGTTTTGGCGTTGACGATGCCGCAAGGGTTGGGTCCAAAAGCGCTCAAATGTGACGAATAGCGAAGGCTGGAGAAAACGGCTTATTCCGGCGGACGCATGACCGTGGAATACTTGACCCTGAACCGATCTCCCCGGGTCTACATGCGTTTTCAGTCAGAAGGGGGAATGGCAGTGATAACCGAATCCGCTACGACATTCGCTCGCATGTTTAGGGGCTACGATCCGGCCGCGGTTGATGCCTATATCGAGAAGTCGATCACTAAGCAGCAGTTGCTGTTCGAGGAAGTCGAGAGCCTGAGGGAGCGGCTGAAAGAATCCGGCGATGAAGCAGCCGCGCTGCGGATCGAGGTCACTGTCCTCAGGGATGAGGTCGCCGCCCTTACCGACAGTTCACCGGCACCGTACGCGATGCAACAGCGGATCGCCGCGATGCTGCAGCGCACGATCAACGAGGTTTCCGAGATGCAAGCCGAGGCGCGCGCCGAGTCAGAGGCGCTGATCGCTGCGGCCGAAGCCAAGAACGAGGCCGCGCAGCGGAAATACAAGGAGCTGTTGGCGGATATAGCCGCGCAGCGAAAAGCCCTAGATGCCGAGTACGAGGAAACCAAAAAGAAGCAAGACGCCGAACTGGCCGCGATGCGCGCCGAGACGCAATCGGCGATAGAGGACGCGTGGAACACCGCCCGACGGGAACATGAGCAGCTGCTCGCCGACGCCAAGCAGGGGGCTGATAAGTATCGGGAGCAGGCCCGGCGGACGGTCGACGAGGCGAGTCAGCAACGAATCAAGATCCTGGAGCAATTGGTGGGCGTGTACCGCGGCCTGGAAGGGTTTCCGGCCGCTCTTGAGTCGGCATACCAAGACCGACAGAATCCGCCGGAGGCCAGCGTTGTGGTGCCGTTGGATCCCAACGTCAGTCGCCTGCCCTCCGGCTTCTAGCAACCCGTCGACGAGGGGGCAGTGCCCAGGTTGCGCCCAGCTAGGCCCACGTTTCGCGCCGCCGGTGCGCCAGCGCGGCGGTCTCGAGGAACAGCTTGAAGATCGATGGCGGGACGAGCCGGTTGAGCTTGCGGTAGCGGCGGAAATCCTCGAACACCGTTCGGAAACACAGTTCGCTGGCGCGATACGCCTCGAAGACCCGGTCGAGTGCGGACTCGTCCCAGGGCTTGTCGCACGCGGCCGCGTTCAGCGTGCGGTAGACGGTGCAGATCCAGTCCGTGCCGAAGGGCTCCACCACGGGGCCGGAGTGGCGCTGGCGGTGCAGATCGCGATGGAGAAACTCCTCGATGGCGCCCTCGTCGCGGTGGTTGAGATCAATGGACAGCGCAGCGGAAATCCGCTTGATCTCCCGGCGCCAGTCATCGAGAAGGTTGGCGTAATCGACAAACACGCGCGGCGTGCCGCGGGTGTCTTTCTCGGCCACGAGATTGAATCTGAGCCACAGGGCACTCGACAACTCCGGCGAGAGTCCAGCGCTGACCGCGACCGAGGCGATGACTTCCTGTGGATGCCGCACCGCTATGACGGCCACGACGTCGAACCCGGCAAGGCGCGCCGCCTCGAACCACACGTCCGACAGCACCGTGATCCTCGGGTCCTTGATCACCACCAGCGGCGCGGCCGGCAACGTGGCGAGAAACGCCTTGATCTCGGTGATGCAGGCGGCCTTTGTCTTGCCGTCCAACACGCCTTGCTCCTGTAGGCGCAGCGTCGGGTCGAACATGGTGCTGCGGTGGCGGCGCAGGATCGCTTCGTTGAGGCAGTTGGCCTCGCGCGGCTCCCAATGACCCCGGGGATTGTCTCCCATGGCGCCCACCAGCCGGTCGGGAAGCGCACCGCCGCACAGCGAGAGAACCCGCGTGAGTGCCGACGTGCCGGACCGGTTCATCCCCAACACGAACAAAAGGACCGGGCGGTCACCAGGCCCGCGCGGTGCGGCGAGGGTCTCATCACATCTCTGCATCCTGGGCTATCCCCCTCCCAGCGGCCATCGGGTGCGGCAATGCTACATACCAGCGGTGTGTGATTCGGCGAATTTTCAGACGCTTTCGCTTTACATAACTGATTCACAGCATGGGCGGTTTCGAGGTGGCCTAAGCGTTAGGCCGCACCGCGGCGAATCCGCTTGACTCTCTATCGAACGAGTGTTCGAATGAATGGATGCGGTGGGCTACCCAGGCCGTCGCGGTCAACGGGCAGCCCGTCGACGACGGGGCCCTGCCCGGACTGCAGCGGATCGGCTTCGTCCGAAGCGTGCGCGCCCCGCAGTTCGACGGGATCACCTTTCACGAGGTGCTGTGTAAGTCCGCACTGAACAAGGTGCCCGATGCCTCGGCGCTGCCGTTCCGCTACACCGTCAACGGCTATCGCGGCTGCTCGCACGCCTGCCGCTACTGCTTCGCGCGCCCCACCCACGAATACCTGGACTTCGACTGCGGCACCGACTTCGACACCCAGGTGGTAGTCAAGACCAACGTCGCCGAAGTGCTGCGCCGGGAGCTGCGCCGCCCGTCGTGGCGCCGCGAGACCGTCGCGCTCGGCACCAACACCGATCCCTACCAGCGCGCCGAGGGCCGCTACGCGCTGATGCCGGGCATCATCGGCGCCCTCGCCGGTTCGGGCACGCCGCTGTCGATCCTGACCAAGGGCACGCTGCTGCGCCGCGACCTCCCGCTGATCGCCGAAGCGGCCCAACAGGTTCCGGTGTCGGTCGCGGTGTCGCTGGCGGTGGCCGACGCCGAACTGCACCGCGACGTCGAGCCCGGCACCCCCACCCCGCAGGCCCGGCTGGGTCTCATCACCGCGATCCGCGACGCCGGCCGGGACTGCCATGTGATGGTCGCGCCGGTGCTGCCACATCTCACCGACTCCGTCGAGCACCTCGACGGGCTGCTTGGCCAGATCGCCGCCGCGGGGGCCACCGGCGTCACGGTCTTCGGCCTGCACCTGCGTGGCTCGACGCGTGGCTGGTTCATGTCGTGGCTGGCCCGCTCGCATCCCGAACTGGTCGGCCGCTATCGCGACCTCTACCGCCGCGGCGCATACCTGCCGTCCGGCTATCGCGACATGTTGCGTGAACGGGCCGCGCCGCTGATCGCGAAACATCGGCTCGGCGGCGATCACCGCCCGCTCCCGCGGGCTGCCGCGCCCGCGGTCGCCAAACCCGTTCAGCCGACGCTGTTTTAGGCCGGCTTGTCGCCACGCGGCTTGGTGAGCGTGAACTGGTCGACGACGGTGACCGTCCCGAACAACCCGCGCAGCGCGTAATACGTCGCCTTGATCGAGGTGTTGCCGCCGGGTTGGCCCGGATCGACGTCGAAAGCCACGAAGCCGTAAGGATTGTCGCGGTCGCGGAAGGCCGACCACGGCGCGTCTTCGATCGCATAGATCGGTGGCTTGCGCCCGATCGCCGGATCGAACGCGCCGACCCCCGTCAACACGCGGCATAGTGGCCGGGCGAAGAACAGGCCGTTGGACGGCGCGGAGGTGCCGCCCCCACCGATGACGAGGTGCACCGTGCCCCGGGTCGCGTCGATGAGATCGGAGCGGGTCTCGACTGGCCTCGGTGTCCGGGTATCGGTGCCCAGCGTTCCGCGCAGCGGATGTGACCGCTCGTAGTGGTGTTCGTGGCCGCACAGCACCAGATCGACCTGATACTGATCGAACAACGGCAGCCATTCCTCGCGGATGCCGAGGTCGGCGCCGTTGCGGCGGTCGGCGGTGGAGATCGCCGTCTGATGCATGCACACAACAACCCAGTCGATGTCGGCATCGCGCCGCGCCGCGGCGAGTTCGCTGGCAAGCCAGCGCTTTTGCTCGCCACCGGAGTAGCCGTGCACATAGAAGTTGCCGCCGTCCTGGTAGGCGATGTCGTCGTTGTTGAGGCTGATCACGCGCACCGAGCCGGCGGTGAAGGAGTACCACATGCCGCGCATCTCCGGGCTGGATCCCGAATCGGGTACCTGGAAGTACGTTTGATACGCGCCGTATCCGATTGGCCCGTTGCCCAATTCGTTCTCGTGATTGCCCGCCGCGGGCATCCACGGCCGATAGCGCGCCGAGCGGGTGTTGTTCTCGAACCAGTTCGACCAGGTGCGGATTCGGTCCTGCGCCAGGTTGGCGTAGCACAAGTCGCCGTTGACCAGGTTGAACAGCGGGCCGAGCCGTTCGATCGCCAGCGTGGTGTCCCCGGCCGCGGGTGAGCCGATGTTGTCCGTGCCGTAGCCGCTGGGCAGCTTGTCCAGCGTCGGGGTGGACTGATCGCCGAAGCTGGTGAAGCGCAGCGGTTTTCGCCCCACCGGCGCGGTGCGTACCGTCCCGGGTTCCGGCTCGGCGCCGTCGTGCACCGCGGCGTAGATGTAGTCGGTCTCCGGGGTCAGGTTCGTCAGGCGGGCGTGGTTGACGCGAACCTCGGTGTTGGACTTGGCGTCCCGATACGTGCGCGTTTCGGCCGCCACGGTGCGCCCGAATCCCGACGCCGGGGTGCCCAGCAGGACGCGCGGATTGCGGACGGCCTCGGTACTGTGCCACGACACCACCACCTCGGTGGCGGCGTTCTTGCCGAATTGCAGGTGCAGCCCGGCGACCGGCGGCGCCCCGCCGCGATCCGGCTGGTACCACAGCGCCGGGCCGCGGGGATGCGCGTGGCCAGACCACAACAGCGCCGCCCCGCCGGCCCCGACGCCGCCGAGCACCGCGGAGGCCGCGGTCGAAGTGAGCAGCCGCCGGCGGCTGATGCCGCCGGCACGCTCCGGGTCGCCGCTCATGGTTGCTTCATACCCGAGCCGGGCGGCCTAGTGGCGATGCGGTTCGAGCAATCCGGCTTGGCCCTCGGCCGGCGGGCGCGCCGCGAGCCACTCGCGCGTGGCCGCGTGCGACCGCTCGATGAGCGTCGCCGCGTGCGAGAAGTCGGCTCCCGACGTGGCGACCGGGCACAGCGGCCGGATCACGCGGAGGTCGACGTCCTGTTCGAATCGCTCGACATCGACGGCCAGGCGGTGGTTGACCGCGAGGGTCATGGCGTGCAACGCCATATTCACCGCCGTCTTTGGTGCCGCGGGCAGGTCGCACGAGTAGCCGGTCGGCAGCACCCAGATCCGGTCGGCGCCGAGCTTGACGGCGTGCGAGATCGGGGTGTTGTTCACCACGCCGCCGTCCATCAGGTAACGGCCGTCGACCCGCACCGGCGGGAAGACGCCCGGGATGGCGGCGCTGGCGGCGATCGCGTCGACGGCGTCGCCCGACGACAGCCGCACATCGGTGCCGGAGATGACGTCGGTGGCCACCACGTGCAGCGGGACGGACGCGTCCTCGAGACGTTCGAACTCCAATTTGTCGGCGAGCAGGCGCCGCAAACCGGTGTTGGGGACCAGGTGCGACCGGCGACCGAGCATGCCCAACGCGCCGGCGAGCGGATGGGTGGGGAAGATGTCCCGCCGCGACAACGACACCCACAGGTCGGCGAGGCCGCGAATCCCGGCGGCGTCGGGCCGCGACGCGATCCACCCGCCGTTGACCGCGCCGACGGACGTGCCGATGATCAGGTCGGGCGATTCCCCTTGGTCGGCCAGGGCGAGCAGCATGCCGACATGGATCGCTCCCAGGCTGGCGCCGCCGGACAACACGAATGCGGTGGGCACAGATGCATCGTAGGGACTTTCGGGTCAAATTCCGGGGGTAACGGATCCGGTAGCGTTTTCGATATGACCAACGTGCGAAATGTGACCACCGCATGCGCCGCGGCAACGCTTGCGGCAGCCGCAGCAGTGGCTGTCACGCCCGCGACCTCCTATGCGGATCCGGCCGGCCATCAAGTGACGTACACCGTGTCGAGCCCCAACAATCTGACCGCCACCGTCAACTACGTGAACGCCGATCCGCCCAGCCAGGCCGCCTACAACGCGGACCCGTCGAAGTTCATGACCAGCGTGCAGGCTCCGCTCAGCGGTGGAACGCCGGTCACCTACACCGTCAGCTTGGCGAACCCCACGCAGTGGGCGAGCATCAGCGCCAGCGGCATGCTGCATTGGCCGGATTCGGGCAATGGTCCGGCCTCATTCCACTGCGAGATCGCCGTGGACGGCCAGGTGGTCGCGCAGCAGGACGCGACCACCACCGTCACCTGCGCGGCCCGGCCGCCCGGGTGAACTAGCCGAGGTTCGTGGCGGCGAAGGTGTCGCACTGGTGCGGGTCACCGGTCTGATACCCGATGGTGAACCACTTCTGCCGTTGCGCGGCGGACCCGTGCGTCCACGACTCCGGGTTGACGCGCCCGGTCGTCTCCCGCTGAATGCGGTCATCGCCCACCGACGCCGCGGCCGAGAGCGCATCGGCAATGTCCTTGTCGCTCAACGGCTGCAGGTACGGCACGCCGGTGTTTTCCTGCTTGACCGTCGACGCGTAGTGCGCCCAGATGCCGGCGTAGCAGTCCGCCTGTAACTCGGTCCGCACGCCGTTGCCGCCGGCGCCCTGCGCGCCCTGCTGGGAGCGGCCCAGGACGCCCTGCAGCTGCTGCACGTGATGGCCGTATTCGTGGGCGACCACGTATTCCTGCGCGAATGGTCCACCGCTGGAACCGAATTTGTCGACCAGCTCCTGGAAGAAGTCGGTGTCGAAGTACGCCGTCTGATCCACCGGGCAATAGAACGGCCCGACCGCGGTGGTGGCCGCCCCGCAGCCGGTCTCCACCTGCCCGGTGAACAGCCGCACCCGCGGGCGGGTATAGCCCGGCATCAGCTGATGCCAGACCGCGTCCACCGAATTGCCGGTGGCGATTACGCGGCACTGCACGTACTTGTTGGCGTCGGCGCCAGTCTTGCACTGGCCCAAGTCGAACCCGGGCGCCGAGTAGCCGCCGGTGTTCATCTGCTGGGAATTCATCACGCGGCCCGGATCGACGCCGAGGAACAACGCCGCGATCAGGATCAGCAGCCCGACGCCGCCGCCCCCCACGGCCATGCCCATGCCGCCCATACCGCCCGACGACGACGCGGTGCTGGTGTCGATCTGCATACCCTCGTTGAAGGTCATCGCACCCTCCTAATGCTGCTGGGCCGCGCGCGCATCGGTATAGCTACGCAGATTACGCAGGAACCGGCGCAGGCCCAGGTTCAGCAGCGGCCCGGCGACCAACATCGCCAGCCGCGCCGGGCCGGCCGGCTGTTGCGCCATGGTCCAGGTCAGTCGGCAGCCACCAGGGATGACTTCCACCCGGTAATCCTCGGCGAACGCGGCCACCGAGCGCGTCGAGCACTCGTTGAACCGAAATGCCATGTGGCGAAACGGTTCCCACGCAATGAACTCTTCGTCGCCGACGATGCCGCCGCGCATCTCGACGACGCGGGTGGTGCCGATGCCGCGTGGCTCGGGACTGGTCCAGGTCACCTTGGTGATCACCGGGGCCCAGCGCGGCCAGGACTCGGCGTCGGCGAGCACCTCGAACAGCTGCTCGGGTGTGATGGCGAGGTCGACACTGTTGCGGAATCGGAATGGCGCGTTCTCGATGAAGCTGAGGTCGACGCGCTCGCAGGCGTACATGGCCTCTAACCTAGCTCGGTGACGATGCGCGCCCGGAGCGGCGTGAGGAGGAGGCGGGCAATCGGACCTAGCCCGGACCGTCGCTGGCGGCGGCCAGCAGCGGCACCAGGATGTCGCTGATCGGCGTCGCCAGGTTGTGGGCGCGGGCCTTGCGGATGATCACCCCGTTGCGGATCTCCCACTCCAGCCGCCGGCCGTTTTCCGCGTCGGCCAGCATCGACGTGCTCATGTCCTCGGGAACGTGACGAAACATCTCGACCAACTCTTCGGCCACGCCGTCCGGCAGCCTGGCCCCCTCGGCACGCGCGACGGCCAGGCATTCGGCGACGTAGCGCCGAGACAACGCGGCGACGTCGTCGCGGCGGAACATGCCGGATCGCCTCCGCGACAGGGCCATGAACCCGGCCAGCGCGTTGGTGAGCAGCTTGCGCCAGGCCCCCGTGAGGAAGTCGGGATCGCACTCCACGTGACAGCCGGCGCCGCGCAGCAGCTCGGCGACGCTCTCCGCCGAGGGGCCGGAGGGCAGCACCAGCCGGGCCTCGGTGCGCAGCCGCACCCAGCCGTCGGGCTGCGTCTCGGCCGAATACCACACGATGCCCGGGATCACGGGGGAGGACGGGCAGTGCGGCTTGACCTGGTCGACCTGCTCGACACCGTTTTGCAGCACGGCGACGATGGTGTGCTCGTCGCACAGCCGGGCCAGCCAGCCGGCCGCCTCGTCGTTCTGGGTGGCCTTGACCGCCAGCACAACCACGTCGACCGTGCCCGTGATCTCGGCGGGATCGGTGAGCACCGGGCCGGGCACCACGATCGGCTCTTCGCCGTCGGGCCGCAGCTCGATGCTGTCGCGGGGAGTGTGGCCGCAGACCAGCACCGAATGCCCGGCCTTGTAGAGCAGCGCGGCGACCGTCGTGCCGACGGCGCCGGGACCGACGAGTGCGATGGTGGTGGCGATAGGACCGAAAATACCTGCTCTAGACTGGTCACTCGTCCAAAGCCTGCTGAAAGGGAGTGTTTGTGCTGCGCAGCCACGCCGCTGGTTCGCTACGGGCTAGCGACGCCGGACAGCAGGTGACGTTGGCCGGCTGGGTGGCGCGCCGCCGTGACCACGGCGGTGTCATCTTCATCGATCTGCGCGACGCCTCCGGTGTGGCACAAGTCGTGTTCCGCGCCCCCGACGTGCTGGCCCAGGCGCACCGGCTGCGCGCCGAGTTCTGCATCGCCGTTGACGGCGTCGTGGAGATCCGCCCGGAAGGCAACGCCAACACCGAGATCGCCACCGGCGAGATCGAGGTCAACGTGACCTCGCTGACCGTGCTCGGTGAGAGCGCCCCGCTGCCCTTCCAGCTCGACGAGCCCGCCGGCGAGGAGCTGCGGTTGAAGTACCGCTACCTCGACCTGCGCCGCGACGGCCCGGCCGGGGCAATTCGGTTGCGCTCCAAGGTGAATGCCGCCGCCCGCGCGGTGCTGGATCGCCACGACTTCGTCGAGATCGAGACCCCGACCATCACCCGCTCGACGCCGGAGGGTGCGCGCGACTTCCTGGTACCGGCCCGCCTGCATCCGGGTTCGTTTTATGCCCTGCCGCAGAGCCCGCAGCTGTTCAAGCAGCTGCTGATGGTGGCCGGGATGGAGCGCTACTACCAGATCGCCCGCTGCTACCGCGACGAGGATTTCCGCGCCGACCGCCAGCCCGAATTCACCCAGCTCGACATGGAGATGAGCTTCGTCGACGCCGAAGACGTGATCGCGATCTCCGAGGAGATCCTGGCCGCGCTGTGGGAGCTGATCGGCTACCGGGTTCCGACCCCCATCCCGCGGATCACCTACGCCGAGGCCATGCGACGATTCGGCTCCGACAAACCCGACATGCGGTTCGGGCTGGAGCTCGTCGAGTGCGGAGAGTTCTTCAAGGACACCACATTTCGCGTCTTCCAGGCCCCGTATGTGGGCGCGGTGGTGATGCCCGGCGGGGCCTCGCAGCCGCGCCGCACGCTGGACGGCTGGCAGGAGTGGGCCAAACAGCGCGGGCACCGCGGACTGGCCTACGTGCTGGTCGGAGACGACGGCACGCTGGGCGGCCCGGTGGCGAAGAACCTCAGCGAGCGCGAACGCGACGGCCTGGCCGCGCATGTCGGCGCCAAGCCGGGGGATTGCGTCTTCTTCTCGGCGGGCCCGGCGAAGTCGTCGCGGGCGCTGTTGGGCGCCGCCCGCGGCGAGATCGCAAGCCGGCTCGACATGATCGACCCGAACGCCTGGGCGTTCGTCTGGGTGGTCGACCCGCCGCTGTTCGAGCCGGCCGAAGAGGCGACCGCCGCCGGCGACGTGGCGGTCGGCTCCGGAGCGTGGACCGCGGTGCACCACGCGTTCACCTCGCCCAAGCCCGAGCACGAGGACGCCGTCGACAGCAATCCCGGCAGCGTGCTGGCCGACGCGTACGACATCGTCTGCAACGGCAACGAGATCGGTGGCGGCTCGATCCGTATCCACCGCCGCGACGTCCAGGAGCGCGTGTTCGCGGTGATGGGCCTGGACAAGGCCGAGGCCGAGGAGAAGTTCGGATTTCTGTTGGAGGCGTTCATGTTTGGCGCGCCGCCGCACGGCGGCATCGCCTTCGGCTGGGACCGGATCAACGCGCTGCTGTCCGGGGTCGACTCCATCCGCGAGGTGATCGCCTTCCCGAAGACCGGCGGCGGCGTCGACCCGCTGACCGACGCGCCTGCGCCGATCACGGCCCAGCAGCGCAAGGAGTCCGGAATAGACGCCAAGCCGGAACCCGCCTAACACGAGCGTCGGCCCGCCACCCCGTTTCTAAGGTGGCGGGCTTTGCGCGACTCACACCTTCCGGGTCTGTATCGGCGCGTGATTGGGCGGTGCGACCGGCGGGTGGGGGTGCGTGCGTGCCGGCGCATCGGTGACGACCGTCTTGCCGTTGGTGCACGTGACGAGCTTGCCGCCGACGATGACGCCCTGGCCCTCGTCGATCGGGATGTCGTAGCCGTCCGGGTCGGTGTAGTGGCATCCGCCGCTCGGGCCGGTGGGCCCGTTGGGCTCGGCATACGCGGTGGCGGGGGCCAACGCGACAATGGCCAGCGCGCCGAAGAGCGTCGCGGCGTACCGCAAACGAGTGTGTTTCCGGCTGGTTGATGTGTTCTTCATGGTGATCTCCCTTAGGTTGTCGCCGCCCGGTTTGGGCTGCGTTCATCGACTAAGGGCAACTAGGAGCACAAAAATGGACACTTTCTGTCCGGAATAGACGCCAAACCGGAAAGGGTTGACCAGGCATGACCCAAGGGATCCCTGACACCGACACCATCAACGCGTTCAACAACGGCATCGTCGACGAGTTCCGCGCCAACGACGGCAAGGTCGGCGGCCAATTCGCCGGTGCCAACCTGCTGCTGCTCACCACGACGGCGCCAAGTCCGGCACGAAGCGGACGTCACCGCTGGCGTACTTCCGCATCGACGGCAAGCTGATCATCATCGGCTCCTTCGCCGGCGCCCCGGTCAGTCCGGCGTGGGTGCACAACCTGCGCGCGAACCCGGCGGCCCATGTCGAGATCGGTACGGACGCGTTCGACGTGACGGCCCGCGAGCTGCCGACCGCGGAGCGCGACGAGCTCTTCGAAAAGGTCGCGGCCGCGGCGCCGGGCTTCGCGGAGTATCAGTCCAAGACCACACGCGTGATCCCGCTCTTCGAATTGCAAACGACCTAGCCCCACCGAGCGACCCCGCGCGCGGTGGGGTAAGTAAGCGTGATGAGCGCTTCGCTGTTGACGCGGCCGTCGGGGGCCAAAGCCGCCGTCGTCGGGGGTTTGAAACGGGTCCGTGACCTGTGGTTCACGCTCCTGCAGACGTCGGTGGCCGCGGGTCTGGCCTGGTATATCGCCCACGATGTGCTCGCGCATCCGCAGCCCTTCTTCGCGCCGATCGCCGCGGCGGTCTCGTTGTCGATCAGCAACGTGCTGCGCGCCCAACGCGCCATCCAGATGATGATCGGCGTCACGCTGGGGATCGGGGTGGGCACCGTCGTGCAGGGGCTGCTGGGGCCCGGGGCCGTCCCCATCGCGGTCGCCGCGCTGATCGCGCTATTCGTCGCGGTGTTCATCGGTCAGGGCTACATCGGCCAGGGCATGATGTTCGCCAACCAGACCGTCGTGTCGTCGATCCTGGTGCTGGCGTTGTACCGCAGCGGGGTTGGTTTCGAGCGCATCTACGACGCGCTGATCGGCGGCTGCCTGGCCATCGTCTTCGCCGTCGTGCTGTTCCCGGCCGACCCGCTGGAGGTGTTGCGCAGCGCGCGCATCGGAGTGCTCGGGACCCTGCGCGCGGTGCTGGCCCGCACCGCGGACATCGCGTCCGGCCGCCGAGCGCCGGCGCCCGACTGGCCGCTGTCGGCCGTCGACAGGGTGCACGGGCAGCTCGGTGGCCTCATCGGCGCCCGCACCACCGCCCGCCACGTGGTGCGGATCGCGCCGCGGCGATGGGGCATGCGGGGCGCCGTGCAGGCCGCGGAGCACCAGGCCGTGCACGTGGCGCTGCTCGCCGGTTCCGTGCTGCAGCTGGCGCGTGCCGTCGCGCCCCCCGACGACCGCGGCTGCGATCTTGCGCCCCCGGTGCCGGACGTTCTGGTCGACCTCGCGGCGGCCACCGCGCTCGCCGATTCGGATCCCGCGGGGGCGTGCGCCTACGTGGCCGCCGCGCGCCGCCATGCGTCGACGCTGCACGCCGGCGCCCACGAGCGAGCCGAGGTGGTGCTCGCCGACGTAGTCCAGGCCTGCGTGGACGACGTGCAACGGGTCATCGACCTACGGCCGCGATGACCCGGGCTCAGAAGGAACCGGTCAGGAACTCCTCAACCAGTTTCTTGGGCGCCTGCGTCAGCCACGCCTCGGTGATCAGCTCCTCGAGGCCGCGGGGCTCGATCTCGGCCAACCTGACCAGCACCGCCGGATAGCCGTCAAAGTGCGGGGTGGTGAAGTAGATGGCCGGCTCGTCGGCGATCAACGCGAACTTGACGCCCTCGTCGGACACCCGGACGCCGAGGATGTCGCCCTCGGGTGGCTCCACGCCGCTTGCCGTCAGCGCCTCGCGGTCCGACGGGCGCAGCGGACGTTCCCACGCCAGCAACTTCTTGCCGACCCGCCAGTCGTGCGGTGACTGCTCGGCGGTCAGCGGTAGCTCGCCAACGATGCGGGCGACGTCGTCCCACGTGGCCACACCACGATTGTGCGCCGGTTATGGTGCGGTTGGTGCCGTATTGGCAATCGATTGCTAGGAGGTGGCGGGTTGTCTTCGGAAGCGTCGTCTGAAGTGCAGGCCCCGGTCACCCGTCGGCATCGGGTCACCCACCGCACCGAATACCGCTACTCCGACACCGTGACCAGCTCCTACGGTCGCGGTTTCCTCACCCCGCGGGATTCGCTGCGGCAGCGCTGCATCGCGCACCGGCTGGACATCGAGCCGGCTCCCGCCGACATCTCCACCAGCCCCGACGCCTACGGCAACATCAGCTCCTTTTTCCACGTCACCGAGCCGCATCGCACCCTGACGATCACCAGCGACTCCATCGTCGACGTGTATCCGCTGACCCCCGAGACGTACACCAGCGGCCCGGCCGTGGCGCCCTGGGAGGAAGCCCGGCCGGCCGGACCCCGGGGGGCGCTAGCGACGGAGTTCACCCTGGACCTCGATCCGCCCGAGATCACCGACGCGGTGCGCGAATACGCGGCCCCCAGCTTCGCGCCCGGGCGCCCGCTGGTGGAGGTGTTGCGCGACCTCGCGTCCCGGATCTTCACCGAGTTCACCTACCGGTCGGGCTCGACGACGATTTCCACCGGGGTCGACGAGGTTCTGGCGGCCCGGGAGGGGGTATGCCAAGACTTCGCGAGGCTGGCGATCGCCTGTCTGCGAGCCAATGGTCTGGCGGCGTGCTACGTGTCCGGTTATCTGGCCACCGACCCGCCGCCGGGAAAGGACCGGATGATTGGTATCGACGCCACCCATGCGTGGGCCTCGGTGTGGACGCCGCGGGAGCCCGGCCAGTTCGAATGGCTGGGGCTCGATCCCACCAACGACCAGATGGTCGACCAGCGCTACATCGTCGTCGGCCGTGGCCGCGACTACGCGGACGTGCCGCCGCTGCGGGGCATCATCTACACGGACGCGGAGAACAGCGTGATCGACGTCGCCGTGGACGTGGTGCCGTTCGAGGGTGACGTGCTGGATGCGTGACTTCCACTGCCCGAATTGTGGCCAGCGTCTGACGTTCGAGAACTCCACCTGCCTGGCGTGTGGCAGTGCGCTGGGGTTTTCGCTCGAGAGCATGGCCCTGCTGGTGATCACCACCGGCGAGGAAGGCGAAAAGCCCGGGTTCGTCTGCGCAAGCGAGTACGAGCTGTGCTCCAATCGCTATGTCGCCGAATGTAATTGGTTGGTCCCGATCAACGCCCCCGGTGGACTGTGCACATCGTGCGCGCTGACGCTGGAACGGCCCAACGACAACGACGCCGACGGGCTGGCCGCGTTCGCCCGGGCCGAGGCGGCCAAGCGGCGGCTGGTCGCCGAGCTGTCCGAGTTGAAGTTGCCGATGGTCGGGCGTGACCGGGATCCCGACTACGGCTTGGGATTTCGCCTGCTGTCCAGCGCGCACGAGAAAGTGATGACCGGCCACGACAACGGCGTCATCACATTGGATTTGGCGGAGGGCGACGACGTCCACCGCGAACAGCTGCGCGTTGAGATGGAAGAGCCGTACCGGACCCTGCTCGGCCACTTCCGGCACGAGGTCGGGCATTACTACTTCTACCGGCTGATCAGCCCGTCCAGCGATTACCTGGCACGGTTCAACGAGCTGTTCGGCGACCCCGACGCCGACTATCAGGAGTCGCTGGATCGGCACTACAGCGACGGCGCGCCGGCGGGTTGGCAGGAGAGCTTCGTGTCGTCGTATGCGACCATGCACCCCGCCGAGGATTGGGCCGAGACTTTCGCCCATTACCTGCACATCCGCGACACGCTGGACACCTGCGCCTGGTGCGGCCTGGCGCCGGCGTCGGCCACCTTCGACCGGCCGGCGTTGGGCCCCAGCGCATTTCCCAACATCATCGAGATGTGGCTGCCGTTGTCGTGGTCGCTGAACATGGTGAACCGTTCGATGGGTCACGACGACCTGTATCCCTTCGTGCTGCCCGCGGCCGTCCTGGAGAAGATGCAGTTTATTCACACGGTCATCGACGAGGTGACCTCGGATTCGAAGGGGCCCACGGCCGTCAGTGCCTAGATGCCGGCTAGGCCGGCATCACGCGGCGTTCGTCGCCACCCCACAGCGGCCGGATGCCGATCGGCAGCGCCAGCTGTGTTTCGGTGATCGCCTCGGCCAGATCGCGCAACTCGGCCTGGATCGCGGCGAGCAGGTCCGCCAGCTGCGCGCGGCGCCCGTCGGTGACCTCGTCCAACTCGGCGGGATGCGACCGGCGCAGCCGCGTTCCGATCTCGTCGACAATCCGCTCCGGGCGCGACGATCCCGACGAGCCGGGCAGGTCCTTGAGGTCGGCCCGCAGCCGCTCCAGCTGATACAGCAGCGATCGCGGGTTTTGCGCGTCGAACAGCATCAGCTCGGTCATCGCGGCGACACTGACCTTGCCGACCGTGCGGCGCCGGTAGATCACCGACGATTCGCACGCCACCAGCGTGGACTCGATGACGGCCTGCTCGGCGGCGGCGCCGCGCACGGTGGTCATCGTGGCGCCCAGCAACGCGGTCAGCCAGAGGCCGCGCTCGATGCGCTTGCCGATGTCCATCATCGTCCAGCCCACGTCGCGCACCATCGACTCGCCGGCGATCCCCGCTAGCGTCAGCATCCCGGCCAGCGTCTGCGAATGCGCCGAGGCGAGCAGGCTGTCGGCGCGGGCGAGCGACTGCGGCGGATCGGCCCGGTGGGCCAGCGCGCGCTCCACGCCGGCCAGCACCATCCACGTGTCGTTGGACAGCTGGTCGCGCACCGCCCTGGCGGCCAGCGCGAGCCCCTCCACCGACTGGACCAGGGATCCCGGCCGGTCGGCGTCCACGGTCAGCGACCACAGCGTCGAGGGGGCGATGGCGATCATCTCGGCGTGGTCGTGGTCGGCTCCGGTGTCGGTCCCGGTGATGCGGCCCAGCGCGGCCATCAACACCGGGACACACAAGCTTTCCTCGGTGTCCTGCTGGAGCCGGTAGACGTGGAAGCGGTCGCGGGCGACGATCAGCAACCGGGCCATGTTCTCCGCGCGCTCGCCGTAGCGTCCCATCCAGAACAGGTCGGACAGCACACGCGGCGAGCTGACCGCCCAGGTACCGGCGGCGGTCTTCACCGGTGGCTCGACGACGGGCAGCGTGATCGCCTCCGCGCGGGCCCGCTCGGTTGGGCGCACCCAGACATCCTTTGCCGCAACGGTTTTCAGTGTGTACGCGGCGGGCCCGGACGCCAGCACATAGCCGACGCCACCGACCATCGGCGCGTAGCCGCTGCGCTGTGCGACGGTGAACAACCGCATACCGACGCCGGCCGACGACAACGCGCCGGAATGATCGGTCGGCGCCGACGAGAACTGCGGCAGCTCCTGGCCGACCCAGTGCCACGGCGTGTCCTCGATCCGGGCCGCCAACTCGGTGAGCTGGGCCGACGAAAGTGTGGGCCCGACAAGGGTTTTCCCGCCGACCGTGGACTTGATCAGCAGCGACGAGAGATTGGCCAGCAGGTGCGAGCGTTCGCTCGCGATGCCGCCCCAGTACAGCGGTGCGGTCCCCAGCAGCGGGGGTTCGCCGAGCAGCCGCTCGGCCAGCTGGGGCAGAAAGCGCAGCAGCCCAGGGCTTTCCAGGACGCCGCTGCCCAGGGTGTTGACCACGGTCACCGTGCCGCGATGCTGCGCCTCCACCAAACCGACGACGCCCAACCGGGAGTCGGCTCGCAGGTCCAGAGGATCGGCGTAGAGGGCGTCGACGCGGCGAAGCACCACGTCGACCTGTTTGAGCGTGCCCAGCGAGCGCATCCACAGCTTGCCGTCGCGAACCACCAAATCGGCGCTTTCCACCAGCGGAAAGCCCAGCAGCGTGGCCAGATATGCCTGATCGAAAGCCGTCTCCGAGTAGATGCCCGGCGACAGCACCACCACCACGGGATCCTGGGCGACGTCGGGTGCCGCGTCGATCAGCGCCAGCCGCAGCGCCTGCGCGAACGGGGTGGTCGGTCGCGGCGCGATCCGCTCGTAGAGGTCGGGAATCGCGTGCGCGATGACGCGCCGGTCGGCCAGCGCGTAGCCCGCGCCCGACGGGGCCTGCGTCCAGTCGGCGTTGACCTGAAAGCTGCCGTCCGCCAACCGGCTGACGTCGCAGGCGTGCATGAAAAGCTGGTGGTGCCCGGGCACTTCGATTCCGGTGGCGCTGCGCACGTAGCCGGGATGGGCGAACACCAGCTCCGGTGGCAGCGCGGCGTCGGTGAGCAGGCTGCGGGGCCCGTAGAGATCCGCGAGCACGGCATCCAGCAGGCGCGAGCGCTGCACGAGCCCGGCCTCGAGCACCTCCCAGTCGGCCGCGGAGATCACGATGGGCAGGGTGTCCAGGCTCCAGGGTCTGGGTTCCAGGCCGTGCCCGTCGCGGCCGGAATCGACCTCGGTATAGGTGATGCCGTCGTTGTCGATCAGGCTGTGCACCAGCGACCGCAGCTGATTGAGCCCGGCCCGTCCGCACTCGGCGACGGTGTCGGCCAGCTCGGCCCACGCCGGCCGCACGTTTCCGTCGTTGTCGACGAATTCGTCGTAGCCGATCCCCGGTCCGTGCCGCAGATCGAACAGCGCTTCCTGCGCTCGCGCGGTCTGATACCCGGCCAGCAGCCGGTCGGCGTCGTAGCGGTCCCCAGTTGTGGGGGTAACCGCAAGGGAATCCGGGGATGCCATTACTGCTGCACGGTACGCACGCGCCGCAGGTCAAGAATGCCCGGCGCGCCGATGTCGGTGAATATTCGGGCCTGCTTCTCCCGGATGGCGGACAGGTCGAGCTTGCCCGGGGTGAAGCCGGTGGCCTCGAAGCGGCGGGCGCGCCGCGACTCGGCCTCGACGGCGTTGACCGGCGGCTCGTCGTAGGCGCGCCCGCCCGGATGCGCGACGTGGTACGTGCACCCGCCGCGCGACGTCCCGGTGGCGAGGTCGACGAGCTCGAACCGCAACGGCACGTCGGTGGTGACCGTCGGGTGCAGCGCGCTGGGCGGCTGCCACGCCTTGAACCGCACCCCGCCCACATGGATGCCGGGGTTGTCGGTCGCCAGCAACGGCACCGGATAACCGTTGCAGGTCACCACATAACGGTCCCGGTCCGCGCCGATGATGCGGACCTGAATGCGCTCGACCGACGAGTCGACGTAGCGGGCGGTGCCCGTCGCGGTGGCCTCCTCGCCGAGCGTGTTCCACGGTTCGATGGCCCCGCGCAGCTCGATCTCCACGCCGTCGAAGACTGCGGTGCCGATGCGGGGGAAGCGGAATTCGGTGAACGGGTCCAGCCAGCTGGTCTCGAACGCGATGCCGTGCGCGCGCAGGTCGGCGGCCACATCGGCGATGTCGTGAATCAGGAAGTGCGGCAACAGGTATCGCCCGTGCAGGTTGGCGCCGTGGCGGATCAGCGGGGCGCGCAGCGGCTCGTCCCAGAACCACGCCACCAGCGAGCGCACCAGCAGCGACTGCACCATCGCCATGCGCAGATGCGGCGGCATCTCGAAGCCGCGCAGCTCCAGCAGGCCCAGTCGTCCGCGGGGGCTGTCGGGGCTGTAGAGCTTGTCGATGCAGAACTCGGCGCGGTGGGTGTTGCCGGTGATGTCGGTGAGCAGGTGCCGCAGCGCCCGGTCGGTCACCCACGGCCGCGGCGCATTGCGCCCGAAAGGCCCGGCCAGCCGCGAGATTTCCGCGAACGCGATCTCGAGTTCGTAGAGCGCCTCGTCGCGGCCCTCGTCCACCCGCGGTGCCTGCGACGTGGTGCCGACGAACCGCCCGGCGAACAGATAGGACAGCGCGGGGTGCCGCTGCCAGTACGTCAGCAGCGACACCAGCAGGTCGGGGCGGCGCAGCAGCGGCGAGTCCGCGGGCGTGACGCCGCCGAGCGTGATGTGGTTACCCCCGCCGGTGCCGCCGTGGCTGCCGTCGACGTCGAACGACTCGGTGGACAGCCGGGCGAGCCGGGCCTGCTCGTACAGGGTTTCCAGTTGCCGGTGCTGTTCGGCGAAGCTGGCGGTGGGCGCGACGTTCACCTCGATGACGCCCGGGTCGGGCGTGATCGTCGTCGAGGCCAGCCGCGGATCCGGCGGCGGGCCGTAGCCCTCGATCACGACGGGGCAGCGGGCCCGCGCGGCCGCGGCCTCGACCCTCGCGATGAGGTCGATGAAGTGATCCAGCGCCTCTGTGGGCGGCATGAAGATGTACAGCAGCCCGTCGCGGACCTCGCAGACCATCGCCGTCGGCGGCGCGGTGTCGTCGTCCACCACCGCGGCCGTCGACTCCTCCGCGGGCTCGCCGCCGGACAGGGGGTCGGCGTCGAACGTCGCCCGCGGCGGTCGCCAGCTGATCGAATCCAGCGGTAGCCGCAGGCCCGCCGGCGAATCGCCCTCGAGCAACACGATGCGACCGCGGCGCAGCCGCCAATCGGCGCTGGCCCAGCCCAGGCCGTCGTCGCGGCGGTGCAGCGGCAGCACGAACGCCGCCGGGGACGCGGTGGATTCGTCCAGGCGCGCCAGCAGCGCGGCGCGAGCGGCGGCGCTGTCGGCTGCGAGGTCTTCGCTTGGTTGCGCGGGGCCGCCGTCGGGCAGGCGGACTTTGGCCGCCAGCCGGGCCAGCGGGTCCTCGTAGGCCGGCCGCACCTGCGACAGCGGCAGTCCCAAACCCTCGGCGACCCCGGCGAGCAGCTTGTTGGACGCCTCGTCGTCCGCGGCCGGACCGTTCGTGACCCAGGGGTCGGCGAGCAGCGTGCCGTCGGTCCACAGCGGCCGCCCGTCGGTGCGCCAGTACAACGCAATCTGCCAGCGCGGCAACGGTTCTCCCGGATACCACCTACCCTGCCCGTGCTGGATGAGTCCCGTCGGCGCCCACGCCGCCTTGAGCCGCGCGGCCAGATCGGAGGCCCGCTGGCGCTTGTGCGGGCCGTCGGCCGCCGTTGTCCACTCCTCGCCGGTTTGGTTGTCCACCGACACGAACGTCGGCTCGCCGCCGACGGTGAGCCGGACGTCCGCCGCGGCCAGCCGCTCATCCACGCGGCGGCCCACCTCGCAGATCGTCTGCCACGCCTCGTCGATGTAGGGCAGCGTGACCCGTGGGTCTTCGTGCACGCGGGTGACGGTGTTGGAGAACTCCAAAACCGTGGTGCAGACCGCGGTGCCGCCGCTGATCGGTGCCGCGGTCGCGGGATGCGGGGTGGCGGCGAGCGGGATGTGGCCCTCGCCGGCGAACAGGCCCGACGTCGGATCCAGCCCGATCCAGCCCGCACCCGGGATGTACACCTCTGCCCACGCGTGCAGATCGGTGAAGTCCGCCGCGGGGCCCGACGGTCCGTCGAGCGCCTCGACGTCCGATGCCAGCTGCACCAGGTAGCCGGACACGAAGCGGGCGGCCAACCCGAACCGGCGCAGGATCGACACCAGCAGCCACGCCGAGTCGCGGCACGAGCCGACGCCGGTGCGCAGCGTCAAATCCGGTGTCTGGACACCCGGTTCCATCCGCAGGCTGTAGGCGACGTCGGCGTTGACCGCGCGGTTGAGCGCCACCAGGAAGTCGATGGTGCGGGTGCCGTCCGGGACGGAGAAGTTGCGCACCCACGCCTGCACGAGCTCGCCGGGGCCGGAGGCCCCACCAGCGTCCGGGTCGCCTTCGTCGACGGGCCGCAGGTACGGTTCGAGGTCCTCGGCCAGCGGCTTGGGGTAGGTCAACCCGCCGGGCGGCCACGTCTCGGCCCAGTCCTCGATGAAGAAGTCGAACGGGTTGATCACCTTGAGGTCGGCGATGAGCCCGACGGTGATGGTCAGCCGGCGCATGGGATCCGGAAACACAAGGCGGGCAAGGAAGTTGCCCACCACGTCCTGCTGCCAGTTGATGAAGTGCTCGGCCGGCTCGACGCGCAGCGAGTAGGCCTCGATGGGCGTGCGGGAGTGCGGCGCCGGGCGCAGCCGCACCACGTGCGGATACACCTGCACCAGGCGATCAAAGGTGTAGCTGGTGCGGTGCTCCAGCGCGACTTTGATACTCATTACCGCTGATTGCACCACAAGGGCCGCAACCACGCAGCGCAGCGTGCTGCGCAGCGGAAACCGACGCGTCGGCTATGCGGGCTGCGATCCCGGTGGCGGACCCGCCTGGTAGCCCGGCTGGTCCGCTGGAACGACCTGACCGCCCGACAGCTTGCGGTAGGTGTAGATCTGGATGAGCTGGGCGATCGGGAAGGCGACGATAAGGCCTATCCCGCAAAGCAATTCACCGACCAACACCACCGCGTATTGCACGAGCCACGACAGCAGCGCGCCGCCGACGTTGGACCGGGTGGTCGCGATGCTGGCCTTGATGGAGTCGACCGGCGAGAGCGATCGGTCGATGACGAACGGGATGGCGAACATCGCGAGGAAGGCGAAGATGATGCCGGGGATGATGCACAGGAGCGACCCGATCATGACGCCGATCGCGAGCAAGATCGAGGTGAGCACCACGCCACCGAGGTTGCGCACCTTGAAGAACGTTCCGATGGTTACCGGCTTTCCGTCGGCGATGTCCAGGCAGCCGGATGCCAACGCCGCGGTCATGTAGATCGCCGTGATGAAGAGCAGCACGTAGCCGATGAACAGGACGACATACGACGCGGCGCTGTAGCTGATGGCGACGTTGCTGGCGGTGTTGCCGTAGGGATCGGTGTAGGTGCTGCTCGTGCTCTGGCCGAAGACCACCGGCAGGAGCCCGGCAACCAGACCGAAGATCACCAACGCCACGACGTAAACCACCACGGGGACGATGAGCGCTACGGCGTTCTGGGAGAACTTGTTCCACGCCCAGGTCACCGCCTCGCCGACGTTGAACTGCGGCGCGGCCGGGCCACCGGGCGCGCCACCGTAACCGGGTTGCGGCGGCGGGTAGCCGGCCGGCGGCGGGGCATAGCCGGGAGGGGGGC
>NZ_JBNMQT010000035.1:0-30195 GCF_050205645.1 Mycobacterium heidelbergense
GAGGCGGGCTCGGGGTTGTAGTCGACCAGGAACTCATGCCAGCTCGGGTCCACCGACGACGGGTCGTCGCGGAACTTGCGGTACATTTCCTCGACCAGCCATTCGTTTTGCCCGAATGGTGAACTTATGTTGCTCACGGCCGCTGTTCGCCTCAATTCCTTTGTTTTGCAAGCGCATTGCGCGGCGCCTGCGACTTCTTGCACCCCGGTTGACCCGTCACTTCACACCCGCGGCGCTCCTCGACGTTTCCGACCCATAAAGGCTATCGCTTCCCCGGCCATTCGCCAGACGGACCATCCAAGCTCGGCGGCTAGCCGGCTTCGTCGACGGGCGGCAGCACGCGCAGGGGGGCCGGCCAGCGCGCCGGCGGGACGCCGAATGCCTGGCGGGCGTTGCGGACGATCTTCTTGCCCACCATGCGATTGCCGGCGCCACCGACCGCGGCGCCGATGCCGACCGGCAGCATCTTGCCGAACATCAGCGCGCCACGTCGCACGGTGTACCGCTTGACGAAGTATCCGAGCATCCGCGTGTTCAACCGCGACAAGGTCGGCAGCGGCAGCGTGGCCATGCCCTCCGCCAGCCAGCCACCGTTGGTGCGCCCGGGGCCGATCAACTCGCCGATGGCGCGCTTGCTGTCGTCCCCGACCAGGACGGAAAGCACCAGGGCGCGGCGCCGTTCGCGATGGTCGGCCGGGATGCCGTACACCACGGCGTTCGCCAGCACGAACACCGCGGTGGCCTCGAGGAAGAACACCGTTTCCCCGGCGCCGGCGGTCATCGCCGTCAGCGTCCCGACCCCGGGGAACGTGGCCGCGGAACCCACTGCGGCGCCGCTGGCCGTCAGCGCGGCCAGGTAGCGCTTTTCCAGCTTGGCGACGATCTCGGCCGGGCTGGCACCGGGGTGGGCCCGCCGCAGCCGGGCCACATAGGCCGCCGCGGCCGGGCCCTGCAGCCGGGAGCTACGCTCGATGACCTGCGCCAATGCCCGCGCGGATGCCTTGGGCCGGCCGCCCCCCGCGGCGGGCAGCGCATCCGGCGCAAACCCGCGCTCGGACCTTCTCCCGGATCTTTTCAAGACCAACTCCCTGACCTATGTCGGGCGCACATATTGCCTCTCCTGCATTGGCGTCCCTTTCAGGCTAACGCGCGTTTTGCTGAGCACGGACCGGGCGCGAAAGCGTGCCATTTGCGGCCCCGCATTCGGTCCGCGGCGGCCGCTAATTGCCCCACCCGGAATAATGCACGCTGGACACAGGTCGGTGACGATGCGAGCCGTTCGTCGGCGCCAATCGCGACTCAGCCGCGTGCAGGCTGTAGCACCCCGCTCATGGGGCGTGCCGGTCGACCAGTTCGGGCCGGCAGGGCCCGAATCGACCGGAGAGCATCGTCGGGAGCTGAAGCGAGGTGAGGGCATGACCACGGCGTCGCCCAGGTGGGCCGGGGAAACCCGGCGCGCGGGGCCCCGTCGTGTCGAGCCCACCTGGCGCTGGAAATTCACGCTTCCGTCAAACGCCAACCCGTGGAACGCGCTGTGGGCG
The DNA here is from genome assembly GCF_050205645.1 of Mycobacterium heidelbergense. Lineage (GTDB taxonomy): Bacteria > Actinomycetota > Actinomycetes > Mycobacteriales > Mycobacteriaceae > Mycobacterium > Mycobacterium heidelbergense_A. The sequence continues at coordinate 1,542 of NZ_JBNMQT010000035.1, forward strand.
ATGATGATCGGCTTTTTCATGATCATGGTCGACTCGACCATCGTCGCGGTCGCCAATCCGACCATCATGGCCGACTTACACACCGGGTACGCCTCCGTCGTCTGGGTGACGAGCGCCTACCTGCTGGGTTACGCGGTCGTGTTGCTGGTCGCCGGCCGGCTCGGGGACCGGTTCGGCACCAAGAACCTCTACCTGGCCGGCCTTGTGCTGTTCACGGCGGCCTCGCTGTGGTGTGGGCTGGCCGGAAGTGTCGCCATGCTGATCACCGCCCGCGTGGTGCAGGGGATTGGCGCCGGAGTGCTCACCCCGCAGACCTTGTCGACGATCACCCGGATCTTCCCGCCGGAGCGGCGCGGTGTCGCGGTCAGCCTGTGGGGCGCCACCGCGGGGGTCGCCACGCTGGTGGGACCGCTGGCCGGTGGAGCGCTGGTGGGCGCGCTGGGGTGGGAGTGGATTTTCTTCGTCAACGTCCCAATCGGGGTCATCGGGCTGGGCATGGCGCTCTGGCTGGTGCCCGCGTTGCCGACCCAGGCGCACCGATTCGACCTGGTCGGTGTCGCGCTGTCCGGGATCGGCATGTTCCTGATCGTCTTCGGGCTGCAGGAGGGCCAGGCCGCGGGATGGCAGCCGTGGATCTGGGCGATGATCGTCGCCGGTGTCGGCTGCATGTCGGTGTTCGTCTACTGGCAGGCCGTCAACACGCGCGAGCCGCTGATACCGCTGGACATCTTCGCCGACCGCGACTTCAGCCTCTGCAACGCCGGGGCGGCCGTCATCGCGTTCGCGTCGACGGCCACGATGCTGCCGCTGATGTTCTACACGCAGGCGGTGTGCGGGCTGTCGCCGATGCTTTCGGCGTTGGTGATCGCGCCGGTGGCGCTCGCCAACGGCGTGCTGGCGCCGTTCGCCGGCGTGATGGTCGACCGATATCACCCGCGGCCGGTGCTCGGTTTCGGCTTTTCGACGGTGGCGATCGGGCTCACGTGGCTTGTGTTCGAGATGGCCCCGGACACCCCGATCTGGCGGCTGCTGTTGCCGTTCGGCGTCATCGGCGTCGGGAGCGCGTTCGTGTGGTCGCCGTTGACCGCCACCGCGACGCGCAACCTGCCGCCGCATCTGGCGGGCGCGGGCTCCGCCGTATACAACTCGGTCCGCCAGCTCGGCGCCGTGCTCGGCAGCGCCGCGATGGCCGCATTCATGACGTGGCGGATCAGTGCCCAGATGCCCGCGGGGGCAACCACCGGCGACGCTTCGGAGGGCGCCAGCACTGCCAGCACCCTGCAGCTGCCCGAATTCCTCCGCGAGCCGTTCTCCGCCGCGATGTCGCAGTCGCTGCTGCTGCCCGCGTTCATCGCGTTGTTCGGGATCGTTGCCGCATTGTTCCTGGCCGGTTTCGCGGCTTCGGCACTGGCCGATGAGGAGCTGATCGACCACGACTACGACGACGATGACGACGACTACGTCGAGTTCGTCCTTCGTCGCGAACCGGACCTCGCGCCCGCGCCGGAGGCGCTGATAACGGCGCGGCGAGCGGAACCTATCGGCTTCGCGCACAACGGCTCTCATGTCGACATCGGGCGCAGCTTCCGTCCCGTCGCCGAGTTCGCGCCGTTCGAGTCCGCCGGCGAGGCGCCGCGGGGACAGCACTACCGTCCCGATCCGGACGAGGATCCCACCGGCTACGGCCGGCATTCGTCCGGTCGCTAGCCGGACGTCAGCGCCAGAAAAGCGCCCAAGTCGATCAGGCCCGCGGGCGTGCCGGGCAGGTACTCGGTCAGCTGCTCCGAGCGCACGATCACCGCCGCGTACTGCGCCCGGCTGACGGCGACGTTGAGCCGATTCCTGTTGAGCAGAAACGAGATTCCACGCGGCACTTCGTCGACGGACGAGGCCGTCATCGAGATGAAGACCACCGGCGCCTGCCCGCCCTGGAACTTGTCGACCGTTCCGACCCGGACCGCTTCCATACCTGCCGATGCCAGGCGTCGGCGCGCCAGCGCCACCTGGGCGTTGTACGGCGCGAGCACCAGGACATCGGCGGCGGTCAGCGGCCTGGTGCCGCGCTCGTCGGTCCACGCGGCCCCGAGCACGCGCTGGATCTCGGCGAGGATCGCGTCGGCTTCTTCGCGGCTTTCGACCGAGTTTCCTTGGTGGGCAACGGGTAGCACATGGAGGCCGGGCTGATATCCCTCCAGCCGCCGCGCGGCGGTTTGCTCGGCATGGGAGTGCAATCGGTCCTCGTAGGACAGCGCCGAGACCGCGGCGCAGACCGCCGGGTGCATCCGGTAGGAGCGGTCCAGGAAGTATCCGCGTTCATCGGGCAGCGTGCGCTGGCCGTCGACCAGCCAATCGAGCGCCGACGTGTCGACCGGCTCCGGATGTGTGCCCTGGCTGACCTGTGGCAGCTGCTGCGGGTCGCCGAGCAGCAGCAAATTGGCGGCCGCCGGTGCGACGGCGATCGTGTTGGCCAAGCAGAACTGGCCCGCCTCGTCGATGACCAGCAGATCCAGGCTGCCGTGGGCGACACGAGCGGGATTGGCGAAATCCCATGCCGTGCCGCCGATCACGCATCCCGCGGAGCTGGCGATAAAGGCCGCATAGTCGCCGCTGTCGATCTCCTGCCAGCGCGGGGCGTGATGGTCATACCGCTTCTTGGCGACCCGGCTGGGTTCCAGCCCGGCGTCGATCACGGCGTCCAGCAGGTTCTCCACGGTGGCGTGCGATTGCGCCACCACGCCGATGCGCCAGGAATGTTGCGTCACCAACTGCTTGATCACCTGGGCGGCGGTGTACGTCTTGCCGGTGCCCGGCGGCCCATGCACCGCGAGGTACGACGCGTCCAGGTCCAGCGCCGCCGCGGTGATGTCTGCGGCCGTGTCGGTGCCGCGCGGAAGCGGGGCGCCGCTGCGGGTTCGGGGCGCGCGGCGCAGCAGGACGTCGATCATCGCGGTGCGCGGCAGTTGTGGCAGCGCGGCGGCCAGCGTGGCGGCGGTCGATTCGATCGATTCCCGCAGCGCCAGGGTGGGAACGGGGGGGCCGGGGGTGAGCGCGAACGGCAGTTGGTGAAAGGTGTTGCCGTCATTGCCCACTCGCTCGAGGATGACCACTTCGGTGGGCAACGCGGGATCGTCGGCCTCGATGACCTCGGCCCGGCCGGCCGCCCGTCGGTCGGGGTTGTCGGTCATGCCCGGCGGGGCCGGGGCGTCGTAGAGGGCGAAGACGTTGGTCATCAGGTCGCCGCGTGCCAGCTCGCCGCGCAGCCGGACTCGTCGTTGCTGTTTTCGCGCACGCGGCGGCAGGTGCCAGTCGACGTCGACCGCGGCGTGGTCGGCGACGAAGACGTCGGTGTTGTCCGCCCACTCCTCGACCGGGAAGTTCAACCGGTCGAAATGCGCCCACCAGAACGGTTTGTCCTCGCGCCGGTGGTAGCCGCGTGCGGCGGCGACCAGCGCGACCGCGGTCTGCTCCGGGGTGCGGTCGCCGACGGCGGCGTCGCCGGCGAATGTCGACAGCGCCGCCGCCAACCGGTCGTGACCTTCGACGGCGGTGCCGTCGGGAACCGGTTGGGCGCCAACGGGTGTGACGCCGGATTCCCATGCGCGCACGAGTAGCCAGTTGCGCAGTTCCTGCGTCGACCGGCAGTCGTAATGGTTGTAGTCCTCGATCTCCTTGAGCACGGTTGCGGCTTCGTCGACGCGGCCGGCGTCGTGCAGCTCGCAGTACCGGGCGTAGGAGGTGATCGAATCGGCGGCCGTGGTGACATCTCCGGAGCGCAGCTGCGCCCCCATGTAGAGGGGCTCCAGCGCCTTCAGGCCGAACGATTCGGCGCCCACCCGAATGCTTTTGCGCACCAACGGATACAGGTCGACCAACGTCCCGCTGCGCAGTAGCTCGTCGACCTCGTACTCGCCGACCCCGTACCGGCCGGAAAGGCGCAGCAGGGCGGTCTTCTCGTACGGCGCGTAGTGGTAGATGTGCATGTTGGGGCGGCGCTTGCGGCGCTTGGCCACCATCGCCAGAAAATCGGTCAGCGCCTTGCGTTCGTCGACCCGGGTGTGCGCCCACAGCGGCCGGAACGTGCCGGTGGGCCCGGCTTCCAAGACGCCGAACAGGTATTCCAGACCCCAGTCGTGGCCGTCGGTGGTCCACAGCGGATCGCCTTCGAAGTCGAAGAACAGGTCGCCGGGGTCGGGCTCGGGCAACAGGGCCAGTGGCTGGGGATCGGCGATCTCGAATCGCGGGATGCCGGTGTTGCGTTGCAGGACTTGCAGTTTGGCCTGCGCGGTCAACTTGCCCAGCGCGCCGGGCGTCAGGTCGGGTACGGTCCCGCGGTGCTTGGCCAGCTCGGCGACCGTGGTGACGCCTGCGTCAATGAGCTTGTCCCGCTGGCTTACTCGCATGCCGGCGACCAATAGGAGGTCGTCGGTGGCGCGCACCTGTTCTTCGCACAGCGGGCAACGAAAGCATGCCCGCACCCCTTCGTCTTCCCAGCGAACCGCGGTGCCCGCGGCGTAGTGGTCGTCGAGCAGACGTTCCAGGAGCGCGCGCTGGGACCGGTAGACGGGGATCAGGTCGCAGACGCGATAACGCACGACAGACCCATCGCCCAGTCGCAGTTCGGCCTCCGGCGCGACCGAGACGCCCATTCCGGCCAGCGCGTCGGCGTAAGCCGCCAGCTGCAACAGCGCGGTGACCTTGGGGGAGCGGGCCAGCTTGGTGTCGACGAGGTGGTATTGCTCTCCGTCGGAGACCAGGAAGTCGGCGAATCCCACGAAGCGGCCGTCGAACATCGCGGCCTGATACACCACCGGGGCGCGGTCGGCGATGGCGCGCCGGGTCGCCTCGGCGGCGGCCGTCAGCCCTTCGAGCGTGTAGGCCGGACGGCCGATGATCGCGACCGCATCGTCGAACTCCGCGCGCAGGCGGTCGAGCTCGCGTTGCTCATGCCGGTGGCCCAACGCGGCCGTGCGTTCGAGCAGCTCGTCCTCCACGACGACGGCGGGGCCGCGACCCAGCTTCGCGTCGAAATCGCGCAGCAGTGCGTACTCGCAGCGGGCTGCGGCCGCGAGATCCGATGCGCTGTAGACGATGCTGTCGCCGGTGACGAACACAGCAGCAACTGTAGGTGAGGCGGCCGACAATCCGGCGGTGCCGGGCTAGCGATCTGCTTAGTGGCCGGGGGTGTTCCCGATCAGCTCGACGCCGTTGCCGTTCCAGTGGAATCGCACGTCGGTGTTCAAGCCGTTGATGCCGCCGGGATAGGTCAACGCCACGGTGTCGCCGGTGGTCTGCGCCGCGTCGATGCCGTTGAAACCGTAGGTGTCGGGCACGCCCTGCGGGATGAACTGACCGAGATGGAACAGCACCGCCCGGGTGGTGGGATTGATGGCGTTGGTGTTGGCCTTGATGATCACCGCCGACAACTGGGCGCACTGGTTGTAGTTGCCGGCCAGCGGCTCCGGATTCCAGGGCTGTTGACTGCGGGGATCGCGAGGCAGCTCGGAGACGACTTTCGCGATGGTCGACGACGCCAGATTGATCGCGCACGGGTCGGCCGGTGCGCCGCTGGGCGTCGTCGCCGCGCCGGACGCCTGGCCGGGTGCGGTGGAGGGTGCCGGGGTGGTTGTCGTTGCCTGCGGGGTCTTGGCGACCGTGGAGTCTCCCGTGCCGCAGCCGGTCAACGCCGCGCCGAGCACCACCGCGACGGAGAGGGCGGACAGCGGCTCGGTAGGGCACGGTAGCGACCACACATCGCGCACCGTACCGTCGTCGGGCTCGGCGGCGTGGCAGGCATGCCGCGCCCAAGTTGAACTCCCGATCACCTCGGCGCTGTCTGGTGACCCGCCACGCTCAGCTCTGCTGAGCTCGCGGTCACCACTAGACTTCAGGGACGATGACCTTCCCCGACAGCTCGCCCGAGGCTGTTTCTACGACGTTTGCCGACCTGCAGATCAATCCCTCCGTCTTGCGGGCGATCGCCGACGTCGGCTACGAGACACCGACGGCCATCCAGGCGGCGACGATTCCGGCGCTGATGGCCGGTTCCGACGTGGTGGGTCTGGCGCAGACCGGCACGGGCAAGACGGCGGCGTTCGCGATTCCGATCCTGTCCAAGATCGACGTGACCAGCAACGCGACCCAGGCCCTGGTACTGGCGCCCACCCGGGAACTGGCGCTGCAGGTGGCCGAGGCGTTCAGCCGCTACGGGGCGCAGCTGCCCAAGATCAATGTGCTGTCGATCTACGGGGGGTCGTCCTACGGCGTGCAACTGGCCGGACTGCGGCGCGGCGCGCACGTGGTGGTGGGAACGCCAGGCCGCATCATCGACCACCTCGAACGCGGCACGCTCGACCTGTCGCGGGTGGACTACCTGGTGCTCGACGAGGCCGACGAGATGCTCGCCATGGGCTTTGCCGAGGACGTCGAGCGCATCCTGTCCGAAACGCCGGAATACAAACAGGTCGCGCTGTTTTCGGCGACCATGCCGGCCCCGATCCGCAAGCTCACCGCCAAGTACCTACACGATCCGTTCGAAGTCACCACCAAAGCGAAAACCGCTACGGCCGAGAACATTTCGCAGCGCTACATCCAGGTGGCCGGGCCGCGCAAAATGGACGCGCTCACCCGTGTGCTCGAGGTGGAGCCGTTCGAGGCGATGATCGTCTTCGTACGCACCAAACAGGCGACGGAGGAGGTGGCCGAAAAGCTGCGCGCCCGAGGCTTTTCCGCGGCCGCCATCAACGGCGACATCCCGCAGGGGCAGCGCGAGCGGACCATAGCCGCGCTGCGAGACGGGGGCCCCAAGGGCATCGACATCCTGGTCGCCACCGATGTGGCCGCGCGCGGGTTGGACGTGGAGCGGATATCGCACGTGCTCAACTACGACATCCCGCACGACACCGAGTCCTACGTGCACCGCATCGGACGCACCGGCCGGGCCGGGCGTTCGGGAACTGCGCTGTTGTTCGTCGCCCCGCGGGAACGCCACCTGCTGAAGGCGATCGAAAAGGCAACCCGCCAAACGCTCACCGAGACCGAGTTGCCCACTGTCGAGGACGTCAATGCGCAGCGCGTGGCCAAATTCGGCGATTCCATCACCCGCGCGCTCGGTGGTCCGGAAATCGAGCTGTTCCGCAAGCTGGTGGAGGACTACGAACGCGAGCATGACGTCCCGATGGCCGACATCGCCGCCGCGCTGGCTCTGCAGTCGCGCGACGGCGAGGAGTTCCTGATGGCACCCGAACCGCCGCCCGAGCGGCGCGAGCGACGGGAACGTCGTGAAAAACCCCATGAAAAACTAAGGCAGACACGGGATTTCGCCACCTATCGCATCTCCGTGGGCAAGCGTCACAAGATCGGCCCCGGCGCGATCGTCGGTGCCATCGCCAACGAGGGCGGGCTGCACCGCAGCGATTTCGGCCACATCGCCATCGGCCCGGATTTCTCCTTAGTGGAGCTTCCGGCCAAACTGCCGAAGGCAACCGTGAAAAAGCTTGAGCGCACACGCATCTCGGGCGTGCTGATCGACCTGCGGCCGGATCGTGGCTCCGGCAAGCCCAAACCACGCAAGAAACGCGCCGGATGACGCTGTCCGAGGAGAGAGACGCCCAGGGCGGACTCGAGCAGGTCGCCCATGTGGACCGCGTCGCGTCGCTGACCGGCATCCGCGCGGTCGCCGCCCTCCTGGTCGTCGGCACCCACGCCGCCTACACCACCGGCAAGTACACCCACGGGTACTGGGGTCTGGTCGGCTCCCGGATGGAGATCGGCGTTCCGATCTTCTTCGTCCTCTCCGGCTTCCTGCTGTTCCGCCCGTGGGTCAAATCTGCCGCCACCGATGGCCCGCCACCCTCGCTGAGTCGCTATGCGTGGCACCGGGTTCGGCGCATCATGCCCGCCTATGTCATCACGGTTCTGGTTGCCTACGTGCTGTACCACTTCCGGGAGGCGGGACCGAACCCCGGACATTCGTGGACGGGCCTGGTGCGCAACCTCACCCTGACGCAGATCTACACCGACGGCTATCTCGGCAAGTACCTGCATCAGGGTTTGACCCAGATGTGGAGCCTGGCGGTGGAGGCCGCCTTCTACGTGGTGCTGCCCCTGCTGGCCTACGTGCTGCTGGTGCTCATCTCTCGGCGGCGCTGGCAGCCGAAGCTGGTGGTCGGCGCCCTGGCGGCGATGGCGTTGCTCAGTCCGGCATGGCTGGTCCTGGTGCATACCGATCACTGGTTTCCCGACGGCGCCCGGCTGTGGCTGCCGACCTACCTGGCCTGGTTCCTGGGCGGCATGCTGCTGACGGTGCTGCAGCGGATGGGCGTGCGGTGCTATGCGTTCGTGGCGATACCGCTGGCGATCATCTGCTACTTCATCGTCTCGACTCCGATCGCGGGAGCGCCCACCACCTCACCGGCGACGCTGGGGGAGGCGCTGTACAAGACGTGCTTCTACGCGGTGATCGCGGCGTTGGCAGTGGCGCCGTTGGCCCTGGGTAACCAGGGGTTGTATGCGCGACTACTGGCCAGCCGGCCCATGGTGTGGCTGGGCGAGATCTCCTACGAGATTTTCCTTATCCACCTGGTGACCATGGAGTTCGCGATGGATTATGTGGTGCGGGCCCACGTCTACACCGGCTCGATGCTGTATCTCTACGTCGCGACGCTGGCCCTGACGATCCCGTTGGCCTGGCTGCTGCACCGCTTCACCCGCGTGCGCGACTGACCGGGTTCAGGTGGCGACGAGTTGCGGGAGCCTCGCCTGCAGCGGCGTGAGCGGGGCCATCCCGGCCCAGGCCGACGACGCACCGGCGTGGTAATGGGCCATGGCGGTCACGTCCTGGGCCCACATCTCGTCGTAATGGGATTCGGTAGCCGCGATCGCCGGGGTGTTCAGCCCCAAAAAGTTCGTGCTCACCAGCGTCACCAATAGAGCGCGATTGGCCGCGATCGCCGGCGTAGGCACGGTGGCGGCGTGCGCCGTCTCGAACGAGGCTGCCACCGCCGCGGCCTGGGTGGCGGCCCGTTCGGTATGCCCGGCCGCCGCGCTCAGCCACGCGGCATAGGGCGCGGCTGCGGCCGCCATCGCCGCGGCCGCGGGTCCCTGCCACGTCTCACCCGACAGGTTCGACGTCACCGACGCAAACGAGTTCGCCGCCGACCGCAATTCGCCGGCGAGCCCACGCCAGGCCGATGAGGCCGCGCGCATGGGCCCGGGCCCCGCACCGGTTTGCATCCGTGCCGAATTGATTTCGGGCGGCAAACACGGGTAAGTCACTATCGATCCTTCCTGGGCGGCGCCGGCTGGCTGGTTATCGGTAGCAGCGCGTCGTCGTGGGCGCACACGGACACCCGCACTTCGACTCCTGGTCTGCTCCCCACCGATCGCTCTGCGACAACTCGATGGGCCATAACATAGCGCTGCGGCGCCGCCCAAGAAAGCGGTTTGGACGAAAAAGCCCTAGTAGACATGGGTATAGTTGCTCGGCGCCGCGTCGCGGACATCTCGTTGCGCAGGTGGACGACGCTAGCGACGGGCGCCGACCGGCGTGACAATCGGGACGACGAACTCCTCGATCATCGCCCGTTCGTCGGCCTCGTCCCGGCCCGGATACATCAGCAGCGACGTGATCACCCGGATCACCCAACGGGCCCGGCGTTCGACGACGGCGGGCTCTTCGGGGCCGAGCGAGCTCACGAAGGCGGCGGCCAACGCGGCGATCACCTCCGACTTTTCGGCCAGCTCGCCGCCGATCGGGGGGCGGGTGACGGCGAACCACGCCGCCAACGCCGCGCTGTCGCGAACCATCCGCAACGTGGCGGTGATGCTCGCGATCAAGCGTTCGCGCGGATCCTCGATGCCGTCGATCTCGTCGGCGATCGCGCGGCTGAGCCGGTGGGTCTCGCGGTGCACATAGGCGGTGCGCAGGGCGTCGCGGTTCTCGAAGTACCGGTATAGGGTCGCGCGGGAACAGCCTGCGGCACGGGCAATTTCGTTCATGCCGATCGATGCCTGGTCGCGCACCGTGTAAAGCTCCTCGGCGGCGTCGAGTATTCGGTCGGCCGCCGCCTCGCTGCGGTGCGAGGCCAGCCAGTCGGGCATCAGGATTTCACCGTGATCGGTACGGACAACGGGCGCCGGACGTAACTGCCGCCCGACCAGACGATCGCGGATTCGTCCACCTCGAAATCCGGGCAGCGGGCCAGCAGTTCGGTCAGCGCCACCCGCGATTGCATCCGCGCCGCCGCCGCGCCCAGGCAGTGGTGCGCCCCGTGGCTGAAGGTCAGGATGTTGCGTGGGCGGCGGGTCACGTCGAGTTCGCCTGCGTCCGAGCCGTATTGGCGTTCGTCGTGGTTGGCGGACGCGTAGAGCAGCAACACTTTGCGGCCGGCCGGGACGGTCGTGTCGCCGATCGCGGTGTCCTGCGTGGCCGTGCGCGCCAGCCCCTGTACCGGCGAGGTCAGCCGCAGCAGTTCTTCCACCGCGTCGGGGATCAGCGCCGGGTCGTCGACCAAAAGCCGCCGTTGGTCGGGGCGCCGGTGCAGCAATGGCATTGACCCGCCCAGCATCCCCGTCACGGTGTCGTTGCCCCCGGTGACCATCGTGAACGTGAAGGCCAGAATCGACAGCGTGCCCGAGATGTCGCCGTCAGCGCCGACTCCGGCGGCCACGAGGTGGGAGATGGTGTCGTCCTCGGGTTCCGTCCGCCGCCGTTCGATCAGCCGCGTGAAGTAGGCCATCATCGACCCGACGGCATCGCCGGCACTTTCCACCGCGCCGCTGACACCGCCTTCGGTGGTGTTCGCCGCGACGATGGCCTGGGTCCAGCCGTCGAATTGGGCCCGATCGCCCTCGGGCACGCCGAGATAGTGCGCGACGACCATCGACGGCAGCGGCTTGAACAGCTCGGTGACGATGTCGCCGCCACCGTCGGAGCGGAGCCTCTCGATGCGCTCGACGACGAACTCGTGCACCTTGGGCTCGACGGCCTCGACCTGCCGTGGCGTGAAACCGCGCGACACCAGCTTGCGAAACTCGGTGTGCACCGGCGGATCCTGCATGACGAACGGTGGATTGTCCTGCAGCCCAATCATTTCCAGGTCGTCGTAGTTGACCGTCAGTCCCTGCGCCGACGAGAACGTCTCGTGGTCCCGGGCCGCCGCCCAGACGTCGGCGTGCCGGGACAGCACGTAGTAGTCGCGATCCGACCTGCCTTCGGGAACGACGTGATGCACCGGGTCGTGGTCGCGCAGCGCGCGGTACATCGGCCAGGGGTTGGGCCAGGTGTCGGCGGTGGCGAGCCGGAACGCTGCGGTATGAGACAGATCAACCGACATGTCTTATGTGTAAGGCATTGGTGCGCTGATGTCAACGTGCCGGTCAGAGGGGCTCGTGTACAGTACGTTCAGTTCGTACTGAACAAACCTAGGAGTCCGATGTCGCCGGAAGAGGCCGAATTCGTCGACCGCATGGGGCTGTTCTTCGAGCTCCTCGGCGCCACCCGCACCATGGGCCGGATATACGGGTGGCTACTGATCTGCGATCCACCGCAGCAGTCGTTGGGGCAGCTGGCCGATGTGTTGTCGGTGAGCAAGGCCTCGATCAGTACCGTCGCCCGGCAGCTTCTCGAAGGCGGCATGGTGGAGCGATTGCCGAGCCCCAATCGTCAACACCTCTACCGCCTCACGCCGGGCGGGTTCACCAGCGTGATGGAAACGCAGCTGTCGCTGATGCGGCTGGGCATCGAGCCGGCCGAGTTCGCGCTGTCGGTGCTGGGGGAGGACCGCGCGGAGCAGCGGGAGCGCGTCGAGGACTTCCGCGATTTCTGCGAGTTCTGCACCCGGGACTATCGCGACCAGCTGATGCGGATGTGGACCGAATATCGGGAGGGAAAAAGAAAGCCATGACGATGACGGACAAAGTCGACTTCACTGACGTTCAGTGGGGGTCGGTGGAATGGACGAACTTGTGCACCCTGTACCTGCGGGCATACGAAAGCCGTTCGCCGGCACCGATTCTGGGTGACACAGCGGCCGCGGAGGCGGTGGACCGCATCGAATACGACTGGACCCGCATGCGCCGCGCCATGCACCCCGGATCGAATCAGTACCTGGTCACCATGCGGGCCAAACAGTTCGACGACTGGAGCACCGACTTCTTGCGCCGCCATCCCGACGCCGTCGTGCTGCACCTCGGGTGCGGCATGGACACCCGGGCGTTTCGGCTGCACCCACCGGACACCGTGCGGTGGTTCGACGTCGACCAACCGAACGTGATCGCGTTGCGGCGCAAGCTGTATGACGATCGCGACGGCTACCGGATGATCGGCTCGTCGGTGACCGACGACTGGCTCGACGAGATACCGACCGATCGTCCGATGCTGATGATCGCCGAGGGCCTTGTCATGTACCTCGCCGGTCCCCAGGTACGCGCGCTGCTACAAAGCCTCACGGATCGGTTCGGCAGCGGCGAGCTCCTCTTCGACACGACCTCGCCGATGGGGCCGCGGCTGTCCAAGGTGCTCACCAAGGGCATCACCAAGTGGGGCATCCGCGATGCCCGCGAACTCGAGCGATGGAACCCGCGGTTGCGCTTCCTCGAGCAGTCCGCCGTGGGGGCGCTCTACGAGCGGATACCGTCGGCACCGCTGCGGTTGCTGTGGCGGCTGGTCAACGCCACTCCGCTGGGCAATTACGACGTGCTGAACCGCTTCGCGTTCTAAGCCGATCCGCCGAGCGTGCGGCCAGCTTCACGTTCGGCGCCGAGCGTGCGGCTAGCTTCACGCTCGACGCGGACGCGGGACTAGATCGCCGCACCGGGATTCAGGATGCCCAGCGGGTCCAACGCCTTTTTGATGCGCCGGTTGAGTTCCATCGCCTCGGGTCCGAGGTAGCCGTCCAGCCACGGCCGCTTCAAGCGGCCGACGCCGTGCTCACCCGTGATGGTGCCGCCCAGGCCGACGGCGAGGTCCATGATCTCGCCGAACGCCAGGTGCGCGCGCTCCGTCATGGCGGCATCGGCGGGGTCGTACACGATCAGCGGGTGGGTGTTGCCGTCGCCGGCATGCGCGATCACCGAGATCATCAACTCGCGTTCGGCAGCTATGCGCTCGATCCCGGTGACCAGCTTGCCCAGCGCCGGCAGCGGCACGCCGACGTCTTCGAGCAGCAGCGAGCCCTTGGCCTCCACCGCCGGGATGCAGAACCGGCGAGCGGCGACGAAGGCCTCGCCCTCGTCCGGGTCGTCGGTCGAAAACACCTCCGTCGCACCGTTTTCCGCGAACACCGCGGCGATCACCTCGGCGTCGTCGGATGCCGCGCGCCCCCTTTCATCGGAGCCGGCCACCAGCATGGCGGCCGCCCCGCGGTCCAGGTCCATGCGCAGGGTGTCCTCGACGGCGTTGATCGCGACCGAATCCATGAACTCCAGCATCGACGGGCGCAGCCGCGCGGCGACCCCGAGCACCGCGTCCACCGCCGACTCCACCGTGGCGAAGGTGGCTACCACCACACTCGACACGTTCTGCGCGGGCAGTAGCCGCAGCGTCACTTCGGTGATGACGCCCAGCGTGCCTTCGCTGCCCACGAACAGCTTGGACAGCGACAGGCCCGCCACGTCCTTCAAACGCGGGCCACCCAGGCGCACCGCGGTGCCGTCGGCGAGCACCACCTGCATGCCCAGCACATAGTCGGTCGTGACGCCGTACTTCACGCAGCACAGTCCGCCCGCATTGGTCGCGATGTTGCCTCCGATGCTGCAGATCTCGAACGACGAGGGATCCGGCGGATACCACAGGCCGTGCTCGGCGGCGGCCTTCTTCACCTCGGCGTTGAACAGCCCGGGCTGGCATACCGCGGTGCGGGTGACCGGATCGACGGTGATGTCGCGCATTTTCTCCGTCGACAGAACGATCCCGTTGTCCAGCGCCGTCGCTCCGCCCGACAGCCCGCTGCCGGCTCCCCGGGGCACCACCGGCACCTGGTTGGCCGTGGCCCAGCGCAACACCGTCTGGACCTCTTCGGTGGTCCGCGGCCGGACGACGGCCAGCGGCTTGCCGGCCGACGGGTCGAAGGCGCGGTCTTGGCGGTAGCCCTCGGTAATGGCGGGATCGGTGACGACGGTCCCGTCGGGCAGCCCGGCGATCAGGCCGGCCAGCGCATCCGAGTTCACGGCCCGATCCTAGGCCGTTTCAAGGTCGGGGTTCGACAGCGAACTCCGGCGCGCGGTCCAGTTCGCGCAGCGACGGCAGCCCGCAGGCGACGAGCCCGATCAACAGGATGGGCACCGCCAGCGTCAAGAACGTGGCCTTCAGTCCGGCGGAGTCCGCCAGGGGACCCGCCACCAGCAGGCCCAACGGGCCGGCGGCGTAGGTCAGACCCGTCATCACGCCGACCACTCGACCGCGCAGATGATGCGGCGCCCGCGTCTGCATCACGTAGTTGTAGATCGGCTGAATCGGGCCGTAGACCACGCCGGTCACCGCGCACAGCGCCAGGATCACCGGCAACGGCGGCAGGGACGCGATGCCGACCGTTGCTGCACCGAAGGTGAGGGTCGCGGTCAGCACGGCCGCGCGTCGCCGCATGAATCTCGACAGCACCGCATAGCCGAGCGCGCCCGCCACGCCACCCATCGCCAGCGCCATCAACGCCCAACCCAGCTGCGCGGGTTGGTGGCTGTCGGCGAAATACTTTGGAAACAGCACGCTTTCCATCGGCAAGTACAGCGCGGTGACGAACAAGTCGATCACCCCGAGCGTCCGTAGCACCCGCAGGTTCCAGACGAATCGCAGCCCCTCGGCGACCCCGGACATCAGCCCGGTGGGCCGGGTTGCGTGGTGTGGCTTGCCGGCACCCTCGAGCCGCAGCGCCCCGATCGCGAGGATCGACAGACCGAACAGCCCGGCGGTGAGCCACATCGTGTTGACGCCGCCGACCGTGGCGATCATCAAGCCGCCGATGCCCGGACCGACGATGAACCCGAGGTTCTGAATCGCCTCGTAAATGCTGTTGATCCGGTCCAACGACCAGCGCGCCCGGCCGGCGGCCTCGGGCAGCATCGAATCCCGCGCCGTCGTCCCAGCCGGGTCGAAAGCGGCCGCGAAGAAGGCCAGCACCGCCAGGTCGACAACGTTGATCGCCCTCGGACCGAAAAGCCAGGCGATCAGCGGCACCGCGGCCACCGCGGTGCCGGACAGCGAATCGGAGACCAGCGACACCCATCGGCGCCCGAAAGAGTCGACGGCCGTGCCCGCGACCAGCGTGGACAGCACCAGCGGCAGTGTCATCGCTGCCGCCACGATCGACGCCTCCCGCGCGCTGCCGTTGTGCTGCAACGCCAGCCAGGGGAACGCGACGATCGAGATGCCGGTTCCCGCCGCCGCCACCAGCGTGGCGAACAGGATCAGAACCGCGGGGCCGGTGCTTTTCATGGGATATCGCGGCTGAATTTATGCCAAAGCCGCATTTAGGGCGACCGAATTTTCCGGCCGCACCGCGTGAATGCAGGATGTTCATGTGCTCGTCCATCCGAATACCGGCCAGGCGTTCGGCTCTCCCGTCGCGCCCGGCACCGGGTGGCCGGGCGACCCGGCCACCCCGCAGACCCCGGTGGCAGCCGACGCCGCGCAGGTTTCGGCGCTGGCCGCCCGGGCCGCTTCGATACCGGAGCTCGATGCGGTGGTCAGCGTGTGCCGTGCCTGCCCGCGGCTGGTCAGTTGGCGTGAAGATGTCGCCGTGATCAAGCGCCGAGCCTTCGCCGACCAGCCCTATTGGGGGCGGCCGGTGCCGGGGTGGGGATCCGAGCGCCCGCGGGTGTTGATCGTCGGGTTGGCGCCCGCCGCGCACGGAGCCAACCGGACCGGCCGCATGTTCACCGGCGACAGGTCCGGGGACCAGCTTTACGCGGCGCTCCACCGCGCGGGGCTGGTGAACTCACCGACCAGCGTCGATGCCGCAGATGGCTTGCGGGCCAACGCAATTCGGATCGCCGCACCGGTGCGATGCGCGCCTCCGGCCAACGCGCCGACTACCGCGGAGCGGGACGCCTGCTGGCCGTGGCTGGATGCCGAATGGCGTTTGGTGTCCGACCATGTTCGCGTCGTCGTCGCCCTGGGCGGGTTCGCGTGGCAGATCGCGTTGCGGCTACCCGGCGTGGCCGGAATGCGCAAACCGCGGTTCGGGCATGGCGCGGTCGCGACGCTGCCGTCTGGCGTGCGTCTGCTCGGCTGCTACCACCCCAGCCAGCAAAACATGTTCACCGGTAGGTTGACTCCGGTAATGCTCGACGATGTCTTCACCCATGCGAAGAGGCTGGCAGGAATCAAGTGACCGATATTCTGGTGTCCGGTGCCAGCGTGGCCGGTACGACCGCGGCCTATTGGCTTGCGCAGCATGGCTATTCGGTCACCGTGGTGGAACGGTACCCCGGGTTGCGGCCGGGCGGTCAGGCCATCGACGTGCGGGGCCCGGCGCTCAGCGTGCTCGAACGCATGGCGCTGCGGGCCGCCGCCGATCACCGCCGCACCCGCATCAGGGGCGCGTCCGTCGTCGACCGCGACGGCAACGAGCTGTCCCAGGACACCGAATCGACGCCGACCGGCGGGCTCATCGCCAACCCCGACATCGAACTGCTGCGCGACGACCTCGTCGAATTGCTTTACGAGGCAACGCAACTGAACACCGAGTATGTGTTCGACGACAGCATCGTCGCGTTGCAGGACGACGGCGCCTCGGTGGCGGTGACCTTCGAGCGGGCCGCCGCGCGCACCTTCGACCTGGTGATCGGTGCCGACGGTTTGCACTCCAATGTGCGCGCATTGGCCTTCGGCCCGGAGGAGCAATTCATCGAGCGGCTGGGCACTCACGCGGCGATCTTCACCGTGCCCAACTTCTTGGACCTCGACTACTGGCAGCGGTGGCATTACGGGGACTCCACCATGGTGGGCGTCTACAGCGCGCGCGACAACTCCGAGGCCCGGGCCATGGTCGGCTTCATGGAGCCCGACCTGCGGCTCGATTACCGCGACACGCAGGCCCAGCTCGCCGAGTTGGAGCGGCGGATGGCCGGCGACGGCTGGGTGCGCCCGCAGCTGCTGGAGTACATGCGGACCGCGCCGGACTTCTACTTCGATGAGATGGCGCAGATCAAGATGGACCGCTGGTCGAAGGGCAGGGTGGCCCTCGTCGGCGACGCCGGGTATTGCTGCTCGCCGTTGTCGGGCCAGGGCACCAGCGTCGCGCTGCTGGGCGCCTACATCCTGGCCGGCGAGCTCGCCGCGGCGGGTGAGGACTACGAGCTTGGGTTCTCCAACTACCACAAGGAGTTTCACGACTACGTCAAGCGCAACCAGTGGCTGGTGATCGACAACATCCCGGGCGGTGCGCCGATCCCGCAGGACGTCTTCGACAACATCGTGAACTCGCTCACCCTCAAAAACTATTGAGCGTGCGTGTTTGTGCGGCGACGCGCCGCTGCAGCCGTACAACTATGCACGCTCGCGCAGATGAGCCGGGAACGTTCGCCGGCCCGCATGCGTTAACGCCATCGTGCGACTTTCCGTCCTTGACCTCGTCCCGGTGCGCACCGACCAGACGACCTCCGATGCGCTGGCGGCCACCGTGTCGCTGGCGCAGGCCGCCGATCGTCTGGGTTTCACCCGTTACTGGGTCGCCGAACACCACAACATGCCGTCGGTGGGGGCTACGAGCCCGCCGGTCTTGATCGCCTACCTGGCCGCGCAGACCTCGCAGGTGCGGCTCGGGTCGGGTGGCGTGATGTTGCCCAACCACGCGCCGCTGGCGGTGGCCGAGCAGTTCGCGCTGCTGGAAGCGGCCGCTCCGGGTCGGATTGACTTAGGCATCGGCAGGGCGCCAGGGTCCGACCCCGTGACGTCGTATGCCCTGCGCGGCGGCCGTGGCGAGGAAGACATCGAGCACTTCCCCGAGTACCTCGACGATGTGGCGGCACTGATGAGTGCGCGCGGCGTGCGGGTGCCACTGCGTTCCGGGGACTACACCTTGAAGGCCACCCCGGCCGCCGCGACCGAACCGCTACTGTGGCTGCTGGGATCGTCGATGTACTCGGCGCATCTGGCCGCCGCCAAGGGGCTGCCGTACGTGTTCGCCCATCACTTCTCCGGCAAGGGAACCGAAGAGGCGCTCGAGCTCTACCGCTCCCGATTCAAACCCAGCGACCTCGCGGCCGAGCCGGTGACATTTTTGACGGTCAATGCCGCGGTGGCCGAAACACGCGACGAGGCAACGGCGTTGATGCTGCCCAACCTTCAGATGATGGCGAAGCTACGGACCGGGCAACCGCTCGGGCCGGTGCCCTTGGTCGAGGAAGCTCACGTCGCGGAGCTGACACCGCAGCAGGAGCGCATCGTGGAAAGCGGCCTGCAGCGCGCCGTGCTGGGTGCGCCCGCGGAGGCCGCCGAACAGGTGCGGGCGCTTGCCGAACGGTTCGGCGTCGACGAGGTGATGGTCAACCCGGTCGCCTCGGCCCGCCGCGGTACCGAGCCCGCTACCGCGCCGGCGCGCGTGGCAACCCTGGAACTGCTGGCCAAGGAGCTCTTTTAGCCGATCAGTCACTCACTCCCGCTT
The DNA here is from genome assembly GCF_050205645.1 of Mycobacterium heidelbergense. GTDB lineage: Bacteria > Actinomycetota > Actinomycetes > Mycobacteriales > Mycobacteriaceae > Mycobacterium > Mycobacterium heidelbergense_A. Next base: position 20,141 of record NZ_JBNMQT010000035.1, read on the forward strand.
CGGATTTCGAATCCGAACCGGGTGCGTGGCTGACGATCCACCGCTGCAATTCGGGTGCGGGCAACGGCGGGCTGTGGACGAAGCCCTGCGTGATCGTGCAGCCATACCGCCGCAGCGCGCTCAACGTGATCTCGTCTTCGACTCCCTCGGCGACCAGGTCGGCTCCGAGGCTGCGCGCCAACGCCACCGTGGAGCGCACGATGGCGACCGATCGCGGGTCTTGGGCCAACCGCGCCACGAATATCCGGTCGAGCTTGAGCTCGTCGACCGAGACGTCCTGCAGGCGTGCCAGCGACGACCACCCGGTGCCGTAGTCGTCGATCGAGATGCGAACGCCCAGGCGTTGCAACTCGGCGACGGTGTTTCGGGATCGCACCGAATCCACCAGGGCACTCTCGGTGATCTCGATGATGAGGGCGTCGGAGGGCAGGCCGTAGGTCCGCAGCAGCCGTTCGATGGTGCCGACCAGGTCGAGGTCGAGCAGGTTCGTCGTCGAGAGGTTGACGGCGACCGCCAGCGTGATGCCCTGCCGGCGCCAGGACTGGATCTGTTCGAGAGCGCGGTTGAGCGTGCGGTTGGCCACCTTTCGCATCAGGCCGGCGCGGTCGGCCGCGGGTAGGAATTCCTCGGGTAGCAGTAATCCGCGGGTGGGATGGTGCCAGCGCAGCAGCGCCTCGACGCTATGCACGTTGCCATCGCGCGCATTGATCTTCGGCTGGTAATACAGCGTCAGTTCGTCACCCTCGAACAGCGCCGCGCGCAGTTCGTCGATCAGGTTGGGGTCGTTGTCGCGATACAGCTCGAACGCCGGCTCATACACCGCGATCTTGCTATTGGCGGTCTTGGCTTGCGGGATGGCCGTTTCGGCGCGATTCAGCAGCTCCTGTGGGTGGTCGCAGTGGTCCGGGTAGAGCGCGATCGCGATGCAGGCCTCGACTTGCACGGTCATCGGATCCAGCGTGAACTGCTCGCTCAATGCCTCGAGCAAGCGACCTGCCTGTGCGCGAACGGCAATGACGTCGGGCTCCTCGCCAAGCAGGACCGCGAACTCGTCATCACCGGTGCGGGCAACCACATCCTCACGGCGGACGCTCTTCTCGATCCGATTCGCTACGCGGCACAACAATTCGTCGCCGAAGTGGCGGCCGATCGAGCCGGTGATCTTGTGAAAGTCGCAGAGTTTCACTATCAGAAGCGCTTGGCGTGAGGGGGTTCTCAGCGCCGGCGCGAGTACCGGTGAGTTTGTCGGGTGGGGTCCCGTCCGCACGGAGTCGGCCAGCGCGGTGAGGGCCGTCGCCAGCGATCGCCGATTGGGCAGTGCCGTCAATTCGTCGGTCATCGCCAGCTTGTGGCTTTCGGCCTGCATGCTGACGTCGCGGAAGGTGACGGAAAACCGCGCGGTGACCGCGATCAGGCTCAGCGCGGCGAGGGTCGCCGCCAGGCGTGAGTGCTGACTCAAGACGACGACTGCAAGCGCCGCGACCGTGCACGCCACCGGCATGGCGTAGTAGCTAAGTCCGCGTCTCGGTAGCGGCACCACGGACGACCTCGGGGTCCAGCTCGCCGTCGCCACCAGCAGCGACGCAGCGGGCCAGAGGGCATCGAGCGCGCTGCCGACCCGGTAGGTGCCCTCGGAGGTCTGGAACAGGTATGCGGTGTCGGCGACGGCGAAACCGATGAAGCCCAAAACGAGTAGGCCCCAACGCAATCCGTTGCGCCATCCGAGTATCGGCAGCATGCCGGCGACCAGGGCCAGCAGCACCAGATCGCCGCATGGATAGATCAGGCCCATCAGTACGGTTGCCGGTGCGCGGGTCGCGGCCGCGTGAATGGGTCCCGTCCACAGCGCCACGGCCACCGCGGCCGTGGCCAGCCCGCACACCAGCGCGTCGAGCCGGATCGGGATCGGCACCCGCGTCAGGCGCGCCCGCATGACTACCACAAGCCCGGCATAAACCAACGGGTAAAACAAGACGTACTCCGGATCGGCCACCGAGGGTGACTGACCGTCTGGCACGCGTAAGTCGTAGACGACGTCACCCAGCGCCGAAACCGCCATGCCGGCGGCGATCAGGGACCAACCCAAACGGTCGGCCGGCACGCGATACGCGCGCGAGGCAATCACCGCGGCCGCCAACAGGTTCAACGCCGCGTACGCGGATTTGGAGAAGACGCTGTGACCGGCGCTCGGGTTGAGGATGCTCGTCGCGCCGAAGGCGATCACTCCAACCAGCAACAGCGCCAGGGCAATTCGGACTGACGTCGGAGGCCACCGAATCCCGTCGGGTGTGTCGTTCGGTTGGTCCGGTGTGGTTGTCCTGGTTTCGGCGCTCGGCTCGAGCGCAGGTGCCCGCGCCCTGTCGGTATCGGCGGCGCGCTGCGAGGCGGCGGCGGCGAGCCGATCGTCGACGGCCGCCATCGGTGGCCCGCTGAACTGCTGGAACCCATAGGATAGGGGCAGATCGGGCACGAAGCTTCGGATGCGTTGGCCGCCTTCGCGTTTGGCGGCATACATAGCCAAATCGGCGTGCCGGATGAGCTGCTCGACGGTGCAGTTCGAGTCGGCGGTGGCCATGGTGAAGCCGATGCTCGGCCGGACCGCCACGGGCACACCGTCGATCACGATCGCCGCGCTGAAGGCCTCCAGAACCCGGTGCGCCGCGTCCTGCAATTCTTCGACGGAACCCTCGATGAGCACGGCGAATTCGTCACCACCCAGGCGCGCGACGGTGCCCTTTTCCGCAAGCGCGGCGGTGAGCCGCCCGGCGACGCGGATCAGCAGTTCGTCGCCGGCCGGGTGACCCAGGGCGTCGTTGACCAACTTGAAGTTGTCGAGATCGAGGCACAACACCGCGATGGGTGTCGCGTCGTGCAGGCGTTGGGCGACGGCTTGTTCCAATTGGCGCAGGAATTGCGCCCGATTGGCCAAACCGGTCAGGCTGTCACGAAACGCTTCCCGCGCGACCTCGGACAACAATTTCTGGTTTTCGACGAGCACCACGAATTGCCGGACGAGCACGCCGGCGACCAGGATTCCTAGCGCCGCGAGCAGCGGCCCATGCGCCATCTGGCCCAGTGCGTGGCCCAACCCGACCGCAGCCGCCAGCAGAAGCGGCAGATAGGGCAACCAGAGCAGGGCACGCGACAAGGTCTCTTTCCGCGGCGACGCCACGGGCGACTCGTGGACGCTGGTCAGGCCGGCCAGCGCGATCAACCCGAAGCCGGCCACCCGCCCCAGGTCGGTCAGATCGCCCAGGTGATAGCTGCCCATCCCGGTCTGGAAAACCATCAAGATGTCGGCGACGGCGATCGTCCCGGTCCCGCCGGCCAGCAGGCTGCGGCTCGGTAGGTCGCCGGGACGATACCGCGACAGCATCAGGATCGCCGCCGTCAGGATGACGACGTCGGCGAAAACCTCTACGAGCGTGCCGAGCCGCGCGCCGGTGTCCTCGCGCAGCTGTTTGTCGAGGACGAATACCCATGAGATTACGAACAGCGAGGTCGCCACGATCAGACCGTCCAGCACCAGTCGGCGCGGACTGTGGCGAGACAGTTTGGACAACAGCACCAAAGACGCCATGGCGCCGATCGGATACAACGTGAACACGGCCTCGGCCGCGGCGGGATGCCTGGCGTGCTCGATTTCGGGGCGCACCTCATACACCGACCAGAGCGCCTCGCCCACTGCCCAGCCCGCAAGGGCCGTCACCAGCGCCAGCCATCCGAATCTGCGGCGCCCGGTCGAGAAACGAGCGGCATAGCCGGCGCATGTCGCCGTGACGACGATGCAGAGCGCGAACACCACCTCGTCGACCGGCCGGGTCGCGTAGGCGCCCTCCCACCCCCACATCGACGACGCCGCGACCAGCAGCGCCGCGACGCCGTATCCCCCGACGACGAGCCAACCGACGCGCGCCGGCAGGCCGAGGCGCTGCCAGGGATTTCCCGTCCAGCGTGTCATCGCCGCTCCAGCCGGTCCGCGCTTTGCGGTGAACGCCGGAAGCGTCACTGCGCGCTACAGCAGAATAAACCGCTGCGCGGTCGTTCGGGGCTACTACCAGCAGTTGTGGTGCGGTGGGTTCAGCTTTGCTGCGGTGTCAACGCGAAGATCGGGATGGGTCGCGACGTCCGGCTTTGGTAGCTGGTGTAGCGGTTCGAATTGTTCTTGTTGACCAACTGCCACAGTCGCGCGTAGTCGGCGTCCTCGGGGGTGACCCGGCGCGCGGTCACCGCGAACCGCTTGGGACCGACGTTGATTTCGCAGTCCGGGCGCTTGCGCAGGTTGTGGTACCAGCCCGGGAAGCGCTCGTCGCCGCCGTTGGAAGCGACGACCAGATACGAGTCGCCGTCGCGCGCATACGTCAGCGACGTGGTGCGGGGCTGCCCGGTCTTGGCGCCGACGGTGTGCAGCAGCAGGCTGGGCGGCACGCCGGGTATCCGGTGCCCGATCCGGCCGTTGGTCGATTGGTAGATCTTGTCGTGCAACCGCAGGATCGGTACGCCCACGAATTGCTCGAACGCGGTGAGATTGCTCATGGGTTCAGTCTGACTGACTCGCGTCGATGCGGGCCAGGGCCTCCCGCAGAATCCGGCCGGTGCCTTCCCGGTCCGGGTCGCGGCGCAGCAGCATCCCCTTGGCGACCGAAAGCTTGTCGCCGTTGCGCCGCGGCAGCACGTGCAGATGAATGTGGCGCACCGTCTGAAATGCCGCGGGGCCGTCGTTGATCCCGATGTTCGTCGCGTCGGCCAACTCGGTTGCGCGGGCCGCGCGGGCGATTCGTTGGCCGAGGGTGATCATCTCGGCCAGCGTCTCTGGCGGGGTGTCGGTGACATCGACGGTGTGGCGTTTGGGAAGCACCAGGGTGTGTCCGCGAGTGAAGGGGCGGATGTCGAGGATCGCCAGATAGTCCTCGTCTTCGTAGATCCGGATGGCCGGTGCCTCCCCGGCGACGACAGCGCAGAACACGCAGGACATGTCGCCTACGGTACTGGCTGGCTCATTCGGGGCGATACGCTGCCGCAGTGGACGCTCGCGAGGTGGCCTTTGCCGGCGCGGCCGGACAGGCCCGGATGCTGGCCGACGGTGAACTGACCGCCCCGGAGCTGCTCGAGATCTACCTGGAACGGGTTGCGCGGCTGGACAGCGAGCTGCGCTGCTACCGCGTGGTGCTCTCGGACACCGCGCGTTACGAGGCCGCGATGGCGCAAGACCGCCTCGACGCCGGCGAGCGGTTGCCGCTGCTCGGCGTGCCGATCGCGATCAAGGACGACGTCGACGTCGCCGGCGAGGTGACGACCTACGGCAGCGGGGGACACCGTCCCGCGGTGACGTCCGACGGGGAGGTGGTCCGCCGGCTGCGCGCCGCCGGTGCCGTGGTCATCGGCAAGACCAATGTGCCCGAGCTGATGATGTTTCCCTACACGGAATCGTTGACGTTCGGCGCGACCCGCAACCCGTGGAACCTGAAGCGCACGCCGGGGGGCAGCAGCGGCGGCAGTGCCGCGGCGGTGGCCGCCGGGCTGGCGCCACTCGCGCTGGGATCCGACGGCGGTGGCTCCATCCGGATCCCGGCGACCTGGTGTGGGCTGTTCGGGCTGAAACCGCAACGCGATCGGATCTCGCTGGAGCCGCACGACGACGCCTGGTACGGGCTGAGTGTCAACGGCCCGATCGCCCGGTCGGTCATGGACGCCGCCCTGTTCCTGGACGCGACGACGACGGTGCCCGGTCCCGAGGGCGAGTTCGTGGCCGCGGCCGTTCGTGATCCCGGCACGCTGCGAATCGCCTTGAGCACCAAGGTTCCAACGCCGTTTCCCGCCAGGGTGGGGAAGCAACAGCTCGCGGCGGTGGACGAGGCCGGTGCGCTGCTTCGCGACCTGGGCCACGAGGTCGTCACGCGCGACCCCGAATATCCGCCGACGCTCTACACGAACTACCTGCCTCGCTATCTGCGGGGCATTTGCGATGACGCCGACGCACTGGCCCACCCGGAACGCCTCGAAGCGCGCACCCGAAATCTGGCGCGGGCGGGATCGGTCTTCTCCGATCGGCGGATGGCCGCGCTGCGCGCCGCGGAGGCGTCGCTGAGCAATCGCGTGCAGTCGATCTTCGGCGATGTCGACGTCGTCGTGACGCCGGGCAACGCGACGGGCCCGTCGCGTATCGGCGCCTACCAACGCCGCGGCGCCACCTGGACGCTGCTGGCGGCGGGGCAGCGTGTTCCATATCAACAGGTCTGGAACCTGACCGGCCAGCCGGCCGCGGCGGTGCCGTGGGACTTCGACGGCGACGGACTGCCGTTGGCGATACAACTGGTCGGGCGGCCGTACGACGAAGCGACGCTGTTGTCGCTGTCGGCGCAGATCGAGTCGGCCAGACCGTGGGCGCACCGGCGCCCGCCGCTCTCATGACACTGCCCTCATGACACCGCAGCGATCACCCGCCAGGCCGCGAGCTTGGCGCCGGGGCGCACGGCATGAGCCGGGCTGGTCGACGGCAGCCGTTCATAGTGGATCCCTTCGGCAGGATGGACCAGCCTGCGATAGAGATCGGCCGACTTGGCTCCATTGAAGTAAACGCGCGCGATGGCCGGGTAGTTGGCGAAGAACTCGGCAAAGTTGTTGGCCACCAAGCTTTTAGGGTCGATCGCCGAGTCCGCGCTGCCGACCCGACGGCACCGCTGCAGCACATCCCAGAGCGCAACACCGTGTGATCGCAGCGCGAGCAGCCGCGAATCATACGGCGCGGCCGCGTCGACCCCGAAAAGCTCACTGACTATTGGCCAGAACGCGTTTCGCGGGTTCGCGTAGTACTGGCCGGCCGCCAGCGATTGGACACTCGGAAACGAGCCAAGGATCAGCACTCTGGCGTGCTCGTCGACAACCGGTGGAAACCCCTGGAGTAGCGGTGCACTCATCACCGCACATCATCGCGCGGCGGCGTTGTACGTTGACCACGTGGACGAGGATCTGCTCGACGGTCTCGAGGGCACCGCGCGCACCGAGCGTGCCGAGCTCGTGGAGTGGCTGCTCGAGCAGGGCATCACCGCCGAAGAAATTCGGACGACCCACCCGCCGCTGTTGCTGGCCAGCCGCCACCTGATCGGCGACGACGGCACGTACGTGTCCACCAGGGAGATCAGCGAGACCTACGGCATCGACCTGGATCTGCTCCAGCGAGTGCAGCGCGCCATCGGTCTTGCCCGGGTCGACGACCCCGACGCGGCCGTGCACATGCGTGCCGACGGCGAAGCCGCCGCCTTGACCCAGCGATTCCTCGAGCTCGGCCTGGATCCCGACAAACTGGTGCTCGTCGTCCGGGTGCTCGCCGAAGGCTTGTCGCGCACCGCCGAGGTCATGCGTTTCACCGCGCTGTCGGCGATCATGCGGCCCGGCGCCACCGAGCTGGAAATCGCCAAGGCATCCAAGGCGTTGGTCGGCCGGATTGCGCCGCTGCTCGGGCCGCTGGTCGAGAACATGCTGTTCATGCAGCTGCGCCACACGATGGAAACCGAGGCGGTCAACGCCGCGGAGCGGGCCGCGGGCAAGCCACTGCCCGGCGCGCGCCAGGTCACCGTGGCCTTCGCCGACCTCGTCGGGTTCACGCGGCTCGGCGAGGCGATTCCGGCCGAAGACCTGGGCCAGCTTGCCAGCCGGCTGGGCTACCTCGCCCGCGACGTGACCACACCGCCGGTGCGGTTCATCAAGTCGATCGGTGACGCCGTGATGTTCGTCTGTCCCGAACCGGCGCCATTGCTCGATGTTGTGGTGAAGCTCGTCGAGACCGTCGAGACCGTCGACACCGACAACGACTTTCCGCGGTTGCGGGCCGGAGCGGCCTCCGGGATGGCGGTCAGCCGGGCCGGGGACTGGTTCGGCAGTCCGGTCAACGTGGCCAGCCGGGTCACCGGAGTGGCGCGACCGGGCACGGTGCTGGTCGCCGATTCGGTCTGGGAGGCCATCGGCGATGCCGGTGATTTCGAGGGGTCTTTCGCCGGGGCGCGTCGCCTCAAGGGCATCAAGAACGAAGTCAAACTCTTCCGGATTCGCCGCGGCGGCAAATAGGGGCAGGCCCGGGCGACTCTTGGGGGGCGTTGGACTATGTCCTACGCGGCCGGTTTCTTCCCCTACTTCCGGCACTTCTAGATGGTCGCTTCCGGGCCTGCTTCGCTACCAAAAATACGCCCTCCGACGATGCATATCAACGCTTTTCCGCGCAGGATGGCGCCGTCGCGGCCATGCTTTTCGCCGACATTCGCCGGCGGCCGCAAGCGCGCCCGCGCGATGTGGATTCGCAGTCCCGGTTCGCTCCGGGTGAACATGATTCCCTTAACGATGTAAGCGTGTAATTATGTAATCATGAAATCACATCACACCGGGGGGCGGCGCTACGGCCGCCCCGGGGGCTGGCACCAAGCCCAGCAACCGGATGCGAGCGGTGCCGCGGAATGGTTCGCCGGACGCCTACCCGAAGACTGGTTTGACGGCGATCCCACCGTCATCGTCGACCGCGAAGAGATCACCGTCATCGGCAAGCTGGCCGAACCCGACGGGGACGAGAGCGAGGCCCGTGCCGAAGGCCGGGTGTCGCGGTTCCGTGAGGAGACCCGCCCGGAACGGATGAACATCGCCGACGAAGCGCAGGATCGCTACGGCCGCAAGGTTTCCTGGGGGGTCGAGGTCGGCTCCAAGACCGGCACCGAGCGAATTCTGTTCACGCACATCGCAGTACCCGTGATGACACGCTTGAAGCAGCCGGAACGCCAGGTGCTCGACACGTTGGTCGACGCCGGTGTCGCCCGGTCCCGTGCCGATGCACTGGCCTGGGCGGTCAAGCTGGTCGGTGAGCACACCGAGGAGTGGCTCGCCAAGTTGCGCGACGCGATGTCGGCGGTCGATGATCTGCGCGCGGAGGGGCCGGATCTGTAATCGACCTAGCCGTACGACTTTTCGTTATGACTACTCGGTCTCGATTTTGCCGACGATCTTGTCGGTGATCTGGCCGCCCTGATCGGTGATGTGGTAGCCGCACGCGTTGACGTCGACGATCACGTTGTTCGCCTGGCTCATCGCGCGCTCGCACTCCCAGCCGTCGGCGCCTTCCTGGGTGTCCAGCACCGTCATTTTCGGTGGGCTGCCGTTGATTTGGGCGAACGTCCACCGATACGTCTTGCCCTTGTTCGTCACGGTCACCGTCTTGCCGGCGCAGCCTTTCCACTTGCCGGCGGCGGTCTGCATGAACGACTTGGCTTTATCGGCCGACGGAAAGCGAACCACGGCTTGGTTGACCCAATGGTCGTAGTTGTCCCCGGGTTCCGAGGACACCAGCCCGCTCACTCCGGTATAGCCGCTGCCCGCGTACACCGGATCCTGGCTGGTGTAGAGCGCACCCTGGCAGTCCGGCGACGACAGCGTCACCGACGAGGTATCCATGGACTGAATGGGTTTGCCGGGCTCCATGGTCGACGAGCCCATGATGGAGTTGATGTCCGACGGGCCCAACAGGAGCGCGCTGAGACGGTCGGCCGGTATCGGGTCGGGCGGCGGTGGCGCCGGTTTGGGCCGGATCATCAGCCAGATACCCACGCCGGCGACGGCGACGACGAGCACAACCGCGACCGCGGCGATGATGGGCCAGGGGTTGCGTTTCGGTTTGGGCGGTTGGTTCCAGGGTTGTTGGGGCGGGGGTGAGCCCCAGTTGGGGCCGGCGCCTTGGTAATACGCAGCGGCCTGGCCGGCCGCGGGCACCGGGCCGCTGGCCGGGGCCCACGGTTGACCGGTCTGCGGCGCGCGCGGTATCGGACCCGAAGCGGGCCCGGCCGCACCCGAATACGGTGGCGCGGAACTTTGGGCCGGCGGTGGGGTGTTGGCGGCGGGCGCCGGGGAAGGGGCCGGGGCCATCTCGGTGTCGGCCAGGGTCGGTGCCGGGGTGATCGTCGAACCGGCGGGCAGGGTGGCTTCTTGGCTGCGGCGCAGGATGTTGTCGGCGTGGTCTTGGTCGGGGTCGGAGAGGGCTTCGTGGGCGGCTAGGGCCAGATCGCCGGCGCTGGCGAAGC
>NZ_JBNMQT010000036.1:0-25321 GCF_050205645.1 Mycobacterium heidelbergense
CCCCCGCCCCCGGCGGAGCCGCCGCCCGCGCCGGCCGCACCACCCGCGGGGTAACGGGTGGCCGTGCGGATGGATCCGCAGCGGTTCGACGAGTTGGTCTCCGACGCGCTCGACCTCATCCCGCCCGAGTTGACGGCGGCGATGGACAACGTCGTCGTGCTCGTCGAAGACCGGCATCCCGAGGACACCGAACTGCTCGGCCTCTACGAAGGCGTGGCGCTGACCGAGCGTGACTCCGACTACGGCGGAGCGCTGCCCGACGCCATCACGATCTACCGCGAGGCGCTGCTGGACGTCTGTGAGTCCGACGAGGAGGTCGTCGAGGAGGTGGCGATCACAGTCATCCACGAAATCGCCCACCACTTCGGCATCGACGACGACCGATTGCACGAACTGGGCTGGGCCTGACTGGGCGCGGCATCCCGGATTTGTCCGCGCCGGGTGCTATGAACTCACTCATGAACACGGACTGCCGCGACTGCCGGGCAGGACTAGATCACTGCCACGGCACCATCATTCGCCATTGGCTGCACCGGTCGGAGTGCACCGAGCCGGACTGCGCCAGTCCCGAGCTGTTGCCGCACGCGTTCGTCATCGACTGCGACGCCGTCGGCTGCGGCTGCACCGAGGAGTCCGTCGCCCTGGCCGTTTGATCGCCCGTCAGCCCATCGGGTCGGTGCTTGACCGCACCGCGTCCGCGACCGGCGTGGCTTCGGGTTGTGGGTAGAACGGCGGCGTCAGCGTTCCCCACCGCACACAACTCCACCGCCCATCGGTGATCGGGGCCAACACCACCGACTCGGCGTTGTCCAGGTGGTTGTCCAGCGCGAAGTTTCCGTCCACTCCCGCCAGTACCGCGGAAGCCAGCCGGATCGCCGCGCCGTGGCTGACGACGACGATGTCGCCGTCCCATTCGTCGTCGTCGAGGTAGCGCATCCTCAGGTCGGTGAGCACCGGCACGTAGCGGTCCAACACCTCGCTGCCGGTCTCGCCGCCGGGCAGCGGCACGTCGAGTTCGCCGTGGTGCCAGCGGTCGTAGATCGCATTGAATTCCGCGACGGCGTCGTCGTCGCTGCGGTCTTCCAGTTCGCCGACCTGCACCTCGTGGATGCCGACGACCTCGTGGGTGGCGACGTCGAGCGCCGCACCGATTACCGCGGCGGTCTGCGACGCCCTTGTGGCGATCGAGTGCGTGAGCATTGCGGGCCGGCCGGAACCGCGGGCGAACGCCCGGGCCTGGTCGCGGCCCTTCGGCGTCAGCTCGGCCCCGGGCGGCCGGGTGTCCAGCCGGCGTTCGACGTTGCCGTAGGACTGGCCGTGTCGCACCAGCACCAGACGACCGCTCATTGCGCAAACCCCGGCGCCGCATCCTGGGCGGGCTCCGGTTTGCCCGCCCGCAGGCGCTCCAGCCAGCGTGACGCCTCGTCCGCCGGCGGCGGCACCACCCCGGCGGCCGCACCCGTCGGCCACGAACCCAGGTATCGCACGTTGGCACAACGACGGTGCAGCGCCTTGAGTGCCTCGGCGACGGCGTCGTCGTCGATGTGGCCGATGCAGTCGGCGAAGAACAGGTAGGTGCCCAACTCGGTGCGGGTCGGTCGGGACTCGATCCGGGTCAGGTCGATGCCGCGAATCCCGAATTCGGCGAGCGCGCCCAACAGGGCCCCGGGTTGGTTGTCGACGCGCAACACCACCGACGTCCGGTCGGCGCCGGTGCGGCCCGGAGGCGTCCCCGGCAGTCCGGCCAGCACGAAGCGGGTGCGGGCGTTGGGTTCGTCGACGACACCATCGGCGAGGGCCGCGAGCCCCCAATGCGCGGCGGCCAGCGGCGAGGTCACCCCTGCGTCGGCGTTGCCGTCGGCCACCTGTCGCGCGGCGTCGGCGTTGGAGTAGGCGGGTCGCAGTTCGGTGTTGGGCAGGTGGGCGGTGAGCCATTGCCGAACCTGGGCGGCGGCCACCGGGAACGCCGCCACCGTCCGCACGTCGGCGGCGCTGCGCCCGGGTTTGACGACGATGCTGAACGCGACGTCCAGCGTGGTCTCGGCGAAAATCTGCAGCGGCGAGCCGATGGCGAGGCTATCCAGGGTGGCCATCACCGACCCGTCGATCGAGTTCTCGATCGGCACGCACGCGTAGTCGGCGTCGCCGTTGCGGACGGCGTCCAGTGCCGTCGGCGTGCTCTCGATCGGCAACCGGCGCAAGGCATCCGGCCCCTGGTCGGGAACCAGCCCCGCCGACGTCATCTGGAGCAGCGCCGCCTCGGTGAAGGTCCCCTCGGGACCCAGATAGGCAATGCGGACCACGCTCCAACCCTAACGGCGGCCAGCGCCAAACAAGGCTTGCGGCGCCCCGTGATCTAAGTTAACTTAGGCTTGCCTAATTCGATTGGAGAACGATGTTACCGCTGACCAGCGCCGCGCCGACGACTGCCGAACGCATCCGCAGCGCCTGCACCCGGGCCGGCGGCGCGCTCCTGGCGATCGAGAACGAGCACGCGCGCGAGGAACCGGTCGCCACGCCGGTGCACCACCTGATGCACGACGGGTCCTTCGCCGTGGCGCTGCCGGCCGACCGGGACGGCGGGGCCGCCGGCGTCGATGGGTCGCAGGCGCTGCTCGAGCTGACCGACTACGCGCCGCTGCCCTTGCGCGAACCCGTCCGCTCCCTGGTGTGGGTCCGCGGCCGCCTGCAGCAGTTCCCACCGGGCGCGGTGACGAAGACCCTTGATCTGATCGCCACCGAGTGTCCGGATCCGGCATTGCTGCAAATCGATACCCCCCGGTCGATGCCTTCGGATGGGACGGAGCAGCGGTACACGCTGCTGCGACTCGAGATCGCGTCCGTCGTGGTGACCGACGCCACCGGGGCCGAGGCCATCAGCGTGGCGGACCTGCTCGCGGCTCGCCCCGACCCGTTCTGCGAAGTCGAGTCGAGCTTGCTGTGGCACTTGGACAAGGCCCACGGCGACGTGGTCGCACGGCTGGTGTCCAGGTTGCCCGCGCCACTGCGCCGCGGCCGCGTTCGGCCACTCGGGCTGGATCGCTACGGCATGCGGTTTCGCATCGAAGGCAACGACGGCGACCATGACGTCCGGCTGCCCTTCCACAAACCGGTGGACGACATGATCGGGCTGAGGCAGGCGATCCGGGTGCTGATGGGCTGCCCGTTCATCAACGGGCTGCGCGCCCGCCGGTAAGTTATCTGGGTGACCGGCGACCGATCCTCACGACGGCCTGAAAACCCGGTCCCGCCGCGCCCAGCGCGCCCGGAGCCACCGCAGGTAATCCACCGCAAAACCGGTGCGGCGTCGCCGAACGCCGAGACGGTGCCGCAGCGCCGGGTGCCCGAGCCGGTCTCCCGTGTCAATGCCCCCGTCCCGCAACGCGTCTCACCGCACCCGTCCCAGCCCCCACCGCGACCCGGCCCGCCCCGGACCGGCCGCAAGCGCGGCAAGCGCCGCTGGGGCCGGCGGGTGGCCCTGGGTCTGCTGATCGCCGCGCTGATGGCCGGCGCGGGCCTCGTCGGCGGAGCCATCTGGTTCGACAAAACGCTGCACCGCGCGGCGGTGCTCGCGGACTACCCCGACCGGCCCGCGGCCGGGCGCGGGACGAATTGGCTGCTCGTCGGCTCGGACAGCCGGGAGGGCCTTACCGCCGATCAGCAACAGGATCTGTCCACCGGCGGCGACGTCGGCGCCGGTCGCACCGACACCATCCTGCTGGTGCATGTGCCGTCGTTCGGCTCGAGCACCCCGGCGACGATGGTCTCGATACCGCGCGATTCGTATGTGCCGATCCCCGGTCACGGCAAGGACAAAATCAACTCCGCGTTCGCGATGGGCGGGGCGGCCCTGCTGACTCAAACGGTCGAGCAGGCAACCGGCCTGCGCCTCGACCACTACGTCGAGATCGGGTTCGGCGGCTTCGCGGCGCTGGTCGACGCGCTCGGCGGCATCACCGTGTGCCCCGTCGCGCCGATCACCGACTCGCTGGCAGGCATCGACATGCCGGCCGGCTGCCAGAAGCTGGAGGGCCGCAACGCGCTGGGGTATGTCAGGTCCCGCGCCACACCGCGGGCGGATCTGGACCGGATGGTCAACCAACGGCAGTTCATGTCGGCGCTGTTGCGCCGCGCGTCCAGCCCGGCGGTGTGGCTAAATCCGGTGCGCTGGTACTCGGTCCCGCGCGCGGCCGCCGATGCCCTGACCGTTGATCAGGGGGATCAGGTGTGGGACCTCGCCCGGCTCGGCTGGGCGCTGCACGGGACCATCACCTCGGTGACCGTCCCGATCGGTGAGTTCAGCAGCGGTGACGCCGGCGCGGTGGTGGTGTGGAACCACGACGTGGCCGCCAAGTTGTTCGACGCGCTGGCCTCCGACCGTCCGGTGCCCGGCGAGGCGCTGCAGGGACCGCAGTAGCGACCGCCGCCGGCCGAACTAGTCGCCGACTCGGTCGGTGCGGGCGTTCTGCAACCAGGCCTTCGTGCGACCCGGGTGGTGCGTGGCCAGCCACGCCACCCCGACCTCCCGGCAGAAGTCGATGTCTTCGTAGTCGTCGACATTCCAGCAGTAGACCGCGCGGCCCTGGGCGATGGAACGGTCGACGAGTTGCGGATACTCCTTCAACGCCGCCAGCGACGGCCCGACGGCGGTGGCCCCGACAGCGGTGGCCGCGCTGCTGGCCAGGTACCGGGCGGTCTTGCCCAACAGCACCGTCGGCAACATCGGCGCGGCCCGCCGGATCCGCCAGACCGCGGCCGCCGAAAACGACATCACCACCGCGCGGGACCGGGCGGCCGAGGCCGGTGCGGCGATGCCGAACCGGTGCAGCAGTGCCAACAACTTGCTTTCCACCAGCGAGCCATACCGAACCGGGTGCTTGGTCTCGACGAACAGCTTCACCGGCCGGTGCCAGTCCAGAACCAAGCTGACGAGCGCGTCCAACGTCAGCAGGCTGGTATCGCCGTGCGTGCCGTCCGCGCGCCAGCTGTCGTGCCACGCACCGTATTCGAGCTCGCGCAACTGGGCCAGGGTCATCGTGCTGACCAGACCCGCTCCGGTCGAGGTCCGATCCAGCCGGCGGTCGTGCACGCAAACCAGGTGCCCGTCGCGGGTCAGCCGCACATCGCATTCGACACCGTCGGCGCCTTCCTTGAGCGCGAGATCGTATGCGGCCAGCGTGTGTTCGGGACGAGCGGCCGACGCCCCCCTATGGGCTACGACAAAAGGATGCCCGTCGAGCACCTCGTCGGCCCACGTCATATCCCTATGCTGCCGGTTCCTGCCCCTGCAACTCAACCTGACCGGACGACCCGGCCCCCGCGGGTCGATCGGGCTCTACCACGACCCAGCGATGCGCGGGCCGTTCGACGGGCTTGCGTACGAAGCCCTCGAAGACCCGGCCCGCGGCGGCCACGGTGGCCGCCGCGACCAGATACGCGAACACCATCAACACGGTGTTGTTCGCGATGCCCTGTGCGTCGGTGGCGAAGCTGGAAAAAATAGCGAAGATCGAAATCGCGTAGCTGAAAATCCAAGCGATCCACCATTGGAGGATCGGTCTTTTCAACCGGGCGTAATGCTCCTCCATCGTCGCGAGCTCGATGACGTACACCGGAGCCCACAGCAGATTCGCCAGCGGCACCGCGCAGCCGGCCCACAGCGCGCGGACCGAGCGAGGCTCGGGCAGCCTGTGATGCGAGAACACCGCGGCCCGCCTCGCGATCAACCAGCGGATCAACATCACCCCGGACGTGATCACCGCCGCGAGCGCCGCCACACTGGCCAGGATCCCGAGCCAGTCCGCGGCGATGGCCACCACGGAGTTCAACAACGTGTTGCGGTTGACCACCAGCAGCACGTACCGCACGACGTACACCAGGGCCGCGATGCTCAGCACCAACACGCCGACGAAAACGCTGCTGCGCACCGCCGCGGCGGATGGCCCTGTCTGCGTTGGCTTTTCGGCCGGCGCGGGGGCTTGCTCGACGCGGTCGGCCAGACCCCAGCGCGGGATCACGGCATAGCGCGGCGTGGGCCCGAGAGGCCGTCGTGCGCGTCGCATGGGGGGTGCGGCGCCGGGGCGGACCGCTATCCAGCGGAAGCCGGGCGGCAGCCGCGGCGGGGTGCGCCACCGGGGGGATTGCGCCGGTGCGGCCGGGCCACCACCCGGGCCCCATCGTGGATCGGGCGCGTCCGCGAGCGGCGCCATCAGGGCGCCGCGACAGCGGGGGCACCACTCGCGCCGCCGATCGCGCACGTTCCACCGCGTGCCGCACTGGGAGCACACCTGGATCACCGGACCAGCCTAGCCCGGCAGCTCGCAACCCCTCCGCAACGTGAACAGTTACCCATGGCTATCCACAGTTTCCACAGGCTTATCCACAACGGCCGGGTCAGTGTTTACCCGTGGTACATGCCGCGATCCGCCGAGCCGGGCCACAATTGTGGATAACGACCGGCCGTTCGGGGCGCGCCATCGACAACCCCGGGCGGTGGCCGAGCGAAATCGATTGGCGTACTAAGCACCCGCGCGGTGCGTGTGCCCGGGGCGGCGGCCCACCCGGCCAGGCTGGCGTGCTTCGCGCCGTCCGCCATGACGAATCTGCAGCTCAGCCGCCTTTATACGGGATGTTTTTCCATGCCTCGCGGGACGGGTTATGATCGCCATCACGAAAAAGTCGTTGTGACTCACCTCACTGCGGTGCGGTGGACGTGCTGGTGAAAGGCGCATGATGGCCATGCAGTCGTTCGGCCCGGGTTCCCCGGCCCCCTCGAACTCGTATTCCGGCTCGCCCGCCTGCAACCACAGTTACAGCGTCGCCGCCCTGCGCGCGGGCCTGATCGCGCTGGCGTTGCTCGCGGTTCTTGTCATCATCGTCCTGTACTGACGTTTCGCCGATCGGGTTTCCGGGTTACCGCCTCTTAGCGGTCGTTCTTGCGACGCGCGCGGTCATGGAGCAGGGTTGACTTGTGAAGCCGGGGGCCAGGCCCTTGCGTCGCGAACCCCGCGCCCATGCGCGTCAAGAGACGATCACCAACGATCATCGAGGAAAGGAATGCCGTGGCTGAATACACCCTGCCCGACTTGGACTGGGACTACGCAGCGCTGGAACCGCACATCTCCGGGCAGATCAACGAGATCCACCACAGCAAGCACCACGCCACGTACGTCAAGGGCGTGAACGACGCCATCGCCAAACTCGAGGAGGCACGCGCCAACGATGACCATGCCGCGATCTTCCTGAACGAGAAGAACCTGGCCTTTCACCTGGGGGGCCACGTCAACCACTCGATCTGGTGGAAGAACCTGTCGCCCAACGGTGGTGACAAGCCGACCGGTGACCTCGCCGCCGCCATCGACGATGCGTTCGGCTCGTTCGACAAATTCCGCGCTCAGTTCAGCGCGGCCGCCAACGGCTTGCAGGGGTCGGGCTGGGCGGTACTCGGCTACGACTCACTCGGCGGCAAGCTGCTGACCTTCCAGCTGTACGACCAGCAGGCCAACGTCCCGCTCGGCATCATCCCCTTGCTGCAGGTCGACATGTGGGAGCACGCCTTCTACTTGCAGTACAAGAACGTCAAGGCCGACTATGTCAAGGCGTTTTGGAATGTGGTCAACTGGGCCGACGTGCAGGACCGGTACAAGGCAGCAACCACCAAGACCAAGGGCCTGATTTTCGGCTAAAACCGTTTCTTCAGCGCTGGGGCGTCACGCGGATCGCGTGGCGCCCTTGCCTTTACGTCGTGTCGAGTTGCAACGCGCCTGAACCGCAGGCATGCTTAATTATTCGAGCTACCAGCGTGGTTAGGCGAAGTCGTCGCGCGGAGGTCGAGGTGGACACTGGCTCAGGTGGACCGATAGGGGTCGCCCCCTTCCACTCCCGTGGTGCCCTGAAAGGGTTCGTCATCTCCGGACGCTGGCCCGATTCGACGAAGGAGTGGGCCCAGCTTTTGATGGTCGCGGTCCGCGTCGCCTCATTGCCCGGATTGCTCTCCACCACAACGGTGTTCGGCGCCCGCGAGGAGCTGCCCGACGAACCCGAGCCGGGCACCGTCGGCCTGGTACTGGCCGAGGGCACCGTCTTCGGTGAATCAGCAATCCAGCCGGGGTATTTCGGCGATCATCAGCCCCCCGCATTGCTGATGCTGCATCCGCCCTCGGAGACCACGCCCTCGTTGCCGGAATGTACGGGGGCCGCGTCGGGATGCGTACTGCTGCCCGGCTTGCCCTATCTGGGGCTCGAGCACCGCGCGGCCTGGGTGGAAGCCGAAGCCGACGGCACCATCACGTCCATGGTGAGTCGCGTCGGCGTCGATCCCATCAGCCATCCCGATACCGCGATCCTGGCGATGCTGCTTGCGGCATAGGCGACGGCCACCGGGGCGATCGCGGTCGCGCAAACTCTGCGTCGCGGCGGCGAAGGGCAGTTTCGATCGCCGCGAGGTCACCCGGCGCCTGGGCGCCGACGGCGCCGTCCGCTGACCCCGCCGGATCCGGCAGCCACCCGCCAGAGGTATGTCCGCGGCCCTCACAGGTGTACCTACGGTCCGTTTCCTCCCCGCTTTGCAAACCTGGCAGCAAATGAGCCTCTCGATGGGTTCGAGTTGCCTGGTGGTTCGGGTGCAATCGGCCAGCGATGCGTCCGATCGCCGCGCCGCGGCGCAAACCGGCCGCCCGCCACCGTGACGCCCAACCCTCACTCTGCGGATAACCTGTGAGTTTCGGATATTTTGTGGACACCCCAGCGAATTAGTTAGACGCTCGTCAAGTGAGGAATTGGCCGGCTCCAGCAACGCCGGTACCAAAACCGCTCGGGTTTGCACTTGGTCGCGGACTTAAACGCTCGCTACCATGAGCAAATATGCATAGGTAACAGTTCACTTCTACAGCACAGTGGGGGTCTTATCGATGAGCACGACGTTCGCCGCCCGCCTGAACCGCCTGTTCGACACGGTTTACCCACCGGGACGCGGGCCGCACACCTCCGCGGAGGTGATCGCGGCGCTCAAGGCGGAGGGCATCACAATGTCGGCTCCCTACCTGTCGCAGCTACGCTCCGGCAACCGGACTAACCCGTCCACAGCGACCATGGCCGCCTTGGCCAACTTCTTCCGCATCAAGCCGGCGTACTTCACTGACGACGAGTACTACGAAAAGCTCGACAAGGAATTGTCGTGGCTTGCCACGATGCGCGACGACGGCGTGCGCCGCATCGCGTTGGGTGCCGCCGAATTGTCTCCCGAGGCCCAGCAGGACATCGTCGAGCGGGTCAACGAGCTGCGCCGCAAGGAACAGCTCGGCGCGTAAGCGCACGTGACGGCAGCGCGGCCCGACCTGAAGGGCTGCCGCCGTCCCATTCCCATTAGGGTTGGCTCACGGATCGCGTACACGCGAGAGCGACAGTCCACGAGATACCGGGAGGCGGCCGGGAATGGCCCTGTTCCGCAAGCGAAAAAGTCGCGCGACACGTCGCGCCGAGGCTCGCGCGATCAAGGCCCGCGCCAGGCTCGAGGCCAAGCTGGCTGCCAAAAACGAGGTTCGCCGCATCAAGGGCGATCGGCGAGCGGCGGAAAAGGCCCTCCGGGCGCAGATCAGATCCCAGCGCGACAGCGACCGCGCGGCGTTGAAAGTCGCCGAGGCCGAACTCAAGGCGGCGCGGGAAGGCAAGCTGCTGTCACCGACGCGCATCCGCCGGCTGCTGACGGTATCCCGATTGCTGGCCCCGATCCTGACCCCGCTGATCTACCGGGCCGCCGTGGCGGCACGCGCGCTGATCGACCAGCGCCGCGCGGATCGGCTCGGGATTCCGTTGGCTCAGATCGGCCAGTTCTCCGGGCAGGGCGCCGAGCTGTCGGCACGCATCGCCGGGTCCGAGAAATCCTTGCGGATGGTGCAGGACAAGAAGCCCAAAGACGCCGAGACCAAGCAGTTCGTCGGCGCCATCAGCGAACGGCTCAGCGACCTTTCGGCCGCCGTCACCGCCGCGGAGAACATGCCCGCCGCGCGACGCCGCACGGCCCACGGCGCGATCTCGTCGCAACTCGACGGCATCGAGGCGGACCTGATGGCCCGGCTCGGGTTGACCTGAAAGCGGCTGCCGGACATGACATTTGACGGGTGGATTTCGCGCGTCCTGATCGCGGTCGGCATCGCCGCGGCGCTCTATGTGGGCTCGGCGGCGACGACCGCGCCCGCGTGGGCGCACGTTCACGCCAGCAGCGACAACGCCGTACGCGGCGCGACGGCCATCGTCACCTTTCAGGTACCCAACGAATCCGACAAGGGCGCCGCAACCACTGCGCTGACCGTCACGCTTCCCGACGTGGCGGCCGCGCGCACCGAAACCATGCCCGGCTGGACCGCCAAGCTCGACCGCGACGCGGCGTCGGGCACGGTCCGCTCGGTGACGTGGACCGCCGCGCCCAACGGCGGCATCGGAGTCGATCAATTCGCGCTGTTTCGGATATCGGTGCAACTACCCGAGACCGACACCGTCAGCTTCCCGGCGACACAGACCTATTCCGACGGAACGATCGTCAAGTGGGACCAGCCGCCGCTGCCCGGCGGTGGTGAGCCCGAGCATCCGGTACCCCTGCTGACCCTCGCCGCGGGACCGGTGGCACCGCACCAACACCACCCGTCGGCATCGGCCGATCATGCGGGCGCACCCGGGCAGTCGCAATCGCCCGACAACACCGCCCGCCTGCTGGGCGGGGCGGCCCTGGTCGTCGGCGCGTTGGCCATCTGTCTTGTACTGGTGCGTCGACGAGCATGAGGCGCGCGGTGGTCATCGCGGGGGCGGGGCTGCTGCTGGCCGCCATGGCGTTGACCGCGACCCTCACCGCGCCAGCGGCGTTCGCGCACGCCGCGCGCGTGTCCGCCGAGCCCGCGGACAACGCCGTCGTGACGACCGGTCCCGACCGGGTGAGCGCGACGTTCAACGAGCGATTGCAGACCACGTTCGCGGCCATGACGGTCGTCGGACCGGACGGCAACGTGTGGTCCACCGGCGAGCCGACGGTCCAGGGCGCGGTCGTGGGTATCGGCCTGCGCCCGCTCGGGCCGGCCGGAACCTACACGGTGAATTACCGGGTGACGTCCGCCGATGGCCACGTGGTGTCGGGATCCTGGTCGTTTCGCCTGACTGTCCCGGGCACCGGCACGCCCGGGCCCGCCGCCGCCAACCACACCGGCCGCGGAATCCCCGTCTGGCCGTTTGTGGTGGTGGCGGCGGCGCTCGTCGCCGCGGGCGGCCTATGGGCGCTCCGGCGCAGGCCGTGAGCGGCCCTGGCATGATGGGACGCGACAACCCGGTGCGCTAGACAAAAGCGAGAGAAAGCTGCAAAGGAGCGGCCGCATGGCAGACCCCGAGGACCAACCCAACAGCGAATCCAACGGCGCACCGACACCGCCGGAGAAGAAGCCGCCCGCCAAGGCGGTCAAGAAGGCGGCAAAAGCGCCCGCCAAAAAAGCACCCGCGAAAAAGGCTCCCGCGAAGAAAGCGGCAGCCAAGAAGGCGCCGGCGAAAAAAGCACCCGCCAAAAGCCCCGAACCCACGGCACCGCAGCCGGCCGCGCAGGGGCAAATCGAAACCAACGGCCAGCTTGCGGCCGCCGCGAAAGACGCTGCGGCACAGGCTAAGTCGACGGTAGACGACGCCAACAACCCACTGCCCGCCGATGTGCCGGCACCCGCCCCGAGCCAGTTGCCGGTGCCGCTGTTGGTGGCCCTCGCGGTCAGCCTCCTGGCCATCGTGCTGATCCGGCAACTGCGCCGCCGTTGACCGCGTCGTTCCGGCCCACCGCCGACCTGGTCGACAGCATCGGGCCCGACGTTCGCAGCTGCGACGTCCAGTTCCGCCAGTTCGGGGGGCGCGCGCAGTTCGCCGGGCCGATCAGCACCGTCCGGTGCTTCGAAGACAATGCGTTGCTGAAATCGGTTCTCTCGCAGCCGAGTGCGGGCGGCGTGCTGGTGATCGACGGCGCCGGCTCCCTGCACTCCGCGCTGGTCGGGGACGTCATCGCCGAATTGGCGCGGTCCAACGGGTGGGCCGGGCTGGTCATCAACGGGGCGGTGCGCGACGCCGCGACATTGCGGAGTATCGACATCGGTATCAAGGCGCTGGGCACCAATCCCCGCAAGAGCACCAAGACCGGTGCCGGCGAGCGCGACGTCGAGGTCACGCTGGGCGGGGTGACATTCGTTCCCGGCGACACCGCCTACAGCGACGACGACGGAATCGTCATCACGTCAGATCGCTAAACCGCCACTGCAACAGGCTTTTTCGCGAACCGCAGGCCCTCGTCGGCGATCTTGCCGCGCCGGATCGTTCGCATGTCGAAGAAGTAGTTCTGCTTGAGCCGCCACGGCGCGCGCGAACCCGATTTGGGAAGCAAGTGCATTGAGCGCTGGAAGTAGCCGGGGTTGAAATCCATGAACGGCAACTCGTCGACGGCGTCGCCCGGGTGCTGCGGCTCCACGGTGTCAAAACCCTTGGCGTCCATATAGTTCAGCAACCGGCAGACGAATTCGGAGACCAAATCGGCCTTCAGCGTCCATGACGCGTTCGTGTATCCGAAGGTGATGGCGAAATTCGGGACCCCGGAAAACATCAAGCCCTTGTAGGTCATCAACGACGTGAGGTCGGTGGGCACACCGTTTCTGGACGGACTGACCCCGCCCAGCAATTGCATATTCAATCCCGTCGCGGTGATGATGATGTCGGCCTGCAAGTGCTCCCCCGACGCCAGTTTGATTCCGGTTTTGGTGAACCGCTCGATGGTGTCGGTGACGACATCAGCCTTGCCGTGCCGGATGGTCCGGAAGAAATCGCCGTCGGGGGCCAGGCACAGCCGCTGGTCCCACACGTTGTACTTCGGCCCGAAGTGCTTCTCGACGTCGTAGCCTTTCGGCAGGCGCCGCTGAGCCATCGTCATCAGCGTCTTGCGCATGTAGGCGGGGGCTTTCCGCGAAAGCTGGTACTGGAAGGTGCTGAACGCGATGGCTTTCCAGCGGTTCGCCATGTGCGCGAGGCGATCTGGCAGCAGCCGGTTGGACCGCTCGGCGAAGGGATCGACCCCGGGCAACGAGCCGATGTAGGTCGGTGAGCGCTGCAGCATGGTCACGTGGCCGGAGCCCGAGTTCACCAGGGCTGGGATCAACGTGATCGCGGTCGCGCCGGACCCGATGACAACGATTTTCTTGCCCGCGTAGTCGAGGTCCTGCGGCCAGTGCTGCGGATGGACAATCGTGCCGCCGAAGTCCTCCGAGCCGGCGAACGTCGGCGAATACCCCTCGTCGTAGTTGTAGTAGCCGGTGCAGGCGAACAGGAACGAACAGGTGATTTCGTGCTGTTGGCCGTCGTTCTCCACGGTCAGGGCCCAGCGGTTGTCGGCGTCGGACCAATCCGCGGCCACCACCCGGTGGCGGTAGCGGATGTGGGGTTCGATTCGGTTCTCGACCGCGGCTTCCTTGATGTAGGCCTTGATCGAATCGCCCTCGGCGATCGACTGCGCGGAACGCCACGGCTTGAACCGGAAACCGAGCGTGAACATGTCCGAGTCCGACCGGATGCCCGGGTATTTGAATAGGTCCCACGTGCCGCCCAGGTCGTCGCGGCGCTCCAGGATGGCATAGCTCTTGGTCGGGCAGCGGTCCTGCAGGTGCCAGGCCGCACTCACGCCGGAGATTCCCGCGCCCACGATGACGACGTCGAGGTGCTCAGTCATGTTCGCCACGCTATCAACGCTGCGTCGAGTGAGTCAACACCCTGTCGAAAAGCTCAACACCGTGTAAAGTAGCGCCCGTGACCACCGCCAGCCCGACTCGCGCCCTGCGCGGCCGCCGTTCCGCGCGACCGTCGGGCGACGACCGCGAGCAGGCGATCCTTGCCACCGCCGAACGGCTGCTCGAAGAGCGCTCGTTCGCGGACATCTCGGTCGACGACCTGGCCAAGGGCGCCGGGCTGTCGCGGCCGACCTTCTACTTCTATTTCAAGTCCAAAGAGGCGGTGTTGCTGTCGCTGCTCGAACCGGTGATCGCGAGTGCCGACTCGGAGTTCGACGGGGCGGTGCAGCGCCTACCCGCGGACCCGCGCCGGGTGTGGCGCAACGGCATCAAGGCGTTTTACACCGCGTTCGCGACGCACCGCAGGCTGGCCCGAGCGGCGACGGAGGCCCTGGCCACCAGTACCGAATTGCGGACCGTGTGGTCGGGGTTCATGCAGAAATGGATCGACCAGACGGCCACCATGATCGCCGCCGAGCGGGCGCGTGGCGCCGCGCCCGAGACGGTTCCGGCCGCGGACCTGGCCACCTCGCTGAACCAGATGAACGAGCGAACCATGATGGCCGCCCTGTCCGCGCAGACGCCCGCAGTCCACCCCGACCGGGTCGTCGACACTCTCACCCATATCTGGGTCAGCAGCATCTACGGCGAACCCGGCTAACTGTCGTAGCCCCGTGCGAACATACGTTCGTGCGGTGTGACGCGTCCATCCTGCACGCGGATCTCGATTCGTTCTACACCTCGGTAGAGCAGCGAGACGACCCCTCCCTGCGTGGCCGCCCGGTGATCGTGGGCGGCGGGGTGGTGCTGGCGGCCAGCTATGAGGCCAAGGCCTACGGGGTGCGCACCGCGATGGGCGGAAGACAAGCACGGCGGCTGTGCCCGCAAGCCGTCGTCGTGCCACCCCGGATGAGCGCATACACCCGCGCCAGTGACGCGGTCTTCGAGGTGTTCCGCGACGTCACACCGATCGTGGAGGCCGTGTCGGTGGATGAGGCCTTCCTCGATGTCGGCGGCCTCGCCCGGGTGTCCGGCACACCGCTGCGGATCGGGGAGCGGCTGCGCGCCGACGTCCGCGACCGCATCGGGTTGCCCATCACGGTCGGGGTCGCGCGGACCAAATTTCTTGCGAAGGTCGCCAGCCGGGAAGCCAAGCCCGACGGGCTCCTGTTGGTGCCCCCCGACCGGGAGCTGGCGTTTCTTCGCCCGCTGCCGGTGCGGCGGCTGTGGGGAGTGGGCGCGGTGACCGCCGACAAGCTGCAGACGCACGGCATCGCGACCGTCGCAGACGTCGCCGAGCTCAGCGAGTCGACGCTGGCCTCGTTGCTCGGCGCCGCGATGGGCCGCCAGCTGTATGCGCTGTCCCGCAACATCGACCGCCGGCGGGTGACCACCGGTGTGCGCCGCAGGTCGGTGGGCGCCCAGCGGGCGCTGGGCGCGGCCGGCAATCGCATGTCGCCCGCCGAGGTCGACGCGGTGGTGGTCAACCTGATCGACCGGATCACCGGGCGCATGCGCACCGCCGGGCGCACTGGTCGCACGGTGGTGCTGCGGCTGCGGTTCGACGACTTCGGCCGGGCAACCCGGTCGCGCACGCTGCCGTGGGCCACGTCGTCGACACAGCCCATCCTCGCCGCCGCTCGGCAGCTGCTGGCTTCGGCGGCGCCGCTGATCGCGCAGCGCGGGTTGACCCTGGTCGGGTTCGCGGTGTCGGGAATCGATCGCACCGGCGCTCAACAGCTGATGCTGCCGTTCGCGGGGGCGCCGGCGCTGGAAAACATCGACGACGCAGTCGACCGGGTGCGGCAGCGCTACGGCAAGTCCGCGCTCACCCGTGGGGTGTTGGTCGGCCGCGACCCCGGCTGGGAGATGCCGCACCTACCCGACTGACGCGGTCCACTCCAGCAGCTTCTCGGCCGGCCAGGTGTTGACGATCCGCTCCACCGGGACCCCGGCGTCCAGCGCGCGCTGGGCCCCGTAGCCGAGGAAATCGAGCTGGCCGGGGGCGTGCGCGTCGGTATCGATGCTGAATACGCAGCCTATTTCCAGCGCCAGGTTCAGCAGGCGGGTGGGCGGATCGCGACGTTCGGGACGGGAGTTGATCTCCACGGCGGTGCCGTGATCGCGACAGGCGGTGAACACCGCCTCGGCGTCGAATTTCGATTCGGGCCTGATGCCGCGGTTCCCGGCGACCAGCCGGCCGGTGCAGTGGCCGAGCACGTCGGCATGGCCGTTGGAGACGGCGCGCACCATCCGTCGCGTCATCGCATCCGCGTCCATCGACAACTTCGAATGCACGCTGGCCACGACCACATCGAGGCGCTCGAGCAGCTCGGGTTCCTGGTCCAGGCTGCCGTCGTCGAGGATGTCCACCTCGATTCCGGTGAGGATGCGCATCGGCGCGAACTCGTCGCGCAACCCCTCGATCACGTCGAGCTGCTTACGCAATCGCTCCGGCGAGAGCCCGTTGGCGATCGTCAGCCGCGGCGAGTGATCGGTCAACGCGCAATACTCGTGGCCCAGCTCCGCCGCGGTGGCCATCATTTCCTCGATCGGCGCCGAACCGTCGGACCAGTTCGAATGCAGATGTAAATCCCCACGCAGCGCGGCCCGCACTTCGCCGCCGCCGAGATCGGTTGCGGCGGATCGTAATTCGACCAGGGCGTCCGGTTCACGGCCGGCCCAGGCCTGAGAGATCACCTTGGCCGTCTTGGGCCCGATGCCCGGCAGCGACTGCCAGCTGTCGGCCTGCCCATGGCGTTCCCGCGCGGCGTCGTCGAGGCCCTCGATGATGTCGGCCGCTCTTCGATACGCCATGACCCTTTTCGGGTCGTGGCGGCTCCGGTCCTTGTAGTAGGCAATCTGCCGCAGCGCGGTTACCGGATCCATGGCTCCAGTGTGCCCGCTCGGCTACAACAGTTGCCCGACGATGAATCCGGCGAGCACCACGCCGAAGCCGCCGATCTCGCCGGCGATAAGCAGCAACATCATCGCCCGAAGGCCGCGGTCGGGCCTCTCGAACTGGTTGGTGGTGTCGCGGCGCGCGCCATGGCTGATGTAGCTGGCGATGGCCGCGACGAAGAAGAAGACGGCCACCATCGCCGCGGTCAGGTTGACCCACGCGGGCCACGCGCTGAATTCGACGAACACCGCGATCAGCAGCGTCGCGAACGAGTACAGCAAGGCCGCGCGGTGCGCGATGTCGACGTAGGGATGCGCGCGATGGTCCTCCGCGACCATGATCTGCCGGTACTTCCAGACGCCGAGCACCAGTGCGAGCAGAAAGATCAGTCCGGCCGCCAGCAGGGTGATCTTGGTGTCGAATCCGAGGGCGCTGTTCATGGTCGATCGAGTTTAGTTGGGATTCATAGAGACCGACTAACGTCGGGTGCATGCGATTCGCGTTCAAGACCTCACCCCAAAACACCACCTGGGCACAGATGCTCGCCGTCTGGCAGGCCGCCGACGACATCGACGTCTACGAGTCCGGGTGGACGTTCGACCACTTCTACCCGATCTTTTCCGACAGCGCTGGACCCTGTCTGGAGGGCTGGACGACGCTCACCGCGCTGGCGCAGGCCACCTCGCGGCTGCGGCTGGGCACGCTGGTGACCGGCATTCACTACCGGCATCCGGCCGTGCTGGCCAACATGGCGGCCGCGCTCGACATCATTTCCAACGGACGTCTCGAGCTCGGGATCGGCGCCGGCTGGAACGAGGAGGAGTCGGGCGCCTACGGCATCGAACTGGGCAGCATCAGAGAACGTTTCGACCGGTTCGAGGAAGCGTGTGCGGTGCTGACCAGCCTGCTCAGCGAAGAGACCACCGACTTCGCGGGCAAGTACTACCAGCTCAAGGGTGCCCGCAACGAACCCAAGGGCGTACAGCGACCGCATCCACCGATCTGCATCGGCGGCAGCGGGGAAAAGCGCACGTTACGGATCACCGCGCGCTACGCGCAGCACTGGAACTTCGTCGGCGGGCCGCCGGAGCTATTTGCGCACAAGCGCGACGTGCTGTTCTCGCATTGCGCGGACATCGGACGCGATCCCAAAGAGATCACCCTGTCGGCTCACCTCCGCCTGGAAGCTGACCTCAATTACGGACAGGTGGTTCAGGATGCGGCCGGGCTGGCGGCCGAGGGACTGGACCTGGGCATCGTGTACCTCTCACCGCCGCACGACCCCGCCGTCCTGGAACCGTTAGCGGAAGCGATCCGGGATTCGGGCTCTGGAATGGCTGATATTCGAAAATTTGACGACGTGGTTGGCAAGATAACGAAAAGGTAACGCTGAGCAAACGTGACGCGCACCGCGCGGATGCGCAAGCCAATCGGCTACACCCCGAAAGCCATCAGCTCTTCAGCGGTTACCAGACGCTCCTGCTTGGCCGGAAATTCGCGGCTCTTCATGGGGTGACGAAACCATGACCAGGCGATTCGCCCCATCCGTGATCTGGGTACCGGGTTGATGTGCACAGTGATCACTCCTGCGATCGGTCCGTTCCACGGGACTCCCCCTGTGACTTGCATGTGACAGAGCCCACAACGACCTATTACACAACAGTGGTCTGGCAAACGGTGGCAGAAACGCCGAAATTTGATATTGGTGTTTCTACTGTGGCTGGTGTGACTTATTGAAGCGGCACGGCCGTCGGCTTTATGGGTGCCGGCAGCGCCGTCGAACCCATCAAATACCGGTCCACGCCCGCCGCCGCGGCCCTGCCCTCCGCGATCGCCCAGACGATCAACGACTGGCCACGACCCATGTCGCCGGCGACGAAGACGCCGGGCACCGAGGTGTCGAAGTCGGCGCCGCGCGCGACGTTGCCGCGCTCGGTCAACTTCACGTCCAGCTCGGTGAGCAAGCCCGGCTTCTCCGGGCCGACGAATCCCATTGCCAACAGCACCAAATCGGCCTCGAGTTCGAAGTCGGAACCCTCGACCTTGACGAACTTGCCGTCCTGCATCGCCACCTCGTGCGCCTTGAGCGCGGTGACGTGCCCGTCCTTGCCGATGAACTCCTCGGTGTTGACCGAGAAGACCCGCTCGCCGCCCTCTTCGTGGGCCGCCGACACCCGGTACATCAGCGGGTAGGTCGGCCACGGGGTCGACTCGGCACGCGTGTCCGGCGGACGCGGCATGATCTCGAACTGGTGCACGGCGACCGCGCCCTGTCGGTGCACGGTGCCCAGGCAGTCGGCGCCGGTGTCACCGCCCCCGATGATGATGACCTTCTTGCCCTTGGCGGTGATCGGTGGCTCACCGTCGGCCCCGAGGACGTCGTCGCCCTCTTGCACGCGGTTGGCCCACGGCAGGAACTCCATCGCCTGATGGATGCCGTCCAATTCGCGGCCCGGAATGGGCAGATCGCGCCAGGCGGTGGCACCGCCGGCCAGCACCACCGCATCGAAGTCAGCCAGCAGCTGTTCGGCGGTGATGTCCACGCCGACGTTGACGCTGGCCTTGAATTCGGTTCCCTCGGCGCGCATCTGGTCCAGCCGACGGTCCAGGACGCGCTTTTCCATCTTGAACTCGGGGATGCCGTAGCGCAGCAGCCCACCGATGCGGTCGTCGCGCTCGAAGACCGTCACACCGTGACCGGCGCGCGTCAGCTGCTGGGCGGCGGCCAGCCCCGCCGGGCCCGATCCCACTACCGCGACCCGTTTGCCCGTCTTCTTGTCCGGGGGCAACGGCACCACGAAGCCTTCCTCGAAGGCCCGGTCGATGATGTCCAGCTCGATCTGCTTGATCGTCACCGGATCCTGGTTGATGCCAAGCACACACGCCGGTTCACAGGGTGCCGGACACAGCCGGCCGGTGAAGTCGGGAAAATTGTTGGTGGCGTGCAGCCGCTCGATCGCATCGCGCCAGCGGCCCCGGCGCACCAGGTCGTTCCATTCCGGGATCAGGTTGCCCAGCGGACAACCATTGTGACAGAAGGGAATACCGCAGTCCATGCAGCGGGTCGCCTGCTGGCGCAGGGTGTTCTCGTCGAAATCTTCGTAGACCTCGTCCCAGTCCCGCAACCGCAACGGGACAGGCCGGCGCTTCGGCAATTCCCTATGTGTGAATTTCAGGAAGCCGCTCGGATCAGCCATGCGCGGCCGCCATGATCGCCTTGTCGACGTCGACGCCGTCACGCTCGGCCTCGGCGATCGCCTGAAGTACCCGCTTGTAGTCCCGCGGCATCACCTTGGCGAAATGCCCCCGCTGCCCGGGCCAGTCGGCCAGGATGCGCTGGCCCACAGCGGAATCGGTGGCGTCCACGTGCGCCTGGATCGCGCCGTGCAGGTACTCGACGTCGTCCTCGTCGAGGCTGTCGAGCTCGACCATCTCGGCGTTGAGGTTCTCCGGCAATTCGCCATCCGGGTCGTAGACGTAGGCGACGCCGCCCGACATGCCGGCCGCAAAGTTACGGCCGGTGCGGCCCAGAATGACCACCTTGCCTCCAGTCATGTACTCGCAACCGTGATCGCCGACGCCTTCAACCACAGCGTGGGCGCCGGAGTTGCGCACCGCGAACCGTTCACCGACCACGCCGCGCAAATAGACTTCCCCGCTGGTGGCGCCGAACAGAATCACGTTGCCGCCGATGATGTTTTCCTCGGCGACGTAGTCCTGCGGTGCGTTGTCGGACGGCCGCACCACGATGCGCCCGCCGGAAAGACCCTTGCCGACGTAGTCGTTGGCGTCGCCGTAGACGCGCAGGGTAATTCCTCGGGGTACGAAGGCGCCGAAGCTGTTGCCGGCGGATCCGTCGAAGGTGATGTCGATTGTTCCGTCCGGCAAGCCTTGCCCGCCATAGGCTTTCGTCAGCTCGTGGCCGAGCATGGTTCCGACCGTGCGGTTGACGTTGCCGATGGTGGTGGAGAACCGCACCGGTTTGCCCGAGTCCAGTGCCTCGCGGCTCATCACGATCAACTGCTGATCAAGCGCCTTGTCCAGGCCGTGATCCTGGCGCGAGCTGCAGTACAGGTCCTGGTTCATGAACGCCGATTCCGGCTCATGCAGCACGGGCGTCAGGTCCAGTCGGTGCGCCTTCCAGTGCGCCCGCGCCAGCGTGGTGTCGAGCGATCCCACCTGCCCGACGGCCTCGTTGAAGGTACGGAAGCCCAACTGCGCCATGTACTCCCGGACTTCCTCCGCGATGAACATGAAGAAGTTCTCGACGAACTCGGGCTTGCCGTTGAACCTCTCCCGCAGCACCGGGTTCTGGGTGGCCACCCCGACCGGGCAGGTGTCCAGGTGGCATACCCGCATCATGATGCAACCGGACACCACCAGCGGGGCCGTGGAGAAGCCGAACTCCTCGGCGCCAAGCAGTGCGGCGATCATCACGTCGCGGCCCGTCTTGAGCTGACCGTCCACCTGGACCACGATCCGGTCGCGCAGACCGTTGAGCAGCAGCGTCTGCTGCGTCTCGGCCAGACCCAACTCCCAGGGCGCGCCGGCATGCTTCATCGACGTCAGCGGGGTCGCGCCGGTACCGCCGTCGTGACCCGAGATCAACACCACGTCGGCGTGCGCCTTGGACACTCCCGCGGCCACCGTGCCCACGCCGTTCTCGGAAACCAGCTTCACGTGCACCCGGGCGGCCGGGTTGGCGTTCTTCAGGTCGTGGATCAGCTGCGCCAGGTCCTCAATGGAGTAGATGTCGTGGTGCGGCGGCGGTGAGATCAGTCCCACGCCCGGGGTGGAGTGCCGGACCTCGGCCACCCACGGGTACACCTTGTGCCCCGGAAGTTGGCCTCCCTCACCGGGTTTGGCCCCCTGCGCCATCTTGATCTGGATGTCGGTGCAATTGGTCAAGTAGTGCGAGGTGACGCCGAATCGGGCCGAGGCGACCTGCTTGACCGCGCTGCGACGCCAATCCCCGTTCGGGTCGCGATCGAAACGCTTGACGTCCTCGCCGCCTTCACCGCTGTTGGATCGCCCGCCCAGGCGGTTCATCGCGATGGCGAGTGTCTCGTGCGCTTCGGCGGAGATCGATCCGTAGCTCATCGCCCCCGTCGCGAAGCGCTTCACGATTTCGCTGGCGGGCTCGACCTCGTCGAGCGGAACCGGCGGGCGCACACCCGCGCGGAACTTGAGCAGCCCGCGCAGCGACGCCATCCGCTCGCTCTGGTCGTCGACCAGACGCGTGTAGTCCTTGAATATCTTGTACTGGCCGGTGCGGGTCGCGTGCTGCAGCTTGAAAACGGTCTCCGGGTTGAACAGGTGGTACTCGCCCTCACGGCGCCACTGGTACTCCCCGCCGACCTCGAGCTCGCGGTGGGCGCGCTCGTCGGGCCGATCCAGGTACGCCAGCCGGTGCCGGGTGGCGACGTCGGCGGCGATGTCGTCGAGGGTGATGCCGCCGGTCGGGCAGCTCAGCCCAGTGAAGTATTCGTCGAGCACGTCCTCGGAGATGCCCACCGCCTGGAACAGTTGCGCGCCGGTGTAGGACGCCAGCGTCGAAATGCCCATCTTGGACATCACTTTCAGCACACCCTTGCCGGCGGCCTTGACGTAGTTGTTCAGCGCGGTGTGGCGGTCCAGCCCATTTGAGGAGCCGTTTCCGGAACCGTCGATCGCGCCGCGATCGATCATGTCTTCGATCGACTCGAACGCCAGATACGGGTTGACCGCGGCGGCGCCGAACGCGATCAGCATCGCCATGTGGTGGACCTCGCGGGCGTCACCGGATTCGACCACCAGGCCCACGTGGGTGCGGGTGCGGTCGCGCACCAGGTGGTGGTGCACCGCCGACACCGCGAGCAGCGACGGGATGGGAGCCAGCTGCTCGTCGGACTCACGGTCGGACAAGATGATGACCCGCGCACCATCGGCGATCGCCGCCGATGCCTGGGCCCGCACGTCATCGAGCGCGGCCGCCAGCCCTGCGCCGCCCTCGGCGACGGGGTACCGACAGCGAATCACCTTGGAGCGCATGCCGTGTGGGCGACCGTTGACCTTGTCCTCGGGGTCGAGGTTGACCAGCTTGGCCAGTTCGAAATTCCGCAGAATCGGCTGTGACAGCGAGATCTGGTGACAGGAGTGTTCGGTCGGCGTGAGCAGGTCGCGCTCACCGCCGGTGGTGCCTTGCAGGCTGGTCACCACCTCTTCGCGGATGGCGTCCAGCGGCGGGTTGGTCACCTGAGCGAAGAGCTGATGGAAGTAGTCGTAGAGCATCCGGGGACGCTGCGACAGCACGGCGACTGGAGTATCGGTTCCCATCGATCCGATCGGCTCGGCGCCGGTACGGACCATCGGCGCCACCAACAGGTTGAGTTCCTCGTAGGTGTAGCCAAAAGTCTGCTGCCGCCGGACAAGTCGCTCGTGGGGCATCCGCACGTATTTGCCGGCCGGCAACTTGTCGATCGGAACCAGTCCCTTGTCGAGCCACTCTTGGTAGGGGTGCTCGGCGGCCAGCTCGGCCTTGATCTCCTCGTCGGAGACGATGCGGCCCTGCGTGGTGTCGACCAGGAACATCCGGCCCGGCTGCAGCCGCATCCGGCGGACCACCGTCGAGGGGTCCAGGTCGAGCACCCCGGCCTCGGAAGCCATGACCACCAGGCCGTCGTCTGTGACCCAGATCCGCGACGGGCGCAAGCCGTTGCG
Source organism: Mycobacterium heidelbergense (assembly GCF_050205645.1). Lineage (GTDB taxonomy): Bacteria > Actinomycetota > Actinomycetes > Mycobacteriales > Mycobacteriaceae > Mycobacterium > Mycobacterium heidelbergense_A. Next base: position 23,389 of record NZ_JBNMQT010000036.1, read on the forward strand.
GTCGAGCACGGCACCGACGACGGTGCCGTCGGTGAAGGTCATCGACGCCGGGCCGTCCCACGGCTCCATCAGTGACGCGTGGTACTGGTAGAACGCCCGCCGTGCGGGGTCCATCGCTTCGTTGCGCTCCCAGGCCTCGGGGATCATCATCAGCACCGCGTGGGCCAGGCTGCGGCCGCCCAGGTGCAACAGCTCGAGAGCCTCGTCGAAGCGAGCGGTGTCGGATGCGCCCGGCGTGCAGATCGGGAACAACTTCTCCAGGTCGTCTTCCGACCCGAAGATGTCGGTCTTCATCAACGCCTCACGGGCGCGCATCCAGTTCTCGTTGCCGGTGACGGTGTTGATCTCGCCGTTGTGGGCGATGCGGCGGAACGGATGGGCCAGCGGCCACGACGGAAACGTGTTCGTCGAGAACCGGGAGTGCACGATGCCCAGCGCGCTGGTCAGCCGATCATCTTGCAGGTCAAGGTAAAACGCCTTGAGCTGCGGCGTGGTAAGCATTCCCTTGTAGACCAGCGTCTGGCCCGACAGGCTGGGGAAGTACACCGTTTCGCGGCCCGGCCCGTCCTGGCCGGGGCCCTTGGTGCCGAGCTCGTGCTCGGCGCGCTTGCGGACCACGTAGGCGCGGCGCTCCAGGGCCATGTCGGAGGCTCCGGCCATGAACACCTGCCGGAACGTCGGCATCGCGTCGCGGGACAGCGCGCCCAGCGACGAGTCGTCGGTCGGCACGTTTCGCCAGCCCAGCACCTGCAGTCCCTCGGCTTCGGCGATCTTCTCCACCGCGGCGCAGGCGGCTGCGGCGTCCCTCGACGACTGCGGCAAAAACGCGATGCCGGTCGCGTAGCTGCCGGGGGGCGGCAGCTCGAAGTCCACAACCTCGCGCAGGAACGCGTCCGGGACCTGGATGAGGATGCCCGCACCGTCACCGCTGCGCGGCTCGGCGCCCTGGGCCCCGCGGTGTTCAAGGTTGAGCAGCGCGGTGATCGCCTTGTCGACGATGTCGCGACTGCGTCGGCCGTGCATGTCGACGACCATGGCAACCCCGCACGAATCGTGCTCGAACGCGGGGTTATACAACCCTGCGCGCTTGGGCGTCATACGCACCTGACCCTTCACCAGAACTTCCTGCACGGCCGTTGTCTGCGGCTCCGGCGGGGCCGCACCCGGAGGTTGCGGGCTGAACCCCTTCGGTCTTGTCGATAGGCTGTCCCCAGGCGGATATGTTCCGGTCAGGGAATCGTCCGTGCTGCGCTGAACGGTGGCGAGTACCCGGTCTCGACAAGTCGTAAAACGATATGACAAAAACCGCCTGACATGCCAACTTCCCCAAGTCTAACCTGCGAGGTAGCGCCACCGTAAATTCGCTGCAGGAGACTCTCGACACGGTCTCGACATGCTGTTTTGGCGCCGGTCGTCGGGCCACCGCGGTGTCGCCGCGACGGGCCGTCCCGCCGCCCCCGGGCGCCGACGCCGGTTTGCTGCGACCCCGCCCAGCCGCTCGCTTGCGCTTTCGCGCCCTACACGAACCACGGCCGCGGCTTCGCCACCGCTGGCGATAAGACGTGGCAGCAATGTTGCCGCGTTTGCCCGATGGTCCGCTGGGCTGGTGGCCGAGGACGCCGCTGCCGACCGCGCCGACGCTGCGCTAAGTTTGCACGATATTAATAGGAATCTAAGCCGGCACCGGAGGCGATACTGGACTGGTACTGGTCCGGTAGTAGCCCAAGCCCGGCGGTCGGCGATGGGACGGCCGCACCCGAGGAGCCCATGAACGAGCGCGACGAATTCCTGCGCAACCGTCTGCAGCCCGGCCAGCCCAGCACCCCCGCTGCACGCCCGCCCGGTCCCGCGCCCAGGGATCCGCACACCGCGCACCCGGGAACTGTTGGCCCGCGAATTCGTCGAACACGGACAGCCGGTGGTCGAGGTGCCG
>NZ_JBNMQT010000037.1:0-21960 GCF_050205645.1 Mycobacterium heidelbergense
GCGGCAAATCGGGATCCCGCGCCAAATACACCGTCCCCATCCCCCCAGAACCCAACACCCGCTCCACCCGATACCCCGCAAACACCGAACCAATCTGCAGTGTGGCGCTCATAGTGGGATTTTCGGTCGGACGGCGTTCACGATGGCGGCGGCGTGCTCGTTGAGACGGGTGGAGTCGTCGCTGCAGGCGACTACGTCGATGATGATGTTGTTGGCCGCGGTCAGGGCGTGCGAGCATCCGTATCCTCGTTGGCCTTCGGCGAGGCGTAGCTCCACTGCCACACCGTTGACTTCCTCGGGGGGCCGCAGCGTCCAGTTCACCGTTTGGCCAGTGACTTTGACGGTCACGGTTTTGCCGGCGCAGGCTTGCCATCCTGTCTTTTCCTGTTGGAAATGCTGTGTGGCTTGCGGGGCGCCGGGGAATGCGACTACCGCGACGGAGGTGCGTCGGTTGATGTCGCCCGGGTCTGATGCGCGCTGTTCGTAGATGCCGGTGTAGCCGCTGTCGCGGTAGCCCGGCTCGAGGGCGCCGAACACGGCCCCGTAGCAACTTTTGTCGGACAGCAGGTCATCGGCGACCGGCTCCATTTCGTGGGAGGTGCCGGCCACGGCGAACTGTGGGGCTTCCATGATGTCGGCAAGCTGGCTGGTGGAGGGCATCAGCTGCTCGAGGGCGCTGACGGGTAGCGGTGGGGGAGGAGCGGGGTCGCGCTGAGGACTGCCGGCGGTGATGGTGGTGCACCCGCTCGATACCGAGACGACAGCGGCGAGCGATGCCGCGGCGCCGGCGCGGCGGCGCGGTGGTTTGACGACGGGCTGGGTCATGGCTGGCCGATTTTCGCGGCGATTTTGGCGGCGATGGCCGCGCCTTGGTCGGTGATGGCGGGGCCGCATGCGCTGACGTCGATGACGATGTTGGCGCGGATGGTCAGGGCGTGCTGACATGACTTGGGGCCGTCGTGGGTGTAGGTCATCGGGAGGGTCAGCGTACCGCCGTTGTTGGTTGCCTGCCCGAGCTTCCAGGACATGTTGGGGTCATAGAGCGCGGTGAGCGTGAAGGATTCGTTGGAGCATTGATCCCATAGGCGCGCCTGGGAGTCGAAGAACTTGCGGGCCTCGTCGGGGTTGACGAGCGCTGTCACCGCCTGCACGACGCCGAGTTGGTATCCGTCCTTTCCAGGAGCGTGGACGGATTGCACGGCCAAGGGTTGGCGTCCGGCGGCCGAATAGGCGATCTGCTGTGCGGGTGTCCATGCGCCCGCGCACATTTGGTTACCGCCAAAGGCGTTGGAGTCGTCGAGCTGCTGGTCACCGGTATACGCGACGACCATGGTCGGGCTGCCCATGATGGCACCAATTTCGTCGGTCGATAGCAGGAGCCCGGCCAAGGCGGACTGGTAGGCGGGCGCGGGCGACGCCACGGTGGGTGTGGTGGTGGGGGGTGGTGTGGTGGTGGTTGTGGTGGTGGTGTCGTTGCTGTGGCGGGTGGCCAGGGTGAGGGTGGTGGTGGTGATCGCGGCCAGCACGGCGGCGGTGGCGATGAGCGCGATGGCCCAGCGCCGCCGCGGCCTGGGTCGTGGCGGCGGCCCGATCAGGGGTGGGGGAGCACCGGCGTGTAGCGGTGGCCCGGGCGGCGGCAGCTGGGTGCGCGGCCCGCTGCGCTGCCACCAAGGGGAGGGCCCCCCGGCGGGGCTGTGCGGGTAGGAGATGACCTCAGCGGACGGGATCGGTTGCCACGGTGCGGTCATGCCCGCGTTGCGCTGGGCCAGCGCCGCGGCGGCCGCGGCCGCCAGCTGGCGCGCCGAGGCGAACCGGCGGGCGGGATCTTTGGCCATCGCGGTAGCGATCACCTGATCCAGCCCGCCCGGCAGCGTGGGCATGTGATCGGTGACTTTGGGCGCCGGCGCCTGCAGATGGGCCATCATCACCGCCGCGGGCCCGCCCGCCGCCGAAAAGGGTGGCTTGCCGGTGAGCATCCGAAAAAGCGTGCACCCCAACGAATACAAATCCGCGCACCCATCAAACGCGGCGCCGGCCAACACCTCGGGCGCGGCATAGGCCACCGTGGCCAACACCACCCCAGACCCGGTCAACCCGGCCGCATCATCGAGAGCACGCGCAATACCGAAGTCGGCCAACATCACCCGCTCCTCGGCGCCCGCCGTCTGCGACAACAGAAAGTTCGCCGGCTTGACATCGCGGTGCACCACATTGCGCGCGTGGGCATAGTCGAGCGCCTTGGCCACCTCGGTAACGATGTGCACCGCCCGCGCCGGGCTCATCGCACCCGCCCGCAACACCGATTCCGCATCAGGGCCATCGATGAACTGCATCGCAATCCACAACTGGCCCTCGAACTCCCCGCGCCGGCGAATCGCCACGATATTGGGATGATCCAACCCCGCCGCCACATCGGCCTCCCGCACAAACCGAGCCCGAAACGCCGGATCACGCGAGAGCTCTCCCGAAAGCACCTTGACCGCATCACTGCGCGGCAAATCGGGATCCCGCGCCAAATACACCGTCCCCATCCCCCCAGAACCCAACACCCGCTCCACCCGATACCCCGCAAACACCGAACCAATCTGCAGTGTGGCGCTCACGTCAGTCCCAAGGGTTGACCAGGTCGACGCCCGTTCCGTCGAAGTGGCGGGTATTGCGGGTAGCCACCGTTGCGTGCCGGGACGCGGCGATGCCGGCGATCTGCACATCACGAATTTCCACCGCACGCCCAACGCGTTGTCGGGCGGCGGCGATGGTTCCGGCAGCAAGCGCAGCCGTCAGATCGAAGGACTGCACACGACCATCGAGGTCCTCATCTAGGAGTTGCGAAAAGATCTCGTCGAGTCGCTTGCGTCGGCGGCTGGGTCTCAAAAGGTCAATGCCAGTGCGTATCTCGAATACTGTTACCGATGTCGTCCAGATTGATTCGGCGGGCTGATGATCGAGCCATTCCACGACAGCCGGATCGGGTGTCTCTTGCATCAGCGCGGAGAGCACATTGGTGTCGAGCAGGATCATGGTCCGCCGAACTGCGCCGGCTGGACGGGCTGTCCCCGCAGTTCGGGTATGTCCTCGGTCAGGCCCACGCCTTTGAAGCGCGACGCTATACGGGACCCGAGCCGCCCGGGCGGATTATCGACGTTGCGGACTGCGTTGCGTAAGATCTCGCGTGCTTCTTCCTCGGTGCTGCGCCCATGTTGACGTGCTAGTCGCTGCAGCTTGGCCTTGGTGTCGTCCTCAAGTTGGCGGATAAGAATCTGGGCCATAAGCGATGCTATCATGATATCGTTTTTGACGGCGTTGACCTCACCATCGATTTGCCAGCCGAATTCGGCCAGCCAACGTTCGTCCCGCCAAGTGGTTGATCGCTGGACCTCAGATCCAGGAATGCCCTGCGCCGATAAGGGGCTAAGTTGCTCGCGGCGGGAGCGTGACCGTCGTGGCGAAGTGCGGGATCGCGTCGAGCAACTCGGGTGTAACGACCTGCACGTGCGGGCACGGTTGTCGACACGATGTCGGCAATAGGATCAGAGGGGTGGCCAAGGCGATATCCGAGGAAGAGGGCAGAACCGTATGGGTGGCGTGGACGCGTCGGCTGGGTTTGCTTATCAACACGCTCAAGCTGTGCAGCAGGCACTTGCCCTCGCCGCGGACCCCAGCCTGTACGCCATCCGGGTCGAAGCCGAAAATGACATCGTCGATGTCGAAATCCGTTCACTAGATGGAAAACTCGTCAAGGGCTTTCAGTTCAAGCGGCGTAACCAAGGTAACACCTGGGGGCAGCAAGAACTCATCGACGAACTGGCTCGGTGGTCGGGTCTGGCCGCCGACCACCCCATGGCCACCTACGAATTCGTCACCGATGGGCGCCTCGGCCGGACGGGCCTGAAAGTGCGCGATGCGCTGGAGAAGGCGTCCTCCGGCGACCTGCACGATGTCCGCCAGCTCATCGCGGGCAAGACGGGAGATATCGCCGTCAGCGACGATTCGCTGACCCGAGCGTCTATTCGAGCCGAAGAGCTGGCCTACGCCGACCTCATCAGCGGTGCACAAATCCGCGCACGGGCACTACTGCTCAACGTGACCAGCGAAGCTGAAGCCGAGGAGCGCGGCCGCTGGGTTGTGCTCGAGCTGGTCAACATGATCACCGAACGCAGCGGCCTACTCGACGAGAACGCCCGCATCATCACCCGCGACGAAGTTCTGCAGTTACTGGCAACACCGCAGGACCGGATTCCGACCAAACAGTGGGACGACGCCCTCAAGAGGGATTTCTGCGCTTCAGTCCTCGCCCGCACCGACGCACACTCGGTTCAGCTGGCCTGCCGTCCGGACGTGGCGATCGGTACCGGATCGGCGGCCACACCACAGCTTCTGGAGCATTGGGCAGAACCTGGTGCGGTGCGGCTGCTGGCCGGGGCGTCCGGTAGCGGCAAGTCCACGGTCGTTCTGGACATGCAACGCCGTGCCGCCGAGCACGGTGTCGTGGTGATCACGGCCAATGCCGAGGATTACATCGCCGGCCGCCTTGAAGCGCTGATCGCAGCTGGGCTCAATCGGCACACCTACATCGGTGCCCATCCCGCGGTCGGAACCGCCGCCCTCGCAGACCCCGAGGTTGCCATCGCCATCGACGGAGTTACCGAGATCCCGGTCGAGACGCGCGAGACGCTTGAGAAAGAGCTCAAGCAGTTTCTGACGGCGACCCAGCGTGCCGAACTGGTGCTCGTCGGGCGTGGAGTCACCGCGATGCGCGCCATGCTGACCCGCTCCGTTGCGGCGACCGACCTCGTGGTGTGTCCAATGTCTGAAGATGAGCAGTGTCAAATCGTCGAGAGCTTTTATCAGCTTGAGACCGGTCTTGCGCGGTGGCTTGTCCGTCAGGTCGGTCATGCCATGCAGGATGTGGCGACCAATCCGCTGATGCTGCTGCTGGGAGCCAAGGCGATTGCACTGCAAAGCAATCTGTCCAGCCCGGCCACGATCTTCCAGACGGTGATTTCGGACCTTGCCGAACAGTGCGGCTATCCCGATGCCAGCGTCCTCGTGGTCGGCCTCGGCATGGCCTACGCCAAGCTCCTCGACGCGCAGAAGCGCTACTGTGACACCCTCGACTGGGTTGCGCTACTGGAGGAGGCCGCGGAACAACTCAGCGACGCGGGCCACTGCGTGACAGTGCGGCGTCTGCGCGAATTCGGTTCCGAGACAGGACTCGTCCGTTCGGCACCATTCGATACGGTTCGTCCGTTCCACGATTCTTTTGCCGATTTCCTCGCAGGCGTGGCGCTGAGCAGGTCGCTGGCGGACCTGCCGGCCCGTTTCGGCGAACATGATCGAGCACGCGCGCGCTTTCTGGCCCAGTTGTCCGGGGTGAGCGTTCGACTGGCCCACCTGCTCACCCGTGACCTACCGTTCACCGCGGTCAATGTCGTTCCCTACGAGCGGCGCTCGCCTGAGGCGAGCTGGCTCGACGAGACCAAGCGACACCTTGATCAACTGTTGCCCACCGCCGAAGCCCGGGCCGCTCCTGCTGACGACGATAAGGTGTCGTGCTTGCCGACCGTCGCCTATTGGGAGGACGCCGACGGACGGGTGCTGGTGACGGTCGGCGCCGGCATCGAAGGGTGGCTGGGCGCTGCAGCGCCCGAGAAAGCCGTCATGGAGTCGGGCTGGACGTTCCGACTCGGCGAGGGTCAAGGACCACTGACGGTCGCGATCCGCATCTGGCACCGGTGGCTCGACCAACATCTCACACCGCCCGCGCTCTCAGGGGTGGCGGTGCCGCGCACCGTGGAGGAGTCGTGCGCGCTGCTTGCGGCGCATTCCCAGGCACTGCTGCACCATCGCAGCGAATTGTCCGCGCTGATGGAACTCGCAGGTCCTGATGCCGATGCATTGACCGAGGCAGCGACGCAGCGGATCCAGTTCGCAATCTCCCAACACCACGTTGACGAGGAACGAGACCGCGGCGTGTGGTTTCGTGAACGCGCAGAACTCACGACCGGCGAGGAAGTCCTCGTCGGTGAATTGTCCGACCCCGCGGCGTGGACCGGTCGTGGCAGCGTGGACTCGTTCGTGACCACCGGCGCAGCGCAGAGCGCATCGCAAGACCTGCGGCAGATCATCAATGCGATGGTGGGCAGAACCTGGCTATGATCGATGGTGCACTGCTGACCAAAAGTGTTGATAGGCAACGGGTGAGCGATGGCGACTGACGACATCTGGCCTGCGGTGCAGGCGCTAGCCGTAACGTGGTCGGCCAGCCCAGTGGTCGACACGTTCCTGGCGCGCCATCCCGCCCGTAATAACAGCGAGGACGTCGTCACCGAGGCACTGAGGCATCTGCAGGGCGGCGTGGGCGTGCTGACTGAAACGCCATTGTGGACAAGCACGTGGGAGCAGCTGGCCCAGCAAACGCCTTCGGTTCAGCTCACTGACGAGGTGCGCGGCTACCTGCAGCAGATCGCGCCGCTCGGGCACGCGGTGGAGTCGACCGTGGGGTGGGTGCGTAGCCGGCTTCCGCTGTACCCCGCTATCCCCGTGCCGCAATTCTCTCCGCGCGGCTATCGCCGATCGCGCGAGTTCTCGCTGCGGGTGCCCTGGGCCCAACCAGTTTTGCAGGCGAGCCTGCAGGCAGAACCGACCCCACCTTCCGTCGCAGACCTGCTCCGTCTCGCTGAACACGAAGTCCACAGCAGTGCACAGAATTTGGTGGCGGCGTTGATCGACTCGGCCGAGTGGCAACGCTATGCCGATCTCGCCGCAGCGTTGACCGACCAGGATCGAGAAGTCCTGGACGCCGCTCGGCATCGCGTCGGGGTGCTGTTGAACCCCCGTCTGGTCAACGAGTACGAAGATGCGCGCAACGAACGGCGCAACGCCTATCGCCAGGAACGTGTCGCTGAGGTCATTGCTGATCTAGAAGGTCGACCGAAAGAGATGGCCGACGCCTTCGACGTCATCGACGATCTGATCGACCGTGCGTTGGTTAACGTTCACGGGCAGCTAGTTGTTCGCGGTGACATTCCGGTGATCGAGCCCATCGAGCTTGAGCTGGACGGACCGCAGGTGAGCTTCGATTACGATGGCGACGAACCGTTCGGCGTCGGCGAATCGGTTCGTCTCAACGATTCCATAGCGACCGGTGCCTACCGTATCGACAGCATGAAGTTCAGATTTGGCCAGTTCGAGGGCCAGCGGATGTCGTTCACCGCGCGAAGCCTGCCCGGTACTGAGAACGCGTTCCAGGTGAGCTGACGACATTGCGCCCTGCTGTCGCATTGTTACGGGCGTCCGCCCACATTAGACATTCCGCAGGACAGGCAAAGCGATGCGAAAACGTTTTCATGCCAGGATCTTTCATTTACTAACTGGTAACAGGGCGTGTGCGACAAGTGCGAGTTGGTGTTGACCGATCAGTCGAATCCGCGGCGCCGCGCGACATCAGAACGGGCGGTGTTGACCCGCCGGTGGGTTGGCCAGCCACGTGCTGCGCGGCAAACCCGTGCGATAGGAGCTGCGTCAGCGTAACCGCAAAGGCCTAGCTGGCTTTGTTTTCGACAAGAAAGATGTGAATGCCTGTAATCTACTGTCCAAAACAGCCTTCGGTGCCGCACAGCACGTCGAAAGGGACTGTGACCGTAACGGGGATGCGATACGTTTGGAGAGTTAGTTGCACCATTTCTGGCAATTTGTGATACGCAAAGACTTAATCGGTGTGGGTACGAAGCTATCTGCAGGCCTGCCGGAACCACCGGCGCCAGAGACACACCACACGCCCAACCAGTGCCGCCGGGACCCAACGCGCCCACCACCGCGCAAGCAACCCAAATAGATATCGACGGCAGCTATCTGTACCAGCCGAGTGGTGGTCCGCCCAGCCTCGGATGGTGAGCTGCCCAAGATCTTCGATGAGGTGGCCCACGTTAGCCGGTTGCGCAGGCACATAATCGATACGTCACTGTGACGATTCGGCGCCTAAAAGGCGTAGTGCACCAACGCATTCCATTGCGTTTCGCTGAACGACCACACGTGCCAGCTCCTACACGCATGCGAAACGCAAAGACGCCGGCGAGATCGTTGGCCCGCCTGGGGGTTCACCGGAATTTCCGGGCCACTAGCCGTCAGGCGCTAGAAGTAGCTCTGGGCTTCGCTTCATTCAATTTGTCCCGAAACCTATGGTCGGAGCTCAGCCAAGCCGTTAGTCGCCACTCGGTTGGTGGTGTCGGCGTACCCGGCCAAAAGTCATCCGGCTGACTGAGCGAATCCACGGCGCTCCGTGCCCCATAGTCCGAGCAGTGTGATGGCCCATGGCCTCAGCTGGCGGGCAGGATACCGATCGGTCCATCTGAACGTCCCGGCTTGAGACTAGTCACCGCATTCGGTGCATGCGCGCTGTGGCTTTGTGCATTTGCGCTGTAGCTTTCGGGCGTGTCGTAGCTACGTCGCTCAGCGATTCGAGATCCTCGCGCGCCCTATCCATGAGAAAGTCTCCGCTCGCAAATTCCCAAACAAAATCCCAAAAACGCTGATCCCGAAGCTGGTTTATCAGTACACTGTTCGCGTCGTTGACGGGGTCGGCTAACTCGTGCCGGCGATCAGCCCCGAAACGCCAACCTGCGGGAGCGGACTATGGTGCGAGTCGAAAACGAAGCCTCAAACCGGCGGGGTTTCGCGCTAGCCCGGCAGAGGGCTGACGCGGACGCGGCGAACTGGATTGCCTGGCTCGGTCCCGACCATAACAGTCGGGTGGAGCGGATCGAAGAGCTGTTCGCAGAGCGATCGGCGACGATGTGGTCCAGTTTGGTGGTGGACGCGTCCTGGAAAACTACGATCCATGCGCAGATCGGCCCACTCGTGAAGGACGTCCACCACACCGGTTATGTGTATTTTATGGTGAGCCGCAGCTTGGCGTCGATGGACTTCCGAGAGCGCACGTATCTCAAGCTGGCTGAGATCCTGAACAGCGTTTATGAGGGTAGGGAGTATTTTTACCGAAAATGCCGGACCGCACTCATCTGGGGCGACGGGAAAGGCACCGAGGAAAACTCATCATATATCGTGCAGGGCGATGCGTGGTCCGGTGGGCAGTCAGCGGTCCCATGGGCCGTACAGCAAAATCAGATGACGGTCAACCAGATAGCCAACCAGCTGCAGCAGCAGCTTAGGCAGATCCTGCAGCGCTCTGATCTGCATCCCACACTCCGTGAGCAGTTGGAGCCGTTTGCCAGCCAGACGTCGCCGTCGGGGGATGTGAACTGGATCCGGGGTTCTGATATCGCGAAATCTCCCTTCGTCCCGCAAAGCGACTACGCCGTGCACATTGGGACGCTGAAGGACGGAACCCCGCTTACCTACTCGGGTGAGGGATCAGTAGTCACGATCGCGCCGCCAGGATCGGGTAAAACCGCCTGCAACGTCTACCCCAACCTGCTGTCGTGGCCGGGCCCGGCCGTCGTACTAGACATCTCCGGTGACATCTATGAGCACACCGCAGGGTGGAGAGCCGCAAATGTTGGTCCGGTGTTCAAGTTCAGCCCCTTGGAGCCCGAGGACAGCCACAAGTACAACCCACTCACCTTCGTTCGCAGCGATCGTGACTATCTCTGGGAGGACTCCCGCCTTCTCGCTGAGATGATGGTTGTGCCGTCTCTGAATGCTTCTGACCCGTTCTGGGAGAACGAGGCACGCACGGTGCTCACCGCAGCGATTGCCAACGCCTGCTACTTGAGCGAGCCCGACCAACGACCCATGCACGACGTGCTCGATGTGCTGTTCGGTGGGGAGCCCTGGGACCGGATGATCGACGGGCTCCGGACCGCTACCGATATGCACGTGATGACCCAGCACGCCAACGCCCTGTCGTCGATGAATGAAAAGACGCTCAGCAGTGTGCTGCAGACTGCACGTTCAAGCCTTACAGCGTGGACCGGGGAACGGGTTTCGCGAGCGACGGCGCGCTCGGATTGGAATCCACTCGATCTTCGGGACGGGTCAAATCCGACCGTCTACATCTACATGCGGCCCAACGAGGTGGAGGCGTACCTTTCGCTGCTGCGGGTGTTCATCGGCCAACACATCCGCACGCTCACCGGCGGTCCGGTGCCTCCTCGCGGCTCGCCACCGATTCTGTTCATGCTCGACGAGCTGCCCCGGCTCCGGACGATGCCTCCGGTGGACGAGGCGCTCAACATCGGCCGAAAGTACGGGCTTCGTCTGTGGATGTTCGCCCAGAGCGTGGGTCAACTGAAGACCGCCTACGAGAATGCCGAGGGCATGCTTGGGTCGTGTGCGGTGCGCATCTACATGAACCCGAGCGGAGCTGACGGGCTGGCGGAACGGATCTCCGATGAGCTCGGTTATGTCGAGTCGCTGCAGGACAATTCACGCCGCCGACTTGTCGAACCACACGATTTGGCAGGGCCGGGGTTCCGAGACGCGCAGATTGTCCTCGCGACCGGGTCTCGGCCAGCGCGTGTTTCAAAGGACTTTGCGTTCCAGAACCCCGAATTCGCTCGGCGCATGGCGATGACATAGGAGCGCTGCAGTGGAGCGAGGCGTCGACCTTACCGAGTTGGAAACCCTGCGCGGCGAGCTCGCCGACCGCCTTACTTCAATGCCTCGTAATCCGTTGCCAGGAAATCCTGGGCCCCAACATGCCGAAGCATTAGCACGTGCCGCGCGTGCAACACTGAGCGCGGAGATTGCCGTGTTGGACAAGGTGATCAATGACGCTCGGACGAAACCGGGCGCGCCTGAGACGGCCGGATCCGACTTCACGAAGAACGAAGAATTGTCCAGTCTCTTGGAAGCTGTGAATAAGGTAGGGGACGTCGGCGTCACGATGGTGGGGTATGCGGATCGCCAGGAATTATCCTGGCACGCAACGCCCGTCGAGGATCCCATCGGCGGGGCGGTTATTGGCGCGGCCGCGGTCTTCGACCTCGTCAGCCGGACGCTCCGTGGGCCGATGGACGGAAACGAATTAGCCAGGTTCGCGAATTCGGTTCTCGGCATTGCCGAAAAGACGGGTATAAGCGTTATCGATACACTCCGCGATGTCGGCCAAGCGCTTTCGGACCAGGTGAAGCAAATTCCCGACCTAATCGATGCCATCGTCCGCGACGACTATTCCGATCGATCGGACGACGCGCGACAGAAGGCGGCGGAAGGTGCCGAAAAGATCGAATCACGGGCGGCCCAGATGCAGGAGACGAGCCAAGACTTCGCCGAGAAACGGACTCAGGACAAGAAGCTGATAGCAGAACGTGTCGGCAAACAGCTGGAGATGCTCGCTCAGGATGCGATAGATGCGATAGCCAGCGTGACCGACATCATGAGGACCGAGCTGGCGCTCGAGGCCCCGTCGTTGGACCTTAAACCAGAACGAACACAGGAGATTTGGAGACAACCACAATGACGATGGGCGAGTTCGATCCGAACAGACAGTACTTTGAGCAACCCAAAGGCTCTCCGCCTGAGTTCCAAGGACAAAAGCCTTTTCTTCAGACCCCCATAGGGGTGGTAACGGTCGTGTCTCTCGCGATTGTCGCTTTCTTTATATTGATGGCCATCCTGTGATTGTGGCGTCGTGATCCACAGACTAAAGCAGCGGCGCCAGCCGGCCTGCAGGACGGGCACTCATGCACGACCGTTGCCATAGCCGGACCACCGAAGGACGCCGAGCGTGGGTTGGCTACTACCGGTAGGCATTCCAGGAGGCGTTAATTCGGGCCTCGACGGAATTCCTGATGGCTCAGGGATCATTCGCTCCGGCGACAAGCTGATTCACCTCGACCTTAGTCTCTATCGCCTGTGGCGTACCGCAGCAGCGGCTCCCCAGGCTGGTGAATTGATTTCCTGGGCAACTGCTCATGGCATCACAAATGCCGCAGAGGGCATACAGGCCCTGGCAGATGCCGAACTACTCCTCGAAGAAGGACCAGAGATAGAGCAGCGCGTCGGGCGGCTATCTCTCCGCCTACTCGGCGAATGCGTGGGTAATGGCACCGAGGTTAGCCCGATGTTCCTCGTGCTTGGCCGCAACAACGCTCGATTGCACGTTGACGCATGCCTTTTCCGGATCCTGATACTGTGCGACCGCCTTAGGCCCATCTCAATCGTGTGCGAGGCAGTGGATGCCTCCCGCCCTCGTGATGGCGCGCCGTGCATCGAGGCGCTAACCGCCCGACTCCCGATGCTGGTCAGAAACGAAGTCATCCAGCTTGAGGCAACCGTGCGATGAGCAAACCCACGATAGGTGTGATGGACCTCATCAATTTCGCATCAATTCTCATGACCGGTTACCTAGATATCGAGGCCCATATGTTGGAAACCGATCTGCGCCTTGGCTACAACCCATTGCAGCAGAGTCAGCAGTACATGGGCACTGACAACCCGGCATTCTTGTATATACAAGAAACAAACGAGCTGGCGCTAGAAGCCCAGCGGCTGGACGAGATCCAGCAAGTGACAAAGGGCGAGGTCCTGAAAGAAGATAGGACAGCAGAAAACCAAGAACTTGCAGATGCTTTCAAAGAAATCGGGGAGGCCCTTGAGGCGCCTGGGGAGGCGCTTAAGAAGCGCGAGGAGCAGCGTGAGGGCATCGAGGAGGACATCGCAACCAAGGCCTTCGAAACACGCTTGGCAACGGAGATTCGGCCGGGGGAGGATCCTACCGAGCGGATTTCCGAGGCCGGCCGGCAGCTTGCGGAAAAGATCAGAGAGAGCGGCGACTTGGCCATCGCTCAACTCGATGAGCGCTCCGATCGAACGCCCGCCGATGTCCGCCACCAGGCGGAAGGCGAAGCCAAGGAGATCGAATCGCTGGCCGCAGAGATGGAGAAGACCAACGTGGCCTTCCGGGAGCGGATCAAAACCGAACCCGCCGGAAAGCAAGAGGAGCTAATGGCGGCTCGTGTCGATGCACAGAAAAATATCCTCGCTGAAAAGGCGGAGGCCGCCGTTGCCGGACTCGCCAGGACTGAGCCGGCCCGCGAGGCACCGTCGCGAGACGTTAAATCAGCCCCGACACCGGAAGTTAGGAGACAATGGGAATGACATCGGGTGAGTTCGACCCGAACAGACAATACTTTCAGCAGCCCCAGGGCGCTCCGCCTGTTCCGCCGCCAGCCCTCGGGGGGTCGGAGTTCGGTGGGCTCGCCCCTCCGAGATCTCAACCACAAATTCGGGCCCGGCCGCCCGCTGGACTCGTACAACGCGCAATAGCCCGGTCGATCGACGTGATCTTGGCCGGGATTGTGGTCATCGCGATGGACTTTTTCTACCTCGTCATGTTGGGTGTGGAAGGGGCAGAGAATACTGAAGGCGCCACAAATCACTTGGTCCTTGGAAGCGTGGGTTCGGGCGTCATGATCTTCGGCTACTTCGTGTTCTTCGAAACGCTGCGGGGTCGGACGCCGGGCAAAAAGCTGGTCGGTTTCCGCGTGCAAGGCCCGGGCGGAGCCCGCAAACCGAACCTCAAACAGTCAGTGATTCGGAATTCGTTCTTGCTATTGATGGCCATCCCCTTCCTCGGTGTGGCGCTCATGGTTGCTGCCAGCATCTTCATCGCCGTCACTATCAACAACAGCCCCACCAAACAGGGCAGGCATGACGAACTGGCCGGCGGCACGCAGGTGATCGAGGACTGAGCCCGTCAAAACACATTTGCTGGAAACGCCATCAGCGGCGAAAGTTCGATTGTTGACATGGGATGCCGCGGCCAGTAGCGCCGGTATCGCCTAGGCGAATAGTCAATGCCGCCAGACTATTGACCGCAGAGCGGGCGGATATTGACCGTAGACACCGGCTTCGTCTCCCGCCATCACCAAAGCGTGCTCCCTATCAGCGTTAGCGATCAAACGCGCGTTTTCCGCCTGCTGAGCGTCCAGCCTGGCGCGCGCATTCCGCCGCGCCCTCTTGAACAGTACGGCCAGCAAGTACACCGCCCCCATCACGAGCACGAACGGCCATAGCGCCTTGACTAAAAGCAGCAAAAACGTGCCGACTATCAGCCACAGGAGCAGCTCTCCCATGAGCTGATGGTACGCCGCGGCGGCGACAGGCTACGTGCTGTTCTGGACCTTGGTGAAGGTCAGGATCTCGGAACCGTGCGCAAGGTTTCCGGTCAACGTGTTTCCGTCGCTGCTCAGATTTACGGCGAAGTCAGCCCAATGGGCAAACGCGCAGTTATTCGTCCACCACATGCCGTGCTGTCCGGAATACGTACCCGCGCCGGTTTGCGTGAACGTCGCGATGACCGTGCCAGCCGGCAGATCGCAGGAACCACCGGTGACCCGCACCGGGCTCTTCGCTGTCTCAGTGTATAGACGGCCGGCGAGAGTCATCGTGACCGTTGCCGGTGCCCCGTACGTCACGTTCCAGGTCCCAACGACCGGGTCGGTCGTTGCCGGCGGTGCGGCGTTGGCAGTGCTCGCAAGTAGAACAGCAGACAAAGCCATCGTAGTCAGCAAAAAAAGAATGACACGACCGACCAGATGGCGGCACGCGCCACTAGAACTAAGATCCACGAATCCTCCCAACGGTGCCAAACTGCGGCCAAGGCCTATCCAAGGCAGTAATTGATCGAGCTATCTTAAGCCAGAAGTCTCGGTGTCAACGACAATCGTGGAATTTATTCCGCGTGAATCAAGTTGCGGAGTCAAACGCGGGCTTATTCGTCTTGTGGTTTCGCAGTCCATTTTGGTAATGATGGTGAACCTGTTTCCGGTACAGCCTGCCGTGGATTGTTGCTATTTTCGAAATCTTGTCGATGACAGCCCTCCAGACGCGGAAGTCGGTGCACGGGAGGCCGATTCACCGGTCCCGGCCCCTATGCAGAGATCCAGCCAGAACCAACCATTTCGTCACTGTGACGTAATACATCCACGACGGGAGTCAGGTCGGGGATCGCCGGTTTCGGAGCTAGCGGCGAGCTTGGGGTGCCGTCACTCCGAGTCCGTCATCGCGGTCAGGTCTCGGCGGGTGGCGGCAAGAACAAACCGGCGCGCAGATCCAGTGAGGAAAAATACGCGTCCGGCTATCCGGCTATACGTTAAGGACGGACTGGCTGAGATATGTTGTCGCGCTGGCTATTTCACCTATAATAGAGATTATGGTCAACTACCCGGGCCGGCGCCATCGCGACGTCATATGGAGCGCCAGAACGCGTCCGCACCCACCGCGGGCGTCAGTGATCGTCAGGAAGACCGATTGAAGCTGCCCGTTCGTTGCCGACACGAAACACATTGGGACGGCAATTGTTTCGGCGCGTTGACGCTTGCGGGCTTATCTGGCCGATTCGTCACTGTGACGCGTACTGCCCAATTAGGTTGCGCCAGCATTCTCCGGCACATCTCATGGATAATCGTGATTATCCATGAACTTCGGATGAGGCCACCGTCGCCGCTAACCCAGCTCGGATCCGACTTGGCTCAGACGGCTATCTGTCTTTCACACCACCGAAACAAAGTAAGCCGCTGATAATGCCCACATTCCTTCAGGTGGTCGCCACGTCTGCGGCATCGATCTCGTCGGCTATCCGATTGAGCATTCGGGCCGCGGAGGGCGTCATGTCGCCGTAGGTTAGTCGCGGATGAAGGGTTCGGTCGAGCCTCGACCCCGACCCCATCATCGACCAACCCGCATCTGTGAGGGTACTTGCGGCTACCGGAGCGATGCGCCCGACGTACGCGCCAAAGATATACGGTGTGGCTCGCCTGCGGCGACGAGTTGCAGCCGGTCCATCACCAACGGGTGTCGCGCGCACACGGCGTTTCGTCCAGCGCATGATTGGCCATAGCGGCCTGATATGGTGACTTGATACATAATGTATCAAGTCGGGAGATTCATGTGAGTTACGGGATCGAGGGATCCACAGAGACCGACAACCGTCAACGCCTGGCTGCGATGGTCGTCAGGGTAAGCGCAGGACTAGGTTACTTCTGCAAAGTTTCCGCTGACCAAGTGGAGCTGTCCGGCAACGGACTATCCGGTTGGATGCTGAACCTGGAGAACCTGTACCGCAAAGTGGCCGGCGAACCACAGGATCAGTGGCACGCCCTAGTGACAGATCACTTGAGCACTTTGCTGAGCGCGATCGACCTCGCGACTGAAACACCGCTGGATACAGACAACTTCGAGCAGCTTCGGCCATTGATCAGGACACGGATCTACCCGGAGAACATGCAAGTCGGCTTCGCACCTGTCGTATCTCGAATCCTCGCGCCAGGTCTAGTTCAGCGGGTGGTGCTCGACCAGGTCAATACGATTGTCCCGGTCACCCACGACCATCTGTCCCGGTGGCCGGTTGAAGAACCCGAGTTATTCGACCTCGCGGAGGCCAACACCCGCGGTGATGGGCTCCTGGAGGTCACCGATATCGACAACGATTCCGGAGAAACGATCATCGGACTCCACGGCTCGTCAGACTACGCCAGTGCACACATTCGCTGGCTTGGCGCATACCCCGTCGCCGGCCGCTGGGGAGCCGCGTTCGTTGTGCCCTGCGAAGGCATGATCTATGTTCACCCGCTCAACGGAACGGACGCCTTTGTCACCGTCGGCACATTGGCGCAAACGGCCGCCATAGCGCACGCCCAACGGCCGAACCCTCTCAGTTCCTCGGTCTACTGGTGGCATGACGAAATGATTCACCTCGCGGCAGTCGTCGAAGAATCTTACGAAAGCCTCGGACTTCACGTTTCACCGGATTTTCAGAAGGTGATGGAAGACATTGCAGAACAGACCGACGACGTACCGTAGCCCGTCGGTAGGGTTGCCCACCGAATCCACCGTGACCACCTTCGTCCTCGTCGAGCCGATTTCAGCCATCAAAGTAGCGGCTCGTCATGCCCTGCAATCGCGAGTCGCTGTCGGCGCGGATTCAGGCATTGCCTTTCTGATACAGCATGTATCATTACGTTAGTGGCTTCGAACGAAGTCGAGGTCAGCGAAAGACGTGAAGCGTGGACTGGTCATCTACGCGATAACTCAGATGACGGGTCCTCGACGAGCCGCCACAAGAGAGGTTGGATATCCCATGAGCAACGGCATGATTTATGACGTGACGTTTACCCGGCCAGGTGTGCCGGCGATCACATATCCATGCGCCAACGTGCGGACCGTAGCCGAGGTTATCGGACATATCGGCATAGTCCACGAGATCGACGGCTACACGTTGAGCTTGGAGCGCGTGCCGGCTCCTGAGGCCGGTTTGCTCGTCTGATCCTGCCACGGATACATGCCCCGCAGACGGGCGGGAGATATTGTTAAAACCTGTGGTTCGGTCATATGGGGCCATGGCCATGAAGCGTTCTTGGATAGCGAAATCCAGAATGCTTGCATGAGATTCGTCAAGATCGAGCGAACCAACACCGGGTACTCGCTGGACCCTACTGGCTACATGGACCGCTTGCCGGAACTTGCGCCTCAGTTGCCGCCGGGTGCAGCTCGGTTCGTCACCGACTCGGACCACTACGACTTTGTGGGAGATCGTTGTGTCAAAGACCTCAAGCTGGTTTCGATGGGCCTGTCGCCCAAGAACGACCAGTTGGCGATCACAGCCCGGTTCGAGTGGAACCAGATCGCGCCGGTCGGCTTGACCATCACGTACCAGGAAGTCACCCAGCTCAACGTCGCCTCCCATCATTTCGGGCCGGTCCAACTCGACGAGACGTTGCCGCATGAACGCGGCTGTCGCCACGAAATCCAGCTTATTGGCGGCTCCATCGTGGTCGTCTGGGCTGAATTCGACGCAGTCTGGGAGCCAGCGCCCTGAGTGACACCGCAACGTGGTCGGCGCGCGGTAGTCCAGCTCGAACGCCTTGATTGCAGTCTGGGCGTGGTCGATGTCCTCTGCGTTGTAGATCGCCTTCATCGCTGCGAGCGCACTCGGGTGCGCCGACTTCGGCAGCGCAGCAAGGACATTGGTCTGCTTGTGCCACCAGCAACGCTGTTCACGGGTGGCCGGGAACACCTCGCGCAGCGCCTTCCGGAATCCCAGCGCACCATCACCAATTGCCAGCGGCGGTGCCGTCATACCGCGGCGGCGGCAGTCACGCTTGTGACATAACCGCTTTAGCCGTGGTTTCTGCTCATCTGCTGCCAGTTGGCGGAGCCATTTGAAGCGAGGTGAAGCGCGGCGAAAGTTGCTGCCTGATTAACCATTCCGTCGTTCGCATATTCGTTGTGTGCGCCCCAGTCTCCCCCGTGGGAGCACACCGGATCGCCCGGAGCGCACAACTCGGTGGTCTTGGGCAGATATAGCGGTCCGATGACGATCGGCGGCGCAGCGATCGAATTCATGAAAGCACTCGACGGCATCCCGAACAGGGTGATCGCAGCGACGTGGTCGGCCACATCACGCGGCATTGGCTTGGGTGCGTCCGGCGGCGCTCCATCTGGAATTGCCGCCGAGGTAACAAATCCCATGACAGCCGCGCCTTGTGAAAAACCACCTAGCACCATCTTGGTGTCTGGGCAGGTCACAGCCATCTGCTCAACGTGGTTACCAGCGTCATTGACGCCGTCTATCGCCGTTGGGAAATCTAGCGTCGCCGGGTAGTTGACTGCGTACACGGCTAACGATTTTCCGCCCACCTTGAGACGCAGGGCATCCACGAATGCCTGCCCGATTTGGCCAATGCCAGCTGGCTCGCCGGTGCCGCGGGCGAATACCACATCCACGTCAGCACAGGGAGCAGCCGATACAGAAGGGGTCTCGATCGGTGCGCCCAATGTCGCCGCCGTCGTGAACACCGCGACAGAGATCAAACGAGCGATATGACGCAGGATCATTTTGTTTCTAAGCCCGCGTGACCACAGCGCTTGATGCCATTCAATGGTGCTCATTGCGACGACCTAACCGCCCTGGAAGGTTCTTGATTGTTATCGATGATACAGGCTGTATCAGCGTACGATACATCGTGTACCACCTTCGACGCAACTCGCGGCCCCATCGTGTGACACCTCTGCGGCCACGGATGATCGCTCGCATGGCGGGGGAAGCTGCAGGGGCTACCGTGGTACGGCTTGGCCATGACACTGGATAGGGATGAATAGGACCTGGGCATGAGAGGGAAACGGCCACTGGTGGACTGGGTCGAGCATCGGTATGCACAGGGGGCCAAGGATGTGCGCCTGGTGACAGCGTCGTTTCGGTCACATCGGTTCGTCCCGCATGTGCACAGCGAGTATGCGATCGCGGTTCCCACTCGCGGGGTAGAGGCTGTGCGCTATCGAGGTGCCGAGGAGCGTACCGGTAGCGGGGGTTTGCTGCTGTTGGATGCGGACGTCGTCCATGCCGGCCGGCCTGCCGGACCGGAGGGGTGGGATTATCGGGTCTTCTACGTGCCGCCCGAGCTGCTGGCCGAGATCAGCGGCCAAAACCCGACGTTTCCGGTTGCGAACCCATATGACCCCGAGCTGGCCCGGCGCCTGGCACAGGTGCACCGACTGCAGTGGGACCCAGCGAACTCGCCGCTACTGGCCATCGAACAGATACTTCAAGCCTTAGGGCTGCTGCTTTCGCGACACTCGGCACGCGGGCCGGTCGAGCCGCGCGAGCTGTTGCCGGGCGCACTCCGCACAGTCCAGCGGTATCTGGCTGACGACATCACCCGCACGCCGCGCCTGGAGGAGCTGGCCGGGCTGATCGGGCTGCCACGATTTGCTCTGGTCCGCGCGTTCCGCGCAGCTACCGGGGTAACGCCCCACGGCTATCTGCTGGCGCTGCGCCTGCGCCATGCCCAGCAGCTGCTGACCGCCGGCCACAGCGTGGGTCGGGCGGCGGCCGACAGCGGATTTCATGACCAGGCCCATCTGCACCGCCATTTCCGCCGCGCATTCGCCGCCACGCCTGGGCAATTCGCGCGAGTCGGGCGTGCGCGCAATAACGTACAAGACCGCGCCGCCACACGCCCGTAGCGTCCGCAGGGTGACAGACGCAAGATCTTCGATAACCGCAGATGACCACACTCGCCCAGAGTTCGGCCGAGCCGCTTTACTTACAATCGACATGCAGGCCGACTTTGTGTCCGGCCCACACGCGGTGCCGGGCACCGAGCAGATCGTCGCCGCAGTGGCCGCACTCGCGCACGCATTCCGAGACGCTGGCCGACCCATCGTGCACATGGTGCGCCTCTATCTGCGTGACGGCAGCAACGCTGACGTCTGCCGCCGGTCACTCATTGCCGCCGGCAACCGCTTGGTTGTCCCGCACTCACCGGGATCGCGGCTGGCAGACGGTTTGTGCCCGGAAGACGCCGCGGCGTTAGATGCTGGCCTGCTGTTGTCGGGCCAGGCCCAGTCGGTTGGCGATCGGGAGTACATCATCTACAAGCCCCGATGGAGCGCGTTCTACCAGACGTCGCTGCGAGGACACCTCGATGACCTCGACGTGAGTACGCTCGTCGTTGCCGGATGCAACTACCCCAACTGCCCACGGGCAACGATCTACGACGCCAGCGCCCGCGACTATCGGCTCGTGATCGCCCGGGACGCCACATCGGGCTTCCGCCACCACGCCCTTTCTGAGATGACAGGGATCGGCGTCAGCTGCCTTTCCGCCGCCGCCATCGCAAAACTGCTCACCGACGCCGCTCAAGCCAACCTATGACGGGGCTGATACGCACCGTCTGCGGCGACCTATCTCCCGGCGATCTGGGTGTGACCGACGCGCATGACCATCTGCTGCTGGAAACCCGTGCGATTCCTGGCACGCCACTGAGCACGCGGTCCGCAGCGGTGACCCTGGCGCGAGACTTCAAGATGGCCGGCGGGCAAACGCTCGTGCAGTGGACCCCTCCGGGCATGGGCCGTCACGGAGAATGGCTGCCCACAATCGCTCAGCAGGCGCGCATCCACATCATCGCCGCCACCGGCCTGCATCAGGCACGCCACTACACCACGACGCAAGGCGACGCGCATTGGCCTTCGTCTCTTGACTCGGATGACCTTGCCGCACTCTTCACCGAGGAACTCACGGTGGGCATGCGCAGCGACAATGGCCAGGCATGCCCGACCCAGCCAGTGCGCGCCGGCATAATCAAAGTGGCGGCCGGCTATCACGGTACCGACAAGCACGAACGTCGGGCACTGGCCGCAGCCGCGGCCGCCAACCGGGCCACCGGCGCGCCTATTTGTGTCCACCTTGAACTAGGTACCCATGGGCCGGAGGTGCTGGCCGCGCTCGATACTGCTGGCGTGCCACCTGACCACGTGATATTGGGGCATCTCGCCCGCAATCCAGACTTCCGGCTGCACGCCGAGTTGGCCGCCGCTGGCGCCTACCTCGCCTACGACGGCCCCCGCCGCGACACCCACCCCACCGACTGGCGGCTCGGCGACTTGATCTGTGCGATGCTCGACGCCGGGTATAGCCATCGGCTCCTCCTGGGCGCCGACACCCCTACCGCCGACCGCAAAGACCCCTTCGGCAGCCCTGGTCCAGCGGCCCTGCTCAACGGCACCGCCGCCTCGCTGGCTCGGCGCGCCGGCCAAGAGGCCATGCACGCAATCTTGGCAATAAATCCAGGCCGTGCGTTCGCGTGGCGCGGTTAGGCACTACGGTTTGGGCCGGCATCAGCCCAGGCACGACCCATCGCAATGCTGCACCGACAACTCGAGAAACGCACCGCGGCCACCGGGCTGTTCGTGGCAACCGAACCGGACCCGTTTGTTCCTCAAGAATCATGGTGGACGGATATATCGACCTGACTGATCCTGTCCGCCACCCTTGATCTCATGGATCTTGAAGTCGATCCGGGGCTGTTGGGGCTTGCCGCAGCCGAGGTTTCGGGGTTGCAGCGCTGTGTGCTGCGTGTGTTTGATGAGCTGCGTTGTGATTTGGCAAGCCGCGGGACATTGTGGGAGCACGGCGAATTCGGGTCGGCGTTCGCGGGGGGCGCGCACGGTTATCTGGCTGCGAAAGGTCAACTGTTCCAAAGCGCTCAGAAT
>NZ_JBNMQT010000038.1:0-19855 GCF_050205645.1 Mycobacterium heidelbergense
CTCCAGGGGCGCGGGGGCGGGGGCCTGCTGCGTAGGGACGATTAGGTTTTGGCTCGGGGTGGGTCGCAAGGCGACCGTCCCGGTCACGCGGATGCCAATGGCCAGCGCGATTTCCAGGGCCAGCGCCGCGCTGATGCCGATGACCGCCAAACCACTACCGACCAGCAGCACCGGCCTGCGACGCGGCTCGTCCCGTTCGGGCGCGAACAACTTTTGTACGACGACAGTCGGGACATCGTCGTCCTCGTCGGGGACGGCGCTGTAAGCGAAGTCGTCGTCACCCTCGAGAGGCCCTGAAACACTGAGGTATTCGGGCAGCGACTCAGCGGCGACGGCACCGGTGCCCGGGTCTTGCGCGTAGGCCAGCGCGGCGGTCGACGAGGCGAACATCGGCGCGTTCGCCGCGGCCAGGGCGGCCCCGCGGGCCAGCGCGGTGCCGGGCTCCTCGGGTGCGCTCACCACGAGCGAGGTCGCCCATTCCAGCGCCGGCTTTATCGGGGCAATGTCGACGCCCGAACCGATCAAGAAGAGACCGCCCGGCCCCCATTCCAGCCCGTCGAGCCCCGAGATCATCCTGGTGAGTTGCGCGGTGGCCTCGGCGTAGGACTCGGCATAGATCTGTTGTCGATAGAGATCGACGATGGAGCCGTCGGAGGTCTCGACGACGGCCAGCGTGGCTGCGTCGGGCTCAACGAAAAGCACCGCCGTGCGCTCGTAACCCATTGCCCCGCCCACGAATTGACCGAGCGCCGTCGCGGCGAGAAACGTCGAGACCAGCATCACGTTCTCGAGCTTGTGGGCCGTCAGCGCGTCGCGCAGGGCGGCCGCTTCGAGTTGATCGGTCCACGTCACCCCGATGGACGACAGCTCGAGGCCGGCATCGGCGGCGCCCTCACGGGTGCCCAGAATGGCGGCGATCACTCGATCAGACACGCTGATGGTCGGCGCGTCGTCGGCAGCGGATACGTCGAACTCGTCCTCTTCGACCGTGGCTCCCTCGGCGTTCTCACCTTCGAGAAGAACCATCTGTATCGACGCTGGGGCCATCGATACGCCGAGCACGATATCCAAAACAACCCCTCCAAAGGTGTTGCTAGCCAAGCCATGGTCGGGCGGAGGAAAAAACCACGACTAACTAAGTATCGCGCAGAAGGGCAGTGGCGGAACCCCGCCGAAGCTATGTAGTCCTTATGAAGTTCTGATAGGACCGAGACGGCGTCGGTCCGCGCTGGCCCTGGTACTTCGAGCCGACGCGTGAACTGCCGTAAGGATGTTCAGCCGGGCTGGTCAACCGCAAGATACACAACTGCCCGATCTTCATGCCCGGCCACAAAGTGATGGGCAGATTGGCGACGTTGGACAGCTCGAGCGTGATGTGACCGCTGAAGCCGGGATCGATGAAGCCGGCCGTCGAGTGCGTCAGCAAACCGAGCCGGCCCAGCGACGACTTGCCCTCCAGCCGCCCCGCGAGGCCGTCGGGCAGGGTGAAGAGCTCGAGCGTCGAGCCGAGGACGAACTCGCCCGGGTGCAAGACGAAGGGCTCTCCCTCGATGGGTCGCACCAGGCTCGTCAACTCGTCCTGCTGCTTGGCGGGGTCGATATGGGTGTAGCGGGTGTTGTTGAACACCCGGAACATGCAGTCGAGGCGGACATCGATGCTGGACGGCTGCACCAGGGCGTCGTCGAAGGGATCGATGCCCAACCGGCCGGCGGTGATTTCGGCCCTGAGGTCGCGATCGGAGAGCAGCACTCGACGAGCCTAGCTACCAGGTGTCCCGCCTTCAGTCAGCGAGGTAGCTTTCCCGGCCCGTGGGATATCCGCCCCCGGTGGTCGTCACGTGGACGTGGTCGTAGTGGCCGAGCCTGGACGTTTGCGCACCATTGGGCGTGTAGTAGACGCCGCGCCAAATCGCGTCCTGTATCCCGAATCGACTCGCGTTCTGCATGACGTAGGCGACGATGGCGTTTCCCAGCGCGATGCCCTGGGCGGATTGGGGGTCGGGGATCATGACGTCGAGTGCTAGACCGAGGGGATGCCACGGCAGCGGATCCGGTCGCACGCCGCCGATTTCGTGAATCTGGGGAAAGTCCGCACTGATGGCCCGAGCGGTCAGGATGGTCCTGACCTGTAAGCCGCGTTCTGATGCGACGCCGACGGGCAAAAAGCGCGAGCGGGTGTGATATCTCGATGCCGCCGGAACATCGCGGACGCCGGCGCCAACAGATACATGCGATGCCGCCGCAACGATTTGCAAGCAGCATGGCGGGGCGTCACTGATAACGGGTTTGGCCTCAACCCGGGGTCCCAATGAATCGGTGTCCGCGGCCACGGCGAAGAAGGCTGCCGCGGGGGCCAGTACCGCTGCCAGGACAACTGATGGCTTGCGCCGTTTTTTGGCTAATCGGTGCCGACCCACGGCAAGCACATTACGGAACGATCACGAAACAATAAACACCGGCTTTTTCACATGCGGGGATAGCTGTGCGTTTCCCCACATCAAGCCATTTCAGTCGAGGCCGTTTTCTGCATTCCAATGACTTCGCACTTGCCGACCCATGCGCGCAACACCTCGGCGCAGGCGAGCGCGGCCGGGGCCGGCCGGGTGCTAGCCTGCTGGGGCAACAGCGCCGATGTAGTTCAATGGCAGAACATCAGCTTCCCAAGCTGAATACGCGGGTTCGATTCCCGTCATCGGCTCCATAGAGATCAGCGACGGCGCTGTTTGATCTGTTCGGATCCCGGTCCGGTTTCACGACTTGCCACAACCAGCCGAAGTGCCAGGGGCGGCCCGCAGAGCCAACAGGTTCGTTCATACGCATTGCGAGAGGATTCGCGCCGCGGCGGTCTAAGGTCCGAATCGCAGCCGCCGTGCTCCGGCCCGTGCAAGCTGCCCGGTCAGAGCGCCCCAGGGCACGAGCCACTTGACGGCCCTGTGCGTCCAAAGTTGTGGTGCCCACGACCGGGCACGGCCGTCAGCCAGTCGCGACCACGTAGTCTTGCGCGCATGAACCAGCCGCTGTGGCAGCCCAACGCTGATCTGAAAGCCGCGATCGCCAAGGCCACCAGCGGTTTTCGACCGCCGATAGGCGTTGCCTTCGACTTGTCGCGCATACACAAGGCAATTGACGAGATGGCGGCTCGCCAACGTCGCATGTTCGACGAGATCGACCGAAGGATCAAGGAGGCGATGCCGGCGAACTTACGTGACGTTCGAGGCAAGCCCGCGCTGGAAGACATCGTTCATAAGGAGGGCATACCAATCGCCCACGTCCCCCGCGGCGCCATCGTCCAAGAGCTGGTGGACTGCCCAGACCATGAGGCTCGCCGCAAGGTACTCGCTGCTCGGGTTAACGACATCGTCGAAGACTGCCTGGCAGTGCTAGATGACGCTCTAGACGACCCGGCCGACGACGCGATCCGCCAAGTGGCGATCAAGGCCGCTCGAGCGCTTGGCGGTGGACATGCCGAGGCCGCCCAGGCATTGGCCGTTCTGGCCAGCGAACAATTTATAAGCGACAACATTGGCGACTATGGGGCCGCCGTTCGCCAGGTCAACTCCGCCATGTCCGAGGACAGCAGATGGTTCGTCAGCTACTACAACGCTTATCTACCACTCTTCTTTGTGCCTACTTTGTATACGTCCTGGCGCCCAACCGACGGCACGCCAATTCCGAACGCACTGTCCCGGCACGTCACTGTTCACCAGGTGACCGCCGACCACCTGAATCTGGTCAACGCCGTGATCTCAGTGCTGCAGGTTTCTGGCCTAGCGGCTGCCGCTCGGTGGACACAGGAGTTCACCAAAAGGAACTCGCGTCCCCAGAGCACCTAAAGGCTGGAGCGGCGACACCGCGTAACAGTTTCGCTGGCCTTCGTCCTCACTCACCAAGATCTTCAAGAAAATCCTGTTGAGATCGCAGGATTCCAGTAACCAACATGATCGATTTCAGGGCATTCAACTGACTCAGGTGTTCGGGCGTGGGTCGGTGTGCGACCACATGTCGCGACATGATTTCCGGGGTGACGGCATCACCTTGTCGGTAGTCGACGAAGAACTTATGGATCGGTGCAAGCAATACCTGCCGCGGAAATTCCCATGGCTCGACTACATTCGCGTCGACGTCGACCAGATCGATCCTGCGGTAGCGGCTTACTCGCTTCCACTCCTTGGTCCACTTCTCGTATTCCTCCTTCGATGAGAAAGCCTGCGCGCGCGGCTCTACAGCCCAGTGGGCCAACTGCTCGCCGACGCTTGTGGCCAGCGCCATCCCAGCTTCGTAATGACCGGCAATGACCGCCTCTGCGGCCCTGCTGACCATGACCCGATCTCCTGACAAGCCTGGATGGTTGCATTCATCAACGACCTCGACGCACGCGTCGAGGATGGCTCGTCGCTCATTCACGAGAACTGAGGTTCGCTCGCTGGCCGTGGCTGCTGATGCGAGCTGGATGATCACATCCGCCGAAGGCACCCACGACAGCGGGATCCCTTCGTCCTTCGCGGCCTTGAGAAGAGCATGGGCCGCACCAGTGCCTTGCCAGTTCCGCGGACGGCTCATGTCCAAAGCCAACCGCAGAGCCTCGTCAGATTGAGCGGCTATGAGCACGCCCGGTTCATCGACGCGTGGGAACGCCGCGATGACTTCGGCAAAGGCAGTCGCAGGCACCCGCCGGAGCTTAGCGAAGACTGATGTGGACCCTGCGCGAACCGCCAATTTTTGAGCTTCCGGACAGCAGGATCAGCATGTCCGTTCCGATCAGGGCAGTCACCGACTCGTGGCGATGTGGTTGAGCAAGTCCCTTGCCGCCCCCGCCGGCGGGGTGCGGGCGCCCAGCCAGATCGCACGCAGATCGCGTCGCAAGTCCAGATCCGCGACCGGAACTGCGCGCAGGCGACCGTGAATGAGGTCATCGCTGACGGCCAGCCGGCTCATTACCGCCGGACCGGCACCGGCCAGGACGGCAGCGCGAACCGCTGCCGCAGAAGCAAGTTCGAGTGGATGCGCGGCGGGCGCCGACTGATCGCCGTCCAGGGGTTCCTCGGTGCCTAGCAAGAGGTGCCAACCCGACTTGCGCGATACCAGCGGCGTTCGGCGAAGCTCCGCAACGGTGATCGGAGCCGATCGTCGCACCCACTTGTGATCGGGCGGCACGACGACGATCAGCTCGTCGCGCCGGATCACGCGGCTGCGCAACCCGCGGAGTGCGCCGCGGATCTCGATGAATCCAAGCTCTGCCTCGCCCTCCCGCACGGCCGCGATCACTCCGTCGCTGTCAGTTGCGTTGAAGCTGACCTCCGGCGCGGTGCCGCCGTGCCGCAGCGCCGCCGCCTGGAACGACACCAGCCAGCGGGGCAGCAATTGCTCGGCCACCGTTTGGCTGGCGGCCACCGTGAGCCGGCTGCGACGCTCGGCGCGCAACGACGCCAGCCCGGTGTCGACGCGCTGCGCGACATCGAGTATCTGGTCCGCCCATTCGGCGACGACCTCGCCCGCCGGGGTCAGTTGGGTGCCTCGCGTCGTGCGCGTCACCAGCCGCACGCCGATCTGGGATTCAATCGAGGTCAGCCGCGCCGAAACGGCCTGCTGACTGGTTCCCACTTCTCGGCTGGCCGCATTCAAGCTGCCCGTCTTGGCGATCGCCGACAACAACTCCAGCGCAGAAAGTTCGGGCATCCGCGCGCTTAACGGCACGCCCGATCGTAGCTCCACCGGTGCCTGCTGGATACAAGGCGCGCTTGTATCCCTGCAAGAACGCGACGGCTACTGCGACGACATCGCTGGATGAACGATCAATGACATGAACACTTCAACAAACATCAACCAGACCCACGCCCCCACGACAAGCACCGCGCGCACCACCGCAAGCGGATTCCGGCGCCGCACCATGGCCGGCGTTCTGCTGGCCATGGGGATCACGGCGACCGCCGTTGGCTTCGCTGCGACGAGCCACGCCGACGAGGGCGCACCGGCCCCGGCCCCGGCGGTCACTGCGCCGGCGCCGGCCACCCCCTGGCTCCCAACGATCGACCGATTCTGGGGCGGCTACCGGCACCTGCAGTGCGGCTTCCCCGGCTGGCGCGGCCCCTTCCAGTGCTGGTACTGAGCGACGGAGACGAAAGGACAACTGACCACTACACCACGGGCGACCCGCATGGGCCGCCCGTTCGCTCTTGAGACGGGGCTTATTTCATAACGCTTACATAGCTTCAGCAAGCTCCTGATACAGCTTTCCGGGCGACGATCGGTTAGCGGTCTCGTTGGAAGGCGTGCGTAGTGGATATCGTGCTTGGGGTCTCGATGGCGCCCGCGTCGGTTGAGATGGTGCTGCTGCAAGGGGAGAACGCCGACGGCGTCGCCCTGGACGAGAATGAATTCGCGACGAGCGCCGCCGACGACCCGCCGACCATCAGCGCATCCGACCGCGTGGTCACCGCCATGCTGGCTACCCGCGAAGACACTGAGGCTGCGGGCCTCGAGTTGTCCTCCGTCGGGGTGGCATGGACCGACCAACTCGAGGCGGCGGCCTTACGCGACGCCCTTGCCGCCCACAAGCTCGAGAACGTCATGCTGGTCTCAGCGTTTTTGGCCGCGACCTCGCTGACTCAATTCGTCGGCGGCGCAATGGGTTACGAGCGTACGGCACTGCTCTTCATGGAGCCCGACACCGCGACGTTGGCCGTCGTCGAGACCTCCGACGGTTCCATCGCGGATGTTCACCAAGAGCAATTGGCTGCCGCGACGGGGCGGCTGACGGACGACGAGCTGATGAACCTACTCGCCGGGCTCGACCGGCTGCCGACGCGCCCGGATGGGCTGTTTGTGGTCGGCTCCGGTGTTGACATCGCAACGGTCAGGGCGCAATTGGAAGAGGCGACGTCGCTTTCCGTGAGCGCGCCGGAAGAGCCGGAGACAGCCCTTGCCCGCGGGGCGGCCCTGGCGTCCGCGAATGCGTCGTTGTTCGCGCCCTCGACGGCCGCGCTGGCCTACGCACAGGACCCCGGCACGGGTGCGGTCGACGCGAGCGCCCTACCCGCATACCTGAGCATCGCCGCGGCCGAGCCGGGCGAGGACGACCTTGCCTATAGTGCGATCGCCGACGATGAAGCCAGCGCCCCAACTGTCGTCATGGACGCTCCCGCCCATCGTGAGAGCCAGCCCCGCCGTAGGTCGGGCCTGCTAATCGGAAGCGTGGTGGCGGTCGCCGGCTTTAGCGCGGCGTTGGCACTGGAGGTAGCGCTGTCAGTGGGCGTCCACACAACGGTCGGGTTGCTACCCGCCCCGCTGCACAATCTCATCGCTCCGGCTGAGCAGGTATTCGCTCCTGCGCCAGGGGAAGTCGCGGCCACCAAGGCGGCACCAAAGCCGTTGAGTCCGCCCGCAGCCACGCCGCCGCCGGCAGCTCCGGTTCCCGCGGCTCCGCCACCCGCGGATCCGATCCTCCCGGCTCCGATTGCGGCTGTGCCGCCGGTGCCCGTCCCGCTGGTCGTCCCGCCGATCGCGCTGCCCGCTCCCCCGCCAGTAGTCCTGCCGGACCCTCCAGCGAGCCCGCCGGTCGAGCAGACCCCGCCGATCCATGTCCCCCCGCCGGTCCATGTCCCCCCGCCGGTCCACGTTCCCTCGCCAGGGGCGCCGAAATCGCCGCCGCCCCACCAAATTCCCCCAGTGCAGGGGCCGAATCCAGGCGGCGAGGGCGGCGGGCCCGCCGGCAACCCGGGCGGATCTGTTAGCGGCCCCGGTCCGAGCCACGG
The DNA here is from genome assembly GCF_050205645.1 of Mycobacterium heidelbergense. Lineage (GTDB taxonomy): Bacteria > Actinomycetota > Actinomycetes > Mycobacteriales > Mycobacteriaceae > Mycobacterium > Mycobacterium heidelbergense_A. The sequence continues at coordinate 7,752 of NZ_JBNMQT010000038.1, forward strand.
AGCACCCGGGGACGGCGGGCCGCACGGCGGCGGACCCGTCGGCGGTGGTGGGCCAGTTGGTGGCGGTGAGTCCAGCGGCGGCAGCCACGGCGGCGGCGTCGAGAGTGGCGGCGGCGGTGGCGCGAGCTCGGCTGGCGGTGCGAGCGCCAGTGGCGGGAGCTCTAGCTCTGGCGGCGGTGCCGAGAGTGGCGTCGGCCACCGGTAGCCATCCCGTCGGCTGTAGCCAAATCGTGATGAAGTCTTGATCAATTGCGAACGCGCCCTTGCACTTCCACTGTTCAGGACACCCCTACCATCACTATTGCAACGCTGTCAGTTAAAAGGAAATGGAGCCATGCGGGCGGTTGTTCGGTGTGTTCTTGCCGTCGTCGGGATGGCCGGGAGCGTGGTTGCGAGCCCGGCCGGTGTAAGTGTGGCCGCGGCGCATCAGCCGCAGCATTTCGCCATCGCGTCGGTTCTCCCGCGGCGGGGCGAGGTCGTGGGTGTCGCGCATCCTGTGGTGGTGACGTTCGATGCGCCCGTCGCCGACCGGCACGCGGCCGAGCATGCCATCGCGGTCAAGTCGGCGCCGGCGATGACCGGCAAGTACGAATGGCTCGACAACAAGGTCGTGGAGTGGGTTCCGGACCGATTCTGGCCCGCGCACAGCACGATTCCGCTCTCGGTGGGCGGCGTGTCCACGGAAATGAAGACGGGCCCGGCCGTCGTCGGTGTCGCCAGCATCTCGGAGCACACGTTCACGGTGACCATCGACGGGGTCGAGGCGGGACCGCCGCCTTCGCTTCCCGCGCCGCACCACCGGCCCCACTTTGGGGAGCAGGGGGTTCTGCCGGCATCCATGGGGAGGCCTGACTACCCGACCCCCGCCGGCACGTACACCGTCCTATCGAAAGAGCGCTCCATCGTTATGGATTCGAGCAGCGTCGGCATCCCCGTCGACGCTCCCGACGGTTACCGGCTTCCGGTGGACTACGCGGTTCGCATCACCGACCGTGGCCTCTTCGTGCACTCGGCTCCGTGGGCCGTCAATGCGCTCGGGTTGGAGAATGTCAGCCACGGCTGCATCAGCCTCAGCCCCGAGGACGCCGAGTGGTACTACAACACAGTCAATGTTGGCGACCCGGTGATCGTGCAGGAAAACAGCATCGAAGTTCCCCGGGCAGTGACTCGCTAGCTCCGCCCCTAATCGCGTCGAAATACTCTGACCGCGCGGGCTTTTCACCGTGTCGGTACCTACGAAACGGACCCGCTGGTGATAACCCAGCGGGTCCGTAGCGTTCGGAAGGGAATCGGCGTCAGCGCGCGCCCGACGGACCGGGCATGACCGGCTGACCTGGCACCGGCCCGCCCGTCGGCGCCGGACCGGTCGGCGCGTCCTTGACGCCGGACATGTCGAGGAGCGGGGCGGTCGCCACACCATCGAGTGGTGCCTCCACAGGAGCGCCGAGCGCGATCAGCGGGGCACCGGCAGGTACCACCGGGGCGACCGGAGCGCCGAGGGGAAGGGGCAGCGGGCCAGGCAAGAGCGGAACGCCAGCCGGCACGACGGGCACGATCGGGGCGCCAACGGGACCGGGCACCACCAGCGGAACACCGGACATGTCCGTGAGCGGAGCGGCGCACGTTTCGACGATCGAGCCACCGGCGGCGAGTACCGGTCCGCCAGCGGCTTCTGCCGGTCCACCGACGACCGCCGGCACCTCGCCCGCCTGCTGCTGGGTGCACGCGTGGCCGCCCGTTATCAGCGGGGCGGCCGCCGCGTCGGGGCTCAACGCTATCGCGGCGCCGCACAACCCAGCGCTGGCAACTACTTTGATGCTGAACCGATCCGCCATCAGCGTCGACTCCTTTTTCGCGCGCAAATACTTCCAAACCAGTGCGGCCGAACCGCATAGCCATACCGAAGTCGTTCCCGACGACCGAGCCAATTGTCTGCAGACACTATGGAACATGAGCCGCGCCGCACCGCGCCGTTTCCAAATGGTGACGTCACGAGGTTGTCACGACTCAGGGACGCGCGGGTTCTATGGCGAAACGCACGATGGTCGTCTTGGTAGCCGCGTCCAGCAACTGTTGCCGATCCGGCTGGCGATCCCCCGGCAGGCCCAGCATCAGCCCTTTGGCCGCTTGCGGCCCATTGCGCCTTGCGAATTCACCCAGAATGTCGGCCTTGCGCTCCGGTTGACTGATCACGCTTGGCTGAGCGGTGAACCAGCTGCCCTTGATGAGCAAACGCACGTTCCGGGCGCCGCCGATCGTCTTAGGCCACTTGGCGGAGCTCGTAGCGATGACGTCGCCGTCATCCCAGGGGAAATAGCCGATGGCGAAGCTGTACTGCTTGCCCGTCTTACCGCCCGTGTAGTTCAGGAGCATCAGCCGGCCGCTCACGATCGGGTGCAACGGCGATTTGAGCAAGGGCCGCACGATGGCATTGGCACGTGCGAAGAACTTGGCCAGGGGCGCCGGATCGTCAAACATCCCCTTCAAGCTACTCAGCACGCCGGAAGACGCACACAATGTGCGTGTGGTCGTCTTCAAGCGAAAGGGTCGGGAGCGGGAAAGCGCCGAGCCGTCCGACGGACAGGGCTATCACCAGCAGTGGCTGGAAAACGCCGAGCGCCGGGGCGTGCCTTCAGACGTCGTCGCCGAGATCGCCCGAGAGCACGGCATCACCCCGGGGAGCTTCACGATTCTCGGGCAATGTACCGAGCTCAAAGATCCTGACGGCAAGTCCTTCTTCCTCCTCCCGCGGGGTATCAGCGGGAGCGAGGCGCGCAACGCGGCGCTGATGACCTACGTTCTCAACGCCGGCACCGACTACGGCAAGGCGGGCAGGCAACCCACGGACTTCCCCGAGACGCCATACTCCGCCGCCGAGGTTGGGCGGATCGTCAACCGGCAGAAGGCAAACAACTGGAGCTACGAGCAGGACGTCGGCTTCGCGCATCGCAACGGCGGGCGCCTCGTCACCACGCCCAACGGCATGCTCATGGGCCTCGGCGGCAACCGGATCCAGAAGCTGTTCGGCCGGGAGGGCGGCACCGCCTGGGGCGACGTCTTCATGGTCAACGTCAACGACTCGATCGGCGCCGAACACCGGCTGCGCCAAATCGTCGAGTCCGGGCATGCCTGGTACTCCGACCGCAATGGCAACGCCTTCGAGAGCAACCTCGCGCTGGACCGGGTGTTGCACCACGAGGAGGTGCACTGCCAGCAGTGGGCCGGCAAAGGCCACGCCGGCATGATCGCGGCCTACCTCTGGGAAGTCGTCCGCGACAAGGTCTTTGGCAAGACGAACAGGCTCGAAGCGGACGCCGGCCTGTCCGACGGGGGTTACCGCTGAGCCGCGCAGCGCGAGGTCACAAAGCGCGAATCCCGTTGTGCAGCACCATCAAACCGATCAAGACCAGGATGGCTGCCATTAGCGCGGCGTTGTTGCGCTCCATCCAAATTTTGAGCCGTGCCAGCGGATCGTCGAGACGGTGACCGACCTCCGCGTAGGCCAGCACCGGGATCGCGACCGTCGACGCGGAGACGGCTACGAAAAACGCGCCGCATATCAGCCCGTCGACGACACCGAGGTCGTTGGTGCCGATGGCCAATCCGGCGGCCAGGCACATGATCAGCACCTCGACCCTTACAACCGTCAGCACCAGCCCGGTGATCGCGGCGCGCCTCGGTGCGATGGTGGCAAACGCGCGCATCCACGCCGGCGACTCGCTGTGGCCGTGCCGGGTCAGCCATCGGTAGATACCGAACAGGATGAGTGCCGACCCGAGGACCACGCGCAGCCAGGACGCCCAGGTCGGCGGCGAGTCGTGCATGCCCCCGAGCGCGCCGGAGGCCGCAACGAAGATCGCGGTCAGCGCTGCCAGCCCGAACACCCAACCCCCGAGGAACGCCAGGCTGGTGGGCCGCGGCCGCGGCGTTTGCAGCACCAGGACCGCCGGGATGATCGACAGCGGCGAGATCGCGACGACCAGCGCCAGCGGAGTGAGCACGCTCAGAACGGATCCCCAGCTAGTTGCCACGGGCAGCAATCTTCGCACTGACGCCGGGATCGTGCCACCGAGCGCGCCGGGTGTGGTCGTGTCGACCCCGAAAAGCCGCCGGAGTGGTTGGATGTGACGTGCGGTGCAACAACATTCGTTGCGCTCCCAGACAGGGGGGATGATCGCATGACTCGGACCCACCTTGGACACATTTTTCACCTGACCGGCGCACCGCCGCTGTCCGAAGCCGGCGCGGCGCTGGTGTCGATCCCGCAGGGCGCGTTGGTGGTCGGGGACGACGGCAAGGTCGCGTTCTGTGGCGAGCGCGCCGAGATCCCGCTGAAGTACCGGTCTGCGCCGGTGTCCGATCACCGGCCCGGGTTCCTGCTCCCGGGCTTCGTCGATAGCCACGTGCATTTTCCGCAGACGTTCGCCGGCGACTCGTACAACGGGGGGCAGCTGCTGGAGTGGCTGACCGGCTGCATGTACCCGTCGGAGGCCCGCTTCGCCGACCCGGCGTTCGCCAAGCGGGCGGCCGTCGAGTTCTGTGACAGGCGCATCGCGAGCGGAACCACCGCGGCCATGGTCTTCGGGTCCGCGTTTCCCCACGCCCAAGACGCGCTGTTCGCCGAGACGCAGCGGCGAGGACTGCGGATCGTCAGCGGCCGCGGCATCCAGACCGTCGGCCCCAAAGCAGCTGAGCCGTTGATGACGTCGGAGTCCGATGCGCTGCGGTTGGTCCGGGAGGAGATCGACAAGTGGCACGCGGCCGACACCGGAGACGTGAAGACCGCGCGGTTGCACGTCGCCGTCGTTCCGCGGTTCGCGATCGCGGTCACCGCCGAGATGCTGAAAAGCCTTGGCGAACTATACGATTCGGTGCGGGATCTGGGTGTGTATTTTCACACCCACCTCAACGAGAACAACCGCCCAGACACCGGCGAGGTCGCCGAAACCAAGAAGATCTTTCAGGTCGACACCTACCTGGACACCTATGACGGCAGGTTCCTGCCGGGCTCGAAGGTCGGCGGGCCGAGCATGCTCGGGCGCCGCAGTGTCATGGCGCACGCGGTGCATTGTCAGGATTCCGAACTCGAGCGGATGTCGGAGACCGGCACGTCGATCGCGCATTGCCCCGTCTCACAGCAGTTTCTCGGCTCGGGCACGATGCCGTGGCTGCGCACGGTTGCCTCCGGTGTAAACATCGCCGCCGGAACGGATTTCGGCGGCGGGGACGAGTGGCCGATACCGCAGGTGCTCGCCGCCGCGTTCAAGGTGCACATCTCGGAGCCGGGCGACGCCGGCGTTTCGATGCACCCGGCCGAAATGCTGTTCCTCGGAACGCTGGGTGGTGCGCGCGCACTCGACATGGAGGACCGGTTCGGAAACTTCGACGTCGGCAAGGAGGCCGACTTCGTCGTCATCGACCCGAACCGCACGCCGGCGCTGAAGGCCGTGATCACTCAGGGCGTGCGGTCCGACGATCCGGCGATGGCCCGCGACCAGACGCTGTTTGGATTGCTCATGAGCACGCGGGAGACGTCCATCGCCGGAACCTACGTGCAGGGACGCCGGCTGGCTCCGGCGCAACCGGCAACCGGCTAGCCCCGTCGGCGCAGCGTCCAAGCCGGGACCCAGTGCGTCACGCTTTTCTGCTTGGACCCGTATGCGATCGGATAGGTCACCAGCCCCCACCAGTCGCCCTGCTCGCAGAGCCCCCAGCAGGTCAGCCGGCCTTCGACGACCTTGTGCAGCTGCAGGCCGTTGGGCTGATACCGGCCGGACCGGTGCGGCTCGCGCGGGAACAGCACGGTCAGGTCCACCAGCACCGTGATCGGCGGACGCACCACCCGAAACGGGCTGCGGACCGGCTGGCCGTTGTACCCGATCGACGCGAGCTGACCCATTGATCGATCATACGTTCGAATCGCTGGTTCGTTGAGTCCCCGCAATTGCGGCGCGGACGCCCGGCCCAATCGATAGAGTCGCGTCACCGATACCGAGGAGAAGTCGCCATGAGGACATTTGTGGCCGCAGGACTACTGGCATTGGCCGGGCTGATGACCATTGCGGTGGGCGTGGCCAACGCCGATGAAGTGGAAGTCGAAGGCAACTACTCGAGCCAAGCCGGTTGCGAGGCCGACGGCCCGCACGTCGAGATCACCCACAACGACCACCTCTACACCCACTGGGACTGCCGCCAGGGTCCCGACGGTTTTTGGCACGTGTGGCTGAGTAACTGAAACTCGCCTTCTGGCAACATAGCGATGTGCTCAGCGAGTCACGGCCTTCCCGTGAAGCGCTTCGCGGTGACCGGCTGGCACGGCCGCCCGCTGCGCTCGACCCGCTGATCGTTGGAATACTGGCCGCCGCCATCAGTCTGGTCGGCGCCGGCCGCCCGTCCTTCTGGTACGACGAGGCGGCAACCATTTCGGCCTCCTACAGTCGATCCCTGGCCCAGTTGTGGCGGATGCTGGGCAACGTCGATGCCGTGCACGGGCTGTACTACCTGCTGATGCACGGCTGGTTCCAGATCTTCCCGCCCACCGAGTTCTGGTCCCGCGCACCGAGCGGCCTGGCCGTCGGGGGCGCCGCCGCCGGCGTCGTGGTGCTGGGCAAGCAGTTCTCGTCTCGCACCGTCGCGGTGGCCGCCGGGGTCATCTGCGGGATCCTGCCCCGCTCGACATGGGCGGGCATCGAGGCGCGGCCCTATGCGCTTTCGATGATGGCGGCGGTGTGGCTGACCGTGCTGCTCGTTGTTGCCGCTCGCCGCGACAACGCTTGGTGCTGGCTGTATTACGCGATCGCCCTGGCGTCGTCGATCCTGCTCGAGATGTACATCGTCCTGTTGTTGTTGGCGCACGTCGTTTTCGTCTGCGCCTTTTGGCGCAGTCGAGCAGTGCTCGTTCACTTCGCGATTGCTTCGATCCTGACGGTGTGCGCGCTGGCGCCGTTCGCCTTCGAGGTCGTCGGGCAGGTTCAGCAGATCAAGTGGATCGCGCCGATCGGGCACCGGACCATCGAAGACGTGACGGTGCAGCAGTACTTCGAACGAAGCCCGCCGTTCGCGGTGTTGTCGGCCGTGGTGGTGGCGGCGGCAATTGTCTTGTGGCTCAGCGGCTCCGCCAAATTCAAAGATTCGGACCGACAGCTGCTGACCCTGGCGAGCGCATGGCTGGTGATCCCGACCGCCCTGATCGTGATCTGGTCGGCGGTCGCGGTCCACCCGATCTACACGCCGCGCTATCTGTCGTTCACCGCGCCGGCGGTGGCGCTGGCCCTCGGCGTCTGCATCGGCGCGTTCGCCGTCAAGCCCTGGGCGGCGACGGGCATCGTGTTACTTTTCGCCGTCGCTGCGGCGCCGAATTATATTCGGGCACAACGTAACCCGTACGCGAAATACGGAATGGATTACAGCCAGGTGGCGGATCTCATCACGGCGAAGGCCGCGCCGGGTGATTGCCTGCTGGTCAACGACACGGTGACGTTCATGCCCGCCCCGATGCGCCCGTTGCTGGCGGCGCGACCTGATGCCTATCGGAAGCTGATCGACCTCACCCTGTGGCAACGGGCAACCGACCGCAATGAGGTCTTCGACACCAACCTGATACCGGAAGTCGTCGCCGCGCCGCTAAGTCGTTGCGGCGTGGTATGGATCATCACCCAGGCCGACGCGTCGCAGCCGGCCCACGAGCGGGGCGCGGCACTTCCGCCCGGCTCTCGCTACGGCGCCACCCCCGCGTTCGCGGTCCCCCGCGATCTGGGCTTCCGGCTCGTCGAGCGGTGGCAGTTCAACCTCGTCCAGGTGATCAAAGCCGAGCGATGACCGCCTACCAGATGCGGATGTAGTCGATGAGCATATCCGCCGGGAAGGTACCCGCGGCCGGATCGCCGGCGCCCACCCCGCCGACGGCAAGGGTGAACATGGGAGTCATCCAATAGCCCGGGTTGTTGAACGGCCACCGCATATCCTCGGGAGGGCCACCGTAGACGTGGATCGGCTTGTTCGGAACGCTGAAGTATGGCGCCCCGCCGTCGCGCGAGAATTGGAAACCCTCCGGCCCCCAGTGCATTCGCCACGTGTGCCAAGCCCCGTCCACCAGACCCGGAATCGATTTCCCCTCCCAGGTTTTCCCGTTGGATGCCGCGTGGACCGTGGTGCCTGGGGCCCAGGCGCCGTTGCCGTACCACTCGAAGACGTCGACCTCACCGTCGGGCATGGGATCCTCGTTGACGCCCCAGAACGCGGACCACAGGCCGGGGAACAAACAGTCCAGTTTGATTCGCGCTTCCCAGGTCTGGTTGATCATGCTGCGAAAGTTGCCGCGCAGTTTGCCGCTGTAATAGGTGCCCATTTCGTTGGTGGCGCGCAGGACGAGGTTGGAGTTGCCGTCGAGGAACACGTTTCGGCGGTCGTCGCGGTATATCCCTTCGACCGGCGGGAACACGTCGTCCTGCCAAGTCTGCACCGTCCACTTGCCCGGATCGGGGCCTGAGCCCGCCGGACCGTCGAACTCATCGTGGAAGATGTATGGCCCGCTGCCACCGGTCGACGGCGCCTGCGGCGCCGACGGGGCGGCCCAGGCCTCGGGCATACGCATCGCGGCCCCGATCATGCCGAGCCCTGTCGTCAACAACATGCTGCGACGATCCATCTACCAACCACCCATCGTTGAAGTCGGGAACTCTGACTCGGTGCGCCCCTTCTCGGCAACTCTCGCAAACGGTGTTATGAAACCATGCACCTGGATGCTACGCACCCCACCTCAGGTGGTTTTCAAAAGACACGCACCCAGTCGACCAGCATTTCCGCCGGGTAGCGCCCGAAATCCGGCGATCATCGTCATCCGCCGCCGATCCATGTCTGGACGATAGCAGCCCATTTTCGGCCGCGCGATCGCCGCGTGCCAACCGCCTTCCCTCCTGTCAACTATCAATCTGGTTGACATTGTCCGAGTCGGTGGTATCAAGGAGCTTGATACCTCTGATGTGTTGAAAGGAATAGAGATGTCTGGTGGATTTTTCGGCGGGTTCGGTGGACCCGGCTTCGGTGGGCCCGGCTTCGGTGGCCCCGGGTTTGGTGGCCCCGGTTTCGGTGGCCCCGGGTTTGGTGGCTGGGGCGAAAAGGGTTAGGGCCACGGCGGGTTCGGCGGTCCCGGCTTCAAGGGCGGCTTCGGGCCCGGCGGTCGCCCCTTCCTCAAGCGCGCCGCGTTCGTGACCGCGGCCCTGCTGCTCGACGGGCCGGCCGACGCCGCGCAGATCGTGCAGCGAGTGTCCGACGCGACCGAGGGCGCCTTCACCCCGCCGCAGGACGTGGCGGAGCTGGCCATCGGGCTGCTGGCCGGCCGGGGTGTGGTCACGGTCGACAACGGCGTGGCGACGCTGACCGAATTCGGCCAGAACCTGCTGTCCTGGCGCGGCGTCAGCAGCGAGACCGCGCACGCCTTCCTGGGGCGAGCGGCCAAGTTCGGCGACGTGTTCAAGATCCGCAGAACGCTCTTCGAGGTCGCGGGGCTGGCGCGCACGATCACCTGGACCGGCACCGACGAGCAGAAGCAGCAGCTCGCCGAGACCCGGACCAAGGTGCTGGAAGCGCTGACCGACGCGAAGAAGACGCTGCACCGCGTCCTCGGCGAGAGTTAGCAGCGGGTCGCCACCATCGGCCTAGGCCGAGGCGGGCTCGCTGAGCTTGACCAACATCTTGCCGATGTTGGCTCCCGTGAATAGGCCGTTGAGGGCGTCGACGCACGATTCGACGCCCTCAAACACGGTCTGGCGGTGTCGGATCCGGCCCTCGTGCTCCCATTGGTGAAGCGCGGCGAAGGCCTCGTCGAAGCGACCCCAGTCGTCGAGCGCGTTGAAGCCCTGCATCAGCGCGGTCTTGGACAACAGGTTCACGTAGTTGGCCGGTCCGGGGTGCTCTCCGCTGAGGTAGCTGGAGATCACCCCGCACAGCACCACGCGCGCCTTGGTGGCCAGGCGGCCCAACACCGCGTCGAGTATCGGCCCGCCGACGTTGTCGAAGTAGACGTTGACGCGCCGCGGGCAGTGCTCCTTGAGCGCGGCAGCCAGGTCGTCATTCTTGTAGTCGATGCACGCGTCGAAGCCGAAGTCCTCGACCACCGCCCGGCATTTCTCCGGGCCGCCGGCGATGCCCACCACCCGGGCGCCCGCGATCTTGGCGATCTGCCCGGCCACCGATCCGGTGGCGCCCGCGGCCGCGGACACCACGACCGTCTCCCCGGGTTGGGGCCGGCCGATGTCCGTCATCCCGATGTAGGCGGTGGCCCCGGTCGGACCGTACACCGACATGACGGCCAGCTGGTCCACCGAAGACCGGCCGGGGACGGGCGTGGTGAACACGTCGTCGCGGACGATCGCGTATTCCTGGAAGCCCGTCAGTGTGGTGACGACATCGCCGACGGCGTAGGCGCCGCAGCGCGATTCCACGATTTCCCCGATCCCGGCCGCGCGGATGACCTCGCCCAGCTGCACCGGCGGAAGGTAGCCCGGTTGGTCGTTCAGCCAAGTCCGCACCGCGGCGTCGAGCCCGACGTAGGTGGTTCGGACCAGGGCCTCACCCTCGGCGGGCTGGGGTGCCGGCTTGGTGAGCAGTTCGGTGTCACCGGGCTTGACCAGACCGGTCGGGCGACGACGCAACACGATCTGGCGGTTCGGCAAGTCGGGCACGATGCAGAAACTACCGAACGGGCCGAAATTCCCCGAATGAATGGCATATTCAGTGCATGAACGAGCACGAAGACCCGGAAGACCGGATCCGGGAACTTGAGCGCCCGCTGGCCGACGCGGCACGCACGTCCGAAGTGGGAGGCTCGCAACCGGCCGATCAGGCGTACGCGCCCGGGCCGGGGGTCCCGCCGCCGCCAAACCAATGGAGCTACGGCGGACCGTTGTCCGGCCCACCGCCGAAACCCCCGTCAAGCAACCGCGTGTGGTGGATCCTGGGCGCCGTCATCGTCATCGGCGTGCTCGCCCTCGCCGGCGGCATCGCGGCATTCGCCGCCCATCAGCTTTCCGGGGTCCGGTCGATCATCACGTCGCCGCCGACGATTTCCGTTCCGTTTACGTCACCGGCCAACAGCCCGACCACATCACCGCCGTCGAAGAGCAGGACCCGAACATCGGCCCCGTCGACGTCCGCCACCGCACCGGCGGGCGGCCAGCTCACCATCTCCGGGATCAACGAGAACCGGACGGTCGCCTGCAACGACAGCGTCGTCAGCGTGAGCGGGGTCTCCAACACCGTTGTGATCACCGGTCATTGCGCGAGCCTGACCGTATCCGGCGTCCAAAACGCGATCACCGTCGATGCCGTCGACACCATCGATGCCTCCGGCTTCGACAACAAGATCACCTACCACACGGGCACACCGAAAATCACCAATGCCGGCGGTTCGAACTCCGTCGAGCAGGGCTGACCGCGCACGAAATGCGTGATGCCCCAATCTGATTAGGGCGTCGGTTCTTCCGTATCGTCGTCGAGGACGCTGGCTGTGATCCCGTACGGCAAGAAACGGACCTTGCGCTTAGGGTCTACGTTGTCCTTGTTGGCGCGCAGCGCATCGATTTCGGTCGCGTAGACCTCCTCGACGCGAGCGCCGCCGTCGCCGTCAACTGTGTAGATGGCCCACACCCCGTCGCCGGCCTCGCCGGTGGTCTCCGGGCCGGACCGGGGCCGCCGTGACAGGTCCTCGAAGATCGCCGACCATCCCGCCCGGCCGCCGGGAGCGGCGACGAAGTTGCCGATCCGCTCGAACAACTCGCGCAGTCCCTCGCTGCCCTCCCTGATTACGCGATCGAAGTCGTCGGGATCGAATCCGAATGCACCGTGTTCGCCCACGGGACCTCCTTGCGGCTCGTCGGAGTTATTGCCCAGTGTGCGCCTAGTCGCCGTCGTCTGCCACGGACGATCGCTCAGGGCTTACGGCGCCGGGGGCGGCGGCGCCGGCGGGTTGATCGGAATCGGCACCGTGACGAATGGGAGACGCAGGTACATCGTCAGCGGGGGCCGGGCCGGATCGTACTGCGGAGGTGGTGCCGGCGGCGCGTTCTGGGGTGGTGGCGGTGCGGCCGGCACCACCTCCGCAGTAC
>NZ_JBNMQT010000039.1:0-18759 GCF_050205645.1 Mycobacterium heidelbergense
GCATGGTACGGCGGCAGTGGTCTACACCGAACCGGCGGCCCGTCCCCCAGCTGCCTGCATCGAACCCGCTGCGAGTCGCCGTCTAAAGACCAGCTCCGGTTCAAGTCGTGAAGTAAGCCCGCCAGGCTTGTGTACCCGGCGTCATGAGGCCGTACGCTGCGACGCCGCGATGCATATGGCCGCGAGCGCGATCGATTGTCCCCACAGCATCCAAGGGCTTTACGGTGGGGCGGGCGGGGCTCGAACCCGCGACCAACGGATTATGAGTCCGCGGCTCTAACCAACTGAGCTACCGCCCCTAGTGCGCACCATGGTGCCACGCAGACGTCAGCTGAACACCGTCTGGCCCTCGGCATCGAGCAGGTAGCGCTCGGTGCCGTGCTCGACGCGGGCGGCGTCGGCGCCCAGCGACACCGCGATTTTGTTGCTGGCATTTCGCATGACGTCGAAGGTGAGCTCCACGGCCTTCGCCTCCGAAAACCGGGAGCGCACCTCGGCGGCAACGTCGGCGACGAGGTGCGCAGGAGTCCAAATTAACGCATCGGTGTAGCGAAGCGCTGCTTTAGCGCGCTCGTCGAGCAAACTTGAGTCCTCGTAGCGCCCGATATCGCCGTACAGCGTCTCGGAACCCCCGGCATCCAGGGCGGTAGTTTCGCGCAGCGACTTGCACAGCCGGCAGTTGTGCTGAGCCGCGCCGCGCAGCCGGACCAGCTCGGCGGTGACCGGGTCCAGCGCGCGCATCCGCGCCACGGCGGGCAGGAAGTCGTTGAACACCACATCGGAAGGGTCCGTCAAGTGGTCCCATGAGATCGGGCCGTTCACCCAGTCGAGATACTCGGAGCCGACGCCAAGCGCCTCGAACCCCGCGCGTACCCGTGGAACGAAGTCGGCGATGTACATCTGCACCACAACGCCAAAGGCGCTGTCCCCCAACTGCTTCCACAGCCGCGATCGCTGGTCGCCGGTGATCGCCGAGACGTCGACGCTGAACTGCTCGGCGAATTCGGCGACGACGGCCTCGGCCTCCGAGGATGGCTCGTCAACGTCGACGCAGGCGGGCAACGGTGGCAGCGACAACGTCTGCCCGCATACCCGCCGCGCCAGGCCCGTTATGCGTCCGTCGCCCGGCGACAACGCCACTAACCGCGTCAGCATTGGTCACACGTTAGAACCAGCCCCGCCGCTGGGCAATCGCCTAGTGCGCCTGGCTCACCGACGACATGTAGAAGTCCGGGATGCGCAGCGACGGCATCGCCGCTCTGGTGGCCCAATCTCCCCACTCGCGCGGCAGGGTCTTCTCGCTGACCCCGGCCTCGGTAGCCCGCCGCAGCAGGCCCAGCGGGCTCTCGTTGAATCGGAAGTTGTTGACGGCCGCGGTCACCTCGCCGTCTTCGACCAGGTACACGCCGTCGCGGGTCAGGCCCGTGAGCAGCAGTGTCGTCGGGTCAACCACCCGCATGTACCACAACGTGGTCAGCAGCAGGCCGCGTTCGGTGCCGGCGATCATGTCGGCCAGCTCGGCCGACCCGCCCGTCATCACCAGGTTGTCGGCGGCCACGGCGACCTGGGCGTCGTACTTGGCGGCAATGGCTCGCGGATACGCCAGCGCGTTGATGACCCCGTTTCGGATCCAGTCCACCTGGCCGATCTCCATGCCGTTGTCGAACACCGACACGGTCTCCGAAGAGTTGCTCGTCGCGACGAACGGCGTGCAGGCCAGACCCGGCGCCATCGGATCGGAGAACAGCGTCAGCGGCAGCTCGGTGAGCCGCTCCCCTATCCGGGTCCCACCACCGGGGGCGGAGAAGGCGGTCCGGCCCTCGTGCGCGCCGCGGCCGGCCATCGACCAGCCCAGGTAGATCATCATGTCAGCCACCGTCGACGGCGGCATGAGCGTCTCGTAATGGCCCGCCGGCAATTCGACGGTCCGCTGTGCCCAACCGAGCCTGGTCGACAGTTGCTCGAGCAGCAGATCCGTTGGCACATCGACGAAATCGGGTGTGCCTACCCCCACCCAGGCGCTCGCGTCGCCGCGTTTGCCATTGATCTCGACCGCGCCGGCGGGCTGGGTGAAGCGGCGGCGCAAGCCCGTCGACGACGCCAGGAACGTCGTCGAAACATTGTGGTGCGCATAGCCATACAACCGGTCGCTACCCTTGAACCCGCGGCTCAGCGAGGCGGCGAGGTCGCCGAATATCTCTGGCCCGGTGCCGGGTGCCGGTGCATTCCAATCAGCCGGCACCCCGGTATCGGCCAGCAGTGGCGCGGCATCACCGGCCTCCGGCGCGGAGCGGGCCGCGTCCTGGGACGCGGCAACCAGCCCGGGGATTACCCGCGGATCGACTTCCGCGGACACCATGGTGCCCACGCGCGTGCTGCTGCCGTCGCGCACAATCGAAATCACGGTCACGCTGCGGTTGACCGAAACCCCGTTGGTGGTCATCGAATTGCCCGCCCAGCGCAACGTCGCCTCGACGCGGTCGGTGACCAGCACCATGGTCTCGTTGGCGCCGCCGCGTTTTGCCGCCTCGTCCAAAACGATGTTGACGACGTGCTGCGCAGAAATCATTGGCGCCGCTCCTCAGCATCGCTTCGTCCCCCTCGCCGCTGCGCAGCTGGGGGTGCCCCCACTGCATTGTCGCCGGCGCGGATCATCGGCCACCCTCGGTACGAGTGTTGAGCACGTTGACATTCCGAAATAGCGCCGACGGACAGCCGTGGCTGACGGCGGCGATCTGTCCGGGCTGGGCCTTGCCGCAATTGAGCGCACCACCCAGCCGCCAGGTGGACGGACCGCCCACGGCTTCCATGGAATTCCAGAAATCGGTGGTGGTCGCCTGATACGCGACGTCGCGCAGCTGGCCGTCCAGGCTGCCGTCGCGGATGCGGAAGAACCGCTGGCCGGTGAACTGAAAGTTGTAGCGCTGCATATCGATCGACCACGACTTGTCGCCGACGATGTAGATGCCGTCCTCGACCCGGCTGATCAGATCGGCGGTGCTGGTGTCGTCGGGGCCGGGCTGTAACGACACGTTGGCCATCCGCTGGATCGGCACGTGGTGCGGCGAATCTGCATACGAGCAGCCGTTGGAGCGCGGCTGGCCCAGCCTCGGCGCGAACACCCGGTCGAGCTGATAGCCGACGAACACCCCGTCGCGCACCAGATCCCAGCTTTGCGCGGCCACACCCTCGTCGTCGTAACCGATTGTGGCCAAGCCGAATTCGACGGTGCGGTCGGCGGTCACGTTCATCACCGGTGAGCCGTAACGCATGGTGCCGAGCTTGTCGGGGGTGGCGAACGACGTTCCGGCATAGGCGGCCTCGTAGCCGATCGCGCGGTCGTATTCGGTGGCATGGCCGATGGATTCGTGGATGGTCAGCCACAGGTTGGTCGGGTCGATCACCAGGTCTTTGCGCCCCGCAGTCACGCTGGGTGCCTTGACCTTTTCGGCCAGCAACGACGGCAACTGCGCGAGCTCGTCGGTCCAGTTCCACACGTCGTCGCCGGCCACCGCCTCCCAGCCCCGCCCCATCGCCGGCACCAGGGTGCGCATCGAGTCGAAGCTGCCCGCGGCGGCGTCCACCGTCACCGCCTCCAGCGAGGGCTGCAGCCGCACCCGCTGCTGGGTGATCGACGATCCGAAGGTATCGGCGTAGAACGTCTGCTCCTTGACCGCGGTCAACCCGGCCGACACGTGGTCGATGCCGTCGGCGTCCAGCAGTCGCCCGGAGTAGTCCTCCAGCACGGCGATCTTGTCGGCGGCCGGGATGTCGAACGGGTCGATCCGGTAGTTGGACACGTACGTGGCATCCGCGTAGACCGGCTCCGGCGCGAGCTCGACGCGTTCGGTGTTCAGCGTCGCCAGCGTGGCGGCCACATGCACGGCGCGACGCGCGGTCTCGGCGGCTACCGACGGCGCCAACTCGGCGTGCGAGGCGAATCCCCAGGTGCCGTCGACGATCACGCGTACCGCCAGGCCGACCTCGCGGATGATGACCGCGGTCTCCAGCTCGCCGTCGCGCAGCTGGACGATCTCCGTGCTGATGCGGTGAACCCGCAGGTCGGCGTGGCTGGCCCCGGCCTTGGTGGCCGCCGACAGTGCTGCGTCGGCCAGTTCGTGGCGCGGCAGGTCCAGGAAGTCGGCATCGATCCCCCGGTTCGGTGTCACGAATCCAACCCTATGTCCACCGCATCCGCCCGGCTTTAATACACCCATGGCCGACGCGCCCCGCCGATCCACTCCGTTGGGTTATGCCCTGCTGGCGCCCAGCCTGTTCGGCGTCGTCGCGTTCTTGCTGCTGCCCATCCTCGTGGTGATCTGGCTGAGCCTGTATCGGTGGGATCTGCTCGGTCCGCTGCGCTACGTGGGCCTGGCCAACTGGCGCGCGGTGCTCGCCGACGCCGACTTCGGCAACTCGCTGATCGTCACCGCCGTCTTCGTGGCGATCGTCGTTCCGGCGCAGACCGTGCTGGGGTTGGCGGCCGCCTCGATGCTGGCTCGCGAGTTGCGGGGCACCGGCTTGTTTCGCACCCTCTACGTGTTGCCGTGGATCTGCGCGCCGCTGGCCATCGCGGTGTTGTGGCGCTGGATCCTGGCCCCCACCGACGGCGCCGTCAGCGCCGTGCTCGGACACAGCATCAGCTGGCTGTCCGATCCCAGCTTTGCGCTGCCGCTGGTGTCGGCGGTGGTCGTGTGGACCAACGTCGGCTACGTCTCGCTGACTTTTCTCGCGGGCCTGCTGGCGATCCCGGCCGACATCTATGCTGCCGCACGCACCGACGGCGCCACCGCCTGGCAGCGGTTCTGGCGCATTACCCTGCCGATGCTGCGGCCGACGATGTTCTTCGTCCTGGTAACCGGGATCGTCAGCAGCGCACAGGTTTTCGACACCGTCTACGCGCTGACGGGCGGCGGGCCCGAAGGCCGCACAGACCTGGTGGCCCACCGGATTTACGCCGAGGCGTTCGGCTCGGCGGCGATCGGCCGGGCGTCGGTCATGGCGGTGGTGCTGTTCGTCATCCTGGTCGGCGTCACGGCCGTCCAGCACTTGTACTTCCGTCGGCGGATCAGCTATGACCTCACCTAGTCGGCTGTCGAACGGCATGATCTACGCGGCCCTGGCGATCGGTGCGCTGATCACGTTGGCGCCCTTCGCACTTGGGTTGCTGACGTCGTTCACGTCGGCCCACCAGTTCGCGACGGGCACGCCGCTGCAGTGGCCGCGGCCACCCACCCTGGCCAACTATGCCGACCTGGCCGGTGCCGGGTTCGGCCGGGCGGCGGCGGTGACCGCGTTGATGACGGCGGTGATTCTGGTGGGCCAGCTGACGTTTTCGGTGCTGGCCGCGTACGCGTTCGCACGGCTGGAGTTTCCCGGACGCGACGCGCTGTTCTGGGTCTACATCGCGACGTTGATGGTGCCGGGAACGGTGACCGTGGTCCCGATGTACCTCATGATGGCGCAGCTGGGCCTGCGCAACACGTTCTGGGCGCTGGTGTTGCCGTTCATGTTCGGCTCGCCCTACGCGATTTTCCTGCTGCGCGAGCATTTTCGGATCATTCCGAATGATCTGATCAACGCCGCGCGCCTCGACGGGGCCACCACGTTGGACGTGATCGTGCACGTCGTGATTCCGTCCAGCCGTCCGGTGCTGGCCGCGCTGACGCTGATCACCGTGGTCTCGCAATGGAATAACTTCATGTGGCCGTTGGTGATCACCAGCGGCCACAAGTGGCGGGTACTCACGGTGGCGACGGCCGACCTGCAGTCGCGGTTCAACTCCCAGTGGACGCTGGTGATGGCCGCGACCACGATCGCGATCGCGCCGTTGATCGTCCTCTTCGTGACCTTCCAGCGTCACATCGTCGCGTCGATCGTCGTCTCGGGGCTCAAGTGAACCGGCCTCGGTCCTCCACGCTGATTGCGGGCGCGCTCGCGCTCATCGCCGCGTTGTTGGCCGCGACGGCGATGCTGCTGGACTATTCCGGCGAACCGCACGGCGGCAAGATCGTTGTGACGGTGCGGGTCTGGGGCGATCAGATCGGCACGGCATATCGGCAATCGTTCGAGGCATTCACCCGGGCGCATCCCGATATTCAGGTGCACCTCAACACGGTGGCCTACTCGACGTACTTCAACACCCTGCGCACCGACATGGCCGGCGGCAGCGCCGACGACATCTTCTGGGTGTCCAACGCATATCTCGCCGCCTATGCCGACAGCGGCCGGCTGATGGACATCGGCAAGACGCTCGGCCCGCGCGCCGCGTCGGCGTGGGAGCGGGCCGTTGTCGATCAGTTCACCCGCGGCGGGGCGCTATGGGGTGTGCCGCAGCTGACCGACGCCGGCATCGCCGTGTTCTACAACGCGGACCTGCTTGCGGCGGCGGGGATTGATCCCGCCCGGTTGAACGGCGTGCGGTGGAGTCCCGACGGTGACGACACGTTGCGGCCGTTGCTATCCCGGCTCACCGTCGACGCGGATGGGCATGCCGCGGGCACCCCGGGTTTCGACGCCGGACGGGTACGTCAGTGGGGGTATAACGCCGCCAACGACGCTCAGGCCATTTACCTCAACTACATCGGGTCGGCCGGCGGAGTATTTCAGCGCGGCGACGAGTTCTCGTTCGACAACCCCGCGGCCGTCAAGGCCTTCCGCTACCTGGTCCGCCTGATCAACGACGATCACGTCGCCCCGCCCGCCTCGGACACCAACGACAACGGCGACTTCTCCCGCAACCAGTTTCTGGCCGGCAGGATGGCGCTCTTTCAGTCCGGCACCTACAACCTGGCGCCGGTGGCCCACGATGCCCGATTCCGCTGGGGTGTCGCGATGCTGCCGATCGGGCCCGCCGGCCGGGTGAGCGTCACCAACGGCATCGCCGCGGCGGGCAATGCGGCGACCAAGCACCCGGACGCGGTGCGGCAGGTGCTGGCCTGGATGGGCAGCGGCGAGGGCAACGCCTATCTGGGCCGCCAGGGTGCGGCCATCCCCGCGGTGCTGTCCGCCCAACCGGCCTACTACGCGTATTGGGCCGCCCGCGGCGTCGACGTCACACCGTTCTTCTCCGTGCTCGACGGGCCGCGCATTCCGGCACCGGGCGGTGCGGGCTTCGCCGCCGGCGACACCGCCCTACAAAGCTACTTTGACGAAATGTTCTTGGGCCGAGGCGATGTCGCGGACATTTTACGCCGCGCCCAACAGGCCGCCAACGCCGCCGCCCGCCGATAGCCTCAGCCCGGCAGCACCACCACCGGCACCGTGCTCTCGCGGATGATCTTCCCGCTGCGAGATCCGAGGAACACCCGCCGGATGTCGCCGCGCGGCGACGTGCCCAGTGTCAGGACGTCGCCGTCCTGCCAGTCCACCTTCTCCATCGCCTCGTTCCAGCTGTGGCCGGTCACCACGTCCAGCGCAACATCCGCGCCGACGACGCCGTCGGTCTTCAGGTTTTCCTGAACTTCTCGCGCCTGCGCCGCCCACGCCTGCAGGATCGAATCCTCAACGTCCAGGCCCACTTCCGGTGGATACATAGTCTTGCCGCGGACCGCGAAGGTGATCACCCGCACCGGCAGCCCTAGTCGCCGCGCGAATTCGACGCACCGCTGTACCACGCCGATTGAGTCGGGGGTGGCGGAGTAGGCGCACGTTAGCCGGGTCAATCCGCCTGTGTACGAACGGTATTCGCGCGGACTGATCGCGACCGGCACCGGCGACACGTGCAGCAGCCAGTCGGCGGTCGAGCCGATCACCACCTGACCGCGGCCGCCGCTGGGCAATGACCCCAGCACCAGGACCTCGGCGTCGACATCCGCGATCAGCTCGATCAATCCACCCGACACCGACCGGTGCGCACGGTGGGAGTAGGTGACCTCGAGCCCATCGGCCACGCCGTGCAGAAAACCCCTGGCCTCCGCGGCCGAATCCGAGGCCAAATGGTCGGCCCAGTTCTCGTACTCGGCGTCGACGCGAGCGAACGTCGGTGTCGGCCAGGGCTGGGGCACGATGGTCGCCACCGTTAGCGACGTATCGAGGGTTCGCGCAGCGCGCACGGCCAGATACAACCCCGACAGGCCGACCTCGCCGGCCCGGTAGCCGACGACAACGGTCACAACAGTTCCCTCGGCTCGTCTTCCGACGCCGCCGCGGTCGGGATGAGGCCGTCACCGCCGTCGTTGAGCGCGCTGTGGTGACGGCCCCACACGAAGTAGAAGATCAACGCCACCGAGATCCAGCCGGTGAACGCGATCCAGGTGTACCAGTGCAGGCTGGCGAGGATGTACCCGCACGCCAGCACCGAAAGTACGGGCGTGACAGGGTAACCGGGCACTTTGAACGGGCGGGGCAGGTCGGGCGCGCGCACCCGCAGGATGATGACGCCGGCGGAGACGACGATGAACGCGGTGAGGGTGCCGATAGACACCATGTCCGCAAGTTTGTCGAGCGGTATGAAGGCCGCGAGCAGGGCCGCGGCGATCGCGACGATCACGGTGTTGTTCACCGGGGTCATCGTGCGGGTGTTGACCTTCGCGAACCGCGACGGCAGCAGTCCGTCGCGACCCATGGCGAACAGGATGCGGGTCTGGCCGTACATGGTGACCAGCGTGACGGTGAAGATCGAGATCACCGCGCCCGCGCACAGGATCGTGCTGGCCCACATGCCGTGGGTGACGTTGTCGAGGATGGTGGCCAGGCCGGCGTTCTCCTGCGCGGCGAAATCCTGCCACGGCTGGGTGCCGAGCGCGGACAGCGCGACGAGTACGTAGACGGTCGTGACGATCGCCAGCGCCGAGATCAGCGCGCGCGGCATGGTCTTCTGCGGGTTTCGCACTTCGTCGCCCGCCGTCGAGACCGTGTCGAGGCCGATGAACGAGAAGAAGATCGTGCCCGCCGCCGAGCCGATGCCGGCGACACCGAATGGCGCGAAGTTGTTCAGCTGGTTGGCGTCGAAGGCGGTGAAAGCGATGATCACGAACATGGCCAGCACGCCGAGCTTGATCAGCACCATGATCGCGTTGACCCGCGCGGACTCGCTGGCGCCGCGGACCAGCAACAGCGCGCACATTCCGATCAGGACGATCGCCGGCAGGTTGATGTAGCCCGGGTCGGAATCCCATGGCGCCGCCGACAACGCGTGCGGCATTTGGAATCCGCAGCAGTTGTTCAGCAGCTTGTTCACATAGCCGCTCCAGCCGACCGAGACCGCCGCGGTGGCCACGCCATACTCCAGCAGCAGGCAGGCGGCCACACCCATCGCGACCGCCTCGCCCAGCGTGGTGTAGGCATACGAGTACGACGACCCGGAAACCGGTACGGCGGAGGCCAATTCGGCGTAGCAGATGGCTGCGAGCCCCGCCGCGATTCCCGCGATGACGAACGAGACGATCACTCCCGGTCCGGCTTCCGGCACCGCCTGCGACAGCACGAAGAAAATACCGGTGCCGATCGTCGAGCCGACACCGAACATGGTCAGCTCGAACGTGCCGAAACTGCGCCTGAGGTGATCCGCGGCCCCGTGCGCGACGGGAGCGCCGGTCACCGGGCGGCGGCGCAGCATCTGCTGTCTCAGGCCGATCGACGTGGCCGGCAATTGCGCCTCCTGTTGTCGGATCAGCTGATTATGAGGCAGCCTCCGCCAGCGCAAAAGCAAATTGGTCGATCGCCCAGTCGATTTCCCGTTCGGTGATCACCAGCGGCGGCGCGAACCGCAGCGTCGAGCCGTGAGTGTCCTTGACCAGCACTCCGCGCTCGGCCAACCGTAGGCTCATTTCCTTGCCGGTGGCCAAGGCCGGTTCGATGTCGACCCCGGCCCACAGCCCGAGGCCGCGCACCGCCAGCACACCGTCGCCGATCAGTGCCTCCAGGCGCCGGTGCAGGTGGGCACCCAATTCGGCGGCGCGCGCCTGAAATTCCCCCGTCGCCAGCATGGACACCACGGTGGTGCCAATCGCGGCGGCCAACGGGTTGCCGCCGAACGTCGAGCCGTGTTCGCCGGGATGCAGCACGCCGAGGATTTCGCGGTCCGCGACAACCACCGACAGCGGAACCACGCCGCCGCCTAGCGCCTTACCGAGCAGGTAGACGTCCGGCACGACACCCCAGTGGTCGCAGGCGAATGTGTGGCCGGTGCGGGCCAGCCCCGACTGGATTTCGTCGGCGATCATCAGCACGTTGCGCTCGGCACACAGCGCGCGCACGGCCGGAAGGTAGTCGTCGGGCGGGACGATGATCCCGGCCTCGCCCTGGATCGGCTCGAGCAGCACCGCGACGGTGTTGTCGTCGATCGCCCGTGCCAGTGCCGCGGCGTCGCCGAACGGGACGGAACGGAATCCCGGTGTGAAGGGTCCGAAGCCGTCGCGAGCCGTCGGGTCGGACGAGAAGCTCACGATGCTGATCGTGCGGCCGTGGAAATTGTTGTCGGCCACGATGATGTTGGCGTAGCCGTCGCGCACGCCCTTGACGTCGGCGCCCCACTTGCGGGCGACTTTCAGGCCGCTCTCGACCGCCTCGGCGCCCGAGTTCATCGGCAGCACCATGTCTTTGCCGCACAACGTGGCAAGTGCGGCGCAGAACCGCCCGAGGTTGTCGGAGTGGAACGCGCGGCTGACGAGCGTGACGGTGTCGAGTTGGGCGTGGGCCGTCGCGGTGATCTCGGGGTTGCAATGCCCGAAGTTAACTGCCGAATAGGCGGCCAGGAAATCCAGGTAGCGCCGGCCGTCGACGTCGGTGATCCAGGCTCCCTCGGCGCTTGCCGCCACTATGGGTAACGGCGAATAATTGCGCGCCGCATGCCTTTCGACTTGCGCGATCAGGGCGTCAGCTGCGGTATCAGCCACGATCGTCATGGAAATACCTCCAATGTGCAGCACTTGACCGAACCGCCGCCCTTGAGCAGCTCGGAGAGATCGACGCCGACCGGTCCAAAGCCGGCCTCGCGCAGCTGAGCGGCGAAACCCGTTGCGGCGGAAGGAAGCACAACGTGTAGGCCGTCGGAGACCACGTTCAGCCCGAGCACGAATGCGTCGGCGCTCCCGACCACAATGGCGTCGGGGAACAGTGCGTGCAGCTGCTCCCGCGCCGCCGTGCTGAATGCCGGGGGGTAGAACGCAATCGTGTGGTCGTCGAGAACGGCGAGCGCGGTGTCGAGGTGATAGAACCGGGGATCGACCAGCTCGAGGGACACGACCGGCACGCCCAGCAGAGCCGAGATTTCGTCGTGGGCGCGCAGATCGGTGCGAAAGCCGTAGCCCGCCAGCAGCATGTCGCCGACCATCAGCAGGTCGCCCTGCCCCTCGTTGACGTGACGTGTGGTCGCGGGCCGATAGCCCATCGACGACATCCATTCGGCGTAGGCCCTCGACTCGGCGGCGCGCTGTGCGTATCGGAACCGAGCGACGACGGCGACGTCGCCGGCGATGAATCCGCCGTTGGCGGCGTAGACCATGTCCGGCAGCCCGGGCACGGGGTCGATCAAATGCACGCGGTGGCCCAGGTCGACGTAGGTCTGGTAGAGCGCCCGCCACTGCGCTTGCGCGAGGTGGACACCGACCGGTGCGGCGACGTCCATCCAGGGATTGATCGCGTACTCGACGGCGAAGAAGTCCGGCCGGGTCATCGCGTACCGGCGGGTCCGGGCCCTGCGGCTGGGCTTGAGAGGCGCGGGTGCCACCACGTACGAATCCGTCATAAATCAACGGTATTTGCCGCTCGGGTGACAAGCAAACGACGATTCTTGCGTGTCTATAGACGATTTATTGTGCTAGATTTGCGCTTGCGACGATTTGTTGCGCTGAGGAGTGGCATGGAACGTCTGAACGAGGTCGACGAGCGCATCCTCTCCGAGCTCACCGAGAATGCGCGGGCGACCTTCGCCGAGATCGGGCAGAAGGTGAATTTGTCCGCCCCGGCGGTAAAGCGTCGCGTCGACCGGATGCTGGATACCGGCGTGATCAAGGGTTTCACCACCGTCATCGACCGCAATGCGCTCGGCTGGAACACCGAGGCGTTTGTGCAAGTGTTCTGCCACGGCACGATCGCGCCCGATCAGCTGCGGGCGGCCTGGGTGGACATGCCGGAGGTGGTCAGCGCCGCGACGGTGACCGGCACGTCGGATGCGATCCTGCACGTGCTGGCCCGCGACATGCGGCACCTGGAGACCGCCCTCGAGCGGATCCGGGCGAGCGCGGACATCGAGCGCAGCGAAAGCATCGTGGTGCTGTCCAACCTCATCGACCGAATGCGGACCTAGGGTCAGTGCGCCCCGCGAGCGTAACACCAGTGCGAAATTCCGGTCGATTATTCGCAGTCGGGTTACGCTCGCGAACGGACCCGCCTAGCGAGACGCCTCAGCCTGGACGGTGCCTCGCTCGGCGGTCGACGAGATGCGTAGGGCCACGGCTCATTTCGTTCGGGGATGGAAGTGGCGCGGACCTGTTTCAGCTGCGCCCGCAGGTGCTGGCGCAGCCCGTGCAGCCCCGGGTCCGTCCACCGGTTGACGGCTTCGATCGGGTCGTCGGTTAGGTCGTAGAGCTCCCACTGGTCATCCAGCGGGGACGTCCGATAGGCCTCTCCCCCAAGCCCGTTGGCTGCCAGGTGACGTACGCCGGGCTCGGTCCAGGTGCCTGGATCGTCGAAGGTGCGGACCAGCTTCCACAGGTGTCCATCAACCTGGACCACCAGACCCTCGAAATTCGAGGCGGTGTGGGCGGGGATCCGGATGCGCAGCGGCGCGGGCGGATTGACGGTGCGCTTCAGGCGGCGCGCCAGGCCCGAGGCGCCGGTGTCGCCCTCGAGCATGTTGTCGCGGGTCATCAGGTAGACGGCTCGTGAGTCGTCGGCGGGTGCGCCGTCGACGATCGGCATGAGATTCCGGCCCGGCAGCTCATGGACTTCCGAGAACGTCTCGGCCAGCGATGCGGACACCGCCGCGACATCCACACCGGCGGCCGCGAGCAGCGTCGGCACCAGGTCGACATGCGACGTCGGCGCCGTGATCACCCGAGGCGAGGTCGAGCCCGCCCCGATCCGGGCGATGACGAACGGAACGCGCGTCGCCTCGTCGTAGAGGTTGAACCATTTCTGGTGCAGGCCACCGTGGGCGCCGAGCAGATCGCCGTGATCGGCGGTCCGCACCAAAACCGCGTTGTCCGAACCGCCTTCGGTGACGGCCCGTCTGACGCGGTCGATCGGCGCGTCCACCTCGGCGTGCAGGCGGTAGTACAGGTCGCGGTAGCGCTGGGCGTTGCGGTCGTAGGTCCAGTTGATCGCCGGTGCCGGACCGTAGCCGGAGTAATAGGCCTCACGGAAGGCGATCTGGGCCGCGGGCTTGGTGGACAGGTCCTCCTCGGCGGTGGGCGCCGCGGGCACTGGAGGTGGATCCAACGGCGACGGCTTGACCGGACCGCGGCGCGACCACGTCGGGAACAGCACGATGTCGTGGGGATTGACGAAGCTGGCGACGAGCAGGAAGGGACGCTGCGCGGCGGGGTCGCCGGCCCGACGGCGGGCGTAGCGGTCGGTGAGCCATGCGACCACCCGCTCGGCGATCAGGGGATCGCGGCGAACGCCCGCATTGGCCAGCAGCGCCCCGTGCGGTTCCGGGCCGACCCAGCCCGAGAAGCCGAACGGCCCCAGCGGATCTGCGTCCAGGTAGCGCTGCACCGCCACCGGATCGACGACGCCATCGTCGTCGTTGGTGGCCAGCGCACGGCCCGTCGAGGAATCGATCAGATCGGCATGCGAGATATGCCACTTGCCGTCGTAGTGCGTGTCGTAGCCGGCCGCGCGAAACCAGTTCCCAAGCGTGGGCACCTCGCCCTGGCGCAGCCAGCGCATCCGCGAGTCGTCGGCGGTCTTCCCGATGCCGTCGGTCTGGGTGACCCCATGTAGGTCGGGGAAGTGCCCGGTGAAAATTGTTGGGCGGCTGGGCACGCAGGCCAGCGAGCCGGTGTAGTGCCGGGCGAAGCTGACGCCGTGACTTTCGAACCACTTGCGCCCGACCAGTGTTCGGTCGCGCCAGGCGAGCACGTCGGGATCCTCGTACGGCGGAACCGCGCGCTCCTCGTCGGTCATCACGATCACGATGTCGGGGCGATCAGACACGGGCGTTCTCCAATCTGTTCGCGAGTCCGGCGAGCATTACGTCGGACTGTCGCGCGAGGAAGCGGCACAGCACGCGTTCGGCGAGCTTTTGCGGTGGACGGGAACCGATTTCGACCGTGCTGGTCAGGGTCACGACGGTCGAATCGCCCGCAGCCGCCAGCGTCCAGCGGTTGGTCACGCTGCGCAGGCGCCGGGGTAGGCCTTCGATGGCGTAGGCGAGCGCGTGCGGCGGGTCGAACTCGGTGATCCGTTCCACGAGGGCGTCGCGTTTGACCTGAACTCGCCGGGCGGTGCCGACTAGCCCGCCGTCGGGACCGGAGGACAGAATGCACGAGTGGTCGACATTATCGGCCCACGACGCGATCGAGCCGAAATCGGCGAGGACATCCCAGACTTCGTGCGTAGGGGCCGCGATCTTGCGGACGCTTTGAGTCTCGGCCACTTTTACGCTCAGTACGGCGTATGCATCATCGTCTCGAGCGCCACCGCCGCCCCGCTGGCCGCGATGGTGATCGCGATCGTCACCCAGTCGGCCAGCCTCGGCCGCACCGGGCGGGCGGAGAGCTGACCGGTGCCGCCGCGAGCGGTGATCGCGTCGCCCATCTCGTCACCGCGCCGCAAGGTCACGGTGATGGCGGCGGCCATCAGGTCGATCAGCTCGAGAGCATGTCGCCGACGACGAGCCTTGCGACTCTTCGGTATTCGTTTCGGCCGCAGCCGGCGGGCGGCGTAGAGGATCTGGAATTCGTCGATCAACATCGGGAACGCGCGCAACGCGAGCGCCAACGCCACCGCCCATTCGTCGACCGGGATCCGGAATATCTTCAGCGGTCGGCCCAATGTCGCCAACGCCGGCCCGATTTCGGCGACATTGGTGGTCCAGGACACCAGCGCCCCCAGCCCGAGCAACACGATCGAGAGCGCGGTGATCCGCAGGAAGTTCAGCGCCCCGCCGAGTGCGATCTCGAGCCCGGCGATCGAGATCTTCGGGCTACCACCGGACAGGGCGGCCGTGACGAAGCCCAACGCGAGAGCGATCCACAGCCAGCGTGGTATCGACGGCAGCACGCCGCGCGGAATGCGTGCGATCCGAAGCGCCGCAACCACCAACGCCGCCGCAATCCCGATCGTCACCCAGCCCGGGTAGAACGTCAGCAGCACCGAAAGACCGAAAACGACAAGCAGTTTGGTCCCTGCCCACAAATCGTGGATGGCCGAACGTCCGGGCACCGGGATCAGCAGCACCACCGGGCGAGAGGGGCGACGGGTTGCGCCGTCCGCCGTTGCCATCGTCGAAGTCGTTGTCACGCGATGCCTCCCGCCGCGGTCGGCATCGGTTCGACGGTGCCCTCGCGCAGATGCAGGGTGCGCGGGCACAGCTCCTCCAGCCCGGCGAAGTCGTGTGAAATCACCACCACCGTCAGGCCACGCTCATGGCGCAGGTCCTCCAACAGCCGCAGCAGGCCGCGCTGGCTGGCGGCGTCCAAACCCGCCAACGGCTCGTCGAGGATCAGGGCGCGTGGTGAGCACGCCAACAGTCCGGCCAGCACCACGCGGCGCATCTGGCCACCACTGAGCTGGTCGATGCGCCGCTTGGCGAGCGTGGGATCGAGTCCGACGACGCCCAAAGCGGTGGCGACCCGATCTTGGTCGAGGTGCGAAAAGCCCGCTGCCGAAGCCACTTCCAGGTCCACGCGGCTGCGCATCAACTGCAGCCTGGCCGCTTGGAACGACAACGCCACCGCGCCGACCTGCTCGTGGGTGGGCCGGCCGTCGATGAGGCAGGCGCCGGCCGTGGGGATGGTCAGGCCGGCCATGATCCACGCCAGCGTCGACTTACCCGAGCCGTTGCCGCCGTGGATGAGCACGCCGTCTCCCTGCTCGACCACGAAATTGATGTCGCGCAGCGCGGTCTTGGCCCAGGGGGTGCCGCTGCCGTATTCGTGGCCGACGCCGATGAGTTCGATGACCGGCGCGTGCGGCTGGCGGTAGTCCACGGGGATGGCCGGTGTCGGCGCGGCCGAGGTCTCGACCATACCGGTGTTGTCCGGCGAATCGCTGAGATCGATTCTGCGGTCCGCGGAATCGGCCTCGTTGTTGTAGTGCGTGATGTGCACGAGCGCTGTGCGGTGCCGCGTGGTGAGACCGGAGAGCACACCCAGCAATGCGTCGCGGCCGTGCTGGTCGACCATGGTGGTGACTTCGTCGGCGATGAGCAGTGCCGGCTCCCTGGCCAGCGCCGCGGCGAGCGCCAGGCGCTGCAATTCGCCGCCGGACAGGCTTCCGGTGTCGCGCTCGGCGAGTGCCTCGAGGCCGACCTCGCTGAGCAACCGGTTCACGTCGATTTCGGTGCCCGGCGGCAAGCCCCACACCACGTCGTCGGCCACCCGGGTGCCCAGGACCTGACTTTCCGGGTGCTGCAGGACGAGGGCCGTGCCGCCCAGCTCGCCCAGGCCCACCGCGCCCGGTCGCTCCACGCTGCCCGACGTCGGTTGACGGCCGGCCAGGATCAGCATCAACGTGGTCTTCCCGGAGCCGTTGGCCCCGGTGATGGCCACGTGTTCCCCGACCCGCAGGTCCAGGCTGATCTCGCGCAGCGCGTCTTGGCCGGCGCCGGGGTAACGGAAGCGCACCCGGTCCAGCCGCACGGGAACCGGCCCGACCGATGCGTTCCCGTCACCTCCGTCCCAAGCCTCCAATTTGTGCACATCGGGCAGGCCGCGCATCCGCTCCAGCAGACGCGACAACGCCCACCAACCGATCAACGACACGACCATGATTCCGAGGCCGTAATAGGCCAGCATCCACCATTGCCAGTAGCCCAATGCCCAAGTGAAATACCGCATCAGATCATCGGCGGGCCGCTGCAGATGCACACGGCCCAGGAACGACGCGACCCCGTGCACGTTCGAGGTCATCACGTCGAAAATCAGGTGCCGCAGCCTGGTCATCACGGTCAGCGCGCCGACGGACATGGCGCCGAAAGCGACCCCCGCGATCAGCGAGGAGACGACCACCGTGAGCGTGCCGCGGCCCCTACGTTTGACGACTCCGGTCAGTCCGCCGATGTAGGCGCAGTGGACGACGGTCATCAAACCGCCCAACCCGGCGATCAGGAAGGCGATCATCCCGGCGGCAACCGTCGCCGCGAGCAGCACCCGCAGCCGATAGCGGTAGGCGAGCAGCCCGGTGGGCACGGTGCCCAGCAAGGCCAATCCCGCCGCGAACGGGATGACGACGGAAATGATTGCGATGACCGCACATAGCGCGCCCATAACCGACGCCTGCGCCAATTCGACCGGACGCAGCGATCCACCCCGACGGCCCACCCGGGGAGATCTCGGAACGGTCACCCTAACGATTCTGCCAGGCCGTGGCGCCAAGTCCTCGCAGCACACAGACGGATCTCGGGGTGTCCACCGTTCGGCTCGCTTAGCAAAGCTATGCAACGATGTAGGTATGAATGCATCCGCCGCCAACCACACCGATGTCGTTGACGCCGCAAACACCGATCCCCAGCCTGGCCTGGGAGCAGACCTGCTCGCCGTCGTCGCGCGGCTCAATCGGCTGGCCACCCAGCGCATCCAAATGCCGTTGCCCGCCGCGCAGGCCAGGCTGCTGGCCACCATCGAAGTCCATGGAGAAGCACGCATCGGTGATCTGGCCGCCGTCGACCACTGCTCGCAGCCCACGATGACCACGCAAGTGCGCCGCCTCGAGGACGCCGGCCTGGTCACCCGAACCGTCGATCCCGGGGATGCCCGGGCGGTCCGCATTCGCATCACGAATGAGGGAATGCGCACACTCAACGCCGTGCGGGCCGACCGCGCGGCAGCGATCGAACCGCAACTGGCTCTGCTCGAGCCGTCCGACCGCCGGGTGCTCTCCGATGCGGTCGACGTGTTG
Source organism: Mycobacterium heidelbergense (assembly GCF_050205645.1). Taxonomy (GTDB): domain Bacteria; phylum Actinomycetota; class Actinomycetes; order Mycobacteriales; family Mycobacteriaceae; genus Mycobacterium; species Mycobacterium heidelbergense_A. The sequence goes on from NZ_JBNMQT010000039.1 coordinate 18,010, forward strand.
CGCCGACTACTCGACAATGCGGCACTCGCGCCGCGTCGGCACACACTGTGACCGGGGCGCCCGGTGGATAGCCGACCGGCAGCGGGTAGACACTTGATCAATCCCCGATTGGCCTGAACACGGGATCAATCCGGTCTGACCGGCAACGAAAGGTGGCATTCGATGCGGCCCGAGGCTTCCGCCGTGCCGGCCTCCCCGCTCACCGTATGGGTCGGATCGATGCGGTATGTCTTCCCGCCGGGCCGCGACGTGGTCGTGGGCTACGGCGCCGGGGCCGACATTCCACTGGAGCAACTCGGGGGGCCGCCGCCGCAGGCGCCTCGCCCGGAGGTTCTGCTGCGGTTCCTGGGCACACACTGGGTGGCCATCGACAAGAGCCGTAGCGGCATCTTCAGCAACGGGTTCCGGGTACCGGCGGTCGACATCCACGACGGGCAGGCGATCATGCTCGGCGATCCGCAGCACGGTCCGCGGCTGGTCTTTCAGATCGCGCCGCCGGTCGGACCGCCCGGTCCGCATCAAGGCCAGGCTCAGCCGCTGCCTCCGCAGAGCCCCCCGCCACCGCCGCAGCACACCAGCCCACAGGTGCCCACGCAGCGGGACACCGGACCCATGCGGTTGCCCGCGCACGCGCACGAGGTTGAGCGACCTGCCGAACCGGCGCCGCCGCCGGTTCGGCCGTTCGCGCCGCCGGTTCCACCCGTCGGGCCCGCCGCTGCGCCCTCGCACCCACCCGCGGCGTCGTCCCCC
>NZ_JBNMQT010000040.1:0-18340 GCF_050205645.1 Mycobacterium heidelbergense
GGCTGGCGGCGGTGGGGCTAGCGGCGGTGGCGGTGCCGGAGGGGGAGCCGGCGGGCCGAACTGCGGACCGGCCTGTGGCGAGCTTTGCGGGCCGATGCAGATCAGCGTGCAGCCGGGCTGGCGCGTCTGCGCCGGTGCTCCGGTGTTGGGCGACTGCCACGGGAACATCGGTGGCTGGCCGAGAGGCTGCTGCGGGCCGAAATCGATCAGCGGCATCCGCGCCAGCGGATCGTCGATGGGCAGGCCGTTGATGTTCATCGGCAGGTTGGGGCCCAGCCCCTCCGGATGCTCGTCGTGCGCGTCGCCCAACGGCGGCGGCGGCCCGGTGATCGGCGGCAGGTCGACCGGAACGACGCCGGTCGCGTACGCCGCCGCCCAGCCCAACACGTTCTGGGCGTAGGGCATCGAATTGTTGTAGCGCAGGATCGCGGCCATCACCTGCGCCGGGTCGCGCAGGTTGAGCCCGCCGCTGCAGAGGTAGCGGGCGGCGGCGAGGGTGGCGTCGAACAGGTTCTGCGGGTCGGCGGTGCCGTCGCCCTTGCCGTCCGAGGCGTAGCGCGCCCAAGTGCCGGGCAAGAACTGCATGGGTCCCATCGCGCGGGCGTAGCTGGGGCGGTTGCCCACACTGCTCTGCAGGATGACCTCGTTGCCGGGCAGCGTGCCATCAAGGGCGGGTCCGTATATCGGAACGACCGCGGTGCCGCGTGCGTCGACGGCGCCACCGCCGGCGTGGCCCGACTCGATGCGCCCGATCCCGGCCAGTAGGTTCCAGCTGATGCCGCAGGCGGGAGCCTCGACGGCCATCTTCTGTTCGGCACTGCGGTAGGCCGTCAGCGCGATCGTCGGGATGCCCAGCGCGCCGGGCGCGCTCACGATCCTCGGTGGCGGCGGCGCCGAGGCGGCGCCCGCGGCGACGTGGAAGGCGGTCGGCGCGTGCTCGATCGCGATGACGGCCGGGCCGGACAGGTCAGGCACGGCGGGGGAAACCGCAGCTACCGGGCTTACGACGGCATGCACGGACGGGATTGGGCCTTTTCCGTGTAACGGCGGAGCCGCCGCGCCAACCGCCCCGGCTAACACCAACGGAGTGATCACGGCTACCCCGAATGCCGGTGTCCGCGTTACGCCGGCTGCCCGATTCGCGGCCGCCGCGGCGGCCGGGCGTGCACCCCAGCGTCCCCCTATGCGCACTCGACCGTCCTAAGTATGTGAGCTGCCGGATGAGTATGTGAGCTGCCGGAAACCTCTTCTTAGCCTCGTGAACTTGTCACCCTACATAACTCCCGTTACGGGAGTGGCGCAATGGTTGATTTGCGATTCATCTTGATTTCTTGGCGGCCCGCTCCAGGTCATCGCGCGCCTGCGCGGTCCCGTCGTCCGGGGTTTCCCGCTGCAGATCGGTCAGCAAAGCGCGGAGATCCTCGAGCTCGTGACGCAGGTACTCGCGGGTCACCACCTCACCGACGGCCAGCCGCAGCGCGGCCAGCTCCCGCGCCAGGTACTCGGTGTCGGCCTTGGTTTGCGCGGCGCGCCGGCGGTCCTCTTCGAGCGCGACCCGGTCGCGGTTCTCCTGACGGTTCTGCGCGAGCAGAATCAGCGGCGCCGCGTAGGCGGCCTGCGTGGAGAAAGCCAGGTTCAGCAGGATGAACGGGTACGGGTCCCACCGCAGTGCGGCCGCGAAGACGTTGACGAGGATCCACCCCACTACCAGGATCGTCTGAATCAGCAGGTAGCGGCCGGTGCCGAAGAACCGCGCGATGGACTCGGTGATCTGGCCGACGGTCTCGGGGTCCAGCCGCGGCGAATACCTGCGCGATGTCCGCGGGGTGTACAGCCTTCGCGGTGCCGTGGATCTGCTCACGCGGATCCTCCCAGTCGTTGTTCGATACGGCCCGTGGTGTCGAGCTGCTGCACGTCGACGCGCCAGTCGTGCGGCAGCAGGTGATCGAGCAGGTCATCCACGGTTACCGCGCCCAACAGATGGTTCTGGTCGTCGAGCACCGGTCCGCATACCAGGTTGTAGGCGGCGAGGTAGCGGGTCACCGCTCCCAGCGGGGTCTCCGGCGTCAGGGTGAGCAGGTCGCTGTCGACGATCCCCCCGACCAGCTCGGCCGGCGCCTCCCGGAGCAGTCGCTGCAACGAAATGCAGCCCAGATAGCGTCCGGTCGGGGTGGCCGTCGGGGGGCGCGCCACGAACACCATCGACGACAGCGCGGCGGTGAGGTCGGGGTCGCGGACCCGGGCGAGCGCCTCGGCGACCGACGTGTCCGGTGTCAGCACGACGGGGTCCGAGGTCATCAGACCGCCCGCGGTGTCGGGGGGGTGCGTCAGCAGCCGACGCACCGGTTCGGACTCGTCGGGGTCCATCCGGGTCAGCAACATCTCGGCGTCGGTTGGATTCAGCACGCCGAGCAGGTCGGCGGCGTCGTCCGGGTCCATCTCCTCCAGCACATCCGCCGATCGGTCGGTGCCCAGCTGCGACAGCACTTCGGCCTGATCCAGCTCGGGGAGCTCCTGCAGAACATCGGCCAGCCGGTCGTCATCGAGCGCCTGCAGCACCTCGTAGCGCCGCTTGGGCGGGAGCCCGCGGATCGTGTCGGCCACATCGACCGGTTTTCGGCCGTCGAATTGCTCAAGCAGTTGGGCCACCCCCTGACCCGGCAACGCGAGGGCCGACGGGGTCAGGCCCTGCACGCTCTGCCAGTCCACAACGTGCACCGGGCCGCGCCGGCCCAGCCGTCGTTGGCCCCGGACGGCCACCCGGTGCACCATCCAGTCCCGGGTTCGGGTCTGCTCGATTCCCAGATCGGTGACGAGGACGTCGAGGCCGGCCAACTCCGGCAGCTCCGGGTCGTTGACCTTGACCGGGGTGTCGAGCACCTGGCCTATCACCAGGACCTCGCCCGGCCGTTGCTCGAAGCGACGCAGGGATACGTTGCCGGTGTTGAGGGTCACCGCGTTGGGCTCGATCGCCGCGACCCGCAGGATCGGAATGAAGATGCTGCGGCGGGTGGCCAGGTCGACGACCAGCCCCAGCACCCGCGGTTGCTGACGCACGATGCTGATGCTGATCACGACATCGCGGACGCGCCCGAAGTTCTCACCGAGTGGACCCAGCACCAACATTCGCGCGAGCCGCGCGGCGTACACCCGGTTGACCGATCCCATGCAACAGAGCCTAGGCAGCCGCTGGCCGCATGGCAGCCGCGGTGTCAGGGCCTCGCGCGCCGCTAACGATGCATCGCGAAGATCGCGACGATCAAGACGACGATCAACGTGGCGACGCCGATCACTATGCCCGCGACCGCCAGCGCGTAGCCGTCTTGGTGAGTCCGCTTGATCTGGCCCAGTGCGATCGCGCCCAGCACGATGGCGACGATCCCGCCGATGCAGCAGAACACGCCCGTGAACGACGAGATCAGGGAGGCGATCGCCAGCCCGTTCATCCCAGGCTGCATCTCCGGCTGGAGCCCACAACCCTGATAGCCCCGTGGGGGATAGCCCGACGGCGGATAACCCGACGGCGGATAGTCCAGAGGCGGGTATTCCGGAGGCGGCCCATAGCCGGCCGGGCCAAATTGCGGTGGCCCCGGGGGCCCGTAGGCGGGGGGCGGATAGCCGCCCGGATACCCGGGTGGGTAGCTCGGCGGCGGATAGGGCGGCGGGTAGTCGGCCCCGGGCGGCGGTGCCGGCGCATCCCAGGGAGGTTGCCAAGGCGGCTGCTCGCCGCCCGGCTCGCCACCCGTCGGCGGACGCGCCGCGTCGTCGTGGGCGTTCTCGCCGCCGCCGGGAGCTGTCATGCCGATCAATCTAACCGCCACGCTGGTATAGGGCGCGGCCGCAAGCCGTCGATAGGGTGGGAGGGTCAGGGATGAAGCCGTTTCCAGGCCGGAGGAGAATGAGCGGCGATGACTAATCCTTTCCAGCCCGGGCAGGTTCCCGGCGCGACGCCCGCCGGCCCGGGCGCCGGACGGCGCGGTGTGCCCGGATTGCCGACTCCCCCCAAGGGCTGGCCGGTCGGGTCCTATCCCACCTACGCCGAGGCGCAGCGCGCCGTCGACTACCTATCCGATCAGCAGTTCCCGGTCCAGCAGGTGACCATCGTCGGCGTCGATCTCATGCAGGTCGAGCGGGTCACCGGCCGCCTTACCTGGCCCAAGGTGCTCGGCGGCGGCGTGCTCAGCGGCGCCTGGCTGGGACTGTTCATCGGGTTAGTGCTCGGCTTCTTCAGCCCGAATCCGTGGGCCGCCCTGGCCACCGGCCTGGTCGCCGGCGTGTTCTTCGGGTTGATCACCTCGGCGGTTCCCTATTCAATGGCCCGCGGCACAAGGGATTTCAGCTCGACGATGCAATTGGTGGCCGGCCGCTACGACGTGCTCTGCGATCCTCAGAACGCAGAGAAAGCGCGGGATCTGCTGGCGCGCCTGGCTATCTGACGCGCGGAGGCTGATCCAGTGAGTCGTCGCGGGCGCGCATTGGGCGCAATCGTGCTGGCGGCGTTGACCATCGCATCGGTGTCGGCCTGCGGCTCGACCGGCCATCAGTTGGTGATCAGCTTCTATACGCCGGCCACCGACGGCGGGACGTTCGCCGAGGTGGCACGTCGCTGTACCGAAGAATTCGGTGGCCGCTTCGCCATCGCGCAGATAAGCCTGGCCCGAGCGCCCGGCGAGCAGCGCTTGCAGCTGGCCCGCCGGCTGACCGGTCGCGACCGCAGCCTCGACGTGATGGCGCTGGACGTCATCTGGACCGCGGAGTTCGCCGAGGCGGGCTGGGCGCTGCCGCTCTCCGACGACCCCGCCGGGCGGGCCGAGGCCGACGCGACGGCCGATACCCTGCCCGGGCCACTGGCGACGGCCCGGTGGAAACGGCAGCTCTATGCCGCACCCATGGCCACCAACACCCAATTACTTTGGTACAGACCGGATTTGGTCAAGCAGCCGCCGAGCGATTGGAACGACATGGTGGCCGAGGCGGCCCGGTTGCACGCGGCGGGCCAACCCAGCTGGATTGCGGTGCAGGCCAACGAGGCCGAGGGGCTGGTGGTGTGGTTCAACACGCTGCTCGTGAGCGGCGGCGGTCAGGTGCTCTCCGAGGACGGCCGACGGGTCACCCTGACCGACACGCCCGCCCACCGCGCCGCCACCGTCAACGCGCTGCGCATTCTCAAGTCGGTGGCCACCGCGCCTGGGGCCGATCCGTCGATCACCCGCACCGACGAGGCCACGGCGCGGCTGGCGGTCGAACAGGGTAGGGCCGCACTGGAAGTCAACTGGCCTTTCGTGTTGCCGTCCATGCTGGAGAACGCGGTGAAGGGCGGTGTGGACTTTCTTCCGCTCAACCGGAATCCCGAGCTGGCCGGCACCGTCAACGCCGTCGGCGCGTTCGTGCCCAACGACGAGCAATTCCGCATCGCCTACGACGCCAGCCAGAAGGTGTTCGGTTTCGCGCCCTACCCCGGTGTGGCGCCCGGCAGGCCGGCCCGGGTGACGATCGGCGGGCTCAACCTGGCGGTGGCCAGCACCACGCGTCACCGGGCCGAGGCGTTCGAAGCCGTCCGCTGCCTGCGCAGCCTGCGGAGCCAGAAGTACGTCGCGATCGCGGGCGGCCTGCCGGCCGTGCGGACCTCGCTGTATTCCGATCCGCAATTCCAGGCCAAGTACCCGATGTACACCGTCATTCGTCAGCAGCTCACCGATGCCGCGGTCCGCCCGGCGACACCGGCCTACCAGGCGGTGGCCATCCGGCTCGCGTCGACGCTGAGCCCCATCACCGAGATCGACCCGGACTCCACGGCCGACCATCTCGCCGCCCAGGTGCAGAAGGCCATCGATGGGAAGGGGCTGCTGCCGTGACCCGCGCCGGCGACGATGCAGTGGGGGCGCCCCCAGCCGCGAAGCGGCGAGGGGGACGAAGCGATGAGGAGAAGCGGCGCTCATGACCCGCGCCGTTGAGACCTCGGAACGGCGACTCGCGTTCATGCTCGTCGCACCCGCGACGGTGCTCATGGTTGCGGTGACCGCCTATCCGATCGGCTACGCGATCTGGCTGAGCCTGCAGCGCAACAACCTGGCCACCCCCAACGACACCGCGTTCATCGGCCTGGGCAACTACCAAACGATCTTGAGCGATCGGTACTGGTGGACGGCGCTGGCCGTGACGCTGGCGATCACGGTGGTGTCCGTGTCGATCGAGTTCGTTCTGGGCCTGGCGCTGGCGCTGGTGATGCATCGCACGCTGATCGGCAAGGGGGTGGTGCGCACCGCGGTGCTCATCCCGTACGGCATCGTCACGGTGGTCGCGTCGTACAGCTGGTACTACGCCTGGACGCCGGGCACCGGATACCTGGCCAACCTGCTGCCGCAGGGCAGTGCGCCGCTGACCGAGCAGCTCCCGTCGCTGGGCATCGTCGTCATCGCCGAGGTCTGGAAGACCACGCCGTTTCTGTCGCTGCTGTTGCTGGCCGGCCTGGCCCTGGTACCCGAGGATTTGCTGAAGGCGGCACAGGTCGACGGCGCGGGCGCGTGGCGGCGACTCACCAGGATCACCCTGCCGATCATCAAGCCCGCGGTCGTGGTCGCGCTGCTCTTCCGGACGCTGGACGCCTTCCGCATTTTCGACAACATCTACGTGCTGACCAACGGCGCCAACAACACCGGGTCGGTGTCGATCTTGGGCTACGACAACCTATTCAAAGGCTTCAACGTCGGCATCGGCTCGGCGATCAGCGTGCTGATCTTCATCTGCGTGGGCGTCATCGCGCTCGTCTACATCAAAGTCTTCGGCGCCGCGGCGCCGGGCGGTGACGTCGATGGATAGGCGCCGCACCGCCGTGTGGGCCGTCGTCGACACGGTCGTGGTCGTGTACGCGCTGCTGCCGGTGCTATGGATTCTCGGTCTGTCGCTCAAACCGACCTCAACGGTCAAGGACGGCAAGCTGATTCCGTCGTCGGTGACGTTGGCCAACTATCGCGGCATCTTCCGGGGCGACTTCTTCAGCTCGGCACTGATCAACTCCATCGGGATCGGATTGATCACCACGACGATCGCGGTCGTGCTGGGCGCGATGGCGGCCTACGCGATTGCCCGGTTGAACTTTCCCGGCAAGCGCGCGCTCGTGGGCGCCGCGCTGCTGATCACCATGTTCCCGGCGATCTCCTTGGTCACGCCGTTGTTCAACATCGAACGCTTCCTCGGCTTGTTCGACACCTGGCCGGGGTTGATCCTGCCCTACATCACTTTCGCGTTGCCCCTTGCCATTTACACGCTGTCGGCGTTCTTCCGGGAGGTGCCCTGGGATCTGGAGAAGGCCGCCAAGATGGACGGTGCCACGCCGGGGCAGGCTTTCCGCAAGGTCATCGTGCCGCTGGCAGCGCCCGGGCTGGTGACCGCGGCGATCCTGGTGTTCATCTTCGCCTGGAACGACCTGCTGCTGGCGCTGTCGCTGACCGCGAGCAAGGCGGCGATCACTGCGCCGGTGGCGATCGTGAACTTCGGCGGCAGTTCGCAGTTCGAGGAACCGACCGGATCGATCGCGGCAGGTGCCGTCGTGATCACGATCCCGATCATCGTCTTTGTTCTAATCTTCCAACGACGGATTGTCGCTGGGTTGACCTCTGGCGCCGTGAAGGGATAGCGCGATGGCCGAGATTGTGCTGGAGCACGTGAACAAGACGTACGCCGACGGGGCAATAGCGGTGCAGGACCTGAACGTCACCATCGCCGACGGCGAATTCCTGATTCTGGTCGGGCCTTCCGGCTGCGGCAAGACCACGACGTTGAATATGATTGCCGGGCTTGAGGATATCTCGTCAGGCGAGTTGCGCATCGACGGCGAACGGGTGAACGAAAAGGCGCCCAAGGACCGCGACATCGCAATGGTGTTCCAGTCCTACGCGCTCTACCCGCACATGACCGTGCGGCAGAACATCGCGTTCCCGCTGACGCTGGCGAAGATGAAGAAGCCCGAGATCGCGCAGAAGGTCTCCGAGACCGCCAAAATCCTTGACCTGACCGAGCTCCTGGACCGCAAGCCGTCCCAGTTGTCGGGTGGGCAACGGCAGCGTGTCGCGATGGGCCGGGCAATTGTGCGCCATCCCAAGGCTTTCCTGATGGACGAACCGCTGTCCAACCTGGACGCCAAGCTGCGGGTGCAGATGCGCGGCGAGATCGCCCGACTGCAGCGCAAGCTCGGCACCACCACCGTCTACGTCACCCACGACCAGACGGAGGCAATGACCCTGGGAGATCGCGTGGTGGTGATGCACGGCGGTGTCGCCCAGCAGATCGGGACCCCCGACGAGCTCTACGAGCGCCCGGCCAATCTGTTCGTCGCGGGTTTCATCGGCTCGCCCGCGATGAATTTCTTCCCCGCCACCCTGACGCCGACGGGACTCACCCTGCCCGTCGGGGAGGTGACGCTGACGCCGGACGTCCAGGAGACCATCGCGGCTCACCCCGAACCGGACAACGTCATCGTCGGGGTTCGACCCGAGCACCTGGCCGATGCTGCGCTGATCGACGCCTACCAACGCATCCGGGCGCTGACCTTCGACGTCAAGGTCGACCTGGTCGAATCGCTGGGCGCCGACAAGTACCTGTACTTCACCACCACGGGGCCGGCCGTCCACGCGGCTCAGTTGGACGAGCTGGAGGCGCAGGGCGAAGTGCACGAAAACCAGTTCGTGGCAAGGGTTCCCGCGGAGTCGAAGGCGGCCATTGGAGGCTCGATCGAGTTGGCGTTCGACACCAGCAAACTCGCTGTCTTCGATGCGGACTCCGGGGTCAACCTGACCGTCCCCCCACCCGAGTGACACAGCATCTGGACCGGGTGCGCGCGCACCTGCGCGGCTACTTCGCCGACGCCGGGGTCGACTCCGAACCCGATTCGGCGAGCGTGACGTTTCTGGGCACCGAAACCATCGAGGTGTTGCGATTCCGGGGCGACGGATTGACGCATTATGTGTCGCTGGGCTGCTCGCGCCACCCGATGGGCGACCCGACCGAGATCCTCGTCGACCAATTGCGCGGCCCACGCGCCGAGGTCGTGCTGCGGCTGCAAGACCCCGGTCCGGTCACCGGCATCGCCCGCAGCCTGGCCATCCTGGCGGCCACGCCCGCCGTCGACGGCGTGATACTGGCCGCCGACGCTCTGATCGACCTCGGCTCGCCGTTGTGGGCGCGACCCTCGGGGCGCGCGCCGTTCACCGCGATCTTGTTGGGCCGCAGCGACATTCCGGATCTGCCGCTGGAGCCGCCGCGCGACCCGGTCAACTTCTTGTCGGCGACCCCCATCACCGCGACCGAAGCGGCCTGGGTGCGGCTCAAAGGTGCCGAGGCCATGCGGCAGGCCTGGCAGAACGACGGCGTAAACGTGCTGGATCCGAATCGCCCTGCGGCACAACCCAGCTGATGTCCGGGCGTTTCATCGAGTGTGCGCCTACGGCGACCTGCACGCACACCCGCAGCCCTGTAAGCACACTCGACGCATTGGTGCGGGGCGGTTCGCGCTAAAGCCAGTTGTTCCTGCGGAATTGGAAGTACAGGACCAGGCAGGAGACGATCATCAAGGCCATGATCGCCGGATAGCCCCACGTCCAGTTCAGCTCGGGCATGAAATGGAAGTTCATCCCGTAGATCGCGGCGACCATCGTGGGCACCGCCAAAATACCGGCCCAGGCCGCCATCTTGCGCATGTCGTTGTTCTGCTGCATGCCGACCCGGGCCAACGCGGCCTGCACCAGCGAGTTGAGCATGTCGTCGTAGCTGGCGATCTGATCCGCGGCCGCGGTTTGGTGGTCGATGACATCGCGCATGTAGCGCCGGACTTCCTTCGAGATCAGGTCCTTGCCCTCGGTCTGCATGCGCTGGAACGCGGCCGACAGCGGGTTCACGGACCGGCGCAGCTCGACGACCTCCCGTTTGAGCAGATAGATGGGCTCGACATCGAGCTTGCTGCCCGGGGCGAACGCGACGACCTCGATGCCGTCGATGTCGGTCTCCATCAGCGCGGTCACCTCGAGATAGTGATCCACGACGTGGTCGGCGATGGCGTGCATCACCGCGAAGGGACCCAACTGCAGATGCTCGGGCTCGGCATCCAACCGCTTGCGCACGTCCGACAAGCCGCCGTGCTCGCCGTGGCGGACGGTGATCACGAAGTTCTTGCCGACGAAGATCATCACCTCGCCGGTCTCGACGATCTCGCGAGCCAGCACCACCGACTCGTGCGGCACATAGTTGACCGTCTTCAAGACGAGGAACATCGTGTCGTCGTATCGCTCCAGCTTGGGTCGCTGCTGGGCACACACCGCGTCCTCGACCGCCAACGGGTGCAGCCCGAAAACGTCCGCGATCTCCTGCATGTGGGCCTGGTCAGGCTCGTACAGCCCGATCCACACGAACGCCGACTGCCCGGTGACTTCGATTTCGCGGACCTTGTCCAGCGCGGCGGTGTAGCTGTACTTGCCCGCTATCCGGTGGCCTTCGACGTAGACGCCGCAGTCGACCAGGGGCTCGGCGGGCGGTGGCTCGGGGTGCGCGTGCTCCTGTGTCGGCCGCGGTTTCGCGATCGGTCTCAGCGCTTCCGGCAACGCGTCGAATCCCTGGAACACCTCAACCTCCATTCACCGCGCAGGCCTGGGCGAGCGGTGGTCCATGCTACGCGTCCGGACATGACACGGCAGGAAAAGTGCCTGGCAGTCGCGGGTGCATGACTGCCGCCGCGTGGGGGTGCGCTAGTTTCGACGCGGACCGAAATACCTACAAACCGACTTTCTCCATAGGAGTACCAGAAGTGAGTGCAAGTCCTCTGAAGGTCGCCGTCACCGGCGCCGCAGGCCAGATCGGCTACAGCCTGTTGTTCCGCCTGGCCAGCGGTTCGCTGCTGGGGCCCGAGCGCCCGATCGAGCTGCGGCTGCTCGAGATCGAGCCGGCGCTCAAGGCGCTCGAGGGTGTCGTGATGGAACTCGACGACTGCGCGTTCCCACTGCTGGCGGGCGTCGAAATCGGCGCGGACCCCAACAAGATCTTCGACGGCGTGAACCTGGCGCTGCTCGTCGGCGCGCGTCCCCGCGGACCGGGCATGGAGCGCAGCGACCTGCTGGAGGCCAACGGCGCGATCTTCACCGCGCAGGGCAAGGCGCTCAACTCCGTTGCCGCCGACGACGTCCGCATCGGCGTCACCGGCAACCCGGCCAACACCAACGCGCTGATCGCGCTGAGCAACGCGCCCGACATCCCGAAGGAGCGATTCTCCGCGCTGACCCGCCTCGACCACAACCGCGCGATCTCGCAGCTGGCCCGCAAGACCGGCGCGGCCGTCACGGACATCAAGAAGATGACCATCTGGGGCAACCACTCGGCGACCCAGTACCCAGACATCTTCCACGCCGAGGTCAATGGCAAGAACGCCGCCGAGGTCGTCAACGACCAGAACTGGATCGAGAACGACTTTATCCCGACCGTCGCCAAGCGCGGCGCGGCGATCATCGACGCGCGCGGCGCCTCCTCGGCCGCCTCGGCCGCGTCCGCGACCGTCGACGCCGCCCGCTCTTGGCTGTTGGGCAGTCCGGACGGTGACTGGGTCTCCATGGCGGTCTTCTCCGACGGCGCCTACGGCGTGCCCGAGGGCATCGTGTCGTCCTTCCCGGTTACCACCAAAGACGGCAACTGGTCGATCGTGCAGGGCCTCGAAATCGACGAGTTCTCTCAAAGCCGTATCGACAAGACCACCGCCGAACTGGTCGACGAGCGCAAAGCGGTCACCGAGCTTGGCCTGATCTGACCCGGATCCCAATTAGGCCTACTAACGGGTAGTCAGTACCCTGGGCCCGTGTCCGAATTGCTTGAATCGATACAGACTCGCTCCGAGGACGGCGTCATCACCGACGCGGACATCTTCGAGGCACATGTAGGCGGCAAGCTTTCCGTAGGCCTGACGACTCCGTTGGACACGCAGCGCGCGCTGTCGATCGCCTACACCCCCGGCGTGGCACAAGTCAGCCGTGCGATCGCCGCCGACCACACCCTGGCGTCGCGCTACACGTGGGCGAGCCGGCTGGTGGCCGTGGTCAGCGACGGCAGCGCCGTCCTGGGCCTCGGTGACATCGGACCGGCCGCGTCGCTGCCGGTGATGGAAGGCAAGTGCGGGCTGTTCAAGGAGTTCGCCGGGCTGGACGCGATCCCGATCGTGTTGGACACCAAGGACCCCGACGAGATCATCGACACCCTGGTGCGCTTGCGCCCGACGTTCGGCGCGGTGAACCTGGAGGACATCTCCGCGCCCCGTTGCTTCGAGATCGAACGCCGCGCCGTGGAAGCGCTGGACTGCCCGGTGATGCACGACGACCAACACGGCACGGCGATCGTCGTGCTCGCGGCGCTGATGGGAGCCAGCAAGGTGCTGGGCCGCGACATGTCGACCCTGCGCGTGGTGGTCTCGGGCGCCGGGGCGGCCGGTGTGGCCTGCTCGAAACTTCTTCTCGCAACGGGGGTTTCGGACATCACGGTGCTCGATTCGCGCGGCATCCTGCACACCGGGCGCGACGACATGAACGTCGTCAAGGCCGATCTGGCGCGGTCCACCAATCCCGACGGGCTGACCGGCGGCATGGTCGAAGCGCTCGATGGCGCCGACGTGTTCCTCGGGCTGTCGGCGGGTGTGGTTCCCGAGGAACTGATCGCCACCATGGCGCCCGGCGGGATCGTGTTCGCGCTGTCGAATCCCGACCCGGAAATACACCCCGACGTCGCCGCCAGGTACGCGGCCGTGGTGGCGACCGGCCGCAGCGACTTCCCCAACCAGATCAACAACGTGTTGGCCTTCCCCGGGCTCTTCCGCGGCGCGCTGGACGCCGGCGCTCGGCGGATCACCGAGAGCATGAAGATCGCCGCGGCCGAGGCGATCTTCTCGGTCGTCAGCGACGACCTGGCACCCGACCGGATCGTCCCGAGCCCGCTGGATCTGCGTGTCGGGGAGGCGGTTTCGGCCGCGGTGGCCACCGCCGCTGACAGCCCGGGGTGAAAACCGGCCGGCTGGTAGCGCCGCTGATCGCCGCCGCACTCGCTGTGGTTCTCTGGGCGGCCGGCTGCGCGACCCACACCCAGGACCACCGCTCGGCGCCCGAGCTGGTGGTCGGATCCGGCCGCGACTCCCAGTCGATGCTGCTGGCCGCCGTCTACGCCGCCGCCCTGCATTCCTATGGATTCGGTGCGCGAACCGAAACCGTCGACAACCCGATGGCGCGACTGGACTCCGGCGCGGTCACCATCGTCCCCGCGTTGACCGGTCAGGTGCTGCGGACCCTGCAGCCCGGCGCGGCGGTGCTCTCCGACGCCGCCGTCTACCGCGCGATGATCGCGGCGTTGCCCGAGGGCGTGTTGGCGGGCGACTACACCACCGCCGCCGAGGACAAACCCGTGCTGCTGGTGACTCAATCCACCGCGAAGGCCTGGGCCGGAACCGATCTCAGTGCGGACCTGAGCGCACTGTCGAAACACTGCGACGGGCTGACGATCGGCATCGTCGCGGGTCGCCATGCGCCCGCGTCGGTCGGCACGTGCCGGCTCCCCGTGCCGCGTGAATTCCCGGATGACACAACGATGTTCGCCGCCGTGCGGGCCGGGCAGCTGACCGCAGGATGGACGACCACCGCCGATCCCGCCATTCCCGGCGACCTCGTCGCGCTGGCCGACGGCAAGCCCGCGCTGATCCAGGCCGAGAACGTGGTGCCGTTGTATCGCCGCAACGCGCTCAAAGACCGGCAATTGCTGGCCATCAACGAAGTGGCCGGCGTGCTCGACACCGCGGCCCTGGCCGACATGCGCCGGCAGGTGGACGGGGGCGCCGACCCGCGTGCTGTGGCCGGCGGGTGGTTGGCCGAACACCCGCTGGGCCGCTGAGCGTCAGTGCTTGGACGGCATCAACCGGCCCAGGACGGGGCCGAACAGCTGCTGGTAGTAAGGGCCCGCCATCCGCACCATGATGTCCAGGAGCTTGGCGTCGGTACCGACCAGCACCCGGGCCTTCTTCTTGCGGACCGCGTCGAGAATGATCCTGGCGGCCCGCTCCGGGCTGGTCCGGGCCAGCCGCTTGTCGAACAGCTTGGCCAGGTCGTCGCGGTCCAGGCCCTCCGCCGCGGTGGCGTTGCGCGCGATCGCGGTCCTGATGCCACCGGGGTGCACCGTCGTCACCGCCACCGGGTGGCGAGCCAGGATCATCTCCTGTCGCAGCGCCTCGGTGAAGCCGCGGACGGCGAACTTCGCCGCGTTGTACGCCGCCTGGCCCGGCACCGAGAACAACCCGAACACGCTCGAGACGTTGACGACGTGCCCGTCGCCGGAGGCGATCACGTACGGCAGAAACGCCTTCGTGCCGTTGACGACTCCCCAGAAGTCGACGTCCATCACCCGTTCGATGTCCTTGAACTGGCTGATTTCGATGTCACCGGTGAAGGCGATGCCGGCGTTGTTGTAGATCTGGTTCACCTTGCCGAAGTGCTCGTTGACCGCCTCGGCGTAGGCCAGGAAGGCCTCGCGCTCGGTCACGTCGAGCCGGTCGGATTTGACCGGCGCGCCGATCGCCTTCAGCTGCTCCTCGGTCTGCGCCAGTCCTTCGGTGTCGACGTCGCTGATGGCCAGCTTGGCACCCGAACGTCCCAGCTCGATGGCCAGTGCCTGCCCAATACCCGAACCCGCGCCGGTCACCACCGCGACCTTGCCGGCGAATCCCTGCATGAGCACCCTCCTCGTGTCGGCTTCCGTTGAGGTTAACCGGTACCCGGGGTATCGCTCTCTTCGGGTGCGAACGGGTCAGCCGAACGCGGTGTCGATGATTTCCTGCTGCTCGACGGCATGCACCTTCGACGACCCGGACGAGGGGGCCGACATCGCCCGGCGCGAGATGCGCTTGATGCCGGTCAGCTTGTCCGGCAGCAACTCGGGCAGCTCCAGGCCGAACCGCGGCCAGGCGCCCTGGTTGGCCGGCTCCTCCTGCACCCAGAAGAACTCGCCGGCGTTCGGATAGCGGTCGAGGGTTTCGCCCAGCCGGCGCTTCGGCAGCGGCGCCAGCTGCTCGATGCGCACGATCGCGACGTCGTCGCGGTTGTCCTTGGCCTTGCGCGCCACCAGCTCGTAGTAGATCTTTCCGCTGGTCAGCAGGATCCGCCGGACCTTGCCGCGGTCGCCGACGCCGTCCTCGTAGGTGGGTTCCTCCAGCACCGAGCGGAACTTGATCTCGGTGAAGTCCTTGATGTCGCTGACCGCGGCCTTGTTGCGCAGCATCGACTTCGGCGTGAACACGATCAGCGGGCGTTGGATGCCGTCGAGCGCATGCCGGCGCAACAGGTGGAAGTAGTTCGACGGCGTCGAGGGCATCGCGATCGTCATCGAACCCTCCGCCCACAGTTGCAGGAAGCGTTCGATCCGGGCGGAGGTGTGGTCGGGTCCCTGTCCCTCGTGGCCGTGCGGCAGCAGCAGCACCACGTTGGACAACTGGCCCCACTTGGCCTCGCCGGAGCTGATGAACTCGTCGATGATCGACTGCGCGCCGTTGACGAAGTCGCCGAACTGCGCCTCCCACAGCACCACGGCGTCGGGGTTGCCCACGGTGTAGCCGTACTCGAAGCCCACGGCGGCGTACTCGGACAGGGGGGAGTCGTAGACCAGGAACTTGCCGCCGGTCGGGCTGCCGTCGAGGTTGGTCGCCAGCAGCTGCAACGGCGTGAATTCCTTGCCGGTGTAGCGATCGATGATCACCGAGTGCCGCTGGGAGAAGGTGCCACGCCGGGTGTCCTGCCCGGACAGCCGCACCAGCTTGCCCTCGGCCACCAGCGACCCCAAAGCCAGTAGCTCGCCGAAGGCCCAGTCGATCTTGCCCTCGTAGGCCATCTCACGCCGCCTCTCGAGCACCGGCTGCACGCGCGGATGCACGGAGAAGCCCTCCGGTACCGCCAGGAACGCGTCGCCGATGCGGGCCAGCAGCGACTTGTCCACCGCGGTCGACAGCCCCGCGGGGACGAGCTGGTCGGCCTCGACCGAGGCGCTCGGCTGCACACCGTGCTTCTCCAGATCGCGGACCTCGTTGAAGACCCGCTCCAACTGGCCCTGGTAGTCGCGCAGCGCGTCCTCGGCCTCCTTCATCGAGATGTCGCCGCGGCCGATCAGGGCCTCGGTGTAGCTCTTGCGGGCGCCGCGCCTGGTGTCGACGACGTCGTACATGATCGGGTTGGTCATCGACGGGTCGTCGCCCTCGTTGTGGCCGCGCCGCCGGTAGCACAGCATGTCGATGACGACGTCCTTCTTGAACTTCTGCCGGAAGTCCACGGCCAGCCGCGCCACCCACGCGCACGCCTCCGGGTCGTCGCCGTTGACGTGGAAGATCGGCGCCCCGATCATCTTGGCGACGTCGGTGCAGTACTCGCTTGATCTGGAGTACTCCGGCGCGGTGGTGAAGCCGATTTGGTTGTTGACGATGATGTGGATGGTTCCGCCGACGCGATAACCGGGCAGCAGGGCCATGTTCAGGGTCTCGGCGACCACACCCTGGCCGGCGAAGGCGGCGTCCCCATGCAGCATCATCGGCACCACCGAGAAGCCGTCTTCGCTGTCGCCCTTGTCCAGCAGGTCCTCCTTGGCGCGGACCAGACCTTCCAGCACCGGGTCGACGGCCTCCAGGTGCGACGGGTTGGCCGTCAGCGACACCTGAATGTCGTTGTCGCCGAACATCTGTAGGTACACGCCGGTGGCGCCGAGGTGGTACTTGACGTCGCCGGAGCCGTGCGCCTGCGACGGGTTCAGGTTGCCCTCGAACTCGGAAAAGATCTGCGAGTACGGCTTGCCGACGATGTTGGCCAGCACGTTGAGCCGGCCGCGGTGCGGCATCCCGATGACCACTTCGTCCAGGCCGTGCTCGGCGCACTGGTCGATGGCCGCGTCCATCATCGGGATCACGCTTTCGGCGCCCTCCAGCGAGAATCGCTTCTGCCCTACGTACTTGGTCTGCAGGAATGTTTCGAAGGCCTCGGCCGCGTTGAGCTTGCTCAGGATGTATTTCTGTTCGGCCACAGTCGGTTTGACGTGTTTTGTCTCGACCCGCTCTTCCAGCCATGCCTGCTGCTCGGGCTCGAGGATGTGGGTGTACTCCACGCCGATGTGGCGGCAGTAGGCGTCGCGCAGCAAGCCCAGGATGTCGCGCAGCTTCTTGTACTCGGCCCCGGCGAAGCCGTTGACCTTGAACACCCGGTCGAGGTCCCACAGCGTCAGGTCGTGGGTCAGCACCTCTAGGTCGGGGTGGCTGCGGAATCGGCTGCTGTCCAACCGCAGCGGGTCGATGTCGGCCATCAGATGCCCACGGTTGCGGTAGGCCGCGATCAACTCCATGACGCGGGCGTTCTTGTCGACGATCGAGTCGGGGTTGTCGGTGCTCCACCGGATCGGCAGATACGGGATGCTCAGCTCGCGAAAGATCTCGTCCCAGAAGGAATCCGAGAGCAGCATCTCGTGAATGGTGCGCAAGAAGTCGCCCGATTCCGCGCCCTGGATGATGCGGTGGTCATACGTCGAAGTCAGCGTGATCAGCTTGCCGATACCCAGGTCGGCGATGCGTTGCTCGCTGGCGCCCTGGAACTCGGCGGGATATTCCATCGCGCCGACGCCGATGATGGCGCCCTGCCCGGACATCAGCCGGGGCACCGAGTGCACGGTGCCGATGGTGCCGGGGTTGGTCAACGAAATCGTCACTCCCGCAAAGTCTTCGGCGGTGAGCTTGCCATCTCGGGCACGCCGCACGATGTCCTCGTAGGCGGAGACGAACTCCGCGAACCGCATGTTTTCGCAGCGCTTGATGCCGGCGACTACCAACGAGCGCTTGCCGTCCTTGCCCTGCAGGTCGATCGCCAGGCCCAGGTTGGTGTGGGCGGGTGTGACCGCGGTGGGCTTGCCGTCGACCTCGGCGTAGTGGCGATTCATGTTCGGGAAACTCTTGATCGCCTGCACCAGTGCATAGCCCAGCAAGTGGGTGAAGGAGATCTTGCCGCCCCGATTGCGCTTGAGCTGGTTGTTGATGACGATCCGGTTGTCGATCATCAGCTTGGCCGGAACGGCCCGCACGCTCGTCGCCGTCGGAACGTCCAGCGACGCGGACATGTTCTTGACGACGGCCGCGGCGGCGCCACGCAGTACCTGCAACTCGTCGCCCGCGGCCGGCGGGGGAGTAGGGGCCTTGGCCGGTGCCGGGGGAACAGCGGCGCCATTGCCCGCCGGCTTGGCTTCTGGCTCAGTGGGCTTGGTTACTGGCGCAGCGGCCTTTGGTTCGGGGGCGGCCTGCCCGTCGGCCGGGGCG
>NZ_JBNMQT010000041.1:0-12448 GCF_050205645.1 Mycobacterium heidelbergense
CGGCAGCGGGCCCCGCGGGGGGCCCCGGGTGGCGGCGCTCCGGGGGGGGGTGGGGGGGGGGGTGTCGACGCGGTGCAGAGGCGACACGGATGGGGGCCCGGTCAACCCTGCCGCGGCACCGGAACTGCGGTGGCTGCGGCGTCTCTTGCCATGCGCCATAGATCCTCCGCGGATAGTCCACCATGATTCGCCGCCAAACGCACCCTCATAGCAGGTGCGCGCCGTGTCGAACCGGTGAACAGCAGGCGTGGCTTGGCCGTCGTTTGAAGGCCGCCACGCGTTGCCGGACAGGCGATGCACCACAATGGAGATTGATGGATCAGGTGAGCTTCTACGACGCTGTTGGCGGTGCCGAGACGTTCCATGCGATCGTGGCGCGCTTTTATGCACAGGTTCCCGAGGACGAAATATTGCGTGAGGTCTATCCGCTGGACGACCTCGAGGGCGCCGAGGAACGGCTACGCATGTTCCTCGAGCAGTACTGGGGTGGCCCGCGGACCTACTCGGACCGGCGCGGCCATCCCCGGCTGCGGATGCGGCACGTCCCGTTCCGGATCACGCCAATCGAGCGCGACGCTTGGCTGCGGTGCATGCACACCGCCGTCGCGTCCATCGACTCGCAGACCCTCGACGACGAACACCGCCGGGAGTTGCTCGACTATCTGGAAATGGCGGCCCACTCGCTCGTCAACGCGGATCTTTTTTGAGCTCGAGCCTTTGATGTCGGCCCACGAAACTAAGCGGGGTGGAATGGACTCCAAGCCGTGGTGGTCAAGCGCGGTTTTCTACCAGGTGTATCCACGCTCGTTCGCCGACAGCGACGGTGACGGAGTCGGCGACCTGGACGGCTTGACCGCCCGGCTGGGGCACCTGGAGCGGCTGGGTGTGGACGCGATTTGGCTCAACCCCGTCACCGTCTCCCCGATGGCCGACCACGGCTACGACGTCGCCGATCCCCGGGACATCGATCCCCTGTTCGGCGGGATGGCCGCGATCGAACGGCTGATCGCCGCCGCTCACGGGCGGGGCATGAAAATCACCATGGACGTGGTGCCCAACCACACCAGTTCGGCGCACCCGTGGTTCCAGGCGGCGCTGGCCGCGGGCCCGGCCACCGATGCGCGGGAACGCTATTTCTTTCGTGACGGTCGGGGCGCCGTCGGGGAACTGCCGCCGAACAACTGGACGTCGGTGTTCGGCGGGCCGGCGTGGACGCGGGTGGTCGAACCGGACGGCAATCCCGGCCAGTGGTATCTCCACCTGTTCGACGCCGAGCAGCCGGATCTCAATTGGGAGCATCCGGACGTCTTCGACGACTTCGAGAAGACGCTGCGCTTCTGGCTGGAACGCGGCGTCGACGGCTTCCGCATCGACGTGGCGCACGGGATGGCCAAGCCACCTGGCCTGCCGGACTCGCCGGACCTCGAGGCGAAGGTGTTGCACCATACCGACGACGACCCCCGCTTCAACCACCCGAGTGTGCACGAGATTCACCGCGACATCCGCAGGGTCGTCAACGACTATCCCGCGGCGGTCACCGTGGGTGAGGTGTGGGTGACCGACAACGTCCGCTGGGCGGAGTATCTGCGGCCCGACGAACTGCATCTCGGCTTCAATTTCCGGCTGACGAAGATCGACTTCGACGCGGCCGAAGTCCGTGCGGCGATCGAGAATTCACTGGCGGCGACGGCCATCGAAAACGCCATCCCGACCTGGACGCTGTCCAACCACGACGTGGGCCGCGAGGTGACCCGTTACGGCGGCGGCGAGATCGGGCTGCGCCGGGCGCGGGCGATGGCGATGGTGATGCTCGCCCTGCCGGGCGCCGTGTTCATCTACAACGGTGAGGAACTCGGCCTGCCCGATGTCGAGCTGCCCGACGAGGTGTTGCAGGATCCGACGTGGGAACGCTCGGGGCACACCGAACGCGGCCGCGACAAGTGCCGGGTTCCGCTGCCGTGGTCGGGCGACGCTCCCCCGTTCGGGTTTTCGACCAACGCCGACACCTGGCTGCCGATGCCGGCGGAGTGGGCGGCGCTGACCGTCGAGAAGCAGGACGCGGATCCGGGCTCGACCCTGTCGTTCTTTCGTCGCGCCCTCGAATTACGCAGGGACCGGTCAGAATTCGATGGCGGCGACATCGAGTGGCTGACCGCGCCGGGGGACGCGCTGATCTTCCGGCGCGGCGCTATGGGTGTGGTGTGCACCCTGAACGCCGGCCGGCGCCCGATGGCTTTGCCGCCGGGCGAAGTCGTCTTGGCCAGCGCGCCGCTGCAGGGCGGCAAGCTACCGCCGGACTGCGCGGCCTGGGTGGTCTGAGGCCGTCGCTCAGCGCAGCACGAGCGCCGCATGACCGCACGCCGCAGGTCACCTTTTGCAAGTACGAAACGTCAGCAGTTGTGCAAGGCCAACACGAATGACTGACGAAGGAGTCTGCTATGCCAACATTGGTGGTGCGGTACGAGGTTGGGCCACAGGGCGTCGATGACATCGTCGAGGCGGTTGAACTCGCATTCGCGGCGGTGAACGAGCGACAGCCCAACGGCATCCGGTGGACTTACTGGCGCGGACCGGGCGACACCGAGTTCGGTGCAATCCTGGAGCTGGCCGACGGAGTCGAGAATCCGCTACCGAGCATCGCCGCAGCGCGCGGCGTGCAGGAAGCGATTGCCAAACGCGTTGTTGGTGAACCGCCTACGCCGAAGCCTGTCGCCGTCATCGGAAAATACGGCCCGGCCTGACCGTCCGGCGACCGCGCAGCACTCAGCGCAGCACGAGCGCCGCATGGGCGCGACGCCGGTGCACCGAGCCGAACTTGGCGTCGAGGCGCAGCCACGCCGGCAATATCCGCACCCGGATGATCTCGTCGGCGTCGATCGCATCCGGCGACTGCGGCAGAAAGCCCATTGCGGTCAGGGCGAACACGCAGCGCATCGGCAGCCCGACGCTGACGTCGGCCGCGCTGACCCGGATGACCTCCTGGTCGAGCAGCGAAACCGGCGGGCCGTGGGAACTGCTGTGTTCCTTGGCAAGTCGCGCGCCGCGCTGCGCCAGGTCCAGCATCACCCGGGCCGGCACGTCGTCGAGGTGGGTGAAGCCCGATTCCGGAGGCAACGCGGTTCGCCAGGCCGAATCCATGGAGAAGCCGGGCTCGACGTAGCCCGAGTCGTCCATCGCGGACAGGCCGCGCGCCAACCCGTCCGCGGCGACGGTCAGGTCCCCCGGCCGCACCCTGCCCACCACCACCCGGCTGGCCAACACGTCGAAACCCGTTGCCACCCATGCCGTGAGCAATCCGGCGGATCGGGCGCGCAGTCGAACGACCGCCGCGTCGTCGAGCCGCGTCGCATGGTCGACAAACGCGGCCAGGTCCGCGCGGTGGGCGTCCATTCGTTCCGGGCCCAGCCACAGCCCGCGCTCGGCTACCGCATCCAACGTTGCAGATACTCCCGATGCTGTGGGGACAGCCGCACCAGCCGCTGCTCCTCGATGTGGACCGCCGCCAGCTGCGACTCGGCGACGACGGCGGGCTTGGAATCGGGATCGGCGATCACCGAGCGCACCTCGTAGCCGAGCGTGAAGTCGACGGCCCGTAGCCGCTTGGTCCAAATGGTCACCTGCAGAGGCGAATCGGCCAGCCGCAGCTGATCCTTGTACGTAACGCGGACGTCGGCGATAAGCAGGCCGATGGTGGTGATGTCCGCCGCGAACGGTTCCTTGAGGAACGGGACCCGCGCCTCCTCGAGGAGGGTGACCATAGTGGCGTGGTTGACGTGCTGGTACATGTCGATGTCCGACCAGCGCACCGGCACGGGCGCGACGAATCCAACGCTCAACTCGACGATCCCCTGCCGCTGGTGCGGGTCATGCGGCGGATCTGCCGCGCGGCCACCGACAGGGTCGCGAGATCCTTTGCGCCGCTTTCCTGGATCTCGGTGAGCGTCCGGCGGGCCCGCTCCACCCGGGACGCGCTGATGTGTTCCCACTCCCCGATCTTCTCTTCACCGCTCTCGTCGGGCTCCCCGACGGCCAGCACGTCGAAGCCCAAGGACCGCAGCGAGGCGTAGATGTCGTCACGAATCGCCAAGCGCGCCAACGAATGCCAGCGGTCCCGTCGGGGTAGCTCGGAAACCGCGGTCAGCAGACTGTCGGTGCCCAGCCGATCCATCAGGGCGAAGTAGGTGTCCGCGACTTCGGCGCTGTCGATCTCGGTGATGTCGGCGATGTCGATGATGTCGAGCAGGCTGTAGCGATACAGGCCGGCGGCGACCCGGTAGGCGAGGTCTTTGGGCGCACCCTGCGACGCGAATTCGGCGGCTTCCTGTTCGACGATGGCCTTGTCGTCGCCGCGCAGCCACTCCGACATGCGCGGCGTCAGTGCCTTCACCTTGGCGGCGAACCGGTTGATCTCGGCGCCGACGGCCAGCGGCTGCGGACGATAGTTGAGCAGCCAGCGCCCGGCGCGGTCGATCAGCCGGCGGGTGTCCAGGGTCATCCGGTCGGACAGCGCGACCGGCATGCTTGCCGCGCGGATCCGCCGCCAGATGTGGCTCACTCCGAAGATGGCGTCGGTGGCCACGTAGGTGCGTATCGCATCGATGGGCCCGACGCCGACGTCCTCGGTGATTCGGAAGGCGTAGCTGATGCCGGCGGTGTCCACCAGATCGTTGATCAGCATGGTGGTGACGATCTCCCGGCGCAGCTGATGCGTGCGGATCTCCGGGGCGAACCGTTCCCGCAGCGGCTTGGGGAAGTATTCCGGCAACCGGGACGCGAACACGTCCTGTTCGGTCAGCTCCGTGGTCAGCATCTCCTCCTTGAGTCCCAGCTTGACGTGTGCCATCAGCGTGCAGAGCTCCGGAGAGGTGAGCCCGAGACCGGCGTCGGACCGCCGCACAATTTCCTTCTCCGACGGCAGCGCTTCCAATTCGCGGTTCACGCCGCGCTCTTCGACCAGGTACTTGATTTGCATCGCGTGCACCGGGAGCAGGCTGGGGGCGTTCGCGCGGCTGGTGCCGATCAAATCGTTTTGGTCCTCGTTGTCGGTGAGCACCAGTTGCGAAACCTCGTCGGTCATCGACTCGAGCAGTTGTTTGCGTTCGTCGGCCCTGACCTTGCCGGCGGTGACCAGCGAGTCGATCAGGATCTTGATGTTGACCTCGTGGTCGGAACAGTCCACCCCGGCGGAGTTGTCCATCGCGTCGGTGTTGATGCGCCCACCGGCCAGGTCGAATTCGACGCGGCCCAAGGCCGTCACGCCGAGGTTGCCGCCTTCGCCGATGACCTTGGCGCGCACCTGGTTTGCGTTGACTCGTACCGGATCGTTGGCGCGGTCGCCGACGTCGGCGTCGGACTCGGTTTCGGCTTTGATGTAGGTGCCGATGCCGCCGTTGAACAGCAGATCCACCGGCGCTTGCAGGATCGCCTTGATCAGGTTGGGCGGGGCCATTTCGGCGACGTCACCGTCGATGCCGAGGGCCTCGCGCACCTGCGGGCTGACGGGGATGGCCTTCTGCTCGCGGCTATATACTCCGCCACCTTCGCTGATGAGCGACTTGTCGTAGTCATCCCAGCTGGACCGCGGCAGGTCGAACATCCGCTGGCGTTCCCGCCATGACGCGGCCGCATCGGGGTCCGGGTCGAGGAAGACGTGCCGGTGATCGAAGGCGGCGAGCAGCCGGATGTGCTTGCTCAGCAGCATGCCGTTGCCGAACACGTCGCCGCTCATGTCACCGATGCCGACGACGGTGAAGTCCTCGGTTTGGGTGTCGACGCCCATCTCCCGGAAGTGTCGCTTGACCGCTTCCCACGCGCCCTTGGCGGTGATGCCCATGGCCTTGTGGTCGTAGCCCACCGATCCCCCGGACGCGAACGCGTCACCCAGCCAGAAGCCGTAGGACTTCGCGACGTCGTTGGCGATGTCGGAGAAGGTGGCAGTTCCCTTGTCGGCGGCCACCACGAGGTAGGCGTCGTCGCCGTCGCGCCGGATGACTTCCGGTGGCGCGCTGACCTTTCCGGTGGCGTGGTCGACGTTGTCGGTGACATCGAGGAGCCCGGAGATGAAGAGCTGGTAGCACGTCACGCCTTCGGCGCGCAGCGCGTCACGGTCGGCCGCGGCGTCCCCGGTTGGCAGCGGCGGTCGCTTGAGGACGAACCCGCCCTTGGCCCCGACCGGCACGATGACGGCGTTCTTCACCGCTTGCGCCTTGACCAGGCCCAGGATTTCGGTGCGGAAGTCATCCCGGCGATCCGACCAGCGCAGGCCGCCGCGGGCCACGGGTCCAAACCTCAGGTGCACGCCCTCCACCCGCGGCGAATACACGAAGATCTCGTACTTGGGGCGCGGCAGCGGCAGCTCTTCGATCAGCTGCGCATCCAGCTTGAGCGCCAACACATTACGGGCCCGGGCCGAACCCTCCCGTGTCACAAAGTAATTGGTTCGCAGCGTGGCCTGCACCAGCGACGCGAACGCGCGCAGTACACGGTCGGTGTCCAGGCCCACTACCGCGTCGATGTCCGCGGCGACCGAGGCGGCGGCCGCTTGCGCGTCGCGGCTCGTCGGCGATCCCGACGCGCGGGGATCGAAGAGCGCCTCGAACAACAGCAGCAGCGATCGCGCGGTGGAGGGGTGGTCGTTGAGCACGGTCTCGATGTGGGACTGGCTGTAGGGAAAGTTCGCCTGCCGTAGGTATTTCGCGTAGGCGCGGATCAGCACGACCTGCTGCCACGTCAGGCGCGCGCGCATGACCAGCTCGTTGAACCGGTCGATCTCGACGCGGCCCTGCCAGATCGCGGTGACCGCGTCGGCGAATCGCTCTGCCATGGCGTCTCGTTCGGCCGTCGTCGCGGCCAATGGGATGGTCGGGTGCGGCTGGATCTTGAACTGATAGATCCACACCGGCAGCCCGTCCGGCCGAATGACGGTGAACGGTCGCTCCTCGAGCACGACGACGCCCATGCTTTGCAGCATCGGCAGCAGCTGGCTGAGTGAGGCGGTGTGTCCGCCCAGAAACCAGGTCAGCTGGGCGACTCCATCTTCGCCGCGATCGGAGAACACCAGCTTGACCGAGTCTTCGGTCAGCCCATTGATGATGGCGATGTGCTCGATGGCGTCGTCGGGGGGGACGGCCTGTTTGTAGGCCTCGGAGAAGGCGGCCGAGTAGTGCTCGGCTTCGGCGTGCGCGGTGGTGCCCGTCGCGCTGGCCGCCATCAGGCGGTCACCCCAGGTCCGCGCCGCCTCGCTCAACAGCCCCTGGATGCGGACCCGGTTGACCTCGGAATCGTCGACCGCCGCGGCGTTTTCGGGCAGCCGCACCATGAAATGCATTAACGCCCAAGGCGATTCACTGACACGGGCGGTGAATTCCAGTCGCGTCCCACCGAACTCGCGAACCAGGATGTCTTCGATCTGCAGCCGAACGGCGGTGGTGTAGCGATCGCGCGGCACGTAGACCAGGCAGGACACGAAGTACTGCAGGCGATCGGCGCGCACGAACAACAGCGCGCGCCGCTGGGATCCCAGATCCACCACGGCCTTGGCCAACGCGAAGAGCCGCTCGGAACTCAGCGTGAACAGCTCCGAGCGCGGGACGGTCTGGATGACGTCGAGCAGCAGTTGGCCCGGGTGGGCGGGATCGCTGTCGGCCATCGACAGCGCCTCGCGCACCCGGCGGGAGATCGACGGGATCTCCAGGACGTCGGCGTTCATCGCGGCGACGGTGAACAAACCGACGAAGCGGTGCTCGAGAACGCCGCCGTCGGTGTATTCGCGAATCGCGATGGCGTATGGGTAAGCGCCGTAGCGCAGGTAGCTGCCGACGACGGATTGCGCCAGGACCAGCAGATGGTCGTCGTCGGTCAATCGGGGACGGGAACCGGTACGGGTGCGCAGGACGCCGAGGCTCGGTGACCCGTCGCTGGAGACCAGGCCGTCGTGCACCCGGCAACGCTGGTAGCCCAGCAGCAGGAAGTTGCCATTGCCCAACCAGCGCAGCAGGGCCGCGACGTCCTCGCGGTCCGGCGCCGTGTAGTGGTCGCCCGCGTTGGCGTCGACGTCGGCGGCCACGCCGCTCAGGGTGGCGATCAACGCCGACGCGTCGCTGGCGACCTGTTGAACGTCGGCCAGGACCTTGGGCAACAGCCGGTCGACCTCGGCGAGGGCCTTGGTATCGACCGAGGGCGACAGCTGGATGTGTATCCAAGCCTCGCCGACGTATTGCGGCGTACCGGGTGCTTTCGGTTCGACGCTGAGCAACTCCCCCTCAGGGTTACGCCGCACCGCGAACACCGGGGTCATGATCGCCGTGTAGTCGACCCCGAGCCGATGCAGCAGCACCGTGACGGAATCCATCAGCATGCCGCCGTGGTCGGTGACGACCTGCAGCGCGGGCCCGAATCCGGCCGGATCGTCCGCCGGATGGACGCAGACACAGTTGCCGCCGGCCGGGCGGCACTGGCCGAGCCGATAGTGGGCGCTCAGCATCTCCGGGGTCACCATGGCGGCCGGGATGCTCAGGTCGATGGGACCGGTTTCGGCACCCGGCTCGTCCCGGTGCGGACCCCGGTAACTCTCGATGTAGGCGGTCGCGATCCAGTCGGGAATGTCCTGAGCGTTGGTGAACGTGGTCCAGGGCTTGAGTTCGTGCTTAGCTCCGGGATCGATCGCCATGCCGATTGCTCCCAACTCGCGACGGACGCCACTGCGCTCGATCGCCCCACTGGTGATCGGCCGTTGCGGCCGCGTCGTCGTAGGGCGTCGGCAGAGCCGACACTAGTCGCGTGTGAGCTTGCGGTGGGTCACTCTGTGCGGCCGGGCGGCTTCTTCGCCGAGCCTTTCCACCTTGTTCTCCTCATACGCGCCGAAGTTGCCCTCGAACCAGAACCACTTCGCCTCGTTGTCGTCGTCGCCCTCCCACGCCAGGATGTGCGTGCACGTCCGGTCCAGGAACCAGCGGTCGTGCGAGATCACCACGGCGCAACCCGGGAATTTCTCCAGCGCGTTTTCCAGCGAACCCAACGTCTCGACGTCCAGGTCGTTGGTCGGCTCGTCCAGCAGAATCAGGTTGCCGCCCTGCTTGAGCGTCAGCGCGAGGTTGAGACGGTTGCGTTCGCCGCCGGACAGAACGCCGGCGGGCTTTTGCTGGTCGGGACCCTTGAACCCGAACGCCGACACGTAGGCCCGCGAGGGTACCTCGGTCTGGCCGACCTCGATGTAGTCCAGCCCGTCCGAAACGACCTCCCACACCGTCTTCTTCGGATCGATGCCGGCGCGGGTCTGGTCCACATAACTGAGCTTGACGGTCTCCCCGACCTTGACGCTGCCGCTGTCCGGCTGCTCGAGCCCGACGATCGTTTTGAACAGCGTGGTCTTGCCGACCCCGTTGGGACCGATGACGCCCACGATGCCGTTGCGGGGCAGCGTGAAGGACAGATCCTTGATCAGGGTGCGGCCGTCGTAGCCCTTGTCGAGGTGTTCGACCTCGACGACCACGTTGCCCAGCCGCGGCCCGACGGGAATCTGGATCTCCTCGAAGTCGAGCTTGCGCGTCTTCTCCGCCTCGGCGGCCATCTCCTCGTAGCGCTGCAGGCGCGCCTTGCCCTTGGCCTGGCGGGCTTTGGCCCCGGACCGGACCCAGGCCAGCTCCTCGGTCAACCGCTTGTGCAGCTTGGCATCCTTGCGTCCCTGCACCGCGAGCCGCTCGGCCTTTTTCTCCAGGTAGGTCGAGTAGTTGCCCTCGTAGGGGTACGCGCGCCCGCGATCGAGTTCCAGAATCCACTCGGCGACGTTGTCCAGGAAGTAGCGGTCGTGGGTGACAGCCAGGATCGCCCCCGGATACGCGGCCAGGTGCTGTTCGAGCCATTGCACGCTTTCGGCGTCCAGGTGGTTGGTGGGCTCGTCGAGCAGCAGCAGGTCGGGTTTGGACAGCAGTAGCTTGCACAGCGCGACGCGGCGTCGCTCACCGCCGGACAGATTCGTCACCGGTTCGTCCGGCGGCGGGCAGCGCAGCGCGTCCATCGCCTGCTCCAGCTGCGAGTCGAGGTCCCACGCGTCGGCGTGGTCCAACTCCTCTTGCAGCCGGCCCATTTCCTCCATCAACTCGTCGGTGTAGTCGGTGGCCATCAACTCGGCGACCTCGTTGAAGCGGTCGAGCTTGACCTTGATGTCGCCCAGGCCCTCCTCGACGTTGCCGCGGACCGTCTTCTCCTCGTTCAGCGGCGGCTCCTGAAGCAGGATGCCGACGCTGGCGTCGTTGGCCAGGAAGGCTTCACCGTTGTTCGGCTTGTCCAGACCGGCCATGATCCGCAAGACGCTCGACTTACCGGCCCCATTCGGACCGACGACACCGATCTTGGCTCCTGGGAAGAAGCTCAAGGTGACGTCGTCCAGGATCACCTTGTCGCCGTGCGCCTTGCGGACCTTCTTCATCGTGTAGATGAACTCAGCCATGCAGCGGGTTTGCCTTTCTGGTCTTGCAGAATTACCTCGACCATCCTAGGCATCGCCCGGCGGACGTAGCCGGGCCCCCAAGCCAGCGGCTAAGCGGAGAGGGGCAGCGGGCCGGCACCCTCGGCGTCGCCGGACGCGGTCCGCTCGCCGGCGGAGTCGTCGGCGGAGTCGTTGGCCGAGTCGTTGGCCGCCGAGTCCCCGTCGGCCGGCGCGGCCTGATCCGCACTGGGGCCGGTATAGCCCGGCTTCTCGATGCGCACGATCGCGCGCGACACATCCGGGCCTACCGACGTCGCGCGCATCTCTAGTGACGAGCGGCGGTTGCCGTCGCGGTCCTCGTACTCGCTGGTGTACACGTAGCCCACCACGATCACGGGCGCGCCCTTGCCCAGTGCGGCCCCGACCCCGGTGACCAGCTTTCCCCAGCAGTTGACGGTGACGAACAATGAGTTGCCCGGCTCCCAGTTGCCGTCGCCGTTGCGGCGGCGCGAATTGCTGGCCACCCGGAATTTGATGACCTCCTGATTGCCGACCTGGCGGCGCTGAGGGTCGTTGACGATGTGACCGACGACGGTGAGCGGCGTTTCGAACATTGGCGTGTCCCTTCTCGTTTTGCTATCTCTTCGCGCGGTGACCGCGCCCTATCTGGCCGCCATTTAGCGCCGTGCCACCGACGGGTTCCGTCCCGAACCAGGTCCAGTCGGCAAACCTGTTGAAAGAACCGAGACTGTGGATAGCCTGCTAGCGTGAACGCGCCAATCAGGCTGTCTCGCTTGGCAAATGGCGGTGGTCACACCCTGGCGCGGATTGGGCGGCCGAGATTTGTCGTAGCCCCCTGCGATGATGTGGTCATGTCCTCGACCGCATCGCTTGCCTCGGCGGTGAGCCCTGCCGAGCGTCTTGAGGTGCTCTTCGAAGAGTTGGCGGAGTTGGCCGGTCAGCGCAACGCGATTGATGGGCGCATCGTAGACATCGTTGCCGAGATCGACGGTGAGGGATTGTGCGGGATCACCGGCGCGCGGTCGGTGCCGGCGTTGGTGGCCTGGAAGACCGGCTGCTCACCGGCCAATGCCCACACGATCGCCAGCATCGCCAGCCGGCTGCCGGAGTTCCCGCGGTGCGCCCAGGGCATGCGGGAGGGTTGGCTGTCGCTGGATCAGGTGGGCGTGATCGCGGCGCGGGCGGGTGCGGGATCTGATGAGCATTACGTGCAGTTGGCGCGGGTCGCCACGGTCAATCAGCTGCGCACCGCGCTCAAGCTGGAACCGCGGCCCGAACCCGAACCGCGCCGCGAGCCCGAGCGCGCGTTCACCAGGACCAGCACCGAGCAGGGCAGTTGCTACCGGATAACCCTTCCTCACGATGACGCGGCGAAGTTCGACGCGGCGTTGCACTCGCATCTTGATGCGCTGATCGCCCAGTGGAAACACGATCGCGACAACGACGAACGGGTGTGCGATCAGGGGCCGCCGTTGCCGAACACCGCTGATGCCTTCCTGCGATTGGTCGAGACCGGATGGGACAGCGAAGTGGCCCGCCGGCCCCACGGGCAGCACACCACCGTCGTGATGCATCTCGATATCGAGGCGCGCATCGCAGCGCTGCATCTGGGCCCGCTGTTGTCGCAATCCGATCGCCGCTACCTGTCGTGCGACGCCAGCTGTGAGGTGTGGTTCGAACGCGACGGTCAGGTTATCGGCGCCGGCCGCTCGACTCGGCTGATCAACCGCCGGCTTCGCCGTGCGCTCGAGCACCGCCACCCCAGCTGCGCGGTTCCTGGCTGCGGGGCCACCCGGGGGCTGCACGCTCATCACCTCCGGCACTGGGAAGACGGCGGGCCCACCGAGCTGGCCAACCTCGTGCTGGTCTGCCCCTACCATCACCGACTGCACCATCGCGGCATCATCACCATCACCGGGCCCGCCCACGCCCTGCATGTCAGCGACAGCGCCGGGCGACCGCTAAGCACCGGCTCGCTGGCGCACCCACCCAACCACCCCC
>NZ_JBNMQT010000042.1:0-12205 GCF_050205645.1 Mycobacterium heidelbergense
GTGGTGGGGGCGGCGGTGCGGCGGGTTGCGGCGGCGGACGGTGAAACTGCTCGAATCGCTGCTCGGGCTCGGGCGG
This sequence comes from Mycobacterium heidelbergense, assembly GCF_050205645.1. Classification (GTDB taxonomy): domain Bacteria; phylum Actinomycetota; class Actinomycetes; order Mycobacteriales; family Mycobacteriaceae; genus Mycobacterium; species Mycobacterium heidelbergense_A. The sequence continues at coordinate 77 of NZ_JBNMQT010000042.1, forward strand.
CGGGGCCATGTACGGGGGTTCCTGCGAGACCAGGTAGGGAGCCTCGGGCGGGACGTCGTAGGCGCTCCGGGAGGCCTCCCGCGGAGGCGGCGCCTGGCGCGGCGGCAACAGCGGCTCCTCGGGCACGTCGATGATCGCCTCATCGTCGGCCCGCCGGTCGGTGCGGCCGTGCGGGTTGTCCTGGTAGGCCGACGTCACGCGATCGCTGGACACCCAATCGGCGCTCTCGCCGTTTCGCTCCCAGTCGCTGTAGGTGCGTGCGCGGGGCGCCTCGGTCTCGAGCGTCTCCAGCGCCGGGCGGTCCTGAAGGTCGGTGTCGAACAGGATCTCCAGGCTGGTCCGCAACGCGGCCAGCTCCGCACGCAGCGCGGCGACGTCGTCGGCGGCCTGGGCGCGCAGCTCCGACGCCAGCTCACGGCGCAGCTGGGACTCCACGGTCAACTCGTATTCGCGGCGGGCCGAGATCTCCCGGTCCAACTGCAGGTCGTAGACGAGCTTGAGGTCACGCACGCGGGATTGATCAGCATCGCTTTGCCGGCGGTAGAGCACCGACACGAACGCGCCGGCGACTGCGGCCCACAGCGCCAGGATTACAGCGAGCTTGAGGAGTTCCACCCGATTGGTGAAAACCAGTGCGGAACTGGCCCCCATTGCGAGGACCAGCAACGCGGTCAAGAGCACCCACCCCGGCCTGCGACCGCCGCGCCGGACCCGGGCGCCGCGGGACAGAACGGTCATGGCCTGAAGAGTACCTGTGCGAGGTCAATCCGCGTGTCGCACCGGTCCGGCGTGCCGCTGGCCATCCGGCGACCCCGGCGGGGCTTCAGCTTTCCGCGCCCTCGCCGTGCTCGGTCGGATCCTGCGGGGATTTGCAGCAATGCTGCAGCCACAGCGCGGCAACCACGAGCGCCAAAGCGCTGACCGCCGCCACCACCGTCCCGGTGGTGTCCTCGGCGGCGACCCGCAGCCATGACCGCCGCGGCAGAAAGTACACCAGCACCCCGACCCACCAACCCAGCACGAGCGCGCCGACCCACGCCGACGCCTTGGCGACCATCAGGCTGCGCGCGACGGCAAGCGGATGCAGCCAGCCGGGCCCGTCGCCGATTTCGCCCTCGTTGATCTTGCCCCGCACGTGGCGCGCCCACAGCGCCTCGCCGATGGCGACCGCGAGCAGCGACAGCCCGGTCCAGATCGTGATGGGCGGGAACCACCGGTAGAGCTGGATGACCAGGAGGTAACCCACCACCGCAGCCCCCACCACCGCGGCCGTCAGGTCACGTTTCCTGGTCGGGCCCATCAGCGCCGCGATTCCCGGCTCGCTGCGGACTCCAGCGTCAGGCCGGATAGCCGGACGCCTTCCCGGTCGGCCGGCTCCAGCTCGGCCAGCAGGCGGGCGACCGGCCGCGGACCCCCGGCGACGGTGAGCCGAGCATCCGGCTCGATGGCCAGCCACGGGACCATCACGAAAGCGCGCAGGTGCGCCAGTGGATGCGGCAGCGTCAGGTTGGGCTCGCGGGCGATCACCTCGGTGTCGTCGTAGCAGGCGATCAGGTCGACGTCGAGGGTGCGCGGTCCCCAACGTTCGCCGCGAACCCGGCCCGCTGAGTGCTCGAAGTCCTGGGCCCGCCGCAGCCAGGCCTGCCCGTCGCGGTCGGGGTCGTCGGCGATCACCACCGCGTTGAGGAAGGGTGCCTGCTCCACGCCGCCCCAGGGGTCCGTCTCGTACACCGGGGAGACCGCGAGCACCGCGTCGCCGAGCCCGTCGACGACGGACTGCAACCGTGCCAGCCGGTCACCGAGATTGGAGCCGATGGACAGGACGACCCGCGTCATAGCGCTCCGCCCGCGGGGACAACCGAGCCGCGGCCACCACGCCGCGACCGCCGGACCACCACCGCGACGTCGTCGAACCGCTGCGGGATCGGCGCTTGCGGCTTGTGCACCACTACCTCGACGGCGTGCACCCGTTCGTCGTCCATCACCTTCCCGGCGATCTCGCCCCCGACGGTTTCGATGAGGTTGCGCGGCGGCCCGGCGACGACGTCGGCGGCGAGCTTGGCCAGCGCGGCGTAGTCGTAGGTGTCGGCCAGCTCGTCGCTTGCCGCGGCGTCGGCCAGGTCGATCCATACCGTGATGTCGACGACGAATTCCTGGCCGTGGGCGCGCTCGTGTTCCAACACTCCGTGCCGGCCGCGAACCGCCAAGCCGCGCAACTCTATTCGATCAGCCATGCGTCCACGCCCCGACGACTTTGAGCGCGTCGACCGACGCCCGCACGTCGTGCACCCGCACACCCCAGGCCCCATGCAGCGCGGCCAGTGCCGAAATCACGGCGGTGGCCGTCTCGCGCCCGTCGGGCGGTCGCGGCGACCCGTCGGGACCGGTCAGCAACGTGCCGAGGAACCGCTTGCGCGAGGCACCCAGAAGCACCGGCACACCCGTCGCCACCAGCTGCGGCAGGGCATGCAGCAGCGCCCAATTGTGTTGTCCCGTCTTGGCGAATCCCAGCCCGGGGTCGATCACCAGCTTCGCCGGATCCACGCCCGCGGCGACCGCGGCGTCAACGCTGGCGAGCAATTCGGAACGCACCTCGGCCACCACGTCGTAATAATGCGGGGCCTCGTGCGGCCTGTCGGAGGACACCGAGCGCCAGTGCATCAGCACCCAGGTCGCGCCGGCCTCGGCCACCAGCGGCGCCATCGCCGGGTCGGCCCGCCCACCGGACACGTCGTTGACGATCCGCGCGCCGCTCTGCAGCGCCGCTTGCGCGACGTCGGCGTGCATGGTGTCGATGCTCACGGTAATGCCCTGTGCCGCAAGTTCTTTGACGACGGGAACCACGCGCGAGGCCTCGACCCGAGGGTCGATGCGGGCTGCGCCGGGCCTGGTCGACTCGCCGCCGACATCGATGATTCCCGCGCCTTCGCTGACCATTGCGAGCCCATGTGCGACGGCGCTGTCCGCATCGAGGTAGCGCCCGCCATCCGAGAATGAATCGTCAGTGACGTTCAGAACCCCCATGACCTGCACAGGCGCCGGACTCACTTACGAAGGATGAGGTCGAGCGCTTCCGCTCGAGAAGCGGCGTTGGTTTTGAACAGGCCGCGCACCGCCGACGTCGTGGTGACGGCGCCGGGCTTGCGGACACCGCGCATCGCCATGCACAGGTGCTCGGCCTCGACGACGACGATCACCCCGGAGGGATCGAGTTGCCGGACCAAAGCGTCGGCGATCTGGCTGGTGAGCCGCTCCTGCACCTGGGGCCTCTTGGCGTACAGGTCGACCATGCGCGCGATCTTCGACAGGCCGGTCACCCGGCCGTCCTTGCCGGGGATGTAGCCGACGTGCGCCACACCGTGAAACGACACCAGGTGGTGCTCGCAGGTGGAGTACATCGGTATTTCTTTGACGATCACCAGCTCGTCGTGCTCTTCGTCGAACATCGTGTTGAGCACGCTGTCGGGGTCGGTGTAGAGCCCGGCGAACATTTCCCGATAGGCACGGGCGACGCGGGCCGGCGTCTCCCGCAAGCCATCCCGGCCGGGGTCCTCGCCGATCGCGATCAGCAACTCGCGGATGGCGGCCTCGGCACGTGACTGGTCGAACTTCCGTACGCGCCCCGTCGCGTGACGGGAACCCGGCCCCAGATCCGGCAACGCCATCGAATCCTCCGTTCGTCAGCCGTGGGCCGGCGGGTTGGACCGGCTCACATCCTCATCCGGCTGGTCAGGGGATTTCTGCGTATCCGGGGTGGGCTGACCAGGCGGCGGATAGGGCGGATAGGGCGGATAAGACTGGTGGCCCTGGCCCGGGTAGCTCGGTGCCGGCTGCGGCCAATACGGCTGCTGGGGCGGCGCGGGCGGATACCAATGGCCTTGCGGTTGCTGCGGCGGCCAGCCCGGCGCGTGCCAACCGGCCGGGGCGCCGTAGTCGGGCCGGGTGGGGCCGTGGGCCGCGCCCTGACGTTCGCCTTGACCGTGAGAACCGTTGGGGCCGTGGGCATTTCGGTCGGCCTCGACGCGCGCGGCCTCGGCGGCCTGGCTGGCCGCTGCGATGGCCGCCTTGAAGGCCGGCTCGGCGACCGGCGGGGGCCAGGGCTCGCCGCGCTCGATGGCCAGTTCGCCCGGCGTCTTGATGGGCGGCTTGTCCGACGGGATGCGGCCGCCGAAATCGTCGAACATGGTGAGCCGGGGCCGCTTTTCGACGCCGGCGAAGATCCCCTCGAGTTCGGCGCGGTGCAGGGTCTCCTTTTCCAGCAGCTCGCCGGCCAAGGTGTCGAGGATGTCGCGGTATTCGGTGAGGATCTCCCACGCTTCGGTGTGCGCGGCCTCGATCAGCTTGCGCACCTCGTCGTCGATGTCGCGGGCGACCTCGTGTGAGTAGTCGGCCTGCGTGCCCATGGTGCGGCCGAGGAAGGGGTCGCCGTGTTCGGTGCCGTACTTGACCGCGCCGAGCTTGGAACTCATGCCGAATTCGGTGACCATCGCGCGGGCGACCTTGGTGGCTTGCTCGATGTCCGACACCGCGCCGGTGGTCGGCTCGCGGAACACCAATTCCTCGGCGGCGCGCCCACCCATCGCGAACACCAACTGCGCAATCATCTCCGAGCGGGTCCGCAGGCCCTTGTCTTCCTCCGGCACCGCCACCGCGTGCCCACCGGTGCGCCCGCGGGCCAGGATGGTCACCTTGTAGACCGGGTCGATGTCGGGCATCGCCCAGGCCGCCAGCGTGTGCCCACCCTCGTGGTAGGCGGTGATCTTCTTCTCCTGCTCGCTGATGATCCGGCCCTTGCGGCGTGGCCCGCCGATCACCCGGTCCACCGCCTCCTCCAAGGCCGGGCCGGTGATGACGGTGCCGTTCTCACGCGCGGTCAGCAGCGCCGCCTCGTTGATCACGTTGGCCAGGTCGGCACCGGTCATGCCGACGGTGCGCTTGGCGAGCCCGTCCAGGTCGGCATCCGGGGCGATCGGCTTGCCCTTGGAATGCACCCGCAGGACGGCGCGGCGGCCGGCCAGGTCGGGGTTGGTCACCGGGATCTGCCGGTCGAAGCGCCCGGGCCGCAGTAGGGCCGGGTCGAGGATGTCGGGCCGGTTGGTGGCCGCGATCAGGATGACGCCGGCGCGGTCGCCGAAACCGTCCATCTCGACCAGCAACTGGTTCAGCGTCTGCTCGCGCTCGTCATGGCCACCGCCGAGACCGGCGCCACGCTGGCGGCCCACCGCGTCGATCTCGTCGACGAAGATGATGCACGGGCTGTTCTGCTTGGCCTGCTCGAACAGGTCGCGCACCCGCGATGCGCCGACCCCGACGAACATCTCGACGAAGTCCGAGCCGGAGATCGTGAAGAACGGCACCCCGGCCTCACCGGCGACCGCGCGGGCCAGCAGCGTCTTGCCGGTTCCCGGCGGCCCGTACAGCAACACGCCCTTGGGGATCTTGGCGCCCAGCGCCTGATACCGGCTGGGATTCTGCAGGAAGTCCTTGATCTCGTAGAGCTCCTCGACCGCCTCGTCGACGCCCGCGACGTCGGCGAAGGTGGTCTTGGGCATGTCCTTGGACAGCTGCTTGGCGCGCGATTTGCCGAAGCCGAAGCCCATCCGGGCGCCGCCCTGCATGCGCGAGAACATCACGAACAGGCCCACCAGCAATAGCAGCGGCAGCACGTAGACAAGCAGCTCGCCCAGGATGCTGCCTTCGTTGACGACGGTGCTGACCTTCGCGTTCTTGGCGTTGAGCGCGTTGAAGAGGTCGACGGCGTACCCGCTGGGGTACTTGGTGATGACCTTGTCCGAATTCTCGGTGTCGTTGTTGCCCTTCTTGAGGGTCAACCGCAATTGCTGCTCACGGTCATCGATCTGCGCGCTCTTGACGTTGTCGCCGTTGATCTGTGCCATCGCCACCGAGGTGTCGACGGGCTTGTACCCGCGGGTGTCGTCGCTGAAATAGAAGAACGACCAGCCGAGCAGCACCACGACGGCGATCGCCGTCACGGTGCGAATCACGTTTTTCCGGTTCATCAATCATCGGCCGTTGCGGCCAAGTCCTTCCCTATCCACACGCAGCTGGAAAAGTCCAGGCTACCGCTCGTGGCGATCGCCAGCGCCGGTGGAGCCGGGGCGCAGCGGGTCGCCACCATCTGCACAGACAACGACCGGCTGTTCCCGATGGGCGGCCGAGTGTGCGGCTCGCCGCACGCTCGTCGCCCAGCGTGCGGCTGGCCGCACATTCGGCGGGGCGCCTACTCGTAGTAGCGGGCCTCGATGACATTGCCGTCGGGATCGCGGAAGTAGTAGCCCTGCGGCGCCCATCCTCGGGCTCCGTAGGTGCGGTTCAGCCGCGCGCTGGTGTCCACGCCCTCGGCCTGCAGACGGCGGTCCAGCGCGTCGTATTCGGACTTCGACAGCGCCAGGCAGACGTGATTGACGGGATGGCCCGCGCTGCCCTCGACCTTCGTGAGGGATTCGGTCGCGCCAGCGCTATCGATCGGCGAGAGGTCGATGATCGAGTCCTCGCTGACCCGCACGCTCGGAAACGGCGCGTCACCGGCCTCGAACTCGGTGAACCGCACGGGCGCGAGCCCGACCACCCGGGTGTAGAAGTCCATCGAGGCGCGCGCATCCTTCGTCCACAAGACGACATGGTCCAGCCGCTTCACGCCGAGTCACCTTTCGTTGAGATGTCTTGCCGCGATATCTACCACGATGTCAGGCCTTCTCAGCCCACCGGCGTTGTGATTTGGTGAGGCATGCCCTCGTCTAAGCCCTTATCAACCGAACGGTTAGTAGACACCAATGGTGTGCAGTTGCGGGTCGTCGAAGCCGGGGACCGCGGCGCGCCCACGGTGGTCCTGGCGCACGGCTTTCCCGAGCTGGCCTACTCATGGCGGCACCAGATTCCGGCCCTCGCCGAGGCGGGCTACCACGTGTTGGCGCCCGATCAGCGCGGTTACGGCGGGTCGTCGGCTCCGGATGCGATCGAGGCCTACAACATTCACGAGTTGACCGCCGACATCGTCGGGCTGCTCGATGACGTCGGCGCCGAACGCGCCGTCTGGGTCGGTCACGACTGGGGTGCCCCCGTGGCGTGGCATGCGCCGCTGCTGCACCCCGACCGGGTCTCGGCGGTAGTGGGGTTGAGCGTCCCGCCGCTGCCCCGCTCGCACGTCGCGCCGACCAAAGCGTGGCGCAAGCTATTCGGCGAAAACTTCTTCTACATCCTGTATTTCCAGGAACCGGGCGTCGCCGACGCCGAACTCAACGCCGACCCCGCCAGGGTGATTCGGCGCATGATGGGCGGCCTGCGGGCATCCGGTGGCCAGGACGCGCTGGTGCGGATGGCTACCCCCGGTCCGGCGGGCTTCATCGATCGCCTTCCCGAGCCCGACGGGCTGCCGGACTGGATAAGCCAGGACGAGCTCGACCGCTACATCGAAGAGTTCTCCCGCACCGGATTCACCGGCGGGCTGAACTGGTATCGCAATTTCGACCGCAACTGGGAGACCACCCCCGAACTCGACGGCGCGAAAATCTCGGTGCCGTGTTTGTTCATCGGCGGGTCGGCCGATCCCGTGCTGTCCTTCACCCGCGCCGACCGCGCTTCGCAGGTGGTTTCCGGGCCGTACCGTCAGGTGATGCTCGACGGCGCGGGACACTGGCTGCAGCAAGAGCGACCCGACGAGGTCAATGCGGCACTGCTGGACTTCCTCGACGGATTGGAGCTGCGATGAACGCCCCCCTGCGCTTCGGCGTCTTCATCACACCGTTTCATCCGATCGGCCAATCCCCAACGGTCGCACTCGAATACGACATGGAGCGTGTCGTCGCGCTCGACCGCCTGGGCTTCGACGAAGCGTGGTTCGGCGAACACCACTCCGGCGGTTACGAGCTGATCGCGTGCCCGGAGGTGTTCATCGCGGCCGCGGCGGAGCGGACCAAGCACATCCGGCTGGGAACCGGTGTGGTCTCGCTGCCGTATCACCATCCGCTCATGGTGGCCGATCGCTGGGTGCTGCTGGACCACCTGACCCGCGGCCGGGCCATGTTCGGTACCGGCCCGGGCGCGCTGCCGTCGGACGCCTACATGATGGGAATCGACCCGATCGAGCAGCGCCGGATGATGCAGGAGTCCCTCGAGGCGATCCTCGCCCTGTTTCGCGCCGCGCCCGACGAGCGAATCGATTGCCACTCCGACTGGTTCACGCTGCGCGACGCCCAGCTGCATATCCGCCCCTACACCTGGCCCTATCCGGAAATCGCCACGGCCGCAATGATTTCGCCGTCCGGGCCGCGCCTGGCCGGCGCCCTCGGCACGTCGCTGCTGTCACTGTCGATGTCGGTGCCCGGCGGCTACGCCGCCCTGGAAAACACCTGGGAGGTGGTTCGCGAACAGGCCGACAAAGTCGGCCGGGACGAGCCCGACCGAGCCGATTGGCGGGTGCTGAGCATCATGCACATCGCGGATAGCCGCGACCAGGCGATCGACGACTGCACCTACGGGTTGCAGGACTTCGCCAACTATTTCGGCGCCGCCGGGTTCGTTCCGCTGGCCAACACGGTCGACGGCGCGCAGACGCCCCACGAATTTGTCGAAGACTATGCGGCCAAAGGCAATTGCTGCATCGGCACGCCCGACGACGCGATCGCGCACATCGAAGATCTGCTCGAACGCTCGGGGGGCTTCGGGACGCTGCTCATGCTCGGTCACGACTGGGCGTCGCCCGAAGCGACGTACCACTGTTATGACCTGATGGCCCGCAAGGTGATTCCCCATTTCAAGGGACAGCTGCAGGCGTCGCGGTCGTCTCACGACTGGGCGAAGGGCCACCGCGATCAGTTGATCGGCCGCGCCGGTGAGGCCGTGGTGAAGGCCATCACCGAGCATGTCGACGAGCACAAGTTGGAAAGCGAGAAGAGCTGATGCGCGCCTCGGTATTGCGGGACGGCCGGATGGTCTACCGCGACGACGTCCCCGACCCGGTTCCCGAATCCGGCCAGGTGCTGGTCGCGGTCCGGTCGTGCGGAATCTGCGGTTCTGACTTACATTTCGCGGCACACGGGTCCGAGGTGATGGCGCTGACCGATCGGATGGGTGGCGACGCCGCGGGTGGGATGAGCCTCGACCTGAGTCGGGACATCTTCATGGGTCACGAGTTCAGCGCCGAGGTACTCGAGGCCGGGCCGGACACCGAAACACATCCCCCGGGAACGCTGGTCACCTCGCTTCCCGTGTTGCTGTCCAGCAAGGGCGTCGAGCCCATCGTCTATAGCAACACGACGGTCGGCGGTTACGCCGAACGGATGCTGCTATCGGCCCCGCTGCTGATGCCGATCCCGAACGGCCTCGATTTCAAGCATGCCGCGCTGACCGAACCCATGGCGGTGGGGTTGCACGCGGTCAACAAGTCGAACATCGCGCCGGGGGAGACGGCCCTAGTGCTCGGTTGCGGTCCGATCGGCATCGCGATCATCGCGTCGCTTCGCGCCCGCGGCGTGGAAACCATTGTGGCATCGGATTTTTCGCCGAAGCGCCGCGAGCTGGCGACCGCGATGGGCGCGCATCGGACGCTGGATCCGGCGCAGGGCTCGCCCTTCGACAGCGTCAAGCCGGCGGTGGTGTTCGAGGCGGTCGGGGTGCCGGGAATCCTTGACGACGTGCTGTTGCGGGCGCGTCCGGGCACCCGGCTGGTCGTCGCGGGGGTGTGTATGCAGCCCGACACCGTGCATCCCTTCTTCGCGATCGCCAAGGAGATCAACGTGCAGTTCGTCCTCGCCTACAGCCCGGATGAATTCGCCGACTCACTGCGCGCCCTCGCCGAAGGCGACATCGACGTCACCCCGCTGATCACCGGCGAGGTAGGCCTGGACGGGGTCGGCGCGGCCTTCGATGACCTCGCCGACCCCGAGCGGCACTGCAAGATTCTCGTCACTCCCTAGGCCATGGTGGCGACCCGCCGCGCCCGGCTACGCCGCGCTTGCGATCGCCACTAGGCCCAGCTGGATCCCACGGCGCTGTCGGTGTTGGCCATGTTGCCGCCCGCGGTCTGGACCTTTTGCCCATGCGCGTTGGCCTGCTCGTAGATCACCTGAAAGTTGCGGCCCAAGTCGGTGATGAACTGCTGGCAGGCCATCGAGCCGGCGCCGCCCCAAAAGTCGCCGGCGGCAAGCACATCGCGAACGATAGCCTGGTGCTCGGCTTCCAGCGATGCGGCCTGTGCGCGGATGAGGGCGCCGTGGGCGTCGACGTCGCCGAATTGATAGTTGATCGTCATCGTAAAAGTCTCCTGTTGTTCGGTCGGTTGGTTAGCTGCCCAGAATCTGCTGGGAGGCCTGCTCTTGCTGCTCGTAGTTGCCGGCATCGCGAACCAGTCCGTCGCTGACTCCGTGCAGCATGTTCACGATGTTTCGGAACGCCTGATTCATCTGGCCCATGGTGTCCAGCGAGGTCGCCTGAGCGGTCCCACTCCAGCCGGCGCCGGCGATGTTTTGCGACGACGCCCACATCTTGCGGGCCTCGTCCTCCACGGTCTGCGCGTGCATCTCGAAACGGCCCGCCATGTCCCGCATCAGTTGCGGATCGGTCATGAATCGTGTGGTCATTAATGGTCTCCTTGAATGAGTTGTGGTGTGTGGTGAGTGGTCAGTGATAAACGAAAGCGCTTGTCCCCCTTTCCGTTATCCGACGAGACTGGTGCGCGGTAGTACGACTACGCGGGGCGCCTCGACGGCGCCGGATCCGCGAATCTCCATGCCCCCGACGGTGCTCGCGGGGATGCCCCGGGCCATCATCGGTGCACCCGCGGGGGCGCCGGCAGCCGGAGCGACATCAGGCGTGGCCGCGGCCGAGACCGCTTGTCCCGCAGGGGTCCATCCGGGCGGGACAGACAGGCCGCCGACCGAAGTGGCCTGGCCCAGCGCGGCCGACGGCATCAGCCGCGCCGGCATCTCCGGAACGCGCGCGGGAGCCAGCGCGGGAGACAACCGTTCCATGTCGGGCAGCACTGGTCGAGGGCCAACCAATGGTTCCCGCGCCGCCATGCCGAGACCCAGAGCGGCGGGCTGTTCCATCCCGCTCAGCCCCGAGGTGCCCCCGCCCTGCCCGAGGAGGCCGCCGAGTACGTCGCCGAAACTGCCGACGCCGGATTCGACGGGGCCGGCCAGTGTCGATGCGGATGTCAACGCGTTGTTGGCCGCTTGGGTAGTCATCCCCTGGACGGCGCCGGCGGCCGCCCCAGCCGGATTGGTCGTGGCCGGGGCCGGCGCCATCGGTGTGAGCATGGCCGCGGCCGCCGAGGCACCCGCATAGGCATACATCGCGGCCGCGTCCTGGGCCCACATCTCGCCGTAGTGCGCCTCGGTGGCCGCGATCGCGGCGGCGTTGATGCCCAGGAAATTGGTCGCGATCAGGGTCATCAGCAGGGCCCGGTTGGCGGCGATCATCGGCGGGGGCACGGTGGCCGCAAAAGCCGCCTCGTGTGCGGCCGCCGCCGCGGCCGCCTGCATCCCCGCCTGCTCGGCCTGCGCCGCGGTGCTCTGCATCCAGGCCAGGTAGGGCGCGGCGGCGGTGGCCATCGATGCCGCAGACGGACCCTGCCACCCCGCGTCGGCCAGTTCGAGGATCACCGAGCCGTAGCCCGCGGCGGCCATGCGCAGCTCGGCGGCCAGCCCCTCCCAGGCCGCGGCCGCGGCGAGCATCGGCGCCGATCCCGGGCCGGCGTACATCAGCCCGGAGTTGATTTCCGGAGGCAACGCACCGAAATCCATTGATATATCCCTTTCTTCGATTCGTTTGTTCTTGTGTTAAAGCGCTACTTGGCCGGCACCTTGTAAGACGGCGCCTTGTAGACGGGCGCCGCGGGCTCCTCGTATGCGGGCAACGGGTGCTTGTAGGCGGGCAGCGGCTCCTTGTACTCCGGCACCGCGGGGTCCTTATACGCAGGCGCGGCAGGGTCCTTGTATGCGGGCAACGGTTCCGTGTGCTCGGCTCCCGCCGTGGCCGGTTGAGCGTCGACGGGCGTCGCGGACGCGCCCGTGGCCGGTGTGGCCGGTTGAGCGTCGACAGGCGTCGCGGACGCGCCCGTGGCCGGTGTGGCCGGTTGAGCGTCGACAGGAGGCGCGGACCCCGGGTGGG
>NZ_JBNMQT010000043.1:0-10859 GCF_050205645.1 Mycobacterium heidelbergense
GCTTCGTCGACCCGGTAACCAATGCCGTCGAACGTCTCGGTGGGGCCCTCGACGACGCGGTCGAAGACGCGGCCGGCGAAACCGTGGCGGCGGCCGTGTCGTACTTCCCGAAGCTGGCTTGGGAGACGGCCCCATCCACGGTGAGGTTCGTCGGGGGGCAAGACGTCATCGCTCAGGCCGACCCCGTCCTGGAACACCGCAGCAGATTCAACTACGAGGAGCTGGGTGTGTCGCTAGTGTCCGCCGAGGCAGGCACCCTCGCTGCGATCCCGGGCGCTAACTTCGCCGGTGCGACTTTCGACAAGCTGCTCGGGGGTCTGGGCGCCGATACATCGCACGGCCTGACCGGGGGCATTCGCGGCCTGGCCGCGGGCGCGTTCGGCAACGTCTGCAACGGGGAAATCTACGGTATCGCGTCGGGCGTCCTCACCACCGGCAAGCCACAGTATCCGAACGCCGAAGGCTTGATCGGCGCGGTCAGCCGTGGCACGGCCGGCTTCACCCGCGGCTCGGTCGGCGAACTCGGCGCCGCACCCGATAGTGTCGGCACACCGCCCAAACCCGGCGTGTGCACGGTTCGCAACGAGGCGGGCGAGCTGGTGACTACCGCCGTCGACAAGGCCGGCCGTGCCACCATGACCACCACGACCACCGATTCCGAGGGGCGGCTCGCTACCCGCACCCTCGGGCCGGACGGCTCGGTCACCACACGCACCGCCGACGGTATCGCGCAGACGAGCCGCGGTCCTTACACCACCACCACACAGGACGGAAAGACCCGCACCACGGCGCCCGACGGGTCAACCACGGTCACGCACACCGACGGCAACCGCGTCACCCAGCGTCACGGCACGACAACCGAGACGACGACCACTGCGGACGGTGAGATCACCACCACCACCGTGGGCAATCGCGTCACAGTGCGGGCGCCGGACGGCTCGGTGACCACCACGCACACCAATAACGGTGTGGTCACCGCCACCCACACCACGGCCGGTGGCTACACCGTCACCGCTCACCCTGACGGCTCGGTGACGACGACCGATCCTGCTGGCCGGACCACAACCGAACCCGCACATGCATCGCCCGAAGCACCCCACTCGCCGCCGGTAATCACACCGAAGACAACCGAGTCACCGAAGACAACGGAGTCATTGACGCACGGCGGCACACACCTGACGCACAATGACCACGAGCCGCACAACAAAGACCTCGCCCACAATGAGCCGCTGGCACACAACGAACGTCAAGTATGGCGTCGCGAGGTGTGGCACACAATGCGGGAAGAGCGGCTCCAGTCGGCGCGCGACACTCTGGCCGAACGTCAGCGGAGCGAAACCGAGCAACTCACCCAGACTCACCACGAGCAGCAGCAGACAGTCGACCCGACGCAGCGCCACGAGCTATCGGCCCGCCAGCAAGACGAAAGCCGCCAACTCGCCGCGCGCCACCTTGCCGAGAAGGACAACCTCGACCAAGCCCAACAGCGCGCCGTCCGCAACACCCAGCCGCGAGAAGGCAGCGCAATGCGCACTAGGACTCGCCCCAAAGAATTGCCGCCCCATTACCGATGGCCCAACGGCGTGATCGCCCCGCAAACCACGCCGTCCCTACCGTCCCCACCCCCACACACCCCACCGCCAGCCAGCCCGGCGCCCACGACGCCAACCCCCGGCCCCCGATATACCGTGCAGCCCGGCGACACGCTCAGTGGAATCGCTGCGCGGTTCGGAATCGACTGGCGCACAGTCTATTCGGCCAACCACGCGCTGATCGGCAACAACCCCAGCCAGCTCCTCCCCGGTGAAAAACTCACAATTCCCAGCCTATCCCCAACTCAGCCGCCGCCATATATAGTCCAGCCCGGCGACACGCTCAGCGGGATTGCTGCGCGGTTCGGAATCGACTGGCAGACACTCTATTCGGCCAACCACGCGCTAATCGGCAACAACTCCAGCCGGCTCCACCCCGGCCAAACACTCACAATCCCCTAAGGCGTCGCGCATTTCTGACCGAACAAGCCGCCCTAAAGTGCGTCTACTTCGTCACAAGCTTCCTGGATCCAACTGGTCGAGGTAAGGCACGACGGGCACTGAGGTGGAAGCCTGCGCTCGATGCGGTTGCGATCACCTTCAACGGCCGGATCACCTCGACCGATGAACGTGTTGTCTGCGAGGAACGTCCCATAGCAGGGGCGCGGCCACGTTGACGTCGGGGCCTTTTTCTTCGCGGCGGCGACCGACACCATGCAGTGGGCGTTGGGTTCGCTCCGTTCGGGTTCGCCGATCAATGCGGGGTGCGCCAGTGGGCATCAACTAAGCGGGGGAGAGCCGACCGGGTTCGGGGAGAGTCTGGCCGGGGGTCGTGCTATGCCGCCGGCTCGTCCTCAGATTTGCTGTCGGAGTTGGCCGGTGGAGTGCTGCCTGACGGGTATGCCGACGGAGGTGGCGGATCGGGAATGCCAAGTTCTTCAAACACTTCCGTCAACTTCTCACTGACGCCGCGATGATTCCGCGATGCGGCCTTGAATAACTCGTGAAGTCCAAACTCGTCGTTGCGATCTGACGATGCGTATACGTCTTCGACTAGATTCCCGCTCTCGCCGAGCAATGAGAAAACATACGGATACCAATCGCCATCCTCGTCCTCGGCGGTGATGCGCAGACTGGATCTTGTCAGTGAGAGTTCGTAGCCATCGGTGAGGTCGGTGTCGACGGCCTCCCACTTCAGCCGCTTGGACTCGTCTTTGTCGTCGCTGCGGGCGACGAGCTCTTTGATCAGATACTTGATGCGATGGTCGTGAAGATCGTCGCTCACTTTCGGCTCCTTTACGGCGAGCGCGGGCGGACACGCTTGCAGTGCGGCTGTCTCGGTCGCTGGCCGCAACGTTTCTCGACTTGAACCTTACGAGCCAGAAACCTCGAAAGCCGCACCGGTGATACGCAGAGTATCATGCCGTCGTCTCGGTACTCCACTCGGGGGTCGGGCGAGACGATCCCCTCGAGGCCGCCGATGTGTGCGAGCCAGCGCTGGAATCGCCCTGACCTTCAAACTGATTAGGACAGCCGTGGTCAGGGTGCGAGCCAAGTCGGGTTGCTGGCGAGCTATTTGTTTCCGCCATCACCCGTGATACATTGTGTATCACCGAAGTCACAGCCCGGAGGTCGAAGCAGTGAGACAGGTTTGGTTCACGGTGCAGCTGGCGATCGGGTTGGCGATCTACTTCCTCGCTTGCGTGATCAGCTGGGCGCTACTGCGGGTCCGCAGAAAAACAAGCCGGTCTCAAGCTCAACGCGTGGGCTAACGACAGCACTGGTCGAGGCGAACGTCAAGCCGCGCCGATCAAGCCGGTGATCGGCTGGGGTGTCACTGAGTCGGCGGTACGCTCAATGATGTTGTCCGCCACAGGGATCGCCACAGGGATCGGGGGTCGTTGGATCGCTTCCGTGTGGATGAACAAGTGTGATCACGTGGCCTCCACGCAGCCTACCCGTGCCGCCCCTCATGGCGCAGCAGTGGTTTTTTTATGCGTGGCTGCTTCCCCGTCCGGCAGTCGCCAATGGTTAGGGGCTTCGGCGAAGCGGCGGATTTGGTCGCGCACATCTTTCGGCAGCCGCCTGGGAAGCGCATCATGGTCGAGTTTGTCGAGGGGACAGACAGTTTCGAGCCATTGTGCAAACCCACGAACCGCCCCGGGGCGCACCGTCAGGGGGTCACTGATCTGGCATACCATCGCACCGCTGAGTGTATGGGTCAGCTCCAGGGCGGATTCGTCGTACTGGGTGGCACCACAGCAGCCGATCAGCAGGCCAGGGTGGATTGCTAGGTGCGCGGTGATTTTCTCGGCGAGCACCCCAATCGTCTCCCCGGCCGGAGTGGGAATGGCAACGGTGATCATCGACATCTTGACAATCCTTTCCCGTTAAGGCGTTTCGCGCATGAGCCCTCCGCCGCTATCCCCCCTGCCGCAGCGGCAGGGGGGATAGCATCGTGGCGAGTCGTCACGCTGGCACCGCTTGCCGGCCTGCGCCGGGCTCCCGGCTGTCACCCGAGTCGGTCCGACCGTGCTCGCTAGCCATCGCCCGGCAGATTATGTCGTTGAGCACGTGTGGCGCCTCCTGGGGCAGCATGTGCCCGGCCTGGGGCAGGTGGACGTGACTCGCACCCGCGATTCCCGCGGCCAGATCCCGCCCGTGCGCGGACGGTACCAACGGGTCCCTGCCCCCGCTGACCACGATCGTGCGTGCCCGAATGCTCGGTAGCGCCGCGTACTGGTCATGAGCACGCAGACTGGGCAGGAATCCCACGGCGGTCGGCAGTGGGGTGGTGGTCAATGCCGACGCGGCGATCGCCGCCCAAGCGGCCGAGCGAGTCCCACCTTGCCAAAGCCCCAGCGTTGTGCACACCGGCCCGACCAGTGCCCGAACCGCGCAATCGGGCGTGTGCTCGACAAGCCTGGGCAGCGCAGCGGTCAGCGGTGTGGCCAACAGCCGACCCAGCCCCCGTTCAGCGAGCTTGCCGGCGGTCGTGGCAACCAAGACCAGTCCGTGCGGCTCGATGGGCCGCTCATGCAGCCCTATGTAGGCCAACGCGGTCATCCCGCCCATCGAATGCCCCACCAATGTCACCTGCCCGCTGACCCGTGCTGCGGCCAATACCTGCGCGAGGTCCTCAGCGAGGCGCTCGATCCGATACGTGCTCATCGGTGCCGCTCCCGAGCGGCCGTGACCGCGGTGGTCATAGCTGATCACCCGCACCGAAGACCTGTATCGCCTTGATAAATAGGCGCTTTGGCGCGCCCAGTACACGCGTGTTAGGCAAAAGCCATGCAGGAACACCACCGTGCGGGGCGCTGTTTCGGGGCCGCTGTCGCGCACGGCAAGCAGCACCCCGTCGTCGGTCCTGACGCGCAAATCACGACTTCGCGCCGTGGCACGCTTGTCGACCGCCATCTCCACGCCTCCTACCCTCCGATGCTGACGCATCACCGCAACTGAAAAATGATTGTGGTTCCGGCGGCATATCCGCTGCATCGGTAAGCGATAAGAGCTGTACCTATCCTCACCTATGGGCGGTGGATTCATCCGGTTCTGCCGTAGCCCGCATTTCTCATTGGCCACGATGCTGACTAGTACGCGCCTGAAACGTCGACTACTGTTGCGACGCTAAATCGCCGCCCTCAACCGGTCCGCGATTGCGCGCAACCATGGCGCGGAAAAATGCATCCCAGCGGTACAGCTTGCAGTGGCCCAGGCCAACGCAGAGAAGTTGATACCTATGACCTACCGATGTCACTGATATCGCCCCTACCGGAAACTGCTACGTGTGTATGGCGCAGGGGTGTGCGCGCTCGATGTCGGCTGGGCGATGGGGACCCGCTATGAAATGCGGCATGGCGCGTCGGCGACCCTGCGCCGCATCCGCAGTTTTCACCTCACCTGCCGGCGTGGGTGCGTTGCACCACGGATCGACTGACGGTAGTGCCTGTTGGGGAAGGGGACTCCAGATGAGTCGGGCTGTTGAGCCTCTGGGCACGGACGGGTCCGCAATCCGCGCCCAGCGTTCGGTCTGCGGAGAATCCTCCTGTGATTCGTTTGGATTCCGCGATGTGGCAATGGCGGCTGTGGACGGCGCCGCGACATCCCAGCACTCGCCAGCAACTGGCTGGTCATTGAACACCAACGGGTTGATAGCAAGACCTTGCACCGCACATTGCGGGGAGATCTTGCAACGACGCGATCATGTCTTGGTCGGTCTGAGCCCGGGAAATAGTTACTTTTCGGTGGACCGGATCACGCGAATGGCTCAGTGGGCGTGCACGCACTTCAACGGCATGCACTTCTTTACCTGGGAAGAACCGCACGCCTGGTCGTTGTATGCAGTCGGGCTCCCGTGGGAGAAGGCAAAGAAGCACGCAAACAAGAATTACCGAAACGTGTTGAACAAGGCCCGCAAGGCTTTGTGGGCCGCGGGAATTGAGGATCCCGACTCTAGGATCTTGACGTGGCCGAAGCTCAAGAAAATTCCCGCCTATCGCGAACTCCGCGGCAATGTGTACGAATTGTTCGATCGAGACGCGGGGTTTCGTGACTCGTGCCTGACCGAGACCCGCCGGTACTTGGCGGCACAGCCCCTCCTCGGCGACCTGTCCTTCGAAGCGCGAACAACGATCGCGGTTCGCTACTACCTCGAAGAGATACCGCTCTTTGTCGACACCCCACGGCTTGTCGGCGCCAATAGCTCTGTCTACTGCTATCACCAACTGAGCCCATTCCGGCAGCAGCTCTACCAACACAAGCTGTCCGTCAAGCCGGCACCGGGCCAGGCCTGTGTGACGCTGGAGGACGAGCAGAGCGGTCAACCCGCTCGGCTGCACGCATGTGCGGATGTCGAATCTGTTGCTGATTCGGTTAATTGACACCATTCATGAATGCTCACAGGCGTATCGAGCCAATAGAGTCCGTGAGCGGCGGTGCCCTGTTCGGAGAAAATCCTGGGGAGCGGGCGCGCTCTTTGGGAGTCGTCGTTCTCGGCGAGACGCCAAGCGACCATGTGAAAGAAATGCGCAACTGGATTCCAGCCGAGATTGTCGAGGTAGGTGTTCTGGACGGCCTATCGGCGAGCGAGCGCGAAACGCTCGAGCCCGCGACCGCAGACGATCTGCTCATTGCCGAGTGTCAGGCTGGACATGTCGCCTACGTCGGCTGTGCCGCAGCCGGTATTCGAATCCAGCACTGTGTCGACCGACTAGAACAGCATGATGTGGCGGCGACGCTCATCGCATGCACTGGGCACTTCGCCGAAGTCCACCATAATCGACCGCTCCTATTCGCCGAGAAATTAGTGCACGCGGGGGTTACCGCGTTGGCCGAAGGTGCGACACTGGGCTTGCTCATACCGGATGCGCGACAAGCGAACTCGGTTCGCAAAAATTGGTCCTGGTGGAAAGGTGACATCCTGACCGCCGCGGCCTACCCCGGCGAGGACGTGACCCGGGCTGCATTCTCCCTCGAAGGGAACGGCGCGCAGGTGATTGTCCTTCTCTGTATGGGTTACAACCTGGCCACCCAAGAGGCGGCCCAGAAACGGCTGACGATTCCGGTGCTGCTTGCACGGTCATTGGCTGCCCGGATTGCCGGAGAGTTCGTCGCTGGCGTGGGCTGACGACGCCCGCGATGGGCGGTCGCAGTTCTCCGGGGGCTCCGCCAATCCTGTTGTCCAGCTGAGGAAATGCCGGAAGACTTCGCAGAGGGCGCCTCCGGTTTGTTGTCGCCTCGCAACCAATTTAACGTGCGTCCCAGAGCGTGAGCTCGTCGTCGGGGGCCTCTTCGCACGTTCGTGACGATGCCGGCGGGTCGAAGTAAACCAGGATCCGGCCCTCGTTGGTCGAGTCAGCTTCAACGCGGCGATAGAATTTCTTCAAATGGGGCTGTGCGAGTTTGGCGAGAACCCGCCGCTTCAGCGTGCCAGAGCCTTTGCCGGGAATTATTTCGAGTAATGCCACATTTTGTGCAACCGCTCGGAATACGGCGGTGCGAACAGCTTTATCGATGTCACGATCGCTTCGGAAGACGGGGTGCAGATCCACGGTCAGGGTACCGGCCACAGACATCTCCTGAGTTTAAGGTGGCCGCATCCCCATGCGGCGACCAGCGCGACACAGCTTCGAAAACACTAACGCATTCCGAGGGACGTGCTTTGTCACCGCCCCCATCGCTAATTGTGAATTGTTTTGGGCCACAACCGATGCTCTATCAGTTGCTGGTGGTAGACATTTTCGGCATGGGCAAGCCGGTCGGAGTCGCTACCGGCGATCTGCCGGCGAATGTTAACCCGTCGACAATGTCTGCACTAGCATCGCCGGGGCGAGGCCGAGCGCTCGGGCGTCCGCGCCCGATGACCGCGGGTTGATGGGCGGGCCTGTGTCAGAGGGGAACTCTGCCAAGCGTTTAGCGTTGAAAGCCGGCGTCGTAGATGCGGCCTTCGGCGCGACGTCGATTCGCGGCGGTAGCGACCGCGGTAAACTGCTGATGGCACGTGGTGTCCTGCTCAGTGACACTGCGCGCCGTGAGCTTTCCCGCCTACCAAAGTGTCATACGCGGTGGGGGATGACGGCTTGCTGCCACCTAAGCTGGCAAACTGGGCCTCATGCCGCGCCAGTAGAAATCGCCTGAAATCTATGACGTACCGCAAACGATACTTGCAGTTTCAAACTAGCGCGCCTGATATCATAACCGGGTGGTTAAATCTGCCGCGCAGCAACCGGAGCCCCCAGGACCTCCCCGGCGCGAGCAAATTATCGCGGCCGCTCGCGCCGTCATCGAGGAGCACGGTCCCGACGCGCTGACTGGGCAGATCGCCCAACGCGCGGGGCTGGCACGTCCCAACGTCTATCGACACTTCGCTAGCAAAGACGAACTCGACCTCGAGGTGGCGCGCAGCGCATACCAGGAGCTGCGAACCACCGTTTTGACCAAGATGGACCGCTGCGATACGCCGATTGATGTGATCCGCGCACCGATCTCGGCGCAGGTGATCTGGGCGTCGAAGCACCCGAACCTGTATCGATTCCTCGTCAGCCATAGTTACCAACCAAGTTCTCGGCGGCGCAGGGCAGAGCGGCGTGATTTCGCCGCCGATATCGTCGCGGCCGGGGCGCGGTATTTTCCGGATCTTGCGGATGATCCGGATAGCGCCGCCACTCTGGTTGTCTCGTTGGGTGGGCTTATCGACGCGTCGATTCTGGCTTGGCTGAGTCGACGGACCGAAACGCGACGCGCACTCATCGAGCGGCTGACGCAGCACGCCTGGCTGATTGTCGAGCATCACTTCAGTGAGCTCGGCGTCGAAATCGACCCTGACGTGCCGCTATCGCTGTCCGAGCAGAAGCCGAGCTGACACTGGTCTCGCGTTTTCGGACTGTGTGCTAAGCGGTCTACAAGCGGGTCGATACCCGGCATATCAGTGCAGCGTTTACGTTGCAATCGCCGGCTCGGCAGGGCAGACATGTTGAGAAATGTTGCGGCAGCGCTTGTGGCCGGTGTAGCGGCCATGGGTCGGGCGTGAGCAGTACGGTTGACTTGCTGAATCGCGCCCACGGCCGCCCAGCGTGATGTGCCGCAGGAGATCGATAAGCGCTTCACAGCCATTCCGTGTAAGCCGCTAGCCCCCGACGAATCGGCCAGTGTCGAGGTAGCGGCCTCGGCGCGATGACCGGTCTGTGGTTGAGCTCGCACGCGCTCGCACTCCAAACCTGACGCGCTGGCAGCGTTGATCGTTGATACCGCGAATTCGGCGGCGCAGATCGCCGACGATCGTCAGGAACAGCTGATCAACGAATTGACTGACCGGATGCGCGCTGTGCGCGAGGGGCCGTTGACCTGACGGACGACCAACATCTGGGGCGCCCATGCCGAGCGGGCTCACAGGCCCGTTGAGTCCACGCACAACCAGGAACTAGCGGGCGAACGATTTGCCCGATACACTTCGTATCGATAGGTGAGATACACTGTGTATCCCTCGGGACTGGGAGGCGTCAATGGCGGACTTCAAGGCAGATTACGGTGCTATGGATGCGTTTGCGGCCACCAATCATGCCGCAGGTGAGCAGTGGACGACCGCCGCTTCGGCGGATATCGCGGCCCACTTCGCTGCCCTGGCGGCGGCAATAGGGCCGATCGGCGCTCCGCACATTCTGCCCGCCGCAGCGGAGGCTCTGCCGAATTGTTTCGGGGCCGCAAGCAAACTCGGCGAGCTTCACCACGCAATCGCCGATGGCACTACTTCGGCGCAGGCGACTTTCCACGCGGCGGACAACGCCTGAGAACCTTGCATTTCGAGGCCGATGCCGCCGACGGATTCCGCGAGCCGGGATTCTCCAAAGATAGGTGCCTGGAACCGAAATTCACCCTCGGGCTGTTGACCGACGCCGCCGGATCCGGCTAACGGTCGAGTTGTTCGAGGGCAACAAGGCCGAGACCGCCACGATGCTGCCCGTCATCAATGCCTTCGAGGCCACCAATCACCTGCGCGATGGCACCTGGCCGATACCGGGATGATCTTCGAAGCCAACCAGGTCGCATTGTAAGCCGCCCGATTGTCGTTCATCTTGGGCACCCGTATCCTGGGTCAACCCCAGATGACGGGCGATGGCGCTGACCGTTCAGCCCTTTACGTAATGCTTCTGCTTCCACAACCAACCCCTATGCGAGGATCTGGCGCGCGGCCCCTCCAAATGTTTGCGGACTCTGACACCCAGAGCCTGGAAGAGGTCCACCTACAACCGGGAGGATCTCAAACTGCGAGTCGCTAGGGGTGGTCACATTCGATGAGCAGGACCCGTCTCAGCGGTAGCACCGACTGACGTTGGGACCGGCGCTGCGCTGTCGACTACCGGGCAGGAGTGGGCAACCCCAGGAGTGCGCTGATGGCTGTGCCTATGAGCTCGGGATGACGGCCTAGTCCGTTGACGAGCATGCCAATGATCGCGGGATGCTTGCCCGCCGCGTCGAGGGTGGCGGGGAGGATTTGGGGGTTCTTTGTCGCTGCTTGGACGGCTGCGGTGGTGAGCGCGGGGTGGGCGGCCATCGTGTCCAGTAGCTCGTTGAACATCTCGGGGTGGGCGACCACGGTGGTCAGGAAGTCGTTGTAGAGCGTGGGATTGGCGGCCATCGTGTTCAACAGGCCTGTGAACATCTGCGGATGGGCCGACACCGTGTTGAGGAAGTCGTTGTAGAGCGCGGGATTGGCGGCCATGGTGTCCAGCAGCCCCGTCAGCAATGTCGGATGAGCGGCCAGCC
This sequence comes from Mycobacterium heidelbergense, assembly GCF_050205645.1. GTDB lineage: Bacteria > Actinomycetota > Actinomycetes > Mycobacteriales > Mycobacteriaceae > Mycobacterium > Mycobacterium heidelbergense_A. Next base: position 10,800 of record NZ_JBNMQT010000043.1, read on the forward strand.
CGTGCAGGAAGGTGTCGTAGAGCGGCCGGTTATCGGCCATGGTGTCCAGCAGCCCCGTCA
>NZ_JBNMQT010000044.1:0-7712 GCF_050205645.1 Mycobacterium heidelbergense
GTTTGGGCGGGGCGGCCTCCACTTCCGAGGCCGCCCCGCCCAAACCGGCAAGGCCCGGTCCGCCGGCGCTGGTCAACGTCGACGCCCCACCCGCACCGAACATGCCCGGATTCATAAAACTCATGAATGGGCTCAGCAGGGATTGGAACTGACCCAGCCCGCTTGACCCCAACCCGCCGCTGAGCGGTGAGGAAAGCCCTTGCAGCGCTTGGGGAATCGAGCTAACCAGCTGTGGACCCATCGACAGCATCGTTTGGGCGTCCAACCCGGCGGGCAAGCCGGCGTTGCTGGCGAAATTCAGCGGTTGCTGTCCCGCTGAGGTGCCGCTCGACTGGCCCACCGCGGCCGCTTGCGCGGCCAGCCCCATCGGATCGGAGTTCGGTAGCGGCGGCAGGAACGGAACCAGCGACCCAGTGATCCCCGCAGACTGGCCGGCGAAGTTGTACATTGTCGCGGTGTCCTGGGACCACATTTGGGCGTAGTGGGCCTCGTTGGCCATGATCGCCGGAGTGTTCTGACCGATAAAGTTGGTCGCTACCAGCGCCGCCAGTTGAGCGCGGTTCTGGGCGATCACCGGCGGGGGCACCACCCCAGCGCGGGCGGCCTCAAACGCCGCGGCCGCCGCGGCCGCCGCGGCCGCCGCCTCCTGGCATTGCTCGGCGGTGGCGATCATCCACACCACATAAGGTGCGGCGGCCAACGCCATCGTCATCGACGACGGGCCCAGCCACGCCGTGCTCGTCAGCGCTTCGATCACCGCCCCGAACGCCCCGCCAGCCGATCCCAGCTGCGCGGCCAGAGCCTGCCACGCCGCCGCGGAGTCCATCAAAGACGCCGAACCCAGGCCGGCATACATCCGGCCCGAGTTGATCTCCGGTGGAACCTCGTAATCCATAGCCCTGGGCTGCCAAGCGCCGGGGTTAGACCATCGCGATGGTGTTGGCCGCCTCGGTGGCGGCGTAGTCGACCGAGCTGGCGCCCATCGTCGCGACAAACATCGCGTGAATGACCGACCCGATCGCCTGAGTCGCCTGATACACCCCGGCGTGCGTGCCGAACGCCGCAGCCAACAAAACCGAGGCAGGCTCGGGTGCCGGCGGCACCACTCCCAGCGTGGGCGCAGCACCCGCAGCATTACCCGCTGCTACCGCCGTCCCGATCCCCGCCAACCCTGACGCCGACGCATCAATCCCCGCAGGTAACGCCTCAACAAACATGAAATCCTCCCGCAACCGGCCTGACCGGACCATCTACCCGGTCTGATGAGAAAAGTGTATCGACGCGCGTGGACTTATGCGCGGGCCATCGCAGATCTAGTTGAACCCACCATCAGCCACTTGGACATAAATTCCTGACTCGCCCGATTCGGGTGTATTCATCAAGAATCCGCGGCCTCGCGGCATCGAATGGCCCTTCCATTTGCCCTTCACAAAACCGGGGTCCGGATCTGAATCCATCACCAGCATCGGTTCGGTGGCATCGCGCAGCAGCCGCAGCACCGGATCAGCCCCCAGCCCCGCCATGAACGCCCCGAACAACCGGGTGTAGACGATGTGCAACCCGACGTCGGCGCCCGCCTGCACGAACGGGGCGATCGGGACCAGCGGCGAATCGAACCCAGCCGGCAGTCGCTCAGAATCATCGATGATCAAAAACACCTCCGGGCCCTGCCAGTGCCGCTGCCCGATCTGATCGACCGACACATCGTCGCTAGGCATCCGCGGGCCCAGGAATGCGGCCAACTCGTCCATGCGCTGCTTGACCGCCGTCGGGGTTGAGGCGAAGCGCTGCACATACGACTTGTCCAGCACACCCAGCAGTTGGCGGCGCGGATCAACCAGCCAGACCTGCGCGGCCGGGCGGCCCGCCCCCGCGCCGGGCTGACTTGTGCCCGCCTCGGCACCCGGGGCATACACCCGCCCAATCTCGCGCATCAACGTCGCGCACGCCGTGGTGCGCCCGCACTTGGTTTGTCCTGTGATCATCAGATGCTGGCCGTCGAAAAACACCGGACGCTCGGTCTCATCGAGTGCCCACACCAGCGCCAAGTCCGCCCGGCCATCCCCGTTGGCCAGCGCGGCCAGCTCGCCTGGTGTGACCCGCTGGGGCAGCCGGCGAACCTTCGGTGCCGGCCTAAACCCGCTCGCCACCCGGGTCACTGCCTCGGCCACGCTGCGTGAGTCAAACACCTCACTATCGGTGGACTCCAGCGCCGGGCGCGCCATCAAGGTGTGCAACCCCACCGGGTCCCAGCCGGCGCGCTCGTAGTTCTGCCCGATCATGCCTCGGCCCGGCCGGCCCGAGGGAACCTCCGCGGCCAGCCGCGGCTTGGCCACCAGCTGGGCATCGTTGATATCGGCCAAGCGCAGCTCCACCCGAGACCCGAAGTCCCCGCGCACCGACACCTGCAAGTCGGTGCTCTTCGACACCGCGGCCACTACGTGAATACCGAACGTCGGCCCTTCCTTGATCAGTCGGTTCACCTTGTCTTCGACCAACGCTGGATACTCATTGAGCAGCGCGGCGTAGTTGTCGATCACCAAAAACACATCGCCATAACCGTCATCGGGCAGCGGCCCGGATTCACGGCCGGACTTGCGGCGGCGAAACACCTCCATCGACATCACGCCAGTGGCCTCGAAGCTGCGCTTGCGTGAGGCCAGCAGTGCGGCCATCTCCGCCACGGTGCGGCGCACACCGTCGCCATCCAGCGACATCGCCACCCCACCAACATGGGCCAACCCGCCCACACTGCCCAGCGCCGCCGAGGAAAACGCCAAGCAATAGAACTGCACCTGCTCAGGAGTGTGGGTCATCGCCGCCGCACAAATCAGATCCTGCAGCGCCGTCGTCTTGCCCGAGCCCTGCGCGCCGACGACCAACACGTTGGCCCCCGGGCCCGACACGTCAACGGTCAACGGATGCTGGTCATGCTTGAACGGACGGTCCACCAACCCGACCGGGAACACCAGATTCGGCGTCGCCGCATACTCGCTGTCCCAGCGGCGCCCCAGATGAGTGTTCACCAATTTCTCCACGCTCCACGGCGCATCCAGCGGCGGCTTCCACAGCCGGTAAGGCTCAAAGTCGATGCGGCGCAACTGATCGATGATGATGCGACCCACCTGCGGGCGCATCAACGCCGTGGCGGCCTCGGCGTCCTCGCCCTCGCTGGGCGCCTCGGCCACCTCCTCCTCGACATCGCCGAGCGCCACGTCGGTCACCGCGGAGTCCGCCGCCTCATCCGGCAGCGGCAGCGGAGTAAAATCCGTGGAAAATAGTTGCGGCGCAAAATAACTGACCGCCGCAGGGCCCTCCTGCGGGCCGCCGTCGAGGTCTTCGGTGCCAGGCTTGCGGTACTCCCGCCACAAGAACTCACCCTGAAATTTCGTCACGTTACCATTCGACGGGCTGCCCTCCAGGAAGTAACACTGCCCAGAACCCTTGAGGTTCACCGCGTTCGGCACACCGATCGCCGCGGCCGCCTGCGGTGTCTTGGTTTGCAGCGCCAGCCGATACCCCATGTTCTCCAACAGCGCCTCAGCGCGGGTGTCAATCTGCTGGCTGGCCATGTGCAGATGCACCCAATAGGCCCGGCCCTGCCGACAAATCCGATCCAGCGCCACCTGGATCTCACTGCCCATCAACTTAAACAGCTCAGCGAACTCATCAATGACCACCATCAACACCGGCAGCGCCGGCAACACCTCCGCGGCCCCCGACGACAACTGATCGGCGCGCAGCTTGTTGTACTCGGTCGCATCATCGGCACCAGCCAAGTCGCACAACGCTTTACGTCGCGCGATCTCGCCATCAAGCGCGTCCACGAAGCGGCCCATCAAACTCTGGTCCTCTTCAAGGTCGGTGATGATCTGCGCCACATGAGGAACCCCGGCAAACGGCCGCACACCCGAGCCGCCCTTCAGGTCGGCCAACATGAACTGCAGATTCTGCGGCGGGTGTCCCAAGATCAAGGATTCAATCAGCGCCCGCAACATCATCGTCTTGCCCGACCCAGTCGTACCTGCCATCACCCCATGCGGGCCCTGCCCGCCTTGGGAGCCCTCTTTGAGGTCAACGAAAAACAGCTCGTTATTGTCGGCGCGGTTACCCAGCGGCACCCGCAGCCGCTGCGAGGAGTTGATATCGCTGCGAGACGCCCACACCTTCTCAAAATCAATACTGGCGGCATCCTCAATACCGTAGTAGGACAAGATGTCTCGAGCCATCACCCGCTGGCCGGTGTGGATCTCGATCGCCTCGTAGGCCTCGGCCAGCCGCCACCGCGACATCCGCTCGGCGAATGTCTCGGCCGCATCGCGACTGATCTGATCGGCGTAGGCGAAAAACTGCGGCTCATTGCCCTGGGCGTCCCACGTCACCGGATCGCGCGGCACCGCCGAAATCACCGCGTTCTCACCAATATGCAGCACGCGGCGCACATCAGCGCACGCCGGAACCCGACCTGAACCCCGGACATCGAAAAACGTCAACCCATTGACCCCCTCGGAGCTTCCGAAACGATCCCAGCCCACCTCGGTGTCGCACACAATCAACGTGTGCGGCAACGGGCTAATCGGATCCTTCGATGCTCCCAGCCGGGCCCGGAAATCCCCGCGGCTCCGCAACGAGAGCCCATCGGCTTGCGCGGCAAGGAAATCGGCCACCGATCCATACACCATGCGCACCGGGCCCGCGCCATCCTCGAGCGCCGGATCACCGGCGTGCGGCAGCCACTTCACCCAATCCCACTCGGCCACATCCGAAGTCACCACCACCAGGCGCAGATGATCAGGGCCGTGGAAAAACACCAACTCGCAAATGATCGCGCGCATCAACGCCAGCACCCGCTCACGCGGGCCGCGCAGCTCATAGCCGGGCTCCACCATCAACGACACCAGCGCGGGCACCCCGTAAGCCACCGTCTGGTACTGCATGAACTCTTGAAGAACCTTGCCCGTCACCGGCTCGAGCTCAATATCGGTGGGCGCGTCCTGCGGCTCGGCGAACACCGCGGTATGCGACTCCACCAAATCCGTCATGCCCAGCCCCACCCGGGCCACCCCGAACCACGCATCAGAACCGTTGGGTTTGCGCTCCCACATCCGCACACTGCCCACGCTGGCCTCCAGCGTGTCCGGCGCCGGGTGATACCAGCGGTAATTCTCATCCAGCCGGTCAGCCAACTCCGACGTGGCTCCCCGCAGCTCGTCCATGACCATGCAAAAACGCGCCCTCAGCGCATCCAGCTTGGAACGCGACATCTCTCCCGACCCGCCGCGGCCGCCGAACAGCATCGCCATCAGCCCACCGACCATCACGATCGGAAACAGCGAGCCCGCCCCGGTGAACGAGCGGGCCCCACTAGCGAACGACACCCACACCATCGCCCCGACCAAACCCATCAAGCCGACGATCAACACCACCGACCACAGCGGTTTGCTTTGCGGCGGTGGGACTTTCAGCGGTGTTGGCAGCTCAATGGTTTCAGGGCGAAACGACGGCGCCTCCGCGGTCTCCTTGCGGGCAAACCCATGCTTCATGACTTAGGGACCTCCAATTCAGCTGGGTTGGCATCGACCGGCAGCGTGTTGTGGCGTACCAGCGCATCCGCGCGCGACAGCGCCGGCCCGCCCGCCAGCAGCCGCAGCGCCAGCCACGGCGCCGGACTCGGCGAATGCTTCTTTAAACCAAGTGCGTTCATGGTGTCCTCCTCGCGTGGCACCCCGAACCGCACCCCCGATTCCGAGATCCACCACAACGACTCCACCGTGGCAGCTTGCGGTGAATTCCCGGTGGACACCACATAATTGGCGTACTCGGGGCCCAAATACACCCGGTCGGCCTGCATCTGCGGGCCCGGGGTCTTCACCAAATCCACCACCTTGTCCACCTGCGACTCGGCCACCGGAATGCTCGGACCAGCGATCACCGATGTCGTCGCCATCGACTCCCCGGCCACCTTCTCCCAATGCCAGCACGCGGCCGCATTGAGCTGGCTGTCAATCACCTGCGGCGGCGCGGGCGGGAACGCCGACAAGTCCAACGTCTGCACCACCGGCAACTTGGCCAACACCGGCCCCGCCACCACCGGCATCACCGCACCGGCCGGGCCGGCGTTTTGCAGCACCTGAGCCACCACCGGCGACACCGGCTGCACGCCATCGGTCAACACCACCGAGTACGCCGTCTGACCGCCCACCTGAGGAGTCGACACCACCGTGCCCACCGGGCCCGGCGCCCCGGCGAACCGCGCCGGCGCCCCCGCAGCGGGAATCACCGGCACCGACAACTCCGGGCCCACCGGAATCGCATCAAACAGGGCCCGGCTCATCGGGCGCGACCCCGTCACCGCATCCTCGCCCAGCCCCAGCGCCAACAGCACCGCCCGGGCACCCTGATTGATCAGCGAACGCCGGCCATCGCGGATCAACCACACCGCATCCCCATAGCGACGTACCATCGCATCACCCGGGCCCAGCACATGGCGGCGCGGCCCCAACTCCGGCTGCCCGTCAATGATGGTCACCGTCACCGGCTCCGGTGCCGCCGTCCCGAAGGCCTTGGTGATCTCATCACACACCAGCCACGACGAGCGGCCCGGCGACGTCGCCGCCATATCCTGCGGGGCTCCGGCGATCCCGACCAGCGGCCCTCTCGGATGGGCGTCAATTTCGCTGCGCCGCACCCGAACCGGGTTGGCCGCCTCACCGACAATCAGCCGCGCCGAGGACAAATTCAGCGCCGGATACAGCTTGTCGCCCACCCGCACATACAGCGCACCCGAATCCTGATCCGCCAAAATCCGCGACTGCCCCGCCGACCCAGCCGGGCGCACGAACGACCAAAACAACGCCCCCAAAGACAACACCGCGGTGAGCGTCACCCCGGCCAGCATCGCCATCGACTGGCGCCGCCCCGGCTCGGCCTCCATCCGCACCCGCCGCCGAGTCATCGCCAACACCGCGCGGCGCGCGAAAAACATGTGACCCGACACCTGCACCCGCGTCGACAACCCCAAACCACGGCCGCGCCAACGCGACTCGTCGCCCTTATCCGCGCCCGGCTCAACCACCGTCACATACCCACCGTAAAATTGTTATCCGACAATTCTTTTCACCACCACGCGCCCATGCGGGAATCCCGAATATTGGACATGCCCACCCGGGGTCGGTGCCTCAATCACTTTCGTCGAGGACACCGCGAGCTGCACATGTTCAGGCCCGCGACCCGAGAAATTCGAAAACACCAAATCCCCGGCCCGCACATCAGCACGATCCACCGCCCTACCCACACGAATCATGTCGTAGGTCATCCGCGGCAACCGCACCCCCGCATGAGCGTACGAATCCATCAACAGTCCCGAGCAATCGTAGGTACGCGGGCCCGCCGCACCCCACACATACGGGCAGCCCAACTTCGTCTCCGCGTACTGCACCGCCCGCAACCCCGCCCCGCTGCCACGGCCATCGCCGCCCAACATCGAGGCATCCCACTCACCACCCCGCTCGCCGGCACCCCCGCGCACACTCCCCACCAGCGACGCGGGTATCCCCGATGCCAACCCCGACAGTCCGTTCAACGCGCCCAGGCCTCCACCGCCGGCGGGCATCATGTTGCCCAGCCCCGAGGCCGGCATACCGCCCATCGGCGCCGCGCCGATGCCGCGATAGCCCATCGCCAGCTCACGCAGCCGCAGCGCCAACAACCGG
>NZ_JBNMQT010000045.1:0-7483 GCF_050205645.1 Mycobacterium heidelbergense
CACCCCCACTGCGACCGGCGCCACCACGGCCGCCGACAGCGCACCCGCCGCAGCCAGCGCGACCGCCGCTGACGGCGCAGTGATGGCCGCACAAGCCGGCTCGACCGTCGCGGCACCCGAAGCCGTAGCCGGCGCCGCCGTCGCCCACAAGATCACCCAGCGACGACACCGAGACCACCAGCCCGACCCCCCCGCCGACCGCGGCGGGCCAGCCGCGCCCAACTCCTCGCCCGTCGCTGAACCACCCGCGCCACCAACCCCGGGCCGCGCCGGAACCACACACACCACCTCCGACCCGCACACCAACTCCGCACCCACACCGGACAGACCGGCCGATGCGCGCCCCGGGCCCAACCCAGACCGCACCCCACCCGCCGACACCGATACACCCGTCAAAGGCCGCACACGACAATGACTTTCAATCGCCACTGCCCCCTGCAGAGCCCAACCCCGAGCTGGCACGCGCGGGTCTTGCACGGCCAAAAAAATACACTCCTGGGCGACCGCTGCCCCTCTAAGCGTCGCGCAAGCGTTGTCACGATCGGTGCGCAGTGATTTGTCGCGGCGGGTGACCGGCGGATAGCGAGAGCCGCTGCTGGCCGAGCGCCGGCCAGGCTTGCACGGCGCAAAACGGAGCACACTGATCATCATGTGACGCGCGAGTGCCGACGTGGACGCAGCACTGTGTGAGGCGTTCTTCGATCATCGTCGAGATGTCCATGAAGGGTTTGACGGTAATTCGGACCACACGCTCTCCCAGCATGTGTCGCAGTTTGCGGCGTTGACCCGGTAAGGCACTAGACGCCAGCGCCAGCAGAGTGGACATGCCCAGATCGCAGCTTTCGCACACGGTGCGCCAGACTTCGGCGATCCCAGGATGCGATAACGACGATTGCTCGGAGAGCAAGCCCAGCAGCGATTCGCGCACGGCCACACGTAGTTCGCGGGGAAGCTCGGTGTCGGCGATGCGGTTGGCGACTAACCCCAGCTTGTCTTTGAGGTTGTCGTGGCCGATCAATGCGACCAAAGAACGCCACCGTCCGCTGTCGTCGCGCATAAGGTAGCCGATCGAGCAGCAGTGCGGGTGTGAGCAGGGCAGCGCGGTCAGATCACGCCACGTGACCACACCCGCTGTTTGGGGCCCTACTCGTTTGAGCACTCCGGTGTGGGTGAGTCGGTTCAGTGGGTCGATGTGAGCCGAGCGGCCCGAGGCGAACTGCGGCTGGATCGACACCCCACCCACATAGGGGGTTTGTAGCGCGACGTTGATGACATCGCCGATCTCGCCGTCGTTGACACCCAAAGCCACGGTCATCACCAACGTGGTGAAGACTTCGCGCTCCGATAATCGGCGCAGCGCGTCCTGTTTGATGCGGTGTAAGTCGCCGCCGCGGTGATGGCGGTGCGCCACGAGCGATAAGCCGTCAAATTGCAGGTAGGTTTCGACGCGCTCCCGGTGCTCAGTGAGCAGGTCGAGTAAATCGTCGTCGGTGGCGATGCGGATGCCGTTGGTGTTGATCAGGATTCGGGTGATTGGTCGCGCCGCCAGTTCAGCCAACAGTTCGGGCAAGTGTGGGTGCAGTGTGGGTTCCCCGCCCGACAGCATCAACACGTCAAGCCGCCCGTTTTCGCGCTCGAGTCGCCGGTCGAGGTTGGTAAGCACGTCACGTACTGACACCACGTTGGGCGAATCCGGTGAGGATTCAGCGAAACATGTGGGGCAGCGCAGATTACACGTTTCGGCGATGTCCTCCAGCAGTATGCAGGTATGCTGGGTTTGCATCTCCGGCAGGCCACGCAGATACGCGCCCGGGACAGGGTCGAAGTTGCCTGCCAGATCAGCAGTGTGCGATTTTGTGGGAGCGGTCCACTCCTCGAGGTAGGCAAGGATTTCTGGGTCCTCGTCATAAAGGGTGCGCACCAAACCGTGTGCGGGGCAGCCGCGCTCCAACCAGACCCGCCCGTCGCGCACGGCCAGCCAACCGCTAAGCCGCGCCACCCCGCTCAACGGGCGATCCGGCTGCTCGACATGGCAATGCGGGCAAAATGCATTGACATAGCGATGGATCCGGTCACCGCGCAACTGCATACCAACCATCTCAGTAACTCCGGTAGCCCGCAGGGTTCAATCCGGTGCAGTAACCGGCCGACAGGACAGACACCAGCGCCCAGCCGATCATCAGGCCCAACCCGATAGCTTTTGCTGTCGGATTGCCCACGGCCAACAGTGTTCCGCCGCCACCGAATACGATGACGCCGAGCGCGACCGCGCCGATCACCATCGCGTGGCTGTGTGGATGGGTGACGGCGTAGCGGTTCACCGCGATGAACACGGGGACGTTGATCGCGATGAACAAGCCGATGCCGGCGATGACGCTGCCGGTGGAGATGTGTGATGAGGCCCGCCTCCGGCGGCGTGGCCGGCGCCGATCGGGTCGATAGCCGGGCGGAGGCCCACCCCGAAATGTGTCGCCGGGATCGGACGGATCCGAGGGTGGTGTCGTCATGCGCGCCCTTCTTTCTTGGAGCCAAGGTGTAACGGTAGACGCGGCTGGCTCATCGTGCGGTCAGCATCAGATATTGGGCTGCAGCCCGCTGGTGGGCATCGACCTGCTGATCGGTGAACACCACGATGGTGTAGCGGCCGGCGGCGGCGAAGCAGAACACTCCTGGGATGGAATTGATCTGCGGGTCTGGTGGCGGTGGAGCAAGGCATTTCGCGTTAGGCATCCCTTTGATGCCGGCCGCCGGCCGGTAGTTGTAGGCGAGCTCGGCCGAGGCGAACTCCTCAACGAGGCGGGCGGCCGCAGACCCGTCGCGAGTTTCATAGACGGTGGTGCCGGCCCACGCGACGGACTGCAATCCCACCGCATTGAACAACGCCCACTGTTTAGCAGGCTCGGCGAGACGAGAATCGATGTGCATGTCGGCGCGCGGCTCGTAAACGCCTGTGCTGGACGAGACTTGATCACCTTGCAGGGTGTGGGCCAGCAGCCCGGTGGGATCCAGCGCTAACCCAGGCAGCTGTTCGGCCGGCGTCGGGGTGAACTGGTCGATTGACGGCAGTTGCTTATCCAAGGTGGCCGCGACCAGCTGGGCGGCGGCATGCGGGCCATCGCCGGACCCGCTCTGCTGGCATAGCACGTAGGCCCCGTGCACAGTGAACGCGTAGACAAACGATTCCAGCTCCTCTGAGGTATCAGCCACAGCGGTGCTGCGCGGGTAGCGCGGAATCGCGATGGGGTGCGTGGGCCGAGAACTGCGGTACGCCGGTGTCAGCGCGGCGCTTTGGGCAGCCATATCGGCGACAGCCGCGGCGGCATCGGCCGCGCTGGCAAACCGCAACACCACATTGGTCAAATCCATGATCGAGTGTGGCCCAAGCAGGTTGGATCGTTTTCCACTGGCGAAGCCCGCGAGAAAATTGTGCTTGCCGACGACATCACCGAGGGGCGCGGCCAACGTCGTGTTCAGGGCGGCGGGATCTTTCACCACTCCCGACACGCAACAATGCACCTCTGTCAACGCGGGATCCACCTCCCACGGACCCACCACGTTGTTGGCCATCCGGCGCGCCTCAACCCATCCACCCTTCACGGCATCACCGGCGTTGCCCAGCGACGAATTGGGCTTGGTTGGGTAATGGCCGGGGTCCAGCGAGGTAACGTCGGCGCCCCCGGCCGGGCTGGTCGGCGGTTTCGGTGGCGCGCTGCACCCCGCCACCACGATCACCGCGACGGCGCCGGCCATCCGAGCTAGGCGCAGCATGCCGATCACCGCGACCAGGTGTACATCACAGGGTTTAGTCCGGTGCACAAGCCCGCCGTCAGCACGGATGTGAGCGCCCAGCCGATCATCAGCCCCATCCCTATTCCCTTCGGCCATGGCCGGCGCCGAGATCGCGCGATCAGCGCTGCGCCACCACCGAATGCGATCGAGCCAAGCATGATCGCACCGATCACGAACGCCGCTTTCGGTGAGATGACGTTGGCCAGCCCCAACAGCACCATGGGCCCAACCAGGAGGTTGATCACCACGTAAACGGTGACGCCGACGATGACAGCTCCGATGATCTCCCCGCTCGAACGCGGGGGCGGCGGCGGCAGTTGACTGGGATAGGGGTATTGCGGCCACTGTGGGTAGCCGGGCGCCGGCCACGCACTCGGCGGCGGGTACCACCCTTGCTGGGGTGTGTAGGGATGGTACGGACCGCCGGGTCGCGGCGGGCCGCCCTCAGGCGAACCCGGTGGTGTGGTGGGCGGTGGTGTATTCGGTGGCGGGGTCGTCATACACGCGATTCCAGGCGGCGCAGCAGTTGGTCATAGTATCCGCGCCGATAGCCATATCCCAGCCGCACACCGATAACAACCAGTGACGGCAGCAAAAACCATTGCGGCCGGGTCAATCCCAGCCAAACTGTGTCGTTGGCGCGGACAAACTCGACGAAGAATCGGAACACCGCATAGCCCGCAACGTAGATGACAAACAGTTCCCCGGGCTGGGTGACACGGCTGCGCAGCCACAACAGAATCCCAAACACGGCCAGCTGAAACGCGATCTCGTAGACGAATGACGGGTGCATCGCCACACCAGCCAGACACCCCGGGCATTTCGGCGTGGTCACTGGGGCATGCACTCCCCACGGTAAGCTTGTTGGCCGGCCGGGCGCTTCGGTGAGATGACAACCAATCCGGCCGACCGCCATGCCCAGCGCAACCGCCGGCGCGAAAAGATCACCAGTCTTGCCGCGGTACCCACCGATCCGCTTGGCGACCAGCACCCCGATATAGGCGCCCAGCAGCCCGCCTAAGATGCTGCGCGACCCAAACTCCCAGACCCGCAGCACGGTTGGGTTGAATCGGAAATCGATATGCTGCGCCCACCCAGACAAACGCATACCGATCGCCCCGCCGACCAGCGCGCCTGTTACCGCGATCAGCGACTGCTCATTCATCGCATCGCGGCGACGCGCTTCCGCGACGAAAACGACCGTGGCCGCCAACACCCCGAGCCCGACAAACACGCCGTGAACAGGCAACGCTAGCGGGCCCACCCGCCACTGCGGAACCACCCCGACAGCCTATACGCTCACCCGACAATTCGGCGGCTCCTGGCAGGCCGGTCTCACGCCTGGGGTTGGCGCCGACCTGGCCGGCAAGCTCGCCGAAGCCCTCACGTTCATCACATCGCAGTTGACCAATCCTTGGCACACCTGCCTCAAGGAAACGCCGTACTGCCTGAGCGAGCCGTCGATGTGCCCATCGTTGTCGAACCCACTGATCCGAAGGTCATTGCGCTGAATTCTTATGAGACATAAGACCTTCCGGAGCTGAACCTGAACGACAGGCATTCGGCCGCGTTGTCGCAGGCCTGTTTATCCATCTCGTAGTCATTGGAGCAGTAGTAACCTATCTAGTCGCCAGAGCCAACGGCATCGCGATCAAGGAGCTAGCGTGAGCTCATTCAAAAAGAACAAGCCGACTGAAACGATGGGCACTGCTGCTAAGGTCTACTACTCCACTCCTTTTGGCGACACAAAAGACGGCAGACAAAAGCTGTTTTTGCTTGAACGCGATGGTAGGCAGTACTTTCCGGTTTTTCGCAGCGTGGAGTCGCTGAAAGAGTTCTATGAGCGAATGAACCGCGCCGCCTACATGATAATTGAGGGAGACATAAAGAGCGTGATGGACACTACCCGCTCAATCGAGCTGATGAAAAACGCGGCAATTGTCGTTGAACCTCTGAGCGAACATCCGGTCGAGATCATGCCTGACTTTTGACCGACGTGAGCGTCAAGTCCTGGGATCTGGAAGGGCTTGGCGATGCGCCGGTTTTGCGGCCTGGCAGGCTATGTAGTCAAGGCGAAACGAAGAAGACGGTGTAAATTGCGTTGCCTCTCAACATGTTTCACGCGTCCATAATATTGGTTCTGCTCGTAGCAGATGGTCAAAGGGAAGACTCGACCTCCCCTCTCCCCCGTCCCACCTGGTCGTCGCACCTGGATGAAGATTGGCACGCAGCACCCCCGACACGCCAACGACGGACAGCCTTATCAGAGGAGAATCGCACGCAGCACTGCGCCGTCGGGACGCTCCCTGGTGGCTGGCCGGCCCGGCCGAAGAGGAGGTGCGCTTGAAAGCCAACCCTTGGAACAGCCCAGCGTTCTACACAGTGATGGCTGTGCTGTCCCTCGCCCTGTTCGTATTGAATGTGTGCACCAACGGCACGACGCTGGGCCTGATCAGTACCGCAGGCCTCGCCGTGTTGATGGGCTACAGGGCCAAGAAAACATGGCCGAAGGGGACCGGCCGCTGGTTCAACGGGAATTGAGGGCTGTAGCCCAATCGGTGGCGATGGCCTCCTGCGCCACAGTGAGCGGCATCGTGCCTTCGCAGACAAGCTGATGCAGGCGTGATTCGACGCCGTCTTTCGGATTCGGGGATGCACCGGGCTCGACCCATAAGTTGCGGGGATCGTTCGGGTCCCCGCCAAGTTCTAGGGGCACAAGGTGGTCGTACTCCACCCCCGAAAGTGGACCGGTGTAGCCGTAGGCAACTGCGCTGCTTTGCTTTTCGGCGTCGGTGATCCACCTGGGCGGCCGAATCGACTTGGTGTAGCCGCTGCGGCAGATCGTGGTGTCAACCGTCTCCGGTATGGCCTTCGGGTTTGTCGCCCCCGGCGTGCAGATCGGGTCGGGCAGCGTTTCGCCGTTGGCGCTACTGCGGTAATGGCAGCTAGCGGGCGCAGGCTGCGGTTGCACGGTGTAGTTGGTGGGGCCTGGTCCGACCGCGACGTCGCCCGCCGCTTCGCCAGGATTGCCGAACACAACAACTACGCCGGTCACCGCGAGGATGCCTAGGGCGGAGACGGCAGATCGCATGGGTCCATTGTCCTCGCCGGTCGACCTAGTGGCGGTCGACCCGCGCTTCAGGCCCCGGCGTCGGCTTGTCCGGCTTGGGCACCTGCGTGCGCCGTCCCGCTCTCCTCTGCCCAATTAAGTTCTGCCATCGCGCTCCTGGGCCGTTATGCCGTTATCGGCCTTGATGAATCTGGGCCTGACTACCCAGGGCATCGCGCGAGACAGGCCGGTTCGCGCCGTCCGGATCTGTCGACAGCTGCCCTGCGTCGGGTCGACATCGATCCGTGTTGGCGATTGCGGTTCAACGCTACTGAGTCAGCCCAGCTCACAAGCGTTTCGACCCCGCGGCACCGCGTTCACAACGACGGGGTGCATCAGCAATCGACCAGACAAGCACCGCGAGCCCACCGGCACGGCACTCCGAGCGGGTTCACCTAGAATCTACCTATGACTGCGCTGCTCATTGGCAAAGTGCTGTTACTCACGTTCATCATCACGGCCTGCGCCGTCCTAATGGTCACCTACCTCCGCAGGCGCCGCGCCGGTGTGAAGCCATGGCGAAATCCCCAGGCCTCCCCATATCTCGATCTCTACCGTGGCGGGCAACCCCCGATCCCCCCACCC
>NZ_JBNMQT010000046.1:0-5927 GCF_050205645.1 Mycobacterium heidelbergense
CGCCGCGGTGACCGCCTCCCGCACCGCCGTCGCATCGGCGCCCTTGGGCAAGTGCGCCAGCCGGACCGCGAACACCGGCGTGTGCCGCGCTTTGTGCAACCGGCGCGCGGCCTCTTCGGCCAACCGAGTCTTGCCGATACCGCCCGGGCCGATCAACGTCACCAACTGGGCCGGCCCCATCACCAAGGCGCCAATGCGATCCAGCGCGCGTTGGCGGCCGACAAACCCTGCGCCACCAGGCGGCAAAGCAGCCAGATTTCCCGAAATCCCCGAAGGCATACCTAAATACGATAGTGGGCCGTGGGTATGCCACCAACAGCTAACCAAGCGGGTCCAACAACCACCACACTTGCCCATAGTCGGGGTAGTGGTCCGTCATCGCTTACGCGGCGGTCCTGGACCCACGCTGGTGCGTCCATGGCGTATGCGTCGACACGGTACGCTGTCGTGCCTAGTTCGGGCGCAACAGACTCAATGTCGCCGTCGCCGATTAGTTCGACTTGCATTGCGGGCCAATCACATCCAGCTGCACGACGCATCTTCACGCGCGGCAATGGGGAAACCATCAAGGAACCACGACCTACATCGCGACTTCACCGAGATGACGCGACTGACGGAAGCTGCGTCAAGGGGTGGGGACGGCTGGGCTACCAGCGGATCCCTGGCTGCCCGCGGGAGCGGGGCGAGCTGAGGGACCCGCGGGACTAGGTGTCGCCGGGCTGCCCGCGGGCGCTGGTTGGCTCCCTGCGGGAGCCGGCGTCGCCGGGTTAGCGCCCGGCACTTCCTGGCCGGGTGGGGGACCAAGCGGTGCCGGGCTGGCTTCAGGAGTGGGTGTCGCGGGGCTGCCCGCGGGCGCTGGTGGGCTGCCGGCGGGAGCGGGCGTCGCCGAGTTGGCGCCCGGCACTTCCTGGCCGGGTGGGGGACCAAGCGGTGCCGGGCTGGCTTCAGGGGTGGCTGCTGGCGGCATGTTCGGGGGTATGGGTGTCCCTTGATTACTGGGTGTGGTTATCCCTTGGCTGCCTGCCAGAGCGGGCGTAACTGGGCTGTTCGGGGGGATGGGTGTGCCTTGGTTACCAGGAATGGGTGTCCCTTGGCTTGCTGCGGGAGTTGTCGCTGGGCTGCCGACCGGGGTTGGTTGACCGGCGGCGGGAGTAGGCGGCGTTGCAGGGGTAGGCGCCGCCGCGGATACGGGGGACGCGGTGGACCCGATCGTGGGTCCGGACGTCGTTGCGTTGCCCGGGCGACGTTGCCGCGGTTGGGGTTGCACCCAGGAGGCCAACTCTTGGCTCCCGGAGCTGTACACGATGCGGTTGGGGGTCTCACCGGTGACATCGAAATAGACCTTGCCGGTGGTCTTTTGGCCTTGGGCGAGCGTGGCCGGGTTTACCCCCTGGGAAGTGGCTACCTGGTACAGGGCCCGGTAGCTCTGGCCGCCTGGTGTGCGGGCGTTGAGATCCGACACGATGGGGATGATGGAGCCTTTGATGGCTTCATCGGTGGCTGTGGCTTCCCAAAGGGTGCCCCGCACTGAGTAGGGGATGGTATCGGTGCTTGGCTTGAGGTCGCTGACCGTCCACCCCTGAACGGTGTCGCCGTTGACCAGAGTCTCCTGAGTGCCCAATCCAGATGTGCTGGTCTCGGTGGCTTGATCGGCAGACGCGGTCGATGCACTGCCGATGCAGACAACTCCTGCGGCGGCGGTGGCCACGATTACGGTAGCGGCGGCGGGGGAGTAGATCTTCACTGTTGACTCCTTGCGGCTGTATTGTCCAGTGGCTCTACGGTTGGTCCGATACAGAATGTATCATGCCTGGCCTCCGATCGTCTGCAGTGGGTTCGTCGCCGCGTGTGACGGGTGTAGTCAGGGCAAACGCCGTGACGGCCGAAGGCAACTCGGAAACACTGACGTCCACCGCCGATCATGCGGCTTAACTTCAGATCGCGTGCCCTACTGGCGATGTCGCGGGCGAGTCGTCATGAGTGGGACATCCACCACGCGTATAGCTGGTCGATAGTGGGCCCGTGAGGATCTGTTGTGACGAGGCCGATCAGCATTTCGGTGTCATTGGTCCATGCCACAGTGGGGTTTGCCTGTTGGGTAGCGCACAGCAGGGTGCCGCTGGTCTTGTCCGGGGTGGCATTGCGGTGCCACGGGCCTGGTGATTGGATTCGCCCTGGACACTCAATGATGCTTGACGCCTGGATTATTCGAGTGAAGGCGCCGTGCAGTGAGCTCGCGTCCGAAAATTGCAGATAGGTCGCCGACGTGGGGCCGTCGGGCTCGGAGTTGTTGCCGCATGACACCTCAGCCAGTGCATCTGTCGGCGGTGTAATCGGCTGGCAGGTGCCCGGCGGGTACCCGGGCGGCAGCAGGCTAAGCAACCGGGTCCCGGCGGCCGACGGGCTCAGTTCTGATGTGTCGGATGTGGTGCTATGGGCGGCGAGATCGGTCGGTGTGGGGTGCGACGAATGCGGCAGCCAGATGGCCACGCCGGTAACGGCGAGCGATGCGAGAATCGCAGCCATAACCAGGAACAGGCGCCGTCTGGGTTTGCGCAGGGTGGACCATGGCGGCTGAGATCCGGGCCCGGGTATGCGCAGTTCGCTGCGCCATCTGCTGCCGGCTGGCTCGCGTGCGGGGGTGGTCGCTGGGGTTCGGGCGGATTCGGTGGGCAAGGACGGCGCGCTCGGTGGCTGCCAAACACTCGACTCGTGATCCGGCAGCTCAGGTGAAGGCTGCGATGTGGGCACCGACGGTGTGGGAGAAGCGGTAGGAACCGACGGCATTTCAGATCCGGTGTTAGGCGTGCTGGGTTGGAGACGCGTGACCACCCGATTTTGATCGGGTGCGCTGAGTGCCTGGACCGCGGCCTGCGCCAGGTCACCGGCGCTGGCGTAGCGCTGCGCCGGATCTTTGGCCATGCCGTGCGCGATCACTTCATCGAATGCACTTGAGATCTCGCGCTGTGACTGGCTGGGCGCTGGGATTGGCTCGATTAGGTGCGCACTGATCAGTGCGCCGACGCTCTCGGCCCAGTATGGCGGTGATCCGGTCAGGCACTCATACAGCACGCACGTCAACGAATAGATGTCGACTTTGTGGTCTGCGACGGTGGCGGTGAATCGCTCTGGCGCCGTGTATTTCCAGGTCGCCACGGAGCTTCCTATCACCCGGGTCACACCTTTGTGGGGGGCGGCGTCGCTGATGCCGAAATCAAGTAGGTGCGCGACATCATCGCCGGTGATC
This sequence comes from Mycobacterium heidelbergense, assembly GCF_050205645.1. Classification (GTDB taxonomy): domain Bacteria; phylum Actinomycetota; class Actinomycetes; order Mycobacteriales; family Mycobacteriaceae; genus Mycobacterium; species Mycobacterium heidelbergense_A. The sequence continues at coordinate 3,248 of NZ_JBNMQT010000046.1, forward strand.
AGAATGTTTTCCGGTTTGACATCGCCATGGATGATTCCGAGAGCGTGGGCTGCATCCAATGCCGATGCGATCTGGTGCACGATGGCAACCGCGCACGGCGCGGGCAACGGCCCCGGCCGTTTAAGCCGCTTGGCCAAGTCGGCGCCCTCGATCAAGCGCATCTCTACAAATTGCTGCCTGTCGATCTCGCCGTAGTCGTGGATGGGCACGATGTGCGGTTCGTCGAGTTGACCGATCGCGCGCGCTACTCGCTGCAGGCGTGCGCAAAACACCAGGTCGTGACTATACACCGGCGGCAACACCTTCAGCGCAACAATCCGTTGTGCGACAGTGTTCTCGGCCTCGTATACGTCGCCCATCCCGCCACGGCCCAATCGCCGTTTGAGGTCATAGTGTCCAAACCGCGACCCCTCGCGTGAATTGTGCGCGGTGTCGTTCATCGCCGGCTCCTTTGCCAACCTTCACCCCCGTAGGCCGCGGTGAGCCACCATCACCCGACCGTGGTATGTATGCTCGGACCCGGATGATACTCTTTGTATCAAAGACTGCGATGCTTTCGTCGGGTTCTGTACATCGTCGCCGTGTACTGCATGGGTCGGGTCAACGGCAGAGGCGATCGCGCACTTCCGACGCTCGATACCCGATCATGGTCATCTGCGAAGGGAGCTGCCGTCGTCTCTTTCGCCGATCCCGTAGCACGTGAAATCAAGACAGTCCTCGCCAAAGATGCTGATTCAGCGGTGTTTAGGGATTGTGAGTGTTTGGCCGGGGTGGAGCCGGTTGGAGTTGTTGCCGATTGTCGTGTGGTTGGTTGAATATATTGTCTGCCAGTCGATTCCGAATCGTGCAGCGATCCCGCTGAGTGTGTCGCCGGGCTGGACTATGTAGCGTGGCGGCTGGTTCGGGGTTGTGCTGGGGATTGTGAGTGTTTGGCCGGGTTGAAGCCGGTTGGAGTTGTTGCCGATTGTCGTGTGGTTGGTTGAATATATTGTCTGCCAGTCGATTCCGAATCGTGCAGCGATCCCGCTGAGTGTGTCACCGGGCTGGACTATGTAGCGTGGGCCGCTGGTCGGCGGCGTGGGCGCAGTGCTGGTGGGCGGCGGCGTGTGATGGGGTGGGGGAGGTAAGGACGGGGTGGTGTGTGCCGGGATGACGCCCTGGGGCCATCGGTAATGGGTCGGGAGTTCTTTGGGGCGCTTCTTGGCGCGCATTGCGCTGCCTTGTTGGGGCTGAGTAGTGCGCACGTCGCGTTGTTGGGCGTGGTCGAGTTTGTCCTGCTCGGCTTGGTGGCGCGCGACGAGTTCGTCGCGTTCGTCCTGCTGGCGGCCCGTTAGCTCGTCGTGGTGTGTCGCGTCGGTTGTCCGCTGCTGCTCGTGGTGGGTCTGGGCGAGTTGCTCGGTCTGGGCCTGCTGACGGTCGGCCAATGCATCACGGGCCGGTTGCAGCCGCTGTTCCCGCATCGTGCTCCACGCCTGGTGGCGCCATGCTTGACGTTCGTCGTGGGCCAGCGCCTGATTGTGGGCGAGGTGTTGGTTGTGCGGCTCGTCGTCGTTGGGTGTCAGATGTATGCTGCCGTGCCTGGATTCGGGTGGCGCGGATGCGAATTCGGTGGTGGTGTGGCCGGTGGGATCGGTGATCGTCGACCGACCGTCGGGGTGGGCGGTGACGGTGTAGCCATCGGCCGTGGTGTGGGTGATGGTGAACGCACCGTTGTCGTGGTGTGTGGTGGTCACCGAGCCGTCGGGTGCGCGCACTGTCACGCGGTTGCCCGTGGTGGTGGTGACCCCGCCATCGGGACTGGTTGTGGTGGTGGCGCCGCGGCGCTCGGTGACGTGGGTGCCGTCGGGGGTGGTGATGGTGGTCGACCCGTCGGGCGCACTCGTGCGAGTTCGCCCATCCTCTGTCGTGGTGGTGGTGTAACCGCCGAGGCTGGTCTGTTCGACGCCGTCGACACCGTGTGTGGTGGTCGAGCCGTCCGGGCCGACGGTGTGGGTGGCGGGCCTGCCGTCGACGTCGGTGGTTGTGGTGGTCATGGTGGTGCGGCCGACGTTGTCGATGGCGGTGGTCACCAGCTCGCCCGCCTCGTTGCGAAGCGTGCCGATTCCGGGCTTAGGCGCTGCGCCGGCAGCGTCGGGTGCGGCGCCGAGTTCGCCGATAAAGCCGCGGGTGGCCCCGGTCATCATGCTGCGGGAAAACCCACCGACCAAACCTTGAGCGCTCCAGTCTCCTGGACTGACCGTGCCTGTAGTGACGAGATCGAACACAACATTGGAAAAGACCGTGCTGGCCTCGTTGCCGACCGCGCCCGCGACCATGCCGCGAATGCCCCCGGTCAGACCCCGCGATGTCTCGGACCCGAGACGTCCGAGCACCCGGTCCGCAGTCGCACCGGCGAAGTTGCCGACCGGGATCGCGACGAAGCTGGTGCCCGCGACCGCCGACACCACGGATGCACCGAGCTCGCCGATGCTGAATCTGCTGCGGTGTTCCAGGACGGGGTCGGCCTGAGCGATGACGTCCTGGACCGTAACGAACTTCACCGTGGTGGGGGACTTCTGCCAAGCCAGTCTCGGGAAGTACGACACGGCCGCCGCCACGGTTTCGCCGGCCGCGTCTTCGACCGCGTCGTCGAGGGCCCCACCGAGACGTTCGACGGCATTGGTTACCGGGTCGACGAAGC
>NZ_JBNMQT010000047.1:0-5608 GCF_050205645.1 Mycobacterium heidelbergense
CCTCCCCCCCGATCATGACGAGGCCTCGCTAATGGCCACCCCCAATCGACGCACCTGGACCCTCGGCATCCTCGCCACCATCATCGCCATCGCCAGCACCGCAGCATGGCTGACTACCCACCAACACCACGCTTCTCGCTCCCCCGACTGCCCCACCGTGCGCGCGATGATCGACTACAACACCACCCAAGGACAACAGCTCGGCACCGCCTTCAATCCCGACACAAACACCCAGCCCTCCATCAGCGACTACCAAAACTGGGCCGACCGCATGAGCGCATACGCCTCATCCATCTACCAACCCGACCTCGCCGCCCACGCCAACCGACTCGCCGACCAAGCCAGGCAAATGGTGGCCCTCGTCGCACAAGCCCGCAGCGACAAGACCGTGCCCGCAAACCCCCAAGCACCTCCGCCCTGGACACACGCCTACGCCGACCTAGCCAAACAAACACACACCGAACTCACCGCACTCAACAACGCCTGCCCAGCCAGCTAACGCGACCCACCACCAACTGCGACACCGCAAATCCACCGTGCGTTCGTGACCGGCGGTGAAGGACCGAGGATCTTCGGCGGACCAGCCAACCCTTCGGGTCCCACGTGATCCCTCCCCCGCACTCGCATTGGCCGAGTGAGACCACGCAAGAGGGCGAAGGCCCAGCCGGAGAACACGGATGATTCTGGGGCGAACGCACCGATTCAGCGAGCCACCCGCATCCGGCTTGATGCCAGCGCACCCTCCCGCAGGTGGCGCCCATGTAACGTCGCAACTCAACCGTCGTGTCACCTACACGGCTTAAAATCACGGTATGTCAGGTGCTGACGGAGAATCCTCATACCTGCGTCTGCAGTCGACCAAACCGCGCACCCACCGTGGTTGCGCACCGGATACAAGTTCTTCCCCTATGCCGCACACCACGACGGCCATTGGTGGATGCTGCGGCCCAACAAGGGTTTCCAGAACACGACATGTACACGTTATTGATCGATGCCACACCTGCTGTCGATCTCACCGGCCATCCCGACCACTCGAGCGCCCGCTACTCTGCAGCGTTGCCGCACTACGACATTTAACCCTGCGGCCACTGAGCCCTCGCTTGAGACCCACACGGCCGCAGCCATTGTGCAAGCCGTCTCACGTTATGCCGACTACGGCAGCGAACACGGCGATCCGGGCGTCGTCTGCTCTGACGATCGCGACGGTATGACCCAGGTCTAAGCGAGTCGAATGGTTAAGTGTTCGACACCGCCCACTGCGGGTGAAGATTCACGCGGGCTTGCAGCCAGCACGCCGACGGCCAGCGTTTGCGTTACTGCGAACGCTTTTCCGATACCGCGGCGCGTAAGCCCTCGGCCAGATCCTCACGAGTCAGTTCACGCAGACGCAGCAACTGCTCCTCACTGACGTCGACATCGTCGCTGGCCAGCAGGTCATCGAGCTCGATGGTATCCAGGCGGTCATTGCGGTGATCGCGGGCCTTCTCGACCACGTTGCGCACAAACCCCGCGTTACCCAACACGTCAATGCCGCGGATCAAATCGCCTTCAGCGGTGATGCTTTCATCGGCATAGAACCGCTCAAAATCCGGGCGCAGCACCTCAACGGCCTCATCGGTGGTCACATCCTCGTCTTCGCCCACCATCAGCTTGGTCAACTCGATCAGCTCAGGTGGGGTGTAGCTGTGGAACTCGATCACCGTCGAAAACCGCCGCCGCAGACCCTGATTCACCTCGAGCATCCGCTCGGTGGCTTTGGCGTATCCGGCGCCAAACACCACCAGCTCGTCGCGGTGATTTTCCATATACAGCAGCAGTGTGTTGATGATCGCGTTGCCATACGGGTCGCCAGTGGAATAGCCGCGCTCGTGCAGCGTGTGCATCTCATCAAAAAACACCGCCCCACCCAGTGCCCCTTCAAGCATCTCTTCGGTGTTCTTCTCTGCATCAGCCATGTAGCGGCCCAACAGTTTCGCGCGGCTCGTTTCCACCACCAGCGGTTTGCGCAGCACCTTCAACCCGCACAGCTGCTTAGTGAAAGCCCGTGCCACAGACGTCTTTCCGGTCCCAGGCGGGCCCAGCAGCAACGTGTGCCGAGAAGTCACCGGCACCCGCAGCCCCACCTTCGTGCGCGCCAGATTGACCTTCGTCGTCGAGCGGATGCGTTTGATTTCCCGCTTCGCCGTTTCCATGCCCAGCATGGCGTCCAGCTCGGCCTGCCCCTCAGCCAGATACTGCGAGGCCTTCTCGGCGTCGCGGGCCGTCTCGGTGTCCAACCGGCTCGGCGCGCTGGCCGGATCCCACGGATCGCTACGCGCCTCGATGGTTTCCGGGTCCGTCAGCACCAGACGCCGCGTCGGGTCGTCCATCGCTTCGCGCGCCGGGGCGAATTTCGGGTCACGCGAATACACCCGGCGCAGCAGCTGGGCCGCCTCATCCTCGCGGCCCAGATGACGAAGACACATCGCCTGGGTGTAGAGGACCACCGTGGCCGCCTGGGGCACCCGGTCATCGCCGGCGGCTTTCTCGCCGCGGCGAAACGCATCCTCGAACACCCCCAGCGACGCCAGCGCGGTGGTGGCCATCGCGGTGGCCGCGCACTCGTATTCGGCCCGATACCAACGCTTGTCGACCGGGAACAGGCGCAACACATCGGTCCAGCGTTGGGTGCGGAAATGCAGCAGCCCCGCCACGTAGCAGGCCATGTCGGCGTCGAAGGGATCAGAGGGCGTGCCCGCCGAACTCAGCAGCTCATCAGCTTGGCCGTAGTTGCCTTCGCGGATCAGCACCGTCGCATACGCGCAGCGCAGCCCATCCACCGAACTGATCGGCAGCTGCAAAAACAGCCCGTCGAACACCAACGGGCGAAAGTCTGCGCCCAGCACCTGCAGCCGGCGGATCTCCCAACCGAACGTTTCCGCGGCCGCCCACGCCCCGGCCAAAACCTCCAAGGTGTCCTCACCGGCCAGCACCCGGCCCATCCAGCCATCACAGACCCCCGGGTCGGCGCGGGTAACCGAGCGAAACATCTCCGCGGCCACCTGCCGGTTATGGCTGGGCACCAACCCGCCCACACCAATCCCGGATGCCAGCAGCCCGCGGCGAAAAGCGCTGCGGGCCGGGGTTTCTGCCTCAATCCCTGTCATGGTCAGCTTCGAATCCTAACCGCTTTCAGGCCGCCCGGCGGGGACCCGCATCGGTCAGGCGACGCTCATAACCAAGGTTGATCCGCAGCCGGTATTGAAACGCCCACGTACGGATCACCGCCGCCCCCGCACTCTCCTGCTCGATGTGAATATCGGCGCCGCTAGCTGAACGGCGCGCCACCGTGCGCACCGTGACCGCCGCACCCGCCGGCGCCGGGCCGCCCACACCATCGAAGACGACCACATACGGGTAGGCCGAGGCCGGCAACTGCTCGGCCAGCCCCGCCTCGGCGACCACCTGCAGCCCGGCCCCGACCACCGGCCGCCACCGCTGCGGACGCTTGGTGCACACCAGCACCTGATAGCCGGTCGCGGCGGCCCGCAACGCCACCTGCACCAGCAGCGCGAACTCCCCCGAGATCGTCACCGTGGCCAGCTCAGTCGGATCATGCAGATCAACCAGCAGCGGATGCCCGCTCGCAGTGGTACCGACGATGATGCCCGTCGCCCCAATCGGCACCGCCACCTTATCCCCGGCCCGAAGCGAGCGCGCCGGCACCGCCAACCCCTGTCCGGCGGCCAGCAACCCGGCGCGCAGCGCGACGTCGTGACGACCCGCAAACGGGTTGAGCCCAGTCAACGGCGGCTCGGCCAGCGGACCGCCAGTGTGATAGCGCACCATCACCCCAGCGGTGGTGGCCCCGTCATCGGCGCGGCGCAGCTGCACCGACACCACCGTGGCCTGCGTGTCCGGTGCCCACAACCGGTCAATCGTCGTGCTGGAAATGTCGCGCGGCGACAGCCAATAGGTCTGCACATAGCCGCCCGCGTGGCGCAGCCGACCCCACCCTGGCTTCAACCCGTTCGGGTCAATACCAGCCAGCACCGCCTCATCGGCAGCGGAGATCTCGGCGGCCGTCAACACCCGCGCCGGGATCCGCAAACTGCTCAGCTCGGCAGCCAGCCATTCGGCCGCCGCGCTCATCGTGGCCGCCACCGACTCGCGCCACACAATCGCGCGCGCGCTGCCCAGCGCGTCGAATCGCACCACCAGCCAGGTGCGGCGCTGCCCGACCGCGGGATGATCGCCCACCTCGGCCGAATACACCGGCGCATACGGGTGATGCGCTTTGGGTGCCCGCCGCGCGCCGACGGAAACGATGTCGATGCCCTCCAGGCTCACGTCGAACTGAGCCAACCCGGCGGCCACCGCCTCCAGCGGCAGCTTCGCCAACGACTCCACCCGCGGGTAATCGAGCACCGAGGGGCTATGCGGCGGCCCGTCGACAGCCACCACCGCCACCAAATGCGGGCCCACAGCACGGATTCCGACCGGACCCGACCCGAAGCTGCGCTCGTAATCGGCCAGCTCGCCGCCCCCAACACCGTCCCGGAAACGTCGAGCACCCAGTGCTCGCCACCCCAGCGTCAACAGCGGCGCACCGCGCCAGCACAAAACGGCCAGCAGCGACACCACCGCCCCCACACCCACACCGGCACCGGCCACCCACACCGGAGTCATGTCGCGGCCCACCTTCGGCGGAGCCAGCACCAGCGGGGCCGCCAAGCGTTGCGGCCCAACAGGTTCCCCCGGCGGCAGGTCATAGGTGAGCGCGGCCACCGCGTCGACGATGCCGTGCCCGACCTGATTATCGACACCACGTGCCGGCGCGCGCGCGGTCGCCAACAGCCGGTTGATCACCTGATGGGCGGTCAACTGCGGGTACTTCGCGCGCACCAGCGCGGCCACACCGGAGACGATCGCGGCCGCAAAGGAGGTGCCCGCCGGAGCCACCAGCGTGTTCTTGGAGCCCTCGACGGCGTTCATCAGCCCGTCATCGCGCGGCGAGAGGCTCTCCACATCGGTGCCCGGTGCTGCGATCGACACCCACGGCCCGGCCATGCTGCTATCCAGCGGGGCGCCGGTGGAATCCACCGCGCCCACCGTGAGCACGTAATCAGAAAACCACGCCGGAGTGGCCACCGTCGTCACTCCCGCCCAGTCGCGAGGATCGTTGGGAGTCAACGGGTTATAGATCGGGTTCTGCTTGCAGTCGTTGCCGCCCTCGGTGCCCGCGCCCCCGTTGCCGGCGTTGCCCGCCGCCGCCACGATCACCACGTTGCGCTCCACCGCCGCGTAATGAATCGCAGCCCCCAAATCGCGCTGATCAATCAGATCGGTCGCGGTCATACACGACACCTCCGAAATGTTGATCACCGTGGCGCCCATGTTGGCCGCGTGCACGATCGCGCGGGCCATCGTGCGGATATCACCGGCTTTACGCCTGGTGGCCGGATCCTGGTTACCGGCGAAGGCGTCCTTAGGGCTAAACGCTTTGGAGCTTTGCCGGATCGCGATCACCTGCACATCGGGGGCCACACCGGAAAACCCGTCGGCAGCCGGCGCAGGCGGCGGCTGCCGACGGGTTTTCCGGTGTGGCCCCCGATGTGCAGGTGATCGC
>NZ_JBNMQT010000048.1:0-5230 GCF_050205645.1 Mycobacterium heidelbergense
GCGAACAACTACGAGACCCAAGAGCAGGCCTCGCAGCAGATCCTGAGCCACTAGCCCTTTCATTCGTTAGGAGAACACCACTATGTCAATCAATTACCAGTTCGGCGATGTCGATGCCCACGGCGCGCTGATTCGCGCGCAGGCCGCTTCCTTGGAGGCCGAGCATCAAGCGATCGTTCGCGATGTGCTGGCTGCTGGTGACTTCTGGGGCGGCGCGGGTTCGGTGGCTTGCCAGGAGTTCATCACCCAGTTGGGTCGGAACTTCCAGGTGATTTACGAGCAGGCCAACGCCCACGGCCAAAAGGTGCAGACCGCCGGGTCCAACATGGCCAGCACCGACAGCGCCGTCGGATCTTCGTGGGCCTAGCCCGCACTGTTCCGAGGCAACGACGTGGCGGCACCGGCTGGGGTGCCGCCACGTTTGCGTTAGCACCCAGGGAGCGCGTTCGATGATGACCACCGAAATTCCTACCACGCCGGGCACTGACATCACCGTCAACCTGGAGGGGTTGTGGCTGCTGCAGGCCATGCTGGGCATTTCCCAGCTGGCCCCGGAACTGCGCGGACGTCCCTACGGGCAGCCGCAAACCACCGAATGGCTGATCGCGCACCCGGGTTTGGCGGTGCTGGTCGAGCAAGGCATTGCCGATGAGGGCGCGGTGGTGCGCTCGGATATCGCCGCGCGCATGAAGGTGTTGGCCACCCCTGATGTCGAAGTCATCGTGCTGGTCTCGCGCGGGCCAATGAACGTGGTGACACCGGTGGTGATGGATGATCCCAGCACCTGGCGAGCCATACCGGATGATCAGCTGCGCGTGGTGCTGGCCCGCCGTGATGGCCGCTGGGCCTCAGCGGTGCGCGCCGGGTCCTACATCACCGTCGATGATTGCCGGGGAACCGACCAGGACTGGGTGCAACGGCTCGTGGGTGAGGCGCTGGACTCGGTGCACCGGGTGGATCCGGCACGGATCAGCGCAGTCAACGTACCTCTGGATGACATGCGCAGTGCGGTCAGCACGCACGCCAAGGCCGATTCGGCGGCGGCGAAAGTGGCTGCGCTGCGTGGGGTGGGTCTGCGCGGGGCGGCGCTAGCTGAGTTGGGCGCGGCGTTAGAAGATCCCCAGGCCGAGGCGTTGGTTTATGCGCGCGCCCATGTGGATACCGACACGGTGTGGAGCCAAACGGTGCTCAACTTGCGTGATACCGGCTCGGGGCGGGTGGCCCTGTATCGGCTCAACCCACCACCGGGTAGCCAACAGGAGTGGCTGGCCATCGCCCCGGCCACTGCTGCCCAGCTGCAGCATGCGCTGACGACGGTGTTCGATAGTGTTGGGGTGCGGGCTTGGGCGAGCCACGAACGAATGGGCTAACTAAACGCGTATCACCCCTGCCAGCAAAGTTTCTCGATGAATACCGGGCGGGCGTGGTATAGCGAGAATTCTGGTCCTAGGATCGAACGTAGTAAACGCCAGCCAATGGGGACGAGTAATGACTGACAATTCCGACTTCATGTCGCGTTATCTGCCGCCGGAACCCAGCGAGGCACCTCGCGAGGATCCCGGGCCCGCAGACGAGCGCACCGAAGAGGTGACCGAGGAGGTGTCGGTGGCCCATCTGCGGCTGCCCGAGCCGGAGGCTCCGCAGCCACCGCAGATGCCGGCGGTGAGTCGCTATGAGTTCGCGCCGCCGCCCACGGAGGGCGAGGGCCCACAGACCGCATGGCCCTCGGCGCCGGCTGGCACGTCGGCGGGCCCGGGTGGTGCTGAAGGGGCTCACGCCGCCCCGGCAGCGCCGCCGCCCGGACCGGCCCAGCCGTCGTTCGCCCCGCCGCCGCCGGCGGCGCACCCCAATGCGGTGCCCTGGTCGCGTGCGCCTGGCGTCGAGGGTCCGCCGGCGGCGGGCCCGGTGCCCGGGCATCCGGCCCCGATCCCGCCGCGCCCGCAGTTCGACCAGCGCATCGCGCCGGCGGCGCCGCGCTGGTCCCCGCCGCGTATCGACCCGGCGCAACGGTGGGCGCCGCGGCCGGACCTTCGCACTGCCAGCTCGGCACCGACCCGGCATGTACAGGTCGAAGAAGTCGTGAAGCGTCGCCGTGAACCAGCCGAAATCGGTTGGCGCAAAGCGGTTTACGCATGCACGGGTGGGCTGGTGAATTTGGGTGCGGGCCCGCACGAGCGCAGGCTGCGTGACTGGAAGGCGCGGGTGGCCTCCAACATTCCCGGCAATTATCAGATCGCGGCGATATCGGTCAAAGGTGGCGTCGGCAAAACTCGGGTGACTGCTGGGGTGGGCACCGTGTTCGCCGATGTGCGCAAACAGCAGGTGCTGGCGATCGACGCCGACACCACCTACGGGGGTCTGGGCCGTTTCGTTGATCCTAAGGCGCTGAACTCAATTGGAGATCTTCTTGCCGCCAAGGATGTGGTGGTCGACTATCCCAAGGCTCGTCATTTCACCGGACAAAACAAGCAGGGCTTGGAGGTGTTGCCGGGCAACCAGAATGTGGCCAACCCGATGGAGCTGGACAAAAAGGTGTTCTATGACACCATCGAGTTGACGCGCCGCTTTTACCAATTGGCGCTGGTGGATTGCGGCGCCGAGGTGGAAACCGAGTTCTTCAAGACGGTGCTGTCGAACACCGATGCGTTGATGATCATCGGCTCCTGCAACGCTGAGGGCGGTTTGGCGATCGAGACTACGGTCGAATGGTTGGCTGCCCGCGACGGTCACGAGCTGCTCAAGCGGTCGGTGATTGTGCTCAACGACATTCATGACTGCGCGACTAAGGCGTTTATCTCCCATATCACTGAGACGGTGGGGCCGCGGGTGCGTTCGGTCAAGACGATCCCGTGGGATCCGCATCTGCGTGATGCGGACACGCTGGACTTTTTGGCTCTGCACAAACGGACCCGGTTGGCGTTTTTGGAGCTGGCAGCCGAACTGGCCGAAGGGTTTCCCACTGCGGGGGCGCTGAGCGCGTGACTATTGAGCGGTCGACGGCAACGAGCCCTTCACCGGCCGCGGCGGGCCCGGCTCTGCCCGATCGGGTGTTGGTCGCGGTCATCGCCGGGGTCACCAAGATCGGGGTGGTATTGGACGCTGCGGCGCCGGTGTCGGCGCAATTGGCGGCGTTGGTGGATTTGGTCAACACCCGTCTTGAGGAGCTGGGTCAGCCGGCGTTGACGGCCGGGCCGCGGGGCCGCTGGACGCTGTGCTGGGTCGATGGCAGCCCGCTGAAGCCGGGGTTGTCGTTGGCTTCCCAAGGGGTCAGTGATGGCACCCGGCTGTGGCTGCGATTCGCGGCCGACACCGAGGCCCGTATCAACGTCGTTGAGCATGTCACCTCGGCGGTGGCCGCCGAGCTCACTAAGCGCTGGCCTGCGGTCACCGCGGTGTGGGCGGCGCGGGTCGGGGCGGCGATGGTGGTCGCTGGCGTGGTGGCGGGTACGGCGCTGTTGGGGCGGTGGCGTTATGGGCATCTGGGCTGGGCGTCGGCCGCGTACTGCGGGGGGCTGGCGGTGGTGCTGTTGGCGGCGGCGGTGATCATCTTGGCGCGCCAAGCCAGTGTGCTGGCTCGCGGTGTGGGTGACACGCTGTTATTGAGCGGCTGCCTGCCGGCAGCGGTGGGTGCTGCGGCTGCGGTGCCTGGGCCGATGGGCGCCCCGCACGCGGCACTGGGGTTGGCCAGTGTGCTGGTGGCTGCGGTGCTGGTGGTGCGGTTCACCGGCCGCCATATTGCGTTGGGCACAGCGGTGATCGTCACCGCGGCCGCCGGTGTGGTGGTGGGGTTGGTGCGCATGGTGCTGGTGACCTCGGCGCCGATCCTGTTGACGGTCCTGCTGCTGGTGGCGCTGATCGGGATGCATGTGTCGCCCACTGTGGCGCGCTGGGTGGCCGGGATCCGGCTTCCGGTGTTCCCGTCGGCGTCGGGGCGTTGGATCTTTGAGGCGCGCCCGGATTTGCCGGCTGATCATGCGGTGGCCAGTGGGCAGGTCGCCACGTTCGCTGGGCCCGAGTCGGTGCGTGAGGTGACGGTGGCTACCGACCGGGCGCACGCCTATCTGACTGGGTTGTTGGTCGCCACAACGTTTTTGACGGTGGTGTGTGGTGTGGGGTTGTGCGATCCGCATGCGCCGCGGCGCTGGCTGCCGCTGGTGTTGGCCGGGTTGGTGGCGGTGGCGGTGTTGCTGCGGGGGCGCTCGTTCACTGATCGTTGGCAGGCGACGATTTTGGCGGTGGCCGCGGTGACGCTGGTGATCGGGGTGGCCGGGCGCTACGTGCTGGGGCTGGCGACGATGCCTGCACTGCTGGCGGGGGTGTCGGTGATGATTGTGGTGCCGGTGGCCGGGCTGGTGGCTGGTGTGGTGGTGCCCAACCGCTTCTACACTCCGACGTTCCGCAAAGTCGTCGAGTGGGTCGAATATGTGTGTTTGACCGGCATTTTCCCGTTGGCGTTTTGGCTGATGGGTGTGTTGGCCGCGATCCGGTATCGGTAGCAGGAGTGGGTGTGGTGAGTCGTGCAAAGCTGTGTGCGGCGGCATCGACTGTCGTGGTGGTGGGATTGAGCGGGTTGTGGGTTGCCCCGCCGGCGGCCGCGGTGCAGCCCCCGCAGATTGATGTGGGCGCCATCCCGCCTGATGGGCCGCCGGGCCCGGATCAGCCGATGCGCCAGGGCGCGTTTTGCACGAAGGTGGGTACCTTGCCGGGTACGGATTACCGGGTTCAGCCGCATTACTTGGACATGCTGGATTTGGCTGAGGCGTGGCGGTTTGGCCGGGGTGCGGGGCAGCGGGTGGCGGTGATCGACACGGGCGTGAGCCCGCATCCTCGGTTGCCCGATCTCATCGGCGGCGGGGACTATGTGGTCGGTGGTGGGGATGGCCTGTCCGATTGTGATGCGCACGGCACGATTGTGGCTTCGCTGATTGCGGCCCAGCCCGCGGACGGCAAGACGCCGCTGCCGCCGCCGCGCCAAGGCCGCCATCCCGACACTGTTCCCACGACGGAGGCACCACCTCCTCCGCCGCCACCACAAACGGTGACCCTGCAGGTGCCGCCCCCGCCGCCGCCTCCGCCGCCCGACGGTGCGGGCTGGCGCCCCGGGGGCCACCAGCAGGTGGTGGTGCCCGCCGGGCAGGCCAAACTGGCTCCGCGGGGCCCAGGTCCTGATGATCCGGTGTCGCCGGGTCCGACTGAGCCCCCGACGCCGCCGCCGGGGGCTCAGTCGGAC
>NZ_JBNMQT010000049.1:0-3418 GCF_050205645.1 Mycobacterium heidelbergense
GCCCTGGCAGTAGCCCAGGCCCAGGCCACCCCAGCAGGCAACTCCGCCCAAAACGTCGCCGCAGTCACCCCGCAACTGGCCGCGGCCAGCACCGCCCCCACCACCCAGACCACCACCGCCGCCACCACCACGACCGGCCCGTTCACCTGGCTACAAAACCTGCTCGACAACCTCTCCACCCAAGGCCTACCCACCCCCACCAACAACTGGCTCGGACTCGTCCCCGCGAACTACGACACGGTGCTGAAACGAATGACGGGCTTGCCCTATCAGTCGAACGGGCTCGCCAGCTTCTTCTCGAGCATTGCGCAGCAAACGTTCAACGGACCCGTGGGAACGACGGCCGGCGCGCAAGGCGCGTTCATTCCGACACCGCAGTTCGCGGCATTGGGCGCCGGGGGATGGACTTTTCACCCGAGCGGCCTGCCCACGGCAAGCCTGTCCTCGGCCACCAAAATCGGCGGGCTGTCGGTCCCACAAAGCTGGGCCAGCGCGACCGGCGCCGAAGAACAAGCCGCCACCAAACTCGTCAGCACCCAATTACTCAACCCCGATAGCGCCAACGCCGCGGGAACCAACGCCGCCATGCGCGGCGTACCCCTCGTCGGCGGACGCGGCGCCCAACGCACCGGCAACCTCGGCGTGCGCTACGGCTTCCGCTACAACGTACTCACCCGACCACCATCGGCAGGATAAAGAAATGCCGGTGACCAACACATGAACAGTAGTCGTCAGGTCTCGAGTATTCGGCGGCAAAGGAGCGCCGCGACCGCGATCGAATTTAACGTTATTAGCAACCACATCCCGAAGGTCTTGAGCCGGAAGGTGATCGAGGAGGAAACCACATGTCGTTCGTGACTACCCAGCCAGAGGCGCTGGCTGCGGCGGCCGGCACCTTGCAGGGGATCGGCTCGACGTTGAGCGCCCAGAATGCTGCGGCGGCGGCCCCGACGACGGGGGTGGTGCCGGCGGCTGCCGATGAGGTTTCGGCGCTGACAGCCGCGCAGTTCGCCGCACACGCGCAGATGTATCAGGCGGTCAGTGCTCAGGCGGCCACGGTCCACGAGATGTTCGTCAACACCTTGAGCATGAGCTCGGGGTCATATGCTCTGACAGAGGCCGCCAATGCGGCCGCGGCGGGTTAAGGGGTCGAGATGATTGATTTTGGTGCGTTGCCGCCGGAGGTTAATTCTGCGCGGTTGTATGCCGGTGCGGGGTCGACGTCGTTGACGACGGCGGCCTCGGCGTGGAATGCCCTTGCCGCGGAGTTGCAGTCGGCGGCGTTGGGGTATGAGAACGTGGTCACTCAGCTTTCCAGTGAGGAGTGGTTGGGCCCGGCTTCGGCGTCGATGGCCGCGGCGGTGCAGCCCTATGTGGATTGGATGAGCACCACGGCCACGCAGGCCGAGCAGGCCGCCAGTCAGGCCAGTGCGGCCGCGGCGGCTTTTGAGCAGGCGTTTGCCTCGGTGGTGCCCCCGCCGTTGATTGCGGCCAATCGGGCCACGCTGGCCCAGGCGGTGGCCACCAATGTGTTGGGGCAAAACACCGGGGTCATCGCCCAGTTGGAGGCCCAATACGGGGAGATGTGGGCCCAAGACGCCGCCGCGATGTATACCTATGCCGGTCAGTCGGCGAGCGCGACCAAGGTGACCCCCTATACCGCGGCCCCGCAGGTGGCTGACCCCTCGGCCTCGGCCAAGCAGTCCTCCGCCACGGCCACGGCCGCGGGCACCTCGGCGGGTACCGCGCAAAACACGCTGCAGCAGGCGGTGACCTCGACGCCCAGTCAGTTGCAAAGCCTGGCCAACCCGACCGCCAATGCCACCACCGCCACCGATCCGTTTTCTGAGATCTGGTTCTTGTTGACCGGCCAGACCGCCTCACCGACCAACCTCGGCGCGATTATCAATGGCTATGCGCCCTTCGCGGGTTTCTTCTATAACACTGAGGGTTTGCCGTACTTCAGCGTTGGTATGGGCAACAGCTTTGTGCAGATCGCCAAGTCGGCGGGCATCCTCGGTGGTGCGGCGCCCGCGGCGGCCAAGGCCGCTACCGGTGCCGCCCAAGGCCTGGGCGGGTTGGGTGCTGCCCTGGGCGGCGGGGGCAGCCAGGTGGCCGCCGGATTGGGCCACGGCGCCCACGTCGCCGGGCTATCGGTGCCACAATCGTGGCCCGGAGCCACCGCCCCCTCGATCGCCAAACCGATCTCGGCGGTACCGGTCAGCGAAGTCATCACCGCACCAGACTCCGGGGCCGGCAACCTGGTGGGCGGCGTACCCGCCTCCGGAGTCGGCGGCCCCGTGCGCGGCGCCGGCGCAGGCCCACGCTACGGCTTCAAACCCACCGTCATGGCCCGCCCCCTCTCCGCCGGCTAAACCGCCTTGTCGACGCTCTGGTGGGGGGTTGCTCGCGGCCGTCGCAGCGGCCGGCCCACCCCCGACGTCATCGTTGCTGGGGCCCGGCCCAAGTTAATCCGCCGGAAGATTTTTAACGGGGACTATCAGCACCACACCCCCCGCGAATGCACCAGCCAGGAGGCTTTCGCCCGGCCGGGGGGAGGGGCTTTGCTGTGAGAGGCCCGTAAGCATCCCAAACGGGGGCAATCGCTGTTACTGTGTCGTTACGAAAAATGAATTCGCAGTAGCGTTTCGTGAACACTTGCGAACAGGCGGCCTCGGAGGACGGTTTCCGGGGGCGCCGTCATCTACTCTCTTGCAGGGAGTAGGGGATAAATCGAGGGAGGAACAGTATGTCGTTTGTGACGACACAGCCGGAGGCTTTGGCCGCTGCTGCCGGCACCCTGCAGGGCATCGGCTCGACTCTGAATGCCCAGAACGCCGCTGCTGCGGCTCCGACGACGAGCGTGGTACCCGCCGCTGCCGACGAGGTGTCCGCGCTCACCGCGGCTCAGTTCGCCGCGCACGCGCAGATGTACCAGGCGGTCAGCGCCCAGGCGGCGGCGATTCACGAGATGTTCGTCAACACCCTGGGCATGAGCTCCGGCTCTTACGCCGCCACGGAGGCAGCGAACGCAGTCGCCGCCGGCTGACCAGCGCTCGCACGTTAAGGCTTTGGACGGACCCCCACCGAAGTGGATTCCTTGGCAAGCTTCCAGCAGTGCAGTACTCCGTCGACTCCAACGCCGCGGTTAGGGTTCGACGTCCGTCTCACCGTGTTGAGCGTCCGGTGGCCGCCGGCTGACGCGAAGGGGGGATCATTTTCATCCATGCGGCTCGACGGTTGCGCCACCGCGTAACCGGTCCGGCCATCGTCGTCGATCACACCAAAACCTAAATAACTGAGTAATAAGGAGATAGCCAAGATGGCAACACGTTTTATGACCGACCCGCATGCGATGCGGGCTATGGCGGGCCGCTTTGAGATGCACGCTCAGACGGTGGCCGATGAGGCGCGCAAG
>NZ_JBNMQT010000050.1:0-3187 GCF_050205645.1 Mycobacterium heidelbergense
CACCTCCCGGTCCGTGCGGTGATCCAACCAAGCGGCTCCAACCCCGCGGCAAACCAACTAAACCGCCGAGT
Source organism: Mycobacterium heidelbergense (assembly GCF_050205645.1). GTDB lineage: Bacteria > Actinomycetota > Actinomycetes > Mycobacteriales > Mycobacteriaceae > Mycobacterium > Mycobacterium heidelbergense_A. The sequence continues at coordinate 72 of NZ_JBNMQT010000050.1, forward strand.
CCGTTCAACGCGCCCAGGCCTCCACCGCCCGGCGGGTGCGCAGTTGGTGATGGCGACGATGGATCAGCATTTGGCGGCGATGCAGCGCCAGCTGGATCAGACCACGGCGCAAAACCGGTTGTTGGCGCTGCGGCTGCGTGAGCTGGCGATGGGCTATCGCGGCATCGGCGCGGCGCCGATGGGCGGTATGCCGGCCTCGGGGCTGGGCAACATGATGCCCGCCGGGCGGTGGAGGCCTGGGCGCGTTGAACGGACTCGGCGGTTTAGTTGGTTTGCCGCGGGGTTGGAGCCGCTTGGTTGGATCACCGCACGGACCGGGAGGTGCGCGCAACGCTGAAGCGGCACCGGGCGGAGACGTGGGGACACCGCTGGGGGGTTTGACGCTGGATTCCTCTCCGCGGGAGGTGGCGGCGGCGATCATCCATGAAGCGCAGCGTCGCGGCTACTCGCGTAGTCAAACGATCGCGATCTTGTCTACGGCGCTGCAGGAAAGCGGGCTGCGCCCGCGGGCTGTGAGCCCGAATGGGTTGTGGCGGAGCATTTTTCAGCAGGATGCGGGCTATGCGGGCCGCAATGACCCCAACACGGCGATCTCTGGGTTTTTCGACCGGCTCGCCCACCGCGGCGGCCCCTCGTCACCGGATATTTGGAAGTCGATCTTCTGGCTACAGCAGCGCCCGGGTGAACCCTCGGCTGAGGCGGCGGTCGCGCACGGCCGCAGGGCCTATCTGGTCGAGATCCAAAGTCAGCTGCCGAAGGCCGCGGCGTTGTACCGCAGCATCACCGGAATTTGAACCTATAGCGCTTGATCATGGGGCCCCAGGTCAAGGAATCTGCGCTTGGTGAAGCTCTTTGGTCGACGAAAGCCCTGGGCGAAGGGTGGTGTCGAACGCTTAACCGTTCGACCCGCTTAGACCCGGGCCATCGCGTCGCGATCGTCAGAGCAGAAGAGGCACGGATCGCCGTGTTCGCTGCCATAGTTGACATAGCGTGCGACGGCTTGGACAACGGCTGCGGCCGTGTGGGTCTCGAGCGCGGATTCGGTGACCGCACGGTCAAATGGTCGTAGTGCGGCAACGCTGCGGACTAGCGCGCTCGAATGGTCGGGACCGCCGGTGAGATCGACCGCAGGAGCGGCATCGACGAACAGCGTGTACATGTCATGTTCCGGAGACCCTACGTTGAGCCGCAGCACCCACCAAATGACCGTCGTGCTGTGCGGCATAAGGGAAGAACTTGTATCCGGTCCGCAACCACTGTGGGTCCGCGGTCGGGTCGACTGCGGCTGCGGGTATTGGGGATGATTCGTCACCGCCTATCACGGTGGTCCTAGGTCCGGAATCTGCGCTTGGGGAAGCTCTTTGGTTGACAAGAGCCATCCCTGCGCGAGGAGTCCGAGTACTCCTGACACAGTGACAGGGGCCGTCGCCGGTAAGCCAGCCAAGCTGGCGAGGGTCCCTACCGCGGTGCTTTGCATTCCGGTGACTTGTGCTGCGAGTTCTTCTGGGGTGACGTTGCCGCCGTAGGTTTTGTTGAACCACTGCACGTATTCCCTGAATTCAAAGCGTTGGTTGATGATCTGTTGTCGAAGTTGATCTGCCGTGACGTTGGGGGCCGGTGGGTTAGGGATCGGTTGACCATGCAGTTGATATTGGGTGAAGTCGTGCAACGGTTTTGGCACCGGTAGCGGTTCGCTGTGAGGGCCGGTGCCGGGGGTTAGCCCGGGACTTGTGGGCGGCGCTGCTTGGGGTGCACCTGGCGTTGGCGGCACGGCTGGATTCGGCGGTTGGGGGCCGCCGTCTCCATGGTCGACCGGGAGGATGTGGGGCTTGCGGGTGCGTGGGTCGTCGACGGTCTGGTCGTCGGGGCTGCTCGGGATGCCGTCGCCGTCGGAGGGGGTCCCGGCGATGCCCCGATAATCGGCCGCGGTTTGCCTCAGTGCTGCTGTCACGCCCTGGTACTGCGCCTTGGTGGTTTGCAGCTGGCCCTGCATCGCGGAGAGGTGTTGATCCATGGCGGCCATCAACAACTGCGCTCCCGCTGGCGATCGGCTCATCGGCATCAGCGCGGCTGCCGTGGTGCGGGCCTGGTCGCGGATGAGCCCTGAGGCCGCGCGGCCCTGCTGACCGATGACTGAGCCCTGGGCGGCGGTCTGTTGCAATTGCTCATCCAGCCCGGCTACCGTGGTCTGCGTCTGCTGATACGAGCCCGCGGCACCGACGACACCGGTCTGCAAACCACTGCTACCTTCGGGCGAGCCGGGCACCGAACCCGGCGTCGATGCGGGCAGCTCAGCACTGGCGCCCCCGGCCGGATACAGCTGGTGGGCACGTGTCAGCACCCGATCAACCCCGGCCACAAACCCCGCAACGCTCACCCACCAAAATTAGCCCGAGTGACATCCCGATGCGACACTCGCGGGAATCTGGCTCGGGAGCGACCGGACTTTGCGTGGGTGGTGCGTTGGTCAGAAAGCAGTGATCGCCGCACCGCGGGAGTGGTCGACGTCGACGAGGCGATGGAAAGACGGTTGACCTGGAAGTACTCCTTTTTTGGCGGTACGGTACGCAGCGATGACGTGGCAACCGATGCCAGACCACCGGTGACTGGGACGATATCGAGATGGCGTTCTCTCGCGGACTACTTGGTGACGACGAGTTCCAGCGTTGGCTGAACGCCAGCTTAAGGGCACTTAGGCGTGATCAAGCGAATTCGCCGTGGCTGTGGCTGGGGGGTTTGGGTCGGGTTAATTTTGGTGGGTGAGTGTTGCGGAGTTTGTGGCTGGGGTTGATCGGCTGCTGACTCGGGGTCATGGGTTGTTTCCGGCCGGCGGGCTTGGTGGGGGTGGGCAGGTGTTCGCCGCCAGTGGTGGGCGCGGTCTGGTGCCCGCGGCCCCGGGTGGGGATAGCGGTTTGACCGGTGGCGCCTCCGCGGCTGGCGGCGCCTATCAGCAGGCCCAGGCCGGCGCGGATGGGCTCGATGAGGGTTCGGGGCAAACGGTGACCCAGGGTGGGGCGGTGGGGGCGCAGGGCCGCGCGGCCTCAGGGCTCATCCGCGACCAGGCCCGCACCACGGCAGCCGCGCTGATGCCGATGAGCCGATCGCCAGCGGGAGCG
>NZ_JBNMQT010000051.1:0-2551 GCF_050205645.1 Mycobacterium heidelbergense
GGTGGATGCGGTGTTGCGGGCCAAGGTGGATGGGGCCTGGAACTTGCACGAGCTGACCCAGGATTTGGATGTGTCGGCGTTTGTGATGTTTTCGTCGATGGCCGGCATCGTCGGCGCCCCGGGGCAGGGTAATTATGCGGCGGCCAACAGTTTCCTCGATGGGCTGGCCGCCTACCGGCGCGCGCGGGGTTTGGCGGGGTTGTCGGTGGCGTGGGGGTTGTGGGAACAGCCCAGCGGAATGACCCAGCACCTGGGTGAGCGTGACAAGGCCCGCATGACCCGAGCCGGGCTCGCACCGCTATCCACCGAACACGCCCTACAACTCTTCGACGAAGCCATGCTCGCCGAGCGCCCCGTGCTGGTCGCGGCTCGCATCGACGCGGCCGGGCTGGGCGCGAGCGGCGCAGTGCCGCCGCTGCTTCGCGAGCTGGTCAGTCGTCCAGGGCGCCGGCTCGTCATCGACACCGACAATGCCGTGTCGACGTCGGGGCTGGCCGCACGGCTACAGGGGCTCAGCGCCGAACAGCGTCACCTCCAGTTGGTGGAATTGGTGTCCACCAACGCCGCAACCGTTTTGGGCCGCCCCAGCGCGGACATCGATGCCCAGCTGCCGTTCCAAGACCTCGGATTTGACTCGCTGACCGCCGTCGAGCTGCGCAACCGGCTCAAAACCGCGACCGGGCTGACCCTTTCGCCGGCTCTGATCTTCGACCACCCCACTCCGGCGGCGTTGGCCGAACATGTCGACGAGCAGCTCAGCTTTGCGACGATCACGGCGGGCACACCCGAGGGTGCACCAGACCGGTTGGCTCGTTTCAACGACATCGCCCGCGAGCTCCAAACGTTGGTCGATCAACCCGACTGGAGCCCGCATGAGAAAGCCCAGCTCTCCGCCCGCATCCAAACCATCCTGACCGGTCTGACCGCACCGGCCCCCAGCCAAACCCACATCGACGACGGCGATGACATCGCGACTGCCACCGACAGCGAACTCTTCGCCATCCTCGACGAGGACGTCGGCCCCCGATGACGGACGTCGCGATCATCGGCCTGGCATGCCGGTTCCCCTCCGCCGCCGGGCCACGCGATTTCTGGCGCCTTCTTCGCGATGGCCGGGAAGCCACCCAGTTGCCGGGCGACGTAGCAGAATTCGACGCGGACTTCTTCAACCTGTCGCCACGCGAGGCCCGCGCCATGGATCCCCGGCAGCGATTGGCACTCGAATTGGTGTGGGAACTGTTCGAAGACGCCTTCGTGGTGCCGGAAACCCTGCGCGGCGAGCCGGTTTCGATCTATGTCGGAGCGATGACCGACGACTATGCCGTCCTGACGCTTCGCGAAACCCCGAACAACCTCGACAACCTCGATCATCATTCGTTCGCCGGGATCAGCAGGGGGATGATCGCCAACAGGATCTCCTATGCCTTCGGGTTGCAGGGGCCCAGCATGACCGTCGACTCCGGTCAATCGTCGTCGCTGGTCGCGGTGCACCTGGCATGCGAAAGCCTCCGCACCGGCGAATCGCCGCTTGCGATCGCCGGCGGCATCCACCTCAATCTGGCCGACGAAACGGCGCTGCTGGAAACGGAATTCGGCGCGCTGTCACCGTCGGGCCACACCTACGCGTTCGATGAACGCGCGGACGGCTACGTGCGGGGCGAAGGCGGCGCCCTGGTGCTGTTGAAGCCGCTGCCCGCGGCGCTCGAGGACGGAAACCGCATCCACTCGGTCATCCGGGGAAGTGCCGTGGGCAATTCCGGACACAGTTCCGCCGGCCAGACCGTGCCTTCGGTTTCCGCGCAAGCCGACGTCATCCGGCGCGCGTTGTGCAGCGCGGGACTCGACGGTGACGACATCGACTACATCGAAGCCCACGGCACCGGAACGGAAATCGGTGACCCGGTCGAGGCCAGGGCGTTGGGTGAGATATTTGCCGAGCGCCGGGATCGCCCGGTCGGCGTGGGATCGGTCAAGACCAATATCGGCCACGCCGGAAGCGCCGCCGGAATCGCCGGCCTCCTCAAGGCCGTGCTGGCGCTCGAAAACGCCGTGATCCCGGCAAGTCTCAACTACACCAGCCCGGCCCCCGGCATCGACCCGATAAGCCTCGGGCTGCACGTCAACACCGAGCTGACGCCGTGGCCGGTGCGGGATGGTCCGAAGCGGGCCGGAGTGTCGTCGTTCGGAATGGGCGGAACGAACGCGCACGTGATCATCGAGGAGCCTCCCGCGGCGCCGGAAAGTCTTGCGGCCGAGCGTGATGACACCCTGGCGTGGGTGCTTTCGGCTCGGTCGGCCGAAGCGCTGGCGAATCAGGCCGGGCGGCTGGCCGAACATGTGCGAACGGATGAATGTGTGGGTGTGGCCGACGTGGCGTGGTCGTTGGCGACGACCCGCTCGGTCTTCGAGCATCGCGCGGTCCTGGTCGGTGGCGATCGCGGCCGGTTCGTCGCGGGGTTGACGGGATTGGCCGCCGGGCGGCCGGGCACGGACGTCGTGGTGGGGCGGGCGGACGGGGCGGGCAAGACGGCGCTGGTGTTGCCCGGCCAGG
>NZ_JBNMQT010000052.1:0-2126 GCF_050205645.1 Mycobacterium heidelbergense
CCATGGTGTCCAGCAGCCCCGTCAGCAATGTCGGATGAGCGGCCAGCCCGTGCAGGAAGGTGTCGTAGAGCGGCCGGTTATCGGCCATGGTGTCCAGCAGCCCCGTCAGCAATGTCGGATGAGCGGCCAGCCCGTGCAGGAAGGTGTCGTAGAGCGGCCGGTTATCGGCCATGGTGTCCAGCAGGGTCGTAAACATCTCTGTGTGGGCGGACATCGTGGCAAGGAAGTCGTTGTAGAGCACGGGATTTTGGGCCATGGTGTCCAGCAGTGAGTGGAACATGTCCGGATGCTGGCCCATGGTGTCGAGGAAGCTGTTGTAGAGCTGGTGCTGGCCGTCTTGTTTATGGGCCATGGTGTCCAGCAGTGACTTGAACATGTCTGGGTTTTTGTCCATGGTGTCGAGGAAGTCGGTGTAGAGCTGGTGCTGGCCGTCTTGTTTATGGGCCATGGTGTCCAGCAGTGACTTGAACATGTCTGGGTTTTTGTCCATGGTGTCGAGGAAGTCGGTGTAGAGCTGGTGCTGCCCGCCTTGCTTATGGGCCATGGTGTCCAGCAGTGACTTGAACATGTCTGGGTTTTTGTCCATGGTGTCGAGGAAGTCGGTGTAGAGCTGGTGCTGCCCGCCTTGCTTCTCGGCCATCGTGCCCAGCAGTGACTTGAACATGTCGGGATGCTTGCCCACGGTGTCGAGGAAGTCGGTGTAGAGCTGCCGATGAGCGGCCATCGCGCCCAGCAGTTCCTTGAACATCACCGGATGAGCACCCACGGTGTCGAGGAAGTCGGTGTAGAGCTGCCGATGAGCGGCCATCGCGCCCAGCAGTTCCTTGAACATCACCGGATGAGCACCCACGGTGGTCAGGAAGTCGGTGTAGAGCTGCGGATGAGCGGCCATCGCGCCCAGCAGTTCCTTGAACATCACCGGGTTGTTGCCCACCGTGTTCAAGAAGTCGTCATACAGCTGCGGATGAGCGGCCATCGCGCCCAGCAACATGTTGAACATCTCCGGATGAGCCGACACCGTGTTCAAGAAGTCGTCATACAGCTGCGGATGAGCGGCCATCTCGCCCAGCAGCAGGTTGAACAGATCCGGACGGTTGGCCATCTGGTCGAGGAAAATGTCGAATAGCCAAGGCTGAGCGGCCATTCCGTCGAGGAGCCTGTCGAATAGCCAAGGATGATGTGCCACCAAGACGAGGGCCGCCTCGAGCGGGTCGGAATGGAATGCTTGTCCGATTCCGCCCATGAGGAGGGCGGCATTTCGTAACCGAGGCGTTATTGGGTGGTTGTTGTCGCTGTCAGTGTGTGGGTCATCGGACTTGGCGGGCTGCGTCGCGGACTCTTCCGGTTGGTGCTGCTGCCCTGCTTCGTCGCGGCGCTGCGGCGAAACCCCTTCGCTCTTGTCCCCGCCGGCGGCTCGGTCTGCGGGATCGCCAGCATGGCTATCGTCTCCCGGCACCGGTTCACCGCGCTCGCCACGGCCGTTGTCTGGCTCATCGTGATGGCCTGCCCTACCGCGATAGTCGCCTGGCTCGCCGCGGGCCGTGCCTGGGTGGGAGGTGTCGTGGTCGTCACGGCCGGCGCGCCCACCTTGGTGTGACTCTGGCTCACCGGGATTCGGAAGGTTACCGTCGTGGCGGGCTTTGTTGCCTGCCGCGGCGTCGGGCCGGGTGCTGGGGGCTTGGCCTTTGGTGACCGGCTCGGGCGTCCGCTGCTGTGTTCGATCGGCCGTTGCGCTGCCTTCACGATCCGCTGCGTGACTTTCAACCTCGGATCTTCCCGCTTGCGCCGCACGGTCGAGCCCGACGGCCTGTGCTGGCGCGGCTCGCTCGGCGGTGGTGTCGTGCACGCCGTGCTCGGTGTGTGCGGCGGTAGTGTCGACACGCCCCCCGGCCGGCGCTCCGGCTGGTTCAGGGCCCAGCTTGCTCGCCGGTGAGACCTCCGCAGATCCGGCGTGCGGACCCGGTGTCGGGCTTAGCGGCTCGGCGGTCGGGCCGGGCGGTGCGGGTGTGGCGGTTGGCGCTGGCGGAGGCGGGCCTGCGGCACTCGGCACAGTCTGCGCCGGCGGCGAGTCGGCAGCGGTCGGCGCGGTCGGCGCGGCGGGTGTCGCCGGGCTTGCAGCATTCGAC
>NZ_JBNMQT010000053.1:0-1665 GCF_050205645.1 Mycobacterium heidelbergense
GGTCGTGACGACGCAGCCTCCGGTCGTCACGACGCATCGTCCGCCGCCCCCGCCGACGTCGACCCAGCCGCCGACCACCACGGCCATCACGACCACGCCTCCGCCGCCTACGACGACGACAACGACGCCGCCTCCGCCTACGACGACGACCACGACGACCACGACGGTGCCGATGACGACGGAGTGGATCCACGTTCCGCTGCTACCGGTGCCCATCCCGGTGCCGGTTCCGGCGAATCAGGCGCCGCAGACCCCGCAGGCCCCGCAATATCCCCAGTACCCGCAGCAGTACCCGGACTATTCGGGTGGCGGCGGCGCCCAGAACCCGTTCCTGAGCCCCGGCTATTAGCAAGACCCTTTGAGCCAAGTAACTCCAGCGGCGCGCGCAGCAGCACGCGCGTAGCGTTGAAGAAGCCCCGATTCGGGCCAGGGGCTGTCTTTTGAATGCCCTTTCGAAGATGCCGTCTTGCAGATGCGTCTTCGAGAGGCAGCGGAGGACTTGGAGGCTCAAATTTTGGAGATCGTTCTCGGGGTGTCGATGGCTCCCACGACGGTCCGCATGATCCTCATCGAGGGGCAGGCCGGCGACGGCGTGACCGTCGAAGAGGACGCCTTCGAGGTGGATGCGGGACCGGACTCGGCGGCTTCCGGGGTGGCGGACCAGGTGATCGGAGCCATCGTCGGCACCCGCGAAGGCGCCGCCGAGGGCGGCTACCGGCTGGCATCGACGGGGGTCACCTGGACGGACCCCGTCGAGGTCGCGGGGCTGCGCGATGCGCTCGCGCGCTGCGACGTCGGCGGCGTCATGCTGGTCTCCCCGCTGCTCGCCGCGGCCGCCTTGGCGCAGACAGTGGGTTCTGCGATCGACTACGAGCGCATCGCGATGCTGTTCGTCGAACGCGACGCCGCGACGCTGGCCGTCGTCGAGATTGCCGACGGCTCGATCGTCGAGCTGCATCGACGGGCCCTGGCGGGAGCGGGGGAGCCCGGCCGCCGGCACGCCGTCGCGGCCGAGCTGGCGGCGATGGTCGCCGGCCTGGACCCAACGGGGCCGCGGGCGGACGGCGTGTTCATCGTCGGCTGCGGGGTCGACATCGTCGGAATCAAGACCGTGCTCGACGCGGCGACCGCGCTGGACGTGATCGCGCCGGAAGAGCCGGACATGGCGCTGGCCCGCGGCGCGGCGCTGGCGTCGGCGAACGCGCCGTTGTTCGCGTCGTCGACGGCCGCCCTGGCTTATGCGCTCGATCCGGGCACCGGAGAGCTGAATCCCGGCGCGCTCGCCCCGACCTACCTCGACGTCAGCGGCAACGCCGCGTTGGGAGCCGATGCGCTGGCCTACAGCGCCCTGGACGACATCGCCGACCACGAGCCACGGCAGCGACGCCGGCCCATGCTGCTGGCCGGCAGCGCGCTGACGGCGGTCGGTGTTGCCGTGGCCGGGGTGGTGCTGGCTTCGCTGACGTCGGACACGCCGACGTCCGTTCTGCGGCACGACCCGGGGGTCAGCGTTGACACCCCGGTGCGGCAGGCGCCCGCCGAGGCACCCAGCCCGCCGCCGGAGGCGCAGTTGCCCGCGCCCAGCCCCGCGCCACAGGCGCCGCCCGCGGTGGCCGCGCCGCCGCCGCCCGCACCCGAGGTGGCCCCGCCCGCACCGCCTCTGGT
>NZ_JBNMQT010000054.1:0-1560 GCF_050205645.1 Mycobacterium heidelbergense
TTGCGGTATGGGGGTGGCGGTGTCGTTCCACCGGTTCACGACCTGGTCGCGTTCGACCGCATCGATGATCTCGATCTGATCGATCCGCCGCTCCGGATCAACCGACACCGCGTCAAGGACGCGTAGGTAGTAATTGGCGAACTTTTCGACGGTCTCGTGGTTGAAAAGGTCGGTGGCGTACTCGATGGTTCCCGGGATCGGTTGTGGTTCTCCCGGCGTGGGCGGAAGTTCGAAGAGATTGATGGACAGGTCGAACTTCGCAGTGTGGGTAGAAGCAGGAAGCACGTCGACGCCGAGCCCGGGGAATTCGACCTTCGGCAGCGGGTTGTTCTGCAGCGCCAGCGACACCTGAAACAGCGGGTGATTCGCGGTCGAGCGGGACAGGTTGAGCGAGTCGACGAGCCGCTCGAAGGGGGCGTCTTGGTTTTCGTAGGCGGCCAGTGCCTTGCCGGCTACCTGCTGCAGGAGCTGCCCGAACGGCGGATTGCCCGAGGTCGCCACCCGCAGCACCCACGTGTTGGCGAAGAACCCGATCAGGTCGGTCAGTGCGTCGTCGGTGCGCCCGGCGATCGGCCCTCCGATTGTCAGGTCGTCACCGGCGCCGAGTTTGCGCAACAGCACTGACAACGCCGCCTGCAGCACCATCGACGTGGTCGTCCCGGTCTGGCGCGCCAGTTGCTCGATCCGGTTCCGCAGCGGCGGGTCGATCGCGAAGGCCACGATCTCCCCGCGAAACGACCGCTCCGGTGGACGAGGCCGGTCGAACGGCAACGAGATCCGTTCTGGCGCCCCCGACAGTTCACGACGCCAGTACGCCAACTGACGGGACAGGACGCTGTCGGGGTCGTCCTCGCGGCCGAGGACTTCTTGCTGCCAAAGGGTGTAGTCCGCGTACTGGACCGGCAGCGGTGACCAAGTCGGAAGCCGCCCCGCGCGCCGCGCGGCGTATGCCGCGGCCAAATCCCGCGCGAGCGGCACAACCGATGCCCCGTCCCCGGCGATGTGATGGATAACCAACACCACCAGATGCTCGGTCGCCGAAACCCGAAGGAGGGTGGCCCGGATGGGGATCTCCGTCGCCAGGTCGAACCGGTGCTCGGCGGCTGCAGCCACCGCTGCGGCCAATTCTTGTCCGTCGGATACCTCGTCGGCGACGACCGGCGGGGCCACTGTCTCGGCGGGCAGAATCCGTTGCCACGGGGTTCCGTCGGCCTCGGCGAACACCGTGCGCAGGCTCTCGTGGCGGGTCACTACATCGCCGATCGCCGCGGTCAACGCCGCCGAATCCAGCCCGCCGGTGAACCGGATCGCCAACGGGATGTTGTAGGTCGCCGAGGGACCTTCGTATTTGTAGATGAACCACAGTCGGGTCTGTGCGAAAGACAACGGCAATCGCGGCGGCCGCTGCCGCGGCATCAGGGGCGGCCGCATCTGGTTGCCGGCATGCGTGGCGATCCATTGGGCTAGTTGGGTGACGGTGGGGGCGTCGAAGATTGCTCGGATGGGGATGTCGATGCCGAGTTCGGTGCGGATGCGTGCGACGAGTCGGGTTGCCGAGAG
>NZ_JBNMQT010000055.1:0-1307 GCF_050205645.1 Mycobacterium heidelbergense
GTGCAAATCCTGGTCAGGGATGCTGTGGGCGTCGAGGTCGAATTGTTGTTGGCCGGTTGGTGTTTCGGCTTGGTCGGCGGGGTGGGGGACGTCGGGGTCGATGGTGGCGGCGTGGTGGGTGAGTAGTTCGACGCGGTAGGTGAGCAGGCGGGCGTATTGGTCGGGCCGGATGGTTTGGGTGGCGGCGATGTCGCGCAGGTGTTCTGCGGCCGCTGCGAGCAGATCGCGGGGAGGCCAGTCGGAGGCGGTGACGGCGGCGACCAGGCCGGGCCAGGCGGGGTCGGTGATGACGGCTTCGGCGATGCGGGTGCCGAGCAGGTGGTGTAACTCGGCGGTCCAGGGGGGTCGCAGTTTGGTGTCGGTGGCTTCCAGGGAGGGCGGTGCCAGGGTGCTGGCCAGTCGCCACCACAGGGCGGCGGCGGGCATTTCGGCGGGCAGCGGGCCATGCTCGGTGGCGGCGTGGTGCAGTAGGGCGGCGATATCGGCGCCCACACGGGCGGCGTCGTCGAGGTGGGTGGCCAGGCGCGGCCAGAACGGGTCGTCGGTGATGTGCGGGTCGATGGTGGCGGCGAGCCCGCGCCAGCGGGCGGTGTCGGCGCCGGCGCGGGTAAGTGCGGCGTCGAGGCGGGAGTGGATGGCTTGTTGGACGACAGCGGAGCGGTTGGCGTGCTGGTCGGGCCCGGTGATGCGGGTGTCGGCGTCGTCGACGTGGTGGGCGGCGCGGAAGACGGCGATTTCGGCCAGCAGGTTAGGGTGGTCGTCGAGCAGGGGCCGCGCCCAGGCGGGGGCGGTGGCGCTATCCCAGCTGCGCGCGGCGGCGCGGATGCGGTCGGCGAGGTCGCGCACAAGGTTGGCGCGCTGTTGTAGGTAGGCCGCCCAGGGCGGGTCGGCGGTGAGGACGTCGGGGATGGCGGGTAGCCAGTGCAGCGGTCCGGGGTCTGTTGCGGCAGTGCCGGTGGGGGCGGCCAGGCGCCAGTCCAGGACGGCGGCGGGGTCGTGGGCGTCGCCGAGTCCGGTTGCCGCGGCCGCGTGCAGGGCCTCGATGGGGTCGTGTCCTTCGATGGCCAGCAGGGCGAGGTGGCGGCGCAGGACAGGCCAGGCTTGGGCGTCGGTGAGGTGGTGGCGCAGTGCTGCGGCGGCGCTGTCGATGCGGGCCATGATGGTCGGGCCGGCGTGGTGTTCGGCGGCTGCGGTGAGCGCGTCGCTGTACATGGCGGCGGCGCGCTGCAGCCGGGTGAAGGGGTCGCTGTCGGCGGCGGCGAGGCTGTGGGCGGATTGTTGGGCGCCGTCGCGGGCCAGGATGCTGG
>NZ_JBNMQT010000056.1:0-1230 GCF_050205645.1 Mycobacterium heidelbergense
TCGGGAAGTACGACACGGCCGCCGCCACGGTTTCGCCGGCCGCGTCTTCGACCGCGTCGTCGAGGGCCCCACCGAGACGTTCGACGGCATTGGTTACCGGGTCGACGAAGCGGGAGACCAACCGCCCGCCGGCGCAAAAGACATCCAGCAGCGGCTGGCAGATCTGCTCGATTTCCAGGCGTGCCTTGGCCAGCAGCCACTGCAGATAGATCCGGGTCCTGCCGATTTCCTCGGCCTCGGCCGCCGGTGCGGTAGGGGGATACAGGGCCGCCGTCGTCAGCTCCCAGGCCAGCAGCACCAGCGATTCCAGGATCATCACCTTGAGTTCGCGGATCTTGGCGCCGGTGCTGTTGGCGGCATCAATCACCAGCTGCATTTGCCCGGCCAGGTCCTCGAGCGAACCGTCGCCAGTGGCCAGTCCGGACAGTGCCCTGCGCATGGCGTCGCCGCCCGCGCCATCGGGGTAGGCCTGCTGCATCGCTAGCGTCGTGGTGCCCAGATTCGGTTGGGCGGATCCGTCTGGCAGCAGCGCAAGTATCTGGTCGCGCGCGCCAGACCAGTCATCGGCGATGCCCCAGTAGTCGTCCTCGTCCTCGTCGGGCCAGGGATTGCCCGCCAGATAGTCCACCCAGTCCAGTTCCGGCGGAAGGTACAGCCCCACGGTCGGCTAGGAACGCGCCAGCAGCGCACGCAGTTCCGGGATGTCGGCGGTCAACTCAGCGATGGTAGGGATGGCGCTCGGGCGCTGCTGCACCGGCGCGATCAGCTTGCGCACCCGGTCGGCCGCGGTGACCGCTGCTTCCCGAGCGGCCGTCAACACGGCCGCAGCGATCTCGTCGTAGTCGAGTTGGACGATGTCGTCGGCGAAACGCAGGTCCACCAGTGCGCCGTCGGCATTCACGTGCACCGTGACACGGTCGTCGGCGGCGTGGGCTTCGACTACGACCTGGGCACGCTGCTCCTGCGCTTGCTTGACCCGCTCGAGGTGCTCGGCGAAGCCGTCGATCATCGTGGACAGGCGTTCCCCTGCATGCTCATTGCTCATTTGCCCTCCGCTGTGGTCCACGCGTCGGCCGCTTGCGACATGGCCGAGGAAAACTCGCCCAGCGTGGTGGCCAGATTCTGAGCGCTTTGGAACAGTTGACCTTTCGCAGCCAGATAACCGTGCGCGCCCCCCGCGAACGCCGACCCGAATTCGCCGTGCTCCCACAATGTCCCGCGGCTTGCCAA
>NZ_JBNMQT010000057.1:0-1174 GCF_050205645.1 Mycobacterium heidelbergense
CGACGAGCATGTGTTGGTGGCGGTGGTGCACCATATTGCCGCCGATGGCTGGTCGATCACTCCACTGGTGGCCGATCTCGGGATGGCGTATGCCAGCCGCTGTGCGGGTCAGGCCCCGGGGTGGGCGCCATTGGCGGTGCAGTATGTCGACTACACGCTGTGGCAGCGCGCCCAATTCGGTGACCTCGATGACGACGACAGCCTGATTGCCGCCCAGCTGGCCTACTGGGAGCGGGCGTTGGCCGGGATGCCCGAGCGGCTCGCCTTGCCAACGGATCGGCCCTATCCGCTGGTGGCCGATCAGCGAGGCGCCAGCGTGGCCCTGGAGTGGCCGACCGGGTTGCAGCGGCGGGTGGCTCGGCTGGCTCGGGAGCACAATGCGACCAGTTTTATGGTGGTGCAGGCGGCCCTGGCGGTGTTGTTGGGCAAGCTTGCCGCGAGTCGGGATGTGGCCGTTGGTTTCCCGATTGCGGGGCGGCGTGACCCGGCGCTGGATGGCCTGGTGGGCTTCTTCGTCAACACACTGGTGTTGCGCGTCGATCTGGCCGGCGATCCCAGTGTGGCCGAGTTGCTCGCGCAGGTGCGCCGGCGCAGCTTGGCCGCTTACGAGCATCAGGACGTGCCGTTTGAGGTGCTGGTGGAGCGGCTCAATCCGATCCGATCGCTGGGCCATCATCCGCTGGTGCAGGTGATGCTGGCCTGGCAGTCCAACGATTCGGCGACCGGGTTGGCGTTGGGTGATCTGGAGGTTTCCCAGTTGCCGGTGGACATCCACACCGCGCGAACCGATTTTTCGTTGTCGTTGGCCGAACGCTGGACCGAGGATGGTGAGCCCGCCGGGATCGGTGGGGCGGTCGAATTCCGCACCGATGTGTTCGACGCGGCCAGCATCCGGTCACTCATCGAGCGGCTGCGCCATGTGCTGGAGGTGATGACCGCCGACTCGACCCGCCGGTTGTCGTCGATGGATGTGCTCGACGCCGGCGAGCGCGCCCGCCTGGATGCGTGGGGCAATCGGGCCGTGTTGACCGCGCCGACGAGCACACCGATGTCAGTTCCGGTGTTGTTTGCCGAGCGCGTGGTTCGGGCGCCGGGGGCGGTGGCGGTCAGCTTCGAGGGTCGCACGTTGACGTATCGGGAGTTGGATGAGGCGGCGAATCGGTTGGCGCACTTG
>NZ_JBNMQT010000058.1:0-1067 GCF_050205645.1 Mycobacterium heidelbergense
GGGAGGTCTTCCCATTGACCGAATCGTGGGTCGCCAATGCGGGCGTCGGCGGGGTCGGGCGGTTGCCCGCGCAGTGGGGGTTGCGGGGGCAGTGGGTCGCCAGGCTGCCAGTTGGCGGCACGGATGGTTGGGTCGTGTTTGCCCGGTGTGGTGGGGTCGTCGTCTGGGGAGTTTGGTTGGTCTTGGGGCACGATGTGGCGGTAGTCGGCGGCCGTGGTGGTGAGCCGGGCTGCCGCGGTTTTGTATTGCGTGGTGGTGGTGTTGATCTGGCTTTGCATGGCGGCCAGGTTTTGATCCATTGCGGCCACCAGCAGTTGGGAGCCGGCGGGGGTTTTGGCCATCGGCAACAGGGCCGCAGCTTGAGAGCGGGCTTGGTTGAGGATGGCACCTGAGCCAGCGCGGCCTTGGGCTCCGATGGCGGCTGCTTGGTTAGCGGCCCGGGTGGTTTCATCGTCGAGGCCCTGTACCCGGGTGTGGGCTTGCTGGTAGCGGTCGGTGGCCGTGTGGGCGCCGTCGGCTAAGGCGCTGATGCCGGAGGGCGCTGTGGGTGTCGAGGCTGTACCCGGACTCAACGATAGGTCGTTGCCGCCGCCGGTGGGGAACAAGTCGTGCGCACGCGTCAGCAGCCGTTCAACTCCCGTTACGAAGTCGGTAGCACTCATGGGTCAAAGTTAACCTGCCCGTCATCCTCCCGCTACGGTCGCGGGCACAAAGATGCTTGCGGCGGCGGTGTTTTGCGTCGGGAGGCCTGCCCGGGGTGGCCAGCTAGGAAAAGCTGGTTGTGGGCGCTGCTGGGGCCTAGGTGGGCCGGTCGACGGCACTTCGATGCCGGGGATGCGGCGGGGATTTCGCTGAGTCCCGTTGAACAACAACATTGGTTGTCGGCCGGCCTCACGGTTGCATTTGAGGCGGTGGCACGGATGTGTTGCACCTAAAGGGATCTGAGCAGGTTCGATTGGACTGACGGTGCTGGGCTGAGGCTTAGCGGAGGTTCGGTGCCGAGCTGTCGCCGTGTCCGCGGGTGGGTCGTTCAGGGTCGGCGGAACTTTCGCGAGCAGGTGGGGGTG
>NZ_JBNMQT010000059.1:0-883 GCF_050205645.1 Mycobacterium heidelbergense
GCACCGCACTGGCCGAACGCCTACCCGCCTACATGGTGCCCGCCGCCATCGTCGTCCTCGACGCACTACCCCTGACCGTCAACGGCAAGCTCGACACCCGCGCCCTACCCGTACCCGACTACGGCGCCGAGCGGTATCGGGCCCCGGCCACTCCGGCCGAGGAGATTCTGGCCGGGATTTATGCCCAGGTGCTCGGTGTGCCCCGGGTTGGGGTGGATGATTCGTTCTTTGATTTGGGTGGGGATTCGTTGTCGGCGATGCGGTTGGTCGCGGCGGTGAATTCTGGTGTGGGTGCGGGGCTTTCGGTGCGTGATCTGTTTGAGGCGCCCACCGTCGCGTTGCTGGCGCCTCGTATCGGTGCCGGTGGGGGTGGGTTGGAGCCGTTGGTGGCGGTGGCCCGTCCGGCGGTGGTGCCGTTGTCGTTTGCCCAGAACCGGTTGTGGTTTATCGATCAGTTGCAGGGCCCGTCGCCGGTTTACAACATGGCCGTGGCCTTACAACTGCGCGGGAACCTGGATGCCGAGGCGTTGGGGGCGGCGTTGGCCGATGTGATGGGTCGCCACGAGAGCCTGCGGACCCTGTTTGTGGCCGCCGATGGGGTTCCGGCGCAGGTGGTGCTGCCCGCCGAGCCGGCCGACTTCGGTTGGCAGGTGGTGGACGCCACGGGCTGGCCGCCGGATGCAATTCATCATGCCATCGGGGAGGTGGCGGGGCATAGTTTCGATTTGGCCGGCGAGATTCCGTTGCGGGCACGGCTTTTCCGTCTCAGCGACGACGAGCATGTGTTGGTGGCGGTGGTGCACCATATTGCCGCCGATGGCTGGTCGATCACTCCACTGGTGGCCGATCTCGGGATGGCGTATGCCAGCCGCTGTGCGGGTCA
>NZ_JBNMQT010000060.1:0-808 GCF_050205645.1 Mycobacterium heidelbergense
AGGGGTTTGATCGTCGGGGTTGCACATGCCGGGCGCGGCCAGTTTCGCCAACACGGCTTCGAGGGTGGCGCGCAGCTCGGGGGTCAGCCACCCGCGCAGCTGCGACATGCCGTCGGCTTGTTGGTTGCCTAGGGTCAGGCCGCGGCGCCGCGCACGGTCCTCGTCGGTGTAGGTGCCGTCGGGGTTGAGGCAATCGGCCAAGGTGTCGGCCAGCGCGCTGAGTTGTTCGGGACGAAACTGGGTGCCCTGTTCGGCCAGCTTGGCTTCGACTTGCTCGCGGGTGCCGTGGTCGATCCAGCCGGGCAGCTGGTGGACAAACCGGCGGATCACCGCTACCTGGCCAGAACCGAGCGTGCCCTCGCGCTGCGCGGCGGCTGTCGAAGCCAACACCGGCTCCAGCGGTTCGCCGGTCACGGCTCGCCGCGGCCCCAGATCGGCGGCCTCGTTGATGCGCCGCGATGCTTCGGCGCGGCTGATCAGCGTTCGTTCGGCGATCGCGTGCGAGAGCTTGCCGCCCAATTCTTCTGGAGTGGCTTGGCGGGCCAGGTGGTTGATGGGTTCATGCTCGAGCGCGGGTATCCGCCGGCGTAACCGCTCGCAGCGCTCCAACCACTCGAGCCACTCCGCCGTGGTCAGGGCATCACACTCCAGCCCGGCCACACCGTCGAGCGCGGCCTCGGCGGCATCGAACGCAGCCGTAATCGCGTCACGATCGACAACCCCGCCCGAACTCATACCGCGAAACTAGCCAAGCCCACCGACAAAAAACGCCGCGTTGCAACTCCTGAAACTAAAGTGGCGCAAGTGA
>NZ_JBNMQT010000061.1:0-690 GCF_050205645.1 Mycobacterium heidelbergense
ACCCCACACGACACCCCCCAACACCACCACAAGCCCACACCGGACAACCTCGCCTACATCATGTACACCTCCGGCTCCACCGGACGACCCAAAGCCGTCGCCATCACCCAACGCAACGTGGTGGCATTGTTTGCGGGCCTTAAGAAGTGGATCGGTTTCCCGCCCACCGATGTCTGGGCTTGGTGTCATTCACCGGCCTTCGACGTCTCGGTGTGGGAGTTGTGGGGAGCACTGCTTCACGGCGCACGGCTGGTGGTGGTGCCATGGGATACGGTGCGGTCGCCGCTGAAAATGTGGCAACTACTACTTCAGAAGCGTATTACGGTACTCAGCCACACTCCGTCGGCATTCTACGAGCTGATGCGCGCGGAGCCCGAATACTCTTCTACCGCAAAGAGTTCCGCTTTACGAGCGGTGGTGTTCGCCGGGGAGGCATTGGATACATCTCGGCTGCGAGGCTGGTATCCGGATGAACGCCCGCACGCACCGGCCTTGATCAACATGTACGGCACCACCGAAACCACTGTGCACTTAACGTATTTGGAGCTGACCACCCAGCACGCCGGACACAAACCGTCCCCGATTGGTGTGCCGTTGGGCAATATGCGGGTGTTTGTGCTTGATGCGGGGTTGTCTCCGGTGCCCGTGGGTGTACTTGGTGAGTTCTATGTCGCGGGCGCCGGTGTGGCC
>NZ_JBNMQT010000062.1:0-687 GCF_050205645.1 Mycobacterium heidelbergense
CACCACCGACCCATAGCCACTGGCCGCCGCGGCCAACTCCGCGGCCAACTCATCCCACGCAGCAGCCGCCGCCAACATCGGCCCCGAGCCGGGACCCGCATACATCAGACCCGAGTTGACCTCCGGTGGTAATGCGCCGAAGTCGAACACCTATGAACCACCGAGCCCGAACGGCATGGGTTTACTCACGCATCGCCCCCGCATGACGACCTTCACCAAAGTTGCTTTTGAGTGAGGCTAATCGGGAGGACTCCCCTGCCCTCGCCGCCGCAGCGACCCGCCGCGGAACCGCCACACTAACCCGGCGGACCTCGAGGCGGACGTAGGCCGCGCCCATACGCCTACGGCCTCCCGACAGACGCGCCCATCACCTGCGACAACATCCGACAGCATCCGCGATCGGCGGGATGCGCCCGCGGCTCCACCGGCCGTTGCGGCGGCGCGTCGAGGGGGTGAATGCCTCGACCCGGGATAAAAATCCGGCCGCAGCTAAAGCCCGCCCGCGCCACGTCTTTCGCACCCGGACGCCCGAAGGCGCGCCGGCCGCGCGTATGCGGGGGCGCGCCTTCGGGGTGTGGTTTAGCCGGCGGAGAGGGGGCGGGCCATGACGGTGGGTTTGAAGCCGTAGCGTGGGCCTGCGCCGGCGCCGCGCACGGGGCCGCCGACTCCGGAGGCGGGTACGCCGCC
>NZ_JBNMQT010000063.1:0-660 GCF_050205645.1 Mycobacterium heidelbergense
ACCCCACACGACACCCCCCAACACCACCACAAGCCCACACCGGACAACCTCGCCTACATCATGTACACCTCCGGCTCCACCGGACGACCCAAAGCCGTCGCCATCACCCACCACGGTGTGATCAATATGGCGTGGCACCACTGGCCGGAAGACCGTGCAAGGGCACGGATGTCGATGATCATGTCGCCAGGGTTCGACAGTTCGGCGTGTGAAATTTGGCCAGCCCTCCTCCGCGGCGGCGCCCTGGTGGTGTTGGCGCGCCAACCGGATGTGGCGTCCCTCCGGCAGCTCATCGCCGAACGCGGCGTGACATCGATGTTCGTGCCCACGGCCCTTTTCCACCAACTGGCAGCAGAAGATCCGGATTGCCTGGATCGGCTGGAACTGCTCGAAACCGGCGGCGGCGCGCTTTCGCCCGCGGCGGTCAACAAGTTGCGGAAAGGGCATCCGGAGTTGGCGATGATCAACGCCTATGGGCCCACCGAAATCACCGTCTGTGCAACGACATACGCCATCCCAACGACCGATGGATTCGAAGGCGCATCGGTGCCGATTGGTGTGCCGTTGGGCAATATGCGGGTGTTTGTGCTTGATGCGGGGTTGTCTCCGGTGCCCGTGGGTGTACTTGGTGAGTTCTATGTCGCGGGCGCCGGTGTGGCC
>NZ_JBNMQT010000064.1:0-543 GCF_050205645.1 Mycobacterium heidelbergense
TCACTGGGCGGGTTATCGGTGCCGGCAACCTGGACGGCCGGGGGCGCCGGCACGGAATCGGCCAGTACCGCGCGGGCGGTCACCCCGGTGGCCGCCTCGGGCGGCGGCGGCACCTCGGCGGCGGCGGCCCCAGCCACCGCCTCCGGCGGCTCAGGAATGTATGGCGGCACGCCGATGGCCGCGGGCATGCACGGCCGCGGCAGCGACGCTGACGGCACACCGCGATATGGAAAACCCGTCAAAGTGCTCCGCCGACGCTGATGCCGCATTCGTCACAGCAGGGGAAAAAATTGAGGGAAAATTGCTTGCGCCGACCGTTGCCGGGCGTGAGAACAGGCCAATAGACTGGCCACACAGCAACGCTGAAATATAAATCACCCACGCTTTAAGGAGAGCTTAATTATGGCCACTCGATTTATGACTGACCCGCACGCGATGCGGGCTATGGCGGGCCGCTTTGAGATGCACGCTCAGACGGTGGCCGATGAGGCGCGCAAGATGTGGGCGTCCTCGCAGAACATCGCCGGTGCCGGCTGGAGTGGG
>NZ_JBNMQT010000065.1:0-480 GCF_050205645.1 Mycobacterium heidelbergense
CGTGCAGCCACGATCCTTGGCGTACAGCACGATTCGTTGTGCGGGGGAGGCCAGGCGTTTCGTGTGATACAGCGCCAGGGTCTTGCCTTTGTCGAAGATCGCCAGGTAGTGCCGGGCGTGGCGGGACAGGCGGATCACATCGCTCATGGGCAGGATGCTGCCTCCACCGGTGAGTCCGCGCCCGGCGGCGGCTTCGAGCTCGGCCAGGGTAGTGGTGACGATGATGGAGGCCGGTAGTCCGTTGTGCTGGCCGAGTTTTCCCGACGCCAGTAGCGCGCGCAGGGCGGCATTGAGCCCATCATGGTTGCGCTGGGCAGCCGAGCGGACGTCGTTGTCGATGGCTTCTTGTATGGGAGTGCTGTCCACACAAGGGGTTTGATCGTCGGGGTTGCACATGCCGGGCGCGGCCAGTTTCGCCAACACGGCTTCGAGGGTGGCGCGCAGCTCGGGGGTCAGCCACCCGCGCAGCTGCGACATGCC
>NZ_JBNMQT010000066.1:0-463 GCF_050205645.1 Mycobacterium heidelbergense
TCCGCGGCAAGGGCATTCCACGCCGAGGCCGCCGTCGTCAACGACGTCGACCCCGCACCGGCATACAACCGCGCAGAATTAACCTCCGGCGGCAACGCACCAAAATCAATCGACACCTGTTTCCTCCTCAATGACCTTCCGGCGCAAGGCCTTCGGGATGTGGTTGCTAGTCACCGGCATTTCTTATCCTGCCGATGGTGGTCGGGTGAGTACGTTGTAGCGGAAGCCGTAGCGCACGCCGAGGTTGCCGGTGCGTTGGGCGCCGCGTCCGCCGACGAGGGGCACGCCGCGCATGGCGGCGTTGGTTCCCGCGGCGTTGGCGCTATCGGGGTTGAGTAATTGGGTGCTGACCAGTTTGGTGGCGGCTTGTTCTTCGGCGCCGGTCGCGCTGGCCCAGCTTTGTGGGACCGACAGCCCGCCGATTTTGGTGGCCGAGGACAGGCTTGCCGTGGGCAGGCCGCTC
>NZ_JBNMQT010000067.1:0-460 GCF_050205645.1 Mycobacterium heidelbergense
GCCCTACACCGGCGCTCAACCGCCACCCCTCAAACCCGAATACCGGCCCTACCCCGACGGCACCCCCCTCAAAGTCGGCCCAACCACCGGCATGTACACCCCGGGCAAGTCATGGATCAGTGACATCGATCCCCCCGTCGTCAACGGCCAAGAGGAATACCGCTTCAAACTCGCCGGCACCCAAGCCACCACCAACACCCGCATGGCGTTCGACCACGGCCAATGGCACGAACAACGCTGGGTGCAAAACATCTACGAATACCAACGCAATACCTCGCTCGTGCCCGGCTGTGACTTCGGCGGATTGCCGCCACTGCAAAACATCGACCACACCTGGAAACCCATCTCGCTCAACCAACTCGCCACCCTGTCCGCCAGCCACCCCGACGTCACCTACTACCTTCCCGACGGGTGCGGAGGAACACTCAAATTCGTTGGAGGCGTGCCCCAAGGCCCCAGC
>NZ_JBNMQT010000068.1:0-303 GCF_050205645.1 Mycobacterium heidelbergense
GTGCGGCGGTCGTGGTTGCCGGGACCGGCGTCGGGGTCTCGGGATCGGCGTGCGACGTCGGCGGTAACGCGATGGTGACGGCGCTGGCACTGGTCACCGTGGCGATCGCCAGCGTCGCCCACAGTGCTTTGCGACGTGTCGAGTTCGGGTCCACCTGATCCATGGCGACGAACCTACCGTGTTACGGCTGTGACGCAAGGGTGCCTTGCGGACGATGCGATCCTTTGCTCCCGATGTTGCCGATGTGCAACCGGTTTCGCATCCGTGGAGTTCGCCCGCTTGTCACGGGTGAGCGCGACGTTG
>NZ_JBNMQT010000069.1:0-224 GCF_050205645.1 Mycobacterium heidelbergense
CCTGCACGGGCTGGCCGCTCATCCGACATTGCTGACGGGGCTGCTGGACACCATGGCCGATAACCGGCCGCTCTACGACACCTTCCTGCACGGGCTGGCCGCTCATCCGACGCTGCTGACGGGGCTGCTGGACACCATGGCCGATAACCGGCCGCTCTACGACACCTTCCTGCACGGGCTGGCCGCTCATCCGACATTGCTGACGGGGCTGCTGGACACCATGG
>NZ_JBNMQT010000070.1:0-201 GCF_050205645.1 Mycobacterium heidelbergense
TCATCCGCAGCTCTACACCGACTTCCTGACCACCGTGGGTGCTCATCCGGTGATGTTCAAGGAACTGCTGGGCGCGATGGCCGCTCATCGGCAGCTCTACACCGACTTCCTGACCACCGTGGGTGCTCATCCGGTGATGTTCAAGGAACTGCTGGGCGCGATGGCCGCTCATCGGCAGCTCTACACCGACTTCCTCGACAC